>NZ_PZJX01000028.1 GCF_003034915.1 Mesorhizobium helmanticense | reverse complement strand
CCTCAAAATCGCCATATGCGATTCCCCTGCCCTCAAAGGGGGGAGATCAGATGTCACTACGGCTTCGCCAATTTTGAACGTTGAAAGAAGAAGCGCCGCCAAAGAATCTGCCAATCTCCCCCCTTGAGGGGGAGATGTCCGGCAGGACAGAGGGGGTGTTCAAGCGCCAAGATTTCGGAATTTCGCGCCTCAATTCAGCGGCGAACCGCCCTCACGCTTGCGGCGCTCCATATAGTCCCGCAATGCCTCGTCGATACCAGGATCGATCGGCGGCTGCTCGTATTCGGTGACCATACGCTTCCAGACGACATTAGCCCTTTCTCGTGCCGTGACCTGACCGCGCTCGACCCAAGTGTCGTAATTGTCCCAGTTCGACACCAGCGGCGAATAGAACGCCCGCTCATAGCGCTGCATCGTATGCGCCGCGCCGAAGAAGTGGCCGGCCGGGCCGACCTCGCGCACCGCTTCCAGCGCCAGCGTGTCGATGTCGACCACCGGCGGGTCGAAATAGGCTGACATCATCTGCAGCATCTCGGCGTCGATCACCAGTTTCTCGAACGACGCCGTCAGCCCGCCGCCAAGCCAGCCTGCCGCGTGCAGCACCAGATTGGCGCCGCCCATCAGGCAGCCCCACAGCGACATCGAGCTTTCATAAGCCGCTTGCGCGTCGACGGAATTGGCAGCCGTGACGTTGCTTGAGCGGAACGGCACGCCGATCAGCCGGCAGAGCTGCCCGGTGATCTGCGCGGCCTGCGTATATTCGGGCGTGCCGAAGGCCGGCGCGCCGGTCTTCATGTCGACATTGGAGGTGAAGCCGCCATACATCACCGGCACGCCGGGCCGCACGATCTGGGTCAGCACAATGCCGGCCAGCGCCTCGGCATGCTGCTGCGACAGCGCGCCGGCGAGCGTCACCGGGCTCATCGCGCCGGCCAGCGTGAACGGCGTGATGACATTGACCTGGCCATGCTCGGCCAGCGCGATCAGCCCTTCGGCCATCGGCTCGTCAAGCTGCAGCGGCGAATTGGTGTTGATGATGCCGGTGAAGACAGGCATCTCCTGGGCAAGGTTCTCGCGCGTCGTGTCGAGCGAAATCGCCACCATTTCCAGCGCGTCGATTGCGCGTCCCCGACCAAGGGTTTGCGGCTGCCAGTTTTTGTCGAGCAGCGTGATCTCGGCATAGTAGAGGTCGAGATGGCGCGTGTTCTGATGCAGGTCGAGCGGCTCGAATGGTCCGCCGCCTTCCTGGTGCAGCACGTTGAACGACTGGATCAGCTTGAGGTAGTCGCACATCTCGGCATAGGTGCCGGGGCGGCGGCCGCGATCATTGTCCATGACATAGGCCGGTCCGCCGACCGACGACAGGATGCAGTGGCGTCCGCCGACCTTGACGTTCTTCGCCGGGTTGCGGGCGCGCAACTCGAAAGACGACGGTACAATGGCGATGCGCTCCATGACCATGGCGCGGTCGAAGCGTACCCGCATCTCGCCTTCGTCGACATCGCAGCCGGCCGCGCGATAGAGCTGGCGCGCCTGCGGCTGCAGCACCCGCATGCCGATCTCCTCGAGAATGGTAAGACCCATCTCGTGGATGGTCTGGACCTGGTCGGCCGACAGGATCTCGATCGGCGCGTAAGGCCGTGTCAGCTGCTTCCACGGGCGCTGCTCGATGCCGCCGACCTCGCGCTGCGGGCGGCCGGGTCTGCGACGTGCCGTGATGCGTTCCATGACATCCTCCTATTCGGCTGCCGTGCGCATGTCGAAATCCGCCACCGCATCGACGATCGGCGTGTCGCGGCGGTAGGGCTGCCAGCGGATATCTGCGCCGATCTCGCGAGCGAGCTTGTGGCCACTGTGGACGGCATGGGCGATGGCGCCCGGGGCCAGCGCGTCGCCAATGCGATCGACGCTGCGGATGCCGGCGGCTGCAAGCCCGTCCGCGCGTTCCGTTAGTGTCTCGAAGAGCTCGCCGCGCGGCAATCTCAACCCGACGATCACCACCGAGTGGCAGGCCACGCGGGTCTCCTCGCCGGTGAACAGATGCGCCAGCGTCGCCGTCTCGCCATCGAAGGATTTTAGGAGATGCAGCGTCGTCACCGCCACCTTGCGCCGTGCCAGCGCCCGATGCACCAGCGGCAGTTCGTTGGTCATGATCGTCCATGCGGACGCCTGGCCTGCCGGGGTCGCATAACTGACCGGGACGCCATGTACTGCCAGATGCTCGGTGAGGACGCCGCCCATGTAATAATTGTCGAAATCGAAGACCAGCGTCGGCCCCTCTGGAAGCCGGCCGCCGGCGATGTCGTCCGGAGTGAAAACATCGGGATGGTCGAGCCGCCCTACCGGAATCTCCAGCGAGGAATAGAGCATATTGGTCCAGCGCGCGCCGGTCGCCAGCACCACTCGGTCCGGTGAAAGCTCGATGATCTCGTCCGCGCCCAGGGTACTCTCGGCATGGAGCGAGACGTTGCTCATCTCGTTGAGACGCCCGAGGCGGTAATCGACGACGCGGTTCCAGGCCGAGAGGCCGGGGAGTGTCTTCTCGAAGGTCAGCCGCCCGCCAAAGGTCCGGCTGCTGTCGGCAAGCGTCACCTCATGGCCGCGACGGCCGAGCGTCAGCGCGCATTCGAGCCCGGCCGGTCCGCCGCCGACAATGAGAATTCGCTCGGGCCTGTCGGCACGCTCGACGCGTTCGGGATGCCAGCCGCGCCGCCATTCCTCGCCGGCGGTCGGGTTCTGGGTGCAACGCACCGGCACGCCGTCGTGCCAGCTTGAAATGCAGATGTTGCAGCCGATGCATTCGCGGATCTCGGCCTCGCGGCCCTCGCGGATCTTGTTTGGCAGGAAGGGATCGGCGATCGAAGGCCGCGCGCCGCCGATGAAGTCCAGTACGCCGCGCCGGATCTGCGAGACCATGGTGTCGGGCGAGGTGAAGCGCCCGACGCCGACCACCGGCTTTTTCGTCAGCGATTTGACGAAATCGATCACCGGCTCGTGGCTGCCTTCGCCGGTGAAGCGCGACGCCGAACAGTCGGTCGGACTGGAATCCATCTTGACGTCGAACAGGTCCGGCACGTCGGCCAGCAGCTCGACAAGCTCGTGCGCCTCCGAGGGCTGGTTGCGGCCGGGCCTGCCGCGCAGTTCCTCGAGGCTTACCCGCAAGGCTACGCCGCAATCCTTGCCGACGGCATCCTTGGTGACTTCGATCATCTCGCGCACGAAGCGCACCCGGTTCTCGATCGGGCCGCCATAACAGTCGGAGCGATGGTTATATTCGGGCAGCAGGAACTCATAGCCGAGATAGCCCATGCCGGCATAGACATAGACGATGTCGAAGCCGGCCGTGCGCGCCTTGCGCGCCGCGTCCGCCTGGCATCGCAGCACGTTGCGTATATCGGCATTGTCCATCGTCTTCGGGCGCAGATTGCCCATGAAGCCGACATGGGTGGCCATCCACGGAATCCCGGACGGTGACAGCGGCGGCAGGCGGCTTGTCCTGTTCATGACCGATGCGCCGCCATGCCAAAGCTCCACGCCGGCCAGCGAGCCATGACGGTGCACCGCTTCCGTCATCAGCGCATGCGCGCGGATATCGTTGCTGTCCCACAGGGTCGCGAAAGGCAGCGGTGCATCGTCGGAGCTGGGGTCGATCGAGCAGGCCCCGGTGCAGACCACGCCCCATCCACCCTCGGCCTTGGCCTCACGAAAGGCCGCGCGAACCCGCGGCAGCGCGTTGGTCATGCCGCTGGCGTGCGGCACCTGATAGAAGCGGTTCGGTGCCGTGACTGGCCCGATGCGCACCGGTTCGAACAGGATCTCATAGCGGGGATTACACGGCATCTGGGTTTCGCGATAGGCTTGTTGAACAATCGTACAACAAGATTATTCTCGCGCGTCGCGGAACGCAATGACCTACGGAGCTTCGCGGCCCTGGATTCGCTTCCAAACGAGACGAAAAAAGCCCACCCCGATACTATCAGGGTGGGCTTCAGAGGGAGCTGGATCGAGCGCGTCGCTGTGCGCGCGATCCACCCAGTCTGCCGTCAGATGACGAAAAACCAGTTGGCCAGCAGCATCACCACCACGCCGGCGACGAGCGTCAGATAGGGCAGGATACCTGCCTTCTTGACCCTCAGATCCGACGACTTCATGCCGAGGTCGGCCAGCATATGATCGGGAAATTTGCCCTTGTCCTGGATGTAGTGGCGGAAGCAGAACACCGGGATGATCAGGGCGGCGGTGATCAGCCCGGCCCACAGCGCCATCGGGTTCCAGACTTTGGCGCCTGCGCCCATGAAGATCGCATTGACATAGGCGAAGATCGCTCCGACGCCGAGCAGCCAGCTCGGAGCGCGCCATGGCCGCTCGATATGGCCGTTGTCCATCCGATGAATCCAGCCGGCATTGAGGTTGAGGAAGTTGAAGATGATGTAGCCGCAATTCGACACGGCGAGGATGAAGAAGAAGCTCGTCGCATCGGCCGACGCAATGGCCAGCACGATCAGATTGAAGATCAGGTCGGTCCACATCGCCCGTGTCGGCGCGCCATGTTCGTTGACGTGGCTGAGATAGCGCGGCAGCCAGCCGTCGACCGAGCCCTGGTAGAGCGTGCGCGAGGAGCCGGCCATCGCCGTCATGATGCACAGCACCAGCGCCAGGATCATCAGCATTACCAGCAGGCTGTGGATGAGCTGTCCGCCGCCGACCATGCCGGCCAGTGCGTCGGCAACGCCGGAGCCGTCGACGATCGGCGTCGCCAGCATGCCGTTGAGGCCGAGCACGCCCTGGAAGGTAAAGGGAACCAGGATGAACAGCAGCATGCACAGCAGGCCGGAATAGAAGATGGCCTTGAACGTGTCGGTGCCGGGGTTCTTGAATTCCGAGGTGTAGCAGACGGCGGTTTCGAAACCGTAGGTCGACCACGCCGCGATGAACATGCCGCCAAGCACGAGCGTCCAGCCGGCGATGTTCCACGCGCCGGGCTCGGGCGCATAGGCCGCCGCCAGCGGCACCAGCGGCGAAAAGTTCGCCCAGTTGATCTGGCCAGTGAAGATCGGCACCAGGCCGACGATCAGCATCGGAATGATGACCAGCAGGCCGATATATTTTTGCACATTGGCCGTGCCCAGGATGCCGCGATGCTGGATGGAGAAGATGATCAGCATCAGTAGCGCGCCGATGAAGAAGGTGGCGTTGAGGGTGAAGGAGACCGGCCCCAGCGTGTGACCGTAGAGTGTCCAGGTGCGGATCAAGGGCGTCGCGGCGGCGGTCACCGCCGCAATCGCGTCGGCAGCGCTCGTTCCGGCATGCGCCGCGATATAGGCAGCCACTTCCGGCGAGGTGTCGGTGAAGATTGGAAGTGGCGCCAGCGCATTAAGGATATAGGCGGCGGCGATCGAGCAGCCGAGCGACAGCACGGGCGACCATGCGAACCAGTTGCACCATACCGACAGCGGCGCGATGAACTTGGAGTAGCGCAGCCAGGCGGTGGCGCCGTAGATCGAGGCGCCGCCGGACTTGTTCGGGAACAGGCCGGCGATCTCCGCATAGGTGAAGGATTGCAGGAAGCCCATGATCATCGACACCGTCCAGATCAGGAAGGCCAGCGTGCCGGTGGTGCCGGCAATGCCGCCGATCGAAAACAGGACAAGGGCGGGAACGCCGCTTGCCACCCAGAAGGCGCCACGCCAGTCAATGTGCCTGAGCAGCCTGCCTTCGACAGGCTGCTCCAGGGCAGTCGTTATCGTGCTCATGTGTTTGGCTTCCCCATTGGTTATTCCCGTGGCGACGGCCCCGGCTGCACGGAGCTCAATCGTCATTTCAACGACTGCGGGTGTTTCCGCTCAGTCGTATTTTTTTCTTAACAGTAAAGATTGATCCGCCGCGCTTTCACGTCAAGCGTTTTGTGAGCTTGTACACATCACGCTTGCGAACCGGCCGGCGGGCACCGCCGACAGGCCAATTGCACGCCTGGGGTGCTGCCGTCAGGAACGCGGCCTGGTCTTTTGCGGGTCGTAGTGGGCGAAGGCCACGACGCGCGCCGGCAGCCGCTTGGCATGGCCGTCGAGCTTGCCGATCTCCACCTCGGTGCCGATGGCGGCATGGGTAACGTCGAGCCTTGCCAGCGCGATGTTCTTGTTCAGTATCGGCGAGCGCATGCCCGAGGTGACGACGCCGATCTGGGCACGGCCGACATGCACGCAGTCGCCATGGCCGACGGCCGCATTGGCCTCGATGTCGAGGCCGACCAGTTTCGTTTGCGGGTGTTCCTTGCGCCGGATGAGCGCCTCGCGACCGATGAAATCGTCGGTCTTGGTCTTCAGTGGCACGGTGAAGCCGATGCCGGCTTCAAACGGGTCGGTCTGGTCCGAGAATTCGTAGCCGGCGAAGATCAGCCCGGCCTCGATACGCACCATGTCGAGCGCCTGCAGGCCCATCGGCTTCAACCCATGCGGCTGGCCGGCTTCCCATATGGCGTCGAACACCTTTGCAGCATCGCGCGGATGGCACCAGACCTCGTAGCCGAGTTCGCCGGTGTAGCCGGTGCGCGAAACGACGACCGGAACGCCATTGCCGCCGCCGATGCGGGCGACGGCGAAGCGGAACCATTCGAGCTCGTCGATCGACGGCTGCAGCGGCGAGGTCCAGATGACCTCCCGCAGGATGTCGCGGCTCTTCGGGCCTTGCACGGCGACATTGTGCATCTGGTCGGTGGACGAGCGCACCAGCACGTTGAGCCCGAGCTTGGTGGCGGTTTCACGCAGCCATTCGCCGGAAAGATCGTCGCCGCCGACCCAGCGGAAATTGTCCTTGCCGAGCCGAAGCAGCGTGCCGTCGTCGATCATGCCGCCATGCTCGTAGCACATCGCGGAATAGACGACCTGGCCGACGCCGAGCTTCTTGACGTCGCGGGTCAGCGTGTATTGCAGCAGGGCTTCTGAATCCGGCCCGGTCACCTCGAATTTGCGCAGCGGCGACAGGTCCATGATGACAGCGTCCTGCCGGCAGGCCCAGTATTCGGCGATGGCGCCTTCCCTGGCGAAGGAATTGGCCAGCCAGTAGCCCCTGTATTCGACGAAGTTGCGGGTGTGCTTGGCAAAGCTCGAATGAAAGGCTGTCTCGCGGGTCATTTTCGGTTCCGAATCGGGCGTCATGCGTCTGGCGATCGCTCGCGAGAATTTGTGCTGGCCGGAATAGGTGCGCACATGGATGTCGGTCGGGTTCCAGCCATTGGCCGGCGTCGTGTCGTCAGGGCAGGCGGAGGAAACACAGACGATGTCGGTCAGGGCTCTGAGCAGCACATAGTCGCCCGGCCGCGACCACGGCTCGTCGGACACCATCACGCCATGTGCGTCGATCGCCGTGTTGAAGAAGAAGTTGATCGCCATCCAGCCGGCGCGAGGCGTGACGCCCTTGTCGGCCAGCGCGCCGTTGAAATTCTCCGAGCAGTTGGTGTGACCGGGATAGCCGATGTCGTCGTAATATTTGGCGGCGCAGGCGAGCGCGAAAGCGTCGTGCCGGCCGCATGTGTCCTGCACCACCTCGACCAGCGGCTCCATGTCCTGGTCATAGTATTTCGAATGCAGCCCGGGCATCGGATAGCTCGCGCCCATCAGCGTGCGGGTCGTTGTCACATCGAGCGGATGATCACGGCCCTTGTCCAGCTTGCGCGCCGAAAAGCACTGGAAGTCGGTGCACTGGCGCCCGTCGACATCGAGGATCTGCAGATAGTCGCCCGCCTTGACGAAATAGGATTCCGCCGTCGCCGAATGAACGCGCAGGTCGAGCACCGGATCGGCCAACGGATCGCCGAGTTGCGACTTCGCCGCCGGGCGGATCGTGGCGCGCCGCACGATGACGCTGAGCGACGTCGCGGTGTCGTGGCCGTCGACAAGCATCGGGCCGCCCGGCGCGGCGATCAGCATCGCGCCGTCGCGGGCGACGGTAAAACCCTGTTCGGTGCCGGCCGGAGTGGCGCTGCTGAAGACGCGCACCGCCTTGGCCTGATCGAGCTGCACCTGACGGCGCTCGAGCCCGCGGCGCAGGGAAGCGAGGCTGTCATCGCTCTCCGCCAGCAGCGCCTTGATGCCGGCGGCATTGCTGTTCGATTTTTCACCGAAGATGCCGGGATCGGTCGCGCCGGTTTGGTCCCAGGCCAGCAGTTCGCAAGCCTGGCCGCCTTCGACATTGCGCACCGTAATCGTGTCGCCGGCCTCGACCTTGATGAGCACCGCGCCATTGCCCTGGACCGTATAGCGCTCCATGCCGGGTGGCAGCGCGATCTGGCCGGGCCTCAGGATCAGGCTCGGCCGGGGTGGTCCGGCTGCAACGGCGGGGTAGGGCGACTGGCTCATCTCGACTCTGAATCTTGAGAAACAAGTTTGCCTGTACGTGAAATTATTTTAGCAGCAAGAATAGCAGTGCTTGCAGTTTTGGCAAGGCGGAGCGACCAGGTGCGGCTCTCCCTTCTCCCCTTGTGGGAGAAGGTGGCCGAGCGCAGTTCGGTCGGATGAGGGGTGCTGGACGGATCGCAGCGGTCAGTATGTAAGCGCCTGGAATCAGTTGATTCTCTGGCGTCGAGTTTCTTCCAACACCCCTCATCCGTCTTGGCGCTGCGCGCCAATCCACCTTCTCCCGCAAGGGGAGAAGGGAAGGCGAGCTATGCCAATTCCTCGGAGTATCGGATATCGATACCGTATTCGGCGCCAGCGTCGAGCATCGTGTGCCAAAGACTTTCGGCGAAGGTCGCAAAGACCAGAAGGTTGAACACAGCCTGCCCATCCGGCTGATCGCCGCCGCGCCAGAGAGTGGCGCTGGTATGGTCGATCGAGGTCGCGGCGGCTGCGCCAACCGGGAATACCGCCGGGTGCAGATCGAGCGACGACAGCTTGGCGAGCATGCTGCGCGCCTTGGCTCCGGAGATGCTGATCAGGGCGCGTGCGTGCGACTGGTCGGACAGCGAGGCGAGGCCGGAGAACGCTGGCGCCAGAGTGTTCATCGCGTGATTGCCGTCTTTCGACAGCACGAGGAACTGATCGGGACCGGACCAGATCAGTGTCGCGTCCTTCGCTTGGACCGCATTCGGCCCGTCCGGCGCCGCCACTTCGAAACGCGTTTTGGCGGCCCTTGCCAGTTCGGCCCATTTGCCGCGCCGCGCCATGACCTGGATCAGGTCGAAATTGCGGATCTCGGTTAGCGAGACGCCAGCCTCGGTACCGCGTAGGCCGTGGACGCCGGTGGCAAGCGCATGCTCCAGAGGACTGTGGCTAGACCAGGAGAATTCAGCCACGCTGGCGCCCTCCTTCCGGATCGTAGAAGACGGGATTGCAGAGCTCGACATCGTATTCCTCGCCGCGCAGCGGATCATGCGCATGGACTATCTCGCCGATGCGTTCGCGGCCGCGTTCGACCAGCCCGAGCCCGATCCACTGGTCGAGGGTGGGCGAGAAACAGATCGAGGTGACGTAGCCCTGGTCGTTGCCCGGGCCGGGTGTCTCGCCCTTCGGAATGATATGCGCGCCGGAACGCAGGCGGCTTGCCTTGTCCGTCGGCTTGATGCCGACGACGACCTGTCGATCCGCTGCCACCAGCGCCTCGCGTCCGGCCATGACGCGGCCGATGAAATCCTTCTTGGTCGACATCATCTTGCCCAAGCCGAGATCGGCCGCGGTCGTCGTGCCGCTGAGTTCCGGCCCGGCGACATGGCCCTTCTCGATGCGCATGACGCCTAGCGCTTCGGTGCCGTAGGGCGTCACGCCGAATGGTGCGCCGGCCTGTGTCAGATTGCGCACCAGCGCGTCGCCATGGCGGGCCGGCACGGAAATCTCGAACGCCATCTCGCCGGAGAAGGAGATGCGAAACAGCCGCGCTTTGATGCCGCCGCGTAGCGCCACTTCCCGCGCGCCCATGAAGGGAAAGCCTTCATTCGACAGATCCTCGGCAGGATCGACGAGCTCCCGGAGCAAGTCACGCGTCATGGGTCCGGCGATCGAGAACTGAGCCCATTGGTCGGAGACCGATGTCAGCTGCACGTCGAGCTCAGGGAAGAGAACCTGCCGGCAGAATTCGAGATGCTGCATCACCGGCCCCGCCTTGGCCGTGGTTGTGGTCAGGAAATAGTGGTCCTCGGCCAGCCGCGACGTGGTGCCGTCGTCATAGACCATGCCGTCCTCGCGCAGCATCAGCCCGTAGCGCGCCTTGCCGACAGCGAGATTTGAGAAGGTGTTGATATAGACGCGGTCGAGGAAAGCGCCGGCATCGGGGCCGTGCACGTCGATCTTGCCGAGTGTCGAGACATCACAGAAGCCGACGCCGGAACGCACCGCCTTGACCTCGCGAGTGACGGATTCCAGCCAGTCCTTCTCGCCGGCGCGCGGATACCATTGCGCGCGCTTCCACAGACCCGTGTCGACGAAGATCGCCCCCTGTTCGGCCGCCCAATGATGCGACGGCGTCAGCCGCGTTGCATGGAAATTCTTGTCGCGGTGATGACCGGCGAAAGCGCCGATGGCAACCGGCACATAGGGCGGCCGGTAGATCGTCGTGCCGGTCTCGGGAATGGATTTGCCTGACACTGCAGCCATGATGGCTAGGCCGGCGACATTCGAGCCCTTGCCCTGGTCGGTCGCCATGCCGAGCGTCGTGTAACGCTTCAGATGCTCGACCGATTCGAAACCCTCGCGCTGCGCCAACTCGATGTCCGAGGCAGTGACGTCGTGCTGCTGGTCGACAAAGGCTTTGCCTTTGCCGGCGACATGCCAAAGTGGGGTGAGCGAGAACGCCCCATCCTCGGCCACCGGTGCCGAGCCTGCCTTGCCGCTGCGCCCGGCATCCCGCGCCGCTTGCGCGCCTGCAGCAAAGCCTTGGCCCAGGCAGGCGCCGAGGCCGAAGGCGCCATTGGCCGCACCCGCGGCGACCATGCCTGGCGGCGCGCCATCCGGCACGAAGGCGGCGATATCGTCCTGCCATTTCGGTCGGCCGCGATGGTAGGAGGTCAGAGCGACCGCCGGGTTCCAGCCACCGGAGACGGCGAGCCCGTCGGCTTCGACTTCGGCGCGTGCGCCACCCGTCAGGGACACCGAGATCTTCCTGGCACCGTCCTTGCCGCCGTCGACTGCGCTGACCGAACCGTTCAGCACGGGGAAACCGCCTTTCGAGGCGAGCGAGCGATGCGCAGCCGATACATCAGGCCGTGCGTCGACGACCGCCGCGATCTGCAATCCCGCGCCGAGCGCGGTTTCGACCGTGCGCCAGCCATCCTCATTGTTGGTGAACAGCGCGACGCGTTTCGCCGGCGTTGCCGCATAGCGCGCGACATAGGTCCGCATTGCCGACGCCATCATCACGCCGGGCGTGTCGTTGCCGGCAAAGACGATCGGCCGCTCGATTGCGCCGGCCGCGACCACGCAGCGCTTGGCCACGATCCGCCACAGCCGCTGCCGCACCTGATGCTCGGGCGGCGAGGGCAGGTGGTCGTTGACCCGCTCGATCGCGCCATAAGTGCCGCCATCATAGACGCCGAACAATGTCGTTCGGGTCATGAGGCGGACGTCGGGCAGTGCCGCAAGTTCCGCCAGCGTGCGCGAAATCCATTCGGCCGCCGGCATACCATCGATGGTGCCGCCATCGGACAGCAGCCGGCCGCCAAGCGCAAAATCCTCCTCGCACAGGATGACGCGGGCGCCAGAGCGGCCCGCGGCGAGTGCGGCCGCAAGGCCAGCCGGGCCGGAGCCGGCGATCAGCACGTCGCAATGCGCCCAGGCCTTGTCGTAATGATCAGGGTCGGCAACACCAGCGGCGCGCCCGAGGCCGGCGGCGCGGCGGATCGCCGGCTCATAGATCGCTTCCCAGAATTTCGCCGGCCACATGAAGGTCTTGTAGTAGAAGCCGGCGACAAAGATCGGCGCGAACAACTGGTTGACCGACATGAAATCGTGGCGCAGTGACGGCCAGCGGTTCTGGCTGGCGGCCTCAAGTCCTTCATAGAGTTCGGCCGTGGTCGCCTTGGTGTTCGGCTCGCGCCTTGCGCCATTGCGCAACTCGACCAGCGCGTTAGGCTCTTCCGAGCCTGCGGTGAGGATGCCGCGCGGGCGATGATATTTGAACGAGCGGCCGACCAGCTTGACGCCATTGGCGACGAGCGCCGAGGCGAGCGTGTCGCCCTGGAAGCCGGAAAAACTCTTACCGTCGAAACGGAAATTCAGCGACACCGAGCGGTCGATGAGACCGCCATTGGCCAGCCGGTTTGCCTGCACGCCGGCCATCACACGCCAACCTTCGCGGCACCAACGCCCGCAGCCGGCTCGACCGACGAAATCTCGTGCGTCAGCGTGTTGCGGGTGATCTTCAGCCAGCTCCGGCAGCCGCCGCCATGATACCAGTGCTCGCTCATCACGCCGGCGACATTGTCGCGCAGATAGACATAGTCATAGACGGCGTCTTCGCCGGCATCCGCCGCCGGGCGTTGCGGCTTGGCGTCGCCGAGATAGGTGAACTCGCCGAGTTCGCGTTCGCCACAGAAGGGACAGACAATACGCATGATTTCCAGGCCGTCCTCAGTGCAGGTTCGGTTGGGCGCCGACGCCCTTTTCATCAATGATCGCGCCGCGCCGGAACCTGTCCAGGCGGAACCTCGCCGCTTCCTCGTGCGATTCATCGCGCGCCAGAAGATGGGCAAAGACAAAACCGGAGCCCGGCGTCGCCTTGAAGCCGCCATAGCACCAGCCGGCATTGAGATAGAGCCCGTCCACCGGCGTCTTGTCGATGATCGGCGTGCCGTCCATCGACATGTCCATGACGCCGCCCCACTGGCGGAGCAGCCGCACGCGGCCGATCATCGGCATCAGCGCCATGCCACCCTCGCAGACATCCTCCATCACAGGCATGTTGCCGCGCTGGGCGTAGGAATTGTAGCCGTCTATGTCGCCGCCGAAGACCAGCCCGCCCTTGTCGGACTGGCTGACATAGAAATGGCCGGCGCCGAAGGTCATGACATTGGGCAGCAGCGGCTTGATCGCCTCGGAGACAAAGGCCTGCAGCACATGGCTTTCGATCGGCAGGCGCAGTCCCGCCATCGAAGCGACGCGCGAGGAACTGCCGGCGACGGCCATGCCGACCTTGCTGGCGCCGATCCTGCCGCGTGAGGTCTCGACGCCGGTCACTTTGCCGTTGGCATCCCTGACAAAGCCTGACACCTCGCAGTTCTGGATGATGTCGACGCCGAGCGCGCTCGCCGCATGCGCATAGCCCCAGACCACCGCGTCATGCCGCGCCGTGCCGCCGCGCCGCTGCAAGAGCCCGCCTTGCACGGGAAAGCGCGCATTGGCGAAGTTCAGGAACGGCATCATCTTCTTGACCGCGGCGAGGTCGAGCAGTTCGGCGTCGATGCCGTTGATGCGCATTGTATTGCCGCGCCTGGCATAGGCGTCGCGCTGTGCGTCAGAATGGTAGAGGTTGATCACGCCGCGCTGGCTGACCATCGTGTTGTAGTTGAGGTCCTGCTCCATGCGCTCCCACAGCTTCATCGACAATTCGTAGAAGGCGGTATTGCCGGGCAGGCCGTAATTGGAGCGGATGATGGTGGTGTTGCGGCCAGCATTGCCGGAGCCGATCCAGCCTTTTTCCAGCACGGCGACATTCCTGATGCCGTGTTCGCTGGCCAGGAACCATGCGGTGGCCAGGCCATGGCCGCCGCCGCCGATGATCACCACGTCGTAGCGGTCCTTCGGCGTGGCGTCGCGCCAGGTGCGTTGCCAGTTCTTGTGGCCGGAAAGGGCGGCACGGGCGAGCGAGAAGATCGAATATTTCATATGGTCATTCCAAGGCCGCTCGCCCACTCCGGATCATTCTTAACGCATCGGATTCATCCGAAAACCGCTTCACACTTTTCGTTCCGATGCTCTAGATGTCCAGCGTGTGGTCGCGCTCCCACTGCGTGAAGTGCGAAGCATAGGAATTCCATTCCTGGTGCTTCAGCTTTAGATAAGCCGACGAGAATTCCTCACCCAGCGCCGTCTTGAGCGATTTGTCCTTGTCGAACTCGCGCAGCGCGTCGAGCAAGTTGAGCGGCAGCTTGGGCGCGCCCTTCACCGTATGCCCGAACTGGTACATGTCGATATCGTAGCGCTTGCCGGGATCGGCCTTGGAGCGGATGCCATCCAGCCCTGCAGCGATGATGACGGCCTGCAAGAGGTAGGGGTTTGCCGCGCCATCGGGCAGCCTGAGTTCGAAGCGACCGGGGCCGGGCACACGCACCATGTGGGTGCGGTTGTTGCCGGTCCAGGTCACCGTGTTCGGCGCCCAGGTCGCGCCCGAGATCGTGCGCGGCGCATTGATGCGCTTGTAGGAATTGACTGTCGGGTTGGTGATCGCGGCAAGTGCGGAGGCATGCTTCATGATGCCGCCGAGGAAGTTCCTGCCTTTTGCCGACAGGCCAAGCTCCATCGCGTTGTCGGCAAAGACATTGGTCTTGCCGGCCTTGTCCCACACCGAGATATGGGCATGGCAGCCATTGCCGGTCAGGCCCTGGAAGGGTTTGGGCATGAAGGTGGCGCGCAGACCGTGCTTCTCGGCAACCGACTTGACCATGAACTTGAAGAACGAATGCTTGTCGGCGGTGGCCAACGCATCGTCGAAGGCCCAGTTCATCTCGAACTGGCCGTTGGCGTCCTCATGGTCGTTCTGGTAGGCGCCCCAGCCGAGCGCCAGCATGTGGTCGCAGATCTCGGCAATCACGTCATAGCGGCGCATCACCGCCTGCTGGTCGTAGCAAGGTTTTGAGGCCGTATCGTATTCGTCGGAGATTGCTTTGCCGTCAGGCGAGATCAGGAAGAACTCGGCCTCGACGCCGGTCTTGATATGCATGCCGTCGGTCGCGGCTTCGGCGATCAGCCGCCTCAGCGTGTTGCGCGGCGTCTGGTCGACCTCCTTGTCGTCCATGATGCAGTTGGCGGCGACCCAGGCGACCTCGGGTTTCCACGGCAGCTGGATGACCGAATCCGGATCCGGCACCGCCAGCATATCGGGATGCGCAGGCGTCAGGTCCAGCCAGGTGGCAAAGCCGGCAAAGCCGGCGCCGTCCTTTTGCATATCGGCGATGGCTTGCGCCGGCACCAGCTTGGCGCGTTGCCCACCGAACAGGTCCGTGTAGGAAATCATGAAATATTTGACGCCGTTCTTCTTGGCGAAAGCGGCGAGATCGTTCCCCATTATAGTTCCTCGCTTATGTGGTATTGGCAGTCTGTGTCAGAAGCCGTTCTTCCCCGGTATCCAGTTGGTGCCGGCGAGCGGCACGCCGGCCATGGCGGCGGCTTCGATGGTGAGCGCGACGAGATCCTCGGGCTCGAGATTGTGCAGGCTGTTCTTACCGCAGGCACGCGCAATGGTCTGCGCCTCCAGCGTCATCACCTTCAAATAGTTCGCCAAACGCCGCCCGGCGGCGATCGGGTCGACCCGCTGCATCAGTTCGGGGTCCTGCGTGGTGATGCCGGCCGGGTCGCGGCCCTCGTGCCAGTCGTCATAGGCGCCGGCGGTGGTGCCGAGCTCGTTATAGTCGGCCTCCCAGCGCGGATCGTTGTCGCCAAGCGCGACGAGCGCGGCAGTGCCGATCGACACGGCGTCGACGCCCAGCGCCAGCGCCTTGGCGACATCGGCGCCGTTGCGGATGCCGCCGGAGACGATCAACTGCACCTTGCGGTGCATGCCGAGATCCTGCAGCGCCTGCACAGCCGGCCTGATGCAGGCAAGCGTCGGCTGGCCGACATTCTCGATGAACACTTCCTGCGTCGCCGCCGTGCCGCCCTGCATACCGTCGATCACGACGACATCGGCGCCCGATTTCACCGCAAGGGCGGTGTCGTAATAGGGCCGCGCGCCGCCGACCTTGACGTAGATCGGCTTTTCCCAGTCGGTGATTTCGCGCAGTTCCAGGATCTTGATCTCGAGATCGTCGGGACCGGTCCAGTCGGGATGCCGCGAAGCCGAGCGTTGGTCGATACCCTTGGGCAGCGTCCGCATCTCGGCGACGCGGTCGGAGATCTTCTGGCCGAGCAGCATGCCGCCGCCGCCGGGCTTGGCGCCCTGGCCGACCACCACCTCGATCGCATCGGCCCGGCGCAAATCGCGCGGGTTCATGCCATAGCGCGAAGGCAGATATTGGTAGACCAGCACCTTGGAATGACCGCGCTCTTCCTCGGTCATGCCGCCGTCGCCGGTCGTGGTCGAGGTGCCGGCCAGCGTCGCGCCGCGTCCTAGCGCTTCCTTGGCCGGACCAGACAGCGAACCGAAGCTCATGCCGGCGATGGTAATCGGGATCTTCAGCTCGATCGGCTTCTTGGCGTAACGGGAACCCAGCACGACGCTGGTGTCGCAGCGTTCGCGGTAGCCTTCGAGCGGATAGCGCGAGATCGAGGCGCCAAGGACCAGCAGGTCGTCGAAATGCGGCAGCTTGCGCTTGGCGCCGCCGCCGCGGATGTCGTAGATGCCGGTCGCCGCGGCGCGGCGGATCTCGGAAAGCGTGTAGTCGTCGAAGGTCGCGGATTTGCGCGGCGTCGTCGGCGGGTTGCGATAGGTCATTTTGCCTCAATATGCGTCGGCATTGTCGATATTGAAATTGTAGAGCGTGCGCGCCGAGCCGTAGCGCTTGAACTCGGCCGGCTCGACACCGGTCACGCCGGCGCGGTCGAGCAGGCCTTGCAGCAACTCCAGATGCTCGGGCCGCATCTCCTTGGCGATGCAGTCGGCGCCAAGGCTGTCGACCTTGCCGCGCACGAACAGCCGCGCCTCGTAGATGGAATCGCCCAGCGCATCGCCGGCATCGCCCAGCACCACCAGATTGCCCGATTGCGCCATGAAGGCCGACATATGGCCGATATTGCCGTGGACGACGATGTCGATGCCTTTCATCGAGATGCCGCAGCGCGACGAGGCATTGCCTTCGATGACTAGCAATCCGCCTCGGCCGGTGGCGCCGGCATACTGGCTGGCGTCGCCCTTGATGGTGATGGAGCCCGACATCATGTTCTCGCCGACGCCCGGCCCGGCCGAACCGTGGACGGTGATCGCGGCGCCATCGTTCATGCCGCCGCAATAATAGCCGACGCTGCCGCGCACATCGATGGTGACCGGCTGGTCTACGCCGACCGCGACCGAGTGGCTGCCTTTCGGATGGAGCACCTCCCAGGCGGTTTCGTTCGAACCCGGCGTCAGATTGTGAAGCGCCTGGTTGAGCTCGCGCAGCGACATCGCGTCGAGGTCGAAGACACGTGATGCATTATCGTGAGCTGCCGTCTTTGAAAGCTTGGTTGCCGGCATCAGCTCAATGCTCCCAGAAATAGACGGTCGCGGGCTCGGGTTCCCAGACCCTCGCATTGTCTATGCCGGGCAGTTTGGTGAGCGCGCGATATTCCGAGCCGAAGGCGACATATTGGTCGGTCTCGGCCATCACGGCAGGCTTGCAGGCAATCGGATCGCGCACCACGCCGAAGCCGTTCTTGGTGCCGACGACGAAGGTGAAGAAACCGTCGAGATCGCTGAGCGTGCCTTCCAGCGCCTCGCCGAGATTCTTGCCGTGCGCCATCTGCGAGGAGAGATAGGCGGCCGCCACTTCGGTGTCGTTCTCGGTCTCGAATGTCATGCCTTCGCGGATCAGCTCGCGCCGGACATTGTTGTGGTTGGAGAGCGAACCATTATGCACCAGGCACTGGTCGGCGCCGGTCGAGAACGGATGCGCGCCCATCGTTGTGACAGCCGATTCCGTCGCCATTCGGGTATGGCCGATGCCATGCGTGCCGGTCATGTGGCGGACGTCGAAACGCTCGACGACGGCTTCAGGCAGGCCAACTTCCTTGTAGATTTCCACCACGTCGCCGGCGCCCATGATGCGGATATCGGGCCTCAGCGCCTGGATCGCCTCACGCGCCTCGTCGATCTTGTCGGGCCTGGTCCTGACGACCGCATGCGTCGACTTTATCGCCACGCTCACCGGCACGCCGATGGCCTTGGCGAGCTCGGTATCGAGACCGCGGAAATCGCGTTCCGGCTTCGCCGACTGGATGGTGATCTTGGCCTCGTTGCCGGTCGGCGCGCCATAGATGGCGATGCCGGCGCTGTCGGGACCGCGGTCGCTGAGCGAGATCAGCATCTCCGAAAGCATAGCGCCAAGCTTGGGCTCCAGCGCCTTGTCCTTCAAGAAAAGTCCGACGATTCCACACATGTCAGCCTCCGATGGTGAGTGTGATTTCGGTGCTACCAGCTTCACGGGACTTATTCAACTCACATGAAAGTTTTTTTCATAAGAAACAAATCGCCTGGCGCGACAAGGCGCCAGGCGACCGGCACAACCCTAATAGCGGTCGATCGCCTCTCTTGTCTCGTCCCCGCTGCGGTCCGCGGCCATATCGGCCTCGATTTCAGCGTTCTCGTGGCGCGTCTGGAGGACGTGCCAGCCGATCCAGAAAACGAGGCCGATGATGACCATCAGCACTTCTGAACCCTGAAATGGGTAGATTGCGCCGACGTCCTTGAGGTCGACGGCCCAGCTTTCCATGCCATTGGTGGACATTGCGAGTTCTCCTGTCGGTTGGCTATTTGATCATGGCCTTTTCGGCAGATCCCACTTCGCGCACCGATGCCTCGAACGCATGGTTGAGGGCAAAGTCGACGCCCTCGAGTTCGACCTTGGCAGGCACACGCAGCAGGTTCATGCTGTTAAGGATCTTGCAGACAACAAAGGTGGGGATGAAGCCGAGCGCGAACATCAGCACCGCACCCGCGAAATTGCCAAGCGGGTTGATGTGGGCGAAGCCCTCATAGGGTGAGGACGGCTGTCCCCACAGCATGAAACCCGCCACCACGACGCCGAGGAATCCGCCATAGCCGTGCACGGCAACGGCGCCCACCGCATCGTCGATCTTGAAGCGGCGCTCGACGAAGTAGTGCAGCTTGTAGCAGATGCTAGGGACGATCGCGCCGATCAGCATCGCCTGGATCGGGTGATAGAGATCGTTGCCTGCCGAAGCCGAGATGACGCCGCAAAGCCCCATCGAGAACGTCCAGAACGGGTCGCCCTTGGAGACGATATAGCCGGCCATCATCCCGCCCGACAGCGACATCAGGAAGTTGAAGGTGATCGCCGAGAGCGTGGTCGGCGCAAGATAGATGTTGGTCGCCGTCCAGGTGTCGCCGGTGATCTGGCCGGCAATCGTGGCCGGGCTGATCAGTGGAATGTTGCACGCGGCATAGAAGCCCCAGAAGCCGGTGTAAATCAGGAACAGCCCGATCGTGACCAGCCAAACATTGTGAGGCGGGATGTCTCGGGCCGTGCCGTCAGGCCTGAACTTGCCAATACGTGGTCCCAGCACGATAAGGAAGGCGAGCGCCGCGCCGCCCGCGATCGCGTGCACGACGCCCGATGCATAGGCGTCGTGATAACCCCAGAGCTTCACCATCCAGCCTTGCGGATGCCAGCCCCAGGACGCGTCGAGAATCCACAGCACCGAGCCGATCAGCACCGCGACGATCCAGAACGCACCCGAACGCGCGCGCTCTATGATCGAACCGGAGATGATCGAAGCCGTCGTGATGGAAAACAGCAGGAAGGCGCCCCAGAACACGCCGTTGAGGCGATGCCAGAGCGCGGCCTCGGTTGGCGTTACCCCCGTCTCTCCCGGGCTGACGCCGGACAGGTGGGTGGCCATCAGCGGATTCCACGGCTCGGCGAAAGGTGCCGCGGCCAACCCGCCCGGAACCATGCCCGGTCCGTTGGGAAACCCGAAATAGATCCACCAACCGAAAAAATAGAATGTGACCGTGACGAGCGGGATCGCCATCGCGTTCTTCATGAGCGTTTTCAGGTGATTACGCCGGCGTGATACCCCCACCTCGTAGGTGCAGAACCCGACGTGGATGAGGAACATCATGACGATGGTCACCCAATAATAGAATTCCGTGAAAATGGTCGTTAGAGCGTTGAGATTCCCTTCCATTTTATGTCCCCTCTCTTCAGCTGAGTTCCTTGCCTCCTAGTAAAACTTTTTGCATCTTAGTATTGCGCGCTTTTGGAGTTTTGAGTCAATATGGTGCGACCGTTACGAGGCCTCCACTGGCCCGAAACGGCGAAACGTCAGCAAATTGTGTGAGGGAGAAGCAAGTCCATGACGGCATCCTGGAGATTTTCGACCCTGGCGGATCGCCATCGCGCGCTCGGCTCGAAGCTCGAAGACTGGAGCGGCATGGGCACCGCCTGGACCTACGACAAGGACGCCGACGAGGAGTACATCGCCATCCGGACCAAGGCCGGCCTGATGGACGTGTCGGGCCTCAAGAAGGTGCACATCACCGGGCCGCATGCCTCGCACCTGATCGATCTCGCGACGACCCGCGACGTCGAGAAGATCTATCCTGGCAAGTCCGCCTATGCCTGCATGCTGAACGAGGCGGGAAAATTCACCGACGACTGCATCCTCTACCGCACCGGCCCGAATTCCTGGATGGTCGTGCACGGTTCCGGCACCGGCCATGAGGAGCTGCAGCGTGCTTCCGTCGGGCGCGATGTCTCGCTGCGCTTCGACGACAATCTGCACGACCTGTCGCTGCAGGGTCCGACCGCTGTCGACTATCTCTCGAAGCATGTGCCGGGCATTCGCGATCTGCCCTATTTCCATCACATGCAGACGCAGCTGTTCGGCTTTCCCGTGATGATCTCGCGCACCGGCTACACCGGTGAGCGCGGCTACGAGATATTCTGCCGCGGACAGGATGCCGGCACGATCTGGGACAGGATCCTCGACGAGGGCAAGAGCGCCGGCATCATTCCCTGCCGCTTCACCACCCTCGACATGCTGCGCGTCGAAAGTTATTTGCTGTTCTACCCCTACGACAATTCCCAAAAGTATCCGTTCGACAATGAAGGGCCCGGCGATACGCTGTGGGAGCTTGGTCTCGACTTCACCGTCAGCCCCGGCAAGACCGGTTTCCGCGGCGCCGAGGAGCATTACCGCCTGAAGGGGAAGGAGCGCTTCAAGATCTTCGGCGTGCTGCTCGACGGCAAGGAGCCGGCCGATGAAGGCGCGCCGGTTTATCGCGATGGCAAAAAGGTCGGCGTGGTGACCTGCGCCATGTATTCGCCGCTGGTCAAGAAATCGATGGGCATCGCCAGGCTCGATGTCGACTGCGCCGTCAAGGACACCAAGCTCGAGATCCGCAACAAGAGCGGCGCCATCAAGGCCACCGCGCAGCCGCTTCCCTTTGACGATCCCAAGAAGACCAAGCGCACGGCGAAAGGCTGAGGCATGGTCAAAGGCGAGCGGTTCGAGGCATAAACAGAGAATGGCAGCCAAAAGTATCATTAGCCGGCCCGTTTACGGAACCTTGTCTCCGCAGCCCGGCAAGCACCATCTTTTCATCGCGGATGCCGAGGGCGCGCTTGCGATCATCGATATGGCTAAGACGGCCCCGGCCGGTTTCTTCGATGGAGTAGAGATCGTCTTCATTCCCGGCTCCGGCCGCAAACATGTCGCTGCCCTCGAAGCATTGAGACCTGCCCAGTTCCACGAGGCACCGTCCTTCGCCAGCCTGCTGCCGCGATTGAAGCAGACGCTGGCCAACGCGCATATGGGCTTACGCCTCTATCTCGCAGGCACTGAAGGGCTGATCGGCCAGGCCATGCAGGTCGCGCTCGAAGCCGGAATCGATCACACTTCGATCCAGACCGAGCATCGCGGCTCGCTGGCGCGGCGCATGCAATGCGTCCATTGCAAGGGCATCACCGAAAACGTCACGACGCAGCCGGCGACCTGTTCGCATTGTGGCCTGCTTCTTCTGGTACGCGATCATTACTCGCGGCGTCTTGCGGCCTTCCAGGGCGTCTGCATCAACGCCGAGGACCGTAGCGAAATTCCTCCCATGGAGGAGATATTTCGATGAGCACCGGCACCACCAAGCTTGACGTCGTCGTCTCCGATGTCGTCCCGGTCAACGATCTGGTGACGCGCTTCCATTTTCGCCGGCGTGACGGCGAGCTTTTGCCGACCTTTTCCGGCGGCGCCCATGTCGTGGTCGAGATGCGCGATGGCGAGCGGACCAGGCTCAATCCCTATTCGCTGATGGGCTCGCCGCTCAATACCAGCGAATACACGATCTCGGTGCGTCGCGACGATGTCGGCCGCGGCGGCTCGCTGTTCATGCATCGGAGCGTCAAGCCGGGCCTGGAAATGGTGATCAGCTATCCGGTCAATCTGTTCTCGCTCGATTTGCGCGCCAAGAAACACCTCATGCTGGCCGGCGGCATCGGCATCACCCCGTTCATGGCGCAGACCGCGCAGCTGGCGGCCGAAGGCGGCAATTTCGAGCTGCACTACACGTGCCGCACCGCCTCGCTCGGCACCTATGCCGATGTGCTGCGGGAGCGTTACGACCGCCGGATCAGGCTCTATCACGACGACCGCGACGAGCGCATCGATCTCGACCGGCTCTTGTCCTCGCAGCCGCTCGGCACGCATCTCTATGTCTGCGGTCCATCCGGCATGATCGGCTGGGTTCGTGATCGCGCCGCCGCACTTGGCTGGCCGTCGGAAACCGTGCATTTCGAGCATTTCGCGGCACCGCAGCCCGGCGCTCCCTTCGACGTGACGCTGGCCGTCACCGGCAAGACGATCCGCGTCGACGAGCAGCAGAGCCTGCTCGAAGCGATCGAGGCGGCCGGCGTCGATCCGCCCTATCTCTGCCGCGGCGGCGTCTGCGGCCAGTGCGAGACCAACGTCATCTCGCATGACGGCAAATTCATCCACAATGATCATTGGCTGAGCGAGGAAGACCATCGTTCCGGCTGCAAGATCATGCCGTGCGTGTCGCGCTTCGAGGGCCGGTCGCTGGTCTTGGAAAGATAGGAGGCGAGCTTGGGAATCACCTTTCGCAAGGAAACGTTCCGCGACGATTTCAGCTTCAGGAACAGCCCGGAGCACATCAGGCGGTTTCCGTTTCCATTCCACGAAGACAGCTACATGTATGCGGTCAACATCGAGCCGCATGTTCTGGGGCCGAAGGGCAGCGTGCTGGAGAACCTGATCGACGTCGACGAGCACTATGTCGCCGAGATGCAGGACCGCGCTTTGGTGCTGGCCGAGGACCCGCTGCGCTGCCAGTCGCTGCCGCACATGACGCTGGCCGGCTGGGACCTGCTCGAACTCCTGATGGAGCAGCAGGCGCTGGGCTATCCCGAGCATTTCACACTGACCCGCGACGGCGACCGCTGGCGCTGGATCAACCGGCCGCTCGGCATCGACGACACCTTCACCTTTGGCGATACTTCGACGCTGCCCTATGGCCCGATGGAATACATCACGCGTCAGAGCCAAGGAGATTTCTGCATCCTCGACCAGCGCGACGGCAATCTGTGGATGGATGCCGGCATGGTCACCACCCAGGCCGACTGGTCGCTCGATTTCGACATCGGCATGAATTTCTTCGAATGGCACGCGCCGGTGCCGCTGGCGCATGAGAAGGGCATATTCGTCCGGGCGCTGAAATTCCTCACCAACATCCAGCAGGGCAAGCCGGCGCGACGGCTGAACTGGACCATGACCATCAATCCACGGCTCGACACCAGCCCGGAAAATTATCACAAATGGGGACCGGACCGGACGACCGTGACGGCGGAGAACGTCGGCGACAAGGTGCATCTGCGCGTCGAGCTGCAAAGCTTCTGGCGCTTGCCACGCTCCAACGGCATCGTCTTTCCGATCCGCTGCTATCTGATCAAGATGGACGAGCTGGTAATGCAGCCGAAATGGGCGCGGCGCCTGCACCGCGTCATCCGCGACCTGCCTGAGGAACTCGCCACCTACAAGGGCCTGACCCGCTATCGCCCGACACTGGTCGAATGGCTGTCGAAGCTGGATGACGGCAGCCCGACGAGTCCGGGGTTTGGGCCGGATTGAGTTTAATCTATAGTGTTTGCGCTGCCTCTCACCGGGCATAGTTGCTCGCGCCGGTCATTGTGGGGCGATGGCAGATTTGAACCGGAGTTCTAATGATGCCAGTTGTTCAAGAAGAGCCTTCGCCCTCGCATCCTGAAGAAATCAAATCAGTTTTCGATCTGCGGGTAGGGAAGCACATTACGTTGCAGGGCAGTGCCAGGATAACTCCGGCAGGCGTGATCTGCACCGGGATCGCGGTCGCCGCCATGACGCTCGCACTTGGGTATCTTGCCTCGTCAACCAGCCGTCGCAGGCGCTAGTGCATCTCGCCCAAAGTGGCCCCGATTTCGGCCTCAACCCGCGCTGTTCTGCGGATAGCAGATGATCGAGAGGTAGCGCATCGGCAACTGGGTCAGCTGTTCCGGCCCGTGCGGCGCGTCGGCATCGAAGAACAGGCTGTCGCCGGGCTTCATCGGATAGAGGTTGCTGCCGTGCCGGTAAACCACCTCGCCTTCGAGCATGTACAGGAACTCCATGCCCTCATGCTGGAAGGTCGGGAACACGTCCGAATCCTCGGTCAGCGTGATCAGATAGGGTTCGACGACGACACCGCTGGTGTTGGAGCCGATATGGCCGAGCAGATTATACTGGTGGCCGGCGCGCGTGCCGCGGCGTTCGACATCAAGCCCTTCGCCCGCCTTGACGAAGACAGCGCTGCGCTCCTCCTCGAAGCGGCGGAAGAAGGCGGTGACGGGAACGCCGAGCGCCCGCGACAGCGCCTGAAGCGTCGTCAGCGACGGCGAGGTGATGCCGTTCTCTATCTTCGACAGCATGCCGAGCGAAATGTCGGTGGCGACAGCGAGATCGGCGACGGTGATGCCGAGCTTCTTGCGGAACGCCCGCACCTCGCGGCCGATCGCGACTTCCAGCACCTTTTCACGGGTGTCGCGAATGGCGTGCGGGTTTTGGGTGAGTGGTGTGCGGATGGTTCGCCCATCGGCGGCCTTCGGCAATGGCTTGGCCTTGGCCGCGGCAATGCCAAGCTTGGACTCTGAAGACCTTTTCGCCATGTCGCCGCCCCCGAACCCTGTGGACTTATTTCACTCGAGGTGAACATATTCGTTGCCGATACATGAGCGCAACCGCCGCAACAAGCCCCGCGTGACGGATTGCGCGGTTTTCCCGATGTTCGGTCCGCGACCGCTTTTCCCCGAAAGTTGCGATCGTGCAACGCTGTTTCGACGCAAGACCTGTTGACAGCACGGGAGCGCCAATTACTGTCCCTGTCAGTGAAATTTGTTTCGTAAGAGCAATTCCAGGAAAAGTGTCAAACGGTTTTCCCGGGAAAAGCTCGTAGCGCTTTCCCTTGGGAATTGCGTCAAGACAAAAGTCGAAATCAGAACGGGAGGCCCGCAATGAAAAGTCGTGTTGCCGTCATTGGTGCCGGACCGTCCGGTATGGCCCAGCTCAGGGCCTTCAAGTCAGCGGCCGACAAGGGCGCCGATATTCCCGAGATCGTCTGCTTCGAAAAGCAGTCCGACTGGGGTGGCCTCTGGAATTACACCTGGCGCACCGGTCTCGACGAGCATGGCGATCCGGTCCACGGCTCGATGTACCGCTACCTCTGGTCGAATGGGCCGAAGGAATGCCTCGAATTCGCCGACTACACGTTCGAGGAGCATTTCGGCCGACCGATCGGCTCCTATCCGCCGCGCGCCGTGCTGTGGGACTACATCAAGGGCCGCGTCGAAAAATCCGGCGTGCGCAAATGGGTGCGCTTCAACAGCCCGGTGCGCATGGTCACGTTCTCGGACCAGACGAAGAAATTCACCGTCACCGCGCACGACCGCGCCAACGACGTCACCTACTCCGAGGAATTCGACAATGTCGTCGTCGCCTCCGGGCATTTCTCGGTGCCCAACGTGCCTTATTTCGAGGGCTTTTCGACCTTCAACGGCCGCATCCTGCACAGCCATGATTTCCGTGATGCCATGGAATTCAAGGGCAAGGACATATTGATCATCGGCCGCTCCTATTCGGCCGAGGACATCGGTTCGCAATGCTACAAATACGGCGCCAAATCGATCACCTCCAGCTACCGCTCCAAGCCGATGGGCTTCAAATGGCCGGAGAATTGGAAGGAAGTGCCGCTGCTGCAAAAGGTCGTCGGCAAGACCGCGCATTTCAAGGATGGCACCACCAAGGATGTCGACGCGATTATCCTGTGCACGGGCTACCTCCACGCCTTCCCGTTCCTCACCGACGATTTGAAGCTCAAGACCGCCAACCGCATGTGGCCGGACGGGCTCTACGAAGGCGTCGTCTGGGAAAAGAACCCGCAACTGTCCTATATCGGCATGCAGGACCAGTTCTACACCTTCAACATGTTCGACGCGCAGGCCTGGTTCGCCCGCGACGTCATCATGGGCCGCATCAAGCTGCCGTCGGTCGAGGCGATGGCGGCGCACGGTGCGAAATGGCGGGCGCGCGAGGAGACATTGGAAGACGCCGAGCAGATGATCTGGTTCCAGGGCGACTACACCAAGGAATTGATGGAACAGACCGACTACCCCGGCTTCGACGTCGAGGCCGTCAACCAGACCTTCATGGAATGGGAACACCACAAGGTCGAGAACATCATGACCTTCCGCGACAATGCCTACCGCTCGCTGATGACCGGCACGATGGCGCCGCTGCACCATACGCCCTGGCTACAGGCGATGGATGATTCGATGGAGAGCTATCTCGAAGTGAAGGGCGTGGCGGCGGAGTAGCCGTCGCGCCTCGAGCTACCCCAATCTCGCCCGTGCCTTCGCTGTCCACGCA
This sequence comes from Mesorhizobium helmanticense, assembly GCF_003034915.1. Lineage (GTDB taxonomy): Bacteria > Pseudomonadota > Alphaproteobacteria > Rhizobiales > Rhizobiaceae > Mesorhizobium > Mesorhizobium helmanticense. The sequence continues at coordinate 352,997 of NZ_PZJX01000028.1, read as the reverse complement.
TTGAACAGCCGGTCGGCAACGATGCCGATGAAGGCGATGGCGAGACCCGCGACGATGCCGCGGCCGGCATCGGCCTTGGACAATGCGATAAACACCTCCTGACCGAGATCGCGTGTGCCGACCATGGCGCAGATGATGATCATCGCCAGCGCCATCAGGATCGTTTGGTTGACGCCGAGCATGATCTCCGGCAGCGCCAGCGGCAATTGCACGCGAAAGAAGGTCTGGCGTGGGGTGCAGCCCGACACTTTCGCTGCTTCGATCAGCGCTGGCGGCACCTGCCTGATGCCGAGATTGGTGTAGCGAATGGCCGGCACCACGGCGAAGGCGACGGTGGCGATCATCGCGGTGACGTCGCCAACTCTGAACAGCATCACCACCGGGATGATGAAGCAGAAGGACGGCAGCACCTGCAGCGTGTCGATGACGGGCGTCACGATCTTCTCGAAACGGTCGCTGCGCGCCGCCATCAGCCCGACGGGAATACCGATCAGGCAAGCGATGAAGGCCGAGATGCCGCAGAGATAGACCGTCGCCATGGTCTTTTCCCACAGGCCCGTGACGGCGCAGAATGCGGTCAGCGCTGCGACGAGGGCAGCAAGGCGCAAGCCTGAGAGCTGGTAGCCGGCAAGGCCGAGCAGGAACACCGCGCCCAGCCACGGAAAGCCCTCGCAGAAGGCGCGCACCGGGTTCAGCACATTGAGGATCAGCGCCACCCGGAACGCCTCGATCATGTCGAAGAAATTGAGCGTGATCCAGTTCACCGCTGCCTTCCAGAGCGGCGCGGTGGTGAGGGTCATCGCCTTCGGCAGTGCTGCTAAGGCTGGGACGAACAGGCCAAGCAGCGTGGTGATGGCGAGGATGGCGACGGCAAGCGTCAGATTGGGATAGCGCCGCCAGAAGTTTTGGCCGGCCTCCTGATGGACACCGCCCTTGGCCTGCTTGTGCGCAATGGCCTGGCTCAGCCGGTCGAGCGCGATGGCCAACGCGACGATGGCGAGGCCGGCTTCCATCGCCTCGCCGACCTTCAACGCCCTGAGCGCCAGAAGCACGTCGTAGCCGAGACCGCCGGCGCCGATCATTGAGGCGATGATGACCATGTTGAGCGCCAGCATGATGACCTGGTTGACGCCGACCATCAGCGTCGGCCGCGCCGACGGCAACAGCACCTTCCACAGTTTCTGCCGCGCCGTGCAGCCGGCCATCTCGCTGAAATCGTCGATTTCGGACGGGACCCTGGACAGGCCGAGCATCGTTGCCCGCACCATCGGCGGTGTGGCGAAGATAGCGGTCGCGATCATCGCCGAGACCGGGCTGTTGCCGAACAGAAGCAGCATTGGGATCAGATAGGCGAAGGTCGGGATGGTCTGCATCAGATCGAGGGCAGGGGAGATGACGAGCTTCTCGGCCCAGGGCTTGCGCCATGCCCAGATGCCGACAAACAGGCCGGTGACGATGCAGAACGGCACGGCGATGGAGATCAGCCCGAGCGTCAGCATGGCGCTGGTCCATTGCCCGAACAGCGCGATGTAGAGGAAACAGCCGCCGACCAGGGCGCCGAGTTTCCAGCCGCCGGCGGCCCTTCCGGCGAGATATGCGGCGGCGCAGACGCCGATCCAGGACAGGCGCGGCAGTACGATCATATCGGCGCCATGGCCGATCTTGAAATTCTTGGCCAGAAGATTGAGCGCAAAATCGAGCGGCACGCCGAGCACGGCGGTGATCGAACGGGTCAGCCAGGAGAAGTTCGACTTGATCCAGCGCATCAGCGCGCTGACCCAGTCGGCGATCGGAATTACCGCCTCAGTCGGATAGTTGACGGCCCACGGCACGCTATCCCGCAGCAGGAACACGACCAGTACGGCGGCAAGCGCCAAAGCCCAGATCGCCAGCCAGCGCTGAACCGGCGGCCTTGTTGCGGTGGCGCTTGCCGTCACCGTCATGTGCCGGCTCTCGGACGCTCTATGCCGGCCAGCAGATCGATAACCGCTTGCGGCGTCACTTCGCCGATCGGCTTGCCGGTGCCGTTGACCACGGCGAACGGCTTGCCGGCGGCAACGATATCAGCCGAGAAGCTCGATATTCTGGCATCCGGCGCCACCGTGCCGCCATGCTCTGAGCCATCACAGGCGCGCATCAGGCTGCGCGCCGAGATCACCTTGGCGCGGTGGACGTCGCGGGTGAATTCGGCGACGTAGTCGGTCGCCGGATTGACCACCAACTCCTCCGGCGTGCCGATCTGGATGACCTCGCCGTCCTTCATGATGGCGATGCGGTCGGCCAGCCGGATCGCCTCGTCGAAATCGTGGGTGATGAAGACGATGGTCTTGTGCAACATGGTCTGCAGCCGCATCAGTTCATCCTGCATCTCACGGCGGATCAGCGGGTCGAGTGCCGAGAACGGCTCGTCGAGGAACCAGACTTCCGGCTTGGTGGCGAGGCTGCGGGCGATTCCGACGCGCTGCTGCTGGCCACCTGAGAGTTCGCGCGGATAGAAATGCTCGCGGCCGCGCAAGCCGACAAGCTCGATGACCTCGCGGGCGCGCGCCTCGCGCGTCGGCCGGTCCTGCCCCTGGATTCCGAGCGGAAAGGCGATGTTTTCCAGCACATTGAGGTGCGGCAAAAGCGCAAAATTCTGGAACACCATGCCCATGCGGTGGCGCCTGAGCTCGATCAGCGCGGCATCGGAAATCTTGAGCAGATCCTTGCCCTCGAACTCGACCTTGCCATGCGTCGGCTCGATCAGCCGCGACATGCAGCGCACCAGCGTCGACTTGCCCGACCCCGAAAGCCCCATGATGATGAAGATCTCGCCCTGGCGGATTTCGAGGTCGACGGCGCGCACCGCGCCGACCAGTCCGGCAGCAGTGACCTCCGCCGTGCTGGCCTTGCCATCGCGCTGGCGGATGAAAGACGCCGCGTTCGATCCGAACAGCTTCCAGACATTGCGGCAGGCAAGTTTGACCGGCCGGGCATCCTTGCCGGCTGTCTTCGGGTCCTGTTTAGTCGCTTCGCTCATGCAGTCGTCCTTCTGGAATAGCAAATGGGATCCAGCCGGATGGCCGGATCCCGCAATGTCCAGTCGGAACGATCACCGCGCCCAGGCTTTCCAATCGGCTTCATGAGCCGCGATCCAGGCGGCGGCGACGTCTTCCGGCGTCTTGCCTTCGAGATCGATCTCGCCGCTCATCTTGTTGAGCTCGTCGGTGTCGACCGTGTAGGCCTTCGCCACCTTGTAGGCGACCGGCCATTTGTCCTTCATGCCGGCCCAGGAATATTTCCAGATCTCGCCATGCGGCTTGCCGCAGTCATATTTGGCGTCGGGGTTCGTGCCCCATTTCGGGTCGGCGTAGCACTCCGGCGTGTATTCGGGGAATTCGACCCATTCGCCCTTGTATTTGGCTGGCGCCCAGTGTGGCGAATAGACCCACAGTATGATCGGCGCCTTGCGCTGATAGGCTGAATCGAGCTCCGCGAACATCGCCGCGTCGGTGCCGGCATGGATGACGGTGAAGGGCAGTTTCAGCGCCTCGACGCGTTCGTCGTCAAAGCCTTCCCAGGTCACCGGGCCGCCGAGATAGCGCCCCTTCGGCGCTGTTTCCGCCGTGGAAAAGGCCTCTGCGCATTTCGGGTCCTTCAGCGCCTCCCAGTTCGGCAGGCCCGGGCATTTCTCCTTCATGTATTCGGGAAACCACCATTCCTCCTTGGCCTTGGGCCCGAGCTTGCCGAGCCGTTCGGTCTGCCCGGTCGCGTCGGAGGCCTTCATGGCTTCGCCGGCCGTCGTGTCCCAGAATTCCATGCCGACATCGAGATCGCCATTGGTGAGGCCGGTGGTCAGGCTGGAGAGATAATCGGCTGTCGGGTACTCGACCGTGTAGCCGAGCTTTTCAAGGATGCCTCCGAGGATCTTGGCATTCAGATTGACGCTGGTCCAGTCGAACAGCGCGATCTTGATCGGGTCGTTGGATTCTGGCGCCGCTGCTCGCGCCGCCGGCGTCAGTGCGCTTGCGGCGGCAAGCACGAAGGCTCCCATTGATAGATTCGAAATCACACTCCGAAATGACATGCTAGTTCCCCTGTCAAACTCTGGTGAAGATTATCAGTCGTTTCCTTCTTGCGTCTTTTCTTGATTGTGCTGGAAAAACTTATCGTTGCGCAAGGCCGTGGGCGCGTCGCCGCTGCGATAACCGCAGGCGCCAGAAATACGACGCTTAGTTTGATGATGCGAATCAACTCGCGTCATGGGCTGCCAAGCCATTGTTGCGCGAGCCATTGTCCGCGGATTGATCGCCGCTCTAGCGGCGCTCTGAGACGTGCCAGCCATCAAGTTCCATGATCTCGGCTGACAAGCCCCTTGTCGTCAAAAGCCGTTTCATAGGATGAAAGTATATAGAATAAGGTTCATGTCGCGCAACGGATAAAACCGGTAGGTCCGGGCAAATTCGAGCGGCGTTGGCAAATAGCCGACAGTCGCGACATCAGTACTGCTTACGGGAGGAGCAGGCTGCTCAAGACATGATCAGTCCACCATCGATATTGATGGTCTGGCCGGTAATGTAGGCCGCGTCGTCGCTGGCCAGGAAGCTGACGAGGCCGGAGACGTCCTCGCCACTGCCGGCACGGCCCATCGGGATATTCCTGACCCATTCGGCCATCAGTTCGCCGGGCTTGTAGTCGCCCATCAGCTTGCCCCAGGCAGCGTCGTTATAGGCCCACATGTCTGTGTCGATGATACCGGGGCAGATCGCGTTGACGGTGATCTTCTCCTTGGCCACCTCCTTGGCGAGGCTCTGGGTGATGCCGACGACGCCGAACTTCGAGGCGGCATAGTGGGGCGTATAGATAAAACCTTGCCGCGCCTGGCCGGAGGCGGTGTTGATCAGCCGACCGCCGTCGCCATGCTTGCGGATGCGCGCGATCGCCTCCTGGCAGCACAGGAACACGCCCTTGGTGTTTACCGCCATCACCTTGTCCCATTCGGCCTCGGTCATCGCCTCGATCCTGGCGATGGTGATGACGCCGGCATTCTGCACGGAGATGTCGACGCGGCCGAATTCCTGTTCGGCTAGATCGTAGAGCGCCGCGACCTCGTCCTTCCTGGTCACGTCCATCCGCATCGATGCCACCCTGGCGCCTTCGGCCTTCAGGCCGGCCGCGATTTCGTCGACACGCGGGTCGATGGCGCTGACGACGACGGCCGCGCCCTCCGCCGCGAAGCGCCTGGCCATGGCCGCACCGATGCCGCCGCTGGCGCCCGTGATGACCGCCGTCTTACCCTGAAATCGCTTCTGCATTTTCTCTCCTACCAGCAGACAAAACCGCCATCGACGATCAAATCGATGCCGGTGACGAAACTCGAAGCGCGGCTGGCCAGGAACACGGTCGGCCCGACCATCTCCTCAGGCGTCGCCATGCGCCCCATCGGTGTGTCTCGCTCGAAGATCTTGATCTGCTCGGCGACCTCAGGCCGCCTGTTCATCGGCGTCAGCGTGTAACCCGGGCTGACCACGTTGACCCGCAGGCCGCGATCGGCCCATTCCATGGCGAGGCTCTTCGACATGTGGATGACGGCCGCCTTCGACGAATTGTAGTGCGCTTGAGTGAGGCCGCGATTGACGATCGATCCCGACATCGAGGCGATGTTGATGATCGAGCCCTTGCTGCGCGGAAGCATCGCGCGCGCCTCGGCCTGGCAGGAGAGAAAGACGCCGCTGACATTGACGTCGTAGAGCTTCTGCCACTTCTCGTGCGACAGCGTCTCGGCCGGCTCGGCCCCGGCAATCCCGGCATTGTTGACGGCGATGCTCAGCGCGCCGAGTTCCTTCTCCGTGCGCTCGACCGCCGCCGCCAGATCGCTTTCGGAGGTCACCGTTCCGGTCAGCACCAGCGCCTTGCGGCCAAGCGCCGTGATCTTGTGCGCCGTCTCTTCCAGTCCGCCCTTGGAGGCATGGCCAAAACAGGCGATGTCGGCGCCGGCCTCGGCGAGTCCGATGGCGATCGCCTGGCCGATGCCGCTGCCGGCGCCGGTCACCAGCGCTACTTCTACGTGAAGATCGAATAGTTTCATCGTCGGTTTCCTCTCCTCCAACCGCCGCATCTCCCTGAAATGAAGGGGCGCCAGTTCTGCTGGCGCCCCGCGCGGTCCGGTGCCTGGGAGGGTATCACCTGCTGCGCTTTGTTTCGATTCCTTGCTTTTAGCTCGTCGCCAGTTCCATCACGGCGACATTGCTGGCCTCGCTGCGGTCGAGGATGCCGCGCTGGCGGCCGCGGCTCAGCACCAGCACGCGATGCGACAGGCCAAGCACCTCCTCGAGGTCGGAGCTCACCACCACCACTGCCATGCCGGAGCGGGCGAGGTCGGCAATCACATCGTAGATTGCGGCACGCGCGCCGACATCGATGCCGCGCGTCGGCTCGTCGAGGATGAACACCTTGGGCGGCCGCGCCACCCATTTGGCGATGATCACCTTCTGCTGGTTGCCGCCGGAAAGCTTGCTGACCGCCTGGTTTGGTTTGCCCTTGACGCCGAGCCTGGAGATACCGGCCTCGGCGAATTTCTGCACCGCCTTGGGAAACACCCAGCCCTTCGGCGCGACGTGGTCGAAATTGCCGAACGCCAGATTCTCGCCGATGGTCTGGTCGAGCACCACGCCTTGCGCCTTGCGGTCCTCCGGCACCAGCACGACGCCGGCCTTGATCGCCGCCGCCGGGCCATTGAGATGCACCGGCTTGCCGGCAACGCGCACCGAGCCCGACGAGATTGGATCGGCGCCGGCGATCGCCCGCACCAGTTCCGTGCGTCCGGCGCCGATCAGCCCGGCAATGCCGAGGATCTCGCCAGCCCTGACCGAGAAGTTCACATTGTTGAAGCTCTTCTCCGGCGAGGACAGGTTTTCGACCTCGAGCAGCGTCTGGTCGCCCGGCGGCGACAGTTGCGGGAACATCCGCTCGACCGAGCGGCCGACCATCTGCTCGACTATCGCGCGCACCGGAATGTCGGCGCGCTCGTGCCGGGCGACGATGCGCCCGTCGCGCATCACCACGACGCGGTCGGCGATCTCGGCGATCTCGTCGAGACGGTGGCTGATATAGATGAAGGACATGCCTTCCGCCTTGAGCTTGCGGATCTGCTTGAACAGGAGTTCCGTTTCCTCGCCGCCAAGGGCGGCCGTCGGTTCGTCGAAGATCAGCAGCTCGGCATTCAGCGTCAGCGCCTTGGCGATCTCGACCTGCTGCTGGGCGGCGATGCGCAGCGTGCGCACCTTGCGTTCCGGCGAGACATCGAGGCCAAGGCGCTTCAGTTGCGCCGAGGCCCGTGCGTTCATCGCCGCGCGGTCGATGCGGCCGCCGCGCATCGGCAGGCGCCCAACATAGACGTTCTCCGCCACCGACAGGTCCGGCAGCAGCTTCAGTTCCTGGTGGATCATGCCGACGCCGGCATCGATGGCCGCGGCGGGGGAGGCGGGGGAATAGGGGTTCCCCCGCCAAATGATGGTGCCGGCATCGGGCTTGGTCGAACCGGCTATGATGTTCGAGAGGGTCGACTTGCCGGCGCCGTTCTCGCCGAGCAGCGCCACGACCTCGCCCGGCCGCACCTCGAAGCTCGCATCGGCCAGGACCTGGACCGGTCCGTAGCTCTTGCAGAGTGCGTTGACGAAGAGCCCGTTGTGCGGGCTTCCGCCGTGGTGAGGAACAGGAGGCATCGTCGCGCTCGTCAACTCTCAAATCTCAGGGATGCTTGGCGATGAACTGCTCGACATTGTCCTTGGTCGTCAGCGTCGCGTCCTGCAGCTGTTCGGCGGGAATGGTTTCGCCGGCCACCAGTTTGATCGCCGCCTCGACGGCGAGCCGGCCCATGCCTTGCGTCTGCTGCGTCGCGGTCACGTCGAAGACGCCGTCCTTGAGCGCCTTGAGCGCCGCCACGTCGCCGTCAAAACCGGCAACCCAGACCTTGTGGCCGGGATTGGCGACCTTGACCGCTTGCGCCGCACCCAGCGCCAGCGCGTCGGCCTGGCCGAAGACGATCGACACGTCGGGATGCGACTGCAGCAGATCCTGCGTCAGCTTGAAGCCTTCGTCCTGGTGCCAGCCTTCGCTCCACAACTCGCCGACCACCTTGACGTCGGGATAGGCGGCCAGTGCCTCGCCGCAGCCCTTCGAACGGTCGACCTCCGGCGTCGTGCCCTTCTGGCCATGGATGATGATCATTTCACCCTTGCCGCCGGCCTGCTTGGCGATGTAGTCGCACACCGCCTTGGCCGAGGCGACGCTGTTGGTGGCGATGAAGGTGTCGCCCGGCGCGCCGTCGGCATTGCGGTCGACATTGACGACCGGAATGCCGGCAGCCTTGGCGGTCTTGGTCGGCACGGTCGCGGCGGTGGCGCCGGCCGGGATATAGATCAGCGCGTCGATGTTCTGCGTGATCAGGTCCTGCACCTGGCTGACCTGCGTCGCCGAATCGCCCTTGGCGTCGACGGTGACGACTTCGATGCCCTTTTCCTTGGCGTAGGCTTCGACGGACTGCTTGATCTGGTTGAAGAAGTCGGCCTGCAGATTGGCGACGGCGAGGCCGAGTTTCTTGGCTTCCTTGGCCGAAGCCATGTTGGTCAGTCCTATGAGCGGAATGACCGCCGCGGCGGCAAGCAGCAATGAACGTTTGGTCAGCATGTGTTTCCTCCGTTGATGTTCAATCTGTCCTGCCGGCGCATCGCGGCGCCTCGGCCGAACATTCCCAGTCTCGGATCGACCGATCCGTTTCCGCCCGGATAGCCCAAGCGAATTCTCACTGCGCTCTACGCCGCCAGGTGTCGGTGGCGACCGCCAGCGCGATCACCACGCCGATCACCACCTGCTGGATGAAGGGCGAGACGCCGAGCAGGTTGAGCCCGTTGCGCAGCACGCCGATGATGAGCACGCCGATGGCGGTGCCGCCGATCGAGCCGACGCCGCCCGAGAGGCTGGCGCCACCGATCACCACCGCCGCGATCGTGTCGAGCTCATAGCCGAGGCCAGAGCTCGGCTGCACGGAATCAAGCCGCGCCGCCAGCACGATGCCGGCGAGACCGGCGAGCACACCGCAGGTCGCGTAGACCCAGTTGGTCAGCGACTTCACCGGTATGCCGGAGAGCCGGGCGACCTCGGCGCTGCCCCCGATCGCATAGAGGCTGCGGCCGGTGGCGCGATAGTTGAGGAAGATGGCGAAGATGATCGCCAGCACGATCATCAGTCCGACGGTGACCGACAGGAAACCGAAATGACGGGTGATCGACAGGCTGGTGAACCAGTCGGGAAAGCCGACGATCTGCGAGCCGTCGGTGATCATATTGCCGAGGCCACGCGCCACCGACATCATCGCCAGCGTCGCGATGAAGGGCGGCAGTTTCGTCACCGTCACCAAAAGGCCGGAGACAAGCCCGCAAAGGCCGGCCACGACGAGCGCTACGACAATGCCGGCCGGCATGCCGAGATTGAGATAGTCCGGGTGGGCGACAAAACCCATTACCATGGCGGCGAGCGCCAGCACGGAACCGACGGAGAGGTCGATGCCGCCGACCAGGATGACCAGCGTCATGCCGATCGCCATGATGCCGAGCACGGTGATCTGGTCGAGCACATTGAGGATATTGCGCACCGTCAGGAACGTATCGGTGGTTAGCGTCAGCGCCAGGCAAAGTAGTACCAGACCGATTAGCGGTCCCATGGTTCCGGCGAACAGCGCCGAAAGCTTCGCGCCGGTCGCGGCCTGTGCGCCGGCTTTCAAATCGCTCGCATCGTTGCTCACAGCCACGTCGTCTCCTCCACCAGCAAGCAGGCGATGCGTCGCCGGCTGCCTTTGTTCACCAGGCGCCTCCCTGTGAACAATTTATCTTTGATATGCAATTTTGTTCAGCTAAACTGTTCATTAGAAAATTGTCAAGGGCCGTTGCGCCATTCGACGGCGGTTCGACCGCAAGGCGGTTTGCCCTCCACGGAAGTCAAAGGCATGATGCCTTGCCGGAATCGCGTTCCCCGGTTCGCACGTCTCCCGATCATGGGTGGACGGCGGCCGGGACAAGGTAAGACGGCTGTTGGCAGCCGTGGGAGGGCACGAGGATGGCGGTGATCGAGAACGAAAAAGCTTCGCGCTTTCCGGATGCCGAGCTCAAGGCCCGCGCCGCCTGGCACTATTATGTCGAAGGCCTGACGCAGGAGAGGATTTCCGAGATTCTCGGCGTCGGCCGCATCAAGGTGCATCGCATCCTTTCAGCCGCCCGCGAGGAGGGCATCGTCCAGTTCCGCATCCGGGACAGCGTCGTCGAATGCGTGCAGCTCGAGGAGAGCCTGAAGCAGCGCTTCGGCCTGACGCAAGCGGTCGTCGTGCCGTCGGCCGCCGACCGTAGCAACGCACCGCTCATGATTGGCCACGCCGCCGCCACCTATCTGGCCGACAATGTGAATGCCGGCGATGTCATTGCGCTCGGCTGGGGCCGCACGCTCAAATTCGCCATCAAGGAACTGCCGCGCCGGCCGATCGCCAGGACGACGGTGGTTTCCATGCTCGGTGGTCTCACCCACGCGCAGCCGCTCAACCCGACCGAAAGCGCCTGGGAGTTCGCCGAGAAGATCGGCGCCGAATGTTTCCTGCTGCCGGTGCCGGTCTATGCCGACCGGCCGGAGCAGCGCGATGCCTTCATGAGCCAGCGCAGCGTCCAGGATGTCGTCTTCCGTGCGCGCCGGGCGAACATCGCCGTGCTTAGCGTCGGCTCCTTCTCCAATGACAGCCCGATCGCCAATTATGGCTTCATCAAGCCGAGCGAGCTTGAGGAACTGCAGGCAGCCGGCGCCGTCGGCGATGTATTGTGCCATTTCATCGATGCCGAAGGCCGCCCGGTCGACCATGAGGTCAATCGCCGGGTCTGCGCATATCCGCTGCAGGACCTCTCCGACATTCCCAACATCATCCTGGTTTCGGGCGGACAGGAGAAGGTGGCCGTCATGCGCGCCGCCCTTGCCAACGCCAGGATCTCGGTGCTGATCACCGATGAGGATGCGGCCAAGGGCCTGCTGGGCCGGTAGGGCTTGAACCCTTACGCCGGAGGCCCCTCTGTCCTGCCATTATCTCACGGTGCCGAGTGCCCAACTTCACCAAGCCGGGCGTGGATCTCGCGCGTCGCGTGGTACAGGTCGCGGTAGATTTCTTTGCGCGTGCGGTAGAAGGGGACCAGTTCGCCGACCGGGTCGACATGCCTGGTCGGTGCTGCCGTCATCGCTTCCGCCGCGGACTCGGGCGAGGCAAACCATCCGATCGCCGAGGCTGCAAGCATGGCGGCGCCAAGGGCAGCAGCTTCGTTGACCGGCGAGATGGAGAGCGGTCGTTCCAGCACACTTGCCATGATGCGCATCAGCAGCGCCGAATTGGTGCCGCCGCCGGCCGCGATCATCACCGTTGGCTTGCCGCCAGCTTGCGCTTCCATCGCTTCGCTGGCGATCGCCTGCTCGAAGGCGATGCCTTCCAATACGGCGCGGAAAAGATGCTTCGGCTCATGGTCGAGCGACAGGCCGACAATCGCGCCGCGCGCCGCACCATCCCAATAGGGGCTCATGACGCCGGCCCAGTAGGGCATGACAAGCAGACCGTCGCTGCCGGCGGCGACATCGACCGCCGCCTTCTCTAGCGTCGCCGCGGAGGCCGCGCCGGTCGTGCGCACGATCCAGTCGACCAGTTGCATGCCCGAGCGCAGCACTGTCTCCAGCATGAATCCCGAACCGGTGGGCGAGACCAGAGTCCGAAATGCATCCGACGTGGTGACCGTGCCGGAATGGCAGCCGCTGACGACACCGGAGCCGAGCGAGAGGTAGCTCTTGCCCGCGCCATGGACGCCCATACCCAAGCCCATCGCCTGGCCATCGCCGGCGCCGGCGACGACAGGCGTTCCGGCCCTGAGGCCGGTCGTTCGGGCAACGCTTCCAGTCAGGCCGCCGCAGATTTCGCTCGGCCCGACAAGCTCCGGCAGTTGCTCTGGCCGCAGCCCGGCGGCCGCGACAAGGCGCGGATGCCAGGTGCCGTTCTCGACATCGAGAAGCCCGAGCGGGTCGGCGCTTGCCGTGCTGGTGACCAGCCGTCCGGTCAGCCGGTGGACGAAGAAGCCGTGCACATCGACAAGTGCCGCCGCCTTGGAGAGCACCTGCGGCTGGTGTTCGGCCAGCCAGGCGATGGCGTAGAGCGCCGGCGTCGGATCCGGCGGCTTGCCGCTCCAGTCGCGGATCGCCTCGCGGCCGAGCTCGGCCGAAAGCCGCGCGACTTGCGGGCGTGCGCGCTCATCGAGCCACAGGATCGCCGGAATGAGCGGCTTACCGGTGCTGTCGATCAGGGTGAAGGTTTCGCGCTGGTGGGCGACGGCAATCGCTGCCACGCGCTCGGCGCCGACCGCATCGGTGACCTGCCTCAGCGCGCCCAGCAGTGCTGCCCACCAAAGTTCGGCATCCTGCTCGAAATGGCCTGGTCTGGGATTGGAAAGCGGATAGATTTCGCGCGCTTGGAACAGTTCCTTGCCGTCACGCGTGAAGGCGATCGCCTTCACGGCCGTCGTCGAGGCGTCGATCCCGATTACGACATCGTCCATCAGGCGGGGATCCGGTGAAGATCAGGCAGCGTTGGTAACGAACCGTCCGTCCGACTGGTCGAGACGACGGCGGATCTGGGTTATCACCATCGAATCGTCGGGTACACAATTTTCATAGGTGAGGAAGTCGCCTGTCTTGACCGGCTTGACCACCTTGGCGCGTTCGGCAATGCCGATCGGCAGCGCGCCCTTGGCGCGCGCATCCTCCCAGGTCATGGCAAATCCGCGATAGTCGTTCTCGCCGATCATGCCGAGCGATTGCCCGAGCCCAAGGTCGCTCTTGGCAACCGCCACCGCCTCGGCCACCGGATGGTCGAGAGGCTCCATGTCGGCGCGCTTGTAGACCACGGCGCGCGCCGCCGACAGCGGCACTTCCAGGCTGGTTAGATGGTAGGGCCGGAAGATCGTGAAATAGGGCCCCTTGCCGACCTTGAGGTCGACCATGCGTTCCAGCACGCGCGGATGCCTGGTCTCGATGATGCAGAACACGCCGGGCGCCACGCCCTTGCCGATCGAATAATCGACCACGCCCTTGCGATGCAGCACGCCACCGTCCTCGCGCGGGCAGAGCACGCTGGCCAGTTCCTCCAGCGTCGCGGTCGGACCGTGCATGCCCGGCACGTCGGGCACCAGGCCGGTGGCGTTGGCGATCGCCACCATTTCGATCGCCGTCTTGGAGCCGTCAACGAACTCGACCAGCATGCGCGCATTCATGTTGCGCTGGCTCGCCTCCTTCTCGTAGTCGGCGGGCATGGCGTCGATCTTCAGTGGATTGTTCTTGCCCTTGCCGGCGGCAATGATGTTGAAGCCGAGGCTCCGGGCAAAGCCGATGATCTCGAGAGTGCATGCAGGCTCGTCGCCGGCCGCGCCCGTATAGACGACGCCGGCCTTGCGCGCTTCTTCCTTCAGGAAACGCCCGATGGTGATATCGGCCTCGACATTCAGCATGACGACATGCTTGCCGTTCTTCATCACTTCCAGCGCAAACAGCGTGCCAATATTGGGGTTGCCCGTCGCGTCGATGATGACGTCGATACGGCCGGCGGCGGCGAGTGCATGCAGGTCCTCGGTCACCGCGATCTTGCCGGCCTCGATGGCGCGGTCGATCGCCGAGGCGTTGGCCGCCTGCACGATGTCGGAGCGGTCGTGGCCTGCGAGCAGCGCCGCGTCGATCGCCGCCTGCGGCCTTACCTCTGAAATGGCGCCGATCCGCATGCCCGGCATCAGCGCCACCTGGACGACGATGTCGGTGCCCATCTGCCCGGCGCCGGCAAGCCCGATGGTGATCGGCCCCTGCTTTTCAGCGCGCTGCAAAAGTTCCGCTGCGAATTGCGGATTGGACATGTCGCTTCCTCCAATTCCTGACGCGCCGCCGCGCCGAACTCATCTTTTGAACATTCCTATTTCCATTTGAAAAATATTTCAATCGGCAATTCGGCAAAATCTCGACAGGCGGTGCCGGTATCAGCAACGCGAACGACACCGGGGATTTGTGGAGAGGCAGCATCGGATCACTGCAATGCGACGAAACGCATAGCCCCAGCGACTGCACGTTGCAGTCACTGCGGCTATTGGATTTCAGCGGACGTTGGGGAGAACAGCTTAGAAATAACCGTCCGACGCGGCCGTGGATTCCTTGGGGATTTCGACGCCGTCGACGAGGATCTTGTCGACCAGCTCGTGGTGGAAGCACACCAGCCCCTTGATGCGCTCGGCCTCGTGCACCGGCTCGGGATAGTACCAGACGAGATTCTCGTGGCGCTTCTTGGGAGTCGTCACGTGGTAGTAGTTGGAGATCCCTTTGTAGGGGCAGCGCGAAATGTAGCGGCTGGGCGCGAACATATCGAGCCTGGTGTCGGAGATCGGCAAATAGTGACGCACCGGATGCCCGGTCTCGAACAGGAACACACCGCGCCGTGAATCCGCCACCTGCTCGCCGTCGAGGATCACCTGCACGCGCCGCGATGAGGGCAGGCAGTCGACGCGGCGGAACGGATCGCGGGCATGGACGAAGATTTCATCGTCCTCCTCGAACCAGTGGCCCATCTTGCTCCAGGTGAACGACATGTAGTCCGCTATTGGCGGGCAACCCTTGACCGGGTCGAGATAGCGCCAGGCGCCGTCCTCGACCAGCGTGATGCCGGTATTCAGCGAGTAGTGCGTGGCGACACCCTTGAACGGATCCTCCGTCGTCGTCCGGCTTGGCAGCAGGAACTCCTCGCGCACGTCGCCGATCGGAAAGTAATAGACTGGCAAATGATCGGATTCGTAAAAGACCAGCGCCTTGGTCGTGTCGGCGACGGTCATCGAGCCGACCTGCACGCGCAGCCGCTTGGGGCAGGGCATGGTGAAGGCGACGTAGCCTGGTTCGAACTCATACTGCACGATGGTGTCGAGCAAGGGGAAATGCGGCCCGCGGCCGCGCAGATGGGGCTTGCGAATGGTAGTCTCCCGTTTCTTTTCTTTTGCGATCGGGCGTTGGTGCGCGGTCATGATCAGCCTATGGACACGCGGTCGAGCAGCAACCCGGCGGCGATCGGCGGCAGGCCGCTGACATTCTTGCGCACCGGCACAAGCAGATCCGGGAAATAGCTGAAGATCACCGGCGTCTCATCGAGCAGCAGTTTCTGGATGTCCGAGGCAGCACTTTGTTGCGCTCCGATATCGAGCGCCTTCAGATAGCTGGTGACCATGCCGTCATAGGTCGAATTCTTGAAGTGCGCCGCGTTCCACGGTCCATCGCTGACCAGCGGGCTTTTGAGGAACACGTTCGGCACGCTGCGATGCGCGTAGTCGGTGATGCCGAGCGGGCTGTCCAGCCAGTCCGATTGGCCGAACACCGCCTTCCCGTAATATTTGTCCTGGTCCTCGATGTTGAGCGAAATGCGGGCGCCAATCTCCTTGGCGAAGTTCTGGAACAATTGCGCATAGCCCGGAATGTCGGAATAGCGCAGCGTCGTCAGCGTCATGTCGAAGCCGCTGCCAAGTCCCGCCGCTTCGAGAAGCTGTTTTGCCTTGGCGATGTCCTGCGTGCGCTGCGGCACCGATTTGTCGGCCGCCGGGAAGGCCGGCGCGAACGGGCTGTCATTGCCGGTCGCCGCCATGCCGCGGCAGAGGCCATCGACCAGCTTGCTGCGGTCGATGCACAAGGCGAGCGCCTGGCGCACGCGCTTGTCGGTGAAGGGCGCCATGTCGCAACGCATGTGCAGTTGGCGATGCGCGGTCGAGGCGACGCGCAGGACGGTGATATCGGGGCTGTTCAGCACGACCTGGCTGACATCGAGCGGGACGGCATCGAGAAGGTCGACCTCGCCGGCCTGCAGTGCCAGGATGCGCGGCTGGACGTCGCCATAGAACTTGAATTCGAGGCGGTCGGGAAGCGCCTTCTCGCCCCAATAGTCGGGATTGCGGATAAAGGTCGCGCCGACCTTCGGCGTGTAGCTCTCCAGCCGGAACGGACCGGTGCCCTCGAAGGTCTTTTCGTAGTCGCCCTTGTAGCTCGCCGGCAGGATGACTGCGTTGTAATTGTCTATCGACACCGAATAGGGAAAGCTGCCGTTCGGCGCGTCGAGATGGAAGGCGACGGTATGGTCGTCGACCTTCCGGGTGCCGCCTTTCGACAGCAACCCCTTGAACACCGAGAGCGCGTTGGACGAGCCGCTCGGGTCGGCCAGCCGATCGAAGGTCGCCACGACGTCGTCCGCCCTAAAGTCTTCGCCATTGTGGAACTTGACGCCCTTGCGCAGCTTGAAGGTCCAGACGCTGCCGTCCTCGTTCGGCGACCAGCTTTCGGCCAGCACCGGCTTCAATGTGAGGTCCGGCTGGGTGATGCAGAGGAATTCGGCGGTCTGGAAAACCAGCTGATAGCTGCCGCTGTCGTAATAGGTGACGGGATCGATGGCACCGCCGGGTGTCGCCACGCCGGCGCGCACGGTGCCGCCCGGTTTGCCTTCAGCGCGCACCTGCGGCGCGCCGAGGCCGACCGCCGAGGCGATGCCGCCGAGGAATGGCAGCGACAGGCCAAGCAAGCTGCCATGCCTGAGGAAATCGCGGCGGCCGATCCTGCCGGCCAGCAACTCGTCGATAGCGGAATTTTCGATTGCGGTGAGGTTTCTGCGGGCGGTGTCGATCATCCTGAAATGCTTTGGCATGGCGGCATTCCTTGCTTCTCATGGGGGCTCCGCTATCTAGTTCACTGTTGATCCCACCCGGAAAGCGATATTTTTTGATAGGGGTCATCGAAATTTTCGATGCGAGGGGCTCGAACATGGACACCGAAAATCTGCGCAGCTTCCTCGAGGTTGCCGCCCATGGCAGCTTCACCGTCGCGGCCAACAGGCTCAACCTTGCCCAGTCCACGGTCAGCGCCCGGATCAGGGGTCTGGAAGAGCAACTGGGACGCCGGCTTTTCGTTCGCGACCGCGATGGCGTAGCACTTACCCCGGCAGGCCGGCAGTTCCTGCCGCACGCCTCCTCGATCACCCGCACCTGGGAGCAGTCGAGGCAGGACATCGCCGTTCCCGACGGCTATGAGACGCTGCTCAGGCTCACCGCTCCGGCCTATCTGTGGGACCACATCACGTCGCCCTGGATCGCCTGGATGCGCGAAAGGCGACCGAACGTTGCGCTCAGGCTCGAGGGCAGTTTCCCCGACCTGGCGATCGACCAGATGGCCGAGGGCCTGCTCGACATCTGCATCCTCTATCTGCCGAGGCCGCATCCCGGCATCGTCTACGAAACACTGGCGGTCGATCAGGTCGTTCTCGTCCAGCATGCCGAGCAGGTGGGGTCATGGACCGAGAACTATATTCTCATGGACTGGGGGCTGGAATTTCGCATCGAGCACGACCGGGCCTTTGCGGCGATGGTGACGCCGGCAATATCGGCCGGGCTGGTTTTCATCGGGCTTCAGCATGTGCTGTCGCAAAAGGCCGCCGCCTATCTGCCGCTCAGCGCGGTCAGCGGCCACATCGAGCGTGGCGAGTTGCGACGTATCGAGGACGCGCCGGTCTTCCAGCGCCCGATCTACCTCGCCTATCCCTCGAACCCAACCTCGTCGGACATTCTCGATGTTGCCCTGGAAGGATTGCGGACGCTGGCAAAGGACTGGTCGGCAGGCGAGGGTTTTGCAGAAGGCGATCGTGCCTTCAGCATGGCGGACGCGCTGCCGGTCGCCTAGCCGTCATCAGGCAAGTTCCGGCTGGATGACCTTCTTCTGCAGCCTTGCCAGTTCGGCATAGGGGATATGGCAGCGGATGGCGTGTCCGGGTTCTACCTCGCCGAGCGGCGGCTCCTGCGTCTCGCAGATCGGGCCGATCTTGCGCGGGCAGCGTGTGTGGAAGACGCAGCCGGATGGCGGATTGGTGGCGCTGGGGATTTCGCCGTCGACGCGAATGCGTACGGTCTCGGTCTGGTCGAGCTTGGGCACGGCCGACAGCAGCGCTTCGGTATAGGGGTGATGCGGCCCGGCAAAGACATCTTCCGAGGGTCCGAGCTCCATGATGCGGCCGAGATAGAGCACGGCGATCTGGTCGGAGAGATAGCGCACCACGGCCAGATCGTGCGAGATGAAGATGTAGCTGACATCTTCCTTCGACTGCAGGTCGGCAAGCAGATTGAGGATAGCCGCCTGCACCGAGACATCGAGTGCCGAGGTCGGCTCGTCGCACACGACGATGCGCGGATCGCCGGCGAAGGCGCGGGCGATGGCGACGCGCTGCTTCAGCCCGCCCGAGAGCTGACGCGGCTTGAGAGCGAGGTGGCGCTCGGTCAGCCGCACCGAGCGGACGAGATCGTCGAGGCGTGCCTGCAGTGCGGCACCGCTCAAGCCCGCCAGCCGCTTCAGCGCGCGGCCAATGATATGCCGGATCGAATGCGAGCGGTTGAGCGCAGAGTCCGGGTTCTGGAAGACGATCTGCATGGCCTTGACCTGGTCGTCGCTGCGGCTTTCCAGCCGCGGCGCCAGTTGCTTGCCTTCGAGCTCGATCATGCCGCCTTCGTCCGGCGGCACCAGGCCAAGCAGCAGCCTGGCGAAGGTGGTCTTGCCGCTGCCGGATTCGCCGACCAGGCCGAGTGTCTCGCCCGGCCTCAGGCTGACGGAGACATCCTTGACCGCCCGCAAGGGGTGGCCATGGCTGGCATAGGTCTTGTTGAGGCCCTCGACACGCAGCACCGCAGGCGATGCCGCCTGTCGTGCCGGAGCAGCGACATTGCTCGGCGTGGCCCGTGGCAGCGATTGCGCCTGCTCGTGATAGTGGCAGCGCGATAGCCGCCGCCCCCGATCGTCGCCCAGCTCGTAGAGCGGCGGCGGTTCTGTGCGGCAGCGCTCGGTGGCGAGCGCGCAGCGGTCGGCGAAGGCGCAGCCTTTGATGTCGACGCCGATGCCGGGCAAAAAACCCGGTATGGTGTCGAGCCGGCCCTGGTCCTTGCGCTGGCCGCCGCGCGGCAGGCAGCGCAGCAGCGCCACCGTATAGGGATGGCGCGGATCGTTGAATACGGCCTGCGTCGGTCCTTCCTCGACCAGCATGCCGGCATAGAGCACGCCGACGCGGTCGCACATCTTCGAGACGACGGCGAGGTTGTGGCTGATGAACAGGATCGATGCCGAGAGTTCCTGGCGCAACTGCCCGATCAGGTCGAGCACTTCCGCTTCGACCGTGGCGTCGAGACCGGTCGTCGGCTCGTCGAGGATCAGCATCGAGGGATCGTTGGCCAGCGCCATGGCGATGGCGACCCGCTGCTGCATGCCGCCCGAAAGCTGATGCGGATAGCGTTGCATGACGCTCGCCGGATCGGAGATGCGCACACGGTTGAGCATGGCGATCGCGCGATCCTCGGCTGCCTGTCCCGAGACGCTGGCAAGCTCAAAAATCTCGGTCAGCTGGCGGCCGATGCGGATCGACGGGTTCAACGCCTTGCCGGGATCCTGATAGACCATCGATACGCTTTCCGCACGCGCCCGCCGCAAGGCTTCGGCGTCGAGCTTCATCACATCCTGGCCGTCGAGTGCAATCGCGCCGCCGGTGATGGAGCCATTGCGCGGGAGATAGCGCACCACCGACAGCGCTACGGTGGATTTGCCGCAGCCGGATTCGCCGACCAGCCCATAGGCCTCGCCCTGGCCGATGGTGAGATTGAGATTGCGCAGCACCGCCCGGTTGCGGCCGCCGACACGGTAGGCGACCGAGAGATCGCGGAGTTCGAGCGCGTTGGCGGCCTTCCCAGTCATTGCCTTGGCGGGTTCAGTCATTGAACGCTCCATGGACGCCGTCCGCCGCCAGATTGACGCCGATCACCAGCGAGGCGATGGCCAGCGCATCGAACAGAACCGTCCACCAGAAGCCGCCACCGATCATGCCGTAATTGCTGGAGATCGAGAGCCCCCAGTCGGGTGACGGCGGCTGTATGCCAAAGCCCATGAAGGAGAGCGTGGCGACGGCAAAGATGGCATAGCCGAGCCGCACCGTCGTCTCGACCAGGATCGGCGGGATAACGTTGGGCAGGATCTCGACGAACATCGTATGCAAGGCGCTTTCGTGCCTGAGCTGGGCGGCGGCGACATAGTCGAGCTCGCGTTCGGCAAGCACGGCTGAGCGCACTGTGCGCGCGATGATCGGCGCGAAGCTCAAGCCAATAACGACGATGACCGTCGTCTTGGAGGTGCCGAGTGCGACGATGGCGAGCAGCGCCACGATGACCACCGGAATGGCCATGAAGGCTTCGAGGATGCGGCTGATGACATCGTCGACGATGCCGCGGAAATAGCCGGTGAACAGGCCGAGCGCGGTGCCGGCTATGGTGGCGAGCAAGGTAGCGAGCGGTGCGACGGTGAGGATGTCGCGCGAGCCGACGATGACGCGCGAGAAGACATCGCGGCCGATCTGGTCGGTGCCGAACCAGTGTTCGGCCGAGGGCGGCGCCAGCGCGTTGATGATGTCGTCGGCCAGCGGATCATAGGGCGCGAAATGTTCGCCAAACAGCGCGCAGGCAACCCAGAACATAACGATGGCAAGGCCGGTGAGGAAGGTGCCGGACCTCAGCAGCGAGAAAAAGACTTCCGCCAGCGGCCCGCGCCGGTTGGTATCGTTCGGTGCCGGAGCCGGAATGCCGGCGGAACTGTCGGTGGCGCTCATTGGTCTGTCCCCAGCCTTATGCGTGGATTGAGCACCGAGTAAAGAAAATCGGCGGCAAGGGTCGCCACCGCATAGACGATGCCGATGGTCAGGATGCCGGCCTCCAGCACCGGAAAATCCTTGCCGCGCGCGGCAGTGAAGATCAGCGAGCCGATGCCCTGGTAGCGAAACAGCGTCTCGATGACGACGAGGCCGCCGATGAGATAGCCGGTCTGGGTGGCAATGACGGTGATCGTCGGCAGCAGCGCATTGCGCAGCACATGGCGCCAGATCACCGTGGGCCATGGCAGACCCTTGAGCACGGCGGTCCTGGTATAGTCGGAATCGAGCGCCTCGATCATGCCTGAACGCGCCATGCGGGCTATGTAGCCGAACAGCACCAGAAACAGCGGCAGCGACGGCAGGATCAGGTAATAGAGCTGGGTGAAGAAGCCGGCATCTCTTGGCCAGGCGGCCGAGATCGGCAGCCAGCGCAGCCAGACGCCGAAGATGAGGATCAGGATGATGCCGGTGACGAACTCCGGCAGCACCGTCACCGACAATCCACCAAGGCTGATGATGCGGTCGAGCGGCCGGTTGAGGTTGAGCGCGGCAATGACGCCGCCGAGGATGCCGATCGGCACCACCAGCACGAAGGCGACCGCCGCCAGCTTCATCGAATTGCCGAGCGCATCGATGACGAAGGGGGCGACCGGCGAGCGGAAGATATAGGACGTGCCCATGTCGCCCTGGATGAAGTTGGAGATCCAACTCCAGTACTGGGTCAGCAGCGGACGATCGACGCCAAGCGAGTGATTAAGCGCGTCGACCGCGCGTTGGTCGGCGAACGGACCCAATATCGCCCGCCCGACATTGCCCGGCAGCACCTGGCCGCCCAGAAACACCATGATGCTAAGCAGGAACAGCGTGACGAGCGATAGAGCCATACGCCGGACGAGGAAGGAGAGAATGGCGAATACTCCCGTTGGAGCCGGCTCTCCGTGGACAGCCGGCTATTAGAGGATTGTTCTTCTCTCCCGATCAGGCCTTCGCGGCCTTTTCCAGGAACAGCTGCGACATGGCGGTCGGCTGCACGCCGGTCAGGCCCTTCGTGGTCGCCGTCAGATAGTCGTAGAAATAGCCGAAGATGACCGGCGTTTCCTCGAGCAGCAGCTTCTGGATCTTGCCGGCGTCCGCCTTTTGCGCTTCGAGATCGAGGGCGGCGATGTAGCTGGTCGCCAGCGTGTCGTAGTCCTTGTTCTTGAAGTGCGCCGCATTCCAGGTGCCGTCGCTCCTCAGCGGCGCGGCCAGGAAGACGTTGGGCACGCCACGGTGGCCGTAGTCGGTGATGCCCATCACCGAATCCAGCCAGTTCGATTTGCCGAACACCGCATCGCCGTAATAGGCGCCCTGGTCGAGGATGTTGAGTTCGAGCTCGACGCCGATTTCCTTGACCCAGTTCTGGATGAGCTGGGCATATTCGGGGATTTCCAGATAGCGCTCGGTGGTCAGCGTCACCTTGAAGCCCTTGCCGGCGCCGGCCGCTTCCATCAGCTGCTTGGCCTGCGCGATATCCTGCTGGCGCTGCGGCACGGTCGGATCGGTCGAGGGGTAGGCGGCGGCGAATGGGCTGTCATTGCCTTCGATGGCGCGCCCCTTCATCAGGCCGGCGACCAGCTTCTTGCGGTCGAGGCAAAGCGCGATGGCTCGGCGCACGCGTGGATCCTTCAACGGATCGGAATCGCAGCGCATGTGCAGTTGCTGGTGCGCAACCGATTTCAGGCTGATGATGTCGATGGCCGGATCGGTAAGCAGGCCGACGCCGGCCAGCACCGGCAGCTGGTTGATGATGTCGACCTGGCCGCCCTGCAGCGCAAGGATCATCGGCTGCGTGTCGGCGAAGAAGGTGAACTCGGTGCGCTCCGGTAGCGCCTTGTCACCCCAGTAATCGTCGTTGCGGACAAACGACGCGCCGACCTTCGCCGTGTACTTTTCCAGCTTGAACGGCCCGGTGCCGTCGAAGCTCTTCTCGTAGTCGCCCTTGTAGCTCGCCGGGATGATGACGGCGTTGTAGTTGTCGGACGACACCATGTAGGGAAAGTTGCCGTTCGGCGCGTCGAGGTGGAATTCGACGGTGTAGTCGTCGACCTTCTTGGTGGCGCCCTTCTGCAGGATGCCGTTGAACACCGACAGCGCGTTGGACGAATTGGCAGGATCGGCGAGCCGGTCGATGCTGGCCACCACGTCCTCCGCCTTCATCTCGCCGCCGCTGTGGAATTTGACGCCCTTGCGCAGCGTGAAGGTCCACACCGTGCCGGTGTCGTTCGGCTTCCAGCTTTCGGCCAGGGCAGGCTTGAGCACCAGGTCCGGGCCGTCGATGCAGAGGAATTCGGCAACCTGCTGCAGGATCACCAGGCCGCCGGCGTCGGCGATGGTCACCGGGTCGATAGCCGCGGCGGGCACGCTGCTCGCCACGCGTATGGTGGCGCCAGGCGCGCCCTGGGCGCGCGCGAGGGTCGGCATGGCGCCCAGGCCGGCGGCAGCACTGATGCCGCCCAGAAGCGGCAGCGACAGGCCGAGCAGGCTGCCATGGCGAATGAAGTCGCGGCGGCTGACCCTGCCGTCGACCAGGCCGTCGATGAGGTGGTTTTCAAGCGGCGAACGACTGCGCCGGATGAGATCGAGAATGCGATAGTTCTTGCTCATGGGTTCTACCCTTTCCCCTGTGTTCTCTGGATTGACGAATTCCTGGATGTTCTCCGTATCCCGGCCGTCAACGAGGTCTGTCGAGACTGTAGCATGCGGTCTTGGCTGGTCCATCCCGTCCTTGCGGCGGAGGAGCCGGTTTTTCTTAAGGCACTGCTTCCACCTGTTCATTCCCATTCGCGGCAGCGGCTTTTCCTGTTTTAGCTGTCTCCTGTCGGTTCGTGTGATCACTCCTAGTTCAACGGCAGGCGCCGGTAGGTCCCGGGCTTTGCCGGGTCATGATATTTGTTGCACGGCCCGTTCTCGATGAAGTCGCGATGGCAGGCGGCGAGGTTTTCACGCGACAGGGTGACGCCAAGGCCATGGCCTTCGGGCACCCGCACGACATTATTCCTTGGCGAAAACGGCCCTTCCTCGATGACATCCATCGGCAGCATGCGAAACAGCGACTGGTTGGGCTCCCTGATCCAGCCAAGTGCCGCGCACAGATGCAGATAGGCGGCGCTGCCGACGCCGCTGTCGCCGCTGTAGCACCAGAAGTCGATGCCTGCGTGCTCGCAGGCGCCGACGAAGCGCAGCATGCGGCCGATGCCGCCATGCACCGTCGGATTGCCGACGAAGGCGTCCGGCACTTTGATCTCCATGGCGCGCGCAATATCGATATTGTGGGTGGAGAACGGGATTGAACAGTGGCGGCGCAATTCGCGCATCTCCTCGATGGTCGCCACCGGGTCTTCCCAGTTGCGCACGCCGAGCTCCTCCAATGGCCGCGCCAGCCGCCTGGCCGTCGCCAGCGAATAGGCCTGGTTGGAATCGATCCGTATCATCGCGTCGTCGCCGAGTTTTTGGCGGATCAATTCCACCATCTTCAGCGAGAGTTTCGTATCCCCGGTCGAAAACTTGCCTTCGAAGAAGGTCGTGCCATGCGTCTCATGCAGTTGGACACAGTAGTCGGCGACTTGTTCCGGTGTCTTCTCGCCCTTCACCTCAGGCCCATCGCCGCGCAGCGAGAAATAATCGGTAAAGGGAATGTCCTTGCGCACGGCGCCGCCGAGCAACTGGTAGAGCGGCTGCCGCCACGCCTTGCCGCGCAGGTCCCACAGCGCCATCTCGATGGCGCCGAAAGCCATGATCCGGCTGCGGTCGTTGATTGACTGCACGCCGGTCCAATAGGGCAGGCAGACCTCTTCGGCGCCGGCGATGTCGAAAGCGTCGCGGCCGATCAATCGAGCCGCAAGATTGTCATTGATGATCGCCGCGGCGGCCGGCGTCGGCGCCTCGCCAAGGCCGATCAACCCGTCCTCGGTCTCGACTTCGACGATGGTTGGCGAAAACCCGTCGAGCTCGCCGAACACCCAGGCGTAAGGCGCCTCCAGACGGAGGTTTATCGGTGTGGCCTGGATGCGGCGGATCTTCATCTCAACTGCCGACCGCGAAGAAGGGTCTGCCAAGCAGGTCGGGAAGGACATCGATGCCGAGGCCGGGTCCATCGGGGATACCCATGCGGCTGCCCGTGACTGGCGGCATGTTCGATGCGGTGCGCACCGTCACCCATTCATGGAAGGCAATGGCATGCAGCCGGCGCTCCTGCGGTGTCGACAGCGACAGATGCGCCATGGCTGCTGTGTCGATCTCGGCGCCGCCGGTGTCCTCGACGGTGATCATGAAGCCGAGGTCGACGGCGAGGTCGCGGATCTGGCGTGTCTTCGTCACGCCGCCCAGCCGCGAGATCTTCAGCGTCAGGCCGTCGGCCGCGCCCTTGCGGTGGATCTCGAGCATGTCGTCCAGCGAGGCGACGGATTCATCGAGCACCATCGGCTTGTCCAGCGAGCGCCGCACCGACATGTTTTCGTCGATCGTCGTGCAAGGCTGCTCGAATGTATAGTCGATGGCGCGCGTCGCGTCGACAAACTGCCGCGCCTGATAGGGCGTCCAGCCGGCATTGGCGTCGCAGAAGATGACGGTACCCTTCGGCACCGAAGCGGCGACGGCGCTGACGCGCTCGATATCCTCATGGACATTGCCACCGACCTTGACCTGCAGCCGGTGGAACCCGTCCTTGACGATGCGCTTGGCGAGTGCCGCCATCTCATCGACCGTGCCATGGGTGACCACCTTGTAGAGTTCGGCCGTCTCGCTCTCTTGGCCCCCAAGCAGCGTGACCAGCGGCACATCGGCGGCACGCGCCGCCAGATCCCAGCAGGCCATGTCCAGCGCCGACTTGATGTAGGGATGGCCCTTGAACACCGTGTCCATCAGCCGGCCGATACTGGCCAAGCCGCGCGGCTCTTGACCCAGCAGGTGCGGCGCGATTTCGACGACGCCCGCGCGAACCCCCGCCGCGAACGCAGGCGAGTAGAAATTGCCGAGCGGCGCCATCTCGCCCCAGCCGGTAAGGCCGCTGTCGGAAGTGATGGCGACGATCACCGCGTCGAAAGCGTCGGCGACGCGCCCCTTGGACATGCGGTAGGGCCCGTCCACGAAGGGCTGCACGACATGGTAGGCCTTGATGGTTTTGATCTGCACGGTAGGGTCCGTTTTCAGCAAGGTGAGAAAAGGTCAAGCGCCTTTCGACGAACGCTTTTCGAGGCTGCGCGCGTAGGCGAGAAGCTCTTCGAAATCGAGGTCGATGTGTTCGCGCGCATGGCGCTGGGCGGCGCGCATGTCGTTGCCCTTGAGCAGCCGCACATAGGTCTCGTGCACGTCCTCTGATGGCACCGGTTCGTTGCGCGCCCGCTGATGCAGGGCAAAATACATCTGCAGCCGGCTGGTCAGCCGCTGCCAGGTCTCCAGCAGCACCGAATTGTCGGCCCATTCGTAGATGAGGCCGTGCAATTGCAATGCCGTTTCAATCTGGCGGGTGGTGTCGAGGTCGCGCGTCGCCTGTTTCACCGCCTCGTGGCGCCGGTCGAGATCGTCAAAGAAGCGCTGGTCGCGCAGCTTCCAGGTCAGTTCGATGGCGAATTCGTCGAGCACCTTGTTGAGCGAATAGGCATCGTCGATATCCTTGGCGGTGACGTCGATGACGAAGGTTCCCGCATAGGGAATGCTGGTCAGTATCCCTTCCTGCACCAGCTCGCGCATCGCCTCGCGCAGCGGCGCGCGGCTCACCCGCATCTGTTCGGCAATCCTGAGTTCGTTGAGCTTCTGCCCCGGTTCGAGCTGGCCGGTCAGGATCGCGCGCCGCAGCAGCGCCACGATCTCGGCTCTGCGTGTCGTATCCGCGATCGGACTGAAATCCAGCTTGCCCATTCGGCCACTCCAGAGGAACCGACAGCCAGACAAGCAGATTGTCGACAATCTAACAAGAGGTTGTTTTCTGGATTGCACACTCATTCAGGCGTTTGACAGTCAGGCGCGCCTCAGGCTGCCCGACCATAGAAGCCGACGCGCTCTTCGTCGCTGAACATCACGCCCGGCTTCTCGTAGTAGGAAAACACCGCGATCATGCGTTCGCGCTCACCTTCGACGGTGGTGACGCGATGCGCGGTGTTTTTGCCGCGGAAGACGTTCAGCGTGCCGGCCTTCATGCGCAGGATCTTCGCCTCAGGATCGCGTCCTTCGAGCAGCTTGGCCACACCGTCGTAATTCGGATTGTCGTCGGAGCGCAGATCGGTGCGGTATTCGAGGTCGCCGCCGCGCTCGGCGGCCTGCAGCAGAAGTGTCGTGGTGAACTCCGAGCGGTCGAAGTGCCAGTTCAGCGCTTCGCCGGCGCGATAGGCCATGACATTGGTGCGGGCGAGGGGATCCTGCATGACGTGCAGACGCGGCTTGCCCATTGCCGCCGCCAGGAAGCGCAGCAGCGGCTCGTACTCGTAAATGGCAAGCACGCTGCTGTCCGGGATCTGGTCGGCGCAGACCGTGTGGCTGATCGTCTCGACCTTGCGCAGCGCCGGATGGTCAGGCGCCAGCTCCGGAATCTCAGGCTTGAAGTAGATGTTGTGCATGCGCTTGTGCACATGCGAGCGCGTGTCCATCACCGGCCGGATTTCAGAGGCCGCCCGCTCGGCTATGCCCGGGCGCAGGAAGCCCTCGAGGTTGAACATGCCGTCGGTTGCCAGCGCGGCGGCGGAGGCCTCCACCAGCCGCTGCCATTCGGGGCTGCCCTCGCGGTCGAGCGGATAGCGGTCCAGGTCGAGAATGTCTTTCATCGTCGCGTCCTCATGAAATCCTGTATGGACTAGACAGCAAGAAAATCTTTCTCTCAACGCGGAAAATTGTTAGGCTTGCAGAAGGAAAACTTATGGAGAGGGGCGAGCTTGGAAAAACTCCCGCCGCTGAATGCGGTGCGGGCCTTCGAGGTCGCGGCGCGCGCCGGCAGCTTCACTTTGGCCGCCACGGAGCTCGGCGTCTCGTCGGCAGCGGTCAGCCAGCAGATCCGCAATCTGGAAAACTGGTTCGGCAAACAGCTGTTCGTGCGCACCGGCAATCGCATCGCGTTGACCGATGCCGGCCATGCGATCTACCCGCAGACCGCGCGCGCTTTGGGTGACATCGCAGCCATTGGCCGGCGCATGCTGGAAGGAGGCTTGAGGACGCGTCTTGTCGTCAGCGTGCCGTTTTCGCTGGCCGAACTCTGGCTGGCGCCACGGCTGGCCTTGCTGCTCGATGCCTTTCCGCAAATGGCGATCGACGTCCGCGTCGAGGATGACCCTGTCGATGTCGTGCGCCAGAACATCGACCTGCGCGTCAGTTATGGCGACTATCACTATCCGGCGCTCAGGATGGTCCGCCTCGTCCATGACGATGTGCTGCCGGTCGCCGCGCCTGATTTCTGGCAGCGTCACAACAGCGGCGCTTCAAGCCTGGCTGAGCTGCATGAAAGTCTTTTCATCCACACCAATTGGGGGCCGAACTATGCCTCGCACCCAAGCTGGGCGGACTGGTTCGCAGCGTCAGGAGGAAGCCGTGCGCCCGATCCCTCGCTCGGGCGGCGCGTCGGCCTGTCAAGCCTGGCGATCGCCTCAGCGAGGCTGGGTCTCGGCATTGCGCTTGGCCAGCGGGTCATGGCCCGTGCCGATCTGGAAGCCGGCCGCCTGATCGCACTTTCGTCCGTTTCGGTCCGCCTCGGCCAGCCCTATTGCGCCTTCATGGTTCCCGCCAAGGCCGAGCGCGCCGACGTCGCCGGTCTGGTGGACTTGCTCAGCAAAATGGCGCCCTCGACGTGGGGGTCGAGGGCGCCACAGAACCGGGTCTGATGGGGGTTATCAGGTGGCCGGTTTCTGTTGTGGCAGTGGCGAAACCGGCATTCCCGGTCCGATCTTCTGCAGATTGCCGGTGATCACCTGATCGCCTTCGGCAATGCCGCTCGATATGGCGATGAGATCACCATTGGTCGGTCCGAGCGAGACGATGCGCTGGTCGACCGTATTGCCCTTGCCGAGCACGTAGAGGTATTTGCCGAGCTGGCTCGAGCCCAGTGCGACCTGCGGCACCATCAGCGCATTGGGCTGCTCCTTGATATGCAGCCTCACACGCACATATTGGCCCGGCAGCAGCGTGAACTTCGCATTGCCGATCGTTGCCCGCGCCGTGATGGTGCCGGTCGAATGATCGATCGTATTGTCGATGAAGGTGAGTTGGCCCTTCTGGCGCGGCTCCGCGTCGCCGGGAAGCAGGACATCGACGTCGACAGGCCCTGCTGCACGGGCTTCCTCGAGCTGTGCCAGGTCGGTCTCGCTCGGATTGAAGGTGACGTAGATCGGATCGAGCTGCACCAGTGTGTTGAGCACGGTGCCGGCGACGCTGACCAGCGTGCCGACCGAGGCCTGGTTGCGGCCGATGCGCCCGGCGAACGGCGCCTTGATTTCGGCATAGCTCAGATTGAGCTCCGCCGTCCGCATAGCGGCCTGGTTGACCGCCAGCGACGCCTCGGCCTCGCGCAATGTGCTGGTGCGCTGGTCGAAGCTGTCCTTGGCGAGATAGCCGCTCTTGGCAAGCTCGGTGCCGCGGCCGAGATTGGAGCGCGCATAGTCGACCGTCGCCGTATCGCGCTGCACCTGCGCCTTTGCCTGGTCGAGAGCGGCCTGGAAGTCTTGCGGAGCGATCTTGTAGAGAAGATCGCCTTTGCTGACATCGCTGCCGTCATCGGCGCTCTGCTCCTCGAGATAACCCGGCACACGCGCTTGCAGCGTGATGCTGCGGACGGACTCCACCCGGGCCGCATAGTCGAGATAGATCGGGATCGTCTTCTTGACGACGTTCACCACCGGCACCGGCATGACGAACGCCGCCGGAGCAGGTGTCGCGGACGCTGTGCCGGCATTGAGGCTGAGATTGCCCATGTCGAGCAGGTGAACGCTCGCCATAGAGATTGCCCCCAGCGCGACAGCCGCGCCCAACGCGATTTTCCATTTACGCATGATTGATATCTCCAATCCTATTCGGCCGCTTCCGCCAAGCGCACGGGCTTTGGTTCGGCAGTCGGTTCAATATTGTCTTGTTCATGTTCGGCGGCGGGTCCGCTCTGTCCGCGGCGCTCGCGCAGTTGCTCGATCACCGCATAGAAGACCGGCACGAACACCAGCGACAGGATCGTCGCCGCGACCATACCGCCAAAGACGGTGGTGCCGATCGACTGGCGGCTCGCTGCTCCAGCACCTGTGGAGAACATCAGCGGCAACACGCCGAGGATGAACGCAAAGGCGGTCATCAGGATCGGCCGCAGCCTGAGCCGCGCCGCTTCCATTGCGGCGTCGGCGATGCTCAGGCCTTCCTCACGCCGGCGCCGGGCGAATTCGACGATCAGAATGGCGTTCTTCGCCGCCAGGCCGATCAGCATGACGAAGCCGATCTGCGAATAGACGTCGATCTGCATGCCACGCACCAACAAGGCGACAAAGGCACCGAACAGGGCAAGCGGCACCGCGAGCAGGACCATGAAGGGCATGGCCCAGCTCTCATACTGGGCAGCGAGGATCAGGAAGACGAAGATCATGGCTAGACCGAAGACAATCGAGGCGATCGAGCCGGCCTTGAGCTCCTGATAGGTGATGCCAGTCCATTCGTAGCCGAAATCCCTCGGCAGTGCCGTGGCGGCGGCGCGCTCCATGGCTGCCACCGCCTGGCCGGACGAGAAGCCGGGCGCGGCGCCGCCATTGATCAGGGCCGACGCATTGTTGTTGTAGTGCGGCACGGTTTCCGGGCCGACGATGGGCACCAGCTTGCCAAGCGTGCTCAACGGCACCATGCCGCCGGCGGCGTTGCGCACATAGAGCCGTGAAATATCGGCGGCACCGGCGCGCGCATCCTTGTCAGCCTGAATCGTCACACGAAACGTGCGGCCGAACAGGTTGAAATCGTTAACATAGAGCGAGCCGAGATAGATCTGCAGCGTGTTGAAGACGTCAGGCAGGCTCAAGCCCAGCAGCTTCGCCTTGTTGCGGTCGAGGTCGTAGTTGAACTGCGGCGTCGAGGTCGAGAACGACGAGAACAATTGCTGCGGGTTGAGCTCGGGCTGCTTGCGCGCCTCGGCGAGCACGGCTTGCGTCGCGTCGTTGAGGGCGGCGCTGCCGCGGCCGGTCAGATCCTCGACCTGGAATTCGAAACCGCCGGTCGTGCCGATGCCCGGGATCGAAGGCGGATCGAAGCTCAGCGCGAAGGCTTCCGGAATCTGCATCAGCTTGCCGCGCACGTCGGCGACGAGCTTCGAAGCGCTCTGGTCAGGGCCGCGTTCTTCCCACGGCTTCAGGATGGCGAATTCCACCGCCGAGTTCGATTGGGCGGCACTGGTCAGGAAGTTCAAGCCGCTGATCGAGCCGACGATATCGACGCCGGGCGTGCTCTGCAGGATGTCGCGTGCCTTGCGGGCTACAGCGTCAGTGCGTTCCAGCGACGCTCCGTCGGGCAATTGGATGACGACGAAGAAATAGCCCTGATCCTCGACCGGAAGGAAGGTCGAGGGCAGCTTCTGCCAGACGAAATAGGTCGCGACAAGTCCGGCCGCGAACACCCCGAGCATGATCCAGCGCAGGCGGATGAGGATGCCCACGCCATGGGCATAGGCGTGCGACAGCCATTCGAACCCCGCATTGAACCAGCGGAACGGCGCGAATTGCGTTTCCCCGCGGTGACGCAGGAAGGCGGCGCTGAGCGCCGGGGTGAGCGTCAGCGAGACGAAGGCGGAGATGCCGAAGGAGATCGCCACCGTCAGGGCAAACTGGTTGTAGAGTCGGCCGGAGACGCCGGGGATGAAGGCGACCGGCACGAACACGGCCATCAGCACGGCGGTCGTGGCGATGATCGGGCCTGTGACCTCGGCCATCGCCGCGCGCGTGGCGGCCAGCGGTTTGAGGCCCGCCTCGAGCTGTCGTTCGACATTCTCGACCACGACGATGGCATCGTCCACGACGAGGCCGATCGCCAGCACCATGCCGAGCAGGCTGAGCATGTTGAGCGAGAAGCCGAACATGTACATGACGACTAGCGTCGCCACCAGCGACACTGGAATGGCGATCGTCGGGATGATCGTGGTGCGCCAGCTTTGCAGGAAGATGAATACCACTGCGACAACCAGCACCAGCGCCTCGCCGAGCGTGACCAGCACGTCATGCATCGAGGCCGAGACGAAACGGGTCGTATCGTAGTGCATGGCGTAGCTGACGCCCTTCGGGAAACGGCCCGACAGTTCCTGCATCTTGTCCTTGACGCGCTGCTGCAGATCGAGCGCGTTCGAACCCGGCATCTGGTAGACTGCGAGCACCACGGTCGGATCCTTGCCAAAAAAGGCCGACGACGAATATTGCAGGGCGCCGAGTTCGATGCGGGCGACGTCGCGCAGCCGCACGAGCGAGCCGCTTGCGGCGTCGGCGCGCACGACGATGTCGCCGAATTCCTTGGGATCGCTCAATCGGCCGACCGCGTTGACCTGCATCTCGAAGGCCGTGCCGGCTGGAGCCGGCGACTGTCCGATCTTGCCGGCCGCCACCTGGACGTTCTGTTCGGCAATGGCGTTCTGCACATCGACGGCGGTGATGCCGAGATTGGCGAGCTTGTCGGGGTCGAGCCATACACGCATCGAATAGCGCCGCTCGCCGAAGATCTGCACGTCGCCGACGCCGGGCAGCCGCTTCAACGGGTCGACCACCTGCAGGTAGGCGAGGTTACTGAGCGCCACCGGATCGACGGAGCTGTCGGGCGAGGTGAGGTTGACGATCAGCACGAAATTCGGGTTCTGCTTCTTGATCGTCACGCCACCCTGGTTGACGATCGCCGGCAGCGAGGACGCCGCCTGCGACACCCGGTTCTGGACATCGACGGCGGCGGTGCTGAGCGAATAGCCGACCTCGAAGGTGATGGTGATCGTCGAGGAGCCGTCATTGGAGCTCGACGACGACATGTAGGTCATGCCCTGGACGCCGTTGATCTGCTGTTCGAGCGGCGTCGTCACGGTGTCGGCGACGACTTGCGCGCTGGCGCCAGGATATTGGGCGCTGACCACGACCTGAGGCGGGGTGATGTCGGGAAACTGCGAGACCGGCAGCAGGAAATAACAGATCGTCCCGGCGAGCACCATGATGATGGCGATCGCCGATGCAAAGATCGGACGGTGGATAAAATAGTTCACCATGAAACGCACGCCTCGTTAAATGCTTTTGCTTCACCAAATGCCTTGGCGATCCTGGACAACTGCCGGCCATGCCCGGATCCCGCATCTTCCGGAAAACGGGACGGCGGCGCCTTGCGGCCCGGATACTGTTCATCCGCCAGCGACCGCAGCATCCTCTCGAATGCATGCGGGTCGACGCGGTCCGCTTTCATCACCAGCCGGATCATCGGATCCCGGATGGCTTCATCGATGGTCAAATCCTTGCGCTGCGACATCGAAGCGGCTCCTTGCTGGCGATTCGCATCGAATGATCGCGAATCGTTTTGTCGTTCTCACCGGCCGAAGCCGCATGACAGGCAGTTTCCTTGCCCTGGTTCCGTCCCGGCTGTGCCCAACGGCGATGCCAATTGTTGACGGGGTGCAAGATAGGTGTTACCAGTAAGTAACATTCGTGACGTTACAGACCGGTAACACCCTAGTCAAGAGGTGTGCTGAATTTTTAGGGAGCCCCCACTCTTAGGGAGCCAAGGAGACTGAGATGGCAGACGGCATTTCGGAACGCGTTCGGCCCCGGGATCGAATCCTGGAGACGGCTCAGGACATGTTCCACAAGCATGGCATCAAGGGCGTCGGCGTCGACGCCATCACCGAAGCCGCCGGCACCAACAAGATGACGCTGTATCGTCACTTCGAATCCAAGGACGATCTGATCATCGAGTGCCTGCGCGCCACCGCATGCAAGGCCGCCGCAATATGGGATGCATTCGAGGCCGAATATCCTGGCGACAAGCTTGCGCAACTGCATGCCTGGGTTCGCAAGGCCTCCGAGATGCTGGCGAACGACAGCCGCGGCTGCGACATGGCCAATGCCGCTGTCGAGTTGAGTGAGACCAATCATCCGGCAAGGCGTGTGATCAAGGAACTCAAGGAAGCCCAGCGCGAACGCCTGGTGAATTTGTGCCGGGAGGCTGGCGTCGGCCAGGCCGAACTTCTCGCCGACACGTTGTCGCTATTGCTCGAGGGCGCGCGCGTCAGTCTGCAAAGTGTCGGCGCCGAGGGCCCCAGCGCGCAGTTCGTGCGCATGGCTGAAGGCCTGATCGCATCGTTCAAGGCGCGATAGGATCCGGCCATACGAGTCCGCGTTTTGGACGCGGACGACATCTCCATGAATGGAAAGAAAAAAGCCCGCTGCCGGGAGGAGGTGGCAGCGGGCTTGATTTCGAACGCGGTGCGGGAGGAGGTGCACCGAATTCTAGGCCGGCATCGCATCTGGGAGGAGTAGATGGCCGACAACTGTGAACTTACGGACTGCCTAACGATTCGGCAACTGCGAAAGATGCATAGCAGATGTGCATATTTGCGGTGGCGCCTGTGATCTGAAGCCGGAAAGCGGCATTATTGCACCGGGACGTTTTCCCTAAAGATCAGGCGCGGCTCGATGAATTTTCGGGTCAGATAGGGCGCCGAGGACGCAATTGAGCCGAGTAGGCGAATGACCGACTGCTCGGCGATCAGCCGCGCATTCTGGTCGATGACGACATCGAGCAAATCGTCGACGAGATAGCCGCGCGTTGCCCGCGTCAAATCATGGCAGATGAAGACCGGCTTCTTCTGCGGCCTGGCTTCCAGCAATGCCTTCGCCACGCCCGAGCGGCCGGCGCCGACGCAATAGATGCCGAGCAGCTCCGGCTCGTTGTGCAGCGCCTGCATCGTCGCGGTGTAGCTGATATCGGGCTCGTCATTGATCTCGACCGCGCTGGTCACGGTCAGGTTGGGGAACTCCTCGCTCAGCACCGAGCGAAAGCCCATTTCGCGCTCCTCGTGCCCGCGATAGGAGCGTGAGCCGACGACTATTGCCAGATGACCCGGGCGTTCAGCGAGGAAGCGTCCCATCAACAAGGCAGCAGTGCGGCCCGCAACGCGGTTGTCGATGCCGACATAGGCCGATCGGGGCGCGCCCGGCACGTCGGACACCAGCGTGACGAGGCGGATGCCGGCCTCGACGATCTCGCGCAGGATGTTGCGCGTTCGCGGGTGGTCGATGGCGATGACGCCGACGCCGTTCGCCCTGAGCGAGAGGTTTTCGATCGCCGCCTGCAATGCTCCGGGCGAGATGCCGGCGAGGTTGTGGATCCGGCATGAGGCGACCAGCGGCAGGCGCGCAGCGTAGTCTTCGATGTGCCTTGCCAGATCCATCATGAAGGCGTTGGAGCCGATCGGCAGGAAGAATTCGAGATGCGCCGGCCGCGACGGCAGCGCCACCTGGTCGACGACCGGCAGGTAGCCGAGCTGCTTGGCCGCTTCCATCACGCGCTGCCGGTTGGCCGCACTTGCGCCCGGCCGGTTGTTCAGTACCCGGTCGACCGTCGCGGTCGACAGCCCGCAGCTTCTGGCGATATCCGAAACGGTGGCTTTCATGGTCCCAGTCATAGGAGCGGATGCGATCCCGTGCCAGACATGCGGCTAGTCAGGCTGGCGCTCAGGCTCCCGAATGCTTGCCCTCGACGACGGCGTCGCGGATCTCCTTATCGGACATGCCGGTGATGACCCGCTCGACTTCGGCGACGTTGGTCTTCTTCGGGTCAATGTCATCGGCAACCACCTTGCCCCGGCGCATGACGACGATGCGGTCGACCACCTGGAAGACGTGGTGGATGTTGTGGGCGATGAAGATGCAGGAATGGCCCGAATCGCGGGCGCTGCGCACGAAACTCAGCACGCCTTGCGTCTCGGCGACGCCGAGATTGTTGGTCGGCTCGTCGAGGATGATGAGGTCGCTGTCGAAATGCATGGCCCGCGCGATCGCCACCGCCTGCCGTTCGCCGCCGGAGAGCGAGCCGATCGGTGTCGTCGGCGGGATGTTCTTGGAGATGCCGACCTGTTTCAAGAGGTCGCGGGCGACCACGTTCATCGCCTCCTGGTCCATCCGGTTGAGGAAGCGCGGCGGCTTGATCGGCTCGCGCCCGAGAAACAGGTTGCGGGCGATCGACAATTGCGTGACCAGCGCCGAGTCCTGGTAGATCGTCTCGATGCCATGGGCGATGGCGTCGCTGGTGCTGCGGAAATTGACCTTCTTGCCGCGGATGAAGATGTCGCCGCTGGTCAGCGGCACCGCACCCGACAGCACCTTGATCAGCGTCGACTTGCCGGCGCCATTGTCGCCGAGCAGCCCGACGATCTCCCTTTCATTGACGTGGAAATTGGCGTCCACCAGCGCTCGCACGCGCCCGTAGGACTTGCGGATGTTTTCCATGCGGACAAGCGGTTCGGCCATGGTTCACGTCCCTGCCTGATGCCGGCGTTCCAGCCATGAGTGGAGCGCCATCATGCCGAGGATGATGGCGCCGATGAAGATGTTGTAGGCAAGGCCGGGCACGCCGATCAGCACGATGCCGTTGCGCATGACGCGCAGGATCAGGATGCCGAGCACGGTTCCGATGATGGTGCCGCGCCCGCCGGTCAGCGCGGTGCCGCCGATCACCACCATGGCGATGACTTCGAGCTCGTAGCCGGTGCCGCTGTTGGGATTGGCCGCCGAGGTGCGCAGCGAGGAGATGACGCCGGCGAGCGAGGCCATGATCGCCGACAGGATGAACAGGCCGATCTTGACGCCGCTGACATTGACGCCGCGCGCCCTTGCCGCGTTGGGGTTGCCGCCCGCCGCCTGGATCCAGTTGCCGGTCCGGCTCTGCGTCAGCACATAGCCGAGCGCGATTGCCGCGGCGATGAACCAGAACAGCGACATGTAGATGCGGAACGGCCCGATGAAGAAATCGCCGACCAGCGCTTCCGCGAGCCAGCTGCCTTCGGCGCTCCAGGTCCGCTGCGGGAAGCCGTCGGTGACGAACAGGGCGGTGCCGCGGACGACAAGCAGCATGCCCAGCGTCACCAGGAAGGACGGGATCTTGAGCTGCGTGACGAACCAGCCATTGACCAGCCCGATGAAGGCGGCGACCACCAGCGCGATGAGGAAGCCCATTTCGAGTGAGGTGACGCCGCTGTTGAACAGGGTCCACATCAAAACCGGCGAGAAGCCGAATACCGATCCGACGGAGAGGTCGAATTCGCCAGATGTCATCAGCAGCGTCATCGCCAGTGCGATCAGGCCGAGCTCGACCGTGAAGGCCAGCGTGTTGGAGATGTTCTGCGGCGACAGGAAGCTCGGGTTGATGCTCCAGAAGACGGCGATCTCGACGACCAGCAGCACCAGAGGACCGAACTCAGGCCGCGCGATCAGTCGTTGGATGAGGGAATGATTTTCCACCTTGGTCCCGCGAAATGAGTGGAATTGGCTGAGGGCCTGCGCCGCACCGGCGGCCTCGGCGAAAGGAAAGGATAGTCGCGACCGCGGATGCGATCGCGACTGTTCTGATTGCGGATTATTTGCCGGACAGGATCTTGTCGTAAACCTCGGCGGTGTCCTTCTCGTAGAGCGCCCCGGTGATCACGTTGAAGCCTGGCGGAATGCCGCTGGCGGCCATGTTGGCCAGTGAAAGCGCCACATAGCTGGTCGCTTGCGGATCCTGCCACTGCCCGGCATTGACATAGCCGTTCAGCACTTCCTGGGTGGTGTCGAGCGAGTTGCCCCAGCCGACGACCGGGATTTCGCCCGGCTTGACGCCGACCTGGTCGAACACCCGCTTGATCGAGCCAGTCACGAGGTCGCCGAGGCCGATGATCGCCTTGACCTTCGCCTTGTTGGCGGTGAGGTAATCGACCATGCGGTTGATCACTTCGGCCTGGTCGAGCGTCGCTTCGGTGATTTCATAGGTGATGCCGAGCGGCTCGAAGACGCTCTTGATGCCTTCTTCTTCCTGAACGCCATAGGTGGCGCCGGGAATCTCGACCGGCATCCAGACGAAATCGCCCTTCTTCACCAGGCCCTTGTCGACCAGATACTGCGCCCAATGCTTGCCGAAGGTGACGTTGTCGCCGCCGACATAGGCGTTGAAATCCGCCTTCGGGTCGGGCGTGTTGAAGTTGATGATCGGGATGTTCGCCGCGCGGGCTTCCTTGACGATCTCGACAAGGCTGCCCGGATCGGGGCTGGTGGTGACGATGCCGTCGGCCTTGGCCGATATCGCCGCGCGGACGGCCTCCTGTTGGGACGCCACGTCGCCATTGTGGAACGAGGTGTTGACGGTATTGCCGGTATCCGTCGCCCATTGCTTGGCGCCGGCGAGGAAATAGGTCCAGACCGGGTCGGCAGGACCGCCATGCGAGACCCAGTAGAAGGTCTTGGCCTGCGCCGCCGCCGGAATGGCCAGCGCCATGATCAAGCCGAATACAAGCAGTCGTAGTCTTGAAAGCATTTGATTTCCTCCCATTGAAAGTGACCTCCACATCGGCCGATCCGGGCAAAGCCCCGACCGTACCTCCTGTCATCGCCGATCCGGACGTCGCAAGAGCATTCCCTTTTCCGGTCGATGGCAAGCCTCCATCCACCAAAGGATGTTGGCGCAAGGCGTGGCGCCATCAGCAATCCCATCAGATTGCATCAGTTCGGCTGATATTTTCCAGGGCGGGCGGTGCAGTGTGGATGCATCAACAGCCTCGCACGCCCATCGCAAGGTTTGCCGCCTTGGCGCCGGAACTAGATGAGGTCGGCTTTGGCAAGGTCGCGCATCAAATGGCTGGCGCCGTAGGTCCAGTGCGGGCAGTCGGGCGACAGCCGCACGCGGTTGACCAGGGCGCCGAATTTCTCCGACGAGATGGTGACGATGTCGCCGACCTTGTGCGTAAAACCCTTGCCCTTTTCGCCGCGATCCTTCGACGGCACGAACATGGTGCCGAGATAGAGCGCCAGGCCATCGGGATATTGGTGATGCGGCCCCATCGCGGCCGCGACCAGCTCTTCGGGCGAGCGGCTGATCTCCGCCATCGAACTGGCGCCCTCCAGCGAAAACCCATCCTCGCCCTCGACCTTCAGGCGCACGATGGCCTGCTTCACGTCATCCATGGAAAATGTTGCGTCGAACAGCCGGATGAATGGTCCAAGCGAGGCCGAGGCGTTGTTGTCCTTGGCCTTGCCGAGCAGCAGCGCCGAGCGCCCTTCGACATCG
The DNA here is from genome assembly GCF_003034915.1 of Mesorhizobium helmanticense. Taxonomy (GTDB): domain Bacteria; phylum Pseudomonadota; class Alphaproteobacteria; order Rhizobiales; family Rhizobiaceae; genus Mesorhizobium; species Mesorhizobium helmanticense. Next base: position 313,969 of record NZ_PZJX01000028.1, on the reverse strand, counting down.
CGCAGATTGACGTCATTGCCGATCGTGGCGCCGACGATCCTGCCGCTGCTGGCCGCGATCATCGCGATCTCGGGTTCGGGATTGTTCCATGTCGACACCGGATGCAGGCCGACATCGGCGCCGAAGCCTACCGACGCCATCGGCTGGCACTTGGTGAATATCTCGGCGTCCGGGCCGATGCCCACTTCCAGATATTGCGACCAGGCGCCGCGCGCGATCAGCTTGGCCTTGATCTCCATCGCCTCCGGCGAGCCGGGCTTGAGCTTCGACAGATCATGGCCGATCAGCCCGGCAATGTCGGCGCGAATGGCGTCGGCCTTCTCCGCCGAACCGCGCGCCTGCTCCTCGATGACGCGTTCGAGCAGGGATACGACGAAGGTGACGCCCGACGCCTTCACCGCTTGCAGGTCGACGGGGGAGAGCAGGTATGGCTGTGCCGGATCGCGCGCGGCCTGGAAACTGTTGGCGGCGATCGCGTCCAGCGAGCCGACCGCTCTGCCCTTGGCCGAACGCACATGTCCGGCGGGATCCGCCATCTCGCAGATGTCGCGTACGGTCGGCGCGGCGCTCGACGTGATGTCGAAGACCGTGCCGTCGCGAGCCGTGACCACCAGCGGATGCGACGCATCGCTCGTCCTGGCGCGGCCGATGAAGATGCCCTCGGCGGGCAGGTGCGTCGGGTTGGTCATGCCTTGAAATCCTCCATTGTCTCTTTCCGCGGCGACAGTCGTCTTGCCGATGATCGATCAAGACACCGGCGTTGTCGGCGGAGCGGCACTTTCAACAAATTCCTGCCAAAGGTCTATCCCGTCCTCAAGGCAAGCTTTGTTATTTGCGCGACTGGACCTCAATCGATTATGGCGTGCGCCAATGACCAAGCCGGAACGCATATTTCAAAAGCATGAAATCGCTATCCTCGTCGACTGGACGCGTTCGACAGGCTCGCCACAGCGGCTGCCAGCGCGCTGCATGCCAAGCGCATCGCGCCGTCCGCTCCATGTGGACTTGTTAAGCTGTTGCTGAATCGGCTTGACAGTTTCATGAATATGAAAAAGGCTTAGTCGATTTCAAAACCCGATTGGCCGCCCGATGTCGACCTTCGTTGCAACTGAGCCACCGCGGACCTCGCCGGGTTTCCGGTTGGCTATGCTGCTGCCGGGCGGGCTGGTAACCTTCTTCCTGATCTTGTTTGCCCTCGGCCTCGTGCTTTTCCTCGCCTTTCGCGGCAATGACGGTTCTCTGTTGGGCGCCGGTTTCACGCTTGCGAATTTCGCCATGGTGGCGTCCGATCCCCTGTACTGGACGGTGACGCTGCGCTCGCTGGCGATTGCCGGTTTGGTGACGCTGGCAACGGTCGTGACCGCCTATCCCGTCGCCTACTATCTCGCCTTCCACGCCGGGCGGCGGCGCGGCCTGCTGCTGTTCCTGGTGACGCTGCCGTTCTGGACCAGCTATCTCTTGCGCGTCTTCGCCTGGAAGATCGTGCTTGCCTACAATGGCGTGCTGAACTCGGCGCTGATCGAAAGCGGCATCTGGTCGGAGCCGACCTTAGCGTTCCTCAACACGCCGGCAGCCGTCATCGTCACGCTCGCGCACGCCTATGCGCCATTCGCCATCCTGCCCATCTACGTGGCGCTGGACACCATCCCGAAGTCACTGCTCGAAGCCGCTTCCGACCTTGGCGCGAGACCCTTCACGTCCTTCCGCCGTGTCGTCCTGCCGAACTCGATGCCGGGCGTGCTGGCGGCAGCCCTCGTCGTCTTCGTGCCGACGGTCGGCGACTATGTGACACCAGCGCTGGTCGGCGGCCCGGCCAGCACCATGATCGGCACGCTGATCCAGGCCGAGTTCGGCAAGGCCAATGACTGGCCGTTCGGCGCCGCGCTCTCCGTCGCCGTCATGCTGGTCATCCTCTGCGTGGTGCTGGTCGTGCGCTTCGCCGACCGCAGATTTGGCAGCCGGACATGAGCGCGGCGCGCACCAACGCGAGGGAAGGCGGCCGTTGGCTCGGCGTCTACGTGCTCGCCTATCTGGTCTTCCTCTATCTGCCAGTGGCGCTGATTCCGCTGTTCTCCTTCAACAACTCGATCCAGGCGGCGTTTCCGCTGCAAGGTTTTACGCTCCAATGGTACGGGACGCTTTTCGGCAATTCGGCGCTATCGGGCGCGCTTGCCAACAGTTTGGTGATCGGGGTGATCGCCGCCACCGGTGCCACGCTCTGCGGCATCACCGTGTCCTACATGGACCTCTATGGCCGCTCGCCGCTTGCCGCCACGATCAGCGCCATTGCCCGGCTGCCGATCCTGATTCCCGGCGTCATCGTCGGCATCTCGCTGCTGATCCTGGTCAATCTCATCGGCTTCGGGCCGTCGCGCATTGCCATCGTGCTCGGGCACATATTGGTGGCGCTGCCGACGACGGTGGTGATCATGAGGAGCCGTTTCGCCGCCATCCCCAAAACCATCCGCGAGGCAGCGCTCGATCTCGGTGCATCGGACTGGACGACATTCCGCCGCGTGATGCTGCCGCTCAGCCTGCCAGCGATAGGTTCGGCCTTCATGCTGGCCTTCCTGACTTCCTTCGACGAATTCATCGTCGCCTTCTTCCTCGCCGGCACCGAGCCGACGCTGCCGCTCTATATCTGGAGCCAGTTGCGCTTCCCCAAGTCGCTGCCGACCGTCATGGCGCTGGGTACGGCGATCCTGGCCGTGTCCTTCGTCATTGCTGCATTCGCCGAAATCCTGCGCCATCGCGGGCTCGGCGCCCAGCGGACGGCGCCCGCCGATCTGCCCAAACCACAACAAACCGAGAGAGGAGAACTGCAATGGCATTCGACCTGAAATCGATAAGTGGAAAGAGAGCCCGCGCCGGATTGGCCGCGCTGGCGCTGGCGCTTTCGTCGACCGTGGCGTTCGCGGGCGACAAGCTGCAATATTTCACCTGGTCGGGCTATGAACTGCCCGACTTCAACGAGAGCTTCCTCGCAGCACACCCCGATGGCGTCGAGGCCTCGATGTTCGGCGACGATGACGACGCCTTCACCAAGGTCAAGGCCGGCTTCCGCCCCGATGTCGCTCATCCCTGTTACGACAAGGTGGCGCGCTGGAACAAGGAAGGCCTGCTACAGCCGATCGACACCAAGCGCATCAAGAACTGGGATTCGATCTTCCCCGTCTTCAAGAACCTGCCCGATTTGCAAGCCGGCGACGGCAAGGTCTGGATGGTGCCGTGGGACTGGGGCAACACCTCGATCCTCTACCGCACCGATCTGGTGAAGAACCCGGAAGCGAGCTGGAGCTTGCTCTGGGACAAGCAATATGCCGGTCGCATGGCAACCATCGACGCCGTGCACGACACGCCGGTGGTGGCGGCACTTCTGGCCGGCGTCAATCCGTTCGACATGACGCCTAAGCAGATGGACAAGGTGGCGGAAAAGCTGCGCGAGCAGCGCCCGCTGCTTTCGAACTACACCACCGACATGACCTCGGTCGAACAGGCGCTGGCCAGCGGCCAGCTGGTAGCCGCCATGACCTGGAACGCGTCGGCCACTTCGCTGAAGAAGCAGGGCGTGCCGGTCGAGTTCATGAAGCCGAAGGAAGGCATGCTGACCTGGGCCTGCGGCTTCGTCATGCTCAAGGATGCCAAGAACGTCGACCTCGCCTATGACTTCATCAACAGCCGGCTGGAGACGGATTCAGGCAAATATCTGATCCAGGCCTATGGCTATGGCAGCTCGACCAGCTCGGCTTTCGCCGCGGTGCCGAAGGAAGAACTCGACAAGCTGCAACTGCCATCCGATCCGGAAGTAATGCTGAAGACCACCGTCTTCACCGGGCCGATGAAACAGAATGACGAGCTCGCCAAGATGTTCGAGAAGGTCAAGGCGGGCGGCTGAGTTCGCTCTTCCTTCTCCTCTTGTGGAAGAAGGTGTCGCCGAAGGCGACGGATGAGGGGTGTTCCAGCTTGGCACCGGCAGCGCTCAGGCCAGCACCCCTCAACCGTCTCGGAGCTTCGCGCCGATCCACCTTCTCCCACAAGGGGAGAAGGGAAAACCTTACGAAACGAGGACCGATGGATGGACATGCTGGACGAGGCGGCCGAAAGGCTTAAGGACGATGCCGACGTCAAGGTTGGCCGGCGCGTGCGGGCGCTGAGACTCGAGCGCAATCTTTCACTGGCCGAGCTGGCCGCCAAGGCAGGCGTCTCTATCGGTGCGCTCAGCCAGATCGAACGCGGCATGTCGTCATTGCGGGTACGGGTGATCTGGCCGCTCGCCGCTGCCCTCGACATCGAGCCGTCGGCGCTGATCGCGGACGGCAACGATGCCGTCAACGATCTCTACTGCGTGCGCGCCAACAGCCGGCGGCAGATCCCGGTCAAGTCGGAAGGCATCGCCAAGGCGCTGCTGTCGCCGCCCGCCGCCACGCTCACCGGCATGCTGGTGACGGTGGACGCAGGCGGCGGCACCGCCGAGGCCTATGCGCACGCCGGCCATGAATTCGGGTTCGTCATAACGGGCGAGGTCGAGCTCGTGGTCGATTCGACCACATACGGGCTAAAGACCGGCGACAGCTTCGCCTTCAAGAGCACGCTTTTGCATGCCTTCCGCAATCCCGGCAGCGAGCCTTGTCAGATCCTCTGGGTCAACACGACAAAACCATCCGAGGTTCGCGATGGCGCCTGATCCACTCGTGCGGCTGCAGGCAGTCTCGAAGATCTTTCCCGGCGGCATTGTCGGCCTCGATGCCGTCGATCTCGACATTGCCCGCGGCGAGTTCCTCACCCTTCTCGGTCCATCCGGCTGCGGCAAGACCACCAGCCTGCGGGTGATCGCCGGTTTCGAAAGTCCGTCGAGCGGCGAGGTATTGCTCGAAGGCCGAGACATCACCGCACTCAGGCCCTTCGACCGGCCCGTCAACACGGTCTTCCAGGACTATGCGTTGTTTCCGCACATGAACGTTGCCGAAAATGTCGGCTTCGGCCTGTCGCTGCGCAGGCTCACCCGCGCCGAACAGGCAAAGCGCGTAGGCGAAGCCCTCGACATGGTCGGCCTCGCCGACAAGATTGGCGCCCGCGTGTCCGAACTCTCAGGCGGCCAGCGCCAGCGCGTCGCGCTCGCCCGCGCCATTGTCTGCGAGCCGCGCGTGCTGTTGCTCGACGAGCCGCTGTCGGCGCTCGACGCGCATCTGCGCGAGCAGATGCAGGTCGAATTGAAGCGGCTGCAGTCGCGTCTCGGCACCACCTTCGTCATGGTCACCCACGACCAGACCGAGGCGCTGTCGATCTCCGACCGCATCGTCGTCATGAACAAGGGCCGCATCGAGCAGATCGCGCCGCCGGCAACGCTGTACGACCGGCCCGCCACCAAATTCGTCGCCAGCTTCATCGGCACGATGAACCTTCTGCAGTCGCGGTTTCTCGGTCGCGATGGCGATCGCTTGCGTTTCGCTGCTGGCGCCTTGCCGTTGGAAGCCGTCTCGGAAACTGGCGAGCTGCCTGGCGAAGGCGCGGTGCGAACCATTGGCGTGCGTCCGGAGGATTTACTGGCGACAACCGAAGCCGCGGCCGGCACCGCACCGGTACGGGTGACCAGCATCGTCTTCCACGGCCGCACCCTGCGCCTGCATGCCGAACTGGAGCAGGGGGCACCGGTGGTGATCGACGCGCCACGCCGCGCGGAGGGTTTTCAATTCAGCGTCGGCGACGTGGCGCATATCAGCCTGCGCCGTGGCGCTAACTGCCCTATGCTCTCAAACTGATCTCGTTTCATCAAGGGCATCATCGGCTGTAAGCGCTACAGCATCCATCGCGCGTCCAAATGGACGTGCGGCGCCGTGGTGTGGCTGAGCTATTCGGCGGCTTCGCGAACAGGTATCAGGCGCCGCTCGACCTGCTGGAGATGCAGGCGCATGGCTGCCGCCGCGCCGCCGAGGTCGCGCTCGGCGATCGCTTCGACGATCCGTTCATGGTCGGCGAAGCTGTGATGGTCCGCCGGCGGACGGGCGCCCTCTGCACGAAGGCGTCCCCAGACCACGGTGCGGCGCACGGCGTTCAGCACATCGAACAGGCCGAGCAGCACATTGTTGCGGCTTGCCTGCGCGATCTGCCGGTGCAGCAGATTGTCGATGTTTTCATATTGCCGCCAAGTAACCGCCTCCCGCGTCTGCGCCAGCGATTGCCGCATCGCCGCGATGTCGGACAGCGTGGCGTGCAGTGCCGCTTCGCGCGCGATCTCCGGTTCGATGATCAGGCGCGCGCGCATCACATCCGCCGGATTTGTGCGGCCGGCGATTTCGGAAATTCCGATCGTCTCCTCGACCGGCCCCCTGCCGACGAAGGTGCCCCTGCCGACGTGCCGCCAGATGCGGCCGTCTTTCTCGAGCACCGCCAGCGCCTTGCGCAGGTCGCCGCGCGACACGCCAAGGCTCTCGCACAGTTCCCGCTCCGCGGGCAGCCGGGTTTCACCGGAATGGTCCATCTGGGCCAGATAGGCCTGAAGCTGAACCAAGGCGGCCTGGCCGCCACTTCCGGCATCGTCCATCAATTTAACCAATTCGCCTATTGCTTCCCTTTCCTGGTGTTAAAACGATTGGCCTTAACCGTCAACTGCCAAGTTTTCTAGGCTATCGGACATCAAGCAGGTATGTTTCTCCTTGACCAATCAGCTTCCTTTGCTTAACCAATTAGAAAAATGGTTATAAGAATGGTTATAAGAAACGGGAGGAATGACAATGGCCAGACTATCCAGACGTACCATCCTAACCGCCGCTTTCGCCGCGGTCCTTTTGAGTGCGCCGCTGCCGGCGGCAAGCGCGGGCGACATGCGCATCGCATTCGGCGACCTTCCCGGCATCGAATCCATCCAGACGCTCGCCGCGATAGAGCGCGCCAAGGAGCGCGGCGTAAATGTCGAACTCATCGTGCTCAATGACGAGGACCTGGCTGCCCAGGCGATTGTCGGCGGCCAGGCCGATGTCGGCATCGGCGCGCCCTATACGCTGATCCAGAAGGCGGGCGTGCCGATCCGCGTCTTTGCGCAGATATCGACGCTGCGCTTCTTTCCCGTCGTCAACAGCGAATTTTACAAGGAATGGAAGGATCTGGACGGGCAGGACGTCGCCGTTCAGGCGCGCGGTTCCGGCACCGAGGCGGTCATGCTGCTGATGGCGAAGAACCACGGCATCAAGCTCGGCAACGTCAGCTATGTCCCGGGCTCCGAAGTCCGCCGCAACGCGCTGCTCCAGGGGACGCTGAAGGCGTCGATCGTCGACGCCGCCAACCGGCGCGCGCTAGAGGCCGAAGCGCCCGGCAAGTTCATCGTCTTGCCGGTGGAGAATCTCAAAGCCTCCGACGAAGCGTTGTTCGCCACGGCGGACTATCTGAAAAACAACGCCGCCGACGTCGATATCCTGGTCGAGGAATTGATGAAGACCGCGCGCGAAATTACCGAGAACCCGACTGTCGCGGTGGAATTCCGCAACAAGTACAAACTGCTGCCGGATCTCGGCGCTGAAGCCGACGGCGAGATCACCGAATACTACAAGGAAACAGCGGCAGCCGGCAGCCTTGCGCTGAGCGGCGGCGGCGCCGATGCGGCCGCCGACGATTTCGCCTTTTTCAGCCTTGCCGGCCAGATCGAGGGCGATCCCGCCAGCCTCAAGGTGGCGGACTTCTGGGATGTCGCCGCACTCGACCGCGCCGTCGCCAAGCTCGGCAAGAAATAGGCGGCCTGGCGGATGGCTTTGAGCATCAGAACCGACGGCGAGGCTGCTGGCCTCGCTGCCTCTTCCAGCCGCGGCACGACGGGCGCCTGGTGGGAAGAGCCGGTCGTGCTCAGGCTGGTCTCTATCGCTGCTTTCGCGGCGATATGGGAAGTGGCTGGACGCATTCCCGTCAGCTTCGCCTTCCCGACCTTTTCCGACACGATGGTCGCGTTTTTCGGTCTGCTCGCTGACGGGAGCCTGGCCAGCGCCTATCTCTCGACGCTGCAGCCACTGGTGCTCGGCGTCGTCCTGTCGGCGTTCCTGGGTGTCGGCCTCGGCACTATCTGTGGCCTGTGGCGCACCGGCGAATGGCTGCTGATCCCGGTGTTCATCGTGCTTCAGGCGGCCCCTGTCGCCGCCTTCATTCCGATGGTCACCTTCGTCTACGGCATAGGCATGACCGCCAAGACGCTTGCCGTCATCATCCTTGCGCTGCCGGTCATCGTGCTCAACACCTACAAGGCCGTGCGCAACGTCAACCAATCGCTGCTCGTCATGTGCCGGTCGTTCCTCGGCACGCCGTGGCAGACCGTTGCCAAGATCATTCTTCCGGACGCCAGCCCGGTCATCTTCGCCGGTCTGCGCCTCGGCGTCGCCGCCGGGTTCGTCGGCGTGGTGCTGGCCGAACTGCTGATCACCCCGACCGGCATCGGCGACCTCATCACCTTCCACCGCTCGCGCGCCGACTACGCCGAGATGTATGCAACAATTGGCTCGATCATTGCCCTTTCCACCCTGACGCTGGTCTTTCTGCAATGGGTGGAAGCTCGTGTGTTCAGGCCCGAGAAGAGAGGTGCCTGAGATGCGCGCTACCGCATTGCGAAATGGACCGTCGCCGGTGTCGGCACCGATCGATACTATTGTGGAGGTGAGGGGGATTTCCAAGACCTATGGCAATGTCGAGGCGCTGCGCGGCATCGACCTCGACTTTCCCCGGGGCAAGCTGACCAGCCTTCTCGGGCCTAGCGGTTGCGGAAAGACGACGCTGCTGAAGATCATCGCTGGCCTGATAAGGGCCGATGGCGGAACCATCGCCATCAACGGCAAGACTGTCAGCGCACCAGGCCCCGAACGCGCTTTCGTGTTCCAGGATTTTGCACTGATGCCTTGGGCAACCGTGTTGCGCAATGTCGCCTTCGGCCTGGAATTGCGCGGCACCAGCAGGGCCGAACGCGAGGAGATCGCCCGCCGTTACATCGCCGAAGTCGGCCTCGCCGGCTTCGAGGACAAATATCCCCATGAACTGTCGGGCGGCATGCGCCAGCGCGTCGGCCTGGCGCGCGCTCTGTCGGTCGATGCCGATGTCCTGCTTCTCGATGAACCGTTCTCGGCGGTCGACGAGCAGAACCGGCGCAAGTTCCAGGAGGATCTGATCCGGCTGCGCACCAACCAGAACAAGACCTTCATCTTCGTCACGCACTCGATCGAGGAGGCGGTCTACATCTCCGACCGCATCGTCTTGCTGTCGCCGCGGCCCGGCCGGGTTTCGCAGATCATCGAACCGGAAATCGACCGCTCTGGCGATCCCGAGCGCATTCATCGCGACCGGCACTATCTCGATACCGTCGACGAGATCTGGCAGGGGCTGAAGCAATATGTGGAATGACCGGCAATGACCCTGTTTGGCTATCGCATACCAATGATGGCGTCCCTGCTTGTCTGGTGCGTCGTGTGGGAGGTCGTTGGTCGTCTGAACCTTGTCTTCCTGCTGCCGCCCTTCAGTGAGGTGCTGGCTGCAGCGGTCGATCTCGTGCAGACCCCGTCCTGGCAGAAGGCCACGGTCACCACCCTTCGCGCCTTCGCCACGGGCATGGTGCTCTCGATCGTCATCGGCGTGCCGCTGGGCATCCTGATGGGACGCGTCAAGATCGCCGACGATCTGCTCGGCATGTGGGTCAACATCTTTTCCAGCGCGCCGCTCTCGGCGATCGTTCCGGTGCTGATGATCCTGTTCGGCTTCGGCGAGAAGACGATCGTCGCTGCGGTGTTCCTGTTTGCGATCTGGATCATCGTTCTCGACACGCGCGCCGGCGTTCGCCATATCTCGCCGTCGCTGATCGAAATGGCGCGCTCCTATGGCGCCTCGCGTCCGGCGCTCTACTCCAAGATCATCCTTTGGGCCGCCCTTCCGGAAATCCTTGCCGGCATCCGCCTCGGCCTCATTCGCGGCGTCAAGGGCGTCGTCATCGGCCAGCTGCTCGTCGCCATCGTTGGCTACGGTGCGCTGTTCGAGACTTTCTCGCGCAATTTCCGCATGGCCGAATTCTGGGCCTTGACCGTCATCCTTTTCGCCTTCGCCCTGGTGATCGCCGAGCTGATCGAACGGGCCGAAGCCAAAGTCGAATATTATGCAGGAGCAAGACAGTGAACATGCACGGCACGACCTATGTCATCGAACCGAACGCAATCCCGAGCATCCCGGTGGCGGGAACCGACAAGTTGTTTCCGGTGCACCGGGTCTATTGCGTCGGGCGCAATTATGCCGCCCATGCGGTCGAGATGGGGCACGACCCCAACAAGGAGCCGCCATTCTTCTTCCAGAAGAACCCCGACAACCTTGATACGTCGGGAGAATTTCCCTACCCTCCGGCCTCCAATGATGTTCATCACGAAATCGAAATGGTCGTGGCGCTGAAAAGCGGCGGCAGGGATATCCCGGTCGACAAGGCCCTGGACTGTGTATTCGGCTACGGCGTGGCTCTGGATATGACCCGTCGCGACCTGCAGGGCAAGGCGAAGGACATGGGCCGCCCATGGGAAGTCGGCAAGGCTTTCGAGGCATCGGGGCCATGCACGCCGCTGGTTCCTGCAGGTTCGATCGGCCATCCCGACAAGGGATCGATCTGGCTGGACGTCAATGGCGAGAGAAAGCAGACGGGCGACCTCAACCAGATGATCTGGAAAGTTCCCGAAATGATCAGCTATCTCTCAGGCCTTTTCACGCTGATGCCGGGGGACATCATTCTTTCCGGCACGCCGGCGGGCGTCGGGGCGGTCGTTCGCGGCGACGTTCTGCGCGGCCATGTCGAGGGCGTCGGCGACCTAGAGGTTCGCGTTGTCTGAAGCCGCATCGATTGTTGAACGGCTCGGTGCCGGAGCCGACGATGCGCCGGCGATCGCGGCCCCGGACAGGACCACGCTCAGCCATGGCGGGCTGCGCCGCCTGATCGTCGAAACGGCAACGCGGCTCAATGCGCTCGGCCTCGGCCGCGGCGACCGGGTGGCCATCGTATTGCCGAACGGCCCGGAAATGGCGACGGCCTTTGTCGCCGTGGCGGCCGCCGCCTCGACGGCGCCGCTCAATCCGGCCTACCGGGCCGACGAGCTCGATTTTTATCTCAGCGATATCGGCGCAAAAGCGATCCTGGTCGCCGAGGACGAGAGTGGCCCGGCGGTCGCGGTTGCCGAGCGCCTGGGCATAGCTGTGCTGAGGCTCGCAGCACGGGGTGACGTGCCAGCCGGCAGTTTCGAGATCGTAGGCAAACCGGTCGGTCCGTCTGTTTTGTCCGGCCTGGCCGAGGATGGTGACATCGCGCTCTTGCTGCACACCTCCGGCACCACGTCGCGCCCCAAGCTGGTGCCGCTCAGCCATGCCAATCTCGCCGCATCGGCCGCCCATATCGGCGCCACGCTCGGCCTGACATCAAATGATCGCTGCCTCAACATCATGCCGCTGTTCCACATCCATGGACTGATTGCGGCGGTGCTGTCCTCGCTTGCCGCCGGCGGCAGCGTTTTCTGCACGCCGGGCTTCAACGCGCTGCGCTTCTTTCACTGGCTCGGCGAGGCGCGGCCGAGCTGGTACACGGCGGTGCCGACCATGCATCAGGCGATCCTGCCGCGCGCCGCGCGCAATGCCGATCAACTGGCGGCCGCACCGCTGCGCTTCATCCGCTCGTCCTCGGCGTCGCTGCCGGCGCAGGTGATGGCCGAGCTCGAAGCGACCTTCGGCTGCCCGGTGATCGAATCCTACGGCATGACGGAAGCCGCGCACCAGATGGCCTCAAACCGGCTGCCGCCGGGCCAGCGCAAGCCGGGCAGCGTCGGCGCCGCCGCCGGGCCTGAAGTGGCTGTGATGGCGCCGGACGGGCGGCTGCTCAAAGCCGGCGAGACCGGCGAGATCGTCATTCGCGGTCCCAATGTCACGGCCGGCTACGAGAAGAACCCGGACGCCAATGCCAGCGCCTTCGCGCATGGCTGGTTCCATACCGGCGACCAGGGCGTGCTCGACGACGATCTCTATCTGCGCGTCACCGGACGGCTGAAGGAGATCATCAACCGCGGCGGCGAGAAGATCTCGCCGCTCGAGGTCGACGAGGTGCTGATGGATCATCCGGCGGTGGCGCAGGTCGTCACTTTCGCCATGCCGCATGACAAGCTGGGCGAAGAGGTTGCGGCCGCGATCGTGTTGCGCGAGGGCATGGCCACGACCGAGACCGATATTCGCGGCTTTGCCGCGACGCGGCTCGCCGATTTCAAGGTCCCGCGCAAGGTCCTGATCCTGGACGAAATCCCCAAGGGCGCGACCGGCAAGCTGCAGCGCATCGGTCTCGCCGCCAAGCTCGGTCTTACCAAACCTGGTCCGGGTTGACGATGCGGATCACCGTCTTTGGCGCCGGCGCGATCGGGGGCTATCTCGCGGCCAAGCTTGCCGTGGCCGGCAAGGTCGATCTTTCGATCGTGGCGCGCGGCGCGCATCTCGACGCGATCCGGGCGGATGGACTTCGTCTGATCGAGGACGGTCGCGAATCCGTCGCTGCTGTCAGGGCGGCGGCGCTGGCCGAGGAGCTTGGCGTGCAGGACTATGTCGTGCTGGCGCTCAAGGCCCATTCCGTTGCCCCGGCGCTCGACCAGATCGCGCCGCTGCTCGGGCCGGGCACGGCCGTCGTCACCATGCAGAACGGCGTGCCATGGTGGTATTTCCATGACGTTGGCGGGCCGCTGGAGGGCACGCGGCTGCAGGCGGTCGATCCGGGCGGAACGATCTGGGATCGTATCGGCCCTGGACGCGTCATCGGCTCCGTCGTCTACCCCGCGGCCGAAGTGGATGCGCCCGGCCTGATCCGCCATGTCGAGGGCACGCGCTTCTCGCTTGGCGAGCCTTCGGGCGAGAAGAGCGAACGCGTCACGCGGCTTGCCGGGGAGATGGTCGCGGCGGGTTTGCAGGTGCCGGTTCGCGACGACATCCGCAGCGAAATCTGGGTAAAACTCTGGGGCAATCTCTCCTTCAACCCGATTTCCGCGCTCACCGGCAGCACGCTTGCGGCCATCGTTGCCGATGAGGCAACCCGCGCGCTTGCCCGCACCATGATGCTGGAGGCTCAGGCGATCGGCGAAAGCCTTGGCGTTCGCTTCCCGATATCGGTCGACCGGCGCATCAAGGGCGCCGGCGATGTCGGCGAGCACAAGACCTCGATGCTGCAGGATTTGGAGCGCGGCCGTCCGATGGAGATCGACGCGCTGGTGACGGCGGTGCAGGAGCTCGGCCGGCTGACCGGCCAGCCGACACCCACAATCGACAATGTGCTGGCGCTGGTGCGCCGCCTTGGCATCGAGCGCGGGTGCTATTTTCCGTTGTAGTATGTTCTTGTTTTGTTCTAGACTGCTCGATCGGACCAAAATGCCGGACGGGATCAGCCATGAACGAGCTGCCTTCATTCGGGATCGGCAAGAACGGCCAGACTTTCTTCCGCTGGGACGAGCCGGACCAGCGGCGCAACGATCGGCTGTTTTTCGCCATTCTTTTGGAAAGCACGATCGCCACGCCACTGGCGCTGAGGGCGGCGAGCTGGCAGCGCGAGTTGGGCCTGCGCGGCAAGCTCATTGCGGCCAAGCAGTTGCACATCTCGCTGGTTGGGCTCGGCGATCATGACGGATTGCCGATGTCGCTGGTGGAAGCCGCCTGCCGCGCCGGTGGCCTCGTCCAGGCGGCATCGTTCAATGTTTCCTTCGATCGTCTGTCCGCCTTCGGCGGTGGCGCACTGGTGTTGCGCGGCAGCGACGGTATTCCACCCTTGCAAACCTTTTGGCGCAGCCTCGGCGCCACGCTCGCTGACAGCCCGCTGAAGCCCTTCCTGGCGAATTCCTTCGAACCCCACGTCACCTTGCTGCGCGACAGGACGCGTGTCGCGAAGCTTGGCGAACGAACCATCGAACCTATCGGCTGGACGGTCCGCGACTTCGTGCTCGTCCACAGTTTCCTGGGGCAGGGCCGGTATCAACTTTACGGGCGCTGGCGGCTGAGCGGCCAGGACGATGCGGTAGCCGCCATGTGAGAAGACACCATCAGATCGTCTTGACGTATTGCGCAAGCTGGTCGAGCACGGTGCCCCAGCCGTCATAAAAACCCATCTCCTCGTGGTTGTTGCGCGTGGCTTCATCGCGGTGGATGGCGGTCGCGATGTAGCGCGTTGCCTTGCCTTCCGGCTGGAACGATATGACCGCGGTGATGAATGGGTTCCCTGATGGCCGATAGCCGGGCAGCAGTGCGTCGGTCCACACCAGCCGCTCGTTAGGCACGATGTCGAGATAGCAGCAATGGCGGTCGTTGACCTCCTTGCCGTCAGGCGACTGCATGCGGGTCCTGAACAGGCCGCCGGGCCTGAGGTCGATCTCGCAATCGGTGATGATCCACGGCTTCGGCGTGAACCATTGGCGGACGTGCTCGGGCTTGGTGTAGGCGGTCCACAGCAGTTCGCGCGGCGCATCGACAACGCGTTCGAGGACGAGGTCGAGTCTCGGATCGGGTTTGAACAGCGGGATCATATTCATTTGTCGCTTTCCCTAAGTTTCATCACGTAGGCTTCGAATTGATCGAGGCGGCGCTCCCACAGCGTGCGCTGTTCGGCCAGCCAGTTTTCCGCGAGCTTCAGCGGTTCGGGTGCAAGCTGGTAGGTCCGGATGCGCCCGGTCTTTTGCGAGCGCACCAGCCCGCAGCCTTCCAGCACCTTCAGGTGCTCGACGAAGGAGGGCAGGGCCATGCCGAAGGGCTCCGCCAACTCGCTGACCGAGGCGGGGCTTCTGTTCAGCCGCTCGACCACACGGCGGCGCGTCGGATCGGACAGCGCCCGGAAAATGCCGTCGATCGGCGGGATGCCGGAACCGGCGGTCTGCGGGTTTGTTGTCGCGGTCATGTCTTCCTCGCGCCACTGCGTCGGCCAAAGATCGTTCCGAAAATACTTAGGTAAATTCCTTAGTATTGGCAAGCCCCAAAATTCTGAAGATTTGGGCTAGGGTGCTGGCAAAGCGGGAAGGGCGGTTTTAGGCTGAAGCGGATTCGACAGTCAGCCCTGGGGAAATACGCCTTTGACGATCACAATGTACGGCATCACCACCTGCGACACGGTCAGGAAAGCGCGCGTCTGGCTGGAGGATCATGGCACTGCCTGTCGGTTTCACGACTACAGGGCCGAGGGGCTGGACGCGAAGCGGCTGGATGGCTGGGTCGGCAAGGTCGGCTGGGAAAAGTTGCTCAACAAGGCGAGCACGACGTTCCGCGAACTGTCGGACAAGGACAAGCTGAACCTCGATGAAAAGAAGGCCAAGGCGCTGATGCTGGCCAAACCGACGATGATCAAGCGCCCGGTGCTGGAGGTCGGCGACCGTATCCTGGTTGGCTTCAAGCCTGACATTTATGAGCAGGCGGTTGGGGGGAAGTGAAGTCGCGGTGCCGATCGCGTCGTCATCCTATGGCGGAGCAAGGGGCGAAGCGACGCGGTGCAGACCATAGGATCCATGCCGTGACCTTCGAGCATTGCAACCTGGCAGGTTCTACTCCGCCGCATCCTCCGGCTGAAGTTACGGCATGGATCCCCGGGTCAAGCCCGAGGATGACGAAGTAGGTATCCCGCCAGCGCCACCGCATTGTTATGCGCCTCATCATGCGCGCCATAGAGCAGCGTCACTTTGCCGTCGCGAAGCAAGGCGTGCAGTTGCGCCACCACCTCGCCATTCCCATCCAACTCGGCGCGATACCGCCTCCGAAACTCCGCCCAACGCGCCGGCTCATGCCCGAACCATTTGCGCAGTTCGTCGCTGGGCGCGATGTCTTTCAGCCACAGCGTCAGCGTGGCGTGCTCCTTGCTGAGCCCGCGCGGCCATATGCGATCAACCAGCACCCGCTGACCGTCAGAAGACGAGGGCGGCTCATAGATGCGCTTCACCGCGATGTCGTGTCCCATCGCCAACCTCGCATGGGCCGATCAGCATCGGGCTTTCTGCCGGCTTGTCAGGCCCATTCGCCCTTGCGCATAACCGGCACCCGCTCGCCGTCCTTGCTGAGCCCGTCTATGTCGATCTTGTCCGAGCCGATCATCCAGTCGATATGGATGAAACTCTTGTTGCCGCCACGCTGGGCAATCTCCTCCTGGCTGAGCGAGGCGCCGTCGACGAAGCACTTCGAATAGCACTGGCCGAGCGCGATGTGGCAGGCGGCGTTCTCGTCGAACAGCGTGTTGAAGAACAAAAGGCCGCTCGCCGAGATCGGCGAGGAATGCGGCACCAGCGCCACTTCGCCGAGCCGGCGCGAACCCTCATCGGTGTCGAGCACCTTCTTCAGCACGTCCTCGCCCTTCGAAGCCTTGGCCTCGACGATCCTGCCGTCCTCGAAGCGCACCGAGATCTCGTCGATCAGCGTGCCCTGGTAGGACAGCGGCTTGGTCGAGGAGACATGGCCCGAGACGCGCCTTGCATGCGGTGTGGTGAAGACCTCTTCGGTGGGGATGTTCGGGTTGCAGGTGACACCGTTCTTGGCGGTCGAGGCGCCGCCCATCCATTCATGGCCGTCGGCCAGCCCGACGGTGAGATCGGTGCCCGGCCCGGTAAAATGCAGCGCATGGAAATTATGGCCGTTCAGCCATTCGGTCCGGCTCTTCAATGCCGCGTTGTGCGCCGTCCAGTTGCCGATCGGGTCCTCCACATCCACCCGCGACGCCGCAAAGATGGCATCGGCGAGCTTCACCACCGCGACGTCGTCGGCATCGCCGGGGAATACTTGCTTCGCCCAGGCAAGGTCGGGATAGGCGACGATGTTCCAATTGATGTCGAAGCCGGTGATCTTCTCCAGCGCCGGCTGATAGGCCATCGAATTCGCCTTGTTGGCGCGCGCTACCTTCGAAGGATCCTGCCCCGACAACAGCGACGGATCCTCGCCGCGCACCGCAAGCCGAGCGGCGTTGTTGGAGAACGCTTTCGCCATCCCCTCATAGAGCCAGCCAGCGGCGCGATCGAAACCGGCATCGGCCCCGTAGCGGTAGCGCGCCAGCGTGATCTCGTCGTCGTTGAAGATCGGCGTCACCAGGCCGGCCCCGGCCTTGTAGGCATGCTCGACGATCCGCCTGGTCAAGGGCAGGGCCGCGATCGACGAGGTCAGCACCAGATCCTGCCCCGGCTGCAATTGCAGCCCGACCTTGATGGCGACCTCCGCCAGCCTGTCGAGTTTCACCGGGTCGATCGTTACGGAAACGCCGCGCGAATGTGTGGTCATGGTCCTGCCTGCCGTGATGTTGGGGTTCGCTTCATACATAGACCGGCCGGATGGCGCTTTCCACCGCCATTGCGATGGGCCACAGCGCCGTGCGTCCATTCGGACGCGCAAAGGACGCCCGCGGCATTGGAATGCGCCAGCCTCAGGCGGCGCTGTCGAGCGCGCTGAACTGCGCCATCGTCGCCGCGATCTCTTCGCGGATCCAGGCCTTGAAATCACGGACCTTGCGGCTCTCGTCCTTGGTTGCCGAAGTCACCATCCAGTACCCCAGTCCACTCTCAGCGCGCACGCCGAACGGGGCGACCAGCCGGCCGTCGGCGAGAGCGTCAGCCGTCAGCAATTGCCAGGCGAGCATCACGCCATGGCCGGCAATCGCCGATTCCAGGCACAGCATCGGGTCGGTGAAACGCGCGCCCTTGAGGAAGGTGACTGGCTCGACGCCCGCTGCCTCGAACCATCTGTCCCAACTGATCATCGACCGCTCGTCGGTGATGGCGCAGGTCTGCGCCAGGTCCTGGACCGACTTCAGTCTGGCCGCGATCGATGGCGCGCAGACCGGGAACACCTCCTGCGCCAGCAAAAGTTCCGCGCGCCCGCCCGGCCATTTGCCATCGCCCAGCCGGATGGCGATGTCGATGTCGGAATGGTCGAGATCGGCGAGCCTGACCGAGGCGTCGATGCGCAACAGCACGTTGGGATGGCGGGCGAAATGCCTGGACAGCCGTGGCAGCAGCCATTTCGAAGCGAAGGCCGGCGCCACAGAAACCACAAGCATGCATTGGCTCGTCTCGTCGGCCAGCGCCACCGCCTGCGCAAGCTCGCGGAAACCGGCGCTGAGCCGCGCCGTGAAGACGACACCGAATTCCGTCAGTACCAATCCGCCGGGCGTCCGTTCGAACAGTGTCTGGCCGAGCTGCATTTCGGTGCGCTTGATCTGCTGGCTGACGGCGCTGACGGAAACGTTGAGCTCGGCCGCCGCCGTGGCGAGCGAGCCCAGCCGGGCAACGGTTTCGACGGCGCGCAGGCCGTTCAGGTGGACGCGGTTCAGCATGGCCATTTGAGTTTTTCTAAACCGGCATGGCCGAAATCTCAATTGAAACAGCAGGCGAAATGGCAGATTTTAACGGGCAACCCGATCTTTGGAGCGAAGCTGATGAAGATTTTATCATGGCTGAGGGCCTTCTCCGCAGCCGGCACGGGACAAAGCCTGTCGCATGAAAGCGAGACCACCAGGTGGGTCATCGACCCGCTGTCGCACCCCGTTCTGGACACCATGTCGGAGCGCGAGCTTGGCGATGTGCCGTTCCGGCTGACGGCGCGGCACACTGATTATGAGACGGTAACGGCGCAGGTCGGCTGCGGTTGAATCCTTCGCACAGAGGATCGCTGCCGAGACGTCGGCAGGACAGAGGGGGGCGCGAAGGATCGTCGACGCTCGTTCTGTACCGCGGCGCTCGAAAGCGGTTCTTGGGAGCCCTTCTGGCCCAACATAACTGGATTGTTTGACAGGCCGGCGCACTTATTGTGCGCCGCAATGAAAGCCGCTTCGCCATCCCCTTTACGTCTCGCCTTCGCCGGCATGGTCGCGCTTGCCGTCGCCATGGGCATCGGTCGCTTCGTCTATACGCCGATCCTGCCCGGCATGATGGAAGAACTCGGCCTGTCGCCGGCCGACGCCGGCTGGATCGCGTCGGCCAATTATCTCGGCTACCTCGTCGGCGCGCTTGCCGCCGCCGGCGGCTGGGCGCATGGACGCGAGCGCCTGCTGATGTTCTCCGGCCTTGCCGCCAGCGCCGTCTTGGCCGCGCTGATGGGGCTGACCGAGAGCATGGCGGCCTTTCTCGTCATCCGTTTTCTGGGCGGCGTCGCCAGCGCCCTCGTCATGGTCTTCATGTCCAGCATCGTCTTTGGCCATCTCACCGCAGCCGACCGCAACGACCTGCAGGCGCTGCATTTCGGCGGCGTCGGCCTCGGCATCGCGGCCTCCTCGGCGCTGATGGCCGTTCTCGTCACCGGACATGCCGGCTGGGCGGCTGGCTGGCTGTGGTCGGCGGCGATTTGCGCCTGCGGCGTCGCTATCGTGGCTCTGCTGGTCGGGCCTGCGTCGACCACCAACGGCGTTGACAGCCGCGAGCCGGCGCTGCCGAAGGACCGGTCGTTGGTGAAGATGATTGTCGCCTACGGCCTGTTCGGTTTCGGCTATGTGGTGACGGCGACGTTCCTCGTTGCCATCGTGCGCCAGGGCGGCGGCGGCCGCGTCTTCGAGGCGGTTGTCTGGCTGGTCACCGGCCTTGCCGGAATTCCCTCGGTCTGGCTTTGGCAGAAGATCGCGGCAAGGATCGGTCTCTACGCGGCCTGCCTTGCGGGTTGCCTGATCGAGGCGGTCGGTGTCACCGCGAGCGTCGCCATGGGCGGGCGCGCCGGGCCGCTGCTCGGCGGGTTTCTGCTTGGCGCGACATTCATGGCCATGACCGCGCTCGGCCTGCAGGCCGTAAAGCAGCTCGCACCGCAAGCGCCGCGCCGGACTTTCGCGGTCATGACGGCGTCCTTCGGCCTCGGCCAGATCATCGGTCCGCTCGTCGCCGGTCTGCTGGCGCAGGCATCGGGCGGCTTCTTCCTGGCCTCGCTCGTGGCTGCCGTCGTCCTGGTCGTCTCCGGCGTCGTCGCCTGGTCGGCTGCGCCAAAATCGCCATGATTGTGGTCTTGCTCGGGGGCGGGCATCGAGCCACCATTTTCTTTCCGGTCGATGTGTGACCTTATGCCCGCTGAACAGCAACGCCGCTGATTTGCGCGCCGACCGAGGATTTCGCCACAGTGTTCGTATCGTTTTTTCCGCAGCCGAAGTTGTTTTTCAGCTCGGCTGCCGTCTGGAGCCTTGCGGCAATCCTGTTCTGGTTTTTCGGTGGCGAGCAATTGGGCGCCATTTTCGGCCTGCCGCCGGCTGCCGCCGATGCGCCGCCAATCGTTGGCATCGCCGTCCTGGTCTCGAAGCCATTCCTCTGGTTCTATATCTATTTCACTATCGGCGTTGGGGTCTTCTACGCGTTCTGGCGTCTTTACGCACCGCACCCCTGGCAGAACTGGTCCATCCTTGTAGCCGCCTTGATCCTCTTTCTGATCTATTTCAATGTGCAGATCAGCGTCGCCGTTAACGACTGGTACGGCCCGTTCTTCGACTATATCCAAGGACTGATTTCTAAAACGATCGAATCGACCAATGCCGAGTTTTACGCCCGGCTGGCCACATTCGCTTGGTTGGCGCTGGTCGGTATGAATGTCAGCGTGATCAATGCCTTTATCGTCAGCCATTGGATCTTCCGTTGGCGAATGGCGATGAACGATCACTTCATGACGAACTGGAGCAAACTGCGCCACATTGAGGGCGCCTCTCAGCGCGTTCAGGAAGACACCATGCGCTTCGCTCAAATCATGGAGGATCTGGGCACCAGCTTCGTGCAGTCGATCATGACGTTGATCGCGTTCCTTCCGGTGTTGATCAGACTTGAGGCCAATATCAGCGAATTGCCAATAGTCGGCGCTATTCCTCATCCCCTTGTGGTTGCCGCGATAGCCTGGTGCGTCTTCGGAACCATTTCAGTAATGATCGCCGGTCTGAAACTGCCCGGCCTCCAGTTCCGCAATCAGCGCGTCGAGGCAGCTTATCGTAAGGAGCTGGTCTATGGAGAGGATCACGCTGACCGTGCTCAGCCCGTTACGACAGCGGAGTTGTTCAACAATGTTCGCCGAAATTACTTCAGGCTTTACTTCCATTACATCTACTTCAATGTGGTTCGTTACACCTACTTGCAAGCTGACAATATCTTCTCATTCTTTGTCATGGGGCCATCCATCGTGGCGCACAGGATAACACTTGGCGTCCTGAATCAGATACCGAACGCCTTTGGCAGAGTGACCGGTTCGCTGCAGTTTCTGCTCACCTCCTGGTCGACCATCGTTGAACTTCAGTCCGTGCATAAGCGCCTGCGCGCCTTCGAGGCGACGTTGCAGGGCGAGCCACTGCCTGAAATCGACCAGCGCTATCTCCAACGTCAGGGCGCCGAGGATCAGGTCTGACATCTCGGAAAAAGCGTGTGCGGCTCAGCCGCCCACATTTGCCTGTCGCTCGCCGCCCCGTTGCCGCGAAACATAGTCGTGGAAGCTGATGCACTCGACTTGCGTCATGACGCAGACCTCGCCGGCAAAACGCTCCAGCGCGTTCCAGTAGGCGCCGTCATTCATCAGCGTGAAGTGGAAGCCGAGCTCCAGCGGCAGGCGTTTGCCCTGATATTGCTTGTCGAAGGCGGCGCGGAAGGCGTCATAGGTCCGCTCCGCGAATTCGGCCGCCTTGCTCGGCCGTTCGAAACCGCCGGAATGCCTGACATAGAGATTGTAGTCCATGGCGATCACCGGCCTTGAGCTGGGGCCTTCCGGGATCTGCGGCAGCGAAAAATGCGTTATGCCGTTGCTGGTCGGCGGCTGGACCGGGCCTTTCGAGACGCCGCTGGCGTCGAACAGGAAGCCGGCCCTAGGCAAGGCCTGGTAGAGCGCCTTGTTCGTCGACAGATAGGGCGCGCGGAAGCCGACCACTTCATGCTGCGCGAAATCGCGCCAGCCCCGGGGTTCGGGCGCAATGCCATTGATCGCATAGGCATTCTCGAGAGTGTGTTCGAACGCGCCGAACTCGGCGAGCCAGTCGGCCTTGCTCCAATCCTTGCCGTCGAAATGACCGCAGCCATGACTGCCGATGTCGTGGCCTTCCGCGGCAGCCAGCCGGATCTGTTCAAGCCGATCGGCTACTTCCTGTTTCGAGGCGGCAAAGCCGATATTCGATTTCCCGGCGCTCTTGCCGGGCGCCGTATATTCCGTGCGCGTCTGCGGCGACAGCAGGAAGACGCAGGACAGAAAATAGGTGAAATGCGCGCCGGTGCGCTGTGCCAACGCGCGGCTGCGCTTCCACTGCGAAATGTCGCGGGCGCTGTCGAACGAGATGATGACGACCTGCTTTTGCCTTGCCGGCGCGGGTGCTGCCGGCGGATCGGCGAAAGCCGTGCCGGCTGCGGCAAGGGAAAGCGAGGCAAGGGAAAACGCAACAACGCGGAACAAACGAGGCATCGGCATCCGGTCTGGCACAGAAACGGTTAAGATCGGCTATCGGCGAAATGTGGCACGGGTGCGGTCGCCTCTGCCGTCGCACTTTCGGTCGTCTGCCTCCCGATAGAGCATGATCCCGAAAAGTGGGAACCGGTTTTCGAAAAAGATCATGCTCCAACAAGAGCTAGATCAGGATGACGATTCAACCAAACATCATCCTGATCTCGCCGATTTTCCTGGCGAACCCCTTCCATGCCGGCGAAATTTCGCTAAAACGCGGGCTCAAGAAGCGCCCCGTTCCGGGCAGCAATGGTTTTGATTGATGTCCGACGACAGTTTTATCCGCGAAGTCAACGAAGAGATTCGTCGCGAACAGGCGCATGCGCTATGGGACCGTTTTGGTCCTGCCTTGATTGTGCTCGCGGTGCTGGTGGTGGTCGGCACCGCCGCCGTCGTGGGCTACCGCTATTGGGACGAGACCCGCGCCAATCGTTCGGGCGACGCTTTCTCGCAGGCGCTGAAGCTCGCCAATGACGGCAAGAGCGACGAGGCGTTGACCGCGCTCGATTCCCTGGAAAAGGACGGCTACGGCGCCTATCCGCTGCTTGCCCGCATGCGCGCGGCAACCGTCAAGGCCGACAAGGGCGACGTCGACGCCGCCGTCAAGGATTTCGACGAGGTTGCCGCGGACACCGACATTCCATCAGGCCTTCGTGACATGGCGCGCCTCAGGGCAGCTTTGTTGCTCGTCGACCACGGCTCTTTTGCCGATGTCTCCAGCCGCGTCGAGGCGCTGACCGCCGACACCAATCCGCTGCGCCACGCCGCGCGCGAGGCGCTTGGCCTGGCCGCCTGGAAGGAAGGCAAGTCACAGGATGCTCTGAAATTGTTCGACCAGATCGCCGCGGATGACGGCGCCCCGCGCAATACGCGCGAGCGGGCGACCTTGATGTCCGAGCTGATCCGCGGGTCGGGCAGCGCGTCGTAGTGCAATGTCGCCCAAAAGTGCGAAGCGGTTTTGGGATCAACGACATGCACATTAGGCGGTAGAATCGGATGAGCTTCAAAGTCGCCATCATCGGCCGTCCTAACGTCGGCAAATCGACTCTTTTCAATCGGCTGGTGGGAAGGAAGCTGGCGCTCGTCGACGACACGCCGGGCGTCACCCGCGACCGCCGCGTCCATGCCGCCAAGCTCTACGATCTCGCTTTCGACGTCATCGACACCGCCGGCTTCGAGGATGCGGGCGCGGCGACGCTGCCCGGCCGCATGCGCGTCCAGACCGAGATCGCCATCCGTGAAGCCGACCTGATCTTCTTCACCATCGATGCCAAGTCCGGCCTGCTGCCCGACGACAGGACCTTTGCCGAGATCGTCCGGAAATCCGGCAAGCCCGTCGTGCTGGTCGCCAACAAGGCCGAGGCAAAGGGCGCCCAGGGCGGCATGCTGGAGGCATGGGAGCTTGGGCTTGGCGAGCCGATCCCGGTTTCGGCCGAGCATGGCCAGGGCCTGCCCGACCTGCGCGACGCGGTGGTGGCGGCGCTCGGCGAGGAACGTGCCTTCGGCGAGGAAGAGGACGAAGACGAGGAGATCGCCGCCAGCGAGGTGCTGATCGGCGAGGACATCGCCGATCCCGATGCCGAACCGACCTATGACGACACCAAGCCGATGCGCATCGCCGTCGTTGGCCGGCCCAACGCCGGCAAGTCGACCTTGATCAACGCGTTGATCGGCGAGGAGCGGCTGTTGACCGGGCCGGAAGCCGGCATCACCCGCGATTCCATCTCCGTCGACTGGGACTGGCGCGGCCGCCGGGTGAAACTGTTCGACACCGCCGGCATGCGCCGCAAGGCCAGGATCCACGAAAAGCTGGAAGTGATGTCGGTGCAGGACGGCCTGCGCGCCATCCGCTTCGCCGAGATCGTCATCATCGTGCTCGACGCCACCATCCCCTTCGAGAAGCAGGATCTGCAGATCGCCGACCTGATCATCCGCGAGGGCCGTGCGCCAGTGATCGCCTTCAACAAATGGGACCTGATCGACCGCCCCCAGGAACTCCTGGCGGAACTGCGCGAGAAAACCGAGCGGCTGCTGCCGCAGGCGCGCGGCATCCAGGCGGTGCCGGTGTCGGCCGAGACCGGGCGCGGCCTCGATAAATTGATGGATGCCGTCATCAGGACGCACAAGGTGTGGAACAGCCGCGTCTCGACCGGCAAGCTCAACCGCTGGCTGGAAGGCATATTGGCGCACCATCCGCCGCCCGCCGTCGCCGGCCGCCGGCTGAAGGTCAAATACGTCACCCAGGCCAAGACCCGCCCGCCAGGCTTCGTCGTCCAATGCTCGCGGCCCGACGCGATGCCGCAATCCTACGTCCGCTATCTCTCGAACAGCCTGCGCGAGGCCTTCGACATGCCAGGCGTGCCGATCCGCATCGCTCTGCGCACCTCGGACAATCCGTTTGCCGGCAGGGCCAAGAAGCGCTGAGCGGCCGCGCCTCGGCGATTGGCTGAGACGCCCATCGCTTCCTGCTGCCGGCAGCCATTCCGGGTCTTGTAATTCTCTGCTCGTGGTCGGACGTATGGCTGGCGGCGGCCGTCTGCGCTGATCGCCTGGCCGGTTTTTCCGGCCCGGCTGATGACGCAAAAAAGCGGCTCGTTTCGCGTCAACATCAAAAAAACACGATCGACCTTGTTAACGCCCCATCAAGGTTAATGCATCATTGTTCCTCTCCAGTGGGGTCCGTTGCGTTTCTGGAGAGTTCCGTGCATCGACGTGTTGTGAAGCGGCTGCTCGCCGCCGCCGGTGAGAAGAAGCGTTCCTTCCTGTCTCCTCTGGTTATTGATCTCGGCATCTTGGTCGGCTTGCCCAAGAGTTCCGTGCATCGAAATGTCTTGACGCGGCTTGTCGCTGCCGCTGGCGAGAAAAAACGTTCCTTCCTGTCTCCTCTGGTCATTGGGCTTGGCATCTGGGTCGGTTTTCCCAATGTCATTGCTTACCAGGACATGACGAGCCTGATCTCCGGCCTCGAAGCGCCGAACGCCCGCTGGAACGCCTTTGTCGAGAAATCCGTCGCCGGTTCGGTCCATGCCGCCGAGATGCCTTTTCTCGATTCCGACACCACCGGTTCGATCTCGGGTTCCGGCGTTCGGTTGCCCGGCATCGGCGCCGTGTCGTTTCGCGGCAAGGGCAACGTGGCCGGCACGACGCCCGACGAGGACCGCGTCATGCGCGCCGACAAGGGGGACCGGATCATCCAGGTCTCGCCGGTGGCGCCGCCGAGGAACTTCAATGCCGGCTCGATCTTCGAGCGCACCTCCTCGCTGCTGCGCCCGAGCATGGACAGCGGCCTGAAGATGGCTTTCGCCAAGCCCGAGATCAAAGGCAAGGAGATCGAGATCGCCGCCGCATTCCACACGCGCGTCGACAAGAAGCCCGATCCCGACATGCCGCCGATGCTTGCGGCGCTGGTCAACAACGATCGTCCCGATGTGCTCGCGACCGCCTATGCATCGGCCGCGCCCGACTATGCGCAGGCATCGCCCTTCGAGGCTTTGCTGCAGGACGAGCAGCCGAACAATGGCCGCTTCATTCCGCCAATGACCAAGGGCGACCACTCCTGGATGCAGAATCCGCTGCCGGCGAGCGTCTTCTCCAAGCCGGAGCAGGCATGCCTTGCCAACGGCATCTATTTCGAGGCGCGCGGCGAGAGCGTGCGCGGCCAGGCCGCCGTCGCCCAGGTCATCCTTAACCGCGTCCGCAATCCGGCCTATCCGAATTCGATCTGCGGCGTCGTCTACCAGAACGACAAATGGTTCAACCGCTGCCAGTTCTCCTTCGCCTGTGACGGCAGGAAGAAGCGCATCGAAAGCCCCGCCAACTACAGAATAGCCCAGGATGTCGCCATGGCGGTCACCGCCGGCAAGATCTTCATCCCGGAAGTGGGATCGTCGACCCACTATTACGCCAACTATGTCAATCCGGGCTGGGCGCGGGCGATGAAAAGAATGACCAAGATCGGCCTGCATATCTTCTACCGCACCTATGGCGGCGGCTGGAGTTGAGCACCCCCGGCGCGGCCAATCGAACAGCCATCGCCGCAGGGATTCGGCCGCGGCGCGCCAGAGACAGTGTCGGGCACGATGTCGCACCTTGACAAGCCGTTGATTTAAATACGAAAAATACTTGAGGCTGAAGTTCTGCCCGTGGCTTGACGGAGGCAGACCCTCTAACTATGTTGCCGGCGACTTTAGAAGCGGACGGACGGCGACGGTCTGACCGGGCAGGGGGGTTCGATGGCCGACAAGAATGGGCCACACGGAACCGGAGAAACCGGCCGCGGCAAGCAGCATGAAGCCGACATCCGCGACGACGATCTTGAGCGCCGCCGGCGCGACCTTGAAGCATCGCTAGCGACAAGGCGGCCGGACCGGCTCGAGGGGAAAGACGACGCGAAAGCGGGCAGTGCGGCCGGGTACGGCCAGGCACTCAAACTGTCCAGCGAGTTCATCGCCGGGGTAGTGGTGGGTGCCGGCATCGGCTGGATCATCGACCGTCTGGCGGGGACATCGCCATGGGGTCTGATCGTGTTCCTGCTGCTGGGCTTTGGCGCTGGTGTGCTCAATGTCATGCGCTCCGCGGGGCTTGTGGCGCAATTCGGACAGGGCGAAAAACCGCGCGATCCGAAAGAATGAACGAAGGCGCCGCTGGTCGGCGCGATGAACAGGACAATAGAGTCGCGCGCGGCTTTGATGGGGATTATTAAGTGGCTGCTGACAAGGTCGATCCGATCCACCAGTTCCATATCGTCAAGCTGATTCCGATCAACATCGGCGGCTACGATCTGTCCTTCACCAATTCGGCGCTGTTCATGGTCGCCACCGTTGCCGTCGCGTCGGCGTTCCTCTACCTCACGACGTCGAGCCGCAGCCTCATTCCCACCCGTCTTCAGTCGGTCTCCGAAATGGCCTACGAGTTCGTCGGCAACATGCTGAGGGACGCAGCCGGAACGCAAGGCATGAAGTTCTTCCCCTTCGTGTTTTCGCTGTTCATGTTCGTGCTCGTCGCCAATCTGCTTGGCCTTTTCCCGTATTTCTTCACAGTCACCAGCCACATCATCGTCACCTTCGGCCTCGCCGCGCTGGTGATCGGAACCGTCGTCGTCTACGGCTTCATGAAACACGGCCTGGGTTTCCTGAAGCTGTTCGTGCCGCATGGCGTTCCCGTCTACCTTTTGCCGCTGGTCGTGCTGATCGAGGTGATTTCCTTCGTTTCGCGCCCGGTCAGCCTCTCGGTTCGTCTGTTCGCAAACATGCTGGCCGGCCACATCACGCTGAAGGTGTTCTCCGGCTTTGTCGTCAGCCTGAGCGCGCTGGGAGCGGTCGGCGTCGCCGGGTCGATCCTGCCCCTGGCGATGGCGGTGGCGCTGACGGCGCTGGAATTGCTGGTCGCCTTCCTGCAGGCCTACGTCTTTGCCGTGCTGACCTGCATGTATCTGAACGACGCCCTGCATCCCGGGCACTGATCAAGAGTTTCCGGCCCAAGCGTTTCGACATTGCCGCCGGATGGAATTGCAACGGAATTTTAGATCCAAAGGAGTTGAACACATGGAAGCAGAAGCAGCAAAGTACATCGGCGCTGGCATCGCGTGCCTCGGCATGGGTGGCGCAGGCATTGGCCTCGGCAACATCTTCGGCAGCTATCTGTCGGGCGCGCTGCGCAACCCGTCGGCCGCCGATGGCCAGTTCGGCCGTCTGATCTTCGGCTTCGCCGTGACCGAAGCGCTGGGCATCTTCTCCCTTCTCATCGCGCTTCTGGCCCTGTTCGGCTGAGCCCCTGTTCGGCTGACATTGGGAATTGGACAGGCCGGCCGCAAACCTGCGGCGGGCCTGATATCAGGGGATAGTCCATGTTCGTGACATCTGCCTTTGCAGAAGAGGCCGCGCCCGCCGTCGAAGGTGGCCCCACCGGGACGGAAGGCGATACGCATTCCAGCACCGGCGTGCCCGCCGAGGCGCACGGCGTGTTCCCGCCATTCGATCCGGCGACTTTCCCGTCGCAGCTTCTGTGGCTGGCGATCACTTTCGGGCTGTTCTACCTGTTCCTGAAGCGGGTGGTGATGCCGCGCGTCGGTGGCATCATCGACGTGCGCAATGACCGGATCACTCAGGATCTGGACCATGCCGCCAGGTTGAAGGGCGAGGCTGACGCCGCCGTTGCCGCCTATGAGCAGGAATTGGCGGAAGCCAAGACCAGGGCCAACACGATCGGCCAGCAGGCCAACGATGCCGCCAAGGCGGAGGCCGAGACCGCCCGCAAGAAGATCGAGGCGGCGCTCGACCAGAAACTTGGCGAAGCCGAGGCCCGCATTGCCTCCATCAAGGCAAACGCCATGAAGGAAGTCGGCACGATAGCCGAGGATACCGCTTCGGCAATCGTCGAGGCGCTGGTCGGCGGCAAGGCCAGCAAGGCCGAGATCGCGGCTGCGGTCAAATCCGTGGCCCGGTGAGGAGCGCATCATGGACGCCACATCTCTCGCAACGCTTTGGGCCACGGTTGCCCTGGTCATTTTCCTGGCCATTGCCATCTACATCAAGGTACCGGGCCTGATCGCCAAGTCGCTCGATGCCCGGGCCGCCAAGATCAGCGCCGAGCTTGAGGATGCGCGCCGGCTGCGCGAGGAAGCCCAGCAACTGCTTGGCCAATACCAGAAGAAACGCAAGGAAGCCGAGCAGGAGGCTGCCGACATCGTCGCCGCCGCCAAGCGCGAGGCCGACATGCTTGCCGCAGAGGCGCACAAGAAGACCGAGGACTATGTCGCCAGGCGCACAGCGCTTGCCGAGCAGAAGATCGGTCAGGCCGAACGCGAGGCGATCGGCGAAGTGCGCGCCAGCGCCGTCGACATCGCCGTCGAGGCTGCCCGCGCGCTGCTCGCCGCCAAGACGGACGCAAAGGCTGGTGCGGATTTGTTCAAGGCGTCGCTTCAGGATTTGAAGTCTAAGCTGAATTAGGCGAAAGCCGTCATCGCATCATCGAAGCCGCCCGGGCAACCCGGCGGCTTTCTTTGTTGTGGCAAGCTCTATCGTTTCGTCATCCTGGGGCGGAGCAGGAGCGAAGCGACGTCGCGGAGACCCCAGGATCCATGCCGTGACGTTGGAGCGGTGCGACGTTGCAGAATTCTGATCCGCTGCATTCCTGGGCAAGTGTCGCGGCATGGATCCTCGGGTCAAGCCCGAGGACGACGAAGCTACGAACCCGCCTAATCCAGACCCGCAAGGCTCTCTTCCTCCACCACTTCCGCCCCGCCAAGCCGGAACGGCGCGAACGACACGCGGTGCAGCCGCGCCACCGGCCCGTGCGCCTCGATGGCCGTGCGGTGACGGACAGTCGCATAGCCCATATGAACCTCGAATCCGTAATGCGCGTGATGGCTGCCGCAGCCGCACATCATGCGGTCGCGCATAACCTTGGCGACGATCGAGGCGGCGGCGATCGACTGCGAGCGCTGGTCGCCCTTGATCAGCGCGCGTCCGGCGCAGGGCAGGCCCGGCGGCACGTCACGGCCGTCGGCGAGCGCCAGTTTCGGCTGCACCGGCAGGCCGACCAAGGCGCGGCGCATCGCCTCGAGGCTGGCCTTGAGGATATTGCTGTCATCGATGCCTTCGGCGCTGACCGAGGCCATCGATACGCCGAAGGCGGAACTGAGGATCCTCGAGAACAACGCCTCGCGCTGCAAATGGCTAAGGCGCTTGGAATCGTCGAGACCATCGGGAATGTTGGCGGGATCGAGCACCACCGCCGCCGCCACGACCGGTCCGGCAAGCGGCCCTCTGCCGGCCTCGTCCATGCCCGCCACCGGCCACAGACCTTCGGCCATCGCCTTCGTCTCGAAGGAGAAGTCGGGTCTCTCGACGATTTCAAAGAGAAGCGGAGAATCGGAACGCTGGCGAGCCATGGTGCGGCGAGGTTCGCATCAGCTCCGATTCTCCGCAAGCCCCTCCGGGCCGATGGGGCACCGGACCCGGAGGGCACCGTCTGCAAGCCCGGGGACAAGACAGGCCGGACGGAATTTTCCAATGCATCTCGCGCAAAAGTGTGCAGCGGTTTTGCGGTAACGACATGCATAAAAACAAGAACCTGAAAGCGCGTTGCATGAGGCCGGTCGAACGCGACGCGCTTTTAGGCGCCGCCAGTACCGGCGGCACATCATGTCTTCAAAGCAGCATCAACTGCTCCGTTGCCTTGGCCGCGGCGACGAACCGGTCGGTCCTGAGCGATCGCCGTTCGGCATTGAGGCCAAGCCGCTTGGCGGCGATCTCGAAGCGCCGGCCGATCTGCCAGGCGTAGGGACCGGAGCCTTTCATGCGTTTGCCCCATTCCGAATCGTAATCCTTGCCGTCGCGCATCGAGCGGATCAGCGACATGACGTGGCGATAGCGGTCGGGATAGTGGCGCAGCAGCCAGTCCTTGAAGATCGGCGCCACCTCCAGCGGCAGGCGCAGCAGGACATAGCCGGCCTCGCGCGCACCCGCCGCATAGGCCGAATCGAGGATACGCTCCATCTCCGGATCGGTCAGGCCAGGGACGATCGGCGCGACCATGACAGAGGCGGGAATGCCAGCATCCGAAAGCTGCCTGATCGCCTCCAACCGCTTGGTCGGTGTCGACGCGCGTGGCTCCATCGTTCTGGCCAGCATCCGGTCCAATGTCGTCACCGACAGCGCCACCTTGGCCAGTCCGCGTTCGGCCATGCGCGACAATATGTCGATGTCGCGCGTCACCAGCGCCGATTTGGTGACGATGCCGACCGGGTGGCCGCGCGCCTCCAGCACTTCGAGGATCTCGCGCATGATCCGGTACTGCTTTTCGATCGGCTGGTAGGGATCGGTGTTGGTGCCGATGGCGATGGTGCGCGGCTGGTAGCCATCCTTGGACAGTTCCTTGTCGAGCATCCTCGCCGCATCCGGCTTGGCGAACAGCTTCGATTCGAAATCCAGCCCTGGTGACAGGCCCATGAAGGCGTGCGTCGGCCTGGCGAAACAGTAGACGCAGCCATGCTCGCAGCCGCGATAGGGATTGATGGACCGGTCAAAGGAAATATCGGGCGACTCGTTGCGGGTGATGATCGTGCGCGGCTTCTCGACCTGCACCTCGGTCTTGAACGGCGGCAGTTCCTCCAGCGAATTCCAGCCGTCGTCGAAGACATGCCGGCTGACCGGCTCGAAGCGGCCGGACGGATTGATGCCGGCGGAACGGCCGCGATTGCGTTCCGGACGCACGCGCATGCCGCTCTGCTCAATCATCGCATTGGCCATCTCGGCTCTTCCTGCTCCGAAGGCTGCAATGTCGGCACGCACGATCTGTTCCATTTTCGCCCTCTCCCAGGGACTGTCGGCAGGCTGTCGAATCGCTCTGTTCATGAAATTATTCCTATTTCATTGACGAGAACAAAGCAAGAACTTTTTATGGTGCGATGCAAAAACTGGCGCTTCGTCCGGCTTTCCGCTATTCGGCTAAACATGCTCAGCGTTCTCATCGAAACCCTGAACGACGAAGAGGGCCTTGCCCGCACGCTCGCCTCGCTGATCGGCGGCGCGGTCGAGGGCGTGGTGCGCGATGTCATCGTCTGCGACACCGGTTCGACCGACCAGACGCATCGGGTAGCCGACCATGCCGGCTGCCACTACGTGACGGGCGGCGTTGCCGCCGGCATCAGGCAGGCCAAGGGCGAATGGCTGCTCATGCTGGAGCCGGGCGCGCGGCTGGCGGAAGGCTGGATCGACGATGTCGCCGCCCATACAGCCAGGCAAACCATGCCGGCGCGGTTCTCACGGGCGCGCGCCAGCCGCACGCCGTTTCTGTCGCGGGTCTTTTCTGGAAACCGGGCGCTGGCCGAAGGGCTGGTGATCAGCAAGCGTCAGGCTGCTGCCTTGTCCAAGAACGCCCGCAGTGCCGAAGCCATAGCGCGCGGCCTCGCGACAAAGCGGCTCCACGCCGAGATCTCCGTCGCGCCGGCGAAGTGAGCTCCTTCTTGCGCTGCTCCTCGCTCTTCTCCATTCACGCTGCTCGCCACGTTTCCTCCGTCCGTAGGTGGGCGAGGGGGAGGTTGATTACGGGAATTTTTACCGGGCTGTCCTTTATTGTGCATTGCACAATACCTTCCCTCGGGGTAGCATTCTCCTGATGCGGGATATCAGGGTTTGGGTAATGCCGGAGCGGTGAGCGACCGACACTTCGTCGACGCCGCCTTCACAGCCGAGGAGCCGATGACCCTTTCAAGCCCTGACAAATCCGGCGCAAGCCTCGAGGCGATCGCCCGAAACGGCAGCCTGCTGCGCCGCATCGCCGTGCGCATCCCGACCTATCTGACCGACCTTCGCGAGAACCCGGCCTGGTTGCCGATGTTCGTGCTGGCGCGCACCATGCCGGCGCGCCGGCTGCATTGGCGTGGCGCAAAACCGGTTCGGCCGGCACAAAAAGCCCGGGAAACGATGTTCACCGGCGTTGATCGTGGAACAGTCGTCGATGCGCTCCGCTCGGACGGCCTCTTTTCCGGGTTGGTGCTGCCATCGTCGATCTATGAGGAGATCGCCCGCTTTGCCCAGCGCACGCCGTGCTTCGGCAATTTCGACCGTAGGCTGGAATTCCAGCCGGCCAAGCATGCCGAGGCCGAGAAGCACTTCGGCCGTCCCTTGCTCAGCGGCCATTTTTTCGAACGGATCCTCGACTGTGACGCGGCACTTGCCGTGCAGCGCGACCCGCTGCTTCTCGACATCGCCGCCCACTATCTCGGCAGCCAGGCGAAGCTGATCACGACACGCGTCTGGTGGAGCTTTCCGACCGGTGGGGTCTCCGACGCCGAGAAAAACCTCGCATCGCTCGGCAAATACCACTTCGACCTCGACGACTGGCGCATGCTGAAATTCTTCTTCTACCTTGTGCCGGTCGACGACGGCACCGGTCCGCATGTCTATGTCAGGGGCAGCCACAACCGCCGCATCGTCAAGCATCAGATGACGCTTCTCGTCGGCCATCCGGCCGAGGAGGTTCTGAAGGTCTACGGCGACGACAGCCCGGTCACGCTGACCGGCGAGGCCGGTCTCGGTTTTGTCGAGGATCCCTTCGGTTTCCACATGGGCACCGTGCCGACGCGCGCGCCGCGGCTGATGATGGAAGTCGGCTTCGGTGTTTCGCCGCCTTCGCGCCGGCGCTTCCATGGCGAGCCGGTCATTCGCTAAACGCTCCGGCTATCCGGTCTTCCCGCGCCTGAGATGCTCGTCAAGCCGCGGCATGATCTCGACGAAATTGCAGGGCATGTGCCGGTAATCGAACTGCGGCTTCAGGATACCGTCCCAGGCGTCCTTGCAGGCGCCGGGCGAACCCGGCAGCACGAAGACGAACGTGGCGTTGACGACGCCGCCGGTCGCCCGGCTCTGGATCGTCGAAGTGCCGATCTTGTCGTAGGAGATGCGGTGGAACACTTCGGAAAAGCCGTCCATGCGTTTTTCGAAGATCGGCTCCAGCGCCTCCGGCGTCACGTCGCGGCCGGTGAAGCCGGTGCCGCCGGTGGTGATGACGACATCGATATTTTTGTCCCTCGACCACGCGAGGACCGTGTCGCGGATCTTTTCCCGGTCGTCGGTGACGATGTCGCGGGCGGCCAGGATATGGCCGGCTTCCGTGATGCGGTCGGCCAGCGTCTGGCCGGATTTGTCATCGGCCAGGCTGCGCGTATCGGAAACCGTCAGCACCGCGATGCGCACGGGAATGAAGGGACGGCTCTCGTCAATCCTGGCCATGTCAGTCGGCCTCCGATGTCAGGCTGCGCGTCGCGGCGACGAACCAATCCGGTTCGCGACTGCGGATTTCGGCTGCGGCGCGCTTCGCCACATTGCCGGTCTCGAACAGCCCGAAACAGGTCGCGCCTGAGCCCGACATCCGGGCAAACCCCGCTCCGGCCTTGTTCAGCACGGACAGCGCCTTGCCGATGGCCGGCTCGATGGCGCGCGCCGCAGGCTCGAGATCGTTGCGGGTGATCTCCAGCCAGTTGCGGATGCTGTGGAAGTCGAAATTGCGCGGCAGCGGCGGCAGCCCATCATTGTCGCGTTTCTCAAGCGCATTGAACACGTCGGCCGTGGAGACGGCGACGCCGGGATTGACCAGCACCAGTCCCAAGGCCGGAAAACCCGGCACGACCGACAGCTCGTCGCCGACGCCGCGCGCGATCAGCGGCTTTGCCGCCAGGCACATCGGAATGTCGGCGCCAAGCGAAAGGCCGATCCGCGCCAGTTCGGTATCGTCAATGTCGAGCCCCCAGCTCCGCACCAGCCCGCGCAACACGGCCGCGGCATCGCTAGAGCCGCCGCCGACGCCCGACGCGACCGGCAGGTTCTTCTCCAGCCGGATGACAACCGGCGGCGCATGCTGGAGACCGGCCTCCATCCGCAAGGCGTCGCGTGCTTTCACCGCCAGATTGCCGCCGTCGAGCGGGACGGCGGACGCGTATTTGCCGGAGACGGAAAACCCGTCGCTGTCGGCACGCTCGATTTCGACCCTGTCGCCGAAGCGCGTGAAGACGGCGAGGCTCTCGATCAGGTGATAGCCATCCGGCCGCTTGCCGGTGACGTGCAGCGCAAGGTTGATCTTGGCATGCGCATGCCACATCCGCGCGTCGGAATTCACGGTCTCGGCGGCGAGGGAGATGATTTTCAGTCCTTGGCCAGGCGGTATTCGCCGGTCTTCGGATCCTTGACCAACGTTCCCATCGTGCCGTTTGCCGCCTGCTTTTCGGTGCGCCGTATCTTGGCCGTCACGCGCTGGGCCTCCCTCACGAAGGAGCGGTAACCGACATAGGCAAGCACCCCGACGGCGGCGAAGAAAACGATCTGTGGCATGTCAAACTCCTCCCTCGCAGGGCTGGCAAACGCGGCCAATGGGGTCGGTCAACGCACTATGCTAGACGTTTCCGCAGGTTTTTCAAAGCCCGAAGCGAGCCCAAAGCGCGCGCTCTTCCGCCGCATCGATCACGCCGCTGGCGGCAGCGGCGGCGATATCGGGCGCCGAAAAGCCCTGGCGCGAACCGAACAGGCCGAACCGCCCGAACAGGCCGCGCGGCGCCGTGATCAGCTTGAGCTGGGTCTTTGTACCGAAACGGGTCTTCAGCACGCTGCGCATGTCGCCAAGCGCGTCGACAAGGCCGAGCTCCAGTCCCTTCTTGCCGGTCCAGAACAGGCCGGTGAACAGGTCGGGATCGTCCTTGAGCCTGGTGCCGCGCCGCTCCTTGACGAGATCGATGAAGGTCTCATGGACCTCGAGCTGCAACGCCTTCAGCCGCTCGACATCCTCCTTCTTCTCGGGCTTGAACGGGTCGAGCACGGCCTTGTTCTGACCGGCGGTGTGGACGCGGCGCTCGACGCCGATCTTCTTCATCAGCTCGGGAAAGCCGAACGAGGCCGACACCACGCCGATCGAGCCGACGATCGAGGAGGGGTCGGCAAAGATCTCGTCGCCGGCGACCGCGATCATGTAGCCGCCGGAGGCTGCGACGTCCTCGACAAAGACCAGAACCTTTTTGTTCTTCTCGTTCGCCAGGTCGCGAATGCGCCTGAAGATCAGCCGCGACTGCACCGGCGAGCCGCCCGGCGAATTGATCGAGATGGCGACCGCTGGTGCGGCGAAGGAGAACGCCTTCTCGATCAGGCCTGCGGTCGAAGCCAGCGACAGGCTCGGTCGGAACTGGCCGCCGCCTGCCATGATGGTGCCGTGCAGCCGGATGACCGGAATGACGACGACGTTGGAGCGCCAGGATTTCGGCAGCAGGCGGTTGAAGAGGCGTTTCACGGGATCTCCGGTCAATTGGCCTGATGGCATGTAGGCGGTTCGCCAGCCAACGGCAATGCCGCGACGCCGGCCAGCAAGATGCAAGTCGCCCAAAAAGTGTGCTGCGGTTTTGGGTTAACGACATGCATCAAATCAAAAATCAATCGCCAAACAGCGATGCCAGCCCGTTGTTGATCATCTCGGTCCGCTCGGTTGGGCCGTCGCCCGATTGCGCATGCAGCATCAGCGGCGGGCGGATCGACAGTTTTCCGCGCGCACCGAGCGTTGCCCTGAGGATGATGCGGATCGCCGCCGCATCGGGGCGCGGATGGACGGCCAGCATCTCGGCGTCGCCGAAACGGCCCGATATCGCGTCCAGAATGGCGCCGAGCTGCTCCGGCCGGGCAATGATGGCGAGACCGCCGCGCGGTCTGACCACCGCCGCGGCACTTCGGATCCAGTGATCGAACAGCCCGTCCTCCATCACATGCGCCGCCTTTCTGAGCGGGTCGGGCGTGGCGCGATCCTCGGCGGCGTTGAAGGGCGGGTTCATGATGACGAAATCGAAGGAATTGTCGGCAAGGCCGGCGGCCGTCCGCGCCTGGCCCGACAGGGTGACATCGGCGGCGAGCACGCGGGCGCGGTCACCGAGATGGGCGTTGCCGGGGTGGGCGAGCGTGGTTGCCGCAAAACCCGCCATTTCAGGCGAGCGTTCGACGAGCACCACTTCCGCCGCCGGGCAGCGTGACAGCACCGCGAGGCCCGCGGCACCGGCGCCCGCGCCGAAATCGGCGAGCCGGCCAGTGAAGGCGGACGGTACCGAAGCGGCCAGCATCATCGCATCCATGCCGGCGCGATGGCCGGCCTGTTTCGGCTGCACCAGCCAGAAGCGCCCGCGATGGAAGGCATCGACCGTGTGGGCCGGCGTGTCGCGGACAAGGGTGGCGCGCGACACGGACATTATGTCAGGCGGATCTCGTTGGCGATGCCGGCATCGGTCAGGATGCGCCGCGCCGCGTCGGCCTGATCGGCGTCGACCATGATGCGCCGGGGCAGGATGCCGATCGACCCGTCGAGCACGCTCATATTCTGGTCGGCCACGAAACAGCCGATGCCGGCGTCGCGCATCAGCGATTCGACAAAGGAGATGATCACGGCATCGTTGGTGCGGATAAGCTCTATCATTGGGCGAAACTCGCAGTTTGCGGCCTTGATGTAAATGTGGATGGACCCAGGCGCCAGAGCATCCGCGCCAATTCGCCTCTTGCCGCCCCGGTGGGTAGCGCCCTAGAGTCTTCTCAAGGGACCAGCGTGCCGTCGTGCATATGAGGTTGGGAGTTTTGTCGTGGGTGTCGTTCTCAACATTGAAAACGGGAAGCGGGAAGTTGCGTCCATCAAGGATCTCATCGATCTGACGGCCGCCGACATGGCAAGGGTCAACAAATTGATCCTGTCGAAGGCCGGTTCCGATGTCGAGATGATCCCGGAGGTCGCCAACCACCTGATCTCGTCCGGCGGCAAGCGGCTGCGGCCGATGCTGACGCTCGCCTCGGCCCAGATGTTCGGCTATTCGGGCGATGGCCATGTCAAGCTCGCCACATCGGTCGAATTCATGCACACGGCGACACTTCTCCACGACGATGTAGTCGACGAGAGTGGCATGCGGCGTGGCAAGAAGACCGCCCGCATGATCTGGGGCAACCAGGCAAGCGTGCTGGTTGGCGATTTCCTGCTTGGTCAGGCTTTCCGCATGATGGTCGATGTCGGTTCGCTGGAAGCGCTCGACATCCTGTCGAGTGCCGCCTCGATCATCGCCGAGGGCGAGGTGATGCAACTCGCCGCCGCAAAAAACCTCGAAACCACCGAGGACGAGCATTTCGCCGTCATCAAGGCCAAGACCGCGGCGCTGTTCTCGGCCGCCGCCGAGGTCGGACCCGTCATCGCCCAGGCGACGCGCAACGATCGCGCGGCACTGCGCTCCTATGGCATGAATCTCGGCCTGGCCTTCCAGTTGATCGACGATGCGCTGGATTATGGCGGCACCAGCAAGGATCTGGGCAAGAATGTCGGCGACGACTTTCGCGAGGGCAAGGTAACGCTGCCGGTCATCCTCGCCTACCGGCGCGGCACCAAGGCCGAACGCACCTTCTGGAAGCGCGCCATCGAGGACAATGTCACCGATGACGCCGGGCTGGAAAAGGCGATCGGCCTGATGACCCGCCACGGGGCGATCGCCGATACAATCGGGCGCGCCCGCCATTTCGGCGAGATCGCCCGCGACGCGCTGGCGCCGCTCGAGGCGACGCCGCAGAAATCGGCGCTCATCGACGTCATCGATTTCTGCATCAGCCGGGTGAGCTGAGTAAGCCGAGCGGCATCTGCGGATCCGTGGTTCGACGGAACAGCTTATTGGATCACACAAAAGACCGCGCGCTCTTCAGCAGCGCCACGAGCTGGCTTTGGCGGTTGGTCCCGGTCTTTCGGAAGATTCGTTCGAGGTAGCTGCGGGCCGATTTGACGGCGATGCCGATTTCCATGGCCGCTTCCTGCGTGGAACGGCCTGAGGCAAGCGCGGTGGCGAGCCGGGCTTCCGCCGGCGTCAGGTCGAACAGGGCCGCAAGGATGCTCGGCGACGCAATGGTGGCGTCAACGCTTACCGTCGTCGCAGCGACCAGAATTTCGGCGCCCGAAAAAATATCGTGCGCGGCGCGGCGCAACGGCAACAGGTGAACGATCAGCGCGGGCCGCTCCCGCACGACCGGAACGGGGATGGAGCGCACGACGCGGTTATCCCTGTTCTGGACGACGGCCTGCTGGAAAAGCGCGTTTGCCGGTTCGTCGACAAGCGCCATGCCGCCATGAGCCAGGGATCGGAAAACGTCCGCCATCCCGTCCAGGAGGCTGTTGGCCAGCAGCACACGGCCCGATCCGTTCGTGACGGCGGCCGGCAATCCCATGTCACCGAGGACGGACACGGCCGTGCCTGCTCGCTCCAGACCCAGGCGCTGGGCTATGAGGCCAGCGCGTGCCAGATGCGGACGCAGCCCGTTCAACAGATCGATCGTGGCCTGATCGTAATCGCCGTCCTTCAGCCAGCGCAGGAACACAAACAGGAAAAGCTCTCCACCGGGCATCGAAATCGATGTGCAGACGAGCGACCCGACGCCGAAAGCTTTGGCGGATGTGCAGATGGGATCGCGCTCGATCTCTTCGCCGGTCATGAACTCGTCGATCCGCGCGAAGCTCGCCGGCCGGGCACTCAGCATGCGCTGGACGCTCTGGGAAGCCGCCCAATTGTCCTTCGCCATGAACGCGTCGAGCAACGGCTGGAGATGCGCCTCGCCGATGGCGCGAACCGGCGCATGGTCGCTGACCACGAAAATCGCGCCGCCCGCCGAGCGCGACAGCGCGCTGGCCGCTTCCAGCGCATCCGGCCACCTCTCGGCGGCGAAGGCCGCTTCATAGATCAAATCGACAATGGCGAAGGCTTGCTCGTTACGCGGCATTTCCAGCATAGGCACCTCCTCGGCGAAGCAAGCGCATCCTTCTGCACGCGCCACGGGTGGTTTACGTCGCGGCAGTTCTCAACCCTTGCTGCTTACGGGAACATCGGAGGCATTGAAGTGAGCAACGTCACATTGGAACGTCGCAGGGCGATATTTGAAGAGGTGCATTCGCCTGTCGGCATGCTTTCTTAATCGCATGACCCGATTGTGAATTCGGGCCGGATTGATGCTTGACCCAAAAAAGGCCATGCTTTGCCCGGAAAAGATCGAGTCTATGGTGAGCCCGCGGATGCGGGAGCCCCAGGCTGAAAGGAATATGATGCGGCAAGGATGTGCGCGCTGGCTGGCAGGGCTGGCAATTGTGACGGCTATGGCGGTGTCCGATCTGCCGGCCTATGCCAAACAGACCACCGAACCGGTCAAGATCACATCCTTCTCGGGCGCTTATCTCGCCGCGCGGGTCGCCGAAGGCGACAACGATCTCGACAGCGCCATCACCTATTACAAGCAGGCGCTCGCCTTCGATCCCGGCGACACCTCATTGCAGCAAAGCCTGATGCTGTCGCTGATCGCGCAGGGACGCTTCGAGGAATCCCTGGTCTATGCCGACAAGCTCAAGACCGTTCCCGATGTCGAGCGGTTCTCGCGCCTGGCGCTCGCCGTCGGTTCTTTCCACAAGAAGGATTTCTCCAAGGCTGAATACTGGCTCAAGCTTTCGCTCGAATCCGATCTCGACCGGCTGATCTCCGGCATCATGACCGGATGGGCCAAGCAGGGCGCTGGTGACAGCAGCGATGCCTTGACCTTCGTCGACAAGCTGCAGGGGCCTGACTGGTTCGGCCTGTTCAAATCCTACCATCGCGCGCTGATCGCCGACGCCTCGGGCTTGCCCGAAAAGGCCGACGAACTCTATGCCGCGACCTTGGCTGACACCACGGCCGGTGGTGCTGCGCCCGAGACCTGGCTGCGCAACGCACAGGCCTACGCCTCCTTCCTCGCCCGCAAGGGCGACAAGGCCAAGGCGCTTTCGGTGCTGGACCAGGCCGAGACGTTCGCGCCCGGCAAGGTTGAGATATCGGCCCTTCGCGACAAGATCACCAAGGGCGAGAAGGTCGAACCCTTCGTTGCCGGCCCGTCGGACGGCGCCTCGGAAATCCTGCTCGATCTCGCCACCGCGCTCAATCGCGGCGGCGGCGAGCCGTTCGTGCGCCTCTATCTGCAATATGCCCTGGCGCTGAAGCCCGACAGCGATGCGGCCCTTGTCCAGCTTGCGGCTGTCGCCGAGCAATTGAAGGACGGCGAAGGCGCCATCGCCCTGTATCGCCGCATTCCCGCCAGTTCGCCGCTCAAGGAGCTTTCGGACCTGCAGCTCGGCCTCAACCTTGCCGACCTCGACCGCCAAGACGAGGCGGTCACCCATCTGAAGGCACTGGTCGACGCGCATCCCGACGACATGCGCGCCTATCTGGCGCTCGGCGGCGTCTACGCCGCCAAGGAGGATTTCCGCGCCGCGGCCAATCTCTACGACAAGGCGGTGGAGGTGCTGAAGACGCCGACCGGCGCCAACTGGAACATCTTCTACCAGCGCGGCATCGCCTATGAGCGGCTGAAGGAATGGCCGAAGGCCGAGCCGAATTTCCGCAAGGCGCTGGAATTGTTCCCCGACCAGCCACAGGTTCTGAACTATCTCGGCTATTCCTGGGTCGACATGAACATGAACCTCAAGGAAGGCCTTCAGATGATCCAGAAGGCCGTCGATCTCCGGCCGAGCGACGGCTACATCGTCGATTCGCTGGGCTGGGCCTATTACCGCCTCGGCCGGTTCGACGACGCTGTGCGTGAAATGGAGCGGGCCGTGTCGCTGAAGCCGGAAGATCCGGTGCTGAACGACCACCTCGGCGACGCCTACTGGCGCGTCGGCCGCAAGCTGGAAGCCACCTTCCAGTGGAACCAGGCCCGCGACCTGAAGCCGGACCCGGATGTGCTTGCCGCCGTGCAGCAGAAGCTTTTGAAGGGCCTGCCGCCGATCGAATCCAACACGGCGCAGGAAACTCCGAAGGTGAAGCCGCCGAAGGGCTGACCCCTTGCCTTGACGCCTGCGGAGCGGCGCTCTAGGGAGGGCCGCATCCCCGCCTTTCCCGTCGAGGCCGCCGTGACCGTTGCCATTCCCGCCCATATGCATCCCAGCCGCTCGTTCCAGGGGCTGATCCTGACCTTGCACAATTACTGGGCGGACTATGGCTGCGTCGTCCTCCAGCCCTACGACATGGAAGTCGGCGCCGGCACCTTTCATCCGGCGACAACGCTGCGCGCGCTCGGGCCCAAGCGTTGGAACGCGGCCTATGTGCAACCTTCGCGCCGGCCCAAGGACGGACGCTACGGCGAGAACCCGAACCGGCTGCAGCACTACTACCAGTATCAGGTGATCCTGAAGCCGAACCCGCCCAATCTGCAGGAGCTCTATCTCGGCTCGCTCGAGGCGATCGGCGTCGATCCGCTGCTGCACGACATCCGCTTCGTCGAAGACGATTGGGAAAGCCCGACGCTGGGCGCCTGGGGGCTGGGCTGGGAGTGCTGGTGCGACGGCATGGAAGTCTCGCAATTCACCTATTTCCAGCAGGTTTGCGGCATCGAATGCGCGCCGGTAGCGGGCGAGCTCACCTACGGGCTGGAGCGGCTGGCCATGTATGTGCAGGGCGTCGACAATGTCTACGACCTCAATTTCAATGGCCGCGAGGGCGCCGACAAGGTGACCTATGGCGACGTCTTCCTGCAGGCCGAGCAGGAATATTCGCGCCACAATTTCGAATTCGCCGACACGGCAATACTGCTCCGGCACTTTGACGACGCCGAAGCCGAGTGCAAGGCGCTGCTCGATGCGGGCGCGCCGGCGCCAAGCGACAATCTGGCGATGCACCGCATGGTGTTTCCCGCCTATGACCAGTGCATCAAGGCCAGCCACGTCTTCAACCTGCTCGATGCGCGCGGCGTGATCTCGGTCACCGAGCGCCAAAGCTACATCCTGCGGGTGCGCAATCTGGCAAAGGCCTGCGGCGAGGCGTTTCTGCTGACGCAGGCCGGAGGGCTGGCGGCCTGAAGAGGTCGCACATGATCAACCTTCCCGCTTGATTTTCCTCTTTTCCCGTTTAGGTTGTGAGCGCGTGCAAGCCGGGGGGCAGTTAACGTGGGCATTTTCCGAAACTTTTCGATCAGCACAACCTGGGTCGTCAGGCTGCTCTGGATTGGCATCCTGGTCGACACGATCGCCGTCCTGTCCGGCCTGTCCGAGCTTTGGCTGCTCAGCGACATCGAGAGCGGCAGCTATGACTACGACCTCGCGGCAGCGGCCAACCGGAACGATTTGAGGCAGGGCGCGATCGGTATCATTCAGCTCGTTCTATATGTGGCTCAGGCCGTCACCATTCTGGCCTGGATCAGGCTCGCCAACAAAAACATCAGGCTGCTTGGTGCGAAGGACATGGAATTCACGCCCGGCTGGGCGATCGGCTGGTACTTCATTCCGATCGCCAATCTGTGGAAACCCTACCAGGCGATGTCCGAGATCTGGCGCGCGAGCAGCGGGTCGCCGGACTGGAAATCGGACGAAACCTCGGGATCGCTGCCGGGCTGGTGGTTCGCCTGGCTGGTGGCCAATGTGCTCGGCCGCCTGTCCTTCAAGCTCACCATGAATGCGGAGGAGCTTCCGGAGCTGAAGAATGCCTCGATTGCGCTCACCGCGGCCGATGTCGCAGGCATTGTGCTGAGCCTGCTCTTCCTGGAGGTCGTGAAGGAGATTTATCGTCGGCAGACCGCGTGGCCGGCTGCGTCCGCCTTGCGGGCTCAGGACAGCGCCGGGCTGGCCGCCGGCGACACGGTGTAGAGCGCCGCGGCAAACATGCCCTGACCGCTCGCGCCATCGATGGTCCGCAGCGCCTGCCTGACGCCCGGCATCGCGAACGTGCCATGCACCTGCGCGGCAAAGCAGGCGCTGAGCGCCAGGATCTGCAGGAATGTCGATGCCGTTTTCATTGTCGTTCAGCCAATAGTTCTCTGCCTGAGCGTGGGTCGCTTCAGCGCTGCGTTCGGTTCATGGAAATCTTTGATCCAAGGACGAGCGGGTTTGCCTCGGCCCGACAGTCCGTCGAATTTTTTCGGAAATCGCCGGCAGATGCCTCGATGTTGCGCGGAAGGGTGACAGCGGCCAGCCGAGTTGCTATGCCCCGCGCGGACCATTTTGCCGCGTGAGCCCCATCCAATGCCCGACCTGCTTCTCGAACTTCGCTCCGAAGAAATCCCCGCCCGCATGCAGCGCAAGGCTGCGGGCGACCTGAGGAAGATGCTGACCGACGGTCTTGTCGAGGCGGGCCTGACCTACGAGGCGGCGCGCGAATACTGGACGCCGCGGCGTCTTTCGCTCGATATCAGAGGCCTGACCGCGCGCTCCAAGGACATCAACGAGGAGATCAAGGGCCCCTCGACCAAGGCGCCGGAGCAGGCTGTCCAGGGTTTCCTGCGCAAGGCCGGCCTTGCCTCGGCTGCCGAGGCGCATATCCATGCCGATCCGAAGAAGGGCGACTTCTATGTCGCCCATATCTCCAGGCCGGGCAGGGCGGCGGAAGACATCATCGCCGAACTGGTGCCCGGCATCATCCGCAGCTTTCCCTGGCCGAAATCGATGCGGTGGGGGCCGGCTTCGGCGAAGCCGGGCTCATTGCGCTGGGTGCGGCCGCTGCAATCGATCCTGTGCACCTTCGGCCCGGAGACCGAGGAGCCGGTGGTGGTCGATTTCGAGATCGACGGCATCCGCTCGGGCAATGTCACCTACGGCCATCGCTTCCTCGCGCCGGGCGAAATCACCGTGCGCCGCTTCGATGATTATGTGAGCAAGCTGGAAGCGGCCAAGGTCGTGCTCGATGCCGACCGGCGCAAGGAGATCATCCTTGCCGACGCCCGCAACCTCGCCTTCGCCAACGGGCTCGACCTCGTCGAGGACGAGGGATTGCTGGAAGAAGTATCCGGGCTGGTCGAATGGCCGGTCGTGCTGATGGGCGAGTTCGAGGAGGATTTCCTGGCCATACCCGCCGAGGTGATCCGGCTGACCATCCGCGCCAACCAGAAATGTTTCGTGACGCGCCCGCAAGGTGATGGCGAGGACCTGTCCAACCGCTTCATCCTGACCGCCAATATCGAGGCGAAGGATGGCGGCAAGGAGATCGCGCACGGCAACGGCAAGGTGGTGCG
Organism: Mesorhizobium helmanticense; assembly: GCF_003034915.1. Classification (GTDB taxonomy): domain Bacteria; phylum Pseudomonadota; class Alphaproteobacteria; order Rhizobiales; family Rhizobiaceae; genus Mesorhizobium; species Mesorhizobium helmanticense. The sequence goes on along the minus strand of NZ_PZJX01000028.1, from coordinate 269,069 downwards.
CGCGCGTCTCTCCGACGCCCTCTATTTCTGGACGACCGACCAGGGCGATTTGCCTGATCTCGACCAGCTCAAGGCATCGGCCGAAAAATTCGGGCTGGATCTCAAGAAACCGCTCGACCAGCGCATGGCCCGCCTCGACCATCTCAACGTGACGTTCCATGCCAAGCTTGGCACGCAGGGCGAGCGGGTGATGCGCATCCGGAATTTAGCGCGCGCGATCGCGCCTATCGTCGGTGCCGATCCCGATCTTGTCGAGCGTGCCGCAGTTTTGGCAAAGGCCGATTTGACGACTGAAGTGGTCGGCGAATTCCCTGAACTGCAGGGCGCCATGGGCCACAAATATGCGCTGCTGCAAGGCGAGCATCCTTCGGTCGCCGCGACAATCGAGGAACACTACAAGCCGCAGGGTCCGTCCGACAGCGTGCCGTCCGATCCCGTGTCGATTGCGGTGGCGCTCGCCGACAAGCTCGATATGCTGGTTGGATTCTGGGCCATCGACGAGAAGCCAACCGGCAGCAAGGATCCCTACGCGCTTCGCAGGGCGGCGCTAGGGATGATCCGGTTGATTCTAGACAATGATGTTCGGTGCTCGATAATTTCTCTCGCTCTAATGCACGGTCTCAATTGGCGTTCGAACGAGCTTCCCAATTTTCTTCGCAGCATGGAAAGCTACATTGCCGCTTTTCCAGCGGGCGAAATGGATAAGCTTCTCGAGTATCGGCTTAAGGCAATCGCCGCCGAAAAGCAGCAGAAGGAAATTCACGGGGCAATTTTCGAAGTGATGATCAAAGTGATGTCAGATTCGGCGTCACTGCGGGATTTCGTTTTGGATCGACTGGAGCAGGTCCTCAGAGACCGGGGACAGAGATACGACCTTATAGACGCAGTCAAACTCCTCAAAGGAGGCGGCATAGAACATGAAGGCAGGATAGGCGACGCCGTTAACGATGACTTGGCGATGCTCGTCCGCCGTGTCGAAGCCCTCGGCTCCTTCCTCGACACCGAGGACGGCAAGAACCTGCTTGCCGGCACCAAGCGTGCGGCAAACATCCTGGCCGCCGAGGAGAAGAAGAAAACGACGATTGCCGATCATGTCGAGCCGGCGCTGTTTCGGGAAGCGGCCGAGAAATCGCTGTTTGCGGCGGTGAATCAAGCTGAGAGGCAAGCCGGCGAAGCGATTCGAAACGAAGACTTTTCCGCCGCCATGCTGGCGCTTAGCGTGTTGCGCGAGCCGGTTGATTCATTCTTCGAGCAAGTGCTGGTAAACGACGAGGATCAGGCCGTCCGCGCCAATCGCCTGGCCTTGCTCGCCCGGATCCGGGCAGCCACCGATCAGGTCGCCGATTTCTCCAGGATCGCGGGCTGAATTAGCAGAAAAAATCTTGCTGGGCCGGCCGTTCGAGCCGGCTTACAGTCATATGACGATGATCTCTCCGTGGCAAAAAGGACATGTTCCCCAACCCCACGGAGGCTTCCATGAATTCCGCTCACGAAATCGAAGTGACAGAAGAAACCCCGGCCCCCGCCGAGGCGCTTGATTCCGCTTCCGAAACGATGCTCGACCAGGCCGCCGCCGCGGTGGTCGAGGCAACCGACCTGTCTGACGACGAGCAGGAAGGCGACGACGAAGACAGCGAAGGTACGGAAGAGGACGGCGACGAAGACGAAGAAGCCGCCACCCTCTCGGACGATGATGAGGACGAAGACGACGAAGACGAAGACGATGATGACAACGACAAGGAAGACGACGACAGCGTGAAGGCCGAAGCCGAAGACGCTGACGAAGAAGACGAATCCGACGAGGCATCCACCGACGAGGCGGACGAAGAAGTCGCGGCCTGATATTTATCAGGCTCCGGAATTCACGGGAGCGGGATGCGGTGCATCCCGCTCTATTTTTTTGATCGCATTCGTGCGCTGGCCAGGTGATGCACCTGGCTGCAAAATGCTCTCGTGTTTTTACGGCGCAGGATTTGAGCTAAGCTGGCGCATCCCTGCCGCGCTGGAGAAGCACCCTTATGGCCGAACGTCCGAGCGGAGGAGACAGCAACGGAACTGCCGCAAGCAGTCTTGCCGACGATGATCCGCGTCTTGCGTTCATCTATCAGGAGGCGGTGAGAGGTCTTACGCAGCAGCAGAACCTCGTGGAGAACATGAGCACCCGCGCCGGGAGCCTTATCTTTGCCACCGCATTCGCCAACTCGTTGCTCGGCGGCGCGGCTCTTGCCAACGGGCTAGGACTTTGGGACTGGATCGCGGTGGCTCTGCTGTTCGGCATCGGCGGGCTGATCGTCTTCATGCTTTGGCCCTAGCACCAATACACATTCCGCTTCGACCCCGAAGAACTGCTCCATCAATATGTCGATGGCGACAGGCCGGCAACGATGTCGGCCATGCGCCGCGCGCTTGCCCTTCGCATCAAGGCGGACATGGCCAGCAACTGGCGAATTATCCAGCGGCTGCGGGTGGCGTTGCAGATTGCGCTGCTGTTTCTGTTGTTCGATATCCTGGCCTGGCTCTTGGCGATTGCGGGCGTTTGAGCCGGAAGCGCTTCGAACTCTATCTGGCCTGGTCGGTCTCGGGGATGGGTGTCGGTTGCGGCTCGGGTGGGCTGTTCGCCGCTTCCGTCTGGTTGCCGGACCCTGCTTGAGGCGCCGCTGCGGCGGCGGCCGGCGTTGGAATAGAAAAGTCGCCACCGACAATGCCGCCGCGAATGATCATCGGGCCGGGCATGAAACCGCGTTTTAGCTCGGGCTGGTTCGGGATCGCCGCCACCTTTTCATAGGTGACGTCGGACTCAGCGGCGCCGAGTGCCACGACCGATGGCGTCGAATTACCGGCCTTGCTCTCGGCCATCGTCCCCGTCTCGGGTGCGCCGGGCCTGACGACCGATGGCGTCGAAGCCGGTGCGCTGAGAACGATGATGGATGAAGCCTGCGCTTCGCCCGCCGCCAGGATGAGACCAAGCGCTCCGAGAATGCGCACCGAGACCATGACAATTCCCCTTGCCCAAGAAGCCGGCACCATACTTGTGCAGCGATTGATGCGGGCTTGCGGGGAAGCATGGCATTTTAGCGATCGAGGATTCGCTGACGCTCGGACTTGCCCCACGGCCGCCGCCGTACTACGCAGCCGGCATCTGTGAGGTAACGACCGTGGTTGAAATACGCGCCGTCGGCGATGCGATGGAAATGGCGCTGGCGCTGCTCGAAAGCGGCGACGTCGTCGCCATTCCGACGGAAACCGTTTACGGGCTGGCCGCGGACGCGACCAATGGCGTCGGCGTGGCGCGCATTTTCGAGGCCAAGGGTCGGCCGCGCTTCAACCCGCTGATCGCCCATGTCGCCGACCTGGCGATGGCCGAGCGCATCGCGCTGTTCGACCCGCTGTCGAAACGGCTGGCGCAGGCATTCTGGCCGGGGCCGCTGACGCTGGTGCTGCCGCAACGTTCCGGCAACGGCATTCATCCGCTGGTCACCGCGGGGCTCGACACGATCGCGCTGCGCATGCCCAAGGGTTTTGGCGGCGAGCTGATCGCCAGGCTCGGTCGCCCGCTCGCGGCGCCCAGTGCCAATTCCTCGGGCAAGATCAGCGCCACGACCGCCGAGGCCGTGGCAGCCGATCTCGGTCCCAGGATCAAATTGGTGGTCGATGGCGGTGCGACGCCTGTTGGATTGGAATCGACGATCGTCAAGGTTGAAGGCGCAAGATTGCGGCTCCTGAGACCGGGCGGTATTGCCGCCGGCGACATCGAGGCAGTCGCCGGCATGCCGCTGCTGCGCGGTTCCGAAGGCATCGAGGCGCCGGGCATGCTCGCCTCGCACTACGCGCCGGGCGCCGCGGTGCGTGTCAACGCCGGGAAAATCGCCAAGGGCGAGGCTCTTCTGGCTTTTGGCGGCCGCCGTGCCGAAGGCTGGCAAGGTGCGGTCGCCTTTCGCAACCTGTCGGTATCAGGCGACCTGCGCGAGGCGGCGAGCAACCTTTTCGCCCATTTGCAGGATCTCGATCACAGCGGCGCCAAGACCATCGCTGTCGAGCCTATCCCATTCGATGGGCTGGGCGAGGCGATCAACGACCGGCTGTCGCGCGCCGCCGCTCCTCGTGACCGGGCCGCCACGCGTGACCGGGCCGCCACGCGTGACAAGATCGACACAGGGCAATAGTTTCCACCCATGAACGACATATCCCAAGACCTCGACGCCGCCCTCATCGACCGCTTCGCGACAATTGTCGGCGACAAATATGCGCTTCGCGACCAGCAGGATATTGCGCCTTTCCTCACCGAGCGGCGCGGCCTTTGGCATGGCAGAACGGCGCTGGTGCTGAGGCCCGGCAGCGTCGACGAGGTCAGCCGCATCATGCGGCTGGCGAGCGAGACCGGCACGCCGATCGTGCCGCAAAGCGGCAATACCGGGCTGGTCGGCGCACAGGTGCCGGATGTTTCCGGCCGCGAGATCGTGCTATCGCTGTCCAGGCTGAACCGCATCCGCGAGATCGACGTCTTGTCCAACACGGTCACTGTCGAGGCAGGCGTCATCCTGCAGACCTTGCAGGAGGCGGCCGATGCCGCCGACCGGCTGTTTCCGCTGTCGCTCGCCGCGCAAGGTTCCTGCCAGATCGGCGGCAACCTCTCTTCCAATGCCGGCGGCACCGGCGTGCTTGCCTATGGCAATGCGCGTGAGCTCTGTCTCGGCGTCGAAGTGGTGCTGCCGACCGGCGAGGTGTTCGACGACCTGCGCAAGCTGAAGAAGGACAACACCGGCTACGATCTGAAGAACCTGTTCGTCGGCGCCGAGGGTACGCTTGGCGTCATCACTGCCGCCGTGCTCAAGCTTTTTCCCAAGCCGAAGGGGCGGGAAGTGGCTTTTGTCGGAATGTCGTCGCCCGAGGCGGCACTCTCCCTGTTCAGCCTGGCCATGGACCGCGCCGGCGCCGCGCTCACCGCCTTCGAGCTGATCGGCCAGAGGCCCCACGATTTCACGCTTGCGCATGCCCAAGGTGTGGTGCGCCCACTGGCCGAGGATTGGCCGTGGTATGTGCTGATGCAGATCTCATCCGGGCGCTCGGCGGAGGATGCGCGGGCGCTGATCGAAGAGGTGCTGTCGGAAGGCCTCGAGCAGGAGATCGTCGGCGATGCGGTGATTGCGGCGAGCATCGCGCAGGGCGACGCTTTCTGGAATTTCCGCGAGGTTCTGCCCGATGCGCAAAAGCCCGAGGGCGCCTCGATCAAGCACGACATCTCGGTGCCGGTGGCCTCCATCCCGTCCTTCATCGACAAGGCGGCTGGCGCGGTGCAATCCGTCAGCCCGGGTGCCCGCGTGGTTTGCTTCGGCCACATGGGCGACGGCAACCTCCATTACAACATCTCCCGGCCGGTCGATGGCGATGACGAGGCGTTCCTCGGCCTGTACCACGCCATGAACCAGGCCGTGCACGATGTCGTGCGCAGCTATCACGGCTCGATCTCGGCCGAGCACGGCATCGGCCAGCTGAAGCGCGACGAACTGATCGCCACGGCGCCGCCGATGGCCATCGATCTGATGCGCAGGGTGAAGGCGGTCTTCGACCCGGCCGGCATCATGAATCCCGGTAAGGTTATCTGATCCTTTCCTGAGCGCGAGCCCGGTGGCATTCCGATAACCATCGCCTGCGATCAGCAAAATTTAACTGACTTTCTTAAGCGCAGCGGTAAGAAGCGCGCGCTAATGTTTCTCCACAACGAGGCTGGACAAACCGGCCCGGAGAGAACCGCAAGCCGGCTCTCAGGAGAGACAGGAAAGGCAATCTATGAACATCGGACTGAAGCCAGTCTGGGCCGGGTGCAATATGCGCCTCGACCCATTCCGCCTGCCGCAGGTGGCAAGCTACGCCACCCGCGACGACTATGGCGACGTTACCTTCACCATCGACCAGCGTGGCGCTGTCATTCGCCGCACGCTGGAGATGAGCGGCGTGCCGGCGATCATCGCTCTGCCCGCCAACGCGTTTCGCGGCGTGGCCGCCCGCGCGATGGAGGATCCGGATGGCAATGTCACGGTAACCCTGGAGCTCCTGCACAATGATCCGATGCTGTCGGTGCCGCTGCTGGTGGCCGACGATCTCGACGATGTCGCCGCCGACTGGCGCGCCTGGGCCGACGCCTACCGCCTGCCGATGCTGTTGATCGAAGCGGACGGCATTGCTCGCACGCTGGAGGAATCGCTTGGCGCCGCCATCAAGACGCTGCCGGCGCAGGACCGCCGCAAGGGCCGCGTCTCGACCACGCGCCGCCCACGTTTCCTCGCCCGCCGTCGGGCCGGCGACCTCGGCCTCAGGCTGGTCATCGGCGGCGAGGAAATCATCTCGCGCGACGAATAGACGGTTTCGATGAGTTCCAATTCAACCGGCGTCCGGGTTGTTTTTCCCTGAAGTGCCTCGTGGTCCAGCTGGGGCGGTATTGTCTCAAACTGAAGATCTCAAGGGAAGGTTGTCGCCAGGCAAGGCGCTGCCGCTTATTTCAAAAGCAACAACGCCGTGGCCAGAAAGCCGAGGCCGAATGTGGAAGCCATCGAATACGCCACTATCCCAATCGCCAGGTAACTGTTGTCGCTTGAAGGCAAAAGGTCAGCGATGGAGCCATAAGTGATCAGCCAACCTGCCACAAAGAGCCCGATCATTGCTCCCGTCGCAAGATTTTTAATCATGAAAACCACCAGTTGAGGCATCAGTCGCGCTCCCACCTTGCCAGCTGGCGCTTACGGAGCTGGGCGCGGTCAAAGCGCTTCACCGCGGCTTCGAGCACCGTACGGCGGCTTCCATATCGCCTCATAAGGGTGTGCACCTGAGCGGCCGTGATGCCGTTTTGCCGCGCGAAACACTCAATCACATAGGGCTCGCTCCCGGACAGGAGATCTCTGTCGCGAGCATGACGCATTTTTATCTCGTAAGTCATCCTTCTGCCCTGAGGCTAGTTCACCGATTGCTTGATTAACGCAAGACCTTGGATTCGGTTGCCCCGTCACGGTGCGACTTCCTCACGACAAGGATTTCCGGCGATCGTCGTCTTCGATGCATGCGGCTGATGGGATCTTCGCGCGCTGCTAGACGAGCGGCTTCAGCGCCACCCACACCGCGCCGCCGATCAGGCCGAGAAAGATCAGCCAGCCGACCTGGTTGTTCGACTGGAACAGCTTGAGGCACTGGTCCGGATCGTCGATGTCCAGCCTCGCGATCTGCCGCGCCATATGGGCGCCGGCGGCGATCAGCCCGGCCAGCGCCGGCACCGGCGCCTGCGCCGAGGCGAAGGCGATGGCGAAGCAGGCCAGCGCGCCGCCATAGAGCCCCACGAGCCAGGTCTTGGTGTTGTCGCCGAACAGGCGCGCGGTCGAGCGCACGCCGACGATGGCGTCGTCCTCCTTGTCCTGATGCGCATAGATCGTGTCGTAGCCGATCACCCACAGGATCGAGCCGATGTAGAGCATGATTGCAGGGCCATCGAGATCGCCGAACTCGACCGCCCATCCCATCAACGCACCCCAGGAAAAGGCAAGGCCGAGAACCAGTTGCGGCCAGTTGGTGAATCGCTTCATGAATGGGTAGACGGCGACGATGACGAGCGAGACGATGCCGAGCGGGATGGCGAAGTCGTTGAACTGCAAAAGCACCGCCAGGCCGACCAGTGCCTGAATGGCGACAAACGCCCAGGCCTGCCGGCGCGTGACCTTTCCCGCCGGCAACGGTCGCGAACGCGTGCGTTCCACCTGGTTGTCGATGTCCTCGTCGACCAGGTCGTTATAGGTGCAGCCGGCGCCGCGCATGGCGATGGCGCCGATCAGGAACAACAGGAGATACCAGGGCGCCGGCAACAGCGTCAGCAGTGGATCCGAGGGGCGGGGATAGGCGCTCGCGGCAAGGGCTGCCGACCACCAGCACGGCCACAGCAGCAACTGCCAGCCTATCGGCCGGTCCCACCTTGCAAGCTGCGCATAGGGCCACAGCCAGCGCGGCAGCACCCGATAGACCCAATGGCCGCTCGGCGCATCGGCGACGCGCCCCTGGGCTGCTTTCGATTGGATGTTTTCCATCCCGCTGAAGTGGCAGCAGCGATGAAAGCCGTCAAGCGTCAAGCCGAATGGCCATGATGTGAAAAATCGTTACGGCCATCCTCTCGCAACGAGCGCCAGCGCCGCATTCAACGGTTGCGGATCGATGTTTACCTCTCGTGCAACGACTGCAATAGTTGGCCATCCCGGTAGGAGAACGCGATGGCCTCCCAGCACCAGATCGACGCCGCAACCATAGAAGACTATCAGCGCGATGGCGCCGTCTGCATCCGCGGTGCTTTCCACGATTGGGTCGACACGATTGCCGCCGGCATCGAGCGCAACATCGAGAACCGCAGCGCCACCGCTTCCGATATCGCCAATGGCCGCGGCAGTTTCTTCGACGACTATTGCAACTGGGAGCGCATTCCCGAATTCGTCAAGGTGATACGGGAATCACCAGCGGCCGAACTGGCTGCGGCGGTGATGCAGTCGCGCACCGCGCAGTTCTTCCACGATCACGTGCTGGTCAAGGAACCCGGCACGCAGAAGCCGACGCCATGGCATCAGGACATCCCCTATTACTTCGTCGACGGGCGGCAAACGGTCAGCTTCTGGATACCGATCGATCCGGTCAAGGAAGCGACGTTGCGGGTGATTGCCGGCTCGCACAAATGGGACAAGATGATCCTGCCGGTGCGCTGGCTCGACGACAGCAATTTCTACGCCGCCGAGGGCGACTATCTGCCGGTGCCCGATCCCGACCAGGATCCCGGCATGAAGGTTCTCGAATGGGAAATGCAACCGGGCGACGCCATCCTGTTCGACTTCAGGACCGCGCATGGCGCCCGCGGCAACATGACTGCGGCACGGCGCCGCGCGCTGTCGCTGCGCTGGGTCGGCGACGATGCGCGCTATGTCGAGCGGCCCGGCCGCACCTCTCCTCCTTACCCAGGCCACGACATGAAGCCCGGACAAAAACTGCGCGAGGATTGGTTCCCGGTCGTCTTTCGCAGCTGATCGCGCCGCGCTCACCGAAGATTGATGTCTGACGTTCCCGTGCGCAACCGCGCTCATGGTGCCCAAATGTCTTGACCAGTCGTGCGAGGCGCAATAGCGCAGTCCCTGTTGTGGAATGAAGGAACATGGGCATGCGCGTTTTGTTGATCGGCTCCGGTGGCCGCGAACATGCCCTGGCCTGGAAGATCGCGGCCTCGCCGCTCTTGACCAAGCTCTATGCCGCACCCGGCAATCCGGGCATCGGCCGCGACGCCGAGCTGGTCAAGCTCGACATTGCCGATCATGCCGCGGTCGCCGCCTTCTGCCAGGAGAAAAAAATCGATCTTGTCGTCGTCGGTCCGGAAGGGCCGCTGGTCGCCGGCATTGCCGATGATTTGCGCGCCGCGGGCATCCGGGTCTTCGGTCCGTCCAGGGCGGCAGCACGGCTGGAAGGCTCCAAGGGGTTCACCAAGGACCTTTGCGCCAAATACGATATCCCGACGGCGGCCTATGGCCGCTTCGGCGACCTGGCGTCGGCCAGGGTCTATGTCCAGACCATGGGCGCGCCGATCGTCATCAAGGCCGACGGGCTGGCGGCCGGCAAGGGCGTCACCGTCGCCATGACGCTGCCCGAAGCGCTGGCCGCGCTCGATGCCTGTTTCGACGGCTCCTTCGGGCAGGCCGGCGCCGAAGTGGTGGTCGAGGAATTCCTCGTCGGCGAGGAGGCGAGTTTCTTCTGCCTGTGCGACGGCGTCACCGCGCTGCCGTTCGGCACCGCTCAGGATCACAAGCGTGTCGGCGACGGTGACACCGGCCCGAACACCGGCGGCATGGGCGCCTATTCGCCAGCCCCGGTGATGACGCCGCAGATGATCGACCGCACCATGCGCGAGATCATCGAGCCGACCATGCGCGGCATGGCTGAAACAGGCGCGCCGTTTTCCGGCGTGCTGTTTGCCGGGCTGATGATCACGGACAACGGGCCGAAGCTGATCGAATACAACACCCGCTTCGGCGATCCCGAATGCCAGGTGCTGATGATGCGGCTGAAGGACGATCTCCTGGTGCTGCTCAACGCCGCCGTCGACGGCCAGCTTGCGCACACCTCCATACGCTGGCGCGATGAGGCAGCGCTGACCGTGGTGATGGCGGCGAGGGGCTATCCCGGCACGCCTGAAAAGGGTTCGGTCATTCGCGGCGTCGAAGAGGCGGCTGGTGACGGCGTCGAGATCTTCCATGCTGGCACGGCCATCAACAGCGGCGCGCTGGTCGCCAATGGCGGCCGCGTGCTCAACGTCACGGCGCTCGGCCGGACGGTCGGCGAAGCGCAGAAAAAGGCCTATGCCGGGCTCGACCGGATCGATTGGCCGCAAGGCTTCTGCCGCCGCGACATCGGCTGGCAGGCCGTGGCGCGCGAAAAAGCTGGCTCCTGATCCCAGCCTGTCGGGCGATCAGGCCGCCTCGGTCTTGGCGCGCGTTCGCGCCCATGCCGGCAGCCAGTCGCCATGAGCGGCGAGCAGATCATCGACCAGCGACCATATCTGGTCGAGGTCGAGCTCGGCCGCGGTGTGCGGATCCATCATCGCCGCGTGGTAGATGTGTTCGCGATTCTCCGTCATCAGCGCCCGCACCGTCAATTCCTGCACATTGATGTTGGTGCGGATCAGCGCCGTCAATTGCGGCGGCAGGTCGCCGATATAGGTCGGCTGGATGCCTGAGGCGTCGACAAGGCACGGCACCTCGGCCGCGCAATCCCGGGGCAGCGAAGTGATGCAGCCATTGTTGCGGACGTTGCCGTAGATGACGGAAGGCTCGCCGGTCCATACCGAATTCATGATCGAGGAGGCATATTCCTTCGACTCTTCGACCTCGATCCGCTCCGCCGAGCGATAGGCCTCCGCCTGGTCCTTCCAGCGCTCGATCTGTTCGATGCAACGCTTCGGATATTCATCGAGCGGGATGCCGAACTTCTCGATCAGGTCGGGACGGCCGTCCTTGATGAAGTAGGGCGTGTATTCGGCGAAATGCTCCGAGCTTTCGGTGACGAAGAAGCCTAGGCGCGTCAGCATCTCGTAGCGCACCTTGTTGGGGCAGCGCGGGTTCCAGCCGGGCTTGGGCGCGCGGCCTTCGCGATAGGCGCGCACGAGGTCGGGATAGAGGTCGCGGTAGGAGCCGTCCGGCTGGCGATGCTCGAACTTCAGGTAGAACGCCATGTGGTTGATACCGGCCGAGCGATAGCGGATCTCCTCGTAGGGAAGGTCGAGATCGTGCGCCAGCTCCATTGCCGTGCCCTGCACCGAATGGCAGAGGCCGACCTGTCTGATGTCGGGATATTTCTCCGATATCGCCCAGGTGTTGATCGCCATCGGGTTGACATATTGCAGCATGATCGCCTGCGGGCAGACGGCGAGCATGTCCTCGCAGACCTTCCACAGATGCGGCACGGTCCTTAAGGCGCGCATGATGCCGCCGACGCCGAGCGTGTCGGCGATCGTCTGGCGCAGGCCGTATTTCTTCGGCACCTCGAAGTCGGTGACGGTGCAGGGCTCGTAACCGCCGATCTGGAAGGCGACGACGACGAAATCGGCGCCTGCCAGCGCCTTGCGCTGATCGGAATGGGTTTCGGCCCTGGCCTTCACGCCGAGCGTCGCGATCAGCTTGTTGACGACGACGGCGCTCTCTTCCAGCCGCCGCGGATTGATGTCCATCAGTGCGATCGTCGCGCCCGCAAGCGACGGGCGCTGCAGCACGTCGCCGACGATGTTCTTCATGAACACCGTCGAGCCGGCGCCGATGAAAGTGATCTTGGGATTTCTTGCCACGCTAACCTCCGGCTATGTTCAGGCCACTTCGAATGCGGCCCTGACGAGCCGTTCGGTGTAGGCGGTCTTGGGATTGGTGAGGACGTCGTCGACGCGACCCTGCTCGACGATCTTGCCGTGCTGCATGACGATGACGCGATGGCACAGCGCGCGCACCACCTTGAGGTCGTGCGAGATGAAGAGGTAGCTCAGGCCGCGCTCGTCCTGCAGCTTGCGCAGCAGGTCGATGATCTGCGCCTGGACGGAAAGGTCCAGCGCCGAGGTCGGCTCGTCGAGCAGGATGAATTCCGGTTCGAGCGCGATGGCGCGGGCAATCGCGATGCGCTGGCGCTGGCCGCCGGAGAACTCATGCGGAAATCGCGACAGGATGTCGCCGGGCATGCCGGCGCTGACCAGCGCCTCGCGCACCCGTTCGATGCGCTCGCGCCGCGTCGCGCCTATGCTGTTGACGATCAGCCCTTCCTCGATGATCTGCCCGATCGTCATGCGCGGATTGAGCGATGAGAACGGGTCCTGGAAGACGATCTGCATGCGCGAACGCAGCGGCCGCATCTCGGCCCGCGACAGGTCGTGGATCGGCTTGCCGTCGAAGCGGATCTCGCCGCGTTTGGCGTCGGTCAACCGCAGCAGGGTCTGGCCGAAAGTGGTCTTGCCGGAGCCGGATTCGCCGACCAGCCCCAGCGTCTCATGGCGGCGCAGGCTGAGGTCGAGGTCGTCGACGGCGACCAGTTCGCGCCAGTCCGGTTTCAGGAAGCCGCCATGGCGCAGCATGAAGCAGACGCGCACGCCGCTCGCCTCGAGGATGGTGCTAGAGCCCTCCGGCAGCGGTTTCGGCCGCCCGTGCGGCTCGGACGCAAGCAGCCGCCTTGTATAGGGATGCTGCGGATCGGCGAAAAGCCGTTCCGTGACGTTGTGCTCGCACATTTCACCGTGCTGCATGACATAGACATAGTCGGAGAACTGGCGCACCACGGTGAGGTCGTGGGTGATCAGGATCACCGCCATGCGCAGCTCTTTCTGCAGATTGCGGATCAGGTTCAGGATCCGCGCCTGGACGGTGACGTCGAGAGCGGTCGTCGGCTCGTCGGCGATCAGCACGTCGGGGTCGTTGGCCAGCGCCATGGCGATCATCACCCGCTGGCGCTGTCCGCCCGAGAGCTGGTGCGGATATTGCTTGAGCCGCGCGACGGGGTCGGGAATCTGGACATGCTGCAAAAGTTCGAGCGCCCGTGTCCAGGCCTCCCTGCGGCTCACCTTGCGGTGCACCCTGATCGCCTCGACGATCTGGCTGCCGACCGTGTAGATCGGGTTGAGCGAGCTCATCGGCTCCTGGAAGATCATCGAGATGCGGTTGCCGCGCAGCTTGCGCCGCGCGCTCTCGGGGAACTTCAGGATGTTCTGTCCATCGTATTCGACGCTCGATTTGGGCGACACCGTGGCCCGCCGCGACAGCAGCCCCATGACGGTGCGCGCCGTCACCGACTTGCCGGAACCGGATTCGCCGACGATGGCGATCGTCTCGCCGCGATAGAGCTGGAACGAGACGTCCTTGACCGCTTCGACGACGCCGTGCTCGACCTTGAAGGCGACCTCGATGTTGCGGGCGTCGATGACGGGTTGATCCTGGCGCCCGCCATGGTCGTAGCGGACGGCTGGTGCAAAGGGCTCTGCGAGTACAACGGTCATCTCTGCCACCTCAATAGGGATCGACGGCATCGCGCAGGCCATCGCCGAGTGCGTTGAAGGCAAAGACGGTGACGAGCACGAAACCGACCGGTGACAGGATCCAGGGATAGGTGCCGATGACCGAATAGGTCGCGGTGTCCTGCAGCATGAGGCCCCAAGAGATCAGCGGCGGCTTGACGGCGAAGCCGAGGAAACCGAGGAAGGATTCCAGGAGCACCACCGTCGGGATCGCCAGCGTCACGGCGACGATCACATGGCTCATCACATTGGGGAAGATGTGCTGCATGATGATGCGCCGGTCGGTGGCGCCGACCGCCATGGCGGCGCGCACATACTCGATCTGCGCCAGCGCCAGCGTCTTGCCGCGCACCTCGCGCGACATCTGCGCCCAGCCCAGCGCCGACATGACGATGATGACGAAGGCGAGGAAGACATTGGTCGGAGCGGTGACCGGGATCAGCGTCGTCAGCGCCAGATAGAGCGGCAGCTGCGGGAAGGCGAGCACCAGTTCGACGAAGCGCTGCATCCAGACATCGAACCTGCCGCCGAAATAGCCGGAGACCATGCCGACTGTGGTGCCGATGACGGTGATGATGAAGACGACCGTCAGCGCGATCATCAGCGAGACGCGCGAGCCTTGGATGGCGCGCGACAGCAGATCGCGGCCGAACTTGTCTGTGCCGAGGAAATGCACCGGCTGGCCGTCCATCGAGCCGAAGAAATGCCGGTTCGCCGGGATGAGCCCGAAGAGCTTGTAGGGCGCGCCCTCGACGAAGAATCCAAGCAGCCTTGGATGGTCATAGTCGGCGCCGACGATGGGCTGGAAGGTGACCGGATCGAGATCGGCCGAATCGGCCAGCGCATACACCCTCGGCCGGGCGACGAAATTGCCGTCCCTGTCGTGGAAGCTCGGCAACTGAGGCGGGGCGAAGCCGACATCCGTCGCCTTCGGGTCCATCGGCGCCAGGAACTCGGCGAACACCGTCATCAGCAGCAGGAACACGACCAGCCAAAGCCCGGCCATGCCGGTCCAGGAACGCTTCAGCCGGCGCCAGACGAGTGCGATGTAGCTCTCATTGCCGCGCGCCGGTTTGGTTGCGGGAATTCCCTCGGCCGGCAGCGGCGGTAGCGGTGTGTCGCGAGCCAGCATCTATCTTTCCCCGAACTGGCGCACGCGCGGATCGAGCAGCACGAGCAGCATGTCAGCTATGATGTTGCCGACGATCAGCGTTGCCGACAGCACCATCATGAAGGTCGCGGTGACATAGACGTCGCCGACCGCCATCGAGCCGACGATGGCCGGGCCGACGGTCGGCAGCGCGAAGATGATCGCCGTCTCGATCTCGCCGGTGAGCATGTAGGGCAGCACCACGCCCTGATACATGACGAGCGGGTGCAGCGCGTTGGGCACGGCGTGGCGCATCACGACGGCGCTGCCGGTCAGGCCCTTGGCCTTAGCCGTTTCGACATATTGCGCGTTCAGCGTGTCGAGCAGATTGCCGCGCATGACGCGCATATTGTAGGCGAGCCCGCCAAAGGTCGCGATCGCCACCACCGGCCAGACATGCTTGACCAGGTCGACGAACTTCGCCCACGACCACGGCGCGCCGCCATATTGCGGCGAGAAGAAGCTGCCGATCTCCGAGACGTTGAACTGGAAGACCAGCAGGTAGACGATGATCAGCGCCATCAGGAAGCGGGGCACCGTCATGCCGAGGAAGGAAATGGCTGACAGCGTCGAGTCGATCCAGGAATATTGCCGGGTCGCCGCCCATATGCCGAAGGTGATGCCGAGAACCGAGGCGAGCAGATGGCAGACCAGCGCCAGAAGCAGCGTGCGCGGCAGGCGCTCTCCCACCACATCGGCCACCGGCTTGTTGTAATAGAGGCTGTAGCCGAAATCGCCGCGGGTGATGATGCCGCCGATCCAGTTGAGATACTGGACCGGCAGTGGCTTATCGAGACCATGTTCTATCCGATAGGCCTTGGCCTGCGCGTCGGCCTCAGCGAATGAGGCTCCACCTTGGTTGATCAGCTGCGAGCGGATGTAATCGGCGTAGTCGCCCGGCGGCGCCTGGATGATGGCGAAGGTGACCAGGCTCAAAATGGCGAGGACCGGGATCGCCGACGCTATGCGCGTGAACAGGAATCGCAACATCAGACGGTCCGCTTCCTTGTCTCGCCGGACGCTTGGGGCGTTCGGGGTGTGGTTTGTCCCGGCCGCGCCGTCAGCGCGGCCGGGTCTCTCTCAGTCAGGGGAGGTAAACCTACATTGGGCCCTTGTCTCCAGGCTTGCCGGGGAGCTCCTCAGGGAACAACTCGTATTTCGCCTGTTTGTCGGCCGCGACGAAAACCCGTTCGCGGATGATCGAATCCTCGGCCCAGTTGAACATGAAGATCGGCGTGCCCTGCGGAATGTTGGAGAAGCGCTTGTTGATGATCAGTGCACCGGGATATTCCGTCAGGCCGACATTGTAGACATGCTCCGTCGAGATCTTCTGGAACCGCTTCATCAAGCTGGCGCGCTCGTCATTATCTGACGAGGAGACAAACTTGTTGACGATGTCGACGAGGTCCTTTTCGAAAGGCATCAGGTCGACCTGGCCGCTTTCCGGCGCACGGTGATCCCAGCTGGTCTTCGGACCGACGGGCGCGAGCTGTTCGGTGTTCTGCACGACTGAGGTCAGTTCCTGGTCGTTGCGCCGGATCAGCCAGTCGAAGCGGCCGGAATATTGCGAAGCATCGCGCTGGGTGCCGTTGAGACCGTTGAGCACGACCCGTAGCCCAAGCTTCTCCATCTGGGCGACGACGCCTTCGGCGAGGCTCTTGTCCGTGCCGTAGTCGTTGTTGACCAGCATCACGATCTCGACGTTCTTGCCGCCGGCGGTACCGGCCGGGAAGTTCACGAAGCCGTCGCCGTCCGTGTCCTTGAGTCCGGCCTTGGCGAGTTCGGCCTTGGCGCCTTCGAGATCGAAGGGGTAATACACAGTCGAATTGCGGTCATAGAAGCTGGTGCCCGAGGAGAGGCCGCCGGGATAGATGGCGGTGAACGGACCCTTGACCAGCGAGTCGCCGAGCGCCTTGCGGTCTAGCGCCATGGTGACCCCCTTGCGGAAGTCCTCGTTGCGGTTCAATTCGCGGATCGCCTGGCCGCGTTCGTCGGGGTTGCCCCAGCCATTGGCGGAAAAGTTCATGCGCAGATTGTAGCCGATGAGCCGTGGGCCGAAGGCGAGCCGGGCCGGCGCATTCGCCTCGGCCGCGCGCTTCAGCGAGGCGACGAAGTTTTCCGGCTGCTCGAGATTGGAGAAGTCGCCCGAGCCGGCCACCGCCTGGACGTCGCGGTCGGCCCAGGTCGACAGCTTGTAGTGCAGCTCGTTGAGGTAGGGCAGCTGGTTGCCCTTTTCGTCGACCTTCCAGTAGTAGGGATTGCGGCGCATGACGATGATGTCGTCCGGCCGGTATTCGACCGGCACCCAGGCGCCCATCACCGGCATGTTCATGAATTCCGGCGGAAAGGCGTTCTTGAACTGGTCGTAGGTGTTATCAGAATATTTCGGATGCTGCGGCTTCAGGATATGTGCCGGGCCCGGGCAGAAAGTGCCATAGGCCATGGCGTAGAGGTATTGCTTGGGAAATGCTTCCTTGAAGGTCCATTCGACGGTGTAGTCGTCGATCTTCTTCAGCGTCGTGCCGACGCCGAAGGTCTCCTGCGTCGCGCCGTTCAATGGCGAGACGTTCGGGTCGACGACCTCGTCGTCCCAGTAGAACATGACGTCGTCTGCGTTGAAGGGTGCGCCGTCCGACCATTTGGCGCCTTCGACCAGATGCATGGTCAGCTTGTGGCCGTCGCTCGACCAGTCCCAACTCCTGGCCAGGTTCGGCAGCGGCTCCGTGTCCTTCGCCTCGACCTGGAACAGCGGCGCCGTGCGCGTCAGGCATTCGGAAAGGCCGATATCGATGCCGCCCCAACCTTGCGTCTGGCCGGCGCCGTAATTCCAGCCTTCCGGCCGGCCGCCGATGACATGGCGCATCGTATCGCCATAGGCGCCGATGCCGTCCGGCATGTTGCCCGTCTTGAAGACCAGCGGCTCCTTCGGCAGCCTGTCCTGCACCGGCGGCAGCTTGCCGGTCTTGACGTATTTCTCGGTGACCCAGTCCGGCTCGTGATATTGCGGCAGCGCCTTGAACTCCAGGATGGAGTCGCGCGGCACATAGCTGATCTTGCCCTCGGCCGGAAACTGCGCCGGCGCCGGCGGGACCGTCGGTTCGGAAGCGAATGCGTTGAGTGCCGGGACGGAGACGCCCAGCGCCAGTCCGGCTGCAATGCCCATGTTGCGTAAGTTTCTCATTGTCTCCTCCCTCGTGTCTGGACGTTTGTTTGCTGCCCACCTTTTTCGTAATGACGGCCGGCCAGGTCGGACCTGCCTCCCGCAGGTCTGCCTCGGCATTTGAGGCGTCAGCCGGCCTGCTTCAGCGCGGCCTTTTCGGCGCGCAGTTCTTCGATCGAGCGAACATTGCGCCGTGCCGCGCCTGCCCATTCGCGGGTCTTCACCCCGGATTTCGAAAGCCGCTCCCTGGCGGCCGGTACAGCATCGGCATATTGCGGCAGCCAGGCCGCCTGCGCGACGACCATCTCATCCACCATCTGCCAGACCTCTTCGGGCGTCGAAACCGCGCCAACCAGCGGGTCGTGCAGCACGGCGAGCTTCAAGAGATCGATATCGCCTGATATCGCGGCATGCACCGACATGCGCTGGACATTGATCGACGCCATGCAGGTGGCCGCACATGCCTCCGGCAGCGTGATGCCGGCGGTCATGTTGATGCCGAAGCGGTCGACGAAGCCGGGCGACTCGATGATGGCGTCCTGCGGCAGGTTGGTGATCACCCCATCGTTCCTGACGTTGAAATGGCCGCGATAGACGCGGTTGGTCTCCAGCGCTTCCAATATGTGGCTCGCATGCTCGTTGGAGCGCTTGGACGCGTCGATCGGCTTCGACGCCGCTTCGAGGAATTGCGGATATTCCGTTTCGAACCAGTTGCGGGTCTCGGTCGAATAGCGGAGATAGCCGCCCGTCTCGCCATGGATCCAGTCGGACATGTCGATCCAGCGCGTGATCTCGTCCGGCCGCTTGCGGTACCAGGGCAGGTACTCGGAAAGGTGGCCATTGCTTTCGGTCGAATAGACGCCGAAACGCTTCAGGACGTCGATGCGCAGCTTTTCCTGCCTGGAATAGACCGGGTGCGCCTCGAAGGCGGCAATCAGTTCGTCCTTGCCGATGCGGCGGCCGTTGAGGCGCAGATCGATGAACCAGGTCTGGTGGTTGATGCCGGAACAGACATAGTCGAGTTCCCTGGGCGATTTCGCGCCCAGCACCTCGGCGATCTGTTCGGCGCCATGCTGGACGCCGTGGCATAGCCCGACCGTGTCGACCTTGCCATACTCGATCGCCGCCCAGGTGTTCATCGCCATCGGGTTGGCATAGTTGAGGAATTTCGCGTCGGTCTCGGCGACCTCTCTTACGTCCTTGCAAAAATCCAGGATCACCGGAATGTTGCGCTGGCCATAGAGGATACCGCCGGCGCAGATCGTGTCGCCGACGCATTGGTCGATGCCGTATTTCAGCGGAATGCGGATGTCGTCGGCATAGGCTTCGAGGCCGCCGACCCTGACACAGCTGATGATGTAGCGCGCGCCCTCGATCGCCTTGCGGCGGTCGGTCGTCGCCGTCACCTTTGTCGGCAATTTGTTCGCCTCGACGATCCTGTCGAGGATCGCCTTGATCATCTGCAGATTATGCTCGCTGACGTCGGTCAGCGCGAATTCGATATCCCTGAATTCCGGCACGCACAAAATGTCGGCGAACAGCTTCTTGGTGAATCCGACGCTGCCGGCGCCGATAATAGCGATTTTGAAGCTCATCACCTTCACCTCGATCCAATCGAATGCTAGGCAAGGAGCAACAGGGGAGAGTATGGCCATGCGCCACGGCGCGCATGCCATTCAAGCCGGAAATCCGGCTTTTCTCCTCCCGTTCGCTCCTCGGCCGCGGGTCTTTCGCGTTCTCTGGGGAGGGATTATGCGCTTATTCGCAAGCGCGGCCAGAGAAGGATTATGCTTTCGAGGGTAATTTTGTGCTGCAAGACCTGATCGCCAACGGACAGTCTATGCGGACGATCTCGCTGCCGCGTGGCCGCCAGCGCCTGCACGCCATGCCGACGAGCACGGGCTACGAAGTGCGCGAGGACGAAGCCTATGACTGGGACGGGCGAAAGCGCGGCCAGACACCGTTCACCGTGTTGCAGCACACGATCGGCGGAACCGGCCGGTTGCGCTACGAGAGCCGCGACTACCGCCTGCAGAAGAACGACACGCTGCTGGTGCTGGTGCCGCACAACCACCGCTATTGGTTGGCGAAGGGCGACCGCTGGGAATACTTCTGGATCTCGATGAATGGCGAGGAGGCGCTGCGCATCCACAAATCGATCCTCGGCGTCTCGGGCCCCGTATTCCGGTTGCAGCCGGCGACGATCGACCACCTTGCCGATTGCAGCCTGCGTCTGATCAAGGGGGCCGCTTCGCCGGGTGCTGCTTCCGCCGTCGCCTATGAAGCGGCGATGGCGCTCTATGACGATGTTTTCGGCTCACATGCCTTTGCCGAAAAACAGAGCGCCATGCAGCCGGTGATCGACCACATCAACGCCAATCTCGACAAGGCCTTGCCGGTGGCCGACCTCGTCCAGATCAGCGGTCTCAGCCGCGCGCATTTCTCGCGCTGTTTCGCCGACAGCGAAGGCATCCCGCCGGCCGAGTTCGTGTTGCAGCAGCGGTTGCAACGCGCGGCGAAGCTGCTGACAAAGGCAGATTTCCTGCCGGTGAAGGAAGTCGCCATCATGTGCGGCTTCGAGGATACGAATTATTTCTCGAAGGTCTTTCGCCGCTGCTACGGTATTACGCCCAGCCAATTCCGCACCACAGGCATGTACGCCAGCATGGGAAGCCGCCGTTGATCCGATGCTTCAGCGCAGGCCACGATCGGACTCGGTCGAGGCGGTGCTGAGCGTATCGCCTGTGGAAGGCGCGGCCTCAAAGGGGGATGCGGCGCGCTTTTCCTTCCGCGCCCAGGCCACATATTCGGCGATCCCGCGCGGCTGACGTGGCGCTGCCGTCACCACCGCTGGCATCTGGAAGCTATCACGGAATCTGGCCCAGCGCGCGCTGAACACCGAAACCATCTCGTCGAAGCTCGGCGGCGTCGCCACGGTGGCGTAGGTGATGGTGACATTGCCCGCGAGTGCAGCCTCACGCGACAGAGGCACTGGTATCGAGGCCAGGTAATCCGGCTGCATGTCGATCAGGCCGCCAAAGGGCCATTGCGCGCGCAATGCCGCGGCATCCATAGGCGCGACGTTGACGTCGATGTCGGTGGGTGTGCCGGCGACCCGGTACGGGCAGCGGAAGCGGCCGCAATTCGCTTTCGCCGAAAACTGCCACAGCGCGTAGCCTTGCCAGTTGCCCATCGGAAAGTGCACGCCGATGTCGGGCTTGTAGCGCGCATACCAGAGCGGCAGCCGCGACAGCAGCCGGTACTTGTACCTGTTTTCGGCGATGTGCCGGGCGGTGCTGCCATTGGTGTAGAGCACCGGAAAGCGGCCGACCCGCCGATGCACCTGGCGTACGAATTCCTCGGCATCCTCGAGCGACATCCATTGCGTGGGATCGTCGTCCTCGATGTCGAGGGCAAGCAGGTCGTCAGGATCGGGTTGGGCGAAATCGATGAAGTTGTTGGCCTGTCCGATCGGATTGCCTGGACGGGCGAGGTGATAGGCGCCCCATTTCAGGCCGAGCGCCTTGGCCACCACCTTGCGCGTCTGGAACAACTCCTGCGCCACCGCATGGCGCTTCCACAGCGTCTTGCAGAGCCGCGCCTCGGTCTCGTCGCCGAAACAGGAATAGGGAGGCGGCATCCCATCGGACGCCTTGTTGATGAAGCCGACGATCCGCGTGTCGGTGGCAAGCTGGCCCCAGTCGATGGGATTGTACTCGTAGGCGTCGATGACCAGTGCCCGGTCGGCATTCTTCCACGGCTCGGAGAAATCCGAGGCCTTTGCCGCCGGCGTCAGCGCCATCGCCGCGATGAAAGCGAGGAGTACCAAGCGGCGAAGTGGGTGTGCCGGTTTCTTCAAACAGGGAATTTCCGCTGACCAAACGCCGATCCTGAACCGCCATGGTTAAGGAAATGCTTTTGGCAGCCGGAGGATACTGCGGTTCGAACACTGTTGATCGTCCAACTGGTCATCAACGGCGCGAGAGTGGCTGGATTTCGAACGGGTCGGGCGCCGGCGCTTGCGGCAGCGTTCCTTCGGCCGCGCGCTTGCGATGATGGGCCAGCGAACATTGCGGCGAACACAAGATGCCACGGTCCGACCAGTAGGCCGCGCCGTTTTCGATCATGCCCTTATGATAGGAAAAGCCTGTCGACCGATAGGGCAGGCCGCATTCGATGCAGCGATAGGCGTCAGGTCTGGCCAGCATGGCGCGGTTCCGATCCAGGGTCTTGCGCCGGACGAACTTGATCCGACTTTGGCAAATTTAACGGGCGCTGCGGCATTTGCAAAATCCGCGTGACAAAAGTTGACGTTTACGTAAAAAGAAGATGGAGGAGCGACCCAAGGACCGATGGTTTTGCATCGCCTGCGGTCTTAGGTTGATCCGCCAGTTGAGGAGGACAAAACGGCATGTATCGGGCACCGGTCGAGGATATCGCCTTCACGTTGAAGCACGTGGCTGGCCTGAAGCTGGCGCTCGACGCAGGCGCCTTTGGCGAGCTGGGCGAAGACCTCGTCGACGCCATTCTGGCGGAAGCCGGCCGCTTCGCCAGCGAGGAGGTGGCGCCGCTCTACAAGGTCGGTGACGAACAAGGCGCTGTGCTGAAGGATGCGGCGGTCACCATGCCTCCCGGCTGGAAGGTGCTTTATCGCCGCTGGATCGATGGCGGCTGGAACGCGCTGTCGGCGCCGGAAGAATTCGGCGGTCAGGGTCTGCCGACCATGCTCGGCGTTGCCGCGCTCGAAATGTGGAACTCCGCCGCCATGGCCTTCGGCGTGGGTCCGACGCTGACCATGGGCGCGGTCGAAGCGCTCGACAAGCATGCGTCGCGGGAACTGAAGGCAAAATACCTCGAAAAACTCGTCTCCGGCGAATGGATGGGCACGATGAACCTGACCGAGCCGCAGGCGGGCTCGGATCTGAATGCCTTGCGCGCCCGCGCCGAGCCGGCCGGCGACGGCACCTATCGTATCTTCGGCCAGAAGATATTCATCACCTATGGCGAGCACGATCTCACCGACAACATCGTCCATCTGGTGCTGGCGCGGCTGCCCGACGCGCCGGCCGGCACGCGTGGCATTTCGCTGTTCCTGGTGCCGAAATTCCTGGTTGGCGACGATGGCACGCTCGGCGCGCGCAACGACGTCTTCTGCTCCGGGCTGGAACACAAGCTCGGTATCCATGCCTCGCCAACCTGCACCATGATCTATGGTGATGGTTTCGAAGGCGCGTCGCCTGGCGCGATCGGCTGGCTGGTCGGCGAGGAGAACAAGGGCCTCGCCTGCATGTTCACCATGATGAACAATGCCCGCCTTGCCATCGGCATGCAGGGCGTCGCGGTCGCCGAGATGGCGACGCAGAAGGCGATTGCCTATGCCAATGAACGCCGGCAAGGCAAGGCTGCGAGCTATGGCGGGCCTGGCATGGCGCCGATCGTTCATCACCCCGACGTGCAGCGCAATCTCTTGACCATGAAGGCGCTGACGCAGATTGCGCGATCCATCAGCTATTCCTGCGCGCATGCCATCGATTGCGCGCGCGTCTTGGACGGCGACGCCGCGCATTGGCGCGACCGCGCCAATCTGCTGACGCCGCTGGCCAAGGCCTTCTCCACCGATATCGGCGTCGAGGTCGCCTCGCTTGGGCTGCAGGTGCATGGCGGCATGGGGTTCATCGAGGAGACCGGCGCGGCGGCACTCTATCGCGACGCGCGCATCGCACCGATCTACGAAGGCACCAACGGCATCCAGGCGATCGATCTGGTGGCGCGCAAATTGCCGCTCGGCGGCGGCGAGCATGTGCATGGCTACATCGCCGAACTGAAAGCGGTCGCCAATTCCGTGCGGACCTCGAACCTCGGGGGTTTCGGCCGCACGGCCGACAGCCTCGACCAGGCACTGGACGATCTTAATGAAGCGACGCGCTTCCTGCAGAAGCTGCTCGCCGATGGTCGTTCGGACGCGGCGCTGGCCGGCGCCACGCCCTATCTCAGGCTGTTCTCGCTTGCCGCCGGCGGCGCCTATCTGGCGCGCGGCGGGCTTGCCGACCAAACCCGCGTGCCGCTGTGCCGCTTCTTTGCCGAAAACCTGCTTGGCGAGGTGCGGGCGCTGAAGGAGCGCGTCATTGGCGGCGCCAAAAGCCTTGCCGACGCCGGCAAGGCGCTGATT
Organism: Mesorhizobium helmanticense; assembly: GCF_003034915.1. Lineage (GTDB taxonomy): Bacteria > Pseudomonadota > Alphaproteobacteria > Rhizobiales > Rhizobiaceae > Mesorhizobium > Mesorhizobium helmanticense. The sequence goes on along the minus strand of NZ_PZJX01000028.1, from coordinate 245,044 downwards.
TCCGCCTGAATTTTCCAGTCTGACGTTCACAAGGAAAAACCGTGACAGACCATATCCTCGTCGAGCGCCAGGGCGCCATCCAGATCATCCGCATGAACCGTCCGGACAAGAAGAATGCGCTGACGCGCGCCATGTATGCGAAAATGTCGGCCGCCCTTGTCGAGGGCGACGCCGATCCGGCGGTCCGCGTCCATGTCTTTTTGGGCGTGCCCGGCGCCTTCTCGTCCGGCAACGATCTTGCCGATTTCATGGTTGTCGCCACCGGCGGCGAGGGCGGCACCGAGGTCTGGGATTTCCTGATGGCGCTGGCCAGGGCGGAAAAGCCCATTGTGTCGGGCGTCGACGGTATCGCCGTCGGTATCGGCACCACGCTCAATTTGCATTGCGATTTGACTTTCGCCACGCCGCGCACCGTATTCCGCACGCCCTTCGTCGATCTCGGCCTGGTGCCCGAGGCCGGATCTAGCCTGCTCGCGCCGCAGGTGCTCGGCCGGCAAGGCGCCTTCGCGCTGCTTGGGCTCGGCGAAGGCTTTTCCGCCGAGCGTGCCAAAGCCGCCGGGCTGATCTACGAGGTGGTCGCAGAAGAGGCGCTCGAAGCCTCGGTTCTGGCCGCCGCCGCCCAGATCGCCGCCAAGCCGCCGCAGGCGCTGAAGATCGCGCGCGACCTGATGCGCGGCTCCCGCGAGGACCTTGTCGCCCGCATCGGCGAGGAGAGCGCCCATTTCCGCGAGCAATTGAAATCCGACGAGGCCCGCGCGGCGCTGACGGCCTTCATGACCAGGAAAAAAGCCTGAGCGTCAGCGTTTTAGGGATAAAGCCTCGTCTTGTCCCAGCCGCCCTGGGAATTGCGGGAAAAGACGATGCGATCATGCAGCCGGAACGGCCGGTCGTGCCAGAACTCGATCGTCTGCGGCACGATGCGGAAGCCCGACCAGTGCTTTGGCCGCGGGATCTCACCGATCGGATAGCGCGCGGTGTATTCGGCAACGGCCTTTTCCAGCGCGAAGCGGCTTTCCAGCGGCCGCGACTGTTTCGACGCCCAGGCGCCGATGCGGCTGCCGCGCGGGCGCGTCGCGTAGTAGGCATCCGCTTCCGCCTCGGTGACGATTTCCACCGGCCCCCGCACGCGCACCTGCCGGCGCAGCGATTTCCAATGGAAGCACATCGCCGCCTTCATGCTGCCAAGAATCTCGCGGCCCTTGGCGCTCTCGAAATTCGTATAGAAGACAAACCCGCTTTCATCGAACCCCTTGAGCAGCACCATCCGCACATCCGGCATGCCCTCGGCATCGACGGTCGCCAGCGCCACGCCGTTGGCATCGTTGATCTCGCTCTTCGTCGCGTCCTCGAGCCATGCGGCAAAAAGGCGGAACGGCTCGGCGACCTCGGTAAAGTCACCGCTTGTTAACCCGGTTTCGCTCATAGTTTTTCCAAATCTTGATAGCTGGCTGGGGAGATTGCCGATTGTCGCGTATCGCGCAAGCTTTTGACAGCAGGCAACGCAGCGTAATTGCTTCGGCCAGCGCCAAAGCCGCGATCGTTCTGGTCGCCCTGCCGCTGGCCGCCTGCGGTGGTGGAGGCTTCAGTCTGGAGCAGGCCGAGGTCGACCGCACGATCCTGACCTCAAGCACGTCAGCCAACGCTTCGCTGGTCGATCAGGACCGCGCCTCGGACCAGACGACGATCGGCAATGCGGTGTCTTCGGCCGACATCGAGCAACTCAGCGGGCAGGCCGTTCCCTGGGCGAATGCCGATACCGGTTCGCGCGGCTCGATTACCGAACTGGCGGAGTCCAGGGACAAGGGGCAGACGTGCCGCCGTTTCACCGCGTCGCGCGAAAGCTTCGACGGCGTCGCCCTGTTCAAGGGCGAGGTGTGCCTGGCCGGCGCCGGCGCCTGGCGCATGCAGGACTTCAAGGCGCTCTGATTTTCAGCCATCATAATGGCCGCCCGCCACTGGAATTTCTTCCTATGCGGGCGCATATAGGTGGCAATCGTGGACTCATACTCTCTTGCAGGCAGGAAGCATGCGCGACCCCTATGAGGTGCTGGGCGTTGCCAAGAACGCATCGGCCAAGGACATAAAATCGGCGTACCGCAAACTCGCCAAGAAGCATCATCCGGACCAGAATCCGAATGATCCCAAGGCGAAGGACCGTTTTGCCGCCGCCAACCAGGCTTACGAGATCGTCGGTGACGAGAAGGCCCGCGCGGCTTTCGATCGCGGCGAGATCGACGCCGACGGCAAGCCGCGTTTCCAGGGTTTCGAAGGCGCCGCGGGCGGCGGCGATCCTTTTTCCGGCTTTCGCCGGCAGCAGGGGCCGGGCGGATCGCGATTCGAATTTCGCTCCGGTCGCCCCGGCGGCGATCCTTTCGACGGCAACAGCGATATCTTCAGCCAGATTTTCGGCGATGCCTTTTCGGGCGCGCGCGGCGCTGGTGCTGGCGACCGCTGGCAGGCCCAGCCGGGCGCCGACCTGAACGTGACGCTGGATATAACCATCGAGGAAGCTGCGACAGCGGAGAAGGTGACGGCGATGTTTCCCGACGGCCGCAAGATCGCCGTCAAGCTGCCGGCCTATGTCGAGGACGGCCAGACCATCCGCCTGAAGGGCCAGGGCGAGCAAGGGCCGCAGCCGGGCGACGCGCTGGTCAAGATCCGCTTTCGCCGGCATCCACGTTATCGCGTCGATGGTCGCGACCTGCATGCCGATCTGCCGGTGGCGCTGGCCGATGCAGTGCTTGGCGCCAAGGTGGCGGTCGAGACGCCGACCGGCAAGCTCGCGGTCAACATCCCCGCCTGGTCAAGCTCGGACAAGGTGCTCAGGCTGAAGGGCAGGGGCCTGCCGGAAAAAGCCGGCGGTCACGGCGATCTCTATGCGCATGTGCGGCTGATGCTGCCGGAAGGCGGCGACAGCGATCTCGAAGCGCTGATGCGCAACCGAAAAGGCTGATCTCACGCTTTTGTCCCCCGAACTGTCCATCTTGCACGCTTGAAGGGGCACTGTGCCTGTGCGATAGGGCTGTCCACAAAGCAGAAATCTTGCGGAGAGCACTCACATGGCGGGTGGACTGGGCATTATGGCCGGCAAACGCGGGCTTATCCTTGGCGTCGCGAACAACCGGTCTATCGCCTATGGCATCGCCAAGGCCTGTGTCGACCACGGCGCCGAGATCGCGCTCACCTATCAGGGCGAGGCGTTCAAGAAGCGCGTCGAGCCGCTGGCGGCCGAGCTCAACGCGCATGTCGCCGGCCATTGCGACGTCACCGACCCGGCAAGCCTCGATGCGGTGTTCGCCGATATCGCCAGGCATTGGGGCAAGCTCGACTTCCTCGTCCACGCCATCGCCTTTTCCGACAAGGACGAGCTGACCGGCCGTTATGTCGAGACGACGCGCGACAATTTCCTGCGCACCATGGACATTTCGGTGTATTCCTTCACCACCATCGCCAAGCGCGCCGAGGCGCTGATGAGCGAGGGCGGTTCGCTGCTGACGCTGACCTATTATGGCGCGGAAAAGGTGATGCCGCACTACAACGTCATGGGTGTGGCCAAGGCGGCGCTCGAAGCCAGCGTGCGCTATCTGGCCGTCGATCTCGGCGCCAGGAAGATCCGTGTCAACGCCATCTCGGCGGGGCCGATCAAGACGCTAGCCGCCTCCGGCATCGGCGATTTCCGCTACATCCTGAAGTGGAACGAATACAATTCGCCGCTGAAACAGACGGTCACCCAGGAGGAAGTCGGCGATTCAGCCGTCTATTTCCTGTCCGACCTTTCACGCGGCGTCACCGGCGAGATCCACCATGTCGATTCCGGCTACCATGTCGTCGGCATGAAGGCCGTCGACGCACCCGACATTTCGACCGTCAAGGACTAGTTCCTTCCACGAACACCAATCCTGCCTGTCTGCTCCAGATCTCACCCGGAAGACCTGATGTATCCGCTCGTCTACATCGCGCGCCACGGCCAGACCGAGTGGAACGCCGAGGCCCGGCTGCAAGGACAGGCCGACACCGACCTCAATGCGCGCGGCCGCGAGCAGGCCAGCCGCAACGGGCGCCGGCTCGCCGAATTCGTCCATAATCCTCAGGATTTCGACTTTGTCTCAAGCCCGATGCGGCGCACGCGCGAGACGATGGAGCTGATGCGCGCGGCGATGAAGCTCGATCCGCACGCCTACCGCACCGAGCCGCTGCTGGTGGAGTTGAGCTTTGGCGACTGGCAGGGTTTCACCTTTGCCGAGCTCGAGGCCAGGGATCCCGGTTCGACCAGGCAACGGCGCCTCGACAAATGGAATTTCCAGCCGCCGGGCGAGGGCGCCGAAAGCTACCAGAGGCTGCTCGAACGGGTGAAGCCGTGGTTTGAGGCACTCGATCGCCAAACGGTCTGCGTGACCCATGGCGGCGTCGTGCGCGCGCTGTTCCGCCTTGTGCTGGGGATGTCCGCGCAAGACGCGGTCAGGATGGACGTGCCGCAGGATCGCCTGCTCCGGCTGGAGGGCCGGAGGCTGGAGTGGTTGTAGCGTCCAATCGATCTGAGCGATCGGGTTTGGCCCCTTCTGGGATATTGATGGCAGCGAATGGCGGCTTTGCGCCTCATATCCGACATTTAGGCCTCCCTGGTCGTTTCCCAAAAGCAGACGGTCGGCTCATGCCGGGATGAATTCCGTCTTGACCCAATTACAGTGGGGTTTCGCGACGGGCTAACTCGTTCCGAGCGCCTTGGCGAGCTTCATCGAGGGCGGTTCCGCAAACTGGCGCTAGTTCTCGGCGGAAAAGTTGCCGAAATGCGAGAAGCCGAAGCGCGAGGCACGGCCGTAACCGTTTGCTCGCTGGGATGGCACGGCGCACGGTGCGGCACTATGCAGTTGGTGAGTATAGTTGCTAACCCAGCGATAGAACGAGAGGACGGTGTCCGTGCGGCCGCGACGCTTCTGCGCCGTGCGGTCCCATGGGCAAAATCGACAACGCATTCCCGCACACGTCTCGCAGTAAATTTGGTATGCATATGCGAGGGAGAGGGGGAAACAGATGAAACACGATCCTGGCTTGCCATCCGGCGCGACGCCGACGCTCCTGTTTCCGAAGACCTGATGCAAAAGCAAAGTAAGATCTCATGTCTTCTTCAGATGTGACCGGCTCATCCAGCCCCGCGGGCTGGGGATTGGCTGCAAAGCTGTTTACAACCCTCGTCCTTCTTGGCGCGATCGCGGTCATGGTCACCGGGGCGCTCGGTTACTTCCGCGCCCGCGACGCCCTCGAAAAAGCAGTCTTCGACCAACTCACGGCCGCCCGTCAGACGAAGGCGCGCCAGGTCGAAACCTACTTCCGCACGATCCAGGCGGAGCTGCGCCTGCTTGCCACTTCCAAGATGGTGGTCGATGCGACACGCGAGTTCCGAACTGCGGTCGACCAACTCGATCGGGCAGGCGCGCCGCCTGAGTTGCGGCAGAGGGTCGGCGATTGGTATGCTGAGAACTTCATCCCCGGAATGACGCGCACCTTGGGCAGGGAACCAGCCCTGTCGGACTACCTGCCGGTCGGTGGTGCCCCCTACTATCTGCAGTATCACTACATTGTGGAAAATCCCAACCCGGCGGAGCGGCGCAAGCTTCTCGACGACGCCGGCGACGGAAGCGAATACTCCAGGCTGCATGCCATATATCATCCATTGATGCGCGCTGCGGCTACCACGGTCGGCTTTTTCGATTTCATGATTGCCGATCCCAAATCAGGTCGCCTGATCTATACGGTCGAGAAGCAGGTGGATTTCACCACGTCTCTTCAGTTGGGTCCTTACCGCCGCACCAACGTCGCGGCTGCCGTCGCTCGCTGCTCGATCGCAGACCCGTCAGCCATCTGCCTCGTAGATTTCGCCTCTTATGCGCCATCAGGCGGCGCGCCGATCGCCTTCATGGCAGCACCGGTGATTGCCCAGGGCGTTGTCATCGGCGTGCTGGTCGCGCAATTGTCGAATGATGAGATCGACAACGTCGTCACCGGCAACCGCCGCTGGCGGCAGGAAGGGTTCGGCGACACGGGTGGGGCCTATCTCGTCGGACCCGATTATCTGGCGCGTTCTGGCCCGCGGGCGTTCTACGAGAACCGGGATAGCTTCTTCGCCGACCTCAAATCCGTCGGCGCCTCGGAAGAGGAGATCGCCGTCATTCAGCGTTACGGGACACCAGTGTTGCATCAGCGCATCGACACCAAGGCCTCCCGTGCCGCGCTCGCCGGTGTCGAGGGCACGGGCGAGATCATCGGATACCGTGGCGTACCAACGCTCGCTTCATGGGGACCGCTTGCGATTTCCGATGTCAAGTGGGCTCTCGTCGCCAAGATCGACAGCGCCGAGGCCTTCGCGCCGATCGCCGAACTCCGCCGGGATCTGTTGCTCGTCGGAGGACTGGCGATGCTCGTGGTCGCCGCCACCGCCGCCTGGCTTTCGCGCGCGCTGCTCGGACCGCTCCGCGATCTCACTGCCGGGGTGAAACGCTTCTCTGCTGGCGACTATGCGACCAGCGTGCCGGTCCGCACGCGCGACGAGATTGGCGAACTCTGCTCGGCCTTCAATGGCATGGTTAAGGATCTGCACCAGAAGAATGTCGTGATCGAGAACAAGAACCGCGAGAACGAGCAGCTGCTGCTCAACGTCCTGCCGGCACCGATCGCCAATCGGCTGCGCGCTGGCGAGGAGAGGATCGCCGACGGCTTCGCCGAGGTCACGGTCGCCTTCGCAGACCTGGTCGGGTTCACGGCACTGACATCGGAAATGCCGCCGCACGATGTCGTGATGTTTCTCAACGGACTCTTCACGCGCTTCGACGTTGCCGCCAATGATCTCGGCATCGAAAAGATCAAGACGGTGGGCGACTCCTATATGGCGGTGTGCGGCCTACCCGTGCCGGTGGCCAACCACGCCGAGCGCATGGTCCGCATGGCCATCCGCATGGTCCACATTACCCGCGAGCACGCGATGGAACACAACGTCTCGATGAAGCTCAGGGTTGGCGTCAACAGTGGGCCAGTGGTCGCCGGCGTCATTGGCAAGAGTAAGTACATCTATGATTTATGGGGTGACACAGTGAACCTGGCGAGCCGCATGGAGTCTGGTGGAGTTCCCGACTCTGTTCAAGTGACGCGCCCCGTCTACGAACAGCTCAAGGACCAATTCGTCTTCGAGCCGCGCGGCGCTATCGAAGTCAAAGGCAAGGGAAAAGTGGAAGCCTGGGTATTGAGATTTTAACGGCAGCTTGTAGTGCTTCACCCGCAAAAGCGGACTGACGGCTTCCGGCCCCATTTCGGTCATTCAATGCTGCGTATCCCCACGGCCGCCTATAGCGCCCGTGCTCGTTTCCACCGCCGGCTTCAGGATGGCTCGCCGCAAAACTCTATTCGTTTAATCGCCATCCGGCAGTTGCATGTCGGTGACGACATTCTCGCCATTCGTCTCGTCATAGGCGATCACGATATCCATCCCCGGCTTCAGCGCATCGAGGTCGGTTTCGGCGTTCAGCTTGTAGGCTTTGCCGTCGTCGAGCGTGAGCGTCAGCGTATCCTTGTCCACCTTCTTGATCAGGCCTTCGGTCTGGCCGGCCAAGGCAGCGGTGGAAACAAGCAATGTCGCGGCGAAGGCGCCAATCAGGATACGCATCATCGTCCTCTTATCGTTGCGCCGGCAGGATGCCGGCGAGGGTTCAACGGACCGGTCAAGCGAACCAGAAACCAACCGAATGTGTCAAAACTAAATCCGCAGGATCACAGTTTGACCACTGTGGAAAACGCCAATAGAAGGCAACTCTAAGCCGGCTCCGCTGCCGGGCAGGGTCACTTTCATGTCTCACAACACGTTCGGCCATCTGTTCCGCGTCACCACCTGGGGCGAAAGCCACGGGCCAGCGCTTGGCTGCGTGGTCGACGGTTGTCCGCCCGGTATCCGTTTTACGCAGGCCGATATCCAGGCCGAACTCGACAAGCGCCGTCCCGGCCAGTCACGTTTTGTGACGCAGCGTCGCGAACCCGACGAGGTCAAGATCCTGTCCGGCTTTATTCTGGACGAGGACGGCGAGACGATGATCACCACCGGCACGCCGGTGTCGATGCTGATCGAGAATGTCGACCAGCGCTCCAAGGATTATGGCGAGATCGCCCGCCAGTACCGGCCGGGTCATGCCGACTACACCTATGACGTCAAATACGGCCTGCGCGATTATCGCGGCGGCGGCCGCTCGTCGGCACGCGAGACGGCGGCGCGGGTGGCCGCCGGAGCCCTGGCCCGCAAGGTGGTGCCTGGCATGGTGGTGCGCGGCGCGCTGGTGTCGATGGGCGAAAAATCCATCGACCGCGCCAACTGGAACTGGAATTTCGTCAGCGACGCCGAAAACCCGTTCTTCACCCCGGATCCGGCATCGGTGGCCGTCTTCACGCAATATCTCGACGGCATCCGCAAGTCGGGCTCCTCGGTCGGCGCCGTCATCGAGATCGTCGCCGACGGCGTTCCCGCGGGCCTCGGCGCGCCGATCTATGCCAAGCTCGACCAGGACATCGCTTCGGGCCTGATGTCGATCAACGCCGTCAAGGGCGTCGAGATCGGCAATGGCTTCGAGGCCGCCCGCATCACCGGTGAACAGAATGCCGACGAGATGCGCATGGGCAATGACGGCAAGCCGGTCTTCCTGTCCAACAATGCCGGCGGCATCCTTGGCGGTATTTCAACCGGCCAGGCGATCGTCGCGCGCTTCGCCGTCAAGCCGACCTCGTCGATCCTGACGCCGCGAAAATCGATCGACAAGGACGGCCGCGACGTCGAGATCATGACCAAGGGCCGGCACGACCCGTGCGTCGGCATCCGCGCCGTGCCGATCGGCGAGGCGATGGTTGCCTGCGCGATTGCCGATCACTATCTGCGCCATAGGGGACAGACGGGGCAGGGAGTAGGCAGTAGGCAGTAGGCAGTATGTAAGCCTGGCCGCCTGACACAGCTATTTTTTCCTTTCCCCTACTGCCCTACTGCCCTACTCCCTATTCCCTGCGAGCGAAGCGAGCCAATGCCTTACGACCAGAAGAAAATCGTCGAAGCCCTGCGCGCCTTCGAGCGCGGTGAGATCGTCGTCGTCATGGATGATGACGGCCGCGAGAACGAGGGCGACCTGATCGTCGCGGCTGTCCACTGCACGCCGGAAAAGATGGCCTTCATTGTCCGCAACACCTCCGGCATCGTATGCACGCCGATGCCGCGCGAGGAAGCCAAGCGGCTGAACCTGCAGCCGATGGTCGCCGACAATGATTCGGCCCACACCACTGCCTTCACCGTCAGCGTCGATTTCAAGCACGGCACCACGACAGGCATTTCAGCCGACGACCGCACGCTGACCGTGCGCAACCTCGCCAACGGCAATGTCGGCGCTTCCGATTTCGTCCGCCCCGGCCACATCTTCCCGCTGATTGCGCGCGAAGGCGGCGTGCTGATGCGTTCGGGCCATACCGAGGCCGCGGTCGACCTGTGCAAGCTCGCCGGCCTGCCGCCGATCGGGGTCATTTCCGAGCTGGTCAACGATGACGGCACCGTCAAGCGCGGCCCGCAGGTGCAGGCGTTCGCCGAGGAGCACGGCCTGAAGCAGATATCGGTCGCCGACCTCATCGCCTACCGCCAGCGCAAGGAAACGCTGGTCGAGCGTGTCGCCTGCTCCGACATTGAGACGCCGGGCGGCAAGGCGCAGGTCTTCACCTACACGCTGCCCTGGGATTCGATGCATCACGTCGCGATCGTTTTCGGCGACATCCGCGACGGCGAGGACGTGCCGGTGCGGCTGCATTCCGAGGATGTCGTGAGCGATGTCTTCGGCACCAGCCACCGGCTGGACGGCATCATGAAGGCGATGGGCGAGCGCAAGCGCGGCGTCATCGTCTATCTGCGCGAGGGCTCGGTCGGCGTCGCCCATCAGGAGCGCAAGCGCCCCGCGCCCGGCGATCGCGAGGACCATGAAGAGGCGCGCCGCCGCGAGAACGAGTGGCGCGAGATCGGCCTAGGCGCCCAGATCCTGAAGGATCTCGGCATCTCCTCGATCAACCTGATCGCCTCGCGCGAACGCCACTATGTCGGCCTCGAAGGTTTTGGCATTCACATCGCCAGGACCGAGATTCTCTAGGGTCCGTCGATATTCAGGTGATGCCGGGCTGTTACTCGGCAGGAACTACCGCCTCGCATCCTTCCAGATCGCAATCCGGTGTCGCAAGGCTGCGCTGTCCGATGAGCACTGTGGCGAGTGCGATTGTGCCTGCCGCCACCGACACAAAGAACCCGTTCTGAGCGCCGAACGCGTCGACCACCGCCCCGGCGGCGAAGGAGCCGAGCGCCATGCCGATACCTATCCCGGTCATCACCCAGGTGACGCCCTCGGTCAGCATCGCTTCCGGCACGTGCCGCTCGATCAGGCCGAATGCCGTGATGAAGGTCGGCGAGATCGCCACGCCGCTGATGAAGACGGCCAGCGCCAGGGTAGGCACGGTATCGGCGACGAGCAGCGGCAGTGTGGTCAGCGCGATGATGGCGATCGCGATTGCCAACTGGCGCTGCAGCGGCATTTTCAGGTTGAGCGCGCCGACGATGATCCCCAGCACGAACGATCCCAGCGCATAGACGCCGATGACGAAGCTGGCGGCGCCCGGCTGGCCAAGCTCCTTGGTGATCGCCACGGTGGTCACTTCCGTGGTCGCGAAGGTAGCGCCGATGAAGATCAGGGCGAAGGTGATGATCTGAACCGGCCGCAGGCGGATGGCCGAGCCGCTTGAGCCATGCTCCACCGGCCGCACGCGCGGCTCGGTCGAGCGCTGCACTATGAAGGCCGTCGAGCCGAAGGCGAGGAACAAGGTGCTCGCCAGCATTCCGGCTTCCGGAAACAGGGCGACGCTCAGGCCCACCGACAGCGATGCGCCGGCGACGTAGACCAGTTCGTCCGCCGCCGACTCGAAAGCGAACGCGGTGTTGAGTTCGGGGCGATCCCGGAAGATCTCGGTCCAGCGCGCGCGCACCATTGCCGGGATGCTGGGCATGGCGGCGGCCAGCAGTGCGGACACGAACAGCGTCCATATCGGCCAGTCCTGATTGGCCGCCGCAATCAGTATGACGAAGGCGAGCACGGAAACGACTGTGGTGGGCACGAGAATCCGTGTCTGGCCGAGGCGGTCCACCAGTCGCGATATCTGCGGTGCCAGGAAAGCGTTGGTCAGCGCGAATGTCGCCGAGACGGCGCCGGCCAGCCAGTATTCGCCATGCGTCTGCGAAAGCATCGCGACGATCCCGATCGGAGCCATGGCGATCGGCAGCCGGGCAACGAAGCCGGATGCTGCAAAGCCCTTGGCGCCGGGGGCGCGAAAAATTTCCGAGTACGGGTTTTGCATGGTCTGGCTCCTCGACAAGGGACGGTTCGACAATTACATACGCAGCGTATGACTATGAGGTAGTTCATACGCATCGTATGTCAATTGGCATACGAGGCGTATGTCGATAGGGCCAGAACCATGCATAGACCCCGCAAGGAGATGATCGCCGAGACGCGCGCCAAGCTGATAGCCGCGGCCCGCCATGCCTTCGGAACTGTCGGCTATGCCGAAGCCTCGATGGATGACTTCACCGCGTCGGCCGGCCTGACGCGCGGCGCACTCTATCATCATTTCGGCGACAAGAAGGGGCTGCTTCAGGCGGTCATCGCCGAGATCGACGCTGAAATGTCGGCAAGGTTAAAAATCGTCTCGGCCAGGGCGGACAATTTCTGGCAGGGCTTTGTCGATGAATGCACGGCCTATATCGAGATGGCCCTGGAGCCGGAGATCCAGCGCATCGTGCTTCGCGACGGCCCTGCTGTGCTCGGCGACCCCTCGCAATGGCCGAGCCAGAATAAATGCATCCACTCCATGGCGGAGAGTCTTGGCAAGCTCCGGGACGAGGGAACCATCGTGGCCGTCGATGTCGAAGCTGCCGCCCGGCTGATCAGCGGCGCGTCGCTGCATGCCGCGCAGTGGATCGCCAATTCAAACGATCCGCGAGCCACGTCGAAAAAGGCCGTGAAGGCCTTCAACGTGCTACTGGAGGGCCTGCTTCGCGTCCCCGTTCCGGTGGGAGCGTGCGAACGCGCCTGGTGAGCATCCCACGCGTCGGCGAAACGCCGTACTGAAGGCGCTGGCGGAATCATAGCCTATCTCTTCGGCGAGGCGGTCAAGCGACCTTCCGCCCCGGCTCAAGGCATCCCGAGCGAGCGTCATTCGCCAACGCGAAAGATACTCCATCGGAGCGCAGCCCAGGGTTTCGGAAAACCTGGCCGCGAACGCTGATCGCGACATGCCGGCAAAACTCGCGAGCTCAGCCACGGTCCATCCCGCCCGAACATTGGCATGCATCGCGCGCAAGACAGGAGCCAAGGCTGGGTCCCGCATTCCCGACAGCAGCCCCGCCGGAAGCAAATCCTGGCTGATGCCGGGCCAGCGCAGGCCCTCCACCAGCATGATTTCGAGAAGCCGTTCCAGGATCATTTCCCGGCCCGGCCCATCGGCGGCGCACTCTTCCTTGATGAGATCGATGATGCGGGCGAGACGCCCGGTATCGACTTCCGCAGCGCGTATGTGGATCATCGTGGGCAGCAGCGCGAGCAGAAGCGGCGCATTGACCTTGTCGATCTGAAAGCTGCCGCCAAGCATCTGAAAGTCAGGCTCACCGTTCGGATCGCCATGCCGGACGGCTTCTTGTGAAGGCCGGCCCGGAACGCATTTGGCATCCGGTTGGCTCAGCAGCGCGAATGCCGGCGAAGAGGCCAGCAGCACGAAGTCTCCATGATCGAGCAGCACTGGCTTCGCCCCGTCGATAGCGAGCCAGCATCGCCCCGCCAGCACGATGGAGAAGCCCGGCGCCTGATAAGCGGGATAACGAACGCCCCATGTCCCGCGGCCCGTTATCGGCTTTGAGAACACGGCGTGCGGCCGCAGCAGTGCGATCACATCGCTGAGAGGATCCATTTGGACGATCGATAATGAATTGCGGACGCCAGATTATAGACCGTCCTGTGTCCTTGTCTATGTTGCCGGCAGAAAAATGGAGATTTGAATGACCAGGACAATTCTGATTACCGGCACGTCGTCGGGCTATGGCAAGTCCGTTGCAGAATTCTTCCTCGACCGGGGCTGGAACGTCATCGCGACCATGCGGCGCCCCGATCCGAGCGTGTTCGCAACCGCCTCCGATCGCCTGAAAGTGCTGCCGCTCGATGTCACCGATACCGGCAGCATCGGCAAGGCGATCTCGGAAGGTGTCGCCGCATTTGGAGCGATTGATGTGCTCGCCAACAATGCGGGTGTCGGACTGGCATCGGTCGTTGAAGCGACGCCGGACAGCACCGTGCGCGAGATATTCGAAACCAACACCTTTGGCGTGTTCGCGACCAGCCGCGCCATCATCCCCCAAATGCGCAAACAGGGTCACGGCGTCATCATCAACGTCACGTCGAGCGTCACCCTCGGGATCATGCCGCTCGTGGCGATCTACGCCGCCAGCAAATGCGCCGTCGAGGGCTTCACCGAATCGCTGTCCTACGAGTTGGACGCGTTCAACATCAGGGCTCGGCTGGTTGAGCCTGGCTACGCGCCGACCACCAACTTCAGCGCCAACAGCGGCGCACGCATGAAGGATTTGATCCCGGCGGATTACGGCTCCTTCGCCCAATCCTATTTTGAGAAGATGGCCAACTATCCGACCCCTTATTGCACCGAGACGGAAGTCGCCGAGGCTGTCTTCGCGGCAGCGACGGACGAAGGGCGGACGATCCGCTATCCCGCTGGCGCGGACAGCAAACTCCTCGCGGAGCTACGCTGGACGACCTCGGAAGAGCATTACCTCAGAAAAATGCGCGAGATGTTCAGCCCGCAACTGTCGTCCGAGTCTCTGGAGAATACCTGAAATCCCTTGGCGATCTCGCTCCGACCAGCCCGAGATTGACAATCGCCGGCCTGAAGTCATCCTCTACCTCCATCTCTGAGGGGGAGATTCGGGCGCATGTGGGATTTCCAGATCGGCAGGTCGGTGTCCATCATGATGCGGACATGGCCCTTCATCGTCTTTCGCATGATCGTCTATTTCGGCATCACGCTGACCTATATCGTGGCGACCGGCACGGGCGCCGGCGTCGGCTATGGCGTCGGCCACGTCTCAACCGATCCGGACGGGCCGCTGTCATTTGCCTTGTGGGGCGGCGTGGTCGGGTTCGGTGTCGTTTCCATCGCCGTATACTGGATACGCGAATACATCCTCTACATCGTCAAGGCCGGCCATATCGCGGTCATGGTCCATCTGATCGACGGCCAGCCTGTGCCCGGCGGCCGGGGCCAGATCGCCTATGCCAGGGAGGTCGTGAAGGAGCGTTTCGCCGAGGCCAACGTCCTTTTCGTGCTCGACCAACTGGTCAAGGGCGCCATCCGCGCCATCACCGGTCTTATCGGCGGCATCGCCGCCTTTCTGCCCATCCCAGGCCTGGGCGGTCTCGTCAGCTCCATCAACACGGTGATCCGCCTGTCGCTGACCTATGTCGACGAGGTCATTCTCGGCTACAACATCCGCACCAATTCCGCCTCGCCCTTCGAGACGGCGCGCCAGGGCGTCGTGCTCTACGCGCAGAACGGCAAGACCATGGTCAAGAACGCCATCTGGCTGGCGGTGATCATGTGGGGCATTTCCTTCGTCATTTTTCTGCTGATGCTGGCGCCAGCCGGCGCCATCCTCTGGTTCATGCCCGGCCAACTCGGCGGCTGGGCCTTCGTGCTCGCCATCGTCTTCGCCTGGGCCTTCAAGGCCGCCTTCATCGAACCCTTTGCCATCGCTTGCCTGATGCAGGTCTATTTCAGGACGATCGAAGGCCAGGTGCCCGATCCCGACTGGGACCGGAGGCTGGCGGAGGCGTCCTTGAAATTCAGGAAACTCAAGGACGAGGCGCTGGCCTCATTCGGTGGTTCGCGCTGGACTCAAGCCCGCGCCCAATAGCTAAACCCTGTTGAACGTCTGGCTTTGGTCGTGCGAAAACATGGTCAAAACGGCCGGGCGCGCCTATATCGGGGCATGGTCACACGGCTCTACACCCATCCGATCTTCCTCGAACATATAACGCCGCCCGGTCATCCGGAACGGCCCGACCGTTTGCGCGCCATCGAGCGCGTGCTCGACGACGAGGCCTTTGCGGCACTTGATCGTGCCGAGGCGCCGGAAGGCGACGAGGCGACCATTCTCTACGCGCATCCTGAGCAATTCGTCGCGCGCGTTCGTGCCGCCATACCCGACACCGGCATCGCCCGCATCGATGCTGACACCACCGCCAGCCCGAAAAGCTGGCAGGCGGCCGTGACCGCGATCGGCGCCGCCAACGCCGCTGTCGACGACGTTTTCGAGAGGCGCGCCGACAACGTCTTTGTCGCCGCCCGGCCACCTGGCCATCATGCCGAGAAGACGACGTCCATGGGTTTCTGCCTGTTCAACACCGCGGCGATCGCGGCGCGTTATGCGCAGCGCAAGCATGGCGCCGAGCGCGTCGCAATCGTCGACTGGGACGTGCACCACGGCAACGGCACGCAGGACATTTTCTGGGACGATCCGTCGGTGCTCTATTGCTCGACGCACCAGATGCCGCTTTATCCCGGCACCGGGGCCAGGAGCGAAACCGGCGCCGGCAACATCGTCAACGCGCCGCTGGCGCCGCGCACCGGCAGCGACATGTTCCGCGACGCCTTCCTGTCGCGCGTTTTGCCGGCGCTCGACAATTTCGCGCCCGACCTCATCATCATCTCTGCCGGTTTCGACGCGCATCACCGTGATCCCCTGGCCGAGATCAACCTGACCGAGGATGATTTCGACTGGGCGACCGGCCAGTTGATCGAGTGTGCCGGGCGCCACAGCGGCAATCGGCTCGTCAGCCTGCTGGAAGGCGGCTACGATCTGCAGGGATTGGCATTTTCGGTCGCCGCCCATGTCGGGCGACTGATGAAAGGATGAGGAATGGCTGGCGAAGCGAATGAAGACGTCAAGGCGATGAGCTTCGAACAGGCGCTCGACGCGCTGGAGAAGATCGTCGATGATCTGGAGCGCGGCGACGTGCCGCTCGACCAGTCGATCCGCATCTATGAGCGCGGCGAGGCGCTGAAGGTGCATTGCGACCGGCTTCTGAAGGCGGCCGAGGACAAGGTCGAGAAAATCAGGCTGTCGCGCGACGGCAAGCCGGTGGGAACAGAGCCGCTCGATGCGGATTGAGGCACGGCCTCAACCACAATTTCGCCTTACCGGCTTTTGGACATGATCATGATTGAGGATAAAACTCATCCCGATTGAAACGGCTCCAGGACGAGGAGATTGCGAACGATGTGCCGAAACATCAAGACCCTGTTCAATTTCGATCCGCCGGCGACCAACGACGAAGTGCATGACGCCGCACTTCAGTTTGTCCGCAAGCTGAGCGGCTCCGCCAAACCTTCCAAGCGCAACGAGCATGCCTTCAACCATGCCGTCGAGGCGATCGCAGCTGCTGCGCGCGAACTGCTGGATTCGATGGAAACCACGCAAGAACCGCGCAATCGCGAAGAGGTGGCGGCCAGGGCGAAAGCCAGATCCGCACTTCGCTTCGCCTGAGGAAACCGCATGAGCTTCTTTCCTGGAAATGACCCGCAGGCCGGCGATGCCTTCGCCAGCGACCAGATCGAATTGATGGTCGTTCCCAACGCCAAGGACATCGGCGGCTTCCAGGTTCGGCGTGCCCTGCCGACCGCCAGGCGCCGCCTGGTCGGGCCTTTCATCTTCTTCGACCGCATGGGTCCGGCGATCCTGCGGGCCGGCCAGGCGCTCGATGTCCGTCCGCATCCGCATATCGGCCTGTCGACGGTCACCTACCTGTTCGACGGCAAGATCAGGCACCGCGATTCGCTCGGCACCGAAATGGTGATCCAGCCCGGCGACGTGAATCTGATGACTGCCGGCCGCGGCATCGTCCATTCCGAGCGCACGCCGGAGGAGTTGCGCGGGGCGCCGATGTCGGTATCCGGCCTGCAGACATGGCTGGCGCTGCCGGACGGTAAGGAAGAGGTCGCACCTGTCTTCGAGAACACGGCCTCGTTGCACCTGCCCGAGATCGATGCCGATGGCGTCATCGGACGCGTCGTCATCGGCGCGTTTTCCGGGCTGCGGTCTCCGGTAAGCACCGCCTCGGAAACGCTCTATGCCGATCTCACCCTGGCGCCCGGCGCCAGCGTGAAAATCCCGGCCGATGCCGAAGAACGTGCCATCTATACGCTTGAGGGCGAGGTTTCGATTTCCGGAGACCGCTTTCCGGCCGAGCGGCTGCTGGTGTTCCGGCCCGGCGACGAGATTGTTGTGTCGTCGGAAGGCGGCGCTCATTTCATGTTGTTCGGCGGCGCCTCGCTCGGCTCAAAGCGCTATATCTGGTGGAATTTCGTCTCGTCGTCGAAGGAACGCATCGAACAGGCGAAAGAAGAATGGAAGACGGGGCGCTTCGATATCGTTCCGGGAGATGAGAAAGAATTCATTCCTTTGCCGGACAATTAGAATGCAGCCTCTTGGGCGCACACAGGGCATTTTAACACTTTGTATCCGTGCCGCGTCACTGACACGCATTTACATTCAAAGGCCTTCGGCCTATCTCGCGATGAACAAAAAGCCCGAGCAGGCCCGTAACCAGTGAACGCAAAGCCCGATACGCCGCTTCTCGACAAGGTCCGCATTCCGGCCGACCTCAGGACGCTTGCCGAAGGCGAGCTGCCGCAGCTGGCGTCGGAGCTTCGTGCCGAGTTGATCGACGCCGTGTCCCACACTGGCGGACATCTTGGCGCCGGCCTTGGCGTGGTCGAACTGACGGTTGCGCTGCATTATGTCTTCAACACGCCGGATGACCGGCTGATCTGGGATGTCGGCCATCAGGCCTATCCGCACAAGATCCTGACCGGCCGCCGCGACCGCATCCGCACCTTGCGGCAAGAGGGCGGCCTGTCCGGCTTCACCCGGCGCGCCGAGAGCGAATACGATCCGTTCGGCGCCGCGCATTCCTCGACCTCGATTTCCGCTGGCCTCGGCATGGCGATGGCGCGCGACCTTTCCGGCGGCCGCAACAATGTCATTGCCGTCATCGGCGACGGCGCCATGTCGGCCGGCATGGCCTATGAAGCCATGAACAATGCCGGTGCGCTCGATGCCCGCCTGATCGTCATCCTCAACGACAACGACATGTCGATCGCCCCGCCGACCGGCGCGATGAGCGCCTATCTGGCCCGGCTTGCTTCCGGCAAGACCTATCTCGGCTTGCGCGATTTCGGCAAGAAGCTGACCTCCTATCTGGGCGAGCGCGCCGATCGCGCCATCACCCGGGCGGTCGAGCATGCGCGCGGCTACGTCACCGGCGGCACGCTGTTCGAGGAGCTTGGCTTCTACCATATCGGCCCGATCGACGGGCACAATCTCGAGCATCTGATCCCCGTGCTGAAGAATGTCCGCGACAATGCCGACGGCCCGGTGCTGATCCATGTCGTGACCCAGAAGGGCAAGGGCTACGGGCCGGCCGAGGCCGCGCCCGACAAATATCACGGCGTCAACAAATTCGACGTCATCACCGGCGCGCAGGCCAAGGCGCCAGCCAACGCGCCAAGCTACACCAAGGTCTTTGCCGAGAGCCTGATCCAGGAGGCCCGGGAGGACGAGCGTATCGTCGCCGTCACCGCCGCCATGCCGAACGGTACGGGTCTAGATCTTTTCGGCGAGGTGTTCCCGACGAGGACCTTCGATGTCGGCATCGCCGAGCAGCATGCGGTGACCTTCGCCGCCGGCCTCGCCACCGAGGGCTACAGGCCCTTTGCCGCGATCTATTCGACTTTCTTGCAGCGCGCCTACGATCAGGTCGTCCATGACGTGGCGATCCAGGGCCTGCCGGTGCGCTTTCCCATCGACCGCGCCGGCTTCGTCGGCGCTGATGGCGCCACCCATTGCGGCGCCTTCGACACCACCTTTCTGGCGACGCTGCCCGGTTTCGTCGTCATGGCGGCGGCCGATGAAGCGGAACTGCGCCACATGGTGCGCACGGCCGCGCACTATGATGAGGGGCCTATTGCCTTCCGCTATCCGCGCGGCAACGGCGTTGGCATCGACATGCCGGAGCGTGGCTCTGTGCTCGAAATCGGCAAGGGCCGCATCGTCAGGGAAGGCACCAAGGTAGCGCTCCTTTCCTTCGGCACGCGGCTGCAGGATTGCCTGGCTGCGGCGGAGGAACTCGGCGCGGCCGGGCTTTCCACCACTGTTGCCGACGCCCGTTTCGCCAAGCCGCTCGATGAGGATATGATCCGGCGGCTGGCGCGTTCGCATGAGGTCCTGGTGACCGTGGAAGAAGGCGCGGTTGGCGGCTTCGCCAGCCACGTGCTACAATTCCTCGCCCATGAAGGCTTGCTGGAGAGCGGCCTGAAGGTGCGCCCGCTGGTGCTGCCCGACGTGTTCACCGATCACGCCAAGCCCGAAAAGATGTATGCCGACGCCGGGCTGGATTCGGCCGGCATCGTGCGCACGGTCTTCGTCGCCCTTGGCCACGCCGTCAGCGCGCAACGCGCCTGAATCAAAACCTCAACGGCTTGAATCAATTTGCCGGCGAACAAGGGTAACCTGTTGTTCACGCTGCCGTTTGGCGTTTTGCTTACCCTGTCTCTTGGCCATTTTTCAACGGCGCCCTGCTAAGGTTTGATCAGGCAGGGAGACCAATACATGAGAACGCTTCTGTGCGGCGTGGCGCTTTTGGCTGTCATCGCCACGCCGGCCGTCGCCGAAACGCCTTATGACCGCAATCTCGAAAAAGCGGCGGCGGGCATCGTCGCCAGCAAGATGGGTGATATCCGCGGCGGCTTTTCCTACAAGCAGATGCCGCAATTCGTTGTCGTTCCCGAAGCCGCGTCGCCGCCGCCTGCCTCCACCGAGCGCCCGCGCCGGCAAGCTTCCGGCGACCAGGGCGATGGTCTGGCGCCGGCTGTCGAACGGCAGGTTTCGCGGACGATCTTCTAGAAGCTAGAGGCATCTCGCTCCTCACATTTTGCCGGACTGGGTGCGATATTCAACACGCCGTGGGGCCGGTCAGCGTTCCCTGCTCTAATATCCTTGCCTTCGCGGCCGGCTTTCGCCATGAAGGCCGATGAATTCCCCCATGCCAGCCAGCATACGCCAGCGGCTTGACGAACTGCTCGTCGCGCGCGGTCTGTTTCCCAGCCGCTCGCGCGCCCGTGATGCCATCGAGCGCGGCACCGTGACGGTCGACGGCGTCGTCGCCCGCAAGCCCGGCCAGACCGTCTTGCCCGACTGTCGCATCGCCATCGACGATCCGGCCCGGGGCTATGTTTCGCGCGCGGCGCTGAAGCTGATCGCCGGGCTCGACCATTTCCGCCTCGATCCCTCGGGCAGCGAAGCACTCGATGTCGGCGCCTCGACCGGTGGCTTCACCCAGGTGCTGCTCGAACGCGGCGCGGCACATGTCACGGCGATCGATGTCGGCCACGGCCAGATACATCCCGACATTTCTGGCGATCCGCGTGTCACCGTCATCGAGGGCCTCAATGCCCGCGATCTGCTGGCCAATGATCTTGCCGGCCGCATTCCCAATTTCATCGTCTGCGATGTCAGCTTCATTTCGTTGAAGCTTGCCTTGCCGCCGGCACTGGAACTGGCCGGCAAAGGTGCGCGCGCGCTGCTGCTGGTCAAGCCGCAGTTCGAGGCCGGCCGTGCGGCAATCGGCAAGGGTGGCTTGCTGAGGGATCCCTACGATGCGGCGCGTGTTGCCGGCCTGCTCGGGGATTGGCTGGAGGGCGTTCCCGGCTGGCGCTCGCTGGGGCTGAACCTGTCGCCGATTGAAGGCAGCGACGGCAATCGCGAGTTCCTGCTTGCCGGGATCAAGGACACTGGGATCGGGGACACCGGGATTGGGGACCGATGAGCGCGCGCTTCCAAATCGCAAGGCTGGGCTCCCAGGGCGACGGCGTTGCCGAGACCGACAGCGGCGAGGTTTTCATTCCCTTCACGCTGCCCGGCGAAACCGTGACCGCCGCGCGCGAAAAGGACCGCGCCACGCTGATGTCGGTGCTGGAGGCTTCGCCGCTCAGGATCGACCCGGCCTGCCGGCATTTCGCCGAATGCGGCGGCTGCGCCATCCAGCACTTCGAAGCCGAAGCTTATCATAGGTGGAAGCGCGACAAGGTCGCGCATGCGCTGAAGAGCAAGGGTATCGCTTGCGACGTCGGAGCGCTGGTGCCGTGCGCGCCACAGACGCGCCGCCGCGTCGTCTTCAGTGCGCGGCGCACGGACGCCGGCATGCGGCTCGGTTTCGTCCGTGCGCTGTCGTCCGAAATCATTGCCATCGAGGAATGCCCGATCTCGCTGCCCGGCATCGTCGCAGCACTCGACCGCTTGAAGACCCTCGCCGGGCTGATCTGCACAACGACCAAATCGTTCCACATGACGGTGACAGCGACCGGTTCCGGCCTCGATGTCGCGGCTCACGAGTCCGGCAAGCTCGGCGACAACCAGCGCCGCGTCGCCTCCAACTTCGTCATCGCCGAGGGGTTGGCCAGGCTGTCGATCGACGGCGAGATCATCATCGAACCAAAGAAACCGGTCGTCCTGTTTGGTGGTGTCGCCGTCGCGGTGCCGCCGGGCGCCTTCCTGCAGGCCACCGAGGCCGCCGAGCAGGCGATGGCCGGCATCGTCGGCCAGCATCTGTTGCGCGCGAAAAAAGTCGCCGATCTCTTCGCCGGTTGCGGCAGTTTTGCGCTGCGCCTGGCCGCGAAGTCGGAAGTCCATGCGGTGGAAGGCGATGCGCCGGCCCTTGCGGCGCTCGATCATGGCTTTCGTTTCGCCAGCGGCCTGAAGCGGGTGACCAGCGAACGTCGCGACCTGTTCCGGCGGCCGCTCACCTTCAAGGAATTGAACACCTTCGACGGTCTGGTCTTCGATCCGCCACGAGCGGGTGCGGAAGACCAGTCGAAGCAGATCGCCCGCTCGGATGTGCCCTATGTCGCCGCGGTGTCCTGCAATCCGGTGACGCTGGCCAGGGATTTGCGCATCCTGCTGGACGGCGGCTACACCCTGAAAAGTGTCACCCCGATCGACCAGTTCCTGTGGTCGCCGCATGTCGAGGCCGTGGCGCTGCTGGAGAAGCCGAGGCGAAGGCGTTAGGCGCGTCGCGTTGAACGGCTTTGCGAGACACGCTCTAATTCTTGTTTCTTCCATCTTGCACTGCTGGCCGAAACGGGCATAATGCACGCTATGGTAGAGGAAGAATAATTCTTTCATCAGGGGTTGTGGCTGAGATTTTGGGCGCCGCTTTGTTCATGGCGCTCACCGGTGCGCTGATCGGCTGGCTTTTGAGAAAGGTCACCCGCATCGGGCTGTTGCCATCCTATGCACTTGGCATCGCGATCATGACATTTGTCGGCGCGGCGCTGTATGTCTCCAACCAGGATGGGGCTGTCGACTACCTGAGTGGCTGGATCAGGCAAGCGATCGGCGGTGTTGTCGGCTTCCTGATTCTCTATGCGACGTCGCGCAGATCTGTAAGCAAGACGTAGCCGCTCGCTCCAGCAGGCCATACGCTTCAAGCTGATCTGTTCCGGATAGGACTATGCGCGAAGTGAACAGAGATCCGAAGCGCTAGGAAGCCGTCATGAACACTGGAGACTTCGAAGTCCCGGCATCGGGCTTCGGTGGTGAGGGGTCACCAAGCCCCTCGGCAAGGCGGGTCGCTGAACTGCTCGGCGTCAACTTGACCGAACTGGCCGGCCTGATCGGTGTCACACGTAGCACACTTGCCGCCAAGGCCGGCGCGCGCAAGGTCGGCGCTGCCCTCGGTCCCGTTGTTCGCATCCTGTCGATGGCGGGCGAAATGGCCGACAACGAGCAACGCGCGGCGATCTGGTTCAAGCATCGGCCGATCCCCGGCTGGGCGGGAAAGACCGCTTACGATCTTGTTCGCGAGGGCAAGACGGACAAGGTGCTTGCCTATCTGGGGGCAGTCCGCTCCGGCATCTATGCCTGAGCCAGCCTGACGCTCTGGCTGGCCCGCTACGCTTCTTGCACGCCGTGATACCCGGCCGCCTTTGCGGCCTTCACGAACTTGCGGTCAAAGGTGGCGAAGCCGGCGCAGTGAGCGGACTTGCCCAGATGCAGCGCATCGGCGAAATCCATCCCCTTCCCCGAGAGGTCGAGAGCGGACGATACAACCGCTCCGTCTTCCACATTCACTGTAGGGAGCCCACAAAACGCTCGTAGCGTATGGGCGATTTCGAGCGGCGCATAATCATAGGTGCTGCGTAGTACCCACTCGACTTCCAGGATCACCGTGACGGCGACAAAGACCGGCTGGCCATCGATCAGCGACCGGGCGCGAGGAGACTGCGTCGGATGATCGCCCGTCAGGTAGCGGACGATCAGGTTGGTATCAATCGCGAGCATGGCGCCGCCGTGCTTCGGCGAGCACCCCTGCGTCCATTTCTTCCAGCGTCTTCGGCCTGCCTTTATGGGGCAGGGATCCAAAAACGTCCTCAGGCAGCGTCTCGGCGAAGACTGGCGCAGGCTTCAGCAGTACACCCTCGGGAGTATCTTCCACCAGAAGGCGTGTGCCGGCGTCCCATTCCCTCCGTTTCCGGATCGCACTGGGCAGAATGACCTGTCCCTTGGTCGAGACGGTGGTTATGAGCTTTTCCGCGGCGGCCATCTCAACTCACCCTTGATGTAAGACAAATGTAAGATACCCGTAGGGCGAGCCAAATTCAAGGCGCAACTACGTCGCCTCAGGGCAAAGGGCAGGGCTGCCGGTTTGGGTGTTCGAACAACGCCGTCGGAAGCACCAGTCTCCATCAAACTCTTGTCCCACCCACCGTCATCTGGTTCATCCTCAGATGCGGCTGGCCGACGCCGACGGGCACGCCCTGTCCGGCCTTGCCGCACATGCCGATACCGTTGTCGAGCTTCATGTCGTTGCCGATCATCGAAACGCGGTGCATGGCGTCCGGGCCGTTGCCGATCAGCATGGCGCCCTTGATCGGCTGCGTCACCTTGCCGTTCTCGATCATGTAGGCCTCGGTGCAGCCGAACACGAACTTGCCCGAGGTGATGTCGACCTGGCCGCCGCCGAACGAGACGGCATAGATGCCGTTCTTGACCGAGGCGATGATTTCTTCCGGCTGCATGTCGCCTGCTGTCATGTAGGTGTTGGTCATGCGTGGCATCGGCTGGTGCGCGTAGCCCTCGCGCCTTCCATTGCCGGTCGCCTTCATGCCCATCAGCCGGGCGTTCTGGCGATCCTGCATGTAACCGACGAGCTTGCCGTCCTCGATCAGCACATTGCGGGCCGAGGGCGTGCCTTCGTCGTCGACGGTCAACGAGCCGCGCCGTTCGGGCAAGGTGCCGTCGTCGACGACTGTCACGCCCTTCGCTGCCACCTGCTGGCCCAACAGGCCGGCGAAGGCCGACGTCTTCTTGCGGTTGAAGTCGCCTTCCAGCCCGTGGCCGACGGCCTCGTGCAGCATGACGCCCGGCCAGCCGCTGGACAGCACGATGTCGAACGTGCCGGCCGGCGCCGGGATGGCCTCGAGATTGACCAGCGCCTGGCGCAGCGCCTCCTTGGCCGCGTGCTTCCAGCTCTCCTCGACCAGGAATTCGCCAAACGCCTTGCGACCACCCATGCCGTAGGAGCCGCTTTCCTGCCGGTCGCCATCGCCGACCACCACCGACACGTTGATCCTGACCAGCGGGCGGATATCGCGCACCATCTGGCCGTCGGCGCGCACGATCTCGACATGCTGCCAGGAGGCGGCGAGCGAGGCCGTCACTTGCCGCACGCGCGGATCCTCGGCGCGCAGCCAGGCATCGATTTCCTGCAGCAGCTTGGCCTTGGCCTCGAAGGACGGCGAGGGGATGGGATTCTCGTCGCCATAGAGATGGCGGTTGGTGCGGGCGGGTGCGGCGGCAAGCGTGCCGGAATAGCCGCCCTTGACCGTTGAAACGGCGTCGGCGGCACGTAGCAGCGACGCCTCGGAAAGGTCGCTCGAATGCGCATAGCCGCTGGCCTCGCCGGCAACCGCGCGCAGGCCAAAACCCTGGTCGGTGTTGAAATTGGCGGTCTTCAGCCGGCCATTGTCGAACATCAGCGCTTCGCTCTCGCTGTATTCGAGAAACAGTTCGCCGTCATCGGCGCCGTTGATGGTCTCGGCGACGATCTCCTTGATGCGATCGTCGGAAATGTCGAATTGGCCGATCAGGCTGTTCATGGCAGGTCCATTCATGGAAGATTGGTCGTCGTTCCCCCGATGTAGGAGCGAAAACAGGTTCAGACAATCGGCAATGGCGCCAAACGCGGTGACGATCGCCGTCGGACGGGCCAGATAATCATCAAGGGGTGGGATGTGGGGCTGATTTCAGGGCAGAGCGGCGAAGCCGTCCGCGAAACCCTTGAGGTCGACCGGAATGCCGATGCCCTCTTCCGGCGTCTGGAAGACGATGAAGGTGGCCGAGGTGCCGGTCTTCAGCGTGTCGAGCAGCGGCTTTTCAAGAATGACCTCTGCGTAGCAGCCGTCCTGGAAGCAGCGCACGAAATAGGCGCGGCCGATGTCCTTGCCGTCTACATTGAGACCAAGCCCGTTGGGCAACAGCACGCCGAGCGGCGCCAGCACGCGCAGGATCTCGGCCTTGTTGTCGGCGGTGCGCAGCACGACGACGGACAGCCCCATTTCGGGGCGGTCCTCGGCGACGACGTTCTGCATCATCACGCATTGTTCTGAAGTCGCGCCGGCGGGCGTGTCGCAGATGATCGACCACGCGCCATGCGTCGACTTGACCGTGCCGCTAGGCTGCGCGGCACTGGCCTGGCCGATCCCGGACAA
This sequence comes from Mesorhizobium helmanticense, assembly GCF_003034915.1. GTDB lineage: Bacteria > Pseudomonadota > Alphaproteobacteria > Rhizobiales > Rhizobiaceae > Mesorhizobium > Mesorhizobium helmanticense. Next base: position 219,109 of record NZ_PZJX01000028.1, on the reverse strand, counting down.
GCTCCCCGACAAACCAATGCCAAACGCGGCGAGAAAGACGAACGTCGCCAAGGTTCTCGAAAGCCCAAGTCTCGAAAGCCAAGAGGTCATGACGGCTCCATTGCGAATCACGGCACTTTAAGCCGCGCCAAGGCCAAGTAAAGGATGAGACCGCTGCCGGTCTGCCCCGATCTGGGCGTTTATGCGCTTTTCCCTAGCAAATTCGCCCGAATTGCGACCGCCCGGCGCATTGCTCCGGAGCAGTCGCTGCTGTTCACGAGCCGGTGATCGGCGAAGCGCGTTTTGCCACCCTAACGGCGCGGCCGGCGCTTGCGCGCAAAAATGCCGCACGGTTTCCTCCGCTCCTTTCTTGCGGAGGGAAATAGAGTATGGTTTGAACCACCCTTGGGACTGTCCGGGATTCCCATCCCGGCCTGTTCGATAGTCTTGCGGTCCGATCGCGAGGAACTGGGAGATGATGAGGGCGATGAGAAAATTCCTGGCAGGCGCAAAATTCCTGGCAAGCGCCAAGGCAAGTGCCAATTTTGTGGCAAGTGTAGGCGCCGCAGCCATCTTGTTCGCTGGAGCGTCTGCCCATGCGGCGCAGCCGCAACCCTGGGAAACCACTTTTCAGCCTCCGGCAACCGACATCATGCGGCAGATCGAGTGGTTCGGGAACTACTCGATGTGGTTCGTCGTCCCAATCACCGCACTGGTGCTTTTCCTGCTCGCCTACTGCATCTTCAGGTTCCGGGCGAGTGTGAATCCTGTCCCTTCGAAGACCAGCCACAACACGCTGATCGAGGTGATCTGGACTGTCGGGCCGGTCGTCGTCCTGCTCTGCCTCGCCATTCCCTCTTTCCAGCTGCTGACCGCGCAGTATACGCCGCCGGAAGAAGCCAAGCTGACCATCAAGGCGACGGGAAACCAGTGGAACTGGGACTATGAATACCAGGTCGACAAGACGCTTTCCTTCAATTCCGCCATCCTCGCGGATGCTGACCGCGCGGCGGCCGGCAAGGAAGATCGCGCCGTCTATCCGCGCCTGCTAACCGTCGACAACGAGTTGGTGGTGCCGGTCAACACCATGACGCGCGTGCTGGTCACGGCGACCGACGTGATCCATGCCTTCGCCATGCCGTCCTTCGGCATCAAGACAGACGCTGTCCCTGGCCGCATCAACGAGGTTTGGTTCAAGGCCGAGAAGGAAGGGCTCTACTACGGCCAGTGTTCGGAACTCTGCGGCAAGGACCACGCCTTCATGCCGATCGCGATTCGCGTCGTTTCCGACGCGCAGTACAACACCTGGCTGGCAGCGGCCAGGACCGACCTGCCTGGCGCCAACAAGGCGTTGATGGCCCAAGTCGACAGCGCAGACAAGGTAGCGGCCGCCGGCAACTGATGCCGCGGCCAGGAAAGATCAGGGAACGGAGCGGAACATGGCAGAGGCTGCAGCTCACGGCGATCATGACCACAAGCCCTATCATGGCTGGGTCCGCTGGGTGTATTCGACCAACCACAAGGATATCGGTACGCTCTACCTGATCTTCGCCATCATCGCGGGCTGCATCGGCGGCGCGCTTTCGGTCGTCATGCGCATGGAGCTGATGGAACCGGGCATCCAGATCTTCACCGGCCTGGCGCAGATGGTCTATGGCATGGATGGCGATGCAGCGATCGACGGCGGCAAGAGCATGTACAATGCCTTCACCACCGCGCATGCGCTGATCATGATCTTCTTCATGGTCATGCCGGCGCTGATCGGCGGCTTCGCCAACTGGATGGTGCCGATAATGATCGGTGCGCCTGACATGGCCTTCCCGCGCATGAACAACATCTCCTTCTGGCTGTTGCCACCGGCTCTGATCCTGCTGCTCACCTCGATGTTCGTACCGAGCGCGCCCGGGGCCTACGGCGTCGGCGGCGGCTGGACGATCTATCCGCCGCTATCGACATCGGGTCAGCCCGGACCGGCGATGGATCTGGCCATCCTGTCGCTGCATATCGCCGGCGCCTCCTCGATCCTCGGCGCCATCAATTTCATCACCACCATCTTCAACATGCGCGCCCCTGGCATGACCATGCACAAGATGCCGCTGTTTGCCTGGTCGGTGCTGATCACCGCCTTCCTGCTGCTGCTGTCGCTGCCGGTTCTTGCCGGCGGCATCACCATGCTTTTGACCGACCGCAATTTCGGCACCACCTTCTTCACGCCGGACGGCGGCGGTGACCCGATCCTGTTCCAGCACCTGTTCTGGTTCTTCGGCCATCCGGAAGTCTACATTCTGATCCTGCCCGGCTTCGGCATCATCAGCCACATCGTCTCGACCTTTTCGAAGAAGCCGGTGTTCGGTTATCTCGGCATGGCCTATGCCATGGTCGCCATCGGCGCCGTCGGCTTCATCGTCTGGGCGCACCATATGTATACGACCGGCCTGTCGCTCGACACGCAGCGCTACTTCGTCTTCGCCACCATGGTCATCGCCGTGCCGACGGGCGTGAAGATCTTCTCCTGGATCGCCACCATGTGGGGCGGGTCGATTTCGCTGAAGACCCCGATGCTGTGGGCGATCGGCTTCATCTTCCTGTTCACCGTCGGCGGCGTCACCGGCGTCCAGCTCGCCAATGCCGGCCTCGACCGCCCGCTGCACGACACCTATTTCGTCGTCGCGCACTTCCATTACGTGCTGTCGCTGGGCGCGGTCTTCGCCATCTTCGCCGGCTGGTATTACTGGTTCCCGAAGATGACCGGCTACATGTATTCGCCTGTCATCGGCAACACCCATTTCTGGGTCACCTTCGTCGGCGTCAACCTGGTCTTCTTCCCGCAGCATTTCCTCGGCCTTTCGGGCATGCCGCGCCGCTACATCGACTATCCGGATGCCTTCGCCGGCTGGAACATGGTGTCGTCCTACGGCTCCTACATCTCGGCCATCGGCGTCGTCATCTTCCTCTACGGCGTGTTCGAGGCCTTCCAGAAGAAGCGGGTGGCTGGCGCCAATCCATGGGGCGAGGGTGCGACGACGCTCGAATGGCAGCTGCCTTCGCCGCCGCCCTTCCACCAGTGGGAACAACTGCCGAAGATCAAATAGGCGGTTGCCCGCGAATAAGAAACCGCCGGCCCGCCCGGCGGTTTTGGCCAACGGAATGATGGACTTTAAGTACGCATGGCCCTTGTCGACGAGAGATTGACTGACGAAGCGGGTTTCCGCATGTCGGAAGCGACGGCGGGCGATTTCTTTGCCCTGCTGAAGCCGCGCGTCATGTCGCTGGTGGTGTTCACCGCGTTTGTCGGCCTGGTCGCGGCGCCGGTGACCATCAATCCGCTACTGGCGGTGATCGCTATCCTGTCGATCGCCATCGGCGCCGGCGCCTCCGGCGCTCTCAACATGTGGTACGACGCCGATATCGATGCGGTGATGACCAGGACCGCAAGCCGTCCGGTGCCGGCCGGCCGCATCCCGCCCGGCGAGGCGCTGAGCTTCGGACTGGTGCTCTCGGTGATGTCGGTGATGACGCTCGGCGTGCTGGTCAACTGGCTGTCAGCCACGCTGCTCGCCTTCACCATCTTCTTCTACGCCGTGATCTACACGATGTGGCTGAAGCGCTGGACGCCGCAGAACATTGTCATCGGCGGTGCCGCCGGCGCCATCCCGCCCGTCATCGGCTGGGCGGCGGTGACCGGAACGGTCAGCCTGGAAAGCCTCATCCTGTTCCTGATCATCTTCCTGTGGACGCCGCCGCATTTCTGGGCGCTCGCTCTCTTCAAGTCCGAGGACTATGCCAGGGCCGGCATCCCTATGATGCCGAATGTCGCCGGCCAGGCGTCGACCCGACGTCAGATCTTCGCCTACGCGCTGATCCTGGCGCCCGTGGGCGTGCTGCCATGGGTGCTCGGCTTCACCACGCCTGCCTATGGCGTCGTCGCGGCCCTGCTTGGCGCCGGTTTCATCTGGTATGCCTGGAAAGTGCTGCGCATGGCGGCGGACGACAAGGTGATGAAACCGGCCAAGGCTCTGTTCGGCTACTCGCTGCTTTATCTCTTCGCCATCTTCGCCGTCTATCTCGCCGACTGCGTTGTCGGGCGCGCGCTGGCGATCGGTGGAGCATGACCATGGTCGACAAGAATCTTGAACTCGTTTCGCTGACCGAGCGCCAGCAGAAGGCCCGGCGCAATCGTTCGGTCGCCATCGGCGTGGCGCTGGCGGTGCTTGTCGTTATCTTCTATGTCGCCACCATCGTGAAGTTTGGCCACAACCTCGCCGGAACGATGTGAGATGAACCGCGACACCGTGACCGATCCCAGGAAGAAGAACACGAACCGCATTGTCGCGGGCGTGTGCGTCGCCTTCTTCGGCGGCATGATCGGCATGGCCTACGCCGCGGTGCCGCTCTATGCGATGTTCTGCAAGGCGACCGGCTATGGCGGCACGGTCAAGCGCGCCACCCAGCAATATGCCGATCGCGTGCTCGACCGCGATATCACCATCCGCTTCGACGCCAACACGGCCGGCGTTCCCTGGCAGTTCCAGCCGGTCGCCCGCTCGGTCACCATCAAGATAGGCGAGACGACCCAGGCGCATTACAGCGCGACCAACAAGTTCAGCCGCGCCGTCACCGGCCGCGCCACCTTCAACGTGCAGCCGGAATTGGCCGGGCCTTACTTCAACAAGGTCGAATGTTTCTGCTTCACCGACACGACGCTGAAGCCCGGCGAGACGCTGGACATGCCGGTCGTGTTTTATGTAGATCCCGACATCGTCAATGTTCCGGAACTGAAGGACTTGAGTACCATCACCCTGTCCTACACGATGTTCCCGGTCGAGAAGAAGAAGCCGGTGGCGTCGTCGCTTCCGGCCGAAAGCAGCAACAAGATTTCAAATACCGAAGGAAGCCTCGGGGGTTGACATGGCAGACGCGCACGCAAAACCACAGCATGACTACCATCTCGTCGACCCCAGCCCGTGGCCTTTCCTGGGTTCGGTCGGCGCGCTGGTGACCGCGATCGGCGGCGTCTGCTACATGCAGTATCTCAAGGCCGGCGATTTCCCCATCTTCGGCTACAACATCGCCAATCCCTGGCTGTTCTTCATCGGCCTCCTGATCGTCATCTACACCATGTTCGCCTGGTGGTCTGACACCATCAAGGAAGCGCATGAGGGCCACCACACCCGCGTCGTGTCGCTGCATCTGCGCTACGGCATGATCATGTTCATCGCTTCCGAGGTGATGTTCTTCGTCGCCTGGTTCTGGGCTTTCTTCGACGCCAGCCTGTTTCCCGGCGAGGTCCAGCAATACGCCCGCACCACCTTCACCGGTGGCGTCTGGCCGCCGAAGGGAATGGAGGTCCTCGATCCCTTCCACCTGCCGCTCTACAACACCATCATCCTGCTCCTGTCGGGCACCACGGTGACCTGGGCGCACCACGCGCTCATCCATGGCGACCGCAAGGGGCTGATCAACGGCCTGGTGCTGACTGTCGGCCTCGGCCTGCTGTTCACCATGGTGCAGGCCTACGAGTACATACATGCGCCCTTTGGCTTCAAGGATTCCATCTACGGCGCCACGTTCTTCATGGCCACCGGCTTCCACGGTTTCCACGTCATCATCGGCACCATCTTCTTGGCTGTCTGCCTGGTCCGCGCGATGAAGGGCGATTTCACGCCCAAGCAGCATTTCGGCTTCGAGGCGGCCGCCTGGTACTGGCACTTCGTCGACGTGGTCTGGCTGTTCCTGTTCGCGTCCATCTACGTCTGGGCCTCGAACGGCGCGATGATCGAGGGCCACTGACAAAAGGCATCCGGATTTTGATGGGGCGGCTGCGGCGACGTGGCCGCCTTATCTTTTGCGGGAAAGCGAATTAAGGTAGCGAGATGAGTGAAGACAAGGCGATCTGGCCACCGGTCGATCCGATTTCGGCGGGCCTGCACGGCCGCTGCCCGCGCTGTGGCGAGGGACGGCTGTTTTCCGGATTCCTCACCGTCGGCAAGCGCTGCGTCAACTGCGGCCTCGACTATTCCTACGCCGATGCCGGCGACGGGCCGGCGGTGTTCGTCATCCTGATCATCGGCTTCATCGTCGTCGGGCTGGCGCTGTGGACGGAAGTGACGCTCAGCCCGCCGCTCTGGCTGCATCTCTTGCTGTGGATACCGCTGACGCTGGTGCTGTGCCTGGTGGCGCTCAGGCTGATCAAGGGCGTGCTCCTGACGCTGCAATACCGCAACAAGGCGGCAGAGGGCAGGCTGGACCGCGGCGAATGAGTGCGGCTTCCGGCCCGGTTGCAGGCCGTTCGTGGCCAAAGACGGCGTTGCTGCTTGGCCTCGGCCTCGTGCTGTTCCTCATCCTTCTGGCGCTCGGCACCTGGCAGGTCCAGCGCCTGCACTGGAAGGAAGCGCTTCTCCAGACCATCGACCAGCGCACGCATTCGCCACCCCGCTCGCTGGCCGAGGTGGAAAACGAATTCGCGTCAAGCGGCGATGTCGACTACACACCGGTGACGGCAACCGGCACCTTCCTGCATCAAGGCGAGCGGCATTTCTTCGCCACCTGGGAAGGCGCTTCCGGTTTCGACGTCTTCACGCCGCTGCAACTGGACGACGGCCGTTTCGTCCTGGTCAACCGTGGCTTCGTGCCTTACGACCTGAAGGACGCGGCCAAGCGTCCGCAAGGCCAGGTGGCGGGCAAAGTGACGGTGACGGGCCTGGCCCGCAACCCGCTGACGGCGAAGCCCTCGATGATGCTTCCCGACAACGATCTGAAGAAGAACATTTTCTACTGGAAGGACCGCGACGCGATGGCACAGAGCGCTGGCCTGCCGGCCGGGGCTCGCCTGGTGCCATTCTTCATCGATGCCGACAAGGCGCCAAATCCCGGTGGCCTGCCGGTCGGCGGCGTCACCATCATCGACCTGCCGAACAGCCATTTGCAATATGCCGTTACCTGGTACGGTCTTGCCGCGGCCTTGGCCGGCGTTCTCATCTTCAGGCTCCGTCGTTCGGCGAAAGACGCATCGGCCCGAAAATCGGAATCGATTTTCGGAAAGCACGATGCGTAGATCCAAAAGTACTAGAGCGTACTTTGTGCGTCCAAATGGACGCACGTCGCTCTACAGATTGCACCCCCACCCTTGACAGGGCAGGGGTACGCACCTCATTTCGCGCCTTGAGTTCTTAAGTCCACGATCCGATCAACCGGCCCGCAATCATGCTCCAGACAAAGCCACCGCTGACGATCCGGCTCTGCCAGCCGCGCGGCTTTTGTGCCGGCGTCGACCGCGCCATCCAGATCGTCGTGCTGGCGCTGAAGAAATACGGCGCGCCGGTCTATGTCCGCCACGAGATCGTGCACAACCGTTATGTCGTCGAGGGGCTGCAAAGCCTGGGCGCCGTGTTCATCGAGGAATTGTCCGAGATCCCGGCGCAGCACCGCCAGAGCCCGGTCGTCTTTTCGGCGCATGGCGTGCCGAAATCGGTGCCGGCGGACGCCCAGGCGCGCAACCTGTTCTATCTGGATGCTACCTGTCCGCTGGTGTCGAAGGTGCACAAGCAGGCGATGCGCCATCAGCGGCTCGGCCGCCATGTGCTTCTGATCGGCCACGCCGGGCACCCGGAGGTGATCGGCACGATGGGCCAATTGCCGGACGGTGCCGTCACGCTGATCGAGACCGAAGCCGATGCCGGCAAACTGGTGCCCGCCGACCCGCATGCGCTCGGTTTCGTCACCCAGACGACGCTGTCGGTCGAGGACACCGCCGGCATCATCCGGGCGCTCAGGGACCGCTTTCCCGACTTGCATGCGCCGGCCGCCGAATCGATCTGCTATGCCACCACCAACCGCCAGGAAGCGGTCAAGGAGACTGCCGCCGGCGCCGATCTCTTCCTGATCGTCGGCGCGCCCAACTCCTCCAACTCGCGGCGTCTTGTCGAAGTGGCGGAGCGTGCCGGCGCGTCGATGTCGCTTCTCGTCCAGCGCGCTTCCGAGATTCCATGGAATGACATCGGCGCTATCTCGACGCTTGGCCTGTCGGCCGGCGCGTCGGCGCCGGAAATCATCGTCGACGAGATCATCGATGCGTTCCGCCAGCGCTTCCACGTGACCATCGATCTGGCGATCACGGCGACGGAAACGGAAGATTTTCCCGTCATGCGGGTTCTGCGCGATGTCGAACTGACGAAGGCCGACATGGCTTTCGTCAACGGAGCCGCGTGAACAGCCCATGGCGGTCTATACCGATGTTAATGAAGGCGAACTCGGCGCGTTCCTGAAGGCCTATCCGGTCGGCGACCTGCTGTCATACAAAGGCATCGCCGAAGGCACCGAGAATTCGAATTTCCTGCTCCACACGACCAGCGGCTCCTACATATTGACGCTCTATGAAAAGCGCGTCGACAAGGCAGACCTGCCCTTCTTCCTCGGCCTCATGGGCCATCTCGCCAGAAAGGGCATTTCCTGCCCACTTCCGGTGACCGCGCATGACGGTACCGTCATCGGCGCGCTGGCCAGTCGGCCAGCCGTCATCATCACCTTTCTCGAAGGTCTGTCGCTGCGGCGGCCGACGGCAGCGCATTGCGGCGAGGTTGGCAAGGCGCTGGCGCAACTCCATCTTGCGGGTCAGGACTTTCCCATGACCCGGCAGAACGCGCTTGCCATCGATGGCTGGCGCAAACTGTGGAACGCCTCCCACGCCCGCGCCGACGAGGTCGAGCCGGGACTGGCGGCCGAGGTCGACGCCGACTTCGCCGATTTCGAGAGCAACTGGCCGAAGGGCCTGCCGGAAGGCATCATCCATGCCGATCTTTTTCCCGACAACGTCTTTTTTCTCGGCGAAAGGCTGTCCGGCCTGATCGACTTTTACTTCGCCTGCAACGATCTCTATGCCTATGATGTCGCCACCTGCCTCAACGCCTGGTGCTTCGAGAAGGATTTCTCCTTCAACCTGACCAAGGGCACCGCACTGCTTGCCGGCTACCAGAGCGTCCGGCCCTTGAGCGGCGACGAGAAGGCAGCAATTCCGATGCTGGCGCGCGGCTCGGCGCTGCGCTTCATGCTGACCCGGCTCTACGACTGGCTGACCGTTCCCGATGGCGGGCTGGTCATGAAACGCGATCCGACCGAATATATCAGGCGAATGCGCTTCCACCGGGCGATCAGCTCTCCCTCCGAATACGGACTGACATGACCAAGCACGTTGAAATCTTCACCGATGGTGCCTGTTCGGGCAATCCGGGACCAGGCGGCTGGGGAGCGGTCCTGCGCTTCAACGGCAAGACGAAGGAACTGTCGGGCGGCGAGGCCGAAACCACCAACAACCGCATGGAACTGCTCGCGGCCATTTCGGCGCTGAATGCGCTGAAGGAACCATGCGAGGTCGATCTTCACACCGACAGCAAATACGTCATGGACGGTATTTCCAAGTGGATCCATGGCTGGAAGAAGAATGGCTGGAAGACCGCCGACAAGAAGCCGGTGAAGAATGGTGAATTGTGGCAGGCGCTCGATGAGGCCAACCGGCGCCACAAGGTCACCTGGAATTGGGTCAAGGGCCATGCTGGCCATACCGAAAACGAACGCGCCGATGAACTGGCGCGGGAAGGCATGGCGCCGTTCAAGCCCAGGCTGGCGAGGCCCGCGCCTTCGGCCGCATCAGCGAAAGAAGCGGCCTCATCGAAAAAGCCGGCATCAAAGCCTGTCCGGCGCTCGACCCAGAGCTATTGAGGCTCTCAGATGCCGCGCCGCGAAGTCGGTGACTGACGACGAGCTGTTGCTCCAAGGGTGTGATAGGAGTAATATTTCCTACCAAAGAGCATAAGGAGGAGTCATGGCAGGCGTTGAAAAAATGAGTGTGGCCGTGACGCCGCAGCAGGCGGCTGTCATGCGCGAGGCTGTGGAAACGGGCGAGTACGCCACCACAAGCGAGATTGTGCGCGAAGCGATGCGGGACTGGCTGGCCAAGCGCGAACTGCGGCATGAGGATGTGCGCCGTCTGAGGCAGCTGTGGGATGAAGGCAAGGCAAGCGGGAAACCCGAGCCTGTGGACTTCGACATCTTGCGAAAGGAAGCTCGGCGGAAGCTGACGGAAGCCTCGCCGAATGGCCGTTAAGATAGTCTGGTCGCCCGCGGCCAGGACCGACCTTATCGACATCTACGTAACAATAGGCTGCGAAAACATACGGGCAGCCGACCGCTATTATGACCGGATAGAAGCGCGGGCTATGCAACTGGCGGATCAGCCGCGCATGGGTTTGAGGCGACCGGATATTCGGCGCTCGGCGCGAATGCTGGTGGAAGCGCCGTTTGTGTTGCTCTATGAAACCTCTCCAGACACGGACGAAGGCCCTGTTGAGCGCGTTGAGATTATCCGTGTGGTGGACGGGCGACGAGATTTGAACCGTCTGTTCTAGATGCTCAGCGGATCAGCAGCGCCGTTCCGTAAAGCCCGGCCGCAAACACTGTGTGCGACACCAAATTGAGGGCACGGATCTGCATCGGATTGGGGCGCTTTGAGGCGGCCCAGCCGGCGCCCATGCCGGGCGCCAGCAGGAACCAGCCAGCGCCCACGGTGACAATGCCGAGGATGAAGGCCGGCAGGAAGGTCGGCGCGTCGAGCCATGCCGATCCCGCCAAGACGACCAGAATGATGCCGTAGGCGATGCCGACAAGATAGTGGAAGGCCCAGCCCAGCGCCGATTCATGCGCATAGGGTGCGGCCTTACCAATATCGTCATGAAAGACCTTCTCACGCAGGTGCCAGACCCAGCGGCCGACCAGCCCCCAGTTCGGGCGCGGTTGGGCAAACGCCAAATTGAGAAAAATCGCCCAGATATCCATCAGCACGGTGGCGCCGATGCCGATCGCCACAGCGCGCCAGAAAATGTCAAACGTCATGGAAGTCCCCCCAAGCAGGCAATCGCCAGGCTAAAGCTGTCCGAGAATGTGAGCCGCACCTGATGTGTCGACGCCCGGTTTGCTCTCGACATTGAGTGCGGTGACCTTGCCGTCGTCGACGATCATTGAAAAGCGCTTCGAGCGCAGTCCCATACCGCCGCCGGAGAGGTCGGCGTCAAGGCCGATTGACTTGGCAAAATCGCCGTTGCCGTCGGCCAGATAGAGGATTTTGCCTTCACCGCCGGTGAAGCGCGCCCAGGCGCCCATGACGTGGACGTCGTTGACGGCTACGACCGCGATCGTGTCGACGTCGCGCGCCAGGATGGCGTCGTAATTGTCGAGATAGCCGGGCAGATGGTTGTTGCTGCAGGTCGGCGTGAAGGCGCCGGGAACGGCGAACAGCACCACTTTCTTTCCCGAGAAAATCTCGGCCATCGTCACCACCTTGGCGCCGTCGGCAGTCATCGTCTTGAAGGTCGCTTCGGGCAGCTTGTCACCAACGGAAATGGTCATTGTCTCTCTCGCTTGGGAAGATTGAAAGGAGGTGTCCCGCTCTAGCGGACCAGGCCTGTACCCGCAACTGGCCAGCGACCGACATCAGAGCGGCCAGCATGAAGCAAAGACGCTCAAGGGAACGGCAGAAGTCCCTCGACAGCACCATCGGCGCTGGTCAGCGTGTAGTAGAGGCCGCCATCCGTCGGCGTCGTCGACGGCCGGTCGAGGATCGGCACCGTAAACACCAGCTTGCCGTCCTTTTCGCTGCGGGCAGGGGCGCCGAACATATAATCCCGTTCGCCGGCGACGAAGAAATCCGCCGCCTCCGGATCGCCGGGAAAGCTCGCCTCGACGATCAGCGTCTCGTGGTCGCCCGGCAAGATATTGATGCCGAAATCGGGCCTTGCGGGGGTGGGCAGCGTCGCGAGGGCCGCCTTCACCAGCGCGGCATCCTCGGCATTGTCCGGATCGGAGCCGGGGTCGACGGTCAGCCGCGTCTGCACCGGAATGCAGATCGTCTCGCAGATGCCGAGAAAAATATCGGCATCGATGACGGCCGGCTGGTTCGGTGCCGACAGGGTGAACGTCACCGGCAACGAGACCGGATGGTCGTAGCCGGCCCATTTGCCGTAGCCGTCGTCGTGGCGCTGGGGCGGCGGAAACGAAAACGTTGCGTCGGAGATGTTGGTGCTGGCCGAGATATCGAGTTGCGGCGGCACGCCGGCGTCGCCCGGATCGCGCCAATAGGTCTTCCAACCGGGCTTGAGGGCGATATCGAGCACGCCGCGGATGCGGCCGGCTTCGTCGGGCTTGCCGCTCGTCACCAGCCGCACCTTGCCGCCTTCGCTGTTGTACCAGATCGATGATGAGGCGGCCGCGGGAAGACCTGTTCCCAATCCAACAGCGGCGCCGAGCAGCAGGACTTTCAAGCGTTGCATGGCGCTGATTTGAGCGTCAGTTGATGGCTGTGCAATGACTTCATGGCGTCGCTGGTATCATATTTGCGTGACCTCGGTCAGAGAGCTTTGGCCAAATCGCGCGCTGCGCATCTTTTCGGCGGTGCGGAAACGCGTTACCCTCCCTCCCATGGACTTGTTGCGCCACAAGAAGACGGCTGCCGCGCGCGGCTTCCTCGACGACCAGTTCCTGATTGCCATGCCCGGCATGAAGGACGATCGTTTCACGCGCTCGGTCATCTACATCTGCGCGCACAGCGATGAAGGCGCGATGGGCCTGATCATCAACCAGACCCAGCAGATGCTGTTTCCGGACCTGCTTGTGCAACTCGGCATCATGAACGAGCAGGAGGCGATCCGCCTGCCGGCGCAGGCCCGCGATTTCGTCGTGCGCAATGGCGGCCCGGTGGATCGCAGCCGGGGCTTCGTGCTGCATTCGGGCGACTACCGGGTGGAATCCTCGCTCACCGTCTCCGACGACATTTGCCTGACCGCAACCGTCGACATACTGCGCGCGATCTCGTCGGGCCGCGGGCCACGGCATGCGCTGATGGCGCTCGGCTATTCGGGTTGGGGCGCGGGGCAATTGGAAAGCGAGATCGCCGAGAACGGCTGGCTGACCTGCCCGGCAAGTGCCGAGCTTCTGTTCGACACCGACATCGAGCGCAAATACGATCGGATCCTCGCATCGATCGGCATCGACCTGGCGCATCTCAGCGTGGCCGCCGGTCACGCCTAGCCATGAAAACCTGACGCCTGGTTCCCGACACGACAGCCGCCCCTTGGGTGGAAATTATGTCACCTGAGCATTGCGTCAAACTTGAAGGTGTCATATATGACACTATATGATCGAAGTCAAGGTCTATGAGGATGAGCGGGGAAATAGCCCGTTCGAGGAATGGTTCGATAAGCTCCCGGCGGCGCATGCCGCCAAAGTCACGACTGCTATCGTTCGTCTCAGCGTCGGCAGCCAATCCGGTTTGAAGCCGGTCGGGCAGGGTGTGTCGGAATGGCGGATCGACTGGGGGCCGGGCATTCGAATCTACCTGGCATTCGATGGCGCGAAGCTGATCATCCTGCTGGCGGGTGGAACGAAAAGCCGCCAGCAGGCAGACATCGCCCAGGCCCATGATCGTTGGACAGCCTACAAGCGGCGCAAGAAAGCGAAGGAGTGAAGGCAATGGCACTGTCGCGCAGTTTCAAGGAGACCGTGAAGGCGCGTGCCGAGCGCGATCCGGAGTTTAGGGCAGCGCTTCTCGGTGAGGCGGTTGAAGCCTTTGCCGCTGGCGAGGCCGACACCGGCAAGGCGCTGATCCGGGATTATATCAACGCCACTATTGGCTTCGATAGCTTGGGTGAGGCCGTCTCGATTGATCCGAAAAATCTGATGCGGATGTTCGGGCCGCGCGGAAATCCTCGGCTTGCCAACCTCTCGGCGGTCCTGCGTGAACTCAACCGTCGCGAGGCCGTGCATTTCAAGGTCGAGCCTGAGCGGGTCGCGCACTGAGAAATATCGAAGCGGACTATCGAATCAGGCATCGCTCTGTATGGGTAGAGTTGGTCGGTGTTGGGCCCGGTCGTGAAGCTGCCGGCGCAACACACGACAATGGGCCGGCATTCGAGAGCGACCAATGTCTCCCGCTTCGCAGGCCGACGGATATATCGGAACGCAAATACGGGCTCCCCCGCTTCCGGGCATCGGTCGAGCCGATTCAACTTCAACTGGCGCATCTCAGCGTGGCAGTCGGTTGCGCCTGAGTCTCGTCCTGAATCTTAATCACGCCTGAGTGAGCGGATACTGTTCCTTCAGTGTCTTCAGCACCTGGTCGCCGGGCATCGGCGCGCCGAACATGAAGCTCTGCACATATTCGCAGCCCATCTGCCGCAGTTCGAGCGCGTCGCTTTCATCCGAGATGCCTTCGGCCACGACCGAGAGGCCAAGGTCATGTGCCATGCTGACCATCGATTTGAGCAGCACCGCGCGCTTCGGCGTCGTGTCGTCGACGAAGCTCTTGTCGATCTTGATCGTGTCGAAGGGAAAGCGCGTCAGATAGGCCAGTGATGAATAGCCGGTGCCGAAATCGTCCAGCGACAGGCCGATGCCAAGCTGCTTCAGCTTGGTCAGCACATGGGCTGACTGTTCGGGATTGTCCATCACCAGCGATTCGGTGAGTTCGAGGCGGAAGCAGCGTGGCTTCAGATTGGCGCGCGCGATCACCGAACGGACGTCGCTGACCAGGTCGCGGCGGATGAGCTGGCGGCTGGACAGATTGACCGAGACCGACAGCGGCGCGTCGCCGATCTGTTTCTGCCATGTCGCGAGGTCTTCGGCCGCCTGCTGCATGGCGAACAGGCCAAGCTGTACGATCAGGCCGCAGCTTTCGGCGACCGGGATGAAATCCGCCGGCGGGATCATGCCGCGGCGCGGATGGTCCCATCTGAGCAGCGCCTCGAACCCGGCGACGCTGCCATCTTCCAGCCGCACGATCGGCTGATAGGCAAGCGTGAATTCGCGCCGTTCGATGGCGCGGCGCAGATCGGACTCGAGCTGCAAGCGGTCGGTGCCGACGGTGCGGAAGGCCGGGCGGAACGGCTCGATCCTGTCGCCGCCGAAGCGCTTGGCCTGATGCATGGCAAGCTCGGCGTCCTTGACCATGTCCTCGGCCGAAGTTTGCGCCGAAGTCCAGGTGATCAGCCCGATCGAAGCGGTCAGCACGATCTCGCGCTTGGCGAAGGTGATCGGGTTGTTGATCGCATGCTTGATGGCGTCCGCCACGGCCGCGATGCGGGCAGGATCCTGCTCCGACAACAGCATCAGCGCGAACTGGTCGCCGGCAAAGCGCGACAGCGAATCCTTCGGCTTGAGCAGCCGGTGCAGCCGGCGCGCGATCGTCAGCAGGATGGTGTCGCCGGCCGAGATGCCGAGCCCGTCATTGACCTGCTTGAAGCGGTCGATGTCGATGACGAAGACGGTGGGGCGCACCTTGTCTTCCGTGCGGGCGATCGAGATGATCGCCTCCAGCCGGTTCATGTACAGCTCGCGGTTCGGCAGGCCGGTCAAATTGTCGTGCACGGCGTCGTGCAGCAGTCGTTCCTCGGATTTCTTCTGTTCGGTCACGTCGACCATCGTGCCGACGCAGCGGATGACCTCGCCGTCCGATCCGATGACCGGGCGCGCCCTGAGCGAGAACCAGTGATAGTGCCCGTCGGCGCCGCGCAGCCGGAAATTCTGCGCCACGCGGCCGCGGCGGTGTTCGAGCACAACGTCGAGCGTGGTGCGGAAAGTGTCGCGGTCGTCGGCATGCAGCACCGGCAGCCAGTTGCGGGCCGCACCTCCGAGGCTGTTGGGCGCGAGCCCGAGCTGGATGCTGACATCGGGCTTGGTGACGACGCGGTCGCGCAGCACGTCCCAATCCCACACCGTGTCGCCCGATCCGGCGACGGCCAGCGCCTGGCGTTCGAGGTCGGAGAACAGGCCCTGATGCAGCGCGCCGCCGGCAAAGGCATGCTGCATGACGGTGAAGCCGATCAAGAGGATGATCAGGATCAGTCCGCCGCCCAGCGCCGGCTGGGCGATGTCGTTGTCGAGCATGCCTGTGATCGCCATCCATGACCCGCACAGCCACAACAGCACCATGACCCAACTCGGCACCAGCATGATCGCGCGGTCATAGCCGCGTATGCCGAGGAAGATGATCAGGCCAAGCCCGGTCAGCGCGGTGGCGGCGAAGGAAATCCTGGCGATGCCGGCGGCGACCGCCGGATCGACGATGGCGACGCCCGCGATCAGCACCAGCCCCAGGATCCAGACCAGCGCGCCGTAGCTGAAATGGCCGTGCCAGCGGTTTAGGTTGAGATAGGCGAACAGGAACACCACGAAGGTCGCCGCAAGCGCCACCTCCGTTCCGGCCCGCCACATCTGCTCATTGCCGGGCGATATTTCTATGATCTTGTTGAGGAAGCCGAAATCGACGCAGATATAGGCGAGCACCGCCCAGGCGAGCGCCGCGGTCGCCGGAAACATCGAGGTTCCCTTGACGACGAACAGAATGGTCAGGAACAGCGCCAGCAGGCCGGCGATGCCGATGACGATGCCGCGAAACAGCGTGTAGGAATTGACCGAATCCTTGTAGGATTCCGGATCCCAAAGATAGACCTGCGGCAGCTTGGGCGAGGCTAGCTCGGCGATGAAGGTAACCACCGTTCCGGGGTTCAGCGTCACCCGGAACACATCGGCGTCGGGACTGGTCTGGCGGTCGAGCGCGAAGCCTTCGCTCGGCGTGATCGCGGCAATGCGGGTCGAGCCGAGATCCGGCCAGAAGATGCCGGAATTCACCAGCCGGAAATGCGGTGCGACGATCAGCCGGTCAAGCTGCTGATCGGTGGTGTTGGCCAGCGCGAACACCGCCCAGTCGCCGGTCGAGCGCGCGTCATTGGCCTCGACCTCGATGCGCCGCACGATGCCGTCGGGCCCGGGCGCGGTCGACACCTGGAAGTTCTCGCCCTGGTTCCGGTAGATTTCGACGGCGCCCGACAGATCGAGCGCCACATCGTCGCGGGCGATCTTGATCGGTTCGACGGCAAAGGACGAGGACGCCGCTCCAAGCATGATGATCGCTGCCAGGACAAAGGCGAACAGCGACCTGATTCGCAGGAAATTCGTCAAAATCAGTCCTTCGTTCCTGCGCCAGGCGGATCGTCCGCGATCCGGGCGTAGAGGTAGTGGTCCTGCCAGATGCCATTGATCCTGAGGTAGGATCGCAGAAGTCCTTCGCGCCGGAATCCGGCTTTTTCAAGCACGCGGATCGACCGGGCGTTGTCGGGAATACAGGCAGCTTCGATCCGGTGCAACCTCAGCGTCTCGAAGGCGAAGCGCGAAACCACCTTGACCGCGTCGGTCATCAGGCCGAGGCCGCTATAGCGTTCGCCGATCCAGTAGCCGATATGGCCGCTCTGCGCGACGCCGTGGCGAATGTTGCCGAGCGTGATGCCGCCGGCAAGCTTGCCGCTGCCTTTCTCGAAGATGAAGAAGGCGATCGCCGTTCCCTGCGCATAGTCCTCGCGGTAGCGGCCGATGCGGTGGCGCCATGAAGCGCGGTCGAGCTCGTCGGGGGTCCATCGCGGCTCCCACGGCTCCAGGAAGGCGCGGCTTTCCCCGCGCAGCGCCGTCCATTCGCGATAGTCGTTGGTCAGCGGTACGCGCAGCGTAACCCGGTCGCCCTTCAGCGCCGGCAGGTCACGGCGAAAGAAAGGGAGCGCGAACACGGGCGCTTGGACAGGCTAGACGGCGAGCTTGCGGGCCGTGGTCTGCGTGCCCGAAAGCGAGTCGAGGATCGCTTCATAGGGGGCGAGCGTACCCACCGGTCCAACAGCGGTCAGCGTCGGCTTGGTCGAGAACAGCCGCGACGACAGGTCCGTCAGCCGATTGATCGTCAATGCCGACAGCCGCTCCATCAACTCTTCCTTGGCGATCGGCCGGCCGAACAGCAGCAATTGCCGGGCGATCTGCGAAGCGCGGCTGGCAGGGCTTTCGGCCGACATGATCAGTCCAGCGCGGTATTGCGCGCGCGCCCGGTCGAGTTCTTCCTGCAGGATGTTCTCGCCGGCTTTCTGCAGTTCGTCGATGACGACAGGCACCAGTTCGGCGATGTCGCTCTGCCCGGTGGCAGCATGGACGCCGAATATGCCGGTGTCGGAAAAGCCCCAATGGAAGGCATAGACCGAATAGCACAGGCCGCGCTTTTCGCGGACTTCCTGGAAAAGGCGCGACGACATGCCGCCGCCAAGGATCATCGACAGAACCTGCGAGGCGTAGAAGTCGCGCACATGGTAGGCGCGGCCTTCGAAGCCGAGCACGATCTGGGCGTCCATCAGGTCGCGGTCCTCGCGGAAATCACCGCCGACATATTGCGCATATTGCGGAATGTTGCCTTCGGCCTTGGCGCGGAAGCCGCCGAGATGTCTTTCGACCTCACGCACGAAATCGTCGTGCTTGATGTCACCGGCGGCGACGATCACCATGCGCTCGGCGGCATATTGCCGTTCGATGAATTTGTGCAACTGCTTCGACGTGAAGGATTTGACGGTGTCCGGCGTGCCGAGGATGGAGCGGCCGATCGTCTGGTGGCGGAAGGCCGTCTCGGTGAAGCGATCGAAGACGATGTCGTCGGGCGTGTCGTGCGCGGCGCCGATCTCCTGCAGGATCACGTGCTGCTCGCGTTCCAGCTCCTGCGGATCGAACTCGGACTCCTGCAGGATGTCGGCGAGGATGTCGACGGCCAACGGCACGTCGTCGCTTAGCACCCTTGCATAGTAGGAGGTCGTCTCGACGCTGGTGGCGGCATTGATCTCGCCGCCGACATCCTCGATTTCCGAAGCGATCTCGAAAGCGCTTCGCCGCTTGGTTCCCTTGAACGCCATGTGTTCAAGCAGGTGGGCCATTCCGTGCTCTTCGTCACGCTCATTGCGGGCGCCTGATTTGACCCAGGCACCAAGAGCAACGGATTCGAGACTTGGAAGGGTTTCGGTGGCGACTGTCAGGCCGTTCGACAGACGGCTTACCTCAACACCCATATAGCTGGTACTCCCTAACTTGCCGCCCGCGTGTGATGGCTAACATAATCTTCCACCATTTTCAGGTCGGATGGAAGTACCGTGTACCTTTCCTCTGATGTCATCAACCCGCCTAGCCATGCGGGCAGGGCGGGCGACACGCCGCAGGCTTCTTCGACGGCAGCCGGAAACTTTGCCGGATGGGCGGTGCCCAACACCACCATCGGCACGGCATTGGCGGCCGTTGCGGCGGCAACATGCATGGCTGCGGCGGTGTGCGGGTCGAGCAGGTAGTTGCTGGCCGCCAGCGTCGAGCGGATCGTGGCGGCGACTTCATCCATCGTCGAACGGCCGGCGTCGAATTCGGCGCGGATCCTGGCGATCTCCGCCGTTTCGATGGTGAAGGCGCCGGACTGTTTCAGCCCGTTCATGTAGCGCCGCACGGTCGAGGCATCGCGGCCGGCCGCCTCGAACAGCAGGCGTTCGAAATTCGACGACACCTGGATGTCCATCGACGGCGACGTCGTCGAAAAGACGCCTTTCGTGCGGTATTCGCCGCTCGACAGCGTGCGCGCCAGAATGTCGTTGTCGTTGGTCGCGATGATCAGCCGCTCGACCGGCAGGCCCATCTTCTTGGCGGCGTAGCCGGCGAAGATGTCGCCGAAATTGCCGGTCGGCACGGTGAAGGAGATCGGCCGGTCGGGCGCGCCCAGCGACAGCGCCGACGAGAAATAATAGACGATCTGGGCCATGATGCGGGCCCAGTTGATCGAATTGACGCCGGACAGCGACACCCGGTCGCGAAAGGCGTGATCGTTGAACATGTCCTTCACCAGGCCCTGGCAATCGTCGAAATTGCCTTCGATCGCCAGTGCGTGGACGTTTGCGGCGGTCGATGTCGTCATCTGCCGCTGCTGCACCGGTGAAACCTTGCCATGCGGGAACAGAACGAAGATGTCGGTGCGGGCGCGCCCGGCAAAGGCATCGATGGCAGCCCCGCCAGTATCGCCTGAGGTGGCCCCGACGATTGTTGCGCGCTGGTCGCGTTCGGCCAGTACATGGTCCATCAGCCGGGCGAGAAGCTGCATGGCGACGTCCTTGAAAGCCAGCGTCGGGCCATGAAAGAGTTCGAGGACGAATGTGTTCGGACCGGTCTGCACCAGCGGGCAGACGGCCTCGTGACGGAAGGTCGCATAGGCCTCGCGCACCAGCCGTTCGAACACCGGCATCGCGATCTCGCCGCCCAGAAACGGCGCCAGCACGCGAATGGCGAGATCGGGATAGGCAAGGCCGCGCATGGCGCGGATTTCGGCTGCCGAAAGATGCGGCCATGCGCTGGGCACATAAAGCCCGCCGTCGCGCGCCAGTCCCGCCATCACCGCGTCGGAAAAACCAAGCACGGGCGCTTTCCCGCGGGTACTCACATATTGCATCGTCACATGTCCATTGCGGCCGGGCGGCTTTATCCCGGCAAAGTGGTTAATTTCTGCGCTGGCTCAGTCGCATTTTTGCCGCGCGGTTGATATACGTCACCGGCTTTGCGAGAGGGAAGAGCAGTTCATGGCGTTTTGTTCGTTCAACGGTCGCCCATCTTATCGTCGTTTTGTCGCGGGTCTGGCGCTCACCGGCTTTATGCTTGCCGCCGCCGGCTGCCAATCGAGCGACAATGGCATCCTTGGCTTCGGCAAGAAGGACACGTCGCCACCGCCGCCTCCGGACCCACAGGTTCTCAGAAGCCAATTGCTGGCCTATTGCCCGAAAGTGACGCTGCGCGACGGCACCGCTTTCTTCAACACCTATGCCAAGAGCGGCCCGAAGCCCAGGAAGAAAGCCGAGCCCGCCGCTGACGCGGCACAGACCGACCAGACGGCGCCGGACGGTACTCTGGTTGATCCGCAGAAGGATCCGACGAAGATCATCTACCAGGCCTCGATCACCGACGTCACCCGCGACTGCAGCCGCGCCAACGGCCAGTTGTCGATGAAGATCGGGGTCGCCGGCAAGGTCGTGCCGGGTCCGATGTTCAAGCCCGGTACGATCACCATGCCGATCCGTATTGCCGTGATGCATGGTTCAGACGTGCTTTACTCGCAGCTTCACCAATATCAGATCCAGGTTACCGACCCTTCGACCGCTAGCCAATTCGTCTTCACCGATTCCAGCGTCGTCGTTCCCGAGCCCACCGCGAAGGACTATCAGGCGTTTGCCGGCTATGATGAAGGCGCGCCGAAGAAGGGCGACAAGAAAAAGGTTGCCGCGGCCGAATAGCGGCTGGGAATTGCGCCTCCAGACGGAGGCGCATGCCTTACGCATCCGCCGACCATTCCGACAGGGCGCTTTTCAGTTCCGCCCAGCGGCGAATGACCGTTTCGGCGCCGGCCTCGGTCAGCGCGTCGGCATGGCCGGGATAGCTGTGGCCGGCTCCCGTGAAGCCGATCACGCGCATCCCCGCCGTCCTGGCGCCGGTCACGCCATGCACGGAATCCTCGATGACGAAGGTGTTTTGCGGATCGGCCTTGAGCTTTTCCGCGGCATGGAGAAACACGTCGGGCGCCGGCTTGGTTTTCCCGGTCGGTGTTTCCATCGCCGAAAAAATCCGGCCGGCGAAGAACGGCAGCAAATGCACCTTTTCCAACATGAACTCGATCCGCTCCGAGCGTGAATTCGAACAGATGCAGCGCGGCACTGTCACCGCGGCGACCGCCTCGCGCACGCCGTCGATGGCGCGCACGTCGCTGCGCAATTTGCGGTCGACCAGCTCTTCGGCGCGGTCGATCAGCGAGGCCTGGAACGGGATGCGCGACTTCTCCTCGACCCGCATCATGATGTCCTTGAAGGTCAGCCCGGCATAGGTTTCGCCAATCTCCTCGGCCGATATCTCATACCCGGCCAAGGTCAGCAGCTCGGCCTCGATGCGCGCGGCGATGATTTCGGAATCGACGAGCACGCCGTCGCAATCGAAGATGACAAGGTCTGGCTGTGGCATGGCGGTCCGGAAGCGGGAGGGCGGGCGTTGGCCCGAGCAAGCCCGGGCGGCGCGGGCATACACCAACGGGCCGGCCTTCGCAAATTGCCGGGCCGGCACCTCAGGCCTTCACTGAATATTTACGCTGATCGGTAACCATAACAGGCAGTAAACAGTAACGCGTGCCTTGGGTGTAACAATGTCAGCCGTGCGTCTTCTCGACGAGCTTTCCCATGCTCCTCAGCAATCCGAGTGGCTGGATACGATCCTGAAAGGCGACTGCGTCGCAGCCCTCGACCGGCTGCCCGAAAAATCCATCGACGTCATCTTCGCCGATCCGCCCTACAATCTGCAGCTCGAAGGCGATCTGCACCGGCCCGACCAGTCCAAGGTCGATGCCGTGGACGATGACTGGGACCAGTTCGAGAGTTTCGAGGCCTATGACGCCTTCACCCGCGCCTGGCTGCTGGCGGCGCGGCGCGTGCTGAAGCCCAATGGCACCATCTGGGTCATCGGTTCCTATCACAACATCTTCCGGGTCGGCGCCAGGATGCAGGATCTCGGCTTCTGGATCCTCAACGACGTCGTCTGGCGCAAGACCAATCCGATGCCGAATTTCCGCGGCCGCCGCTTCCAGAACGCGCATGAGACGATGATCTGGGCCTCGCGCGACCAGAAGGGCAAGGGCTACACCTTCAACTACGAATCGCTGAAGGCCTCGAACGACGACGTCCAGATGCGTTCCGACTGGTTGTTCCCGATCTGCACCGGCGGCGAGCGGCTGAAGAACGACAATGGCGACAAATTGCATCCCACGCAGAAGCCGGAAGCCTTGCTTGCCCGCATCATGATGGCTTCGACCAAGCCTGGCGATATCGTGCTCGATCCCTTCTTCGGGTCCGGCACCACCGGCGCGGTGGCCAAGCGCCTTGGCCGCCACTTCGTCGGCATCGAGCGCGAGCAGGCCTATATCGACGCCGCCAATGAACGCATCGATGCGGTCCGGCCACTGGACGGCGCCGATCTGACCGTGCTCACCGGCAAGCGCGCCGAGCCGCGCGTCGCCTTCGTCAGCCTGATCGATACCGGGCTGATGCTGCCGGGCGCCACGCTCTATGACGCCAAGAAACGCTGGGCGGCCAAGGTGCGTGCCGACGGCACGGTGGCGATCGGCGACAGCGCCGGCTCGATCCACAAGATCGGCGCCGAAGTGCAGGGGCTGGACGCCTGCAATGGCTGGACCTTCTGGCATTACGAGCGCAGCGGCGGCCTGACCCCGATCGACGAGCTTCGCCGCATCGCTCGCCTCGGCATGGAGCGGGCAGGGGCCTGAATTTCGCAACCCTGTCCGTACCGCGTTGAATCAAGTTCTCAGGTGATCGATCGAAGTGATTCAAATCACAGCGTGATCCCCAGGTCACACTGTGATCCCCAGGGTCACACAGTGATCCCCAGCCGCCGGAGGTCCGCTTCGAGCGTCTTTGCGTCGGTGAACAGCACGGAGTGCCAGCCGGCCGCCTTGGCGCCTTCGACATTCTTCGGGCTGTCGTCGATGAACAATGTGGCCGCCGGCTCAAGGTCGAACGCGGCGACGTGATGATCGTAGATGCCGCGATCCGGCTTGATCAGGCCGATCTCGCCCGAAATGGTCACGCCGCGCGGACGGTTGAGGAAGTCGAAACGCTGCCTGGCTTCGGCGAGCGTATCGGAGGCGAAGTTGGTCAGCATGGTGACGTCGTGGCCGCTGTCGATCAGCTTCTCCATGATCTCGACACTGTCCTCATAGGCATGCGGCACCATCTCGTGCCAGTGGCGGCGGAAACCGCGTATGTTTTCGGCATGGTCAGGGTGCTCGGAGATCAGCAGCGCCTCGGCTTCTTCCCATGTCCGTCCGCGATCCTGCTCGATGTTCCAGTCATGCGTGCAGACATTGTCGAAGAACCATTTTCTCTCCTCGGCATCCGGAATGAGACGGCTGAACGGCAGGTTCGGATCGTAGTGGATCAGCACTCTGCCGATGTCGAAAACGATGTGGCGGATTTCAGTCATTCTGTCCTCATCAATGCAATTCAATGCGGGGCGATCAAAGCGGGCGTTGCTTTTTGGTCGCGCCCGGTATCGCCGCTTCGATTACCTTTTTCATGACAGTGGGTAGGGCTTCCCCGGAAATTTCATGGGCCAGCGACCAGAAATGCCCCGCTGGAGCGGCGCTCTCGGTCGCCGTTTTGAACACGTCGAGTTCGAGCGCGAAATGGGTAAAGACATGGCCAATCCGCCCGGCAGGCCGCCAGTCGGCGGGGAAGGGGGCTGCCGCATCCGTGGTGGCGCCGTCGACCCGCGCGGTCCAGCCGGTCGTCGGCACCTCGGTCATGCCGCCGAGCAGGCCTTTCTCAGCGCGTTTGCGCAAAAGAATGGCGCCATCGGCCCTGACGGCGACGAATGCGGCGCCACGCCGCAACGGCTTTTCCGCCTTTGGCAGGCGCACCGGAAAACGTTCGGGATCGCCTGCGAGGATGGCGCTGCAATCCTCGCGCAGCGGACAAAGCATGCAGCGCGGCCGGCGCGGCGTGCAGATCGTCGCGCCGAGGTCCATCATCGCCTGGGCAAAATCGCCCGGTCTTGCCTGCGGGACCATGCGCTCGACAAACGCGCGGATCTCGGCTTTGGCCTCGCTCAGCGGCGTGGCAATCGAAAACAACCGGGAAACCACCCGCTCGACATTGCCGTCGACGACCGCGGCGGGATGGTCGAAGGCGATCGCCGCGATCGCTGCCGCCGTATAGGCGCCGATGCCGGGCAGCTCTTTCAGACCGGATTCCGTGGCCGGAAACCGGCCGCCTTGCCGTGCGACGAGATCGGCGCAGGCCTTGAGATTGCGTGCGCGGGAATAATAGCCGAGCCCGGCCCAGGCTTTCATGACATCTTCGGTCGAGGCCGCTGCCAGTGCCTCGACATCGGGCCATTTGCCGACAAAGGCCCGGAAATACGACTTTACCGCTTCGACAGTGGTCTGCTGCAGCATGACTTCGGAAAGCCAGACGCGGTAGGGATCGGGCCGTATGCCACGCAAAACGTCCCGCGGCGCGATGCGCCAGGGCAGATCGCGGTGATGCGCGTCGTACCAGCCGAGCAGCCGGGACGCGATTCCGCCGCTATCCCCGGATGCGGCTTTGCTGCTGTCCCGGGATCCAGCTTTGCTGGTATCTCCGGATGCGGTCTTGCGGGTCTGGTCGTGCAGTGCCATTGATCGAGGACTGGCCTAACCGCTCGGCGAAGGTTGTGACTGGAGAACGCACATGGCAGGGAAAAGGCCCTTCGGCAATCCCGTTCCGGTGAGCGATCTCGCTACCCAGATCCTCGATCCGGTGCTGCGCAAGCGGGCCGGCATGTCGATCGGGCTCGTCCAGTCGTGGGAAGAGATTGCCGGGCCAAGGCTCGCCGGCCGCTCGCGCCCCGAAAAGATCCAGTGGCCGCGCCGCATGCATGAAGACGATCCGTTCGAGCCGGCGGTGCTGGTCATCGCCTGCGAAGGCATGGCCGCGCTGCATCTCCAGCACGAGACCGGCGAAATCATCAACCGGGTCAATGCCTTCCTCGGCTTCAACGCCGTTGGCCGGATCAGGATCGTGCAAAAGCCGGTTCTGTCGCAAAAGCTCCGCCCGAAACCAGCCGCCAGACCGCTCAATGATGCCGAAAAATCAAAGCTCTTGCAGACCGTCGGCAAGATCGAGGACGATGGCCTGCGCGCCTCGCTGGAGCGGCTCGGCGCAACTATTCTTGGCCAAAGAAAGCCATAGACCTGTCGTCAATCTCGCGTATTCGTGATCGCTCCCTAAAAGTTTGGCGATTGGAATGGGGATGGCGATGCCTTAATTCGCGCCAACTCTCGCCTTTTCTAGCCTTTGCATTGCAATATCCAACCGATATCAGGTGATTCGTATGACCCGTCCCACATTTGGCAAAAGCTTGTCCCGCAGAAACCTCCTGTCTTCGCTGGCCGCCGTTCCAGCCGTGGTTCTGCTCGCCGCATGCAGCGACTCGGGAGAGAAAGCCGAGGCGGAGGTCGTGAAGCCCGCAACTCCCGTCGATCCGGCGAAGCCGGCCACTCCGGCTGCCGTGAAGGCGCCCGAAGCGCAGGGCACGGTGGATATGGCGGCATTGCTGAAGCCGGGCGCGCTGCCTGACGAGCAGCTTGGCAAGGACGACGCAAAAGTCACCATCGTCGAATATGCCTCGATGACCTGCCCGCATTGCGCGCATTTCGCCGAGACGACATTTCCGGAGCTGAAAACGAAATACATCGACACCGGCAAGGCTCGCTATATCCTGCGCGAGTTCCCGTTCGACCCCAGCGCCGAAGCCGGTTTCATGCTGGCGCGCTGCGCCAAGGACAATTATTTCCCGATGGTGGATGTTCTGTTCAAGCAGCAGGCGAACTGGGTGGGCGTCAACAATACCAAGGACGCGCTGCTGCAAATCTCCAAGCTCGCCGGTTTTACACAGGAGTCGTTCGAAGCCTGCTTGACGGACCAGAAACTTCTGGACGATGTGAGATCGGTCCAGAAACGCGGCGCCGATGAATTCAAGGTCGACTCGACGCCGACCTTCTTTATCAACGGAAAGACCTACAAAGGGGCGATGTCGATTGAGGAAATGTCGGCCATCATCGACCCTCTGCTTTGACGCTCCAGCAGCGCCGAGGCGACCGCGCTTCGGCGTGCGCGCTTGTTTGTCTCTTTCGGGGCGGCGTGAATGAAGTTTTCGCGCCTTCGCCTGCTCGGTTTCAAATCCTTCGTCGAACCCGGTGAGTTCGTCATCGAGCGCGGCCTGACGGGCATCGTCGGGCCGAACGGCTGCGGCAAGTCGAACCTAGTCGAGGCGTTGCGCTGGGTGATGGGCGAAAGCTCCTACAAGAACATGCGCGCGTCGGGCATGGACGACGTCATCTTTTCCGGGTCGGGAACGCGTCCGGCCCGCAACACCGCCGAAGTCACGCTCTTCCTCGACAATACCGACCGCAGCGCGCCCGCCGCCTTCAACGATGCCGACGAACTGCAGGTCTCGCGCCGCATCGAGCGCGAGGCGGGCTCGCTCTACCGCATCAACGGCAAGGAAGCCCGCGCCAAGGACGTGCAGCTGCTTTTCGCCGATCAGTCGACCGGCGCGCGCTCGCCATCGATGGTCGGACAGGGCCGCATCGGCGAACTGATCCAGGCCAAGCCGCAGGCGAGGCGTGCGCTGCTCGAAGAGGCGGCGGGCATCTCCGGCCTGCATACGCGCCGCCACGAAGCCGAGCTCAGGCTGAAGGCGGCTGAACAGAATCTGGAGCGGCTGGAAGACGTCGTCGGCGAGCTCGAAAGCCAGATCGAAAGCCTGAAGCGCCAGGCCCGTCAGGCCTCGCGCTTCAAGAACCTGTCGGCCGATATCCGCAAGGCCGAAGCGACGCTGCTGCATCTGCGCTGGACGCTTGCCAAGACGCAGGAAGGCGAGGCACGCTCGGCCCTGGCGGTTGCCACCGCGCTTGTCGGCGACCGCGCCTCCGCTCAAATGGCCGCCGCCAGGGAGCAGGGGATCGGGGCGCACCGGCTGCCGGACCTGCGCGACGCGGAAGCCGCCGCCGCTGCCGCGTTCCAGCGCCTGTCGATCGCCAAGGCGCAGATCGAGGAGGAAGCAGGCCGCATCCGCGCCCGCCAGGCGGAACTCGACCGACGGCTCCAGCAACTCGACGGCGACATCGCCCGCGAGGAGCGGATGGTGCGCGACAACGCCGACATTCTCGAACGCCTGCGCACCGAAGAAGCCGAGCTGAATTCCGAAAATGCCGGCGCCGCCGAGCGCGAGGCCAACACTCGCGCGGCTTTCGAACAGGCGGCATCAACGCTTGCCGCGAGTGAGGCGAAACTGGCGGCGCTGACCGCCGAACGGGCCGAGGCCGCCGCCTCGCGCAACCAGATCGAGCGCAGCCTGCGCGATACCGCCGAGCGCCGTGACCGCTTCGCCCGCCAGCTCGCCGATGTCGACCGGGAATTGTCCGACATCATATCCAGGGTTGCCGGCCTGCCTGATCCGGCCGAAAAGCGGCTTCTGGTCGAGGACGCCATGGCGCTGCTCGAGGAAACCGAGGCCGCCGCCATCGCTGCCGAACAGGCGGTTGCCGAGGCGCGCGCGGCCGAAAATGCGGCCCGCCCGCCGGTCCAGGATGCCAAGGGCGAACTGGCTCGTATCGAGACCGAGGCGCGCACGCTGGCCAAGATCCTGAATGCGGCCAGCGGCGATCTCTTCCCCTCCGTGCTGGAGCAGATCAGCGTCGAACGCGGCTACGAGACCGCGCTTGGCGCTGCCCTTGGCGAAGATCTTGACGTACCGCTTGACCGCAGCGCGCCAGTGCATTGGGGTGAAAGCGAAATCCAGCCTGGCGACGCTGCTCTGCCCGAAGGCGTCAGGAACCTTGCCAGTGTCGTCCGCGCGCCGGCGCAACTCGCGCGCCGGCTGGCGCAAATCGGTATTGTCGAGGCCGGCGACGGGCGGCGGCTGCAAGCGCTGCTTGCGCCCGGCCAGCGGCTGGTCAGCCGCGAAGGCGCGCTCTGGCGCTGGGACGGCTTCACCGCCAGCGCCGATGCGCCGACCGCGGCAGCACAAAGGCTAGCGCAGAAGAACCGGCTGGCGGAGCTCGATGCCGAAGCCGTGCAAGCCACGCTTGTCCTGCGCGGCGCCGAAGCCGCGCTTGCGCAAGCCGAACAGGCGTTGGCGCGAAGCAGCGAGGCCGAACGCAATGCCAGGCAGGCCGGGCGCGACGCCCAGCACGGGCTTGACGCCGCGCGCAACGTGCTGGCCGAGGCCGAGAAAGCCGGCGGCGAGCTGTCGAGCCGGCGCGCCGCACTGGACGAGGCGCGCGCCCGAATCGTCGACAGCCATGAGGAGACGGCGGCTGCTTTCGTCGAGGCGGAAATGCTGCTGCAAGAAGCGCCCGATCTCGGCGATCTGCAGTTGCAGCTCGAACAGTCCTCGGCCAATGTCGCCCGCGATCGCGCCGCTCTTGCCGATGCGCGCGCCGTTCATGAGGGCCTGAGGCGGGAGGCCGAGGCGCGGATGCGCCGGCTCGAGGCCATCGGGACGGAGCGCCGCAACTGGCTGGAGCGCGCCGAGAACGCCTCGACGCAGATCGCTTCACTCGGCGAACGCAAGGCCGAAGCCGAGGCCGAGCGCGAAATGCTCGCCGACGCCCCCGACGAGATCGACGCCAAGCGGCGTGCGCTTCTCTCGCAGCTTGCCGAGGCGGAA
Source organism: Mesorhizobium helmanticense (assembly GCF_003034915.1). Taxonomy (GTDB): domain Bacteria; phylum Pseudomonadota; class Alphaproteobacteria; order Rhizobiales; family Rhizobiaceae; genus Mesorhizobium; species Mesorhizobium helmanticense. Next base: position 189,997 of record NZ_PZJX01000028.1, on the reverse strand, counting down.
AGCCTGCGTCAGGCGGCGGGCGACCGCCTGCAGGAAGCGGAGAACCGGCAGTCGGAGTTGGACAAGGCCGCGACTGCGGCGATCCAGTCGCTGGCCGAGGCGCGTGAAACGCGCGTCCGCGCCGAAGAGCGGCTGACCGCCGCCGACGAGAGGCGGCTGGAGGTCGAGGCGCGTATCCAGGAAACGCTGAACACGCCGCCGCATCTGGTCATCCGCCATACTGGCCTCGAGGCCGACAGCCCGATGCCCGAAATGGCCGAGATCGAGCGTCAGCTCGACCGGTTGAAGATCGAGCGCGAACGGCTTGGCGCCGTCAACCTGCGCGCCGAGGAGGAGCAGAAGGAACTGTCCGACCGCTTGGAGACCATCGTTTCCGAGCGCGAGGACATCATCGAGGCGATCCGCAAGCTCAGGCAGGCGATCCAGAGCCTGAACCGCGAAGGCCGCGAACGGCTGCTCGCTGCCTTCGAGGTGGTCAACGGTCATTTCCAGCGGCTGTTCTCGCATCTGTTTGGCGGCGGCACGGCCGAGCTGCAACTGATCGAATCCGACGATCCGCTCGAAGCCGGTCTGGAGATTCTTGCCCGCCCGCCCGGCAAGAAGCCGCAGACCATGACGCTGCTGTCCGGCGGCGAGCAGGCGCTGACGGCGATGTCGCTGATCTTCGCCGTATTCCTGACCAATCCGGCGCCGATCTGCGTGCTCGATGAGGTCGACGCGCCGCTCGACGATCACAATGTCGAGCGTTTCTGCAATCTCATGGACGAAATGGCCGCCACCACCGATACGCGCTTCGTCATCATCACGCACAACCCGATCACCATGGCGCGCATGAACCGGCTATTCGGCGTGACAATGGCCGAGCAGGGCGTAAGCCAGCTCGTGTCGGTCGACCTGCAGGCGGCCGAAGCCATGCGCGAGGCAAGCTGAAGCATCGATAACGCGGCTTGCCGGTGGCCTCAATTCCGGCTTTCAATTATAGCACGACATGAAGCGGACGGTTTCCGTTCGATGGCTGTGCGTCTGGAGAACCTCGTTGCCTGTACTCGTCACCGGAGCCGCGGGGTTCATCGGCAGCCATGTCTGCCATCATCTCCTCGACAGGGGAGAGGCGGTGGTGGGCGTCGACAACATGAACGACTATTACGATCTGGCGCTCAAGAAGGGGCGGCTCGCCCGCCTTCTGCCCCACCGGGATTTTTCATTTCACCAGCTCGATATTGCCGAACCGGGCGCGCTCACTACTGCCCTGGCCGGCAAGGGCATCGTCAGGATTGTCCATCTCGCCGCGCAGGCGGGCGTGCGCCACTCCCTCGACAATCCCCGGCTCTATGTCCGCTCCAACGTGATGGGCCATCTCGAAGTGCTCGAATTCTGCCGCGTCGAGTCCGCATTCGAGCACCTGGTCTATGCCTCGTCGAGCTCCGTCTATGGCGGCAATCGTACCGTGCCGTTCAGTGAGGCCGATCAGGTCGACAAGCCCGTGTCGCTCTATGCCGCCACCAAGAAGGCGGATGAGCTGATGAGCCATACCTACGCCCATCTCTTCGGCATCCCGCAAACCGGCCTGCGGTTTTTCACTGTCTATGGTCCCTGGGGCCGACCCGACATGGCCTATTGGATATTCACCCAGGCGATGCTCGAGGGCAGGCCGATCCGGGTGTTCAACAATGGCGAGATGTGGCGCGATTTCACCTATGTCGACGATGTGGTGAAGGCCGTCGTCGCCGTGCTCGACAAGCCCCCCACGGAGGTTCCGCCGAACAGGCTTTACAATGTCGGCAACAACCGGCCGGTGCGGCTGGGCGATTTCATCGACATTCTGGAAAAGCTGCTCGGTGTCGCGGCGATCCGCCGGAACGAGCCGATGCAGGCGAGCGATGTGGAGCGAACCTACGCCGACATCGCGGCGCTGGAGCGCGATTTCGGCTTCCGGCCGAGCGTTTCGATAGAAGATGGCTTGAAGAAGTTTGTCGACTGGTACCGGTCGGAATGGATGGCGCTATCCGAAACAAACCGGGAGTAACCAGCTGAAAAGCGCGCCGCGTGAATTCCATCACACGACGCGCTCCAAGGTGGCAAAGCCGAAAACAGCGTGGCTGGGGCCAAATGTTGCCATGTCGCCGATCCCCAGGCGTTACCCCCGGGAACCGGTCGTTTGGGCCTCTGCGGGATCCGGCAGATCCGCCCAGAAGTTCGTCAGAGCCTCAGCAACCGGCCCGGGCGCAATCGCGTTAAATTAGGCCGGCTTCGTATTCATCCGGCGAGAGATAGTCGAGTGCGGAATGCAGGCGCTGCCTGTTGTAGGTCCGCCAACATCAACTCTGGCTCTTTCAAACCGGGAAGTTTCCCCTTGACGATTTTTTCGTCTCTCTGACCGTGTTAAGCTAATTGGCCCGGGCTGCTTCAAAGAAGCGATCAAGGCCTCAGCGCCGGACGGTCCGCTCGGCTTCGTCGACGATTGCTTTGATCCGCGTCGGGGGAGGAGTCGAGATCAGCTGCAGTGCGATCCCGCGGGCCACTGGTGGCCGGAGGAGACGCCAGGATCCCTTGCCGCAATCCAAACCCTGAGGAACTGTCCCTGATTAGTGTCTCACCCAAGGGGGTCAGTCCACCATCTCCGGTATAAACCGTAACCCATGTGTCCGGAATGGACCCAGTGATATTTGGCTGGGGCGCCAGGATTCGAACCTGGGATTGTCGGTACCAAAAACCGATGCCTTACCACTTGGCTACGCCCCAACAGCCTGAACGCGCCGGCTGAGCGCGGCCTTATAGGACGAGCCGGGGGAAAGCTCAATGCCGGGATGGCGAGTGCGCGGAACTGATCCACCGGTTCCCGCGGATAGGCGTTCGTATCGTTCCCCGCGGCCGTGCGATGGCGTCTATTCGCCCCAAATCGCCATTTCATTGCCGGCCGGGTCGACGAAATGGAACCGCCTGCCGCCGGGAAATGAAAAGATCGGCCTGACGATCGTGCCGCCGGCATTTTCGATAGCGTCCAACGTTTCTTCCAGATCCTCGGAATAAAGCACAGGCAGCGGCTTGGCCGGCGCTTCCGCGGCATCGGCCTGAAAGCCGCCGTCGAGCCCTTCGGCAAAGGCCGAATAGGTCGGTCCGTAATCGGTGAACGACCATGAAAAGGCGGCGCTGTAGAAAGCCTTCACGCTGTCCAGCGTTCCGCCGGTCGCCGGCATTTCCAGGTAATCAAGTTTTCCCGTCGATCTCATCGGTGCAGGCTTCTGTTGATTGTTCATGGTTTGTTCTACAGGAAAGCCACCCGAATTGCAAGTCTTTTCGATGTCGCTTTTTCTTAATCGATTGTAGAGGGCGGCCGGCTTTGCCGACGCCTTGCCTTTCGCAGTGCAGCATCATATCGCTCGGAATGGGCACGGCGAAACTTCGGCTTCGTCAATCTTTTCAATCTCCTGCGAGTGGAGAGCAAGCATGACCAAATGGGTCTACACCTTTGGCGATGGCGCTGCTGAAGGCCGTGCCGGCGACAGGAACCTTCTGGGCGGCAAGGGCGCCAATCTGGCCGAGATGTGCAGCCTGGGGCTGCCGGTGCCGCCGGGCTTCACCATCACCACCGAAGTCTGCAATGCCTATTACGCCAACGCGCGATGCTATCCGGCGTCCCTGGAAGCGGATGTCGCCGTCGCCCTCGACCATATCGGCCGGCTGACCGGGCGCCGCTTCGGCGATCCCTCGAAATTGCTGCTGGTGTCGGTGCGCTCAGGTGCCCGGGCATCGATGCCTGGCATGATGGACACCGTGCTCAATCTCGGCCTCAACGACGAGACGGTCGAAGCGCTGGCCGCCGATTCGGGCGATGCCCGCTTTGCCTATGACAGCTACCGCCGTTTCATCCAGATGTATTCCGATGTCGTCATGGGTCTCGACCATGAGGTGTTCGAGGAAATCCTCGAAGACCAGAAGGGCGGGCTCGGCCATGAACTCGACACCGAACTGACGGCCATCGAATGGCAAGGCGTGATCGCGCTCTACAAGGCCAAGGTCGAGGAGGAACTCGGCAAGCCGTTTCCGCAGGATCCGCACGAGCAGCTGTGGGGCGCGATATCAGCCGTGTTTTCGAGCTGGATGAACAACCGCGCCATCACCTACCGGCGCCTGCACGATATTCCTGAAAGCTGGGGTACGGCGGTCAATGTCCAGGCCATGGTGTTCGGCAATATGGGCGACACCTCGGCCACCGGCGTCGCCTTCACCCGCAATCCCTCGACCGGCGAAAAGATGCTCTATGGCGAGTTCCTGGTGAATGCGCAGGGCGAGGATGTCGTCGCCGGCATCCGCACGCCGCAGAACATCACCGAAGCGGCACGCATTGCCGCCGGCTCCGACAAGCCATCGCTGCAGAAGCTGATGCCGGAGGCTTTCCAGTCCTTCGTCACCATCTCCGACCGCCTGGAAAAACACTACCGCGACATGCAGGATCTCGAATTCACCATCGAGCGCGGCAAATTGTGGATGCTGCAGACGAGGTCCGGCAAGCGCACCGCCAAGGCAGCGCTCAAGATCGCCGTCGAGATGGCGCGCGACAAGCTCATTTCGAAGGAAGAGGCCGTCGCCCGCATCGATCCCGCCTCGCTCGATCAGTTGCTGCATCCGACCATCGATCCGAAGGCCGCGCGCGACGTGATCGGCGTCGGCCTGCCAGCCTCTCCGGGTGCTGCCACTGGCGAGATCGTGTTCTCCTCCAACGATGCCGAGGAAGCCAAGGCGCAAGGCCGCAAGGCGATCCTGGTGCGCATCGAGACGAGCCCCGAAGACATTCACGGCATGCATGCGGCGGAAGGCATCCTGACCACGCGCGGCGGCATGACCAGCCACGCCGCGGTGGTGGCGCGCGGCATGGGCAAGCCTTGCGTGTCGGGCGCCGGCTCGTTGCGCGTCGATTACCGGGCCGGCACGCTGATGGCGATGGGATCGACCTTCCGCAAAGGCGACATCATCACCATCGATGGCGCCAATGGCCAGGTGCTGAAAGGCGCCGTGCCGATGCAGCAGCCGGAACTTTCCGGCGATTTCGCCACCATCATGGAATGGGCCGATGCGGCGCGCCGCATGAAGGTGCGCGCCAATGCCGAAACGCCGCTCGACGCGCGCATGGCACGTTCCTTTGGCGCCGAGGGCATCGGGCTTTGCCGCACCGAGCACATGTTCTTCGACGGCGCCCGTATCGTTGCCATGCGCGAGATGATCCTGGCCGATACGGAAAAGGACCGGCGCTCGGCCCTTGCCAAGCTATTGCCCATGCAGCGTTCGGATTTCCTCGAACTGTTCGAGATCATGGCCGGCCTGCCGGTGACGATCCGCCTGCTCGATCCGCCCTTGCACGAATTCCTGCCCAAGACCGAGGAAGAGGTGGCCGAGGTCGCCGCCGCCATGAAGGTGTCGCCGGACAAGCTCAGGCAGCGCACCGAGGCGCTGCACGAATTCAACCCGATGCTCGGCCATCGCGGCTGCCGTCTCGCCGTTTCCTATCCCGAAATCGCCGAGATGCAGGCGCGCGCCATTTTCGAGGCGGCCGTGGAAGCTGGCAGGAAGGCTGGAGCGCTGGTGGTTCCCGAGATCATGGTGCCGCTGGTCGGCCTGGTGAAGGAGCTCGACTACGTCAAGGCGCGGATCGATGCGGTTGCCGCGAGCGTCATGCAGGAGACCGGCGTCAAGATCGACTATCTCACCGGCACGATGATCGAACTGCCGCGCGCGGCGATCCGCGCCCATGTCATTGCGGAGACGGCTGAATTCTTCTCTTTCGGCACCAACGATCTGACCCAGACCACCTTCGGCATCTCGCGCGACGATGCGGCCTCATTCCTGGAAACCTACCGGCAGAAGGGCATCATCGAGCAGGACCCGTTCGTATCGCTCGACATCGAAGGCGTCGGCGAACTGGTTCGGATGGCGGCCGAGAAGGGCAGGGCGACAAGGCCGGCCATCAAGCTCGGCATCTGCGGCGAACATGGCGGTGATCCCTCGTCGATCCATTTCTGCGAAAAGATCGGCCTCGACTACGTGTCCTGCTCGCCCTACCGCGTGCCGATCGCCAGGCTGGCTGCCGCCCAGGCGGCGGTGCGGGTTGCGAAGGTCGGCCGCGGGTGAGGGTTCTCGGACCAATCGATGATGTCGATTGGTCCTGGCGGTCCCCGGTCTAACATTAAAATTTTGTAATTGAGTTCACGCGAAGTTGCGCGTTTCAGCTCCGAATCTCGACACCGTTTCTGCCCAATTTGCGGCTCCCAAACCGCTCCCGGCTGCAGAAACAGATGCCTCAGATTTTCCGCTCGATCCTGATCATCCAGACGAAGTTCATCGGCGATATAGTCCTTGCCTCCGCGCTCGCCAAAAACCTGCGGCTCGAATATCCCGAGGCCAGGATCGTGTTTCTCTGTGAAGCTCGCTTCAAACACTTTCTGACCGCTCACAGCATCGCCTCTGACGTCGTGACGTTCAGGCGTGCCCGCATGCGCGGCACGCCGTTTGAGCGCGGACACGAACTTTACACGATGGTGCGGACGCTGCGCCGGTTTGGCTTTGATCTGTCGATCGACCTGACCGATTCAAAGACCTCGCGGATCATCACGCGGTTGGTCAAAGCCAGGACCCGGGTGGGCTACGACCCTCCCGAAAGGCCCTTGCGCTGGCACGAGCCGCAGCCTGCCAACGTCCTGGCAAAACCGTTTGGCTTTGGCGAACGGCACTTCCTTTATCGCTATCTTTCGCCGCTCGAGGCACTTGGCGTCGATCTGCGTGTGCCGGTCCCGTCCATTCAACCGCTGCCGTTGGAAACAGCCAAAGCGCTGGCGCTGCTCGACAGACACCATCTTCGGCGCAACGCCTTCATCGCTGTGCATGCGGGTGCGAGTTTCGAGGGGCGGCAATGGCAGCCGGAGCGCTTTGCCATGACAATAGACGAGATCTCGCGGGAGACCGGGCTGGACTTCGTGCTTGTCGGCGGTCCGGACGAACGGATGCCCGCCGAGCGCATTGTCGCCAAGACCACTTCGCCTGTAGTCAATCTGGTCGGCACGACGCCGCTTGAAACATTGCTCGCCGTCCTAAAACAGGCACGGCTTTTCCTTGGCAATGAGAGCGGTCCGATGCATATGGCGGCCGCCGTCGGAACTCCGGTCGTCGGACTTTATGGCCTCACTGATCCGGCCAGATGGGGACCAGTCGGCGTCCCAGGCATTGCCCTCCAGCCCCTCTTTCCATGTCCGTGCGTGGCCAACAGACTGTGTCAATGGCCGGATCCGAGCAAGGCTTGTTGTGTCTGGCGCCTGGAGGTCAAGCCAGTTGTCGCCGCGATGCGGGAAGTCCTTTCACGCACGGTTAAGGACGTGGAGCACGTACACTGACGCCGCACTTGCCAAAGTTGGGCGTGGCGTTCAAGACTGCCGCGTCCTTGATGGCGCCGGCTTGGAAAACCAAACTATGCATCTGTTCCAAAAGCATTTTTGCGCGATCGCGATGTCGATATGGGTGGTATCCGCGGCCAATGCCGCGCCACTCGTCGAGCCGACGTTGCATATCAAGCCGGAGGCTGGCGGCAACGGTCGTGTCGCGCTTACGCTCGATGCCTGTGGCGGGCGGACCGACACAAGGATCCTGTCGGCCCTGGTGGAGAACAATATCCCGGCCACCATCTTCGTCACCGGCATCTGGCTGAAACGCAACGCCGCCGCCGTCGAGATCATGCGGGCGCATCCTGATCTGTTCGAGTTGGAAAACCATGGCGGCCGCCACGTCCCGGCGGTCGACACACCGCGCAAGATCTACGGCATCCGCGCCGCCGGCAGCCCGGCCGCGGTTCTGGCCGAGGTCGAGTCGGGCGCCGCCGCCCTTGCCGGCACCGGCGAGCCGGCACCGAAATGGTTTCGCGGCGCAACCGCCGAATACAGCCCCTCGGCCATCGCCATGATCCGCAAGCTTGGCTTCAAGGTCGCCGGCTTCTCGATAAACGGCGACGGCGGTTCATTGCTGGGAGCGAAGGAAACCGCACGCCGGATCGCCGCGGCTAAGGACGGCGATGTCATCATCTCTCATATCAATCAGCCGACCCATGCCGCCGGCGAGGGCGTGGTGCAAGGTCTGCTGGCGCTGAAGGCCAAGGGTCTCACCTTCGTGCGGCTCGATGAGGCCGACGGAATCGGCAACAACGGCACCACCGACTGACCGCGAAGTTCTGAGTATCCGCTGCTCAGTCCGGCGCGGCTTCGATCGTCACCTTGTTGGCATAGAATGCGCCATGATCGCGGATTTCGACCATCTCGTCGAAAGGCCGCTCATACGCCCACATCGCATCCTTGCCCGCCTCGGCAGCAGGCAGCACGCTCCAATAGCTCGCATCGCCCTTGTAAGGGCAATGCGTCGAGAACTCCGTCTTGCGAAGCTGGTCGAAATCGATGTCTTCGAACGGAATGTAGAGGACCGGGGGGTAGGGGGGCTCGGTCAGGAGCTTTGCCTTGGTTGACGAGGCGATAACAGTTTCGCCGCTACGCACCGTGACGGTGCCGCGGTAGGCCCCGACGGTGATGACCTTGCCGGGATTGCGTTGAAAGCCTGGTGCGGGATTTGCGATCTGGTCCATTGGCTGGGATTCTCCGTGACCGGCATGGGGCGCCGTCCGGAATAGGTGTGTCGAACGAGTGCGGTTCGCAAGGGCACCGTTCAACAAGTGACATACAGCCGGCGCCGCTCAGGTTCTGGCCTGGTGGCTCGTCTAACTGATCTTACCCGGAACGATCAGGCGGCAGCCTGAAATGCATCCATCAACCCGGCATAGGCGGCGGCGATGCCGGCCACCGGATTGGTGCTCCGCGACACCGTCTCGACCTTGAGCGCGCCACCGGCGGTCGGCAAGGTGAGAAGCAGGAACTGGCGGTTGCCGCCGTCACCCACGCATGCCGCGGCAACATGTTCGCCTTCGCCTTCGTTCTGGACGCACATCTTGAACAGCAAAGTGCCACCGACTGCCTCAAGGGCGCCGCCGACGACTTCTGCGAATTCGTCTTCGGAAACGGTCTTGGTGTCCGGCACCATATCGGCCAAGCTTTCGGCAAGTGTATTTTCGAGCGTATCGTCGTCAACCTGCGCGTCCATGCGAACCTCTTTCATTCGCCAATCGCGCCCCACCCCGTTAATCAAGATTAACGGCGACGATGGCCGGATTGTGGCGGTTTTCCCTGTGTTTTCGAGCAATGCACCGCTTCCGCGCCGGCATGGCTGGACAATCCACAGGTTCGTCTCACAATGGAACAAAAACCAGTGGGAGGAACGAATGCTCGGACTGATGCAGGAATGGCCGCTGCTCTGCCATAAACTTATCGACAACGCAGCCATGCAGCACGGCAACCGCGAGATCGTGTCGCGCTCGATCGAAGGCCCGATCGTCCGGACCACCTACGCCGACATTCGTCGCCGCGCCCTGGCGGTCGCCGAACGGCTCGAGCGCGACGGCTTCGGGCTTGGCGACCGCATCGCCACGCTAGCCTGGAACACGGCGCGCCATATCGAATCCTGGTACGGCATCATGGGCGTCGGCGCGGTCTATCACACGCTCAATCCGCGCCTCTTTCCCGAGCAGATCGTCTGGATCATGAACAATGCCGAAGACAAGGCGGTCTTCGTCGATCTGACATTCATGCCATTGCTCGAAAAGATCGCCGGCGCGGTCAAATCGCTGAAGAAGGTGATCGTGCTGACCGACAAGGCACATATGCCGCAAACGGCGCTGCCGGACGTCGTAGCCTACGAGGAATGGCTCGGCGAAGCCGACGGTGCGTTCGCCTGGAAGACGTTCGATGAAAATACCGCCGCCGGCATGTGCTACACCTCGGGCACGACGGGCGAGCCGAAAGGCGTGCTCTACAGCCATCGTTCGAACGTGCTGCACGCCATGATCGCCGCCATGCCCGACGCGATGGGCATATCCGCGCGCGACGTGGTTCTGCCGGTGGTGCCGATGTTTCACGCCAATGCCTGGGGCCTTGCCCAGAGCGCGCCGATGGTCGGCGCCAAGCTGGTCATGCCTGGCTGCAAGATGGACGGCGCCTCGATCTATGAATTGCTCGACACCGAGAAGGTGACCTTCAGCGCCGCGGTGCCGACCGTGTGGATGATGCTGCTTCAGCATCTGGAGGAGACCGGCAAGACACTTCCGCATCTGAAGCGGGTTGTCATCGGTGGCTCATCCTGCCCGCGCGCGCTCATGACAAAATTCCAGGACAGCTACGATGTCCAGGTCATCCACGCCTGGGGCATGACAGAAATGTCGCCGCTCGGCACGCTGTGCACCATGAAGCCGGACTATGCCGGTCTCAAGGACGACGCCCGGCTCGATGTCCAGAGCAAACAGGGCTATCCGCCCTTCGGCGTCGAGATGAAGGTGACGGATGACGAAAACAACGCGCTGCCCTGGGACGGCAAGACCTTCGGGCGGCTGAAGGTGCGCGGACCGGCTGTCGCTGGCGCCTATTATGGCGGGGTGGGTTCGGAACAGTTCGACGCGGAAGGCTGGTTCGATACCGGCGACGTCGCCCATATCGATCCATGTGGCTACATGCGGATCACGGACCGCGCCAAGGACGTCATCAAGTCGGGCGGCGAATGGATTTCGACCATCGACCTCGAGAATCTCGCTGTCGGTCATCCCGATGTCGCCGAGGCCGCCGCCATCGGCATTCCTCATTCGAAATGGGGTGAGCGGCCCCTGCTTGTCGTCGTCCGCAAGCCGGGCAGGGAACCTACCAAGATCGATATCCTTGCTTTCATGAACGGCAAGGTAGCCAAGTGGTGGATGCCGGATGACGTCGCCTTTGTCGGCGAAATCCCCCACACCGCCGCCGGCAAGATCCAGAAGACCAGCCTGCGCGAGCAATTCAGGGATTATCGCCTGCCAACGGATTGACGGGAAGGCTTTCCGCCTTCAAGCCGCCACCAAAGGCTCTAAATGTCCGTTTGGGTAGGGGCAGTGCAGAAAACGATGGAAATTGCCGAGCGACAGACGTCGAAGGCTGCCGGCTGGTCGCGGCGAACGGGCGCCTTTGCGGTGGTCCTGCTTCTGAGCGTTCTCATCGGCCATCGGTATGATCTCGTTGAAACGCCGGTTTTCCTTTGGGTGCTCGCCATTGTCGCGCTGCTTGCCGCTTTCGCGCTTCTGTTCGCCGGATTTGCCTTTTCGAGACTGTGGAATTTCGGCGATCGCGGCGGTCGCGACCTCGCCGTCGGCGCCTTGCTGGCGCTTCTGGTGCTCGCTCCTTATGGTGTCGTCGCCTACCAGGCGGCGACCTATCCGCCGCTGAACGACATCTCGACCGATCTTGACGATCCGCCGGCGCTCGCCGCCACCCGGACGGGTGACATGAATATGCTTTCGCCGCCGACCCCGGGCGAGCAGCGCTTGCAAACCGAGACCTATTCGCTGGTCACCGGGCGCAGCTACGATCTGCCCTTCGATAGCGTCCTCCAAGCAGTAAAAACCGTGCTTGGCCGGCGGGATTGGCAGCTGGCAGTGCCGTTTCCCGACGCGAGTGGGCAAAGCGAGGTGACCATCGACGCCCTGGCCAAAAGCTTTGTCCTCAGCCTTCCCGCCGATGTCGCCATCCGCGTCGCAGACGATGGCGATACTGTCATCGTCGACATGCGCTCGGCCTCCCGCTACGGCCGCTACGACCTTGGCGACAATGCGGCCCGCATCGTGGATTTTCTGGCCGAGCTCGATCAGGAGGTCGCCGGCCAGGTGGGCGTAGCGCCAGCCGAATGATGTCTACGCCGCAGGCACAAAAATGCCGTCGATGGCTGGGTCGCCATCAGTGCTCACCAGATCGCGCGCCACCAGGTCCTCCAGATGGGCAAGCACGGACAGGCTGGCGGCGCCATGCAGGCGCGGGTCGGTGTCGCGATAGATCGCCTTGACCATGTCCTCGATCGTGCGGTCGCCGCCCTTGATCCGCTCCAGGATCGCGCGTTCACGCATCTTGCGGTGGGTCTTCAATCCGCGCATGAAATTGCGCGGCGCGGTCACCGGCCCGCCATGGCCAGGCAGCAGCAGGCGATCGTCGCGCGCGATCAGCCGATCGAGCGACATCATATAGTCGGCCATGGCGCCATCCGGCGGCGCGATGATCGAGGTCGACCACGCCATGACATGATCGGCCGAGAACAGGACGCCGGTTCCCTCTAGCGCAAAAGCGGCGTGATTGGCCGTGTGGCCCGGCGTCAGCACCGTTCTGATCGCCCAACCGTCGCCGTCGATCACCCCATCGTCGGGCAGGGCGATGTCGGGAGCGAAGGCGATGTCGGCGCTGGCATCGAGCGGATTGACCTCGCCTGTGCGCAAGGGCCTCGCCGGGCGATGCGCGCCTTCGGCGAGTACGACCGCGCCTGTATGCTGCTTGAGCCGGGCTGCCAGCGGGGAATGGTCGCGATGCGTATGGCTGACGAAAATGTGGCTGACCGGCCTGTCCGCGATCACCTCGATCAGTGTCTCGAGATGCGCGTCGTCATCCGGTCCCGGATCGATGACCGCCAGCGTCTCGCGCCCGATGACATAGCTGTTGGTGCCGTGGAAGGTGAAAGGGCTGAGATTGGGGGCGGTAATGCGGAGCACGTCGGGCGCAACGGTCACGCCCCGGCCGTAGGACGGGTTGAAGCGTGTGTCGAATTCCAGCGCCATGGCGAGTGTCGCGACCTTTATTGGGGGGAAGGCAAAACCGATTGCCGCATAGCACGGAAGCCAATATAGGAAAACGCATGGCCGCGTTCGGCGGCAATCCGAAGATGGGGAAGACCATGGCAATTGCAACGACGATGCGTCCGCTTGTTTCTCTCGCTCTGCCTGAAAAGGGCGCGACCCGCCTTGCGACGCAGCTTTTGCTGGCGATCGCCGGAACGCTGGTGTTGACGCTCGCGGCCAAGACGAAAGTTTTGCTCGGCCCGGTCGACATCTCGATGCAGACCTTAGCCGTCTTTCTGATCGCCGCGGCGTTCGGCATGCGCCTCGGCGTCGCCACGCTGCTTCTCTACATGGCCGAGGGCGCCATGGGCTTTCCGGTCTTCCAGAGCACGCCGGAAAAGGGCATAGGCATCGCCTACATGCTGGGGTCCACCGGCGGTTATCTTGCCGGCTTCGTGGTCATGGCGGCGATCGTCGGCTGGGCTGCCGATCGCGGCTGGGATCGGCATCCGATCAAGCTCTTCAACGCGCTTCTGGTTGCCGAGATCGTCATGATGGCAATGGGCTTTGCCTGGCTGGCGCTGCTGATCGGTGCGGAAAAGTCGTGGCAGTTCGGCGTTGTGCCCTTCATCATTGGCGACCTGATCAAGGTTGCCCTGGCGGCGAGCTTGGTGCCGGCCGCGTGGTCGCTTCTGAAGCGCTCCTGATCTCTGGGTCAACCGGATCGGCTGAAACACCGGACCAGAGATGGCCCGGGGTTTCTCCGATAGCAGGTTGGCGATCGATCGATGGCGGGTTCCCGAACTGACGGGCTTCGCTTCGCAACGACGGGCCGGCGACGCCGTCACACTATCTTCAAGTCAGCGACTTAAGGAGAGGACGACCAGCGATTCGTCGTGGCCAAGGTAACCAGACAGCTACACATCGGCGCATTGCCCAACATTATTCCTCCTACAGCTAATAAAGAAAGCGGCCCGATGACTTCTTAGGCACGGCTAAAGTCTATGCGCAATTTGCGGGAATTTTTTCGACCAGCCATCTTGATTCTCGCGACATAGTTGCTTGCTGGTAACCTCACGCTGTCGTAACCCTTCATGCTGACCATGCCGAAACCCGCGAAGGCGAGTCGCGTGATTAGTTCGGAAAAAACAATGGACAAGGCGAATATTTTGTCGCAACGGCCAGCTGTCAGTCCGGCAACCCGCTGGTACGCGGCCAGTGTATTTCCGGGAAAGGAGAGCGTCGCCGAATGGCATCTCCAGAGGCAGGGCTTTCACCCATTTGTGCCTCGCTACGAGAAGACCACGCGTCATGCCCGGCGCCTAGAAACGCGGTCAGCGGCATATTTCCCGGGTTATATGTTCGTCGCCCTCGATGTGGCGCTGCAGCGATGGCGCTCGGTCAACGGAACATTGGGCGTGCGCTCGCTGGTCATGCAGGGCGACCGGCCGTTGCCGGTCCCCTCGGGGTTGGTGGAACGGTTCATTGCGCTGACCGGCGAGGACGGCCTGCTGGATTTTCGCGGCGGCCTCGCTGCGGGCGCTTCGGTCCAGATACTTTCCGGGCCTTTCGCCGAGATGATCGGGCGGCTCGATCGGCTCGATCCCGCCGGGAGGGCCCGGGTTCTTGTTGCCTTCATGAACGGCGAAGTCGCTGTTGACCTCGACGCCAGGGATCTCGTCGCAATCGCATAACTGAGGAGCGTTGGCGCTCGGTCATGCGGTGTAAGCTGTGGCAAAGTCGGCTCTCGGGTTTTCACCCGGGAGTGCGGTAGCCATTGTTGTGGCCGGGGATGCCGGTATAATAAAGATGTTTGCCGCCACTTGTGGGGAGGGGCGTTCCGCGCAGGGCCTGATTGGCATCGTGTGGTCGCCTTATACTGAATGAATACCGAGCCCTGCGATTTTTGCGTTTTGCATTGAATGCACGACGGTTCACAGCCTGTTTCGGCAGTCCATCAGAGAGCGCTTGCAGTTGAATGCTCCCATCGTAAAACCGCGAAATCAACGACACCTGCTGCATCGTGTCAGGTTTCAGCTTCTTGGCGGGTTGTCTTTTGCAATTTTGGCGCCCGCGTTGATTCGCATGGCGATTGACCCGCAGATATTTTATTATTCCAATCTGCGCATTACCGTTTTTGCAGGTATTGTTGCACATACTGCAGGTTTCTTTTCTTTTCGTCGAATAGGAAATTTCCCGGGCGTCGCGGCCGCGGGTTATATTTTTCCAACATTTTCATTATGCTACGGAATTGTGTATTTGGCGATTTTCTTGTTCCGTATCGACTACAGCGCCTTCCAGGCGGCCAGTAGCTTGACGCTATCAATTCTCTGGTATTTCGGTCTGAACATATTGAGCCGTCGCCTGGATCCCTACAGCCTCGCCGTGGTTCCAGGCGGAGCGGTTGCCCGCCTTCACGAGATTGGCGGCGTGAATTGGCATTGGCTTGCCTCTCCCGATATCATCGTTGACCGGGTAAATGGCGTCGTTGCCGATCTCCGATCCGATCTTTCGGATGAATGGGAGCGGTATATCGCCGATAGCGCGCTTTCGGGAACGCCGGTCTACCATGTCAAACAGATCAGCGAGTCGCTCACCGGCCGGGTGGAAATAGAGCATCTTTCCGAAAATACTTTGGGATCTTTGAATCCAAATCAGGCATATTTGAAAATAAAGCAGGCGATAGACTGGATTTCAGCTCTGTTTATTCTCGTTGTCTTCTCACCATTGCTTTTGTTTGTGGCGGTTGCGATAAAAATTGACTCAGCTGGCCCTGCCCTGTTTAGGCAAAACAGGATGGGATATAGAGGAAGAATCTATCAGGTTTACAAGTTTCGGACGATGAAACTCAACGCCGCTGTCGGCAATGAAAAGGAAGAGGCCATCACAAAGGCCGACGATGCGCGCATCACGCGCCTTGGACAGTTCCTGAGAAAGTCAAGGATCGATGAATTGCCGCAAGCCATAAACATCTTGCGCGGCGAGATGAGCTGGATCGGCCCGCGGCCGGAAGCGCTCGTGCTCTCGCAGTGGTATGAGGCGGAGCTGCCGTTTTATCGATATCGGCACATCGTTCGGCCCGGCATTACCGGATGGGCACAGGTCAACCAGGGTCATGTTGCGGCCGTGGACGACGTTTTGGAAAAACTTCACTACGACTTCTACTATATCAAGAACTTCTCGCCTTGGCTCGACGTGCTGATTGTGTTTCGGACCATCCGGACCATGCTGACAGGGTTTGGTGCTCGTTGAATGTTAATTGTGAGAGCCGATTTTCGAGACGTCGCCGGGTATTATGATGTCTAAAGTTACACTGCTCAGCGTTGAGAATATCGTTGTCGATTCCGGAGAAGAACAATGACTAAGAAAACCGCGCTCATTACCGGCATCACTGGCCAAGATGGCGCCTATCTGGCGGAACTTCTTCTGGCAAAAGGCTATGATGTCCACGGCATCAAGCGGCGGTCGTCGTCGTTCAACACCGGCCGCATCGACAATCTCTATCAGGATCCGCACGAGAAGAACGTCAGGCTGTCGCTCCACTATGGCGACATGACCGACGCCACGAACCTCATCCGCATCGTCCAGGAGGTGCAGCCTGACGAAATCTACAATCTCGCTGCACAGTCACACGTTCAAGTGAGTTTCGAGACCGCTGAATACACCGGGAACGCCGATGCTCTGGGGACGCTGCGTCTCCTGGAGGCGGTTCGACTGCTCGGCTTGGCCAAGAAAACAAGATTCTATCAGGCGTCGACATCCGAACTCTATGGCAAGGTTCAAGAGGTTCCGCAGAAGGAGACAACGCCCTTTTATCCGCGATCGCCTTACGCTGCAGCCAAAATTTATGCGTATTGGATCACGGTGAACTACCGCGAGGCCTACGACATCCACGCCTCCAACGGGATTCTTTTCAATCACGAAAGTCCGATGCGGGGCGAGACTTTTGTGACGCGTAAGATCACACGCGCGGCTGCCGCGATCAGCCTGGGTCTCCAGGACAAACTCTATCTCGGCAACCTGTCTGCCGAGCGCGATTGGGGGCATGCTCGCGATTATGTCGAAGGCATGTGGAGAATTCTTCAGCGGGACGTGCCCGACGACTATGTGCTTGCCACCGGGGTGAAAAACTCGGTACGCCGATTTGTCGAGCTTGCCTTTGGCGAGGTCGGGATCGAGATCCAATGGGCTGGTTCGGGTGTCGACGAAAAAGGCGTCGACGCAAAATCCGGCGATGTTCTGATCGAAGTTGATCCAAGGTACTTTAGACCCACCGAAGTTGAGCTTCTGATAGGCGATCCATCGAAAGCGGAGCGCATCCTCGGATGGAAAGCTAAAACGTCGCTGGCTGCGATGGTGCGCGAGATGGTCCAGTCCGACCTCGAGACGGTAAGACGGGAATCCGAGCATCGTCGTCTGGACGAGGATCGCATTCGCGTTGCGGCACGGTAAGGAAACGTTGGACCGAGTTGAGATGAAAATCTCGGTTTTAACGGTCTGCTGGAACTCGGCCGCGACGATCAGGCATACGGTCGACAGCTTCTTTGCCCAGGATCATCCTAACAAGGAGTTGGTGGTCGTCGATGGCGGATCGTCGGACGAAACGCTGGCGATAGTCCAGTCCTATCCACAGGACCGGATCCAATTGATCAGCGAACCCGACAGTGGGATGTACGACGCCTTGAACAAAGGATTGCGTCTCTACACCGGAGACGCAGTAGGCGTGCTGAATTCCGACGACTGTTTTCACGACCACACCGTGCTAGGGCGAATTTCGGCAGGGCTGGAACAGGCCGATATCGTGCATGGCGATCTGGATTTTGTTGAAAACCATCTCAACAAGCGTGTCGTAAGGCGCTGGCGGGCCGTTCCCAGGCCCGCCAAGGGTTTTCGGACTGGGTGGATGCCAGCCCATCCAACGTTTTACGTCAGGCGGAAAGTGGCGGAGACGGTCGGCCCGTTCGACCTCGATCTCAAAGTCGCATCAGATTATGATTGGATGCTGAGGGCCATTGAACTTCACGGATTCGAATCGGTCACCACCAACCACACATTGGTGGACATGATGGTTGGCGGCGCCAGCACGCGCAGCCTGGGCTCTTACATCGGGCACAATTTGGAAGCGTTGCGGTCGCGGCGCCAATGGCTGAGTTCCGGTCCGATCGACTATGCGCTTGTTGCCAAGCCGGTGCGCAAGCTGGGGCAGTTTCTATCGAAAATGCACCGAAGCAACGGTCCTCCCGCCTGAAGGCGGGCAATTCGGGCGATGCCTAGCGGATAATCCCCGAGATATATATGGATCGAGCGTTGCGACCTTTGGACGACCGAGCACTACAAAGAATCAACAACAATTCCAAGCTGCAGAGCCCTGACGATGAATGACCCAAAGAGCATTTTGGAGCCGATCGGAGGTTATGTCCTCGACCTCGTCGCGAAGCTGCGCAATCGACAGTTTGTCCCGCATTCGCTGACGAAGCTGCACAATATGAAAACGTGCCGGGATATGGCTGGCGCTACGACAGCGGTGGAGATTGGTTCTTACAAGGGCGTCACGACAAAGCGAATGTCTCGTCTGTTTGAGAAGGTGATCTCAGTCGAAATTGACGAAGCACTGTATCATCAAGCCAGCCAGCGCTGTGCGGGACGCAAGAATGTCGAGTTGCTGCTCGGCGACGGCTCCAAGCTGCTGCCGGAAATAGCTACGCGGGTGAACAAGGCCCTCATCTTTCTGGACGGTCATTTCAGCGGTGGTATCACCGGTCAAGGTGACGAACCCGAACCTGTGCTGAAGGAACTTGACCTCATCCAGGCCAACCTGGACCGTTTCTGCGCGGTCATCGTAGACGACTTTCGCTTGTTTGGCGTCGAGCCGGGATGGCCGCGAAAGGCCGAAGTCATGGAGAAGTTGGAAGACGTTTTGCCTGCGCCCGAATGGATTCATGGCGTTCTCAACGATCAGTTCATCGCGGTTCGCAAAAGAACGGCAAAATGAGCGAACACCGAGTACGCCACGCCCCTGCTGCGAGCAGGTTGCAGGCGAAAATTGCCCTTACTTTCATATCTGGCGATTTGGAATGTTCCGAAGCATCCTGACCGTCCTGTCGGGGTCGGTGATTGCGCAGATCATTGCAGTTGCCGTTCTTCCCATCCTGACACGGCTCTATGATGCTGAAGCGTTCGGCCGGTATCAGATCTATATTTCGATACTGAACATAGCGGTCATGTTCGTGGCATTTCGCTATGAAGTAGCGCTTCTAAGCGCGCGGCCGGGAAGGGTTTATGAAAATCTGCTAAAATTGACATTTCGGCTCTGTATCTGGACCAGCATGGTCGCTCTTCTTGTCGCCGGCGCCGTCGATTTGTTGATACCGGGTGTCCTGTCATCCTTGCGCGGCATCGTCTTCTTTTTACCCGTTGCGATGGCCGTCGCGGGCATCTACCAGATGCTCACCTTCTTGCCGATCCGCGACCGTAACTACGGCCTGAGCGCACGGTCCAAAATCCTGCAGTCGGTAGGGTTCTCCTTTGGCGCACTTGGCTTTGCCTTTCTTCCTGTGATTGGCGTCGGGCTCGTTCTGGCCGATGTATTCGGCCGGGCCTTCGGGGCCATCAGTGTGCTCTTCGAGAGTGGCAAACTCTGGCGCACTTTGATCTCTCCGCTCTCTTTTTCGGAGATGAAGTTTACGGCAATTCGTTTCCAGAAATATGGCCTCCTCACCTTCCCGGGAACCCTTCTGTCGTCCCTAAGCGCCGCGGTCGCGCCATTCGCCTTTCTGGCACTGTTCAACCTCGAAGTCGCAGGACAGTACTCCCTCCTCGAGCGGTTTATCCTGATGCCGGTTGGTGTCATCGCGGCGGCTGTTTCGCAGGTCTTCACCGGCGAATTGTCGACACTCTATCGTACAGACAAGAAAAACTTGAACAGGGCGTTTCGACGGTCGCTCTTTCAGCTTCTTGCCATCGGTCTGGTGCCGACAGTGCTCGGGATGATGCTTTCACCAAGCCTCGTTCCGCTCGTCTTTGGCGCCGATTGGACCATGGCCGGTAAGCTCTGCGCCATTGCGTTTCCGATCGCATACATCCGCTTTGTCGCTACAGCATTGACAATGACTCTTATCATTATCGACCGCCAGTCGCTTCAGTTTACTTGGGAAATAGGCCGGTTCCTTTTCACTTTGTGCGTCTTCGGCTGGCTCGGCTGGGTAGGTGTCGATAATCCAATGACCGTTATGGTTTGGTACGGATTGGCGACTGGCGTTACCTATGCTCTCCAACTTGCATTGGCTGACCATGCAACGAAGATAGTCAATCTGCAGGCAAGGGAAAGCGAAGGAATCATTTCATGACAATGAGCTTGGCGTTTGCCGCACAGCGAGTTTTCGGCATGTTCGGCTATCATTTGAGAAAGCTCGATCGCGGTGTTCGGATCGATGACTCGTTCGAGGAGCAATTACGTCTCGCAGGCGATGCCGCAACAATCTTTGAAGTAGGAGCAGCCGACGGGCGGGATACGCGCACCTACGTTGACAGGTGTCCGAAGGCGATCGTTCATGCTTTCGAGCCTCTACCAGAAAATTTTGCCAAGCTTCGCATCGTTGCCGAGAGCGAGTCGCGAATCGTTCCGGTCAACGCGGCGGTCTCTTCGAAAGTTGGAACAGCTTCCTTTCATGTCGCAGCCCTTCCCGACGCCAGTTCCTTGTTCAGCCCGCGGCGAACTGGTTCAAGATTTGACAAATATATGTCGGAAAATGACGTGATAGAGGTTAATGTTACAACAATAAGTGAATACTGTAAGGAAAATAACATAGAAAGCATAGATCTATTTAAGATGGATGCTCAGGGTTCTGAGTTGAATATTTTAAAAGGAGCCGAAAATCTTATTATCAAGAAACGCATAAGGATTATATATTCCGAAGTTTTATTTATGAAGATATACGAGGGATGTTGCCAGTTCCACGAGGTGACCGCCTATCTCGATCAATTCAACTATCGGCTTCACGCTATCTACAACCAGCATCATAACGAGTCCGGCCGACTGGCCTGGGCCGATGCGATCTATCTTCCTGATATTGATTGATTTCCGCTAGTTTCGATAGGGAGGCAGGCGCTCATGGCACATCTCTATGGCTATCCCGATATCGGCCGCTTCGGTCTTGGTCACAGCATGCTTGCCTGGGCGCGCTGTGAGGTATGGTGTCGAAATAACGATGCACAGATGCTCGGACCGCGTTGGTTCCGCCCACGTATCGGTCCCTACTTGCGCCGCGAACGGGACAAGCGCGAGTATTTCAGGCTCTTTGACAACAAGGGTTATGTCGGCGAACCATGGCGCACCGCACTCCTCGCAACTGCACGAAAGGTTCCGGCAGAGGCGGCTGCATCCGTGGCATATGACGGCAGGAACACGGTGGTTGTCTTCAAGAATGCGGTGGGATCAAATTTCGAGAAGCATTTCCATGAAGTTCGCGGCCACGGTCCGGTCCTGTATGACGCGTTTCGCAGGATTACCCGCAAAAAATACCTGCCGGAAGCCCCGGCCGCGCCTTTCCTCGCTGTCCATGTGCGCCTTGGCGACTTCTCCCGCTTCGACGTGAATCGGGCCGAGGTTGGGACGCACAATCAGAGGCTTCCGATCGAATGGTATTGCGATAGCCTCGTCGCCCTTCGTGAGGCATTGGGCACGAACATGCGGGCTCGTGTCTTTTCCGACGGAGATGATACTGAACTTGCTCCGCTGCTCAGTCTTCCGGACGTACGCCGAGCCAATGACGCGGAATCGGTCACGCACATGCTGGAAATGACCCAGGCAAGTGCGATCATCGGAGCTGGCTCGAACTTCAACCTGTGGGCGGCCTTTTTTGGACAGGTGCCGCGGATCACCTATCCAAACCAGGCGATCGTTGCGGTAAATGACGATCCGGCCCGCGAAACGAGCTTCCATGATGAGGCGCCACTTCCTGAGGTGTTCGTAAAGCAGGTCAGGACACAGTTCACAAATCGAGAAAAGCAAAGCGAGCTGACCTAAGGGCTGGCTGATGCAATCTATAGCGAAGTCCGGGTTTCGCCCGGCTGGCAGGAAGAGGAGTGTGGTGATTCTCAACAGGTTTATCGGCTGGAACAGGAGCGCAGCAGCATGGCTGGAACGCCGCTTTCCCCGAGTTTTCGGCGCACCGTCGTATAAGGCGGAGCTTGAGCGGCGTATCGCTAAGGACGTTGCGCGCCTGACGCCGGCGGCCATCCTTGAGGTCGGCGGCATTGACAGGCCGCTTCTGGAGCGCAGTGCCGATTTCACTTATATCGGTCTCGACATCGAGGAGAAGCCTGACTGCCATCGCATCTACGATCAGTTTGTAGTCCAGTCGATCGAGCAGCCCGTTGATGTCCAGGCGGATATGCTCATTTCGATCACGTTGATGGAGCATGTGCCTGATAACAAGGCGGCGGCGCGTTCGATGTTCCTGGCGCTGCGGCCAGGTGGCGTGATGCACCACTATATCCCGTCGAAGTGGCATCCCTATTCGGTGGCATTGCGGATCGTCGGACCCGTCATGCAAAGATGGTTGATCCCGTATCTCAGGCCAGCGGCGGTCGGCGTTACCGGCTACCCGGCTTTTTTCGACCATTGCTCCCCTTCGGACATGACGAAGCTGTTTCGCAGTCAGGGATTCGAGCAGGTAGACGCCAAGTCGTTTTACCGTGCCAGCGACTATTTTGCTTTCTTCTTGCCCGCGTACGTTTCCGTCGCTCTGTTCGAGAATCTTTGCGCCCTGCTGAACTGGCGCATCTTCTGTTCCGGCTTCGTCATCAGCGCTACAAAACCCACGCAATAGCAAGAACGGAACCATGCGACTTTTTCAGAATTCTGGGATTGCCCCAAGCTATCGGCCCCGGCTTGCTGGCCTCGTCGCGGGGATCAGCGGCTTCGAGCAGCAGAAGGACGTATTCCTGAATGATCGTTACGGTGCAGCGCACATCCTCCTGCCGGTACTCGGACGGCATCCCGAAACCTTCTTTACGAACGGTGACGACGAATCGCTGCAGCGGGCATGGGCGCGCGAAAACGGGCTTGGTGAAGATACGCCGCTGGCCGATATCCTTCTTGCCCAGATCGAGCATCACAAGACGGACATCTTCTACAATCTCGACCCGTTTCGTTATGACGCTGCTTTTATCCGCCGCTTGCCTGGGCATGTGAAACGAAAGATTGCCTGGCGCGCCGCACCAGGCAGGATTGACTTTTCCGGCTACGATCTAGTGCTTTGTAATTTTCCGTCCATGCGAAAGCTTTGGGAAGAGCAGGGCGCCAAGACGGCTCACTTCTTTCCCGCTCACGATCCGGAACTCGATATCATCGCTGCAAATCGGAACAGGGACATCGATGTGCTTTTCTTCGGCGGCTACAGCCGTCATCACCAGCGTCGGCGGCAGATATTGGAAGCGGTCGCACGTCTTGCCGGCCGCCACCGGGTTGTTTTCCATTTGGATCTGTCACGCTACACGCCGCTTGCCGAGACGCCGCTTGGCTGGTTCGGTCCCCTGAAAGCGGTTCGCCGCCCGGCTGCGATCCGCAAGGTCAGCGCGCCTCCCGTGTTCGGTCGCGCCATGTATGCGCAGCTTGGAAGAGCCAAGGTCGTCGTGAATGCCTCGATCGACATGGCAGGCCCGGACCGCGGCAACATGCGCTGTTTCGAGACCATGGGGGCTGGAGCTCTCCTGGTTTCAGACTCGGGTATCTACCCCGCACCAATGCGCGACGGGGAGACCATGGCCGTCTATCAGCAGCCGCAGGACGCATCGGAAACAATCGAACGACAATTGGATAGTGGAAGCTGGGACACGATCGGCTGGGCCGGGCATCACGCAATTCGTGAAGAGTACAGCAAAAAACGCCAGTTTGAACGGTTTCTCGAACTGGTGTAGCAATACCCGCTTCATTGGCGTCAGTGCGGCGGAAGGGTTTTGTGAAAGTGCGTCGTTGACGATATCGAAGCAGACGGAGGACTCGCCATTTACAAGCCCGGCTTTCTGAATGAACTGTTCGGCCAGGCCCTTATCGGGATGACCGTCGCCGCCTGGATTATCCTGATCGTGTACTTCGCGCTGCCATATCTGCGGAAGGCATTCCGGGCACGACAGCGATGAAAAGGGCGTGGTTGTTTGCCGCGTGTCTCGGTGTCGTCTCGCCGGGCCACGCAGCGGAATTCAGGATGTTCGAGCAACTGTATTTCGAGGGTGGTCCAAAAGACTTCCGGCAATTCGGGCTCGAACACATAACGATCGTAGGCCCTCACTATCTCGGGTCGGACGTTCCGAATGCGGATCAGGTCGAAAAGGCGCTGCAAAAGCCTAGAACCGGCAATCACCTCGTCATCGATATCGAAAGTTGGCCGCTGGAAGGTGACGGTCAAGCGCTCTCCATAAGCAAATACCAGCAGACGATTTCGGCCCTCAAGAAGGCCGATCCGAGCGTTCGTGTCGGGCTCTACAGTGTCTTGCCGGTGCGTGATTACTGGAGGGCGAACGGCCGTAACGGGGAGGATGGTTTCTCAGAATGGCAGAAGGCGAACACCAGATTGGCAGCCGGGATCGTTCCTTATGTCGATGATCTCTACCCTTCGCTCTATGCGTTCTATGGGGATAAGGACGCATGGATCGTTTACGCCGAAGCCAACCTGAAGGAGGCGCGGCGAATTTCGGCGGGAAAGCCGGTCTACTGTTTCCTATGGCCGCAGTTTCACAAGACTTTTGCCTTTCTGCCAGGTGATTACTGGTATGCCCAACTGGACACCTGCAGGAAATTCGCCGACGGGATCGTCATCTGGGGCACGATAACTGGCGAGGCAGTCTATTCGCCCGAGAAGTGGGACGAAAACGCTGAATGGTGGCAGGCCACCTTGAGGTTCCTTCGTGATCTGGGCAAGATTCCTTAGAGCCCGTTACGCGCGGGCATGAAACGAGCGTTGAGCGGTTCTGTTCGGTCGAGAAGGCGCTGTTAGGGAGCGGGGCATGAAGTTTTTGTTGGCCGCCAACAAAACAGAGGTCAGCACAAACAGACTGTCTGCCGCCCATATCGCACCTGAAGTCTGCAAGAATGTGAAAGAAACAATGTATATGATCGTATAGAAGGTGAGGTGGGCCCGAAATTTCATCGCTCTGTACATCGACATACCTATCACGATGAAAAACGGAACGGCCCCCACAAGGCCCAGTGCCATAAGAATCTCAATCATGATGTTGTGAGGATACAGGCCCGGCCCCCAGTTCATGTCGATAAAGTGCTTGCCGATGATAGGGCTGTCGAAGAAGTCGGAAATCGCCGTGCTTTGCACATCGAAGCGCGCCAACGCTCCTGTGTCCCATTTTGCGATGACAAGGTCATTCATGCGCCGAACCAGGTAGTTGTCCTGCGGCAAGAACATCAAACCGCCAAGCAAGAACGGTACTAAAATCAACAGGCGGGATGGGCGGGAAACCGCATAGACAGTGGAAGCGACGACCACGCCGACGAAGGCGGCGCGGGATCCCGACAGGAACAAGGCGGCTATCGAACCGACGACAATCGCCGTATGCACCACGCATTCAATCAGGCGGGGCCTATATTCGACTATATAAAAAAACGCTGCGATTGCGACAGTGCAGGTAAAATGACCGAGCGAAACCGCATTGACGAATTCCGAAGCATACCGGACGTTAGAGTCGTCCGTGCCTTGGGTGTAGAAGAGCCCACTGTGGTACGCATAGAAGAATGCCGGAAGGAACAATGCGCCGGAAAAAGAGAGCATCACCACGATTTTCTTTTGAATCGACAGTATATATTCCGAATATGGACCAACAGCTAGGGCCGGAATTAGAACCGACGAAAGGTATATTTGAATTGCTACAAGTGCGTATTCGTTGTATTTATAAGCGTAGTCGTATATGAGTCTTGAAAGATATAAGAAAAGGAACAAAAATAAAATTTTTCCGACCTTGAATTTTTTGTCGGAGAGCGAAGTCGCTATCAGAAACAAGGACATCAAAACAATCAATGTCCTAACTGAAACAGAGGCGGCACGGTTGTCGATGCCGGTAACGGTGGTGTATATTCCCAGCAGCGGGTACCCTATCAGTGCCCATAGGAGCACGATTTCCACCAGCCGCTTTTGAATGGTTATGAGCATTTCACTTACTCATCTTTGGCAAGTGGATCGCACGCAGGCCGTCTATGTCCGCCCGGTAGCCGATGAGATACGTATCCGCGCTTCCGACTCTGGTGAGCATGTTAAATGTTCAGGTCCACGGGGGCAGTACCCGTCTATAGAAGAACCAGAGCCAAGGCGCTACTCTCAAGCGCCACAATAGTTGCCAACCTGCCATTGCCATCACGCCGGTGCCCGTCGTCGCCAAAGACGACAAGGCAAGGCCGTTGGGCACTCGCGCCGGAATGCGTCCGGGCATGAATCGCCTGACCGTCGCGGCCGCCGAGCCAGCGGCCAAGGCCGTCACGGCTCCCAGCGCCAAGGTTCCGGTCAGCAGACGGCGGCGGGTCGGGGAAGGCTTACTATCCAGGGCCATGCGAGGCTCGCACTTTTCTTCGTCTCGCCACCTTGGCGCTCATCGCCACCCGTTGCCCGAGACATCCAGAGCCGGCGATTGCGGCGACGTGAAGGCCTTTCGCGGCTTGGTCACGCGAGACTCAATGTTGCGCGGCTAGCGCCTCGGTGAAGATGGAGCGGAAGCGGAACAATTCCGCCTGGGCGATATGACTGGCATCGGCAAACATGGAACGTCCGTCTATAACATAATTACATCGGCTTGGATCGCACAGCACCGTGTCCGGACGGGCAAAACCGATATCATTACGCGCTTCGAAATGCTGGATGATTGCTCCATCCTGCCGCTGGAACTCCTCTGCCGGGAGAGAGGTTGGTTTCTCAAGGGAGTGTCCAAAGGCGAGATCACGGCTCAGTTCGGAAGGTAGGTCCCAGCCAGGATAGGCAACCGGGCCGACGAGAACGACCTTCTTGCCGATTCCTTGCAGCCGGTTGATCAGATCGTCAATTCCTTGAGCGAGCGTTGCGTCGTTCCGATTGTCGAGTGCATTGCCATTGGGGTCGATCAGATCGCTATGTTCCCATGTCAGGCCAAGGATGACAGTCTTGACGTTCGGAAGCTTGCCGATCTCCCTGAGGTTGCCTGCGGCTATATCGGTGCATTCACGCGAGATGTTGACGGATACGGTTGGCAGGCAGCCGTTCGCAGGGACAAGAAGACCGGGCATGTTCATCTCGGCGAAAATCGCTTCCCAAACCGGCGCGTACATTTGAGCGTGGGAATTGCCCAGTAGAACGACCTTCGCATCGACAGGATTTCGAGAGGGAAGGTTGAGTACACAGGCGCGTGACTGGCCCAGGCGGAGATAATTTGAGACTGGGCAGCGGTAGTTGGTCCCGACTGCCGCATTGATGGCCGCAGCCTCGCCGCTCATGCGAGAGGGCAGTCCGTTGGACCAGATCAGCACTGACGCGAGCGCCGCCGACACGCAAACACCGGCAGCGGCGGAGCGGTATAATGTTGGAGCGGTCATTGTCTTGCTGCGGAATGGCCGCTCGACAAAGCGCCACGAAGCAACGGCGCAGATGGTCATAACGACGACGGCGATCATCATCTCGCCAATGTTGAGATCGCGCACGAGATAGTACTGCGCAAAGACGATGATCGGCCAATGCCAGAGATATAGCGAATAGGAGATCAGCCCCACGAAGGCGAGAGGCCTTGCACCAAGCAGGCGGTTCACGGGCGATAGCTGAATTTGCCCGGCCGCTATCAAGAACATCGCGCCGACAACGACAGGTAGAGCGACCGGGACGGCGCCATATTTCGGTAGTGGGGTGATGATCCCGACAAGGACCGCGATCGTGCCGATGATTGCGAGGAAGCCTGCATTGGTTCCTCGCGGCGTCAGGGAGAGCGGCAAAAGCGCAACCATGGCGCCGGCCCCCAACTCCCACGCTCGGGTTGGCAGCAGGAAGAAGGCAGGCGCCGCACCGCCAAATCTCAAAGCCAGGTAATTGGCCACCAGAGATAGCAGGGTAAGCAGCACGATCGCGGGGAAAGTTGCGCGGGGCCAAAATCGGGCGAGCACCGCAATGAGCAGCGGGAAGACGATATAGAACTGTTCCTCGACGCCCAGTGACCAGACATGCAGGAGCGGTTTGGCTTCAGCGGCTCGGGAAAAATAGTCCGTATCCCGCCAGAAATAGATATTCGCGACAAAGCCGAGCGTGGCGAGCATGCTCTTTCCATATCCGATCAAGTCGGCAGGCAGCAGCAACGCCATCGCGGCCATGGTGGTGAAAAACAGCAGGAAGAGAAGAGCCGGCATGATCCTGCGGATCCGCCGCTCGTAGAACCGTAAAATCGAGAACTGTCCCTTCAGCGCCTCACGCCATAATATCAGTGTAATCAGATATCCCGAAAGCACGAAAAAAATATCGACGCCCAGATAGCCTCCCGGCAACCATGATCTCGACAAGTGAAAAGCTATCACCGAAATGACGGCGATCGCGCGCAGGCCGTCGACGTCCGCCCGATAGCCAATAAGGTGCGAATCCGCGCTTCCGACTCTGGTGTGCATGTTGTCTGTTCAGGTCCCCGGGGCAGTATTCCGTCTATAGAAGAACGAGAGCCGGGGCGCTACTCCAGGCTGCGGCGATAATCACCATCTATGGATGGGACTCCGGGAGGAGGAGCGAACTCAGTTGGACAAGGACGAGAGAGCGTTTTTGCGAGGCGAAATTCGCGCCGTTCGAATTCTCGCGAGCTTGACGAGTCTGGAAACGGTAGCTTAGCTGGACGTCTCGAACAACCTCCTGACTGAAGCGTGATCGACGCGCTGCCGCAAAGTGATAGAGGTGGGAACGATCCTTCCCACCGAGGCTGCAAAGGGCTGATTCTCTTGACACAATCAAAAGAGGCAAAGCCCGCCTGGGTAACTGGCGCTGGCGGTTTCATCGGCTTGCATCTCACCCGGTTCCTTGCGCCGGAAGGCTGCCATCTCATCGGCTTCGGCCGGAAGGGAACACCCTGGTTTGCTCGGGCGACCGGCGGCGTGTTCTTACGCTTTGTCCGCGAGAATATCGTCGTGCTGCAGGCCCGGCAACAAGTGCGCCGCCGAGACTGCGCTCCTTGCAATGTTTGAAAATGCTGGAAGTGTCCCCCAATGATCGAGAAAATCGTCAGTTTTGTCATGAGCGGCGGCGTCGGTTCCAGGCTGTGGCCGCTGTCGCGCGAGGACAATCCCAAGCAGTTCCATGATTTTTCGGGCGATGGCTCGATGCTGGCCAAGACGCTTCGTCGGCTGACGGCAAGGCCGAAAGGCGAAACGCCGGTTTTTCTGATCGCATCCGAGCGGCACGCCGATCGTGTCCATGCTGACCTGGCCGGCCTCGATCTTTCCGGCGGCGGTCCCTTGTTCGAGCCGACAGGCCGCAACACCGCCGCCGCCGTCGCCCTGGCGACTTTGCGTACTCTGTCCGACCACGGCGACAGCCTGGTGCTGGTGGTTCCGTCCGACCACGAGATCGCCACCGCCCAGCAATTCTGGCAGAGCGTGGAACGTGGCGCTGCGGCGGCGCGCGCAGGCCGGCTGGTGGTGTTCGGCATCAAGCCTAGCCAGCCGGAGACGGGTTACGGCTATATCGAGGTTGCCGGCGAGCGGGACGGCGTCTGCGATGTTTCGCGTTTTGTCGAAAAACCGGATCTCGCGACCGCGCAGGGCTATCTCGACGCTGGCAATTTCTACTGGAACACCGGTATCTTCCTGTTTCGCGCCAGCGCCATGCGCGACGCCTTCATGGCTTTCCAACCAGAGATATGGACGGCCACCGAGGCTGCCTACCAGGCCGCGACATCGGATCTTTCCGGCCTTTATATGCCTCTCGAGCTCTACGCCGCCATTCCCTCGACCTCGATCGATTACGCGATCATGGAGAGGGCGAGCGACATCGCCATGGTGCCGGCCGGCTTTCGCTGGAATGATCTCGGTTCCTGGCAATCGCTGCTGGATGTCAGCCCTTCGGATAAGCAAGGCAATGTCATCATCGGCGACGTCGTCGCCATCGATTGCGAAAACTCCTACATCCGTAGCGACGGCCGTCTGCTGTCGGCCATCGGCGTCGAGAATCTCGCCATCGTCTCAACCGCGGACGCCACCTTCGTCGCTCCGGTCAGCCACAGCCAACACGTCAAGAAGATCGTCGAGCAACTCGAAAAGAGCGGCAGGCTGGAAACCAAATTCACGCCCGCGGACGATCGCGTGATCGAAAGCGGCGCCTGGCGGCGCCGGGTCTATCACTGGCTGTTTGAAGAGACGGTTCCGCTGTGGTCGACAGTCGGTGTCGACGAACGCCATGGCGGCTTCCATGAAGCGTTGGGTTTCGACGCCACGCCGCTGATGAAGCCCAAGCGCATGCGCACGCAGGCCAGGCAAATCTACGCCTTCGCCGTCGCCAAGGCGCGGGGATGGGACGGACCGGCCGACCGGTTGATCAGCCACGGTATCGAATTCATGGCCAGGAACGGCCGTACCGACAATGGCGGCTGGGTGCGCACGCTCAATGTCGATGGGACGGTCGCCGACCCCGTCGAGGATGCCTACGATCATTCCTGCGTGCTGCTGGCGCTCGCGCATGCCCATATGTCAGGCGATCCCGATGCCTTGCGGCTTGGCGAAGAGACGTTTTCTTTTCTCGACGCGCACCTCGAGGACCATCGCATGACCGGTTTTCTCGAAACCTCGGACGGCGCTGGCGAACGCCGTTCCAATCCGCACATGCATCTGCTTGAAGCTTTCCTGGCGTGGCATCAGGCGACCGGCGAGCGCGCCTATCTTCGCCGCGCCGCGCGCATCGTCGATCTGTTTCGCAGCCATTTCTTCGATCCGGAAAGCTGGACGCTTGGCGAGTATTTCGATCGCGAATGGCAACCAGTCAAGGGCGAGAAAGGCTTGTGGACGGAACCCGGCCACCATTTCGAATGGGCCTCCTTGCTGGTCGATTTCGCCGGGCGCAGTGGTCAGAGCGAACTGAGCGGCTTTGCCAGGAAGCTCTATGCCTCGGCCATCGCCAATGGCCTCAACCGCGCCACCGGCCTTGCCTACGGCGCCGTCTCGCGGCAAGGCCTGCCGCTTGATCGCGTCTCGCGCAGTTGGCCGCAGGCGGAGGCGATCAAGGCGGCGATCGCACTGAATGGCGCGGGAGGACCCGACCTCAAGCCCGAGATCGAAGCGCGGGTCGGTCGCCTGTTCCGTTGGCACATCAACCCGGCGCCGCTCGGTCTGTGGGTCGACCGGATCGACGAACGCGGCCGTTCGTTGGCCACCGATGTGCCGGCCAGCATCTTCTACCATCTGGTCTGTGCATTGACACAGTATCTGGACAGTACTGCAGCCAACCCTCTGCAGAAGGCCAATCCTCGGTAGAAAGCCAATCCTCGGGGGAAAGATTGACGGAACAAGAACGCGACGCGTTTTAGCTGCGGCGGAGGGAAGGTCTTGTCGTTCAAGAAAATGAGTTTGCTTGCACTTGTCGCCTTGGCGTTCGCGGTTGGCTTCCTGGTCGTTATCACGAAAAAAGGAACAGATATTCATTCGCGACCTCCAAAGCCGCAAACGGCACTTCAGCCGTTTGATGGCAAGCTCGCGATTCAATCGATCGACGATCTTAGGGTCGGCAACCGCAAGATTGTGCTGTGTGGCGTAGCATTTACGAAACCCCAGTCCATGCGCGCGATGGTCACCGAGGCCGCGCGCCGGGACTATCAAGGGCTCGCCTTGACTTGCAAGCCCGTCGGCTCGGGAACGCCTTGCGACGGCAATATCGCGTCAAAGTTCGGTGATGCCACTGTCGTACAGTGCGTTACCTCCGATGGCGCGGATCTAGCCGCAAAGCTTGCCGAAAACGGCATCCTGTGCGGGCAGCCGGCGCAAGCGGGTTCGACCTACAAGTCTTGTCCGTAAGGCTCGCAGCTCAGGGGTTCGCCAGCGGCCCTCGTATCATCATGTCATGGATCGCGTCCAAATCGCGACTGTCATAAAATGAAAAGCAGAATATGCGACAACGCCTGACGTCAAACCAAGTCGACTGTAACCTTGGCATGAAGGACCGGCGCGACGGCAGCTTCAAAGACCGTGAAATTGAATCTTAACTTCTCTTACCTACCAATCAACCTGTACCGGTGAGCATCTTGGCGAAAGGAACCAAGTGCGTTCCTGAACTATAGCCCGTGCATTCGGCAGCAAGAATGGTACATTCAAGTCTTCTAATAAGTGTGTTTTATGAAACACAGCAGAAACCAAAAGACATCTCGCAAATGCGAAATGGGTTGGAATTGAAGACGAAAGCTGTTACGCGCATGTTTGGTGCCTTGGGGGATCGGGTGGGTCTGGGAAATGCGGGACAAAAGGATCTGAACGAATGAACCTTAATGTGAAAATTGCGTTGGCTGGATTGATCGCGTCGATCAGTTTCGGTCCTGTTTCATCGTTCGCTCAGGACGCGTCATGCACCTGCGCGACCGCTTATCAAGGAGTGGCGAGTTCAATTGGATCGATTGGGCGTGCCAATGGCGACGTGATGGTTTCGCAGACGGCTGGCTACGGTCCTGCCAAAGCAGGGGCTACCTTGGATTTCGGTAGCCGCGTGGTGGTTGGTGCCAAAGGATCGGCTTCCGTCAAGGTCGGGGGCTGCAATGTGAATGTGCCTGCGAACTCGAGCCTCGACATTTCACGTGTCGAGAATAACATTTGCCTGAAAGTCGTGGGCTCCGAGCAGACGGCTGCCGTTGGTGTGAGCTCTGAGCATACGGGTCAGATTGCCTCGGTCGGCACCCCGTCCTGGCTGCCGCTCGGTATTTTTGCGGGCATGGCCGGCACCGCCGGTATCCTTGCCGCAACGCAGGATGACAACAACGGCGTCAGCCAGTAGGCGGATGCCGGGCAGGCAATGGCAGCGGAGGCGTGAGGCCTCTGTTGCGTGTTGCTGTTGGATGCCTCGGCCGGCCTTGCTGGCGCCCAGGTTTGTTTTGCTAAATTTGGTAACCGTGTCGCTCTATTGCTTTGGGCTGGTCTCGACGCGATTCGTCTTGGGCGCACCGTTTTGGTGGTTGGGATCCGACACTCACCCTCGTGCTTAAGCTTGGCGGACGCGTCATTCGCCACCCTGCGGCTGATGCATTGGCGTGTTGTTGGAGTGCAGTCGCTACGTTGCTTCGGTGCAGGCAGAAACGTCAATGATCGACCTGCATTCCCACATCTTGCCCGGTCTTGACGACGGCTCGCCCAGTCTTGCCGAATCGTTGGAGATGGCACGGTTGGCGGTGGCCGATGGGACGACGCACATGGCGTGTACACCCCATATCATGCCAGGAATGTACGAAAATGGATCGGCAAATATCATCCGAGCCGTTCGAGGGCTGGATCAGGCCTTACGCCGTGCCGCTATACCGCTCGCTCTTTATGTCGGTGCCGATATCCATGTGGCGCCCGACCTTCCGGAGCAACTGGCGCTCGGCAGCGTGCCAACTTTAAACAGATCCCGCTATTTTCTATTTGAACCGCCGCACCACGTTTTGCCGCCAAGGCTGGAAGATCTTGTTCTACGCCTCATAAACGCCGGTTTTATTCCGATTCTTACCCATCCCGAGCGTTTGACCTGGATCAAGGCGAATTACGACGTCGTCGAGCGGTTGAATGCAGCGGGGTGTCTTATTCAGCTTACGGCGGACTCGATTGTTGGTGCTTTTGGCCGCACGGCGCTTTATTATTCGGAAAAGCTGATTGACGAAGGTAGGGTAGATATAATCGCATCGGACACCCATGGCGCCACCCGCCGGCGTCCTGGGCTATCGCAGGCAGTTGCCGCTGCCGCAAAGCGATGTGGAGAGGATGAGGCCCGCAATATGGTGTTGAAACGTCCAGGCCAGATTTTGGCGAATCGGCCTCTCGAGCCGGTCGGAAAGGCACATGCCAAGAAGCCGAGCCCCGGCAACGTCGGCCGCTTTGCCGGACTGGGTCGCTTGTTCAAGGGCGGGACCGCGTGATGGGCGGGTTTCGGTTCGTAGAAAGCTTTGCCGGCACGATATGTGTCTTGTTCGCTTCGCTCGCGATGTCTGCCTGCACGAGCACCTCGTCAACGGCACCATCTTCATCGACTTCGGTCGATGCGCTGCAACTGACATCGTCATCGTCGACGCCGCTTTCGAGCGGTGGCGCTCTGCAGGTCGTAAAAGACCTGCCTGCGCCGCAAAACACCCAGAACGGCAGCGAGCAGCCTTTGTCTCCGAACGATGTGCTTGAGGTGAATGTGTTCCAGGTCGACAATCTGAACAGAACCGTTCAGGTCGATGCTGGCGGGCAGATTTCGCTTCCACTTATCGGAACCATGACCGCCGCGGGAAAGAGCGTCCGTCAATTGGAGAAGGAAATCGAAACGGCCTACGGCGCCAAATATCTGCAGTCGCCCGATGTGTCGGTTTTCGTCAAGGAGTCGGTCGGACAGCGCATTACTGTCGACGGTGAAGTCACCAGGGGGGGTATCTTTCCAGTATCGAGCAACGCCTCTCTCATCGATGCGATCGCCCTTGCTGGCGGGTTCAACACCGTTGGAGATGCAAAAAAGGTCTTTGTCTATCGCAATATCGGCTCAAATACGCTGGTCGCTAATTACAATGTGGAGGAAATTCGTGCCGGCAAGAGCCGCAATCCGCGCATCTATGGCGGCGACAAGGTTGTCGTCTTCGCCTCGAAATCGAAAATTGCGATGAACAATCTCAAGGACGCCCTCGGTGTCGCCTCGAGTGCAGCCCGAATTGCGGTGGTCCCGGGACTATAGCCACAGTCGGTCAGAATTCAGCCTACGGACGAACTCAGGATTACCTCGCGCCATGCTCGATCGTAACAGACAGCATCAAATTGCAGGCCCAGGACACGGTCAGGCCTTGTCCGCGGACCTGTATTATGACGGTGCGCAAAACTACAACCCGTACGGTCGCGATCAGCCGGAGCAGGACGAGGGCTTTAATCCACTAAAGCTGCTTTTTTACGTTGTTCAGTATCGGTGGCTGATCGTCATGATGGCGGCGGCGGGGCTTGTCGCCGGCGTTATCGTTACCATGATGCAGACGCCAAAATATCAGGCGACAACGCAACTGGAAGTGTTGGTTCCTTCGGCCAAGGTGTTCCAGGACATTGAAGTAGTTTCCGAAAACAGCGACCTGCGGGCGTTTCAGACTGCACGCGAAAAGCTGAAAAGCAGAGCATTGGCGCAGCGCGTGGTGTTCCAACTGGGGCTCACCGAAAAGCCAGATTTCCTGTTTCCGACGCCGAGCTTCTCGCTAAGCAACATCTTTTACCGTGCGTTCGGAATTGCCAAGTCACCCACCATCGAGGAGAAGAGTCCGGAGCAGCGCGAGGCGATTGCGATCAATCGGATTCTAAATGACCTCTCGGTCAATCTGGTCACCAATACAAGCCTGTTGTCGATCACGTTCGCCGATCAGAATCCGAAATATGCAACGGACGTAGCCAATCAGGTCGCACAAAGCTTTATCGACCAGCGCCTCGATCAGACCAGCGAGACCTCGGACCTGGCACGGCAATTCATCCAGGAACAGGTTTTGCAGGTAAAGCAGAAGCTCCAGAAATCCGAGGAGGAGCTGGTCGCTTATGCAAAGGATGCAGGCATCACGGTAACCGGCGACGACAAATCGCTGATATCGTCGAACATCGAGGCTCTGAATACCGCGCTGGCAACAGCGATCCAGGAACGTCTCGACGCCGGACGGGTCGTGGAACAAGTCGACAAAGGCCGCGGCTCGAGCTTGGCCCCGGTTCTGGAAAGTGAAGGTTTGCAGAAGCTCAGCGAGAAACTGGCTGATTTGACCAGCCAGTATCAGCAGAAGCTGGGCATACTGAAGCCCGGTTTTCCAGAAATGCAACAGCTTCAGTCGCAAATCAAGGAGTTGCAACGGCTCTATAGCAATGGTGTTTTGACGATAACCGATTCCTTGCGGCAGAAATACCAGGAGGCTCAGAACAAGGAGGCTGACCTCAAGTCCAAACTTGCTGAGATGGAGAAGCAGCAGGTTGTCTTCAACGATAAAAACATCAAGTACACAATCCTGAAGCGTGAGGTCGATTCGAATCGTTCCCAGTACGACAGCCTTATCTCCAAGTTGAATGAAGTTGGTGTGAGCTCCGAGCTAAAGACACAAAGCGCTGCAATCGTTGATTTTGCGTCGCTACCTGAGCGTCCCTATTCTCCGCGCCTGACTATCAATCTTGCGATCGCTCTGGCTCTTTTCATGGCTCTGAGCGCGTCGATAATCTATATTATCGAGTTGTTGAACAACACCTTCACCAATCCCGAGCAGATCGAGAAGGAATTGGGATTGGCGATGCTGGGCATCCTGCCACATGTCGATGACCGGGAACTCTTGGCAAGCATCGCCGATCAGAAATCAGGACTGTCCGAAGCCTATCGTTCGCTTCGAACATCGTTGCAATTCTCCGGAGCCGAGGGCGCGCCACGATCGCTGCTGGTCACGAGTTCGGAGCCCTCGGAAGGCAAGTCGACCACGTCGTTCAAGCTCGGGCAGGATTTTGCCGCACTTGGTGCAAGAGTTCTCATCGTCGACGGCGATCTTCGCAAGCCCAATCTTCACCGGCTGTTTGGGCTCGACAACACGATTGGGCTTAGCAACCTCCTGACAAACACCGTTCGCAAGGAGGATCTTGCGAGCATTTTCCGGGTGACGAAATATCCGAATGTGACCGTTTTAACGTCTGGAACGATCCCACCGAATCCTGCGGATCTGCTCTCCTCGCCCAAGATGGCGCTGATCGTCACCAACCTCGGCAAGCGCTTCGACCTTGTCATAATCGATGCCCCGCCGGTCGTCGGCCTTTCGGATGCGCCTATCCTCAGTCGGCTTGCCGAGGGTACGTTGATGGTCATCTCCACCAATCAGGTCACGCGCAAATCGGCCAAGACAGCATTGAAGCGCCTGCGGGCCGCCGGCGCGAACGTGGTCGGTGCGGCGATGTCGAAATTTGCGGTGAACAAATTCGACTACAACTACGCCTATAAATATATGAACTACCAGTATTACGACTACGGCACCCCGAAACTTGAAGGCAAAGTGGATGACGGAGCAGGCCAGCCCGCTTATGCAAAATCTCCGGCGTTCAAGCGTTTGGTTCGTCGCATCCGTTCTAGTGTTGGCGGCTTCGTCGATCGGTCTAAGTCGGCTTCTTGAGACCGAAACGCCGACCGTTTCGCTCGCGCTGGATCCGTTGAATGTCGACGCGGTGATCGGTGAAATTACCGAGGACCTGAACGACACAAGCAATACTCCCGACCTTGATGCCTTGCTTGCCAAGGCCGAGGGTGCGCTTCGCTTTGATCTCGTGGACGCTCGCCTTTACAGCCTGATCGGTGAGATCAAGTATCGCCAAGGCGAAAAGGATCAGGCCTATGAGCTTTTCGATCAGGCTCGAAAATTGTCCAAGACGGAAATCCATGCGCTTCAGAGGTCAATTGGCCGCTCGATTGAAATGGGCGATCTGTCAAAGGCTGTCGGCGAGATCGATATATTGCTGCGGCGATGGCCAGATCGGTTTCCCGAAATAGCCGGGGGAATGCCGACTATCCTCTCAAACCCCGATGGATACCAGGCTGTGCTGGCGGCCCTCAAGGTGGATGCGCCTTGGCGATCCAGTCTGTTCGTCGCTCTCGGCAACGCCCCCCAGGGGCTCGATTTCGCGAATCGGCTGCTGCTCGATTTGATCGGGTCAAGCGCACCACCGAAACAAGGCGAGTTGTCCTTTGTAATCAACGGCTACATTCGCCAGAAGCAATATGAGCCAGCATACCGGTTATTTCTTTTCAGCCTTTCTGATGAAGAAAGGAAGTTAGGCGGGTATATTTTCAACAGCACCTTTGAACCGGCGCCTAGCGGCAAGCCTTTCGATTGGCAGATCCGTGATCAGTCGGGGATGGAAGTTACATTTGCAACATCCCAGGACGCGGTCGAAGGCGAGGGCGGAGCGACAGTCCGTTTCCTGAATACGCCGGTGAAGAACTCTGCTCTTCAGCAGTATATTGAGTTACCTCCTGGCTCCTATAAGGTTTCTCTGGTTGCATCTGCAAGAAACCTGAAACTTCCAAAGGAGTTATTCTGGTCTCTCAGATGTCCATCTGGCGAAGTTGCACGGTTCAATATTCCAGAGGGCACATACAATCGTCAGGCCCTGAGTCAGGATTTTTTGATTGGTCCTGACACCTGTCCCATGCAATTTTTGAGGCTGGAAACTGCCGCCATTGCTGAGAGCTGGCGGTTTCGGTATGTCGGCACGTTGGTAATGCACAAATTGAGCATCGAGAGACTTCCGTCTTGAGCGACCGGTCAGCGGAATGGGATAAATATCTCCTCGGGTCGGTTTTGTTCATATCGCTGCTGATCGGTGGCGGGACTGCAAGCGGCCTCTACACGGACACGCTGATTGAAGTCCTGGCGATTATCTCGGCGGCTGCGGTCCTTTCACGGCCATCTGGTCAAAGACCTCACCATTCTGTTGTATGGCTGCTTGCGCTCGCCGCGGCATTGGTGATTTTGCAAATCGTCCCACTGCCGGCCTCCATGTTCGACGGGTTGCGACCAGATCTGTTGCTTGCGGATTCCTCACTCGTTGGAGAAACCCGATTTCGTTTCGTCAGCCTCGGCGTGGGACGCACGATCGAATGCCTGCTGTACCTGGTGGCTGTGGCAGCGTTTTTCTTGAGCGTGTTGCGTTTGCGAACCGAGCAGATCCAGGCGCTTCTTCCATTCTTTTTCATGGGCGTCATATGCAATGGGCTCGCGGCAGCGATTCAGTATTCGCTCTCCGACGACATCGCCATCAAGGGATTACTGCCGTTTACGATCAACGCCGGGCTGTTTGCCAACCGAAATCACTTTGCGGCCTTGCTTTTCGTCTCTATTCCCTTCGTCGTCTACCACGGGCTGTTTCGCGGAAATCTCTTGTCCGGATTGCTCGGACTGGTCACGCTTTTGCTGCTTCTCCTGGCAGCCGGCTCGCGCGCCGGTGTGCTGATTGGGTTGGCGATTACCGTCCTGTCCGTCGTCTTTCTCTCAGCGCGTTCGAGGGCGAGCGGATGGGGCACCTTGCTGATTTTCATAGGGCTTTCGGTCTACACGATAAGCGCATGGACGAAGATCGATGTTGACGCGATTGATCCGGCTTTCGGGCGAGGGGAGTTTGCCCGTACCACTATTGACGGAATCAAGGAGAACTGGGCAGCCGGCGTCGGATTTGGTAATTTCCAGAAGGCCTATCAGATATACGAAAAGGAAGGTATGATTTTCAAACAATTCGTAAATCATGCCCACAATGAGTATCTTGAAATAGCCTTCGAGGGCGGAGTCCTCGCCATTCTCCTGATGGCATTTTATCTTGTGCTGCTTATTGTTTCATTTGCCAGAATCCGCCGCGATCCGCATCAGAAAGCAGCGTTTCTCTCAGTGTCTTTTCTTCTCATACATTCGCTGGTTGATTATCCGTTGCGCACCGCTGCGCTTGCAATGACGTTTGCTTATATGAACGCGATTATTTTTCACAAGGGGTTTGCAGATCGCTCGCGCCAGAAGAGCGAAATGATCGAGGTCGACCACAATGGTGACAAGTTGCTTGTTCCTATTGGACATTCGTCGTGATGCAGGGCCTGCAGGAGTTGACGTCGCGAGACATTCGACAGGTTGATGTCCCTATCTTTCTCTACCACAGGGTGCAGAAGTGATTGACACGCAGCCGTGCGAAACATAAAGCACCAGCAAATTGCACCGGTCGGGGGAGCGAAGGCAGTTTCTAGGAGAGCTTGTTGAAAGGCATCATCCTGGCCGGGGGTAGCGGCACCCGGCTCTATCCGCTGACACTGGCGGTTTCCAAGCAAATCCTGCCGATATACGACAAGCCGATGATCTACTATCCGCTGAGCGTGTTGATGCTCGCTTGTATCCGTGAGATTCTCGTCATCTCGACCCCTCGCGACTTGCCGGTTTTTCGGGATTTGCTCGGCGACGGTTCGGAGTTCGGGCTTGAAATGTCTTATGCCGAGCAGCCGCATCCTAACGGCCTGGCGGAAGCCTTCATCATTGGCCGCGACTTCATCGGCCATGACAGCGTCTCGATGATCCTTGGCGACAACATCTATTTCGGCGAGGGGCTGTCGCAGCTCTGCCGCAAGGCGGCTTCGTGCGAAAGCGGCGCCTCGGTGTTCGCCTACCATGTCGATGATCCGCAGCGCTATGGCGTGGTTTCGTTCGACAAGGTCAGCGGCTCCGCCTTGACGATCGAGGAAAAACCGCAAGCGCCGAAGTCGAATTGGGCTATTACCGGCCTCTATTTCTACGACAATGATGTCGTGAATATAGCCCCGACCATCCGGCCCTCGGCGCGTGGCGAACTCGAGATCACAGCGGTCAACAACGTCTACCTCGAGCGCGGGCAGTTGCAGGTCCATCAACTTGGCCGCGGCTATGCCTGGCTCGACACCGGCACCCATGACAGCCTGCATGAAGCCTCCTCCTTCGTGCGCACCATCGAACATCGCCAGGGCATCAAGGTCGCCTGTCCGGAGGAGATTGCTTTCGAACAGGGCTGGCTGACGGCGGACAAGGTGCTGCAGCGCGCCGACCGGCTGGGAAAAAATGAATATGCCGCCTATTTGCGCAGGCGCGTCATCGAGTTGACGGAGAACTAGGTGCTGGAGATCAGGCCGCTCGGTCTCGACGGCGTACTCGAGATCGTCCCGAAACGATTCGGCGACGCCCGGGGTTTCTTTGTCGAGACCTACAATGAGGAGCGGTTTTCAGACGCAGGCATCGATCTGCGTTTTGTCCAGGACAATCATTCCTATTCCGCCGCGACGGGTATTTTGCGGGGGCTCCACTATCAACTTCCCCCACGTGCCCAGGACAAGCTGCTACGCGTTGTCCGAGGCAGGGTTTTTGACGTCGCGGTCGATATACGCCGCGGCTCGAAGACATTCGGAAAATGGGTCGCCCTCGAGGTCTCCGCCGAAAAGGGCAATCAAATTTTGGTGCCGAAAGGCTTTGCGCACGGTTTCGTCACGCTCGTGCCGGACACCGAGGTGCTGTATAAGGTCACCGACACCTACTCGCCGCAGCATGACCGGTCGATCCGTTTCGACGATCCCGCCATCGGCATCGAATGGCCATCGCTATCTGGCGGGTTCCAGCTTTCGGACAAGGACCTCGAGGCGCCGCCGCTCGCCGCCGCCGAGGTATTTGTGTGAGGAGAGCAGCATGAACTTTCTGGTGACAGGGGGTGCCGGCTTCATCGGCTCAGCCGTGTGCCGGCATTTGTGCGCCAATCCAGCCCACCGCGTGACAAATCTCGACAAGCTGACCTATGCCGGGAACCTCGCCTCGCTGCGGTCGATCGAGAACGCGCACAATTACAGATTCGAACACGCCGACATCTGTGACGACAGAACGATCCTCGAGGTGCTGCATCGCGACGACATCGACATCGTCATGCATCTTGCCGCCGAGAGCCATGTCGACCGTTCAATTGATGGGCCGGGAGCATTCATCGAGACCAATATCGTCGGCACCTACCGAATGCTCAATTCGGCTCTGGACTATTGGCGCGGGCTTCCCGAGGCGAAGAAAGATCAGTTTCGCTTTCATCATGTCTCGACCGACGAAGTGTTCGGCGACCTGCCCTTCAACAGCGGCATCTTCACCGAACAGACGCCCTATGCGCCATCTTCGCCCTATTCGGCGTCGAAGGCCGCGTCCGATCATTTGGTCCGCGCATGGCACGACACCTACGGCCTGCCGGTCGTTCTGTCGAACTGTTCCAACAACTACGGCCCGTTCCATTTCCCTGAAAAGCTGATCCCGCTTGTCATTTTGAACGCGCTCGACGAGAAGCCGTTGCCGGTCTATGGCGCCGGCGCGAATGTGCGCGACTGGCTTTTTGTCGAGGACCATGCGCGCGCTCTGGCCGTGGTTGCGACACGCGGCGCGGTCGGCGAGAGCTACAATGTCGGCGGCGCCTCGGAACGCACCAATCTGGCGGTGGTCGAGGCGATCTGCGACAGTCTCGACAACAAGCGGCCACGCTCCGCCGGCCGGCGCTATCGCGATCTCATCACCTTCGTCACCGACCGCCCGGGCCATGACCGGCGCTACGCGATCGACGCCTCGAAGATCGAACGCGATCTCGGCTGGAAACCGCGCGAGAGCTTCGAAAGCGGCCTCGCCAGAACGGTCGACTGGTATCTTCAGAACGAGTGGTGGTGGGGGCCGATCCGCCGCGAGCGCTACGCCGGCGAACGGCTCGGCGAAGCGCGAAAGGGTGCCGCGTGAGGCTGGTCGTCACCGGACGCGAGGGCCAGGTCGCAAGAAGCCTCGTCGAGCGTGCGCACGCGCGCCCAGACTTCGAGGTTGTCGTCCTCGGCAGACCTGAACTCGACCTGGCGAAGCCGGAGACCATCGCACCGGCGCTGGCCATTGCCCGCCCCGACCTCGTCGTGTCCGCCGCCGCCTACACCGCGGTCGATCAGGCCGAGGACGAACCGGACCTCGCCTTTGCCGTCAACGGCGCCGGCGCCGGTCATGTCGCCGAAGCCACGGCAAGGATCGGTAAGCCGGTGATCCATCTGTCGACCGACTATATCTTCGACGGAGGCGGCGAGCGGGCTTACACTGAGAATGACAAACCCGCTCCGCGCAGCGTCTACGGCGCCTCGAAACTCGCCGGCGAGCACGCGGTCGCCAAGGCCAACCCGCGTCACCTCATCCTGCGCACGGCATGGGTCTACAGCCCGTTCGGCAGGAATTTCGTCAAGACGATGTTGAGGCTGGCAACTGATCGCGACGAGATAGCAGTGGTGGCCGACCAGTGGGGAAACCCCACTTCCGCCCTTGATATTGCCGACGCGATCTTGCATTTGGCGGCGATGCTGTATGGCAACAAGGGTTTTGCTTCCTTCGGCGTCTATCATTTTGCGGGAACCGGCGAGACCAGCTGGAGCGGCTTTGCCCGCCATATCCTGGACACAAGCCAGGCGTTTGGTGGCCCCTATGCGCGGGTACGGGATATCGCCACTGTGGATTATCCGACCAAGGCGCAGCGCCCCCGAAATTCGCGGCTTTCGACAGAGAAATTTAGGTCCGTGTTTGGATGGACGGCGCCCGATTGGCCGGGGGCGACGAGCCGAGTTGTCGAACAACTGCTTACAAGGCGCATTTCAAATG
Source organism: Mesorhizobium helmanticense (assembly GCF_003034915.1). GTDB lineage: Bacteria > Pseudomonadota > Alphaproteobacteria > Rhizobiales > Rhizobiaceae > Mesorhizobium > Mesorhizobium helmanticense. The sequence continues at coordinate 146,973 of NZ_PZJX01000028.1, read as the reverse complement.
GATGATTCATTGACGCCGCGCGACCGCCGGAAGGCAGCCTTGCACGAAATACACCGTGACCGACTAAGTCCGATTCTGGATGACGGACTTGCTCCCCTTTTTTGGTCGCCTGCCTCGCTTGATCGTACAAGCGCCTGGTTCGGGCACGTCCCCTTCGCGCAGTGGCTGGTCAATGCCACACACCCCAATGTCTTGGTGGAATTGGGTACTCACGCTGGCGTCTCTTATTCGGCGTTCTGTTCGACGGTCGCACGCGGAAATCTGAACACTCGTTGTTTCGCTGTCGATACGTGGAAGGGGGATGATCACGCAGGTCATTACCCAGAACAGATTTACGTGGGTTTTTCACGGTTTAATGAGGCGAATTATGGTAGCTTCTCGACCCTGTTACGCAAAACTTTCGATGATGCGGTAGAGCATTTCGCCGACGGGACGATTGATCTTTTGCATATTGATGGTTTCCACACCTATGCGGCAGGTAGCCACGATTTCAATAAATGGAAGCCGAAACTCTCCGACCGTGCCATCGTTTTGTTTCACGACACCAACGAATACAAGGACGGCTTCGGAATCTGGCGGCTTTGGCAAGAATTAAAGCAACAGTTTCCAACCTTCGAGTTTCTCCACAGCCATGGGTTAGGCGTCCTTTGTTTCGGCAATCATGCCCACCCAGCTGCGATGGAACTCTGCAATCTCGATCACGAAAGTGCCAACAAACTGCGGGAGCGCTTTCAAATCATTGGAGACAGGTGGACCCTAGACGCGCGATTGCAGCGCCAATCAGCCGAGATCGAGGCTCGACTTGGTAAGCAAGCTAAAGAGGAAGCTTCTGTTCAAAAGCGGCAGGAAACGACAGCGATAGAGCGCGCCGATTTGCTCCAAGCTAATGAGGGACTCAAGTCTGAACTTGAGTCCCTCGCGCGCCTCAGAGACGAGGAAGCTCGTGGTTCCGCTGCTCGAATTGCGTCCCTGGAAGAGGAAGCAGGCCGCAGAGACGAAGCAGCCCGTGGTTCCGCTGCCCGCATTGCGTCCCTAGAAGAGGAAGCAGGCCGCAGAGACGAAGAAGCCCGCCATTCGGCTGCTCGCATTGCTTCCCTGGAACAAGAAAAGATAGCCCTGCTTTCGTCGACTTCCTGGCGCGTCACAGCTCCGGTCCGTGCCGTGAAGCGGATGGCTATTAGCAGAGGCTATCTCCGCAGGTTGGCCGTCAATCTCAGTCGAGGTGTTTATGAGCGATTGAAGCTCGGCAGGTTCATTGATCGGCCAATTGCAGGCGCGCCGATCCGTGCTGCCCGGCAGATCGTCATCAAGGCCGAACCTCCTGCGGTCTCGCTCACCGTTGGTCCGTCCGCCTTGCCCAATCCGTCCACACTTTTTGCCGCCGCCCAGTCATCTACTTTCACAGCGCAGCCGCGAGCATTGAGCAAGCATCGCTTGGAAATCCGCGCTCTACTGGAAAAGTCGCTGGATCGCGCGATTGGAGACCCTTCGGAAGCGGCAGTCGCTTATGCACAGAACCTCGTAGCCAAGAGCAGTTGGCAGCCGAAAATTAGCGTCGTGATGCCAACGTGGAACCGCGAACTGACCGTTATCAATGCTCTGCGGTCAGCGCTCGAACAGTCGTTGCCGCCGTTCGAAATTATTGTTTCCGATGACGGCAGTACTGACAAAACACTCGAAGCAATCGCTGCCAATTTCCCGCAACAGATGGCGAGCGGTCAGATCAAGATATTGAGTAACAAACATGGCGGAGTCAGTGCGGCTCGAAATGCCGCGCTAACTGCAACCACGGGTGACTTAATATCCTATCTCGACAGCGACAACGCATGGAGGCCGCATTTTCTTCTGCTGATGGCGACCGCCTTCATCGAGTCGGACGAAATGGAAATAGGCTATGCTGGGCTGCTCCAGGAAAATCTCGGTGACGGGCGCACGCTGATCAGAGGGCGTGACTTCGAGCGCACGCATTTGTTGCAGAGCAATTTCATCGACCTCAACGTGCTGGTCCATAAGCGCAAACTGTACCAGCAGTTCGGCGGCTTTCGTCGCGACCTTAAGCGATTGGTAGACTGGGATTTGATCATTCGCTACACGCAGACCTATTGGCCCTTTTATCTTCCGTTTATCGGTGTTGATTACAAGCTCAGTCCCAGTCTCAACAATATCACCAACACCCAGCCACTGCAGGAGAACTACAGCAAAGTTGCCTTGGCCAACCGGCCTGAGCGCATCAGTTTGGGGGTCGAGCCACTAAAACTGGCTTATTTCGTCTATGACTATCCGGCCTTGTCACAGACCTTTGTGCTGGCAGAGATTGGCGAGTTGTTGAAGCGTGGTATCGATCTAAAGGTATATTATTCCGTACGACCGGATATCATTGCCGAAGTGGATTTTGAGGTCGAATCCCACCAAGTGGCCAATGCGGACGAATTAGCGCGTCTATTTGTCCAGCACGATCGCAACATCTGCCACAGCCACTTTGCTTATCCGGGCGTGACGAATTTTGTCCGACCTGCCTGTCAGGTAACGGGCGTCTACTACACGTTCATGCCGCATGCGGTCGACATTTTCCATGAAAGCAACCGCAAAAGGTCCAAAGTCGGTGAACTCGGCGCTGATCCGCTCTGTCTCAAGGTCATGGTTTACGGCGATCACCATCGAAACTTTTTGGAAAGCCAGGGCGTACCTCGCGAAAAGATCGCCTATACGTTCCAAGCAGTGAACCTCTCCGAGTTCGAGAATGTCCGCGCCAATCGCCAGAACGCGGTCAAAAACTCCAAATTCAAAATCGTAGCGATCGGCCGGTTTATCGAAAAGAAGGGCTTCGGCGATCTCATCCGCGCCATGGGATTGTTGAATGGGTCCGACATAGAACTGGATCTCTACGGATACGGACCTCTCGAGGACGACCTGCGAAGCCTCGTCATGAGGCTTCAGCTGAACAATGTGAACTTTCGCGGCGTCGTGAAGGGGATCGACGCCCTTGCCGATGCTTATGCAAAGGCAGACATGCTCGCTGTTCCTTGCGTCGAGGCCAAGAACGGGGATATCGACGGTTTCCCAACGGTCATCCTGGAAGCCATGACTGCAGGCGTTCCAGTTTTGACAACGGCAGTTTCTGCAATTCCCGACTACGTCCGAGACGGCGTCGAGGGCATGGTCATACCTCCACACGACCCTCAAGCGATCGCCAGCGCTATAACCGCATTCCGTCAGTCCACGCTTGCACATAAATCAGCAATGCTGAGTCGAGCCATGGCCCTAGTCGAACGAATGGTAGGTGTCGAGAAGACCGTACAACGATTGCTGGATGTCTGGCTTGGCTACAAGGTAGATATCATTCTAGTGACCTTCAACAACAAGAAATACGAGAACAGACGGGAGACGTTGGAGATTCTAAGACGGGTCTTTGCGCATACGACTACGAACTTCCGCCTCACCGTTGTTGACAACAACAGCGATGAGGATTTTTGGAATGAGGTCGTCGCACAAGTTAAGGGGAGGCCGAATGTACAACTGATCCGGAAGCGCGAAAATGTATTCTGTGGACCGGCATCTAATATAGCGATCGCCCGCAGCGACGCGGAGTTCATTATCTACCTGTGCAGCAAGGAGGGGTTCATTAAGGAGCACGGCTGGGAGCGAACGCTCATCGATATGATGCGTAGGCAGCCAGACATCGGCCTCGGAGGTCATCTTTCCCACCTGCCAAAACACATTCTTGGTTCTGAATTCGCCAGGCACCCCGCCTTCCACCTCTTTAGGAACACAGAATTTGCCAAAGGCAACCCCTCACGGCGCTTCGGGCATATCCAAGGAGGAGCCAAAATCATTCGTCGGTCGATGTTTGAGACGGTCGGCGGCTATAATGATGCAACGCCACAAGACAATATGGATGTGGAACTCTCCTACTGTTTTGAGAGCCAGGGATTTAAGCTTTCCCATTTGGATGACGTCGCCTCCGTCACCCGCAAGACGCTGCCAGGTTTGGAAGCGATACTCGACGAGAAAACGATTGTGGCGCATCCTCTCGATGTCGAAAACGTCAAAACACGTTTGGATTCGCTCAAGAGTCCGGCGGGACGATTATGTAACATGTGCGGCGGAAGCTTCGCTGAATTCAAGGCATCGCCCGCCTACGGACCGGCAGTGCAATGTCCTGCGTGCGCTTCGTTGCCACTGGAACGTCTCGTTTATCGAGCGCTCGCGAACGCGCACTACATCTACCGGGGAGGAAATCTTGCTATCCTTGCTAAAACCAAGGCTCTGCCCCGAAAGACCTCGGGCCGAATGTTCAAGTCGGTAATCAATTTGGAAAATCAGGCCGACTTCATGCGCTCCATCCAAGCCACGGAGGGGCTTTCTTGTGTCGTCGTGGACTCGGACTTTGTTTCTGGAGACGAGAGGGAGTTCTGGACGCTCTTGGCTCGAAAGATCGATGCTAACGGTGAGGTCTTGGTGGTGGAACCGCATGAAGGCAGGTTGATTGCTGGACCCGGTGAGCTTGCTCGATTTTCAGAAGTGCTGGCAGAGCGCGCGATGACAAGCGAAGTAGCGTTCTTCGACATGACCAGCCAAAAGTCCGGCTACGATAAGCGGCGTCTGCGGCGCATCACCATTTCTGCTGTCGCAATCGCCCACGCCGCGGCGGTCTAAGAGTTTGGTATGCATGCTCGTCACGTCCTTGTAACTGGCGGTTCCGGCTTTCTTGGATCAAGTATTGTGCGAAGGCTGCTCGCGGCTGATGCCAGTGTGTTTGTCACCATTCTCGACCGGAAAATCCCAGCCACCGTGCTGGAAGAGTTTCCAGGGCGCATACGCCACGATGCGCGGTCAATCTCGGAATTTCTTGCCGCGCCAAGGGACTGGCAGTTCGAGACCATCATACATATGGCTTGGGCGTCGCACCCGGCGACGTCGATGAAATTTCCAGTTCAGGATCTGGATGCAAATGTCAGCCTCGGCATCCGGCTCCTCGAATCGTGCGCACGGCTGGGCGCACGGCGACTGATCTTCTCCTCAAGCGGCGGCACTGTCTATGGCGAGCTTAACTGCGAGCGAGCCAGTGAGAATCACCCAACCAATCCGGTCTCGATTTACGGCGCGGCAAAGCTTGCGTTCGAAAGCTACGGACGGGTGATCGGCCGTCGCGATGGGTTCGATGTTGTAAGCTTGCGCATCACAAATCCCTACGGTCCCTATCAACTACGCGGTGTTCCGGTGGGCAGCATCGCCAACTTCCTGCTCGCGGCGCGAGCGGATCGCCCGATCACATTGTTCGGAGACGGGTCGATTGTCCGAGACTATATCAGTGCTGACGACGTAGCGGAGGCTTTTTGCTTGGCGGCAAGAGTGCCCGATCTGGCGCCGGGTCCTTACAACATCTCGACTGGCATCGGCAGCAGCCTGTCTCAGATTATTGAATTGGTCGAACAGGTTTCGGGTAGGGGACTCATGGTTGACCGACAGCCCAATCGCGGCTTCGATGTGCCACGCAATGTGCTTGAATGGAACCTTTTTGGGTCGGCAACCGGATGGCGGCCCACCATATCGCTCGACAAGGGTGTCGCAACGATGTGGGATTTTTTGAAATGACATCCACTGACCACAAGTTAATTGGAACGACAACAAATGCGATGCAACATTTGCGGTCATCAAGCTTTTGGAGCCCAGGGGACACGCCAAAATGTAAGGTGTCTGAAATGTAGCTCGCTTGAGCGCACGCGTGCATTGAAGCTTCACCTCGACCGCATTGGTCTGCCAGAAAAAGGCGACCGAGTGCTTCACATAGCACCTGAGCCGATGATTTCAGGATTGTTGAAAGAAAAGGCCGGTGAAGGTTACAAGCCGGTTGATATTTTTCCAGATCTTTACAAACATGTTTCGGCCACGAAATTTGATTTATGCGTAGACGCAGAAAAACTTGAGCATGACTCGTACGACTACATAATTCATAGTCACGTTATGGAACACGTCCCATGTAACTGGACAATGGTGTTGTTATTTCTGCATCGCGCCTTGAAATATTCAGGGCATCACGTATTCTGTATGCCGATATTACAAGGATGTTATGAAGAATCGCTTTTTCCCCTTTCAGAAGACGAAGCGGTGCGCCGATTCGGTCAGAACGACCATGTGCGTCGCATAGGGGTTTCTGATCTAAATAAGACGCTAGGCATGATATTTAAAGGAGATTTAAGCAGGCATATTATTGGCTCCTGCTTTAGTGAGAACATACTGGATGAAGTAAACGTTCCTAGAAACCAACGGTGGACGTTAAACAGCTCGACGATTTTCGTCTTCGGCAAAGATGATGCTAGAGTCCGTGTATAGGGATCGAGACAAATCGTTCTCTCGACATTTATAGCGTGGATTTTGGAGGTCCTTCGTCGCCAACTAGCTTCCGCGGCCTGGTTTGTGCGGCGAACGTGGTTCAGCCGAGCCAACGGCGGGTTACGGCGTCAAGTTTGCGTGAGAACGCGAGCAAACGAGCAAAACCTGTTCCGCCACGGCGCGGCGTGGTCCATAGTGGTCTTACCGTCGGGCGTGCAAATCAAGGGGCTACGTCAGAGGGCCGTGCAGTGGTTGCGGTCGGTGTAGAAATGATCTGGTCGTATCCATGGCGTTTTAATCGACTGGCGAGAGAGTGGCGGGAACTCGCCAGGCCCGTCCCGTCAACGGGTCGGCTCCATCCTTTGCCGCAAAACGCCTCGATGGCCGTGCCTTTCAGATATCATCCAGTTTCGCCGGCCAACAGAAAGATCGCCGTCTACATCCATGCTTTCTGGGTCCCGGAAATGCTCGACGACATCGAGCGCGCACTTGAAAATATCCCATTTCCATTCGATCTGTATTTCACCACTGATACCCTTTCGAAGCTAGATCATATCAGCGCGAGGTTTGGCGGTGCGATGGCGATCATTACCAAGAACATCGGCCGCGACATCTACCCGAAGCTCTATGCTATGGGGCATCTGCATGATGGCTATGATTATGTTCTCCACATCCACACCAAGAAGTCGCAGCACAGGGATCAGCTGAAGGATTGGCGGCAGTTCCTTTGGGATCATCTTCTCGGTTCGCCCGAGATTGTCTGCAGCATTATCGATATTTTCGAGCAGTGTCCTGACGTTGGCATGGTGGCCCCCCAACACCTGCGATTCATCCGCGCATTTGTCAGGGGGGACGAGGAGTTCAAGGAAATTGCGGCACCGCTGGCTAGGAAGTTTGGCGTCGACGTCGGGAAACTGACAGAGATCGACTTCCCTTCCGGCTCGATGTTCTGGGCTCGGCCGAAGGCGCTGGAGCCCTTGTTGAGGCTTCATCTTAACCCTTCCGACTTTCCCGAAGAGAAAGGGCAGATTGCAGGCACAATTGCTCATGCAATAGAGCGGCTGTTTTTCGTCTCTTGTGAAGCCGCCGGTTTCAAATGGGTGAAGATAGCGGTTCCGAAGTGGCACTCCGTCAAGGTGCAGATACAGTCCGTATCTGACCCTGCCATCGTAAAAAGCTTCGTGTCGAGAAGGAACGTCTCGCTCTTGACCCGCGATTGCCTGTTCCGCAAGGCCCAGGCCAGAAGCCAGACTGCCAACCATCTTGACGCGCTTTATGATGATTCCTAAGCCAACTCCACCTTCCTTCAAACGGCTACGCCAGCTGCTCAAGAGCGTGTGGTCGAGAGGGTCGTCTGGGACGGTAGGTGCGCCACTTTCGAAGAGTGTTGCAGTTGAACAAGCGGCCGCCTATTGGAACAACGTTGGCACCGTTCCTCGCAAGCCTCGAACGCGCTGGTGGGAATCTAAGACGATTATTCGTCACATTAATGACAAGGTCTGCGGAGAGCCGGTTGACGGGCTGCATGCCGGTTTTCACAGGCTCTTGGCCAAAGAAATTGGATCAAAACCGGCCGCCAAAGCGGTGTCTGTAGGGGCCGGTACCGGGTTTAAGGAACGCGCGCTTCTAGTGAGTGGGGTGGTGCAAGAATTTCACCTATACGAGATCAGCTCTGAGCGCATCCGGACTGGAATTGAGCAGGCGCAAAAGGCGAACATTGCTGATCGAATGCACTTCTACCAGGCGGACGCCTTCGAAGCCTGCGCAGAGACAAATTTCGATCTCGTCTACTGGAACAATGCCCTCCATCACATGATGGACACAAGCCTTGCCGTTCGGTGGTCGAGAGACCGCTTAAAGGACGACGGCATTTTCGCGATGGACGACTTCATCGGGCCTTCGCGTTTTCAATGGACTGACACCGCTTTGGGATTCGCTCGCCAATATCGAGCATCATTACCGGCTTCCATGCTTTCCGATCCTCGTGATCCATCGAAGCCAGCCAAGCCAATCGAGCGCCCCACGGTGGAGTACATGCTCCGAATGGATCCATCAGAGGCCGCAGACAGCTCTTCGATCCTTCCTGCCCTTCACCGTACATTCTCGGCGCCGACGGTCGTTATGACCGGGGGCGCGATCTACCACGCCGCGCTAAATGATATTCTCGTCAATTTTGATGACGACGGAACAGAGTTGAAAGCCGCGCTTGCGCTTGATCATGCCCTATCGATGATGGGCGAAAACCACTACGCGGTCGCTATCGCACGCAAAACCAACCCCTAGTCTGGACAGAAAATCAAAATGAACTTCGCGGCAATGGCCGCCTTCATTGCACGGCGGCAGCCGCGGGGCTGACCTTGCCGAACCATTCTTCAGTCCCACAAAAGACTTTCAGGCGGGCCTGTTGCAACTCCAAGATCTTGTTACAGGTCTTCTCCAACAGCGCATGGTTGTGGCTCGCAAGTACCATAATCCCTGCCTTCTCGGTCATCTCGTTCATGCGCCGGCGCGCTTTTTCCTGAAAACTCGGATCGCCAGCGCCGATCCATTCATCCATCAGCAGGATCTCGGGTTCGAAGCTCGTGGCGATGGAGAAGGCCAGCCGCGCCGCCATGCCCTGGCTGTAGGATTTGAAGGGTAGGTCGATGAAATCGCCAAGCTCGCTGAATTCGATGATGTTGTCCATGCGTGCCCTGATTTCATCGGGATGCCAGCCGTTGATGAGGCCGCGCAATTCAATATTGCGCCGTCCGGTGGCCTCGGGGCGGAAGCCCAAGTTAATATTGAACAGAGCGTCGACCCGCCCGTCAATCGCGACCGTGCCGTTTGTCGGTTCGTAAATACCGTACAGCACCTTGAGGAGAGTGGTCTTGCCGGAGCCATTGGCGCCAACAAGACCGAGCCGATCACCAGCATCAAGTGAAAAGCTCACGCCATCGAGCGCCGTCACATGACGCGAACGGCCGTGTCCCTCGATGCGCCCGCCAGCTGGCAGCCGCCTGTCGCGTGCGGCCAGCGTCAGCTTCTGTCGCACCCTGTAGGCGAGGCTAAGGCTTTCAACGCGAATCGAAACCATCAGAGCGCGAACACGATCTTCTTGCGATAGCCGCCCAAAAGCAGCGCGGCCAAGACCCACAGCAAGAGGATAATTGTGGCGCAAATGCCGAAGGCGGCGATCGGGACTTCGGCGTTGATCACCGGCAGGCGCACGATCTCCAGGAAGTAGGTGAAGGGATTCCAGCGGTAGAACTCGCCACGAATGCCGTGGCCCGGGCCCGTCCAGAACACTGGCGTTAGAAACATGCCGATACGCATGAGGTTCTGCACGATGAAGCCCAAATCGGGGAAGAAGGCACCGGCTACCGCAAGCACCAGAATTGCCGCCGGCGTCGCCACAACAATCAAGCAGAGCGCCAGCCCCGACCAAATCCAGTCAACGGTGACCGACGTGCCGACGAGCAGCAGGATGGCGAGGCAGCCAACCAGCGCATAGCCCGCCCGGATGACCGATTGCATGGTCATTCGCATGACATAGACTGTGAGCGGCAGGGTGGTGCCCTTGATGAAGCTCTCCTCGCGGGTAAAGAGCGTGACGCTCTGGGTGAGCACTTCCATGAGATAGAGCCAGACGAACAGCCCTGTCGCCACATAGGCCGCAAAATGCGGCACCGAGCGATTGTCGCCAAAGATGACGACGAAGGTGCCGGCATAGGCAAGATAGTTGATCAGCAGCCAGACAGGACCGAGCGTCGTGCGCTTGTGCTGGTCGCCAATATCCTCATGGGCGAGAGCCATCCACACATTGCGCATTCTGAGGCCGCGGCCGATATCGGCAAGCGCGCTTCGTACCACCTTCAGCATCGTCTTCCCTGCAAAAGCTTGGCGCTCGTATCACAGTCTCTTCGTGATGCAAAGCGGTCGGTCATACGCCGATGAGCCTCAAAAATATCTGGCGATGATCCCAAATCCACGATATGCGATACAACGTGGTGGGCTAAGGGTGGCACTAGGAACAGGTGGCGGTGATGCGTGTATCTCGCGCCGCTTTAGTGTCCATATCCCAGGGCCTGGAGTTCAGTACTATTCAATGACACAGCATATAGAAGCCGTATTCGGACTTAAGCCGGACATACGGCGTTATTTAATCATGATCCAAGACGCAGTCATGGTCCTGATCGCGGTCGCGCTCAGTCTGGTTTTGTCGCGGTCCAACCTCTCTTTCCCCGCTTTTTCCTACGAGGGTCTGACCACCTGGGCGTGTATCGTCGTTTTCAGTCATTTGCTGTTCAGATCTTGTGGCCTGTACAATACGGTCTGGCGCTTCGCCTCGACCCCTGACTTTTTCAACATCTTAAAGAGCTGCGCGATTTTGACCGTTGCGCTCTATTGCGCCGCGGTCTCGTTCCGCCACTTCAAGCCGGTGACGGGCATCAACGAACGCCAGTTCATCGTCTTTTTCCTCGTGTCCTTCACGATCATTTCGGCGCCTCGGCTCTTCTACCGGTTTCTCCGTGACGGAGCGAGTTGGGGCATCATGAAGAGAGCCGCCGATAAGCGGTCGACCAAGCAAGCCCTTTTCGTTGGCAGCCTCGCCGAGGCCGATCTGATCATCCGCTTTACGCGCGCCGCGGAGTCGGGCGACTATTCCATCGCGGGCATCATGGCGATCGAGAACGATGCTCCGCTGCGCACCCGAATCCAGGGGGTTCCGGTAGTGGCAATCCGGCCCGGTTTGACTGAATTCCTGGACGACTACGCCGCGGGAACGAAAAGCCTCGACATGTTGATCTTCGGCAATGGAGCCGCACGAGAAATCGAGGAGTATGCCGAACTGGTCCGTGTCGCCCGGCACAACGGCATAGCCGTCCTGCAATTCTCCGGTTTCTCCGAGCTAGGGCAGGGAGGAAAGCTGGTTCTCGACGCCGTCGAGATGGAGACGATCCTACGCCGTCCAGCGGTACCTTCCGACATTGAACGCATTGGCGCTTTTGTCCACGCCAAGCGTGTCTTGGTGACGGGCGGCGCCGGTTCCATCGGGCGAACTCTGGTCAAACGGTCGCTGGAACTGGGCGCCGAGGCAGTTCTGGTTGCCGACCTCTCAGAGTTCGGAATTTTCCAGTTGAGCCAGTATATCGACGAGAAGGATCACCATCGTCTCAAGGCCCGCATCATCGACGTGGCGGACAGGCGGCAGATGACGCGAGTGATCAGCGAATTCAGACCCGACATCATCTTTCATGCCGCTGCGCTCAAGCACGTCCCCCTGCTCGAGGAAAACTGGGACTCGGCAATCCAGACGAATGTTTTCGGAACGCTCGTCTGTGCGGAAGTTGCCGCCAAGTGCGGGGTTCCGCAATTCGTGCTTGTCTCGAGTGACAAGGCAGTGGATCCGACGTCGGTGCTTGGAATGACAAAACGAGCCGCCGAGCAGATCGTCAGCGCCCTGCACGAAACGCATATGACCCCGCCAAACGGGCCTCGCGCCGGTGGGCTTCACTCCGGCACCAAGTTCATTGCTGTCCGGTTCGGCAACGTCTTTGGCAGCAACGGATCGGTGGCGACCATATTCCAGGCGCAGATCGAGGCCGGTGGGCCGCTCACCATTACGGATCAGCGCATGACGCGCTATTTCATGACCGTGGCCGAAGCCGTCGACCTCGTCATTATGTCGGGGGCCGATGCAGCGCAGCGACAGGGCCAGGACGACTATGCCGTCTATATGCTCGACATGGGCAAGCCGGTGCCCATCGTTGAAGTTGCCGAGACGATGATCCGCATGGCCGGAAAGAGTCCCTATACGGATATTCCCATCCGGTTTACCGGGATCAGGCCAGGCGAAAAACTTCATGAAGCGCTTCACGGTGACAATGAGGAGGTCGTCGAACTCAGCACCTCGAAGATTTTTGGCCTTCGGACCGATGTCCTGGAATGGCCGCGGGTTAAGGCCGCTCTCACGGCGCTGGAGACGGCGGTGAAGAACCAGGACAAGGCCTCGGCCCTTGCGGCGCTGGCCGGCTTTCACGAGGCGGAAAAATCACCAGGCGACACGTATCGGCAAACTAGTCCGAAAGCCATGGGACACGCTGGATGAAGCGAAAACTCCCATGATCGTTCCCAGGCGTTTGCAGGCGATACCACGCCAGTGAGCAAGGAAGATCAGCGTGTAGCCATATTGATGGGCACGAAGGACGGCGCGGCTTTCATTGAAGAACAGCTGAGCTCTCTGCTTGCGCAGTCGCATTCTGCCATCGACCTGTGGGTCTCCGACGATGGGTCGATCGACGGCACGACCGCCATCGTCGACGCATGGAAAACCCGCTGGGACAAGGGCCGCTTGACGCTGGTGGACGGGCCTCGCCAAGGCTTCGCCGCCAATTTTCGCTCGATGATCGTCGATCCGCGGATCGAGGCGGACTGCTACGCCTTTTGCGACCAGGACGACATCTGGGAGCCTGACAGGCTGGAGAGCGCGCTCTCCTGGATGCAGACGCTGGATGCAACCGTCCCGCTTATGTTTTGCTCCCGAACCGCGACCATGTCCGAAGCCGGAGCTATGATCGGCTGCTCGCCGCTGTTCCAGCGGCCGCCGTCCTTCCGCAACGCCCTCGTGCAAAGCATTGCCGGCGGCAACACGATTCTGCTCAACCGGGTGGCGCGCGACCTGCTGGCCAAGGCCTCGTCAAGGACGCATTTTGTCAGTCACGATTGGTGGGCCTATCTCATCGTGACGGGTGCAGGCGGCGTTGTTTGCTATGAGCCGCGGCCTCTGGTGCGCTATCGCCAGCATCAGGCGAATCTGGTCGGCGCCAATATTTCATGGCGGGCACGATTTTCCCGGCTCGAGCACTTGCTGAACGGCGGGTTTGCCCGTTGGATAGATGAAAATCTCAATGGCCTGGCTGCCAATCGGGATCTTCTCACCGCAGATGCAGCCGCTTGTCTCAACCTGTTCACACAGTCACGAAAAGGCAATGTTTTGAGCCGCTTGAGCCTGTTGCGCAGGAGTGGCGTCTATCGGCAGACACCTTTTGGAACATTCGGACTTTATCTGTCGGTCGTCGCGGGCCGGGTTTGATATGTTTACCCAAAAGCCTTCCCCCTGGTTTGACTCCGGGAGGCGCAACATGTCCGGAAAGATGCACTTGTTGTTGAGCAGGGAGCATTGTCGGCATCCATGAAGGCGGGGAGGCGAATCTTCGACCTGGTGGTGGCGGCGCTGCTGTTGCTGGTCACCTCGCCGGTCTTGTTGCTGGCCGGCCTGGCAATTCGGTTGTCGTCGCCCGGGCCGGCGCTCTTTTCTCAAACGCGGGTCGGTCGCGATGGCAGGCCTTTTCGCTGTCATAAGCTCAGAACGATGGTTCTGGGAACGCCTTCATTGCCGACACATGAAGCGCCGGCAAAATCAGTCACGACGGTCGGCAGGATCCTGCGGCGGTTCAAGCTTGATGAGTTGCCGCAACTCTGGAACGTACTGAAGGGCGAGATGAGCCTGGTCGGGCCGCGTCCATGCCTGCCCACGCAAACGGAGCTCATCGAACGTCGCAGGGAATTGGGCGTCTCGTCGCTGCTTCCGGGCATAACCGGCCTGGCCCAGATCCGGTCCATCGACATGTCCGATCCGGCGCTCTGCGCCGAAACCGATGCCGCCTATCTCAAGGCATCGTCGTTCGGTCTTGATCTCCGGATCTTGCTGGGAACCATCTATCGAGGTTGAGCAGGTCGAAGTTAATGCATGTCGCGCAAAGGTGCGCAGCGGTTTGCGATCACGACATGCACGAAGAAAGGAATCCAAAGCGCGTCGCCTGTACCCGTTCAAACGCGCCGCGCTTTGGAGCGCCGCGCTACTTCGCTCAGCCGTTGGAACGTGTCGGTTTCAGGCGACCAGCCCTCCGAAACGAGCAACGACGGATCGCATATCTGCGTCGCGCTCAAGCTGTCCCAGAATGTGCGTTTGCCCAGCAGCGACGCGACTGGTCGCATCAGGCCGGCAGGCAAGGCAATCAGGCGCCTCGGACGCCCTAAGCCTTGCCGAAAGGCTTCGATGATGGCCGCGATGGAAATTGGCGACAGATCGCTTGCGACGTGGACCGGGCGAAGCGGGCCTGGACGGGTCAGCAGGTGCAGGACCGCCCGCGCCGCCGCCTCGGACGATATCAGCGAACGGACGCCCCTCAGCGTGGCTGTGGGCAGCGGCAAGGCGGTATCGGCCAGGCGCATCAGCGTCGCCAGCGCTCCTCCCATGCCAGATCCGTAGACCTGCGGCAGGCGCAGCGCGGTGGCATCGCGACGGCCGGCCGATGCATAGGCATCCAGCATCCTCACCTCACCTTCACGTTTCGAACGCCCATAGGCGCATTGCGGGACAGGGGCCATGTCTTCGTCGATCGTTCCGCTGAAGTTGGCGCCGACCGCAGCCCGGATCGACGAGAGGTAAATCAGGCGTCCGCTGGTCTGTGCCGCTGCCGCACGTGCTAGTTGGCCGGTCAATTCGGCATTGGCATTCAGGTAATCCGCTTCGGCCGCATTGCCCGCGTCGTTGTTCAGCCCGGCGCAATGGACGACATGCGTGACGTCCTTCGCGATCGCCAGGAAGGCTTGCGCGGGCGCGTCGAAAGCCGGCAGCGGCACGACGTCGTATGCCGCGCCGGGCTGCGGGCGTCGGGAAGCGATCCGGACCTCGACCTGGGCATGGCGAAGCTGTCGCACGACAAGGCTCCCGATGAACCCCGTGGCGCCTGTCACCAACACCTTCATTGCTGTTGCCGAATCCCTATCAGGCTGCCGGCGTCACCGGCAGCGTTTGTTCTTCAGTTATCGGAAGGGTGCGTCCTGACGCAAGATAGGTGCCGGACACCAGGAAGATCATTAGCACCGAATCCAGAATATCATGCCCGACCAGAATGCCGACCATTCCACCTATAAGGTAGGTGATCACGACGATGACGATCATGGTGGCGCCAAACCGCTCGATTGGATCGGCACTGATGCGCAGCACTTTGGCGGCATTTCTGGCGGCAACGACAAAGATCGCCGCCAGCGCGACAGCTCCCAGGATTCCCGCCTCCACCAACACGGTCAGAAAGCCGTTGTGGAAGTGGCTGAAGCCTTTGTCCATGCCGAATTGGTCGTGGAAGCCCTGCTTTATCAGGCGCGAGGTCGCTCCCACCCCATGTCCAAAAAACGGCATCTCGCGAAATGCGTCAACACCGATTTGCCACATGGCGACGCGAAATCCCAAGGCGGTGTTGTGCTCGCCATGCGCCATGAGTGCATCCCAGTCGGAGCGGAGGAACTCGGCTCGATCCAATATGATGTGGAATCCAAGGGCAGCGATTGCGAGACCGACCGCGCCCGATACCAGCAACAGGCGACGAGCGTTCCTGCTCCTGAGATTCTGCCGGTGGATCAGCAATACGGCGATGCCTGCGATCAGCATCGCCAACCACATGATCCGCGAACCGGTATAGAGGATGGCGATTGTCCCGGCCAGCGCAGCGCAGACGAGAAGGCTGCGGTTCCTTTCGATGCCCGACAAGGCGCCAGCCATGCACACCATGACGCTGAGGCAGACGACCGTGGCGAATACGATCGGATTTCCGGCCGCGCCTTCGACCCTTAACATGCCGAGCCAATAATACTGGATGCCCGTCAGCAGCAATGCGCCGAAGCAGGCGGCCATGCTGCTGAGTATGATGATGCGCGCAAGGGTGGTTTTCTGCGAAATGCTCCAGACCGAGTAAGAGAAGGGGAAAAACAGGAAGGTGATCAGCGGCACAAGATGCGCCGCATCCCTCGCGATCGAGTTGTTGACGATCGAAGCAAGAATAATTGCCCCGCAATAGGCATAGATCGCTGCGGTAAGGGCGACCATGGGCTGATCGACATTGAAACGCCGTCTCTTCAGGGCAACCAGCAAGGTCGACCACAGACCGCCGCCATTGAACACGAAGCTGACCACCGATCCCAAAACCGGAGGAGAAAAGAAGCAAAGAATGGAAAAGTAGATATTGACCCGCGATGGTGTGAATTGCTGTTTTGTCGATGAAAGCCAGCTCAAGGTCTTAAGTCGCATTCTGCAGGGTCTTTGGGAATCTGGTTTGGCCGTCGCTGGTGCGATGATCTTCAGCACGTCGTGCACGTGATGCCACGCGCAGTGGCTGAACTCCGTGGACCGGTATAACGGCTGAGGATGATTTTCGATAGTCCGGCAGGGCGGACTGCCGTCAAAAATCGACAGTGTCGTTCATGCGTCAGTGCAGGCCCGGGACCGATTGACGCTCGTTCCGCCCATTCAGACATTTTTTTTCTCGGCCTACCAAGCTCGTCAACTCGGCGAGTAGGAATTTCCGAGTTCCGGGCCTTGAGTAGAAGATTCGTTCCCGAACCACTTTGCGGCAGGCCTGTCTTGCATTGTTATAAACAACGGCGATCTGCTAGAACGCCTGCACGAAACAAGATTGTCCAGAAGTGAGCCGGACCGGGTGGCCGCGAACTGCGCCCGATGCATCGGTGCAAGATCTGGATGACACGAGAGAACGCTCACGGTCCATGAATATCGCGCTTACGCATCTGCAGCGGCTTGAAGCCGAATCCATCCATATTTTTCGCGAAGTTGCGGCGGCCTTCGCCAAGCCGGTCATGCTCTACTCCGTCGGCAAGGATTCGTCGGTGCTGATGCATCTGGCGATGAAGGCGTTTTACCCCGCCAAGCCGCCTTTTCCCTTCCTCCATGTCGACACGACATGGAAGTTCCGTGAGATGATCGCCTTTCGCGATCAGATGGCGCAAAAGCTCGGCTTCGACCTTCTGGTCCATGTCAACGAAGATGGCGTGCGCGACAACATCAATCCGTTCGACCATGGCTCGAACACCCACACCCATGTGATGAAGACCGTGGCGCTGCGCCAAGCGCTCGACAAATACGGCTTCGATGCAGCCTTTGGCGGCGCTCGCCGCGACGAGGAGAAGTCGCGCGCCAAGGAGCGGATCTTCTCCTTCCGCAACGCCCAGCATGTCTGGGATCCGAAGAACCAGCGGCCGGAGATGTGGAAGATATTCAACACCCGCATCGCCTCTGGCGAATCGATCCGGGTCTTTCCGCTGTCCAACTGGACCGAACTCGATATCTGGCAATACATTCTGCAGGAAGATATCCCGATCGTGCCGCTCTATTTCGCCAAGGAACGCCCGGTCGTCGAGCGCGACGGCATGCTCATCCTCAAGGACGACGAGCGCATGCAATTGCGGCCCGGTGAGACGGTCGAGAACCGCCTGGTGCGTTTTCGCACCCTTGGCTGCTATCCGCTGACCGGTGCGATCGAATCGGATGCCGACACGCTGGAGGCCATTGTCGGCGAGATGCTCACGGCGCGCACCTCCGAGCGCCAAGGCCGTCTGATCGACCGCGATGAAGCCGGCTCGATGGAGAAAAAGAAGCGCGAGGGATATTTCTGAGCATGCGCCACATCATGGCCAAGAGCCTCGCCCCGACCGACGGTATCCGCGACTACATGACTGCGCAGGAAAAGAAGTCGCTGCTGCGCTTCCTGACCTGCGGCTCGGTCGACGATGGCAAGTCGACGCTGATCGGCCGCCTTTTGTCCGACACCAAGCAGATTTTCGAAGACCAGCTCGCCGCGCTCGAGCGCGACTCGCGCAAGCACGGCACGACCGGCGACGACATCGATTTCGCGCTGCTGGTCGACGGCCTCGAGGCCGAGCGCGAGCAAGGCATCACCATCGACGTCGCCTATCGCTTCTTCGCCACGCCGAAACGCAAATTCATCGTTGCCGACACGCCCGGCCACGAACAGTACACGCGCAACATGGCCACCGGCGCCTCGACCGCGGATCTCGCCATCGTGCTGATCGACGCGCGCCAGGGCGTGCTGCGCCAGACAAGGCGCCATTCGATCATCGCCTCGCTGCTCGGCATCCGGCACGTCGTTCTGGCCGTCAACAAGATCGATCTCGTCGGCTTCGACAAGACCGTCTTCGAACGCATCGTCGAGGACTACCGGCAGTTCTCGCACAAGCTCGGCTTTGAGACGATCGTGCCCATTCCGATGTCCGCCCGTTATGGCGACAACGTCACCAGCCGCTCAGTAAAGACGGACTGGTATTCCGGGCCGACATTGATCGAGCATCTCGAAACCGTTTCGGTGGACGAAGCCGCGGTCGAACTGCCGTTCCGTTTTCCGGTGCAGTATGTGAACCGTCCCAACCTCGATTTTCGCGGTTTTGCCGGCACGATCGCTTCCGGCTCGGTGTCGCAAGGTGATGAGGTCGTCGTCGCCAAATCCGGCAAGTCGTCGCGCGTCAAGCGCATCGTCGCGCATGGCGGCGATCTGAACCAGGCGGTGGCCGGCCAGGCCATTACCCTTGTTCTTGACGACGAAGTCGAGGTCTCGCGCGGCAACATGCTGGTGTCGCCGGCTGCGCGGCCGCAGGTTGCAGACCAGTTCGCCGCCAACATCGTCTGGTTCGACGAGCACGCGCTGTTGCCGGGCCGCTCCTACATACTGCGCACGGAGACCGACCAGACCAGCGCCACCGTCACCGACCTGAAATATCGCGTCAATGTCAACGACTTCGCCCATGAGGCTGCCAAGTCGCTCGAAATGAACGAAGTCGGCATCTGCAACCTCTCGACGCGGGCGCCGATCGCCTTCGACACGTTCGCCGAGAACCGCACCACCGGCGCCTTCATCCTGATAGACCGCATCACCAACGCCACGGTCGGCGCCGGGATGATCCTGCACTCGCTGCGCCGCGCCGAAAACATCCACTGGCAGTCGCTCGATGTCGGCAAGCGCGGCCGCGCCGACATGAAGAACCAGCGGCCCGCCGTGTTCTGGTTCACCGGGCTCTCGGGATCCGGCAAGTCGACCATCGCCAACCTCTTCGAGAAGAAGCTGTTCGCCACCGGGCGCCACACCTACATCCTGGACGGCGACAACGTCCGCCACGGGCTCAATCGCGACCTCGGCTTCACCGACGCCGATCGGGTCGAAAATATTCGCCGTGTTGCGGAAGTGGCGCGCCTGATGGCCGATGCCGGGCTGATCGTCATCGTCTCCTTCATTTCGCCGTTCAGCGCCGAGCGGCGCATGGCGCGCGAATTGATGGCGGATGGCGAATTCGTCGAAGTCTTCGTCGATACACCCTTCGAGGAATGCGCCAGGCGCGATCCGAAGGGGCTCTATGCGCGGGCGCTGAATGGCGAGATCAAGAATTTCACCGGCGTCGATTCTCCATACGAGGCTCCGGAAAATCCCGAAATCCACCTCAAGACGCTCGGCAAGTCGGCCGAGGAGATGGTGGAGGCCCTGGAACTCTGGCTGAACGAGCGTGACATTGCAGAAGACCAATACGACGCCGGCGGCGGCATCTGACGACGGGCAGATGCTCGCCGTGTTCGAGCGCCTGGCGCTGGCGGCCGGACGCGAGGTGATGCGCGTTTTCAACGCCGGCTGCGCGGTCGACCGGAAATCCGATTCCTCGCCGGTGACCGAGGCTGATCGCGAGAGCGAGAAGATCATTCTGGCCGGGCTGCGTGCCGCATTCCCTGGCATCCCTTGCGTGGCCGAGGAAGAGGCGTCGGCCGGCATCATGCCGCCGGATCTCGGCGACGCCTTCTTCCTGGTGGATCCGCTCGACGGCACCAAGGAGTTCGTCAACCGCAGGACCGACTTCACCGTCAACATCGCGTTGGTTCGCAATGGCGTACCGGAGATCGGCGTGGTCTTCGCGCCCTGCACCGGGCGTTTCTTTTCCGGCCGGCCGGGCAGGGCTGAAACGATCGAAGTCGATGCCGACTACCAGATCACGGGCCGCCAGCCGATTTCGGTGCGCGCAGGCGCCACGCCGCTCGCCGTCGTCGCTAGCCGCTCGCACAACACGCCTGAGACCGAAGCCTTCATCCGTGATCTCGGCGCCGCCGAGATCGTCTCGGTCGGCTCGTCGCTGAAATTCTGTCTCGTCGCTGGTGCCGAGGCCGACCTCTATCCGCGCTTCGGCCGCACCATGGAGTGGGATACGGCGGCCGGCGATGCGGTGTTGCGCGCCGCCGGCGGCATGACGCGCACGCTGGACGGCCAGCCGCTCACCTACGGCAAGCGCAATCAGGCCGACGACGAGGATTTCGCCAACCCGCATTTTGTCGCCAGCGGCAAGGCTGCAAGCTCGGCGTGATTCTTCTCGGCTTTGGTTATGCCGCCGCGACGTGCGCCGAATTGGAACCGATATAGTTGCGGATCGTCTCGATGATCCGGTCCTGGTCGGCCTCGCTCAGATAAGGGTGCATGGGCAGGCATAGGATGCGCTTCGGCAGGTCCTCCGAAACCGCAAGGCCTGTCGGCGTGCGTGGATAGTCGCGATAGGCGACCTGGGCATGCAGCGGCTTCACGTAGTAGATGACCGAGGGAATGCCTTTTTCGCCGAGATGCGCCTTCAGACCGTCGCGCTTTGGCGTTTCGATCGCATATTGCGCCCAGGCCGAGCGGCTGCCATCCAGGTTGCGCGCCGCCTTGACGATGTCGCCGAAACCCTCGGCATAACGTTTCGCAACCGCTTGCCGGGCAATCATTTCGTCTTCGAGAATGGCCAGCTTCTCGATCAGAATCGCCGCCTGCAGCGTGTCGAGCCGCGAATTGATGCCGACGCGTACATTATCATATTGCGTTTCGCCCTTGCCGTGGAAGGCGAGAGAGCGGAGCTTTTCCGCCAGCGCATCGTCATTGGTGAACATCGCGCCGCCGTCGCCGTAGCAGCCGAGCGGCTTGGCCGGGTAGAAGCTGGTCGAGCCGACATGGCCGAACGCGCCGCACATCGTGCCGTCGAGCGAGCCACCCATCGACTGGGCGGCATCCTCGATCACCAACAGTCCTTCGCGGTTGGCGATCGCCATGATCGCCTCATAGTTGGCGGCAAGGCCGAACAGGTCGACCGGAATGATCGCTTTCGGCCTCAACCGGCCTTCCTTCTTGATCATCGCGATCGCCGCCTCGAGGCTGGCTATATCGATGTTGTAGGTCTCAGGATCGACATCAACGAAAACCGGCTCGGCCTTGGCTAGCGCCACCACTTCCGCCGTGGCGGCGAAGGTGAAACTCGGCACGAACACCGCGTCACCTGGGCCAATGCCGGCCGCAAACAGCGGCAAGAGTAGGGCGTCGGTGCCGTTGGCGCAGGCCACGACATGCTTGGTGCCGACATAGGCGGCTAGCTTGTTCTCGAATTCGGTGACTTCTGGTCCGAGGATATAGCGGCCGTCGTCAACGACGCGGTCGATCGCGGCTTTCAGCCGGTCGCGGATGCGTTCGCGTTGCGCGCCAAGATCGATGAACTGCATGTTGGCCTCGTTCTAGCCAGATGATCGCCGGGTTAGCCGGGTAATTGGCCGCTGGTACCAGACTTGGGCCGGCCGAGAAAGCCGAACCAGCCAAACGGCGAATTGCCTAGGTGTCGCAGCCTGTTACCTCTGTTTTCGAGCCTGTCTTGGCAAGATGGCGGAAATCCGGCGTTCGCAAGCCGCTGCCAAGCCTTTCGATCGCATCCCTCCGATCCGGCGAAACATAAAGTGATCGCGGAACCAGGGCTGATCCAAGGGTTCTCTGCCTGCTCAGGCGATTTCGTGCCGCCAGGGCGGATTGGCGCCGGCTCGCGATACCGTCACCGCCGCCGCCTTGGCGCCGAGCGTCAGAGCCTCGTGGATGATACCTTCTGAAAGTGTGGCAATAGCGGTCTTCGACAGCATGCCTTGCTCATGCAGCGAGGCGAGAATGCCGGCGTTGAACGTGTCGCCTGCGCCGACCGTGTCGACCACCGTCACCTTGTCCGGCACGACCGTGACCTTGTGCTCCCTAGTATAGCCGACGGCGCCTTCCGCGCCATGGGTGACGACGATCAGCTTCGGCCCGCGATCCAGCCAATTGCGGACAACGTCCTCATGCGAGCCGGCTTCATCGAACCAGTTCAGATCCTCGTCCGACAGCTTGACGATATCGGCCATCGCCATCATGGAGCGGATGCGCCTGAGATGCCTGGCCTTGTCCGGGATGAAATTCGGCCGGATGTTGGGGTCGAGCATCATCAGGCGGCGCTCATGTTCACGCCGCATGAATTCCTCATAGGCTGATCCGGCGGGCTCCGAGATCAGGCTGATGGCGCCGAACAGCATGGCTTCGATCTCGCTGCCGAGCTCCGGCAGGTCGTCGGTGGTCAGCATGCGACCGGCCGTGTTCTCGTCGTAGAAAGTGTAGGTCGCCTGGCCGTTGGTGAGCCGCACGAAGGCGAGCGTCGTCGGTCGCGGCGACGTATGCGCATAGGTGGAGCTGACCTTGCTTGCTCCGAGCGCGTCCCTGAACTGGCCGCCGAACAGATCCGACGACAGGCCGGAAAAGAAGCCGGCGGGCGCGCCGAGCCGGCCAAGCGCGATGGCCGAGTTGAACACCGCGCCGCCGACATAGGGGGCAAAGGCCGGCTCTCCCTCGGTGGTGGTGCGAGGCAGCATGTCGATGAGGGCTTCGCCGCAGCAAAGGATCATGATTTCGTATTCTCCGGCGGATAGATCACGCCCTTGCGAATGATGATGTTGGCGTAGAGCCTGGGCTCGCTTGTCGCTATGATCGCGTGCGCGGACTTGACCCGTGCATAGAAGTCGGCGCCAGCCAGCGCAACCACATTGCGGCCCGGTGCGCGTTTGGCGCAGATCGCCTCCATTTCGCGATGAACGGGATCGGCAAGCGAGGGATCGCCTTTGACCGAGGCGCGAAACAGCGCCTCCGGCACGGCGTCATCCACCGGTAACACGCTCAATACGGCATCGAGCATCGGAACTAGATGATGACCGTCGGCGCGGATGAGCCGGTGTGCATGCTCTTGCGCCGGGTAGTTGCCATCGACAAGCGCGATCTCGTCGCCATGGCCCATGGCGCGCAGCGTTGCCAGGAGTTCCGGGCCAAGCAGCGCCGGGATGCCGATCAGCATTCAGGTGCTCCTGGAAATCGTCGTCGACCCGATCAGGAAGCGCTCGGAAAGCGGCAGGCTGGCGCCGCCCAGCGCGCGTGCATGAATGCCAACCGTACCCTCGCGCACCGCCGGAAGCTTCAGACCCTCACAGTCGATCTTGCCGACCGCCACGACGACGGCCTCGACGAGGCGTCGCCGCACCGTCAGCGGCATCCATCCGTCGATCACCGCCGCCTCGAAATCGATGACCGAGGCCGCCGCGACAATGGCATAGGCGAGCGCCTCGGAGGCGTCGGCGATCCAGTCGTCCAGTTCGACGCCGATCTCGCCCCAGTCCTGCGGCGATGTCCACAGATGCGAGGCCTCGACGCCACGGGCGTTAAGCGCCTTTTCCAGCATGGCGATCGATGCCACGTCGATCAGCTGGGTCGGCTTTCCGTCCGGTCCGGGCACCGGCATCGAGCCGAGTGCGCCGGCATTACCAGTGGGCCCACCAAAAAGCCGGCCGTTGAGCACGATGCCGCCGCCGGCAAAGGCGCCGATGTAGAAATAGACGAAGTCGCGCGCCGCGCCCGCCTGGCCGAACACCAACTCGGCGCCGCAAGCCGAAGTGGCGTCGTTCTGCAGGTAGACGGGAAATTCGCATTGCGCCTGAATGTCGGCGCGAATGTCGCGGTGGCGCCACTCGTCCATGATGTCGCGTGGCGCACCGGCGGTGTCGGCCCAGTTCCACAACTCGAACGGCATGGCGATGCCAAGTCCGGCAATGCGCTTGTCCTGCGCCTGGGTCAGCTCCCCGCGCATCTTCTTCATGCCGGAGGTGACGAACTCCACCGTCTCGCGCGGTGCTGGATAGCGGTAGGAGTGCTGCAGCATCGAGCGAACATTGCCGAGGAAGTCGATCAGTACGAGTTCGGCGCTGCGCCGGCCGATCTTCAGGCCGATGAAAAAGGCGCCTTCTGGATTGAGCGCCATCGGGATGGAGGGCTGGCCGATCTTGCCGCGCAACGGCGCCTGGCGCACCAGCAGGCTATCCTGCTCGAGTTCGCGCATGATGACGGAAACGGTCTGGGCCGAAAGCCCGGTCATACGGGCGATGTCGGATTTGGCCAGGCTGCCGTGCTGGCGCACCAGCGACAGCACCAGCCGCTCATTGTGGTCCCGCATGCCGCTCTGGTTGGTGCCGCGGTGAATTTGGCTTTCGGCTGCCTCGGGCGAACCGTGCCTCGCAATGCCGGTCTCCACCCTGTACCTCCCGTCGTTTCCCCTCAATGCTTTTGGTCCAGAATGAGTGAACGATGCAAGGCTGTCAATAATAAATAAGAGTGATTTAATTATTGACAGGAACTTCGGGCTGGTGTCTGTTGGAGACGGCGCCCGCGCTGGGAGAATTTCGTCAGGGCGCCTGTGCGGAGACCGGTTGGCCGGTGTCCGAAATGGTTCCACTGGGAGGAAAATCGTGACCAAGACAAATCTATTGAAGTCCACCGTTTTTGCGGCGGCCGGGCTGAGCCTGATGGCGTTTGCCTCGACCGCGTCGGCGGCCGGCGTTGGCGCCTGCCTGATCACCAAGACCGACACCAACCCCTTCTTCGTCAAGATGAAGGAGGGCGCCACCGCCAAGGCCAAGGAGCTCGGCGTCGACCTCAAATCCTATGCGGGCAAGATCGACGGCGACAGCGAGAGCCAGGTTGCGGCGATCGAGAGCTGCATCGCAGACGGCGCCAAGGGTATCCTGATCACCGCGTCCGATACCAAGGGCATCGTGCCGACGGTAAAGAAGGCACGCGACGCCGGCCTGCTGGTGATCGCGCTCGACACGCCGCTCGATCCGATCGACGCCGCGGACGCGACCTTCGCGACCGACAATCTCGAAGCCGGCAAGCTGATCGGCGCGTGGGCGGCCGCCACGCTCGGCGACAAGGCCAAGGACGCCAAGATCGGCTTTCTCGACCTGACGCCCTCGCAGCCGACGGTGGACGTGCTGCGCGACCAGGGCTTCATGATGGGCTACGGCATCGACGTGAAGGACCCCAACAAGATCGGCGACGAGGACGATCCGCGCATCGTCGGCCACGACGTCACCAACGGCAACGAGGAAGGCGGCCGCAAGGCTATGGAAAACCTTCTCCAGAAGGACAACACCATCAACGTCATCCACACCATTAACGAGCCCGCCGCTGTCGGCGCCTATCAGGCGCTCAAGGCTGTCGGTCTCGAAAGCCAGGTGCTAATCGTCTCGGTGGACGGCGGCTGCCCCGGCGTCAAGTCGGTCGCGGAAGGCGTGATCGGTGCGACCTCGCAGCAATATCCGCTGCAGATGGCGGCACTCGGCATCGAGGCGATCGCCGCTTTCGCCAAGGATGGGACCAAGCCCAAGCCGACCGAAGGCAAGGATTTCTTCGACACCGGCGTCAACCTGGTGACCGACAAGCCGGCAAACGGCGTGAAATCCATCGACACCAAGGAAGGCCTCGCCAAGTGCTGGGGCTGATGCTGGTCTGACCGGCAATAGACCCGATCGGCCGGGGGGACTTGATCCCCGGCCGCTTCGGGTGGACGATGGACCACAACAAACGCGAAACAATCCCGGCGGCAGACCGGAAAGGCGTGGACGGGCGTCAGCGGGTGGCTGAGGCCTAGACGGGGAGGAAGCATGGCTCAGGCTCAGGAATTCGAGAAGGTTCTCTCGAGCAGCGACACAAGCGTTGCGGCTTTTGACGAGCACAAATCGGCCGTCAAGCGCATCCAGCATTTCCTGCACTCGACGCCGGCCGCGGTGCCGCTGATCGTGCTGGTTCTGGCGATCATCATTTTCGGCATCACGATCGGCGGGCGGTTCTTTTCGTCCTACACGCTGACACTGATCCTGCAGCAGATCGCCATCGTCGGCATTCTGGGAGCCGCGCAAACGCTGGTCATCCTTACCGCCGGCATCGATCTGTCGATCGGCGTGATCATGGTGATCTCGGCTGTGATCATGGGAAATTGCGCCGTCAGTTACGGTATGCCGGCCGTGCTCGCCGTGGCAATCGGGCTTGCCGCCGGAGCGGCCTGCGGGCTGCTCAACGGGGTGCTGGTGGCCTATATGAAGCTGCCGCCCTTCATCGTGACGCTAGGCACCTGGAACATCGTCATGGCCACGAATTTCATCTATTCGGCCAATGAGACGATCCGCGACACCGACGTCGACACTCAGGCGCCGCTGCTGCATCTGTTTGCCCTGAGCTTCAAGGTCGGCACGGCGGTGCTGACGCTCGGCGTCATTGCCACGGTCGTGCTCGTTCTGATCCTGTGGTACGTGCTCAACCACACGGCTTGGGGCCGCCATGTCTACGCCGTTGGCGATGATCAGGAGGCGGCGAAGCTGTCGGGCATCCAGACCAAAAAGGTCTTGATGACGGTCTACACCCTTGCCGGCTTGATCGCTGCCTTTGCCGCCTGGGTCTCCATCGGCCGCAACGGCTCGATCTCGCCGTCCGCCGCCGTCACCGATTACAATCTGCAGGCGATCACCGCGACGGTGATCGGCGGTATTTCCCTCTTTGGCGGGCGCGGTTCGATCTTGGGCACGCTGTTCGGCGCGATGATCGTCGGCGTCGTCTCGATGGGCCTCAACATGCTGGGCGCCGATCCGCAATGGAAAGTGCTGCTTACCGGCGTGCTGATTATCGGCGCCGTGGCGATCGACCAATGGATCAGAAAGGTTTCGGCATAGCCATGACCCAGGAACCCATCCTCACCGCGCGCGGCCTGGTCAAGCGCTATGGCCGTGTCACAGCCCTCGACAATGCCGACTTCGACCTTTATCCCGGCGAAATCCTGGCCGTCATCGGCGACAATGGCGCCGGCAAGTCATCGCTGATCAAGGCGATTTCCGGCGCGGCCGTGCCCGACGAGGGCGAAATCCGGCTTGAAGGCCAACCCGTCGCCTTCAAATCGCCGATGGAGGCCCGCGAAGCCGGCATCGAAACCGTCTACCAGAACTTGGCGCTGTCGCCGGCGCTGTCGATCGCCGACAACATGTTCCTCGGCCGTGAGATCCGCAAGCCGGGCTTTCTGGGCGAATGGCTGCGCATGCTCGACCGGCCGGCGATGGAAAAGCGCGCCCGCGACAAGCTCACCGAACTTGGCCTGATGACCATCCAGAACATCAGCCAGGCCGTCGAGACGCTTTCGGGCGGCCAGCGCCAGGGCGTGGCGGTGGCGCGCGCCGCTGCCTTCGGCTCTAAGATGGTGATCATGGACGAGCCGACGGCAGCCCTTGGCGTCAAGGAATCTCGCCGCGTGCTCGAGCTGATCCTCGACGTCAAGAAGCGCGGCCTGCCGATCGTGCTCATCTCGCACAACATGCCGCATGTCTTCGAAGTGGCGGACCGCGTCCACATCCATCGTCTGGGCCGTCGCCTCTGCGTCATCGATCCCAAGCAATATACGATGTCCGACGCTGTCGCCTTCATGACCGGAGCCAAGCTGCCGCCTGAAGCAGCGCTCGCTGCCTGAAGCGCTTGCCGGTGGCCTGAATTGCCAAATTGCCGCAGGGCCGCCTTGCCCCGTGGCTGCCTAAATCGATTGAACATATGGTCATATGCGCTAGCATGGGCTGGGAGGAATGGTGAAAGCCGGTATGATCATGGCAACCGCACGAGAGGCGACATGACACGCGCGATGACTTCCGAAGCCCCCATACTCGAAAATCCAGACCCCAAAACACTCGCGGACGAAGTCCTGAAGGCCCTCAAATACAGGGTCGGCAAGGACACCACCGTCGCCACGCAGTACGACTGGCTCACCGCTTCGATCAAGGTGGTGCGCGACCGCATCGTCGATCACTGGATGCAGGCGACGAAAGAGGCCTACGACCAGCAGGAAAAGCGCGTCTACTATCTGTCGCTCGAATTCCTCATCGGCCGCCTGATGCGCGATGCCTTCTCCAATCTCGGCCTGATGGACAATATGCGCGAGGCCCTGTCGTCGCTTGGCGTCGATCTTGACCTCATAGCGGCGCTCGAACCGGATGCGGCGCTTGGCAATGGCGGTCTCGGCCGGCTCGCCGCCTGCTTCATGGAAAGCATGGCCACCGTCGACATTCCCGCGCATGGCTACGGCATCCGCTACGCCAACGGCATGTTCCGCCAGGAGATCCATGGCGGCTGGCAGGTGGAACTGCCCGAGACCTGGCTCGATCATGGCAATCCCTGGGAGTTCGAGCGGCGTGAACGCTCCTTCGAGGTCGGCTTCGGCGGCTCGGTGGAATCGATCACCTCGAAGGACGGCCGGCTCGAGCGCCATGTCTGGAAGCCGACCGAACATGTGCTCGCCGTCGCCTATGATACGCCGGTGGCCGGCTGGCGGGCCAAGCGCGTCAACACGCTGCGTCTCTGGTCCGGCATGCCGATCGACCCGATCCTGCTCGACAAGTTCAACGCCGGCGATCACATCGGCGCGCTGGCCGAAAGCAACAAGGCCGACGCCTTGTCGCGCGTCCTTTACCCAGCCGATTCGCATATGGCCGGGCAGGAGCTGCGGCTGCGGCAGGAATATTTCTTCTCCACCGCCTCGCTGCAGGACATCGTCCAGCGTCATCTCAGCCAGTATGGCGAATTGCAGTCGCTGCCCGACAAGGCGGCGATCCATCTGAACGATACCCATCCGGCCATTGCGGTGGCCGAACTGATGCGCCTGTTGATGGATGTCCATGGCATGGATTTCGATCTTGCCTGGGGCATCACCAGGCGCACCTTCGGCTACACCAACCATACGCTGCTGCCCGAAGCGCTTGAAAGCTGGCCGGTGCCGCTGTTCGAGCGGTTGCTGCCGCGCCATATGCAGATCGTCTACGCCATCAATGCGGAGGTCTTGTTGGAGGCTCGCGCGACCAACCAGTTCTCCGACGAGCAGATCGGTCGCATCTCGCTGATCCAGGAGAACGGCGACCGCCGGGTGCGCATGGGCAATCTCGCCTTTGTCGGCTCGCACTCGATCAACGGCGTCTCTGCGCTGCATACCGAATTGATGAAGCAGACGGTGTTTGCCGACCTGCACAAGCTCTACCCCGACCGCATCAACAACAAGACCAACGGCATCACGCCGCGGCGCTGGCTGATCCAGTGCAATCCCGGCCTGACCGGATTGACCCGCGAGGCGATCGGCGATCGCTTCATGGACGACATCGACGCGATCAAGGGCCTCGACCCGTTTGCCGGCGACGCCGCTTTCCGCGACAAGTTCGCCGCCGTCAAACGGGCGAACAAGGTGAGGCTCGCCAATCTCGTTGCCGACCGCCTCGGCATCAAGGTCGATCCCTCGGCGCTGTTCGACATCCAGGTCAAGCGCATCCACGAATACAAGCGCCAGCTCCTGAACATCCTCGAAGCGGTCGCGCTTTACGACCAGATCCGCTCCCATCCGGAGCGCGACTGGATGCCGCGCGTAAAATTCTTCGGCGGCAAGGCGGCGCCGAGCTATCACAACGCCAAGCTGATCATCAAACTGGCCAATGACGTCGCCAAGGTCATCAACCGCGACCCGGCCGTCCGCGGCCTGCTGAAAGTGGTGTTCGTGCCGAACTACAATGTCAGCCTGGCCGAGATCATGATGCCGGCGGCCGACCTTTCCGAGCAGATCTCGACGGCCGGCATGGAGGCCTCCGGCACCGGCAACATGAAGTTCGCGCTGAACGGTGCGCTCACCATCGGCACGCTCGACGGCGCCAATGTCGAGATCAAGGAGTGCGTTGGCGACGACAACATCTTCATCTTCGGCCTGACGACGGAGCAGGTCGCCGAGCGGCGCAACAACGGCTACAATCCTCGCGCGGTGATCGAGGCATCGCCGGAACTGTCGCAGGCCATCGCCGCCGTTTCATCGGGCGTTTTTTCGCCAGACGATCCGGAGCGCTACCGCGACCTGATCAACGGTCTCTATCAGAGCGACTGGTTCATGGTGGCGGCCGATTTCGATGCCTATGCCGACACCCAGCGCAATGTCGACGCTGTCTGGCGCAACAGCCCGGACTGGTACGCCAAGGCGATCCGCAATGTCGCGCGCGTCGGCTGGTTCTCTTCCGATCGCACGATCCGTCAATATGCGAAAGAAATCTGGAACGTGCCTGTTTGATATGATTGCATGAGGCCACGAACAACGTGGTTTGGTGGATTGAATTTGACATTCGCAACGCGCCAGTCGGCAATGCTAATATCGAATTAAAAAATCCGCTGAAACAAATACTTGGTGCCCGGGGAGGGCGACTGCCTGATGAGGAAGCCGCGCGTGACCGCTGCGACAAGCGGGCCGGACGGACAGGCGCCAGCCGGCGATGTCGCGGCGATTGTCGCCGGCACTCATGGCGACCCGTTTGCTGTCCTCGGTGTGCAGGAGGCAGGCAAGGGCTTTGTCGCCCGCTGCTTCGTTCCGCATGCGGAGTTCATGACCGCCTATACGCTGACCGGCAAGAAGGTGGGCGAACTGTCGCGGCGCGACGACGACGGTTTTTTCGAGGGCAAGCTGTCGCTCAGGAAACGCCAGCCGCTGCGCTATCACGCCAGCAACGCCGGCGGCGACTGGTGGCTGACCGATCCTTATTCCTTCGGTCCGGTGCTTGGGCCGCTGGATGATTACTATATCGCCGAAGGATCGCATCTCAGGCTGTTCGACAAGCTTGGCGCTCATCTCATCGATCACGAGGGTGCATCCGGCGTGCATTTCGCGGTGTGGGCGCCCAATGCCAAGCGCGTCTCCGTGGTCGGCGACTTCAACGAATGGGATGGCCGCAGGCACCCGATGCGCGACCGTCGCGACACCGGCATCTGGGAATTGTTCATTCCCGATATCGGTGCCGGCCGGCCCTACAAATACGAGATCATCGGCCCCGACGGCGTGCGGCTGCCGCTCAAGGCCGACCCGTTTGCCTTCAGGTCCGAACTGCGCCCGGCCACCGCTTCGGTGGTGGCGCTTCCGCCAGCGCATGAATGGGGCGACGAGGCGCACCGCAATTTCTGGCGCAACGCCGACCACAGGCGCGAAGCGGTGTCGATCTACGAGGTTCACGCCGGCTCCTGGCAGCTTAACGACGATGGCAGCTTCCTGTCGTGGGATGATCTCGCCACGAGACTGATCCCCTATGTCGTCGAGACGGGTTTCACCCATATCGAATTCATGCCGATCTCCGAACATCCCTACGATCCGTCCTGGGGTTACCAGACGACCGGTCTCTACGCACCGTCGGCTCGCTTCGGCGATCCGGACGGATTCGCCCGTTTCGTCGACGGTGCACACCGTGCCGGCATCGGCGTCATCCTCGACTGGGTGCCGGCGCATTTCCCGGTGGACGAGCATGGTCTGGCAAAGTTCGACGGCACCGCGCTCTATGAACATGCCGACCCGCGCAAGGGCTTCCATCCCGACTGGAACACCGCGATCTACAATTTCGGCCGGCGCGAGGTCGTCTCCTTCCTCGTCAACAATGCGCTGTTCTGGGCCGAGAAATACCATGTCGATGGCTTGCGCGTCGATGCGGTCGCCTCGATGCTCTACCTCGACTATTCGCGCAAGGCCGGCGAATGGATTCCCAACGACAAGGGCGGGCGCGAGAACCTCGAAGCGGTCAGCTTCCTGCAAAGGATGAACAAGGAGGTCTACGGCCACCATCCGGGCGTGATGACGATCGCTGAGGAATCGACCTCCTGGCCCAAGGTCTCGCAGCCGGTGCATGAAGGCGGGCTGGGCTTCGGCTTCAAGTGGAACATGGGCTTCATGCACGACACGCTGGAGTATTTCTCCAAGGAGCCGATCTTCCGTAAGCACCACCACAATGACATCACCTTCGGCCTGGTCTACGCCTTCTCCGAGAATTTCGTGCTGCCGCTCTCCCATGACGAAGTCGTGCACGGCAAGGGCACGCTGCTTGGCAAGATGGCGGGCGACGATTGGCAGAAATTCGCGACATTGCGCGCCTACTACGCCTTCATGTGGGGTTATCCCGGCAAGAAGCTCTTGTTCATGGGACAGGAGTTCGCCCAGCGCCGCGAATGGAGCGAGGCGCGTGCGCTCGACTGGAACCTGCTCGATTTCCGGCTGCATCGCGGCGTCTGGCAGACGGTGCGCGATCTCAACTATCTCTACCGCTCGCGCCCGGCCCTGCATGCGCGCGACTGCGAGCCGGAGGGCTTTTCCTGGCTGATCGTCGACGACAGCGCGAACTCGGTGTTTGCCTGGCTGCGCAGCGCGCCGGGCGGCAATCCGGTTGCCGTCATCTCCAACTTCACGCCGGTCCCGCGCGACAATTACCGCGTGCCGCTGCCGCAGGCCGGCAAATGGCGCGAGATCATCAACACGGACGCTGCCGATTATGGCGGTTCCGGCAAGGGCAATGGCGGCCTCATCGAGGCGCGGGCGGAGGCAGGAAGCATATCGGCAACGATGCTTTTGCCGCCGCTGTCGACGATCATGCTCGAATTTGCTCCGGACTGAGTTATTTCCGGACTGGGTAAACTGGGAGGGTAAAAATGGCAGAGATAAAACGGACCCAGCCGCTGGCACGCGATGCCATGGCCTATGTGCTGGCCGGCGGGCGCGGCAGCCGCCTCAGGGAATTGACCGACCGGCGCGCCAAGCCAGCGGTCTATTTCGGCGGCAAGACGCGCATCATCGATTTCGCGCTCTCCAATGCGCTCAACTCAGGCATTCGCCGCCTCGGCGTCGCCACCCAGTACAAGGCGCATTCGCTGATCCGCCATTTGCAGCGCGGCTGGAACTTCCTGCGCCCCGAGCGCAACGAGAGCTTCGACATCCTGCCGGCGAGCCAGCGCGTTTCGGAAACGCAATGGTATGAAGGCACCGCGGATGCCGTCTACCAGAACATCGACATCATCGAGGCCTACGGCCCCGAATACATGGTCATCCTTGCCGGCGACCACATCTACAAGATGGACTACGAGCTGATGCTTCGCCAGCATGTCGACGCCGGCGCCGACGTCACCGTCGGCTGCCTCGAAGTGCCGCGCATGGAGGCGACCGGCTTCGGCGTCATGCATGTCGATGCCAAGGACAACATCATTGCCTTCGTCGAAAAGCCTGCCGACCCGCCCGGCATTCCCGACAAACCGGAGTTTGCGCTGGCCTCGATGGGCATCTATGTCTTCAAGACAAAGTTCCTGATGGACCAGTTGCGCCGCGATGCGGCAGAACCCGGCTCAAGCCGCGACTTCGGCAAGGACATCATCCCCTATATCGTCGAGCACGGAAAGGCGATTGCCCATCGCTTCGCCAAATCTTGCGTGCGCTCGACCGCCGAGAACGAGGCTTATTGGCGCGACGTCGGAACCGTCGACGCCTATTGGGAGGCCAATATCGACCTTACCGACATCACGCCGGAACTCGACCTCTACGACCGCGACTGGCCGATCTGGACCTATGCCGAGCTGAAGCCGCCGGCAAAGTTCGTGCATGACGAGGATGGCCGCCGCGGCTCCGCGGTGTCCTCGCTGGTCTCTGGCGACTGCATCGTCTCGGGAGCTTCGCTGAAAAGAAGCTTGATCTTCACCGGCGCGCGGATCAATTCCTATTCGACGCTGGAAGAAGTCGTCATGCTGCCCGACTGTCATGTCGGCCGGAACGCAAAGTTGAAGCGCGTGGTCATCGACCATGGCGTAAGGATACCGGAGGGCCTCGTCGTCGGCGAGGATCCGGTTCTCGACGCCAAGCGTTTCCGTGTTTCTGAAAAGGGCATCTGCCTCGTCACGCAGGATATGGTCGACAGGCTGGGGTTGTAGTCGCATGCAGGTTCTGTCGGTCACGCCCGAAATATTCCCCCTGATCAAGACAGGCGGGCTTGCCGACGTGACTGGCGCCTTGCCGGTTGCGCTGGCCGGCAAGGGCGTGACCATGCGCACGCTTATCCCCGGCTATCCCCAGGTGATGGATGCCTTCAAGAAAAAGAAGGCCGTTCACCAATATCCGCTGCTGCAAGGCGGCAAGGCTTCGGTCCATGCCGTCGAGATCGCCGGGCTCAATCTTTTCGTGCTCGACGCGCCGCATCTGTTCGACCGCCCCGGCGGCCCCTACGGCAACGCGACCGGCGCCGACTGGCCGGACAATTGGCGGCGTTTCGCGGCACTGAGCCAGGTTGGCGGCGACATCGCCGGCGGCGCCATCTCCGGCTACCGGCCTGACATCGTCCATGCCCATGACTGGCAGTCGGCGATGACGCTGGCCTATATGCGCTACGGCAAGGCGGTCGGTACGCCGTCGATGATCACCGTCCACAACCTTGCCTTCCAGGGCCAGTTCGGCGCCGGCATCTTCGGCGAGCTTGGCCTGCCGGCGGTGGCCATGGCGCTCGACGGCGTCGAATATTATGGCGGTGTCGGTTTCCTCAAAGCCGGCCTGCAGGCTGCCTGGGCGATCACCACGGTCAGCCCGACCTATGCGCAGGAAATCCGCCTGCCGGAATTCGGCATGGGCCTCGACGGCCTGATCAATATGCGCTCCACCGATCTCCACGGCATCGTCAACGGTATCGACACCGACATCTGGAACCCGGAAACCGACAAGCATCTGGTCTCCACCTACACAGCCAGGACATTGAAGGCGCGAACGCCCAACAGGGCCGCCGTCGAGGATCGTTTCAGCCTTGACCGCGACGACAGTCCGATCGTTTGCGTCATCAGCCGGCTGACCTGGCAGAAGGGCATGGACATATTGGCGGCCGTCGTCGACGGCATTGTCGCGGCGGGTGCACGCCTTGCCATCCTCGGATCCGGCGACGCCGGCCTCGAAGGCGCGATGCTCGCCGCGGCCGCTCGTCATCGCGGCCGTGTCGGCGTCGTCATCGGCTGGGACGAAGGCCTCTCCCACACCATGCAGGGCGGTTGCGACGCCATTGTCATCCCCTCGCGCTTCGAGCCTTGCGGGCTGACGCAGCTTTACGGCCTGCGCTACGGCTGCGTGCCCGTCGTCGCACGTACCGGCGGCCTAGCGGACACCGTCATCGACGCCAACGAGGCCGCCGTCTCGGCTGGCGTCGCGACCGGATTCCAGTTCGCACCCAACAATGGCGGCGCACTCCTGCACGCCATCCGCCGCCTCGTTGAGGCGCATGCCAACCCGACCGTCTGGACCTCGATGCAACAACAAGGCATGAAGGCCGATGTGTCGTGGGACAAGAGCGCCGAAAAATACGTTGAACTCTACCGCTTGCTGCTTTCGAAAAGGGCTGCCTGACGCATGATACGCACCGTCGCCACCAAACCCTATCCCGACCAGAAGCCCGGCACCTCCGGGCTGCGCAAGAAGGTGCCGGTGTTCCAGCAGGAGCACTATGCCGAGAACTTCATCCAGTCGATCTTCGACGCTCTCGAAGGCTTCAAGGGCAAGACCCTGGTGATCGGCGGCGACGGCCGCTTCTACAACCGCGAGGTCATCCAGAAGGCCATCGCCATGGCGGCGGCCAACGGGTTCGGCAAGGTGATGGTTGGGCAGGGCGGCATATTGTCGACTCCGGCGGCTTCGCACGTCATCCGAAAATACAAGACCTTCGGCGGCATCATCCTGTCGGCCAGCCACAATCCAGGCGGCCCGCATGAGGATTTCGGCATCAAGTACAATGCCGGCAATGGCGGCCCGGCGCCGGAAAAGCTGACCGACGCGATCTTCGAAAAGACCAAGGCGATCGCGAGCTTCAAGATCGCCGATATCGGGCCGATCGACATCGACAAGATCGGCACGGTCGAAGCAGGCGGCATGACGGTCGAGATCATTGATCCGGTCACCGACTATGCCGAGTTGATGGAAAGCCTGTTCGATTTCGACGCCATTCGCGCCAATTTCAAATACGGCTTCCGCATGCGCTTCGACGCCATGCATGCGGTCACCGGCCCCTACGCCAAGGAGATCCTCGAGCGGCGGCTTGGCGCGCCCAACGGCACCTGCCGCAATTTCAAGCCGTTGCCGGATTTCGGCGGCCATCACCCCGATCCCAATCTGGTCCATGCCAAGCACCTCTATGACGAGATGATGGGACCGGACGCGCCGGACTTTGGCGCTGCTTCCGACGGCGACGGCGACCGCAATCTGATCATCGGCAAGGGCATCTTCGTCACCCCGTCGGATTCGGTGGCGATGCTTGCCGCCAACGCCCATCTGGCGCCCGGCTACAAGCAAGGTCTCAAAGGCATCGCCCGTTCGATGCCGACCAGCGGTGCCGCCGACCGCGTCGCCGAAAAACTCGGCGTCGGCATCTACGAGACGCCGACCGGCTGGAAATTCTTTGGCAATCTGCTCGATGCCGACATGGCGACGATCTGCGGCGAGGAAAGTGCCGGCACCGGCTCCAACCATGTGCGCGAAAAAGACGGACTTTGGGCCGTGTTGTTGTGGCTCAACATCCTGGCGGTGCGCGGCGAAAGCGCCAAGCAGGTTGTCACCGAGCACTGGGCGACCTACGGCCGCAACTACTATTCGCGCCACGATTATGAAGAAGTCGAGACCGAGCGTGCCAACGCTCTGGTTGACGAACTGCGCGCCAAGCTTGGCTCGCTGCCGGGCACCAGCGTCCGCGGCATGACAATCGCCAGCGCCGACGACTTCGCCTACCATGACCCGGTCGATGGTTCGGTAAGCAAGAACCAGGGCATCAGGGTGCTCTTCGAAGGTGGGTCGCGCGTCGTCTTCCGTCTTTCCGGCACCGGCACCTCTGGCGCGACGATCCGCGTCTATATCGAGCGCTACGAGCCGGACAAGTCGAGGCACGATCTCGACACGCAAGTCGCGCTCGCCGATCTGATTGCGGCAGCCGACGATATTGCCGACATCAAGAGCCGCACCGGCCGCAACAAGCCGAGCGTGATTACTTGAGGCTGGCGCGGCGCGCCTTTCCTTCTCCCCTTGTGGGAGAAGGTGGATCGGCGCGTAGCGCCGAGACGGATGAGGGGTGTTGGACGGAGTGCTGTGGGTGCCAAGCTGGAGCACCCCTCATCCGTCGCCTTCGGCGACACCTTCTCCCACGAGGGGAGAAGGGGAAGCCAACCTGCCAACGCCTATGCAGCTGTGAGTGCGCATGAGCCAGCTCGGCGCAACCATCACCAAAGACGGCATTCGCTTTGCCGTATGGTCGTCGTCGGCTCGGCGCATCTGGGTCTCGATCTTCGACGATCAAAGAAGCCGCGAACTCGACCGGCTGGAACTCCGGCCGGAAGGCGACGGCGTTCATGGGCTTTTCGTCTCCGGCCTTGCCGCCGGCACGCGCTATGGCTTGCGCGCCGATGGCGACTACGCGCCCGAGCGCGGCTTCTGGTTCGATCCCGACAAGCTGCTCGTCGATCCCTATGCCCTGGAGGTCGACAGGCCCTATGCCTATGACGGCAGGCTCGCCGCGCGTCGGGGCGAGGGCGCCGACACCGCTTCGCTGATGCCGAAGGCGATTGCTGGCGCTTCAGCGAAACCGCTGCCGGCTCCGCCGCCGCTCTTCCAGCCCGGCGGCCTGATCTATGAAGTGCCGGTGCGCGCCTTCACCATGCTGCATCCGGACATCCCCGAGAAACAGCGCGGCACGATTGCAGCGCTCGCCCATCCGTTGATTGTCGAGCATCTGAAAAGGCTTGGCGTCTCCGCCGTCGAACTCATGCCGGTGACGGCCTCGATCGACGAGCGGCATTTGCCGCCGCTCGGGCTGCGCAATGCCTGGGGCTACAATCCCGTCACCTTCATGGCGCTCGATCCGCGCCTTGCGCCCGGCGGTCTGGCGGAGTTGTGGCAGACGGTCGCCATGCTGCGCGACGCCGGCATCGGCACCATTCTCGACCTCGTGTTCAATCATACCGGCGAAAGCGACAGGCTGGGGCCGACGCTGTCGCTGCGCGGCCTCGACAACCACGCCTATTACCGGCACGCGCCGGACGGCGGGCTGGCCAACGACACCGGAACCGGCAACACGGTTGCTTGCGACCATCCGGTTGTTCAGGAAATGGTCCTCGACACGCTTCGCCATTTTGTCAGCCATGCCGGCGTCGACGGCTTCCGTTTCGATCTGGCGCCCATTCTGGGCCGTGTCGAAGGGATTTTCGATGCCGATGCGCCGTTGCTCAGGGCTATCCGGGACGATCCGGCTCTTGGCGACCGGGTGCTGATCGCCGAGCCCTGGGACATCGGGCCGGACGGCTATCAGCTCGGCAATTTCCCGCCACCCTTCCTCGAATGGAACGACAAATATCGCGACGATATCAGACGTTTCTGGCGCGGCGACCAAGGCATGGTCGGCGCGCTGGCGACAAGGCTTGCCGGCTCATCCGATGTATTCGGCAGGGCAGGGCGGCGGACAAGCCGCTCCGTCAATTTCATCGCCGCGCATGACGGCATGACGCTGGCCGACATCGTCGCCTATGAGCACAAGCACAATGAGGCCAATGGCGAGCAGAACCGGGACGGCCACAGCGAGAACCTGTCATGGAACAACGGCGTCGAGGGCGCCACATCAGACGAGGCTGTCGCCAAGGCGCGCTTCGATGACCAATGCGCGCTGTTGGCCACGCTGTTTGCCTCGCGCGGCACCATCATGCTGACGGCGGGCGACGAATTCGGCCGTACGCAGGAGGGCAACAACAATGCCTATGCGCAGGACAACGCGATCACCTGGCTCGATTGGGCTGGACGCGATCGGGCGCTGGAAGAATGCACAGTGCTGCTCGCCGCGCTGCGCCGCGCCGTACCGGCGCTCTCGGACACGCATTTTCTGACCGGGAAGGCGGCAGATGCGTCGGAAAGTCCCGACGTCGCCTGGCTGACCGAGACCGGCGCGCCGCTTGGCGAAGCCGACTGGAACGATCCCTCGCGACATCGACTGGTCATGCTGCTCGGCGATGACGGCGGCAGCCGCCTTGCCGTCCTGGTCAACGGCGACCGCCGCCAATGTGTCTTCACCTTGCCGGCGAGGGAAGGGTTCGAGTGGCGCCCGGCGATCGAAACGCAGACGATCGGTTTTGCGCGGCCGCTGTCCGGCCGCAGTGTGAACTTTATGATCGAGCGCAGGGCCGCCACGGCCAGTGCTGGGAGGGGTGCGTGATGGCCGATGAGAAGACCGAATGGTGGCGCGGCTGCATCATCTACCAGATTTATCCGCGCTCCTTCCAGGATACGAGTGGCGACGGCAGCGGCGATCTCAAGGGCATCACGTCGAGGCTGGCACATGTCGCTTCGCTTGGCGTCGACGCCGTCTGGCTGTCGCCCTTCTTCAAGTCGCCGATGGCCGACATGGGCTACGACGTGTCGGATTACTGCGCGGTCGATCCGATGTTTGGCAGCATCGAGGATTTCGATGCGCTGGTTGCCGAAGCCCACCGGCTCGGCCTGAAGATCATCATCGACCAGGTGCTCTCGCATTCGTCCGACAAGCATGACTGGTTCGTCGAAAGCCGCGCCAGCCGCGACAATCCCAAGGCCGATTGGTATGTCTGGGCCGATACGAAGCCCGACGGCAACGCGCCCAACAACTGGCTGTCGGTGTTCGGCGGCCCGGCCTGGGAGTGGGACTCGACCCGCCGGCAATACTACATGCACAATTTCCTGGCCTCGCAGCCGGACCTGAATTTCCACAATTCCGAGGTCCAGGATGCACTTCTGGACACGGTGCGGTTCTGGCTGGAGCGAGGTGTCGACGGCTTCCGGCTGGATACGGTCAACTACTATGTCCATGACCGTTGGCTGCGCAGCAATCCCCCCTTGGCGTCAAGTGTCGCCGGCACCAACGCTGAAACCAACACCTATCTCTATCAGGAGCATCTGTTCGACAAGACGCAGCCGGAAAACCTGGCTTTCCTCAGGCGGTTCCGCGCGCTGCTCGATGAGTATGAAGGCCGCGCCGCCGTCGGCGAGGTCGGTGACGAAACCCGCTCGCTGCAAACGCTCGCCGCCTATACCTCCGGCGGCGACAAGCTCAACATGTGCTACACTTTCGACCTGCTCGGGCCACAATTCTCGGCCGCGCATGTGCGCGGCTGCGTCGAGGCGTTCGAGGCCGCCGTCGCTGACGGCTGGGTCTGCTGGGCGTTTTCCAACCACGATGTCGTGCGCCATGTGACGCGCTGGACAAGGCCCGGGGGCGATGCCGACAGCGTGGCGAAATTCTCGATCGCGCTGCTGTCCTGCCTGCGCGGATCGATCTGTCTCTACCAGGGTGAGGAACTCGGGCTGGAAGAGGCTGAACTGGCCTTCGAGGATTTGCGCGATCCGGTCGGCATCCGCTTCTGGCCGGGGGTCAAGGGCAGGGATGGCTGCCGCACGCCGATGGTCTGGGAGGCCGGCGCCGACAATGCCGGTTTTTCCCAGGGCAGGCCGTGGCTTCCGGTTCCGGCGGGGCATCGCAGCCGCGCGGTCGATGTGCAGAACGGCAAGGATCACTCGGTGCTGTCGGCCTACCGTTCGGTGCTGGCCTTGCGCAAGCGCCATCCGGCCCTGATCAGCGGTTCGATCCGGTTTCTCGATGCCGAGGACGACGTGCTGGCCTTCACTCGGGAGCGTGATGGCGAGAGGCTGGTCTGTGTCTTCAATTTTGCCGGTGAGCCGGCAAACTGGCGATCGCCGCCGGACCTGGGTGCCATGCGGGCGATAGATCCGGACGTTGCCGATATTGTCTTGCAGGACGGCCAACTGTCGCTGCCGCCGCTCGGCAGTTTCCTCGGACGGCTGGGCTGACCCTGCAGAAGCAGGATAAACAGCGGCGCAGCATGGCAACCTCGATCGCCGATGTCCCCGAGGCGTCGGCTTGGAA
Organism: Mesorhizobium helmanticense; assembly: GCF_003034915.1. GTDB lineage: Bacteria > Pseudomonadota > Alphaproteobacteria > Rhizobiales > Rhizobiaceae > Mesorhizobium > Mesorhizobium helmanticense. The sequence goes on along the minus strand of NZ_PZJX01000028.1, from coordinate 105,908 downwards.
ACGGCACGGTGAAGCGCGAAGTTTCGTGTTCCGGAGCATAACGTGGAGCATGCCAGGCCCAATTGCAAAGACAGAAAAAAGACGGAGCAACTTGAAGATGCGCCAAGTTGAAAATCCGCTTCAGCTTTAGATGTTGCTGTTTTAGCGCGGGGTGCTCACTTAGCGTCAATCAGGACTCGGTTGAAATAAGATTCTCGTCTGTCTAGTGTCTTGCCACCAAGCCGCCGGAAAGGGAACCGTCGGCACGCTCAAAGAGGCCATCGATCGGTTCTCGGGGCGTCAACACTCAAGAGGCGTGACTGCGAGGCCGCCTCTGCAGGGAGAACTCCATGCTGAAAAATATGCTGAAGGCGACAGTGTTCGCTACGACGATGGCTTTGACGGCCGGCACGTTCTACACGCCGGCTTTCGCCGAGACCGTCTATAACCGAGGCAGCGCCGCCGAGGCGGAGACTGTCGATCCGCACAAGACCTCGACCGTCTACGAAGCCGATATCATACGCGACCTGTTCCAGGGACTGGTCATGCACGATCAGAAGACGAACCTCATTCCGGGCGCCGCCGAAAGCTGGACCGTATCCGACGACGGCACCGTCTACACCTTCAAGCTGCGCAAGGACGGTTTGTGGTCGGATGGCAGCCCTGTGACGGCGGACGATTTCGTCTACTCCTTCCATCGGCTGGAGGATCCGGCGACCGCCGCCGAATACGCTTCCATGCTCTATCCCGTGAAGAACGCCGAGGAAGTCAACACCAAGAAAGGCAAGCCCGAGGATATGGGCGTGAAGGCAATCGACGCCAACACGCTGGAAGTGACGCTGAAGGCGCCGACGCCATACTTCCTGGAGATGCTGACCCACCAGGCAACCTATCCGGTCAACAAGGCCTCGATCGAAAAGCTCGGCGCCGACTGGATCAAGGCGGGCAATCTCGTTTCGAACGGTGCCTATACGCTGGCCGAGTGGATTCCCAACGACCACATGAAGCTGGTCAAGAATCCGAAATTCTGGGACGCCGCGAGCGTCAAGATGGACGTCGTGAACTATATCCCGACCGAAGACCGCTCATCGGCGATGAAGCGCTTCGAGGCCGGCGAACTCGACAGCTACGGCGACCTGCCGACCGAACAGCTCGCTGACCTCAAGGCCAAGTTCGGCGATCAGGTCCGCGTCGGACCGTATCTCGGCACCTACTACTATGCGATCAAGACCGACAAGGCGCCGTGGGATAATCCCGAGCTGCGCAACGCGATCTCGATGGCGATCGACCGCGACTTCCTGGCGGAGAAAGTCTGGCAGAACTCGATGCTGCCTGGCTATTCGATGGTGCCTCCGGGCATCGAGGGCTACACGCCGGCAATGGCCAAATACGCCGACATGCCGCAGATCGACCGCGAGGACGAAGCCAAGAAAATCCTCGAGAAACTCGGCTATACGCCCGAGCATCCGCTGAAGATGGAGATCCGCTACAACACCTCGGAGAACCACAAGAACACCGCGGTCGCCATCCAGGAGCAGTTGAAGCCACTTGGCGTCGAGGTCACGCTGCTCAATACCGACACCAAGACCCACTATTCCTTCCTTGAGCAGAAGGGCAACTACGACGTGGCGCGTGCCGCCTGGATCGCCGACTACAAGGATCCCGAGACCTTCCTCGGCATCACACGCAAGGCCAGCGGCAATAACTATTCGAACTATGTCAGCCCGGCATATGAAGCGGCCATGGACAAGGCCGCGGCTGCCGGCGGCAAGCCAGAAGAGCGCATGAAAGACCTCACTGAGGCCGAGCGCATCCTTGTCGATGACGTCGGCAACATTCCGCTTCTCTACTACAGCTTCCACGATATCGTTTCCTCGAAGCTGCATGGCTTCGATGACAATGTGATGGACATCCATCCGTCCCGCTTCGTCTCCAAGGACTGAATCATCCTTGACTGGACCGCCGCGCCTTATCTGGGCGCGGCGGCCGGTCGGTCATCGCATCGGTCCGAAAGTCGTGCTCGATTTTCGGCAAGCCCGGTGCGAAGATTTGGCGCCGGAGCATGGCAATGCGTTCGTATGGACGCATGTCGCTCTGGCCGAAGCGGGGCGCCGATGCTGCGTTATGTATTCCGGCGGCTTCTGACCGCCATTCCGACGCTATTCGTCATCGTGACCATGGCGTTCTTCCTGATACGAGTCGCACCGGGCGGCCCGTTTAATCAGGAGCGGGGCTTGAGCCCCGAAATCAAAGCTAATCTGGAAGCCCAGTTCGGCCTCAGCGATCCGCTCTGGCTGCAATATGTCCATTATCTCGGCAACCTTCTGCGCGGCAATTTCGGTCCGAGCTACAACATGCCGGATTTCACCGTCACTGAACTGTTTGCCAAGGGCCTGCCCATCTCGGTTCAACTCGGCGCCTCGGCGCTGCTGCTCGCCTTGCTGATTGGCAGCATGCTCGGCACCGTTGCCGCGCTCAACCAGAACAAGCTTGGCGACTATACGGTGATTGCGCTGGCGACCGCCGGCAGCACCATTCCAACTTTCGTGATCGCGCCCGTGATCCAGCTCCTGTTCGGGCTGACCTGGAAGCTGCTGCCGATCGGTGGCTGGGGCGACGGCGCCTTCATCAACAAGGTCGGCCCGGTGCTGACGCTTGCCTTGCCGCAGATCGCTATCGTCGCCCGCCTGATGCGCGGCTCCATGATCGAATCGCTGCGGTCCCATCATATCCGCACGGCCCGCGCGCTCGGCCTCTCCGACTGGTCGGTGGTGGTCAAGCACGCATTGCGCGGCGCCATACTGCCTATCGTCTCTTTCACCGGCCCCGCAGCCGCGGCACTGCTGACCGGCTCGGTCATCGTCGAGACGATCTTTTCCATTCCAGGCGTCGGCCGCTATTTCGTCGATGCCGCGCTCAACCGCGACTACACGCTGGTCATGGGAACGGTGGTGGTGATCGCTCTCTTCACCATCGTCTTCAACCTGATCGTCGACGTTATGTATGCGGTCGTCGATCCGAGGGTGCGCTATGACTGATATCGCAGCGATCGCTCCGGCCGTCGTCGGCCGCTCGCTCTGGGGCGACGCATGGGCGCGCCTCAAGGCCAATCGCGCCTCCATGTTCAGCCTCTACTATCTTGCATTCATCGCGGCCATCAGCGTCTTCGGCCCCTGGTTCGTGCCGCATCAGTACACCACCATCTACGCTGACTATGTGCGCACGCCGCCGAGCTTCAGTGCCTATCCAAAGGCCGATATGATCGAGACGGCGCTCACGGACGCGATCAAGCGCATGCGCGTCGACATCAAGGAGTGGAAGCAGGACGGCAGCCGCGTCATCGTCACCGTTGTGTCGACCAAGCCGATCGACGACCGCAACATCCGCTATCTTGACCGTTCCGATGCCTTCGACGACACCAAGATCGAGAGCAAGTCGTCCAGCGGTCTCGAAGTGACGATGAGCGCCTCGATCAAACAGCAGTATTTCCTGTTCGGTACCGACAACACCGGCCGCGATCTGCTCTCGCGTACGCTGATGGCCGGGCGCATCTCGCTGGCCATCGGCCTGCTTGCCGGCGTCGTGGCGGTTGTCATCGGTGTCGTGTATGGCGCTGCGGCGGGCTTTGCCGGCGGCAGGGTCGACGAGGTGATGATGCGCATCGTCGACGTGCTCTATTCGCTGCCCTTCATCTTCTTCGTCATCATGCTGGTGGTGTTCTTCGGCAGGAACTTCGTGCTGATGTTCTTGGCCGTCGGCGCGGTGCTGTGGCTCGACATGGCGCGCATCGTGCGTGGCCAGGCGCTCTCGATCCGGCGCCAGGAATATGTGCAGGCGGCCGAAGCCCTGGGCGTCGGCCAGCGCGGCATCCTGATCCGCCACGTCATACCCAACCTGCTCGGGCCGGTGGTGATCTACATGACGCTGCTGGTGCCGCAGGTCATCATCCTGGAAAGCTTCCTGTCCTTCCTCGGGCTCGGCATCCAGGAGCCGATGACCAGTTGGGGCGTGCTGATCTCGGTCGGCGCCAAGAACATCGGCAGCGCCAACTGGTTGCTTCTGTTCCCGGCCTTCTTCCTCGTCTCGACTCTGTTCGCGCTGAACTTCGTCGGCGACGGCCTGCGCGACGCGCTCGACCCCAAGGACCGCTGAGATGGCTGCTTCCGAAACGATCCTCAGCGTCAAGGACCTTCGCGTCCGCTTTCGCACGCTCGACGGCGCGGTCGAGGCCGTCAAGGGCATCAACATCCACGTCAAATCAGGCGAAACCGTTGCCGTGGTCGGCGAATCCGGATCCGGCAAGAGCCAGACGATGATGGCGGCGATGAGCCTGCTGGCCTCGAACGGCGAGGCTTCAGGCTCTGTCGACTATCGCGGCCGCAACCTTTTGACCCTGAGCAAATCCGAATTGAACAAGGTCCGCGGCCGCAAGATCAGCATGATCTTCCAGGAGCCGATGACTTCGCTCGATCCGCTCTATTCGATCGGCAATCAGCTGATCGAGCCGATCCGCCGGCACCGCGGGCTGAATGCGGCCGAGGCGCGCGAAGAGGCGCTCAAGCTGCTGCGGCTGGTCCATATTCCCGATCCCGAGCGGCGGATGAAATCCTACCCGCACGAAATGTCGGGCGGCCAGCGCCAGCGCGTCATGATCGCCATGGCCTTGGCCAACGACCCGGATATCCTGATCGCTGACGAGCCGACGACGGCGCTCGATGTGACGATCCAGGCGCAGATTCTAATGCTTCTGGCCGAACTCCAGCGCAAGCTCGGCATGGCGATCGTCTTCATCACCCATGATCTCGGCATCGTCCGCCGTTTTGCCGACCGGGTCTATGTCATGCGTTACGGCGAGGTCGTCGAGGAGGGCGAGGCCGAAGCGATCTTCGCCAATCCTCAGCACGCCTATACCAAGATGCTGCTGGCCGCCGAGCCGACCGGCACCAAGGCGCCACCGCCGCCGAACGCGCCTGTCCTGCTCGAAGGCAGGAATGTCGAAGTGACCTTCAAGATCGGCGGTGGCTTCCTTGCCGGAGAGCCGCTACTGCTGCACGCGGTCGACCGCATTTCGATCCGGCTGAAGCGGAACCAGACCATCGGCATCGTCGGCGAATCCGGTTCGGGAAAATCGACGCTCGGCCGGGCCTTGCTGCGGCTCCTGCCGAGCGACGGCGTGATCCGCCTCGGCGACCGCGACATTTCCAGTGCCGACCGCCAGGCGATGCGGCCGCTGCGGCGCGAATTGCAGCTCGTCTTCCAGGATCCGTTCGGCTCATTGTCGCCGCGCATGACCGTCGGCCAGGTCATCACCGAAGGGCTTCTGGTGCACGAGCCGGCACTGTCGGGCAAGCAGCGCGATCAGCGCGCGGTCGAGGCCTTGCGCGAGGTCGGGCTCGATCCGAATGCGCGCAATCGCTATCCGCACGAATTCTCCGGCGGCCAGCGCCAGCGCATCGCCATTGCGCGCGCCATGATCCTCAAGCCAAAGGTGGTGGTGCTGGACGAGCCGACGTCGGCGCTCGACCGCTCGGTGCAGAAGCAGATCGTCGAGCTGCTGCGCAAGCTGCAGGCCGACCACGAATTGTCCTATCTCTTCATCAGCCACGATCTCGCCGTCGTGCGCGCCATGGCCGACTACATCATCGTCATGAAGCAGGGCAAGATCGTCGAGGAGGGGCCGACCGAGGCGATCTTCAGCGATCCGCAGGCCGCCTACACGCAGACGCTGATGGCCGCGGCCATCGACGTCACGCGCTTTCGCCTGAGCGCATAAGCGCGTCCCGTTCGATTACCCAAACCGCTGCGCACCCCTCGGGTCAGGCCCGGCTTGACCCGAGGGGTGCCCTTTTGAGCGACGGCATTGGCCTGTCGATGAGCGCTCTGCTTTGAATCGTTTCGAGAACAAACGCAGCTAAGTCGCTGTTTTATGGTTCGAAGTGGCAGAATGCCTTGCTTGGGCCATCATAATCGTTTATGTTACTTACCTAAACGATTATGAAGCCTTGGGAGAGCCCTTTGGGCAGATCCACCATGCGCGATGTCAGCCGCGCTGTCGGTCTTTCGATGTTTACCGTGTCTCAGGCACTGAGCGGGGCCGTGGGCGTGTCGGAGGAGAGTCGCCAGCGGGTGCTCAAGACCGCGCGCGAATTGGGGTACATACCCAACCGCGCCGCGCAGGAGCTACGCCGCGCCAATCGCGACTCCGTCGCGGTGATCACCGCCAGCACGTCGAACTCCTACTATCTCGACTTGATGTCGGGCATTCAGCAGGCGCTGCGTCCGTCCAACTGGACCGTTGTGGTCGGCGACGTGGCGGTGGACGGCGCCTATGACGAGCGGCTGGAGGACCGGATGGTCCAGCGGTTGATCGAATCGCGTATGGCCGGCGTGATCTCGACGCTGACGCTTCGCCCGGAAAACGCCGAGCTGCTCGCCTCCTGGGACATCCCGGTGGTCTTCGTCGACTCCTCTCCGCCCGAAAACGCCAAGAATTTTCCGAGCGTCACCACCGACAACTACAACGCCAGTCTGGTCGTCGGGCAGCATCTCGCCGACCACGGTTACAAGGACTGGCTCCTGCTTGTCTATCCGGCCAAATGGTCGACCCGCTTCGACCGTGAGCGCGGTCTCGTCGAGGCGGCGCGCCGCCATGGAGCGGAACTGGTCGTGCTTGAGAGCGAGAACGATGCAGTCTCCGCCCATTCAACGCTTGCCGCCTATCTTGATCGCGCCGGTCGCCTGCCGCATGTCCTGATCGCGGGCAACAACCCTTTGCTGCTCGGCGCGCTCAAACTGCTGCGCGAGCGCAGCATCACAATCCCCGCCGATATCGCCGTGGTGGGATACGACGAGTTCGCCTGGGCACCGCTGCTCGATCCGCCGTTGACGGTTCTCAACGAGCGAAGCGAAGAGATCGGACGCCGAGCCGCCCAGACGCTGGCCGGCATCATCGAGGCCCAGGCGGAAGCCGAAAAGCAGGGGCAGTCGAAGTCGCCGCTCTACCGCCCAGAATATCAGCAGCAGGTTGCTGCCGAACTCGTCATTCGCAAGTCCTGCGGCTGCGGCCATGCCCATCAGCCGGGCATCCCGAAGGTGACGCCATGAGCGGTGCTCTCTCAACGGGTGTCCGTGCCATTCGAATTGACCGGATGACGATCGTCCGGCCACCAACCCGCGCCTTACAGCCGCGGCTCTCAAGGCGCTTTCCAGCCAGCGCCGTAACAACGTCCGAGCTGGTCATGTTAGTTGGAGGAGACAAAGCAAATGAAACTCGCACATCTCACACGTTTGCCGATAGCCGCATCGGCGATTACCTTGCTTGCACTGGCCCTCGTGCCGGGCGCGAATGCCCAGTCGGCCATTCCCAAGAAGATCGAAAAGATCGGCCTGATGGTGCAGGACATGTCCAATCCGTTTTTCTCGGCCATGGACAAGGGCGGCAAGAAGGCAGCCGCCGAGATCGGCGCCAGCGTGAACACGCAGGATGCCCAGCTCGACCTGGGTAACCAGAACACGCAGATCGACGCCTTCATCCAGCAGGGCGTCAACCTCATCGTTATTTCCGCCGTCGATGAGGCGGGCATTGAGCCGGCGATCGCGCGCGCCAAGCAGGCGGGGATCATCGTCATCGCCGTCGACACACCTGCCAAGGGTGCCGATGCCGTCGTCATGACCAATGCCGTGCAGGCCGGGGAGAAGTCGTGCGACTATCTCTTCCAGCAGATGGGCGGCAAGGGCGAGGTCCTGCTCGTCGACGGCACACCGATCCAGACGATCATCGACCGCATCAATGGCTGCAAGACAGTTGCGGCCAAATATCCTGATATCAAGATCGTCGGCCAGCAGGCCTCGAAGAACGACCGTGCCTCGGGCCTGGCGGTCACCACCGACATGCTGACCGCGCATCCCGACGTGACTGGTATCTTCGGGATGAACGATCCCTCTGCCCTGGGAGCCGTTCTTGCGGTCGAGCAGGCCGGCAAGTCCGCCACCATCAAGGTGACGGGCGTCGACGGCAGCCCGGAAGCGGTCGCCGAACTGAAGCGCGAGGGGTCTCCCTTCATCGGCACCGCCACCCAGAACCCGGGCGAAATGGTGCAGCAGGCGGTCAAGATCGCCCAGGACATCGTAGCTGGCAATCCTCCCAAGGAGACGACGGTCCTGATCCCCAGCGTCCTGGTTACGCGCGGCAACGTCGGCGAATATCCGGGCTGGTAAGGGTCAAAAGTATCGCGTCGTTGCGGGAACGGGTGATCGCCCGTTCCCGCATCGACCGACGGCGATGGCGGACATGGCAGACCAACCTCTTCTGAGACTGGAAGGCGTGACCAAGCGCTTCGGCGCCACGCTGGCGCTGAACGGCGTCCATTTTGACCTGCGCTCCGGCGAGGTCCACGCGCTGATGGGCGAAAACGGGGCGGGCAAGTCCACATTGATGAAGATCCTGGCCGGCAATGTGCAGCGTGACGCCGGCACTATCCTGATCGACGGCCGCGAGATCGATGTCCGCTCGCCGCGAGATGCGCGCACGCATGGCATCGCGATCATCCATCAGGAGCTCAACACCGTGCCGGCGATGACGGTCGCCGAAAACCTGGCGCTCGGGCATGAGCCGCGCACGCGGCTTGGTGTGCTCGACCGGCGCCGCATGGTGGCCGAGGCGCGGGCAAAGCTCGCCCGTATCAACGCCGGCATAGATCCGAACCGGCCGCTCGGCTCGCTGAGCGTCGGCATGCAGCAGATGGTCGAGATCGCGCGCGCTGTGAGCGAGGATGCGCGCGTGCTGGTGCTTGACGAGCCAACCGCGGCGCTATCGCGCGCCGAGGCGCAGCAGCTCTACAGGATCATTGGCCAGATGCGATCGGCCGGCGTCGGGCTCATCTACATTTCCCATCGCATGGAAGAGGTGTGGCAGCTCGCCGACCGCGTCACCGTGTTCCGCGACGGAACCTATGTCGGCACCGGTGCAATGGGCGACATCAGCCCGTCGGACGTCGTGCGCATGATGGTAGGCCGTCCGATTGCCGATCTTTACCGCCACGCACCGCGCCAGCCGGGCGAGGTGGTGCTCGATGTATCGGGGCTTGCCGGTGATGGCGCCGGACCGGTGGATTTCACGGTCCGCGCAGGCGAGGTCGTGTGCATGGCGGGGCTGATCGGATCGGGCCGCACGGAGGTTGGCCGCCTGTTGTTCGGCGCCGACCGGCGCAGCACCGGGCGGGTTCTCGTCGATAGCCGCGAAAGTCGACCGGCAGATCCCTCCGCGGCCATCGCCCAGGGAATGGGTATGGTGCCGGAAGACCGCAAGGACCAGGCACTTTTCCTGGATCATTCGGTCGAGGACAACATCGCCCTCAGCTCGCTCGACCGTTTCGTGACGGCGGGCGTGGTGCGCAGCGGTCAGGTACGCACCGCCGTCACCCGACAGATGCAGCGCCTGCATCTGAGGCTGAACGCACTTGGGCTTCCGGTCAGGGCGTTGTCGGGCGGTAACCAGCAGAAGGCCGCTCTCGCGCGCTGGCTGTTGCGCGATTCCAGGGTCCTGATCCTCGACGAGCCGACCCGGGGTGTCGATATCGGCGCCAAGCGCGAGATCTACGAACTGATCGACGAACTCGCCAGGGCTGGCAAGGCGGTGCTGGTGATTTCTTCCGACCTGCCCGAGGCGATCGGCATCAGCGACCGGCTTCTCGTGATGCGGGCCGGACGCATCGTCCATGAAATGGATTCGGCGGACGCGACCGAGGAAGAGGTGATGTTCCACGCCACGGGCACGGCGCCCGCCGACGGCGCGCAAGAGAATGGAGCAAGACATTGAGCAAGGACGAAGACCTTCCGTCGGTACGCTTGACGGAACAGCCTGCAAGGGAGCCCTTCGACTTCGCCAAATGGTGGGACCGTGTCGGCATCCTCATGGTGCTCGTCGCACTGGTTATCCTGATGTCCGTGATCGCGCCGAACTTCAACCGTGTCGACAATCTGCTCAACATCGCGCGCTCGATCTCCGTCAACGCGATCCTCGCGGCCGGGCTCACCTTCGTCATCCTCACGGGTGGCATTGACCTGTCGGTCGGTTCGATCGTCGCGGTCAGCGGCGTGGTTGCCGTGGTGGCGGCCATCGGCGGCTGGCCTGCGCCCGCGGCGATACTGGCGGGAATGGCCGTGGGCGCCGCCTGCGGCCTGGTCAACGGCGCCTTGACCGCCTATCTGGCGCTCGCGCCCTTCATTGTCACGCTGGGGACGATGACCTTCCTGCGTGGCCTTGCCTATACCATCACCGAAGGCCAGCCCATCGTCTCCAGCGATCTCAACTTCCGCGATGTCGGCAACGGCTATCTCAGCGGGGTGCCCATCCCTGTGCTTGTGATGCTGGTCGTCTATCTCGTCGCCTGGTTCATCCTGGAACGGACACGGTATGGCCGGCATGTCTATGCTGTCGGCGGCAATGCCCAGGCGGCACGGCTGGCAGGCGTGCGCGTCAACCGCGTCACCACATCCGTCTACGTTATCGCCGGCATTTGCGCCGGACTGGCCGGCGTCATCTTCGCCGCGCGCGTCATCTCGGCCCAGCCGACGGCGGGAACCGGCTACGAACTCGACGCCATCGCCGCGGTGGTCCTCGGCGGCACCAGCCTGGCTGGCGGACGTGGCCGCATCGTCGGCACGCTGATCGGCTCGGTCATCCTTGGCGTGCTCGGCACCGGCCTGATCCTGCTGAATGTTCCGTTTTTCACCCAGCTCCTCATCAAGGGCGCCGTCATCATCCTTGCGGTCGCCATCGACAGTCTCAAGCAAAGGCCGTTCCTGTTCCGAGCCGCCGCCAAGGCGCGAGGAGCCGATTCACCGAAGACGTGAATTCGGCGTCGCCCCAGACTTGCGCCGGCGACGGACGACCAACGCTGCCCTTCATCGTTCCGGAGATTTCCCGATGCGCCAGACCGTCACCATTGTTGATCCGCTTGAGGGCGCGCGGACATACGAGCCGATCACTTTTGCTGTGGAGGGCGATCTCGTAGAGCCACTATGGTGGGCGGTGAGGGAAGACGGCAAGCGCGTGCTCTGCCAGCGTCTCGCGGCCGGCTCCGGCAATGGTCGGACTACCTTCATCGCGACCATCAGCTTCACGGGCACGGCGCGCCTGACGCTGGATTGCCCGTGCGACGAAGGCTCGCTCGCCGACGGGCAGCGGATCGGCGAGTTGCCCGGCCGAGAACCGGATTGCTTCGTGCGGTTGGTCACCGGCGCCTTCGACCTCGAACTCTGCTCGGGCACGGCGCAGGGGCTTGGTTCGTCGAAATGGGGCATCCGTCACTTCCGTTCGACGGCCGACGGCTTTGAGCTGCTGCCGTCCGGTAACAACGCAATCGGCGGCTTTTACGGGCCGTTCTTCACGCCCGAGAACGGGCTGATCAATCCGCCCGAGCACTCGATCGTGCGCATTGAGGTGGTGGAGCGCGGCCCCGTCCTGCATCACTACCGCATGCACGGCACCATTCCCGACGGACTGCTTTTCGAACTGAAAGGCAAGAGCTTCGCCATAGATTGGCGTTTCACCCACAACACCCCTTTCTTCCAGCGCCGCTATCTTGTCGACGACTTCCAGACCGTCATCAACGGCCGCTCGGTAACCAACAAGATCACCGTCGGCGACGAGTTCGAGGGCGGGCAGGGCAGGCTGGTCTTCGATCGTTTTGCGGCCTATGGCGGCACGCGCTACCGGGTCGGCGACCCCTATGCCGGAGAGCTCGTGGCCATGGTCGCCGACACGGTCGCCACCTCGACCGCTGGCGGCCCCAAGCTGGAAGAATTCCGGGCGCAACTGGCCGACATCGAATCCGCGCACTGGGATCTATATTGGCGGCTGTTCTGCGCCTGGGAAAAGGTGCTGGGTGAGGACGAACTGCGTAAGCGACTGGCGAAGGTCCGCGCCGTCTCACATGTGAAAGCCGATCTGCCCGAGCGTGCATGGTTCATCTACGGACGGCCCGTCGATGTCTCGGCTGTCCCGCACGAAACGATCTTCGCTGGCCCCGCCAACAAGACTGTCGAATATCACGAGGAGTCGGGCCGGGCCATGATCTGGTGGACCTCACAGCCCTCCGGCGCCTTCCAGATCGTCCAGCGTCGCCAGTCGGGCTGGGTCAACTGGGGAACGAATGGCGAGAACGAATGCCCGGAACTGCCGGTCGGCGTCGACATAAAGACAGCCTATGGATTTTTCGCAGAACGCTGGCCGCAGGTCGCGGACCAACTCGAAACGCCGCCCGTCATTACCGTGGCAGCGGTAACGTGATTCATGAGCGGTCTATGGCTGGTTGGGCCTCGCTCGACCGTCGCTCGCTGAAGCCAGGCCCGCTCGCTTCGACCGCCTGGTAAGCGGGAAATATAACTTATTGAACCTATTAATTATTTTCTGGTCGGAGTGGCAGGATTTGAACCTGCGACCCCCTCGTCCCGAACGAGGTGCGCTACCAGGCTGCGCTACACTCCGTGACCAGACCGCGGGCTTATAGCCGCCGCACTTCGTTCCTGCAAGCGCCAATGCCGACACCGCCGTCGCATTTCGTCGGCTTTTGCGGCAACGTCATACAGGTTTCAGTTTCCTGCTGGATAAACACGGCTTAAACGCTTGCCTTGTAGGCGATCCGCCCATACTGCCTCCGTGATTTCCAGCCACTTGGAGTTTTGCCGTCTTGCCCCTGAAGATTGTTAGTGAATCCCGTCCCAACACCTTCGAGTTCGAAACATCGGCGCTGATCAAGCCGTCCGGCTTTCGCGAGTACGATGCGCGCTGGTGGTTCGGTCATCCGGCCTCGGCTGAGCCGCCGGAGCTCAACCTGATCGGTGTCCAGGCGCTCGGCATGGGGCTCGGCACGCTGATCCGGCGCATGGGCCCGGGACCCGATATCGTCACCGGGCATGATTTCCGCTCCTATTCGCTCGCCATCAAGCTGGCGCTGGTTTCCGGCCTGATGGCCGCCGGCGCCCGCGTCAAGGATATCGGTCTGGCGCTGTCGCCGATGGCCTATTTCGCCCAGTTCGCGCTCGACACGCCGTCCGTCGCCATGGTCACAGCCTCGCACAACGAGAATGGCTGGACCGGCGTCAAGATGGGCGCGGCGCGGCCCTTGACCTTCGGCCCGGAGGAGATGAGCGCATTGAAGGCGATCGTGCTTGCCGGCGACTTCGATCTTGTCGGCGGCGGCTCCTACGACTTCGTTCCCGATTTCCGCAAGACCTATCTCGACGATCTGACCCGGGACAAGCGCATCTCGCGAAAGCTCAAGGTGGTCGCCGCTTGCGGCAATGGCACCGCCGGCGCCTTTGCACCCGAGGCGCTGGCGCGGATCGGCTGCGAGGTGATCCCACTCGACGTCGAACTCGATCATACGTTTCCACATTACAATCCTAACCCCGAAGACATGCAGATGCTGCACGCGATCCGCGACAAGGTCTTGGAGACGGGAGCCGATGTCGGACTTGGCTTCGACGGCGACGGCGACCGCTGCGGCGTGGTCGACAATGAAGGCAACGAAATCTTCGCCGACAAGGTCGGCGTCATGCTCGCGCGTGACATTGCACGCCTTTATCCGGGCTCGACCTTCGTCGTCGACGTCAAGTCGACTGGCCTGTTCAACACCGACGCCGCCTTGCGCGCCGATGGCGCCATCACCGACTATTGGAAAACCGGCCACTCCTACATCAAGCGGCGGGTGGCTGAGCTCGGCGCCATCGCCGGTTTCGAGAAATCCGGCCATTTCTTCTTCAACCCGCCGATCGGGCGCGGCTATGACGATGGCCTCATCACCGCCATCGCCATATGCGAGATGCTGGACCGCAGCCCGACAAGCAGCATGGCCGACCTCTATCGCGATCTGCCGCTGACCTTCGGCACGCCGACCATGTCGCCGCATTGCGCCGACGCGGTGAAATACGGCGTCGTCGAGCGGGTCGTTTCCGACTTCCAGGCGATGAAACAGGATGGCGAAGCGTTTGCCGGGCAGAAAATCGCCGACCTGATCACCGTCAACGGCGTTCGCGTCGTTGCCGAGGATGGCACCTGGGGCCTGGTGCGGGCGTCCTCGAACAAGCCGGAGCTTGTCGTCGTGGTCGAGAGCCCGGTGTCATCAGAGCGGCGCCGGCAGATGTTCGATGCCGTCGATGCCGTGCTGCGCCGCAGTCCGGAAGTCGGTGCTTATAATCAGACTTTTTAGGTTTCAGGGCCTCATCGCATCGTGGAGAGAAGCCCTGCAGAGAGCGGAGCCAGCTTGTCGCTGATCCGCTCTCGCCGGACTTCACAACGGTAACTCAGGCGGGCTTAAGATGCCGGCCCAAGAACGCTCCAGTCGAACTCTCGCGCCCAGTCAGCAAAACTGTGCCAGCCGACCTCCGGGAAATCTCGGTGCAAGGCCGCGATATCGACGTCGTAGCCGATGCGGTCGAACCACTCGAACATCAACGCCGCGTCCTCGTTTTGCTGGCGGGCCACCGCTATCGGAATTTCCTGATAGTTGATCGGGCGGCCGATGGCCTGCGAAAGAATCTTCGCCTGGTCTTCGCCGGACAGTTCGTCCCCGGCGAAATCGAAGCGCTTGCCGAACACGCGCTCGCGCCGCTCGACCAGGGCGGCAACGAAGGCACCGATGTCTAACAGGGTGACCAGTTGGAGGACCCGTTTGGCAGGCATTGCAAAGGCATACGTGCCTTGGCTGAGCGCGCCGATCGACCACGGCGCGACGATGTTCTCCATGAAAGCGACCGGCGCACTGATGGTGTAGGGGATGCCGAGCCCGGCAACATGGTTTTCGACGAGATATTTGCTTTCGAAATGCGGGATGCCGGTTTTCTTGTTGGCATCGGCAACGGACGAATAGATCAGATGTCCGATGCCGGCAGCCTTGGCTGCATCGGCGGCCAGAATCCCCTGGCGGGTCTCTTCTTCCAATCCGGCCTCGTAGCTGTTGCCCATCAAGAACATGGTGTCGACGTCTTTGGCGGCCTTCACAACGGAGGCCGTATCGCCGAGATCGCCGGCCACGACCTCGGCACCCGCCGACGCCAGCTGCCGCGCGGCCTCGCTGTCCGGCCTGCGGGTCAAAGCCCTGACGCGATGTCCCCTCGTCAGCAGGGCGCGCGCGACGGCACCGCCTTGTTGGCCAGTGCCGCCGGTAACCAGAACGCTTCGTTTGGTGGTCATGTGTCTGCTCCTTCTTTTTCGGGTGGAGCAGAATTAGGGTCTGTCACATTGATGCATAATTGCCTATAATTGGAAAACTTTGTCCCAAAATTGGATACAATGCTCGATCTCAACGATATCGTCGTGTTCGCTCGCGTCGTCGAAGCCGGCAGCTTCACCGCTGCCGCGCGGCTGCTTGCCATGCCCAAGACGACAGTCAGTCGGCGCGTTGCCGCACTTGAACGCGAGGTTGGGGTCCGCCTGCTGCAGCGCTCGACGCGCAGCCTCAATATGACGGATGCCGGGCGTCTCTACTACGAACAAAGCAGCCAGGCGCTGCGGACAATCGAAGAGGCAAATCTGCGCCTCGCCGAAGCCAGAGTAGAGCCATCGGGTACCATTCGTATTTCGGCGCCTGTCGGATTCGGCGGTTATTTTCTGACCCGGACTGTGGTCGACTTTCTGGCGATGTATCCGAAAGCCAATGTCGAACTGCGGCTGACCGACGACAAGCTCAATCTGGTCGAGGACGGTATAGATCTCGCTTTCCGCACCGGCGTCCTTCAGGATTCGACGCTGATCGCCCGCAAGCTTGGCTCCACGCACCGGCTGCTCTGCGCCAGCCCGCACTATCTCGCTCGCCACGGAGTACCAGATGCGCCGGCGGACCTCGTTCGTCATCACTGCGTGATCGCGGGCCCTTCGACCTCAGGCGCTCACTGGGTGCTGGACGGGCCACACGGCCAGGAAACGGTCACCGTGGCCGGGCGCTTCGCCGCTAACGAAATGCAGGCGGTCGTTGCTGCGGCGCTCGCGGACTTCGGCATCGCCCAATTGCCGCACAACATAGCCGAGGCCCTCATCAATGGGGGACAGTTGAGCCGCGTTCTCCGGGACTACACGACGCCGGCCGGCGGCCTGCATGTCCTGTACCCGAGCAGCCGGCATCTTTCGCCCCTCGTCAAGGCATTCATCGAGCTTGCGTCCGAGCGGATTTCGGCAGCTGACAAGCAGGGGCGAGAGCCTCAGTAAGGGCTCGCCACGTCGCCGGTTTCGACATAGACCGACTTCAACTGCGAATAGAGCGCCAGTGCGGCAAGCGAGTTTTCCCGCCCGATGCCCGACTGCTTGAAGCCGCCGAAGGGGATCTCGACCGGCGTCAGATTGTAGGCGTTGATCCAGCAGGTGCCGGCCTGCAGCTCGGCGATGACGCGGTGGGCGCGCGGCAGGTCGCGCGTGAAGACGCCGGCGGCGAGGCCGAATTCGGTGTCGTTGGCGCGCTCTATCACTTCATCCTCGCCGTCGAATTTCAGCACGCTCATGACAGGCCCGAAAATCTCCTCGCGTGCGATGCGCATGGTGTCGGTAACGCCGGTGAAGACCGTCGGCTCGACGAAGAAGCCGCCCTGGAAACCTTGCAGCGATGGCACGTTGCCGCCGCAGGCGAGCGTGGCTCCATCCTGCTTGCCCGCCGCGATATAGCCGACGACCTTCTCGTGCTGCGCCTTGTTGACCAGTGGTCCCATCTGCGTTTCCGGGTCGAGCGGATCGCCGATGCGGATATTCTTCGTCCGCTCGACGAGCCGTTCGACGAAGCGGTCGTGGATGCCTTTTTGCACGAAGACCCGCGTGCCGTTGGAACAGATCTGGCCGGTCGAATAGAAATTGCCGAGCATGGCGCCGCCAATAGCGTTTTCGAGATCGGCGTCGTCGAAGATGATCAGCGGCGACTTGCCGCCGAGTTCCATGGTGGCGTGCTTCATCTTCGAGCCGGCGAGCGACAGCACCTTGCGGCCAGTCGGCACCGAGCCGGTCACCGAGACCTTGGCGACGACATTGTGCTCGACCAGCCCGGCGCCGATATCGCCATAGCCTTGCACCACGTTGAACAGCCCATCGGGCAGACCGGCCTCGCTGTAGATTTCGGCTAGCGCTAGCGCCGACAGAGGCGTGTTCTCCGACGGCTTGAACACCATGGCGTTGCCCATGGCGAGTGCGGGTGCGGATTTCCAACCGGCGATCTGGATCGGGTAGTTCCAGGCGCCGATGCCGACGCAGACGCCAAGCGCCTCGCGCCTGGTATAGGCAAAGGGTCCGCCGAGATCGACGGCCTCGCCATTATAGGACGCGACGGCGCCGCCGAAATATTCGAGGCAATCGGCCGCCGAAGGCGCGTCCGCCACCAGCGTCTCCTGGATCGCCTTGCCGGTATCGAGCGTCTCGATACGGGCGAGATCGGCATTGCGCGCCCGCAAGATATCGGCTGCGCGCCGCAGGATGCGCCCGCGCTCGACCGGCTTCAGCCGCGTCCAGGCCGGTTGCGCGGCACGCGCGGCCTCGATGGCGAGCTCCAGCACGTTTGGCGTCGCCGAATGCAGCACCGCGATGGTCTCGCCGGTCGCCGGATAGATGACCGGCAGCCGCGCGCCGCCTTCGTCTTCGATGTAGCGGCCGTTGACATAGTGCGATGCCGTTGGCTGGGCGCGCATGGGAGTTCTCCAATCGTCTCGGGCGGGGCAGCCCGCCCGACAATGGCCTATCTGTCCGACGCCTGCCAGCGTGGATTGATCCATGGCTCCTGGTTGGACGGCGCCAGCGGCGTGCGGCCAAGGATGTGGTCGGCGGCCTTCTCGCCGGTCATGATCGACGGCGCGTTGAGATTGCCGTTGGTCACGCGCGGGAAGACCGAGGAGTCGGCGACCCGCAGCCCGTCGACGCCGATGACGCGGCATTCCGGATCGACGACGCTCATCGGATCATCCGTGCGACCCATCTTGCAGGTACCGCAGGGATGATAGGCGCTTTCGGCGTGATCCCTGATGAAGGCGTCGAGATCGTCGTCCGACTGGACATGCGACCCCGGCGAGATTTCCTTGCCGCGATAGGCATCGAACGCCTTCTGGCCGAAGATCTCGCGCGTCAGCCGGACACAGTGGCGGAACTCCGTCCAGTCGTCCGGATGCGACATGTAGTTGAAGCGGATCAACGGCTTCGATCGTGGATCGGGCGAGCGCAGCGTCACCGAGCCGCGCGACTTCGACCGCATCGGCCCGACATGCGCCTGGAAACCATGTGCCTTGGCCGCCGCCTTGCCGTCATAGCGGACCGCCGCCGGGATAAAGTGGTACTGGATATCGGGGTAGTCGACGCCGGCCTGTGAGCGCACGAAGGCCGCTGCCTCAAAATGGTTGGTTGCGCCAAGGCCGGTCTTGAAGAACAGCCACTGCGCGCCGATCAGCGCCTTGGAAAACGGGTTCAGCACCGAGTTCAGCGTGATCGGCTTGGTCGATTCCTGCTGGATGTAGAGCTCCATATGATCCTGCAGATTGCGGCCGACGCCTGGCCGGTCGGCCACGACCTGGATGCCATTTTCCCTGAGATGCGCGGCCGGGCCGATGCCGGACAGCATCAGGATCTTGGGTGAATTGATCGAAGACGCGGCAATGATCACTTCGCGACGCGCCTTGACGATCTGGACCTGCCCTCGGGCTTCGATCTCTACCCCGGTGGCACGTTGATTCTCGATAATCACGCGTCGCGCGAAACCCTTGACGAGGTTGACATTTTTGCGTCTGAGCGCGGGCTTCAAATAGGCACTCGCCGCCGACCAGCGGCGGCCGCCGTGGATGGTCTGCTCCATCGGCCCGAACCCTTCCTGCTTCGCGCCATTATAGTCGTCGGTCAGCTCGAAACCGGCCTGGCGGCCTGCCTCGACGAAAGCGCCATAAAGTGGATTGGTTCTCGAACCGCGCTGCACGTGCAGCGGGCCGCTTTTGCCGCGCCAGCCATCCTCGCCGCCCTCCGAGTCCTCCATCCGCTTGAAATAGGGCAGCACGTCGGCAAAGCCCCAGCCGGTCGCTCCCTCTTCGGCCCAATGGTCGAAGTCGCGCGCATGGCCGCGCACATAGACCATGCCGTTGATCGAGGACGAGCCGCCGATGACCTTGCCGCGCGGCGTCGCCAGCACACGGCCGCCCAGATGCGGCTCCGGTTCGCTGGCAAAGCCCCAGTCGTAGAGGCTCATGTTGAGCGGGATCGACAGCGCCGACGGCATCTGGATCAGCGGCCCGATATCGCTACCGCCGAATTCGATGACGATCACCGAATGCTTGCCGTCCTCCGACAGGCGGTAGGCCATGGCCGAGCCGGCCGAGCCGGAGCCGATGATGACGAAATCCGCTTCAAGCATGGTTCATATGGGCCATAAAATCGGCGAGCGAGACATTGCCGCCGGTCGCCACCACGAGCACGGTCTTGCCGGCCACATCCACCTTGCCGCCGAGCAACGCGGCGAGCGACGCCGCGCCCGACGGTTCGAGCACCAGCTTCATCCGCTCGAAGGCGATCCGCATCGCACCGCGCACCGATTGATCGTCGACGGTGATGCCGCGAACGCCGGCAGCCTTGACCGCCGCGAACGGCGCGTCGCCGGGCTTGCGCGCCATCAGCCCGTCGCAGATCGATTTCGGCCCGATCGGCATGGTTTCGATGGCGCCATGCGCCAGCGATGAACCCATGCCGTTGAAGCCTTCGGGTTCGACACCGATGATCTCGGTCGCCGGCGACAGATAGTGGAAGGCCAGCGAAACGCCACCGATCAGCCCGCCGCCACCGACCGCGCAGAACAGCAGGTCGGCTTGCGCGTCCTTGGCCGCTAGCTGATCGAGCGCTTCCAATCCGGCGCCCGCCTGGCCGGCGACGATCTCCGGATCGTCGAACGGATGCAGCAGCGCGAACCCCTCGGTCTCGGCGATCTCGCGTGCCTTGGCGGCCGCAACTTCCTCACGCGCGCGCTCGCCATGGTCGGTCAGCACGACGCGCGCGCCGTAGCCTGCCGTTGCCTCGCGCTTGGCGGTCGGCGCGTCGATCGGCATGACGATCGTGACCGGAATGCCCAGCGCCTGGCCGGCGGCGGCCAGCCCTTGCGCGAAATTGCCGGAGGAGTAGGCGACGACGCCTTTCCTCGCTTCATCAGGCGACAGCCGCTTCAGCCGCCAATAGGCGCCGCGTACCTTGAAAGAGCCGGCCCATTGCAGCGACTCCGGCTTGACGAAGACACGGGCCGCACCCGTTTCGCGGGCAAGAGCCGCCGACTCCAGCAATGGAGTGACCTGCGTCGCCTTGGCGGTGACGGCATAGGCCTGCCTGAGATGATCGAGGGAGGGGACAAGATTTGTCATCATTCGCCGCGCGGATACCTTTTGCTCTCTTCGAGATTGTCGAGGTTCATGTGGTTGCGCATGTAGCGCTCCGACGCCTTTTGCAGCGGCTGGAAATCCCAGGGGTAATAGGCGCCGTTGCGCAGCGCCGGGTAGACGACCCAGCGGCGGGCCTGGCTCTCGCGCACGGCGGCGTCGAAGCCGGCCATGTCCCAGCGCGCCCTGACCTTGTCCATGAATGCCGCCACCAGGGTCGCATGGGCAGGGTCGTCGGCCAGATTGTTTCGCTCAAGCGGATCGGCTTCGAGATCGAACAGCTGCGGCGGGTCGAGCTCGCAATGGACGAATTTGTATTTGCCGTCGCGGATCGCCACCAAGGGTGCGTAGGAGCCTTCGGCGGCATATTCGATCAACACCGGTGTGGTGCGCTGCCCGCCCTTGGCAAGCGGCAGCAGCGACTGGCCGTCGGTCCACGGCGCGATCGCGCTCATGTCGATACCGGCGAGGTCGCAAAGCGTTGGCGTTACGTCGAGATTGGAGACTGGCGCCTTGATCAGGCCGGCCGGCACGTCCTTGCCGGCGATCATCAGCGGCACCCGCACCGAGCCTTCGAAGAAGCTCATCTTGAACCATAGGCCGCGTTCGCCGAGCATGTCGCCATGGTCCGAGCAGAACAGGATGACGGTGTCTTCCAGCATGCGCGTGCGTTTGAGAACGTCCAGCAGCTCGCCGAGCTTGTCGTCGACATAGGAGATGTTGGCGAAATAGCCGCGCCGCGAACGTCGCACCTGCTCAGGCGTGATCTCGAACGAGGGATAGTCGCTGGCGTGGTACAGGCGCTGCGAATGCACGTCCTGTTCGTCATGCGCGATGAACCCGGTTTCCGGATCCAGCGCCTGGCAATGTTCGTAGAGATCCCAATACTGCTTGCGCGCGACATAGGGATCGTGCGGGTGCGACAGCGAAACGGTGAGGCACCAGGGCCGATGGTCCGCGTCGTCCTGCTCGCGCGAAAGCTGATAGAGCTTCTGCGAGGCCAGGAACACGACCTCGTCGTCATACTCCATCTGGTTGGTGGTCTCGGCGACGCCGGCGCCGGTCACCGAGCCCAGATTGTGGTACCACCAGTCGATACGCTCGCCTGGCTTGCGGTAATCGGGTGTCCAGCCGAAATCGGCGGGATAGATATCGGTGGTCAGCCGCTCTTCGAAACCGTGCAGCTGGTCCGGTCCGACGAAATGCATCTTGCCCGACAGGCAGGTGTAGTAGCCGGCGGCGCGCAGATGATGGGCGAAGGTCGGGATCGACGAGACGAATTCAGCGGCATTGTCGTAGACCCCGGTGCGCGACGGCAACTGCCCGCTCATGAACGAGGCTCGGCCCGGCGCACAAAGCGGCGAGGCAGCGTAGTTGTTGGCAAAGCGCGCCGAGCGGGCGGCCAGCGCCTTGAGATGCGGCACATGCAGGAACTCCGCCGGTCCATCCGGGAACAGCGTGCCGTTGAGCTGATCGACCATGACGATCAGGAAATTGGGTTTCTTGCGTGTCACTGCGTCTGCCGTCCGCTGAGTTTCGTTTCGAGATAGTCCTCGACCAGCGCGATCGCCGTCGCTGCGCCAGGCACGCCGTCCTTCAGCGCACGCCTGATATAGAGCCCGTCGATCAGCGCCGCCGTCGCCTCGGCGACGCGATCGGCCTCGCTTCTGGGCAGTATCCCGGTCAGCCCGCTCATCAGGTTCGAGTGCAAGCGCCGCGCATAGACCTTGAGCAGCCGGCGCAGCGCCGCCGATTTCTGCGCCTCGACATAGAAGGCGAGCCACGCGGCGATGATTTCCGGCTGGAACTGGGCGTCGGAGAAATTGACAGCGACCACTGCCGAAACACGTTCACGAGGAAGGCTGGCGGAGTGAAGGGCGCGCCGCGTATCGGTGGTCAGTTCGGCCAATATGTGCCGCATCGTCGCCAGCAACAGCTCGTCCTTGGCGCCGAAATAATGATGGGCAAGGGCCGAGGAGACGCCGGCGCGGCCGGCGATTTCCGACATGGTCACGTCAAGCGAACCGCGCTCGCCGATCGCCGAGATCGTCGCGTCGATAAGCGCCTTGCGGCGCAATGGTTCCATTCCGACTTTCGGCATTGTTGTTCCGGCCTCTTGGCCAAAGTTATTTTTTATTGACGGATCAATCAATAAAAATCCGACCGAAATTTCATACTGTGAGGCTGTGCCAATGGAGATCGATCAATTGTATGTTCTGGCTCTTCACTGGATCTGGAAATCGGTTCATACTTGAACAATATAAAGGGTGCGTCAGGACATCGTGAGCAACCGGCGCCGAGAACGGAGATCGCCATGACAGCATGCATCGTCGGCTGGGCGCATTCGCGCTTCGGCAAGCTCGAAGGCGAGACGCTGGAGGGCCTGATCGTCAAAGTGGCAACCGACGCGCTCGACCATGCCGGCATCGGCCCGGACGACGTCGACGAGATCGTGCTCGGCCACTTCAACGCCGGCTTTTCCGCCCAGGATTTCACCGCCAGCCTGGTTCTCCAGGCAGACGACAGGCTGCGCTTCAAGCCGGCGACACGGGTCGAGAACGCTTGCGCCACCGGTTCGGCGGCGGTCAGGCAAGGCATCCGCGCCATCGACGCCAATGCCGCCCGCATCGTCCTGGTGGTCGGCGCCGAGCAGATGACGACGACGCCCGGTCCCGAGATCGGCAAGAACCTGCTCAAGGCTTCCTATCTGCCTGAGGATGGCGACACACCGGCGGGCTTCGCCGGCGTCTTCGGCAAGATCGCTCAAGGCTATTTCCAGCGCTATGGCGATCAGTCGGATGCGCTGGCGATGATCGCCGCCAAGAACCACAGGAACGGCGTCGACAATCCCTACGCGCAGATGCGCAAGGATTTCAGCTATGAGTTCTGCCGCCACGAAAGCGAAAAGAACCCCTTCGTTGCCGGTCCCCTGAAGCGCACCGACTGCTCGCTGGTTTCGGATGGTGCCGCCGCCTTGATCCTTACCGACACCGCGACGGCGCTGAAGATGCGCCGTGCCGTCGCCTTCCGCGCCAACCAGCATGTCCAGGATTTCCTGCCGATGTCGAAGCGCGACATCCTCGCCTTCGAGGGCTGCGAGCACGCCTGGAACCAGGCGCTGAAGCAGGCTGGCGTGACGCTCGACGACCTCTCCTTCGTCGAAACGCATGACTGCTTCACCATTGCCGAACTGATCGAGTATGAGGCGATGGGCCTGGCCAAGCCGGGTGAGGGGGCGAAGCTCGCCATCAGCGGCGAGACGGCGAAGGACGGCCGCCTGCCGGTCAATCCGTCCGGCGGGCTGAAGGCCAAGGGTCACCCGATCGGCGCCACCGGCGTGTCGATGCATGTGCTGAGCGCCATGCAACTGGTCGGCGAGGCCGGCGGCATCCAGGTGCCCGGCGCAAAACTCGGCGGCATCTTCAACATGGGTGGCGCCGCGGTCGCCAACTACGTTTCCATTCTCGACCGGATCAGATAAACCGCCCGCATTTACGGGGGGATCCATGACAAATCCGGTTCTGGTCGAGGTTCTGCGCGGCGCGATTGTCGAGAGCGCTCATCGCGGCGCCGTCGCGGTGTTCGATGCCGATGGCAAGCCGTTCCTGGAAATCGGCGACACCTCGCGCCCGGTGTTCCCGCGCTCGGCGGTCAAGGCGATCCAGGCGCTGCCGCTGGTCGAAAGCGGCGCTGCCGATGCCTATGGCTTCGGCAACCGCGAACTGGCGCTTGCCTGTGCCTCCCATTCAGGCGAGCCGGCGCATGTCGAACTGGCGCGGTCCATGCTGGCCAGGGCAGGGTTGGACAAAACGGCGCTGGAATGCGGCGCGCATTGGCCATCGAACCATCAGGCGGAAATTGCGCTCGCCCGCGCCGGTGATTTGCCGAACGCGTTGCACAACAACTGCTCCGGCAAGCATTCCGGCTTCCTCTGCACCTGCGTCCATTCCGGCATTGCGCATGGCGGCTATGTCAGGGCGGATCACGCCTTGCAGGAGATGGTGCGCGACGCGATGCAGGCGGTAACGGGCGCTGCCCACGGCGCTAACGAGCGGGCGACCGATGGCTGCTCGATCCCGACCTACGCGGTGCCGCTCAGAAGCTTCGCCCTCGGTTTCGCCCGCATGGCCACGGGGACCGGTTTTACGTCACTGCGCGCTGGGGCCGCAAAGCGCCTGCTTTCCGCCTGCACGGCGGAACCATTCTTTGTCGCCGGCACTGGCCGGGCTGACTTGGTGCTGATGGAAGCTGCACCCGGGCGGATTTTTGCGAAAGGCGGCGCCGAAGGCGTTCACTGTGCGGCAATTCCGGAACTTGGGCTCGGCATCGCGCTCAAATGCGATGATGGCGCTGGCCGGGCGGCCGAAGCCATCGTTGCCGCCATCCTTGCCAAACTACTGCATGCGGACGAGGTCTTAGCGGCGAAGCTGATCGAACTGGCAAACGCTCCCATCGAAAGCCGGGTTGGCGCCAAGGTTGGTTCGCTCCGGCCCACGGCTGCATTCAACTGATGTGGTTGCGCTCGACGGTCAGATGCGCATAGCCGGCATTGCCTGACGAGGCGAGATCGCCGGTCACCGGCTCGGCCCAGCGCTGGCCGACGATCGCGCCGTTCTGCGTGCCATCGATGACGTTGTCGGAGATGACGGCCGTACCGGCGCCCTCGACCACGCTGACGACGATGCCGGTTCCGGCCTTGCGGATGATGTTTCCCGTCGCGACCACATTGCGCATATACGGTCCCCAGCCGATCTGCATGCCGTAAAGCGGCGCGTTTTCGATGACATTGCCCGACACTGTAGTGTCGGCTTCGACGCTGATGCCGACGCCGAAGCCGGGTGGGTCGGCAGGGTAGGGGCCAGACGTCGAGAGGTTGCGCACGATGTTGCCCTGGCACACCCCCATGCGGCCGCCTTCGTTGAAATTGACGATTGAGATGCCGTTGGCGGCGCCGTCGACGATGTTGTTGCCGATGATCGCGCCTTCGAAGGAGAACTCGGAATAGAGCGCCGTTTCCCCCGACCGCGAGCAAGTGTTGCCGGTCATCTGCAGATTGCTGGCGCTGTTGGCGCGGATCGCCGAAAACGCGCAGTCCGAGACGATGTTGCCCGAGATGACGACGTTGCCTGCACGGAAGGCATTGATGCCGTTGCCGTTCTGGCCGGTTCCGCCGTTGCGCGCCTGGATGCGTTCGACGCGATTGCCGCTGACGATGGTGCCGTCCTCGGCCGCTTGCCAGCGATGCACGAGGATGCCGCCATTGCCGCAGTCGGAGACTGTGTTGCCTGAGATCCCGAGGCCGCCGGCCTCGACCGAATAGATGCCGGCGTCGGCTGCGCCCGATATGTCCAAGCGTTCGACGCGGCCGCGGACGTGTTCGAGCGACAGGCCGTGCTTGCCGCTACCTGATATCTGGCAATTGTCGACGACAAGATGGCCGACGCGGCGAAGATCGAGAAGGCCTTGCGCATAGTCGCCCATCCAGCGGTTGCTGCCGTCGAACACCAGCCCGCTGAGTTCGATGTGGTCGGCCTGTTCGGCCATGAAGAGATGGCCGTTGCCGCCATAAACGATCCGCGATGCGCCAGGCACGCCGGTAAGCCTGACGCGACTGGGCAGCGAAAGGTTTGACACCACATAGGTACCGGGTGGAAGGAACACTGGCATGTCGCGATCGTTGCTCTGACGCAGCAACTTGGCGAAGGCCTTGCTCTGGTCGTCAAGCGCGCCGGGCTGCACGCCCAGGTCGACAGCGTTGATCGAACCGCGCATCGAGGCATTCTCGATGCCGGTCAGGGTAGTCGCGGCCGCCTTGCCGAGCGATAGACCCAGAACGGCAAAGCCGGCGGTTCCCGTGAGAAACTTTCGTCTGTTCAACATCGGCACAGATTCCTGGAGTTCTGCCCCATGTCGCAGGAATCGTGCCAAGCCCGGAGGCTTGCCGGCAATGGCTTGTGGAGTCGCGGTTACGCGCCTAAGTTCGACAGATGAGCAGGGCTTTCACACGCGAGGAAGACAGCGAAAACGCCATCGCCGGCATCGGCGAGCGGCCGATCAGCACGCACCGCAATCTGGTGACGGAGCGCGGCCTGGCGCAGATCGAGGAAAATCTGGCCGAATTGCGCGACATATTGGCAAAGGCCGAGAGGCGGGCCGACCGCGAGCGCATCGCTGTCGTGTCGCGAGACCTGCGCTACTGGACCGCGCGGCGTGAAAGCGCCGAGCTTTCCATGCCGGAACCGGGCAGCGACCTCGTCCGTTTCGGCATGGGCGTCACGCTGGAAGGCGATGACGGCAGGAAGGTCCACTGGAAGATCGTTGGTGAGGACGAGGCCGACCCGGCCAAGGGCAGCATCTCCCATGTCTCGCCGATGGCCATGGCCTTGTTCGGCAAGAAGGTTGGTG
This sequence comes from Mesorhizobium helmanticense, assembly GCF_003034915.1. Taxonomy (GTDB): domain Bacteria; phylum Pseudomonadota; class Alphaproteobacteria; order Rhizobiales; family Rhizobiaceae; genus Mesorhizobium; species Mesorhizobium helmanticense. The sequence goes on along the minus strand of NZ_PZJX01000028.1, from coordinate 79,154 downwards.
ACGTGGCTGTTGTCAACGGCAAGGAGTGGGAAATCGTCAAGCTCTCGCAAGGCTGAATTGCAGCTGGCTATTTTGCGAGCTTTTGCAGTCCGATTTCGTATTTGTCCATTACATCGCGAGCGGCAGTCATCTGCCGTTCGAAGGTGTTCCGTACAGGCCTCAGGATGATGCCGTCATCAGTTTCGATGATTTGGAACTGATCGCCCACTTGCAGATTCAACCCGTCGAGCAGCTCCCGTGGCAAGATTAGGGCCTCTGATCCATCGTCGAGTTTGTGAATAATCGTTTTCACGACCACTGCGACTTGGTTGTATACTTCACTTAGTACTTTTTAGCGATGCAGCAACCTTACTGCGCGGCCATCAGCCGGTCCATCAGCCGGTCCGCCGCTTCGGGAATGACGGTGCCCGGCGGAAAGATTTCCGCGGCCCCCGCTTGCAGCACCGCGTCGTAATCCTGTGGCGGGATGACGCCGCCGGCGACGATCAACATGTCGTCGCGGCCGAGCTTCTTCAGTGCGGCCTTGAGCTCGGGAATGAGCGTCAGATGTCCCGCCGCCAGCGAGGAGGCGCCGACAATGTGCACGTCATGCTCGACCGCGAGTTTCGCGATCTCTTCCGGCGTCTGGAACATCGCTCCGACAGTGACATCGAAGCCGAGGTCGGCAAAGGCCGTGGCAATGACCTTCTGGCCGCGATCGTGGCCGTCCTGTCCCATCTTGGCGACGAGAATGCGCGGTTTGCCACCGGACTTCTCCTCGAACGCCACGATCTTGTCCTGCAGCCGGTCGACCACCGGATTGTCGCCAAGCGCCTTGCGATAGACGCCTGAGATCGTCTGCACCGAAGCGACATGACGGCCGAACACCTTTTCCAGCGCCAGTGAAATCTCTCCGACCGTGGCGTTGGCGCGCGCCGCGCGGACAGCAAATTCGAGCAGGTTTTCGCCGCTCTTGGCGGCACGGCTCAGCGCATCCAGCGCACTCTCGACCGCGCCGACGTCGCGCGTGCCTTTCAGCCTTTGCAGCTTCGACAATTGCCGGGCTTTGACTTCGGCATTGTCGATTTTCAGCACGTCGACCTCGATGTCCGTCTCTGGCCGATGCGCGTTGACGCCGACCAGGATCTGCTCGCCGGAATCGATGCGCGCCTGGGTGCGGGCGGCCGCCTCTTCGATGCGCAGCTTCGGGATGCCCTTTTCGGTTGCCGCGGCCATGCCGCCAAGGCTTTCGACCTCCTCGATGTGGGCGAGTGCGCGCGCCGCCAGATCGTGCGTCAGCCGCTCGACATAGGCCGAGCCGCCCCACGGGTCGATGATGCGGGTCGTACCGGATTCCTTCTGCAGGATGAGCTGCGTGTTGCGGGCGATGCGAGCCGAATGGTCGGTCGGCAGCGCCATCGCCTCGTCGAAGGAGTTGGTGTGCAGCGATTGCGTATGGCCTTGGGTCGCGGCCATCGCTTCGATCATGGTGCGGGTTATGTTGTTATAGGGATCCTGCGCCGTCAGCGACCAGCCCGACGTCTGGCAATGGGTGCGCAGCGACAGCGAGCGCTCGTCCTTCGGCAGGAAGTTCTTCAGCATCAGGCTCGACCACAAGAGCCGCGCCGCCCTGAGCTTGGCCACTTCCATGAAGAAGTTCATGCCGATCGCCCAGAAGAAGGAAAGCCGCGGTGCGAAACGGTCGATATCGAGACCGGCCGCGACGCCGGCGCGGGCATATTCGATGCCGTCGGCGATCGTGTAGGCGAGCTCGAGGTCGGCCGTCGCTCCTGCCTCCTGCATGTGGTAGCCGGAGATCGAGATCGAATTGAATTTCGGCATGTGCCGGGACGTGTAGGAAAAAATGTCCGACACGATACGCATCGAAGGCTTGGGCGGATAGATGTAGGTGTTGCGCACCATGAACTCTTTCAGAATGTCGTTCTGAATGGTGCCTGCGAGATCCTTCTGCGCAACGCCTTGCTCCTCGGCAGCCACGATATAGAGCGCCATGATCGGCAGCACCGCGCCGTTCATCGTCATCGAAACCGTCATCTCGTCGAGCGGGATGCCGTCGAAGAGTTGGCGCATGTCGAGGATGGAATCGATGGCGACGCCGGCCATGCCGACATCGCCGGCGACGCGCGGATGGTCGCTGTCGTAGCCGCGATGCGTGGCCAGATCGAAGGCGATCGACAGCCCCTTCTGGCCGGCGGCAAGGTTGCGCCGGTAGAAGGCGTTCGATTCCTCCGCTGTCGAGAAGCCGGCATATTGCCGGACCGTCCAGGGCTGTTGGACATACATGGTGGGGTAGGGGCCGCGCACGAAGGGCGGCAGGCCCGGATAGGTGTCAAGGTTAGGCAGTCCCTTGAGATCGCCCTGGTTGTACAGGTGCTTGACGCTCAGGCCTTCCGGCGTCAGCCGCTGGCCTTTGATCTCGATCGGTGCGCGGCGCGGCGCCGACCAGCCGACCTTGCTGAAGTCCGGGATCATGACGCTGCTCCGATCGCCTGGTCGATCTGGATCGGATGCAGCGGCTCGCAGACCGCCACGCTTTCGCTCAACGCTTGCCGCCTCTCGGCCGCCAGCGTTTCGACCGCACGTTCGCTACTGGACGGGTAAAGCGTCGTGCCGATGATTGCGCGTTCGCCCGCCTGATAGGCAGCGTTGCGGCGCGCCGAGGCTGCTTGGACGCGCCTCTGGATGTGCCCTTGCTGGAGGCTGGACAGCACGCCGCCTTCCGCCTCGATCCGCTGGAATTCTTCCCAGGCCGCTTCACAGAGGTCCGTAGTGAGCGCCTCGACGGCGCCCGAACCGCAGGCAGGGTCGGCGACATGATCGATATGGCTTTCATTGGCCATGATCAGTTGTGCGTTGCGGGCGACGCGGCGGGCAAAGCCCGCCGGCAAGCCATGCGTGATCGTGTGCGGCAGGATGGAGATCGAATCCGCGCCGCCGGCGGCTGCCGCAAAACCGGCAATCGCGGTGCGCAGGATGTTCGTCTCCGGGTCCATCGTCGTCATCATGCGGAAGGACGTTTCGGCATGGATATTGGCCGTGGAGGCAGGGATCGAGCAGGCCTCCTGAACACGCGCCCACAGCCTGCGCAGCGCCCTGATCTTTGCCATCGACACGAACTGGTCCTGGTCGACGCTCAGCGCAAAGCCGATATGAGGCGCTGCATAGACGAGCGGCTGGCGGGCCTCCTCGAACATTCTGAGATAGGAGACCGCCGAGGCCATCATCGTGCCCAGTTCCTGCGCCTCGGTGGCGCCGGCATTGTGGAAGACGCGTCCATCCGCTTCCAGCAGAACACCCGGCACGCCCATCGAGAAAAAATGCGCCAGCGATTGCGGCATCGACGCCTTCAAGGCCTCGATCGACATACGCAGTCGTCCGGTTCCGGCAAAGATCGCCGCCGGATCGATGCCGAAGGACAGATTGAGCTTGGCCGGGTCGGACCGGCGCTTGCTCAGGAACGCCACCAGCCAGTCGGCCACGGCGCGGCTCCAGGGATGGGCGTCGATGCGGACCTGGACGCGGTTGAGCGGCACGCCGTCGAGCACGGCCTCCAGCGCCTCGGCCGTCCTCGGCAGGCCATAGCCGAATGCATTCGGCGCGCCTTCGAAAACCAGCGACAATCCGGTCGCACCCTGAGCGACGTCCTCCAGCGCCTGGCTTCTGGCGCGGTCGATATCCGGATCGTCGACACGCTGGCTGACGATCCATGGCGATCTGGGGTTTGCCCGCACGAGAGGCTCCGCCGCCGCGGCGCGATCGTAGAGTGGCTCGATGCGGATGGCATCGTCCGTATGGGAGACGAGCTTTTCCTCGAAGGATCCGCCGGCGAGCGCCTTTTCCACCAGCGCCAGCCATCGCTGCCGCTCGGCGTTCGGAAGTTCGGCATCGTGGATCAAGGCACCGGCGCCCATCCGCTCTCCTCGTCTTGTTGGCCGCGTCTTTTCGGCCGTGTGTGTCGGCCTGGAAGCTCAGTCTACGGTTCCCGTTCCCATATCACAATGCGACATGCTCCCTGTGACGGTGAACCGTTAACCGATTGCCAAACATGCACAAAATCCGCAAGCTTCAAAAATCCAATTTCGACCATGGGCATTGTGGCTGCCCAATGGCGTCATTATACCTGCGGCAGGGCCCGTTACTTTATCATATTCAGGGCTTTGAACATTTTTGAGCTTTGCGGAGACCGGACACATGGCTGACGACACAAGCATCTTCATCGGGGCCAGCCGCAAGCCCGACGACAGCTACCAGCGCCCCGAACGCCTGCTGCTGCAATATGGCAATCGCCATGGCATGGTCACCGGCGCGACCGGTACCGGCAAGACCGTCACCTTGCAGATACTGGCGGAAAGTTTCTCCAATGCCGGCGTGCCGGTCTTCTGCGCCGACATCAAGGGCGACCTGTCGGGCATCGCCATGATGGGCACGGCACAGGATTTTCTGGTCAAGCGCGCCAAGCAGGTCAAGCTCGATCCTTATGAATTCCAGGAATTTCCGGTCATCTTCTGGGATCTGTTCGGTGAGCAGGGCCATCCGATCCGCGCCACCATATCGGAAATGGGGCCGCTGCTCCTGTCACGCCTGATGAACCTCTCCGAGGCGCAGGAAGGCATCATGAACATCGCCTTCCGCATTGCCGACGAGGAAGGCCTGTTGCTGCTGGATCTGAAGGACCTGCAGGCGCTTCTTGCCAATATCGCCGATCGCGCCCAGGAAATCGGGGCTCGCTATGGCAATGTCACCAAGCCTTCGGTCGGCGCGATCCAGCGCTCCTTGCTGGTCCTTGAGAGCCAAGGCGCGGCGAACTTCTTCGGCGAGCCGGCGTTGCGGATCGCCGACATCATGCGCACCACCCGCGATGGGCGCGGCGCCATCAGCGTGCTGGCCGCCGACAAGCTGATGATGAATCCCCGGCTCTATGCGACATTCCTGTTGTGGCTGATGTCGGAACTGTTCGAGGAACTCCCCGAAGTCGGCGATCCCGACAAGCCGAAGCTGGTCTTCTTCTTCGACGAGGCGCACCTTTTGTTCGATGATGCGCCTAAGGTGTTGATCGACCGGGTTGAGCAGGTGGTCCGCCTGATCCGCTCGAAGGGCGTCGGCGTCTATTTCGTCACCCAAAATCCGCTCGATGTCCCCGAAACCGTTCTGGCCCAGCTCGGCAACCGGGTGCAGCACGCACTGCGCGCCTATACGCCGCGGGAACAGAAGGCGGTGAAGACGGCCGCCGACACGTTCAGGCCCAATCCCGACTTCAACTCTGCGACCGTGATCACCCAGCTTGGCACCGGCGAGGCGCTGGTCTCGACGCTGGAAGCCAAGGGTGCGCCATCCATGGTCCAGCGGACGCTGATTCGCCCGCCATCGTCGCGCCTTGGCCCGATCACGCCCGACGAGCGCCGCAAGCTGATCGCCGAGAGCCCGGTTACGGGACAGTACGATCAGGTCGTCGATCGCCAATCGGCCTTCGAGATGCTGCAGAAAAAAGCCCAGGAAGCTCAGGAGGCCGAGGCGCAGCAGCAGGAGGCAGGCCGGTCACGCTGGACCATTCCGGGCTTCGGCAATGACAGCCCCGCGCCCCAGACCACCGGTGGCAGGCGCACATCGGCGCCAAGACCCTCCAATCGCCAGACGGTGGCGGAGGCGGCGATCAAATCGGTGGTCCGCTCCGTCGGATCATCCGTGGGCCGCGCGATCGTGCGGGGGATTTTGGGGAGTTTGTCGAGGGGGCGGTGAGAGCGTCGTGCGAATGTCGCGTTGCGCCATGAACTGCCGTCGCGGTGCATGGTGAACGACCGAAGTTGACCGGGAGACGACCGCTGTCAGGGCGCCGACGCCATAACGCAGGCGATTCGATGCGACGGGCGCTAAGGGCTGTACCTGCCCCCTATGTTCCCTTCACGATTCTCGGTTTAGTCGGTCGGCGGGATTGAGCCGCGCTCTCGAGGGCCAAGGCCAACCGCTTCTCGTCTTCGATGGCGCGATCGACTGCCTCAATTTCCTCTTGGAGCACCTTCAGCTCCGCTCCGTAGCTGGAGCCCTCGCTGTCCCCAATCTGGAAGCCACTTGCCCGCATTGCGTCGCGAGTATGGTGCACGTTACGGACTCCTTCGCGTCGAGTCGCGACCAGGATGTCCCTGAACTCTCCAAGACGTTCAACGTGATTGCGAGCCATTGAGTTCTCCTATTTTGTCGTCATCGTCGCCGAAGGCGATTCAGAACGGCTGAAACTTACGGAGATACTCTCGACAAAGCATGAGTGCGGAAGCTCAAATTTGAACGTCTTGCAATAGCGTGGAGTGCGGCAGGCGACGCTGATCTCAACGTCCGAGATCGGCGCGAATCTGCCGTAGGCACGCCGATTGTGGGCGTCGCGCCGGGCCGCCACACGGCACGGCAAAGCCCGATAGCTCGCGCCACTACCAACCGAAAACCAGCCGGAGTGAGGAAGTTCTCGTTCGGCTCCAACCCGCTCAGAAAACCTGGTCGGTAATCGCCCTTACCGGGCCAAGCAGGATCGAGCCTTCCGGCACGCCGGAGTCGATCGGAATGGCCTTCCGGTTTGGCGTCGCCACCATCTGCTGGCCGACACCGGCGCTAACGATGACCGGCGTCTTCGAGGGCGTGCGGTCGTAGAGATCGATGATGTCCTGGTTTATCAGGCGAACGCAGCCCGAAGACACCGATTTGCCGATCGAGTTCCACTCCGGCGAGCCGTGCAGGCGGTAGAGCGTGTCCTGGTTGCCCTGGAACAGATAGAGCGCCCGCGCCCCAAGCGGGTTCTTCAGCCCGCCAGGCATGCCGCCATTGTCGGCGCTGTATTTTGCCAGTTCCGGCTGCCTGGCGATCATTTCTTCCGGCGGGGTCCATTTCGGCCATTTCTGCTTCCACTGGACGACGGCGTCGCCGGACCATTCGAACCCGGCGCGGCCGAGCCCGACGCCGTAGCGGATGGCCTGCCCACCCGGACGCACGAGATAGAGGTGGTGGCCGACCGTATCGACGACGATGGTGCCGGGCTGCTGGCCGGTCGGATCGGGAACGATCTGGCGCAGGAACTGCTCGTCGATTTTCTCGTATGGTATGCCCGGCAGGTCGAATCCGCCATCGCTCACTGGAGCATACATTGTTGCGTAGTCGAGCAGCGGTGGCTCGACATAGGCCGGCGGCGGAGGCTCTACCGGCTGCCGCTGCCCCACGGTGGCGCAGGCGGAAACCGCAATCGAGGCGGCGCCAAGCGCTGCGGCGTTCAGAAAGCCGCGGCGGCTCAGGCGATAGGATTCGATGTCGGTTGTGAACATGGTTGCCTTTATTAAGTCTCAAATCGAAACAAAGCGTGAATACGCGTTGATTGGCATGGCGTCAGCTCCACCAATGCCCGGCGCGATAGGCGGTTCCGAATCTGGCCTGACGGTGGACAAACAAAGGCAAAGCTGTGACCGCGCCGTCCCTGTTGCACTGCGGCCACATGTCGAGCATCAGCCGCCTGTCAGCAAGCCTTCGAGCGAGGGCAGGATCAGCGCCGGCGGAAAGTCCCGGTATTCCTCGGGCTGGTTGGCACGGTTGATCCACACGGTCCTGAAACCGAATTTGGTGGCGCCGGCGACGTCCCATCGGTTGGACGACTGGAACGACACAGCACCGGGATAGAGGCGCCAGTTCGTCGTGACCATGTCGTAGACCGACGGGTCGGTCTTGAAGCGCTTGACGGCATCGACGGAATAGATGTCGTCCAGGACCTGGTCGAGCGCGGCGGACTTGACTGCCGCTTCCAGCATTTCGGGCGAGCCGTTGGACAGGATCGCCAGTCTTGCGCCCGACGCCTTGAGCGCCTTCAGCACGGCCGGCACTTCCGGATAGCAGTCCAGTCGCCAATAGGCTTCCAGCAGTTTCGTCTTCAGCCCGTTGTCCGCCGATGGAACCTTGCGCAAGGCGAAATCGAGCGCCTGTTCGGTGAGCTGCCAGAAGTCGGCATAGGCGCCCATCAGCGTTCGCACCCAGGAATACTCCAACTGCTTGGCGCGCCAGATGTCCGACAGAAGCTGGCCATCGGGTCCGATTTGGTCGGCATGACGACGCACGGCCGCATGCACGTCGAACAACGTGCCATAGGCGTCGAAAACGTAAGCCGCATAATGCATGGCGACAGTTTTGCGGCGCGCCAGCACAAGGTGCAAGCACCGATTGCAGTCAGGGATCAAATTGAAGCCAGCGGATTGCAGCCATACTTGACGCCGAGGTCGATTGGTCCGGGGACCGCTGGCCTCAACAAATCTCGCTTATGCCGGTTGACGACAGCCGCCAAAGCCTCTTCCATGGCCGGCCACAAGCACCGAAACGGAACCAAGCAATGACACTGGCGACTGCGGCGCAATCCGCGACATGGACGTATGTCGACGGCGACTGGTATGAAGGCAATGTCGCCATTCTAGGCCCGCGCAGCCATGCCATGTGGCTCGGCACCAGCGTGTTCGATGGCGCTCGCTGGTTCGAAGGTGTCGCCCCCGACCTCGACCGCCACGCCGCGAGGGTGAATGCATCGGCGATCGCGCTCGGCCTCAAGCCGTCCATGAGCACCGAAAAGATCGTCGGGCTGACCTGGGACGGGCTGAAGAAATTCGACGGCAAGACGGCGGTCTATATCAGGCCGATGTACTGGGCCGAGCATGGCGGCTACATGGGGGTACCAGCCGATCCGGCTTCGACCCGCTTCTGCCTTTGCCTCTACGAATCGCCGATGATCTCGCCGACGGGCTTTTCGCTCACCGTCTCGCCGTTCCGGCGGCCGACCATCGAAACCATGCCGACCAATGCCAAGGCGGGCTGTCTTTACCCCAATAATGGCCGGGCCATCCTCGAGGCCAAGATGCGCGGTTTCGACAATGCGCTGGTGCTCGACATGCTGGGCAATGTCGCCGAGACCGGGACCTCGAATATTTTCCTGGTCAAGGACGGCCACGTGCAGACGCCGGCGCCGAACGGCACCTTCCTGTCCGGTATCACCCGCTCGCGCACGATGACGCTGCTCAGCGAGTACGGGTTCAAGACCACTGAAAAGATGCTGTCGGTGCGCGATTTCCTCGAGGCCGACGAGATTTTCTCGACCGGCAACCATTCGAAAGTCGTGCCGGTCATCCGCATCGAGGATCGCAATCTCCAGCCCGGTCCGGTGGCCAAGAAGGCGCGTGAACTCTATTGGGATTGGGCGCATTCGACGTCCGCCGGCTGACCCGCTATCGTTTTGCGTGCCCGCCCGTTGTTTTGACGCAGGGTCCTTGCGCAAAACCATGTGACACTTTTCCGGAACCCGCCTAGAAAGGGAACCGGCGCTTCATTCCGGAGTTGTTCCAGCTCAATCCAGCCCTATCTTAGTCCGGTATCGACACCGGGTTCTTTCCACGAGGGAGTATTATCCATGGCTTTCGAATTGCCCGCTCTGCCCTATGACTACGAGGCCTTGCAGCCTTACATGTCGAAGGAGACGCTGGAGTATCACCACGACAAGCACCACAAGGCCTATGTCGACAACGGCAACAAGCTGGCCGCGGAGGCCGGCATGGGCGACCTGTCGGTCGAGGAAGTCGTCAAACAATCCTTCGGCAAGAACGCCGGGCTCTTCAACAATGCCGCCCAGCACTACAACCACATCCATTTCTGGAAATGGATGAAGAAGGGCGGCGGCGGCAACAAATTGCCGGGCGCCCTGCAGAAGGCCGTCGATAGCGACCTGGGCGGCTACGACAAGTTCAAGGCGGACTTCATCGCCGCCGGCACCACCCAGTTCGGTTCGGGCTGGGCCTGGGTTTCGGTCAAGGACGGCAAGCTGGCGATCTCGAAGACGCCAAATGGCGAGAACCCGCTCGTCCATGGCGCGACGCCGATCCTTGGCGTCGATGTCTGGGAACATTCCTACTACATAGACTATCGCAACGCCCGGCCGAAATATCTCGAAGCCTTCGTCGACAGTCTCATCAACTGGGACCACGTCCTGGAGCTTTACGAAAAGGCCTGATCCACTTTGCAGACAAGCCCCGGCACGACCGGGGCTTTTTTCTTTTGAAGCTCGAGATCGCAAGATTCACGCAACCGTGAGGCGAAGTTCTGGAATTATTAAGCCATCCTTGCCGTTAGCGTTTTGTCCTGGGGTGCCTCAACATGGAGCCAATTGAATGAGAAAGCTTGTTATCGCCATCTCTATGCTCGCCTTTGCCGGCTCGGCGGCTCTTGCCGACCCGATACTGGATCGGCAGGCTCTGATGAAGGACCGCGGAAAGATCGTTGGCGGATTGTCGAAAGTGGTCAAGGGCGAGGAGCCCTACGATGCTGCGGCGGTGCTGACGCAGTTGCAGGCGCTTCAGGCCAATGCCGAGAAATTCGATACCGACGTCGAAACGCTTTTCCCGGCGGGCAGCGATACCGGAGACACCACGGCTGCCCCCAAGATCTGGGAAGACATGGCTGGCTTCAAGACGGCCGAACAAAAGTACCTCGCTGACGTCAAGGCTGCGGTTGCTGCTGCACCCGCTGATGTCGACAGCCTGAAGGCGCAGTTTGGAACAATCGCTTCCAATTGCGGCACTTGTCATCAGAGCTACCGGATAAAGAAGGGCTGATCGCGGGCGATGCGCTTGCTGAAGAAGCTCGTCGGCGCTGCTCTCGTTCTGGGTGGCGTCGGCGCGGTTGCCGCGTGCTTCCTGTCGGCCCCGGTCAGGCTCGATGCTGAAACGCTGGCGAAACTCGGTCCCGGCGATGCCGCCAAGGGCAAGCGCATCTTTTATGCCGGCGGCTGCACGTCATGCCATTCCAAGCCGGGCTCGCAGGGCGATGCCCGCCTTCAGCTGGTTGGCGGTCTCGAACTCAAGACGCCGTTCGGCACCTTCGTGCCGCCGAATATTTCGCAGGATGCCAAGGACGGCATTGGCGCATGGTCGGTCGAAGACCTCGCCAACGCCATGCTGAAGGGTGTCTCGCCGAGTGGCGAGCATTTCTATCCGGCGTTTCCCTACGCATCCTATGCCCGCATGAAGCCGGCCGACATTGCCGATCTCTACGCCTTCCTGAAGACGCTTCCGGCGGTGGCCGGCAAGGCGCCCGCCAATTCGCTGGGCTTCCCGTTCAACATCCGTCGCGGCATCGGGCTGTGGAAACGGCTCTATCTGAGCGATCAGCCGGTGATTGCTTTCCCCGACGGCACGCCGGAGCCGGTGTTGGCCGGCCGCTATCTCGTCGAAGGACCGGGCCATTGCGGCGAATGCCACACGCCGCGGGACTTTACCGGCGGCACTACGAAGAGCGAATGGCTGGCCGGAGCCACTGCCGCCGAAGGCAAGGGCATCGTACCGAACATCACCCCGGGCGAAGGCGGCATCGGCGAGTGGTCGCAGGCCGACATCGCCAACTATCTCGAAACCGGCTTCACGCCGGATTTCGATTCCGTTGGCGGCGCCATGGTCGACGTGCAGAGAAACATGGCCGAGCTGACGCCGGACGACCGCGCGGCGATCGCGGCCTATCTGAAGGCCGTCCCGCCGCACCCCAACGGCTATCCCGCGCGCAAGCCGGCGAACTAGCACCCGTCAGCCGGTTGGCGCTGGCCTTTTCTCAGGCCGGCCGGCCTTCATCAGGTCGAGGATTTTTTCGAGCCGGGCGACGACATCACCGGTTTCCAGAAGTTGCTGCTTCTGTTCAATACTGATCGACAGCAGCGGCGCGAGCGTATCGGCTAGGACGCCGGGATCGCCGATGGAGGGCAGGCCGAGCCGTGCCTTGGGCCTTCTTTGGATCGAGGAAAAATCGATGTTGGCGTAGCTCTGATATGTTTCGAGAACCGCGCTCGAACGTGCTTCCGCCTCCGCCGATTGGCCACGCTGCTCTTCGACCGGCGCGACCTCCGCCGTCAGAAAGTCGGCGTTGACCAGGCGAAGGATCGCGGCTCGCTGGAGGCCGGAGACGGAGACCTTGAGAACCCCATCCACCTGCGTCTGGCAGTTTATCACGCTTGCCGTGACACCCACCGGATAGAGAGAATCAAGGTTGCCGGGATCATCGTCGGTCGCCCGCCTCTGGGCGACCACAAGAACGCGGCGGTCGCCTGCCACCGCGTGCTCCACCGCGCGCCGCGTTTTGTCGCGGCCCACGAAGACCGGCACCGTCATTTGCGGAAAGAGCACGAAATCCCGCATTGGAAAAATCGGCAGATCCGCGCCGGAGGAGGGGGGCGGGCTGGCCTCGGGCGCCGGGTTTCCGGGCCTGGCACCGACTGGTTGGCTCGCCTGAATCCTCGCAGCCAACACGTTCCAGTCGCGGAGGCCGAGGATCCTGGCAATGAGCTCGAGGCTTTCGCTGTGGGACAGGGAAATGGATTTGGCGCTCAGCGCTTCGGACAGCGTTTGCGCCATGGCTTTTGCATCGCGGAAATCGCGCATGGAATGATCCTTTGCTTCGAAGAACGGAAGACGTCAGGGCTTGCGTTACTGACCCGTTCGTTCGGGCAAAGGGAGCCTGAAGTGGCTCGATACATTCACCTTACCCCGGAGGGTGCAAGCAGCAGGTCGTATCCACCTGCCTGGAAGGTGCGCTGAAGGTCCGGTGTTGTCAATCCTGCCCGCGCTGCATTCCACGTTCCCGATCTACGGGTGGCGATCGCCCAGGAAATCGAAACCGGTTTCGAAGAAATGATTGTAGTCGCAGGTCAATTCCTCGCCGGCCGCGATGTCGCGCAACGCATATGTCTCCTCCGGCGAGGACACGTCGCAATTCGGATCATCGTCGTGGTTCATATAGCGCGCATCGTCGGCTTCGAAGACGATGTAGTTGGGGTCGCGGCGATCGGGATAGGAGTAGCGGTCGAGATAGGCTTTGACCGGCCCGGTTTCGCGCTCGTAGGTCTCGACCTCGATGCGGCGGTCGTATCTGGGGTCGAGCTTCCACACCAGCGTGCCTCGGGGAATATGGTTCTTGGCGAAAACGCCGATGCCTTGGATGGGCGATTTGTCGAGATAGACGTCGACGAGCAGCATGGCGGAACCTTGGCGTGACCGGGTGGTTTGCGGCTGGAAAAAAGCCGCGCACTGGGTAGCGCGCGGCTGTTGCAATTGCGAGCGGAAAATCAGCTCAAAACTTCGTGTGCGGCAAGGTCGGCCTTGCCTGCAACCTTCAGCGCAAAGGCATATGTATAGGCGATCTCCTCCAGCCGCGAAAAACGGCCGGAGGCGCCGGCATGGCCGGAATCCATGTTGATCTTGAACAGCACCGGATTGTCGCCGCTCTTGCGCTCGCGCAGCCGCGCCACCCATTTGGCCGGCTCCCAATAGGTGACGCGCGGATCGGTAAGGCCGGCCAGCGCCAGGATCGGCGGATAGTCGAGCGCGCCGACATTGTCATAGGGCGAGTAGGCGGCGATCGTGTGGTAATCCTCTTGCGAAGCGATCGGATTGCCCCATTCTGGCCATTCCGGCGGTGTCAGCGGCAAGGTCGCGTCGAGCATGGTGGTGAGCACGTCGACGAACGGAACCTCGGCGACGATGCCGCCGAAGCATTCCGGCGCCATGTTGGCGATCGCCCCCATCAGCATGCCGCCGGCCGAGCCGCCTTGCGCGACGATGCGGTCGTGCGCCGTGTAGCGCTCGGTGACGAGATGATGCGCGACAGCGATGAAATCCGTGAACGTATTCATCTTGTGCGCCCGCTTGCCGTCGTCGTACCAGCCGTAGCCCTTGTCCTTGCCGCCGCGGACATGGGCGATCGCGTAGACAAAACCGCGGTCGACCAGCGAAAGGCAGTTGGTGTTGAACGAGGCCGGCACCGTGATGCCGTAGGAGCCATAGCCGTAGAGCAGGCAAGGTGCCGATCCGTTGAGCGGCGTATCGCGGTGATGGATGAGCGAGATCGGCACCAGCTCGCCGTCGCTGGCGGGCGCCATCAGCCGCCGGGTGACATAGTGGTCCGGGTCGTGTCCGGACGGGACTTCCTGGGTCTTCAGCAGCACGCGCTCTCGGGTGCGCATGTTGTAGTCGAAAACCTGCGCCGGCGTTGTCATCGACGAATAGGAAAAGCGCATGATCTCGGTGTCGTATTCATAAGATCCCGACAGGCCGAGCGAGAAGGCTTCCTCGTCGAGCGAGATGAGGTGTTCCTCGCCGCTCTTGCGGTCGCGAATGACGATGCGCGGCAGGCCCTCCTTGCGCTCGAGCCTGACCATATGATCCCTGAAGCCGATCACCGAGAGGATCAGCCGGCCCGCTTCGTGCGGCACCAGTTCCTGCCAGTTGGCGCGCACCGGATCGCCGGCCGCCGCCGTCATGATCTTGAAATCCTTGGCGCCGTCGGCATTGGTCAGGATGAAGAAGATGTCGCCGCCTTCCTCGAGGTCGTATTGCAGGCCGGTCTCGCGCGGGCAAACCAGCTTCGGTTCGGCCAGCGGCTCGTCGGCGCGCATAATGCGGTATTCCGAGGTCTCATGATCGTTGATGCCGATCATGATCCATTCGTTGGAGCGGGTGCCGCCGACATTCATGAAGAAGCCGGGGTCGGTTTCCTCATAGATCAGCCGGTCGTTTTCAGGCTTGTCACCGAGAGCGTGGAACAGCACCTTGGAGGGGCGGTGGTTGGAATCGAGGCGGGTGTAGAAAAATCCGTCATCGCCGGCATCCCACACCCCGCCGCCGCCCGTATCCGCGATCTGGTCGGTCAGCTCGTTGCCGCTGGCGAGGTCGCGCACGCGAAGCGTGAAGAATTCGGAGCCCTTGTCGTCGAACGCCCACAAGAGCTTTTGGTGATCGGCCGAATGGTCGACGCCGCCGATGCGGAAATAGGCTTTGCCCTCGGCTTCCGCGTCGCCGTCGAGCAGGATCTGCTCGTCGCCGCCATCGCGTGGCATGCGGAAATAGCGCGGCTGCTCGCCGCCGAGCTTGAAGGACGACCCGTAGGCATAAGGCCCGTCCTTCATCGGCACGGACGAATCGTCTTCCTTGATGCGACCCTTCATTTCCCCGAAAAGCTGCTTCTGCAGCCGGGCAGTGTCGGCCATCAGCGCCGCCTGATAGGCGTTCTCGGCTTCCAGTTGAGCGCGGATATGGCTGTCGAGCAGGGATGGATCCCTGAACATCTCTTGCCAATTATCGGCTCTCAGCCAGGCATAATCGTCCGTCCGGGTCACTCCATGATGGACGTCGAACACCGGCCGCTTCTCTGGCTGTGGCGGGCTGGCGGTCGGAAATGCTGAGGTTTTGGTCATTGAGTCTCACTGTGGAAGTTACTTGAATGGCGAATGAACACGCCGATCAGCGCGGGTTCAAGGGTCGTGATGCATTGTGATGTCGGGCTCGAGAAGATGAGCCGAGGAGAGGACGATGATGAAATACTATGTTCGCACCGCTGCGGCTCTCGCCGTCGCTTTGACTGTTCTGGCCCATGCCGGCCAATCTCATGCAACCGTGTTCGCAGCTTGGCAAGTGACCAACGTGCCGTCTGGCGACACGCTCAATGTGCGCAAATATCCCTCGGGGTCATCGCAGAAGCAGGCCGCCTATCCCAACGGCACCGTTCTGCAGATGACCGGCAGATGCACCGGCGGCGTCAACCTGCTCGATATCGCTAATCAACCGGCCTCGCAGCAGGTGGAAAAGGTACGCTATCGCTGGTGCGAAGTCTGGCACGATCCGGCTCAAAGCGGCAATTTCGTCACCGGCTGGGTTTATGGAAAGTACATCGCTCCCCATTGACGGATCCGTGCCGGCGGCAGCGCTGATTTCTGGTTTGCTAATGTGCAGCAAGCACATCGCAACCTGTGGTTTTGTTGATTTGGGAAACAACCAGATAGCCATGTGTCAGGATCAAGCATAGCCAAGCATTGGGCCTTCTTCGACGCACATTACGGATGTAAAGACGGCCTTACGTCGCGTCAACGGCCGCTGGTCTGACCAGAGAAATACCCAAAGCTACACGCAGCACGAAAGATTGAAGCTGATCGCGGACTATTTGATCAACAACAACGAATATAGCGCCACAAGCGAATTGACTTACTTGGTCTACAGGCCCATTAAGATGCCGCGACGCGAATCGTAGAGGCTCTTTCCTGCAAAAAAGTTCGCGCGATGCCCGACCTTTCAAAAAAGGGCGTAGACAGAAACAACACTCGTTGGGGCCATGAAGACCATGGATATTGTCGAAACACCTTCCAGAAACAGTGATGCGCTGATCGAATTGACCGCCGATGTGGTGGCCGCCTATGTCAGCAACAATCCAGTGCCGGTCGGCGAACTGCCGAACCTTATCGCTGATGTCCATGCCGCTCTCGGGCGCGTGGGCGGTGCCAGCGAACAGCCTCCTGCCGACAAGCAGAAGCCGGCTGTAAACCCGAAACGCTCCGTCCATGACGACTACATCGTCTGCCTTGAGGACGGCAAGAAGTTCAAATCGCTGAAGCGTCATTTGATGACCCATTACGGTCTGACGCCGGACGAGTATCGCGAAAAGTGGAATTTGGACGCAAGCTATCCGATGGTTGCTCCGAACTACGCCGCTGCCCGCTCCCAACTCGCCAAGAAGATGGGTCTCGGCCGCAAGCGCAAAGGGCGCTGAAGCCGGCTCTCTCCCTGCAGCCTGGATACGACAGTCGACGGCGCCCTCGGGCGCCGTTTGCTTTTTGGAGTGATCAGGCGGTCTGCTTCAAGGCTGCCTCGGCATCGCGCTTGATGCGCTTGACCATCGAACGAAGACCATTGGCGCGCTGCGGCGACAGGTGTTCGTCGAGGCCGAGCGCCTTCAAAGTGGCTTCGGCATCCGTGTTCCGGATCTCGCTGGCGGGTCGCCCCGAAAACAGTGCCAGCATGATGGCAACAAGGCCGCGCACGATATGGGCGTCCGAATCGCCCTGGAAGGTGATAACCGGGTCGGCGCCCGGTCCTTGTTCGGTGGTCAACCACACCTGGCTGACGCAGCCGGGCACCTTGTTGGTGGGGTTGCGGTCGGCGTCGGGGAACGGCGGCAGCGCTTCGCCCAATTCGATCACATAGCGATAGCGGTCTTCCCACTCATCGAGCAGGGAGAAGTCGTCGCGTATCGTCTGGATCGTCGTGGTCATCACCCCAAGATATAGTCACCCGGCGCCGCCGCGTCACGAAAAAAGAGGAAAAACACCGCAGGCGTCGAGAGGTCGGACGCGCCTGCGGTGTCGCCAAGAAGGCGGCGAACTGTCTTAGTGCATGTCGCGCAAAAGTGTGCAGCGGTTTTGCGGTAACGACATGCATAAAAACAAGAATCTAAAGCGCGTCGCATGAGGCCGGTCGAACGCGACGCGCTTTAGTTTGTCGTCTGCATTCTGACCGGTATGTCGACTGTCGCCGGCAGGACGATGGTCTCCGCCACGCTGCCGGTCGCGACAGTAGTGTCGAGCCCTGTCGTTGGCTTGCCGCCGGTCTGCCCGTCGGTCTGCCCCTCGGTCTGCTTGTCGTCCAGCATGGCGGCCGCGATCTTGGCGGTCTCCTTGGCGCGGGCGGTGATCGTCTGCATCGCCGACTTGCCGGTCTCGCAGACGTCGGGCTTGCGTTCGCATATGCCGGCAATGTCGCCGACCGCTTCGCGGGCCGCAAACAGAGCCTGGAGAGGGCCGACAGCCTGGTGACCAGCGTCGTCAGTTCCGACACTCAACGGCAACGCCAGAAGCACCAGCGAAAACCAGAAAGCCATTCTTATCAGAAAGCTCATAGGGACTGCCCTCATCCGTGACCCGGATCATGCCTTCGTGCGGCATGACCTCTTTTATGGGCATGATCGTGGCACATGCGCACAAAGGACGGCTTGCTCGGTCAGTGAAAATTTTCCTCAAATTTTAGGCAAATTCGAAACGAAGCGTTTTGTAATGGATTTGCTTCAAATCCCTGTTTATCTTCTTAAGTAAAAAGTAACCATCTAGCTATTTGTTTTTAAAGAACTTTTGTTGGGAAGGCTGCGCGCTGGCGCCGATTGTCCGGCGCGCAACCGCAGCCTTCTCGGATAACCCTCCGTTTACTATGGCTGCAATCGCCCCGGGTTTCCGCCGCCGGCCTCCCAATATTTGTCGCATGCCGGGCATTGGTCGGCACCGCCTTATCCATTCCTTAAACGCTGGATGCGAGTTTCAGATCAATAAAAGCGACCTGCGAAGCAGGACAGTTCACGACCGGGTGCAAGTGCGTTGAGTTCAATCGGGGCCAGATACGTTGAGTTGCCCGGCGCGATGGCGGCCGGTTGCGAGCGTATGGTTCATCCATCCATCCTTGAGCAGAACGATCGCCTGCGCCAGCGCCGCTTCATCGGCGTCATGCTGGCCGCTCCGTTCTTTGCCGCCGGCGCTGCGGTCACGCTGGTCACCTCCGGCATGGGCGCGGCCGTGACCGTGGCTGCGATCTTCGCTAGTTTTGGCCTTTGCTGGTTTGCCGCTTTGCTGGTGGCGGCGACGGGCAAGATGGCGCTTGCCGGCCGGGCAGCCCTGGCGATGGGCGGTCTCGCTGTGGCCGGTGTCATTGCCGCTGCGGGAGGCCTGGCCTCGCCGGTCGCTCTGCTCGCCCTGGCGTTGCCGTTCGAGGCCTGGTGGATTGTGGGCTCGCGGCGCGCGGCGCTATGGGGGGGCATAGCCGCGCTCGCAGCCGTCCTTCTGCAATATTTTGCCGGCTCTGTCTTGCCGCTCAATCCCACGCAGATTGCCGCCTGGCACTGGCTGCTGCCGTTGGCCTGGGCGTTCACGCTTGCTCCTCGCCTGGCGGCACTTGGCAATCCGGCCGGCGCGCGGCTTGATCCGGCGGTCGACGATCGGCTCGAGAACATCATCGACGCCGTCGTCTTGAGGGTCGGCAGGCATGGCGAGGTTCAGGATGCGTCGGCCAAGGCGCGCACGCTCCTGAAGCTTCAACCGGAACTGCTGTTCGGCACCGGCCTGTTCGACCGGATTCATCTCTCCGATCGTGTGGCATACCTCAGCGCGCTGGCCGACATGCGCGATGGCGCGTTGGCGCGCCGGCTCGATCTTCGGGTCAGGCTGCCGCAGGACGGCGGTGGCGCGACGGCAGACAATTACCGGCCGTTTGCCCTTGAGCTGGCGCGGCTGGAAAAACAGCAGGACGTCTTCACGCTCGTCCTGCGCGAGAATGGCGAAGTAGCCGCATTGCGCGAAGACCTTGCCGCCGCGAACGAGGCGGCGGCTTCCGCCGAAGTGGCGAAGGGGCGGTTCCTGGCGGTCGTCAGCCACGAGCTTCGCACGCCGCTCAATGCCATCATCGGTTTTTCCGACATGCTGCTGCACGAAATGTTCGGCGGCTTCAAGGATCCCCGCCAGAAGGAATATGTCGGCCTTGTCAGGGAGTCCGGCCAGCATTTGCTTGCCGTCGTCACCTCAATACTCGACGTCTCGAGGATCGAGTCGGGCGCCTATGCGACCGAGCCGGAACCGTTCCGTTTCGTGGAAGCGGTCGAAATGTGCCAGTCGATGATGCGGCTGCAGGCCGAGGCAAAGAACATCGACCTGCAAACGCAGATCGCGCCGGATGCGGGCGAGATAAATGCCGATCGTCGCGCCGTGCAGCAGATCCTCATCAATCTCGTCTCCAACGCCATCAAGTTCACGCCCGATGGCGGCGATGTCGTCGTCGGCGCCAAGCGCATCGGCTCGCGGCTGCATTTCTGGGTCAGGGATACCGGCATTGGAATTGCGGAGGAAGATTTCGAAAATCTCGGCAAGCCGTTCATGCAGATCCAGAACGATTACACCCGCCGCTTCGAGGGAACCGGCCTCGGCCTGTCGCTGGTCAAGGGCCTGGTGGCGCTTCACGACGGCACCATGTCGATCGAGAGCATGCCAGGCCAGGGCACCACGGTCACGATCAGCCTGCCGGTGAAGGGACCAAAGGGACGTTCTACCGACAAGCCCGGCGTGCTGCCGATGCCCGCGGCCAGGACGAAGGGGGAAGGGGACAGGAATGGCTCGCTCCGCAAAACGGCCTAAGGCGGTCAGGCGCCGCGGCAACGCCCTTCAGGGCGGCGCGGTCGCGGTTGGCAGCATGATCTCGCGCAATCCGGTTCTGGTCGGCGGCTCGACCGCCTTTCTGGTGACGCTGTTCTATGTCTCGGCGAACGCCCTGTGGTATCAGCCCTTTCCGCATGCCGGCGCGTTTTTCGCCACCAGGAGCATCGAGGCCTTTCCTCGCGCCGACACCGACGAGCCCGAAACCACCATCAACATCGTGCGGCCCGGCCCGGCCTCGGCGCCGGTCAAGAGCGATCCGGTCGTCGAACAGGTCCAGGGCATATTGAAGGACCTCGACTTCTATTCCGGTACGGTTGACGGCATTACCGGCCCCAACACGCGCAAGGCCATCCAGGCCTATCAGCAGAAGGTCGGGCTCAACGCTTCCGGTGAGATCGACAGCGTCCTGCTCGATCAACTGGGCGCCACGCCAACCGCCTCGACGGCGGTGCCGCATCCGGCCCCCCGCCCGGACCAGACAGCCGCCATCGCCATTCCGGCGTCGGCGCCGGCAGGTGCGGCGGCGCCGGCGCCCGATGCCCGCATCATCAAGATCCAGGCCGGGCTGAAAGCATTCGGCAATGACGACATGCAACTCGATGGCGTGGTCGGCGCCCGCACAAAGGCCGCGATCAAGGAATTTCAGTCGCTGTTCGGACTGCCGGAAACCGGCGAACCCGACGAGGTCGTCTACGTCAAGATGCGCCAGATTGGCCTGACCAACTGACCCCAGGGTGTGCCGATATTCAGGTGAGGCCGGCCTGCAAATGGCGGCCTGCTGCGCTTCCGGCCTTCGCCGTCCGAAGCACTGATGAGCGGTCGTGGCTGTGAAGGCTACGGCCGGCGTAGGCCGGTGTGCACTTACCCAAAAGCATGCTCCACTCCGGTTCTCGGATCCCCACCTGGTTTGGTCGCTTCGCGCCCGTCTTCGACTCCGACTTGGCCTGATCTGAATCTCAACACACCTTGGCGAGCATAGACCAATTTCGGTTTCCGGACCGATGCTGTAAGGAGCGTCGCATGTTGTCCGGAATCCTGCCATGCGCGTAACCACCGATCTGTGGGTGTCGGCCCTTCTGCGCCGGGTTTTCGGCGCCGGCGGCTTTGCCGCCGTGGTCAAGCGTGGCGCGACCGAGGCGGGCGCTGTCTTTGTGCTGGCGCGGGGCAGGCTGGGCGAGCTTGCGCTGTTCGGGCCGGCGCCGCAGACGAGCTACGATTCGGCCAAGCCCGACGACCGTTTCTTTAGCCCGCTCGGCGCCGGCGACGATGCCGCCGCACTCGACGCAAGGCTGGAGAGGGAGAAAAAATTCGATCCCGATATCTGGGTGGTGGAGATCGAGGCCGGCGCCGTTACGGTCGAGGAGCTTATTGCCGTCAAGATGCCTTGAGGCTGGCGACGGCGGGACCATTGTCGCTGTCTTGCGCAATGCGCGTATCGGCGTTCGCGGCGGCGCGCACGATGCCGCGAACCACCCTCGACAAGGTCTCAGCTTTCCAGTTGCGCACCTTGTCCAGTGCTGCGTCGCGATTCAGCAACCGGTAACGATCGAGGAAGATGCGGATCGCCTGCGGATGCGGAAACGCGGTGGGATAGATCGCGGCCGCGATCAGGAACGCCTTGTCCTCGCTGAGGTCAAGGGCGCGCAAGGCGGCCAGCAGCGACGTATAGTTCTGGTTTGCGGTAAGCGACCGGGCCATCGAGAAGTCGATGTCGAGCGCATCGGCTAACGCGGTCTGGAAGAATGCCGCGTTGCCGGTCAGCGCCGTCTCGCGCAGTTTGACATAGGTCTGCGCGCCGACGAACGGATTGACGGCCACACCGCCGCTCTCCGCATCGGCGCGCATCATCGACCGCAACCGGCGTCGCGCATTTTCGGCGCTGGCGCCGGGTAGCGGCTTTCTATCAGGGACGGCAGCAGCGATTTCGGCGCGCTCCGTCGCATCAGTGACGGCGTCGGGCTGCTGCACGCGCACCAGCGTCGGCTTTTCGAGCACCCTGATCAGCTGGGCGATGGTCGGGTTCAGATTCTTGCGGCGCGCGATGGCGCGCGCATGCGGAAGCCCGTGACGCCCGATGAGCGCGATGAGGTCGACGTCGCTGACAGCGCGCGAGCGGATAAGCAGCGGTGCGGCGATATCGACCGGTTCCTCGCAGAGCCGCCTGACCAGTGCGGCAGGCGCATATTCGCATTCGGAAAGTGCTGCGGCGACGTAGCGGCGTGACTCGACCGACACGTTGTTGAAAAGCGGCATCGTCAGGTCTTCGAGTTGCGCGATCTCCCGGCGCGAAGGACGGGTGAGCGAACAGAATGCCGACACCGCCGCGCGGAACAGCCTTTCGGCCTTTCCCGATTCGGTCCGTATAACGATTTGCCTGAAGTCCGAAGATGACACGGAGGATACGCCCGACACTCGACACGATCTGGCCATGCTCAACCGGGACTGTGTCGGTTTCGCCTTTGACAAGAACAAAGATCAAGTTAGCGACGATCCGTTAGCGTTCCGTTAACCTACTGCCATCCTTAATCAGAGTTGGAGGCGTTGCGTTATGCTCCGGGGCAACCGAGAGGAATGCACGAACCATGGGCATGGTACTGTCTTTCGTGCCGCGAACGGCGGCAACCAATCGAGCAGTTCGAAACACCGGCACACCGGCGGCGGTGATCATCTTTCCAGGGGTCCGCTATGAACAGCGGCCACTGACGGGCGAGGCGAGGCCGGGCGTCGATCCAGACAAGCCAGGCTCGTCGGCCACGATGCCAAGCTCGTCGGGGACGCTGCCTGTTCCGCACCACTGAGTTTCGGGATCAGCTTTAAAAGTCCTGCAGCTCACAGGAACCTTGATCGAGAAACCGCGACACGGTTGGCTTCCAGCTGTCGTCGGGCACAAAGGCGCGGATGACGAATATGCCTTCGTCGATGGGTGCTTCGACGAAGATCGCTCCTTGCAATTCCTCGGGAAGATCCTTGCGCACCTCGATCATCTGCGCGGGCGTCAGCACCACGCTGTCGAGCAGCCCCGCCGTCGCGCTGTGATCGTTGAAGGAATAGACATTGTGGCCACGGCGGTCATAGACGGACACGGACCAGAACGGCACGTTTCCCGGCGCCGTGATCCTCACCATGCCGTCGGTCAGGTCGAACCTGCAGGCAGCCGCATAAAACAGCGGATCGACTGACTTCACCACCGGAGCGCCGCCGGCCTCCGCGTCCAGCCTGGTCATCTTGTAGAGGTCCGAGGCCATGGCCAGCCGCGACCAGGCCCCGCGTTCGGAAAACTCCGGTACAAGCAGCAGGACGATGATATGCACGATGCCGGCGCCAAGCAGGCCGAGCAGGATGGCGTGCAACAGCTTACGCATTGCAGCCAACCTTGAGGATCCGCGGCAGCGTGACGTCAGACAGACCCGTGCTGCTGGCGATGGGTGTGTCGTAGAATGTCAGCACGAAATACATCCGCCCAGTGCCCTCGGTCAGCAGCCAATTGCCCGGCGCTGGGCGGCTGCCGACGGAGATGATCACCGAATTGTCGGGCTGCCGCAGGACCTGGTAGGACTGAAGTGCTGCAAGCCTTGGCCTGCCGGTCTCAACGACGCCGAGTGATTGATTGGCGGCGTAGAGGGTCCAGAACCGCGCCGTGGGAAATCCGCCTTCGATCTTGTAGGCGCATTGGCGCATGAGCTGTTCGCCGCCGGAATCGCGCTCGGCGATGAAGGACAACCCCTCAGCTCGCCCGAGCGCCAGCACGCCTTCGCGCGCCACGCGAGCCTTCGAATAAGGGTCCGCCGCCGGCGTGCCGATATCGGGGAACGCCGTCCATTGGCCGATCCTGATTGCCCCGACGCCATCCTGCGTCTTCAGGGCATACCAGACGCTGGCGCCACCGCCGCCGATGGCTATGGCAAGCGAAAGCAGCGTGAGCAAGGCGTTCTTGAGCATGAAGAGCCGCGGATGAGAAAGCAGAAGCGCTGCTCGGGATATCGCGGGGCAGGGGGCCATGGCAAGCGTGGCCGTCAGATTGCCGCGACGCAGATCCCGACGCTGAGCTAGCGGCAGGTCAAAGCGCCGACAGGGTCTCCGGCGCCGCGGGGGGCTGGAGGACAGGCGCCGACTGGAACAGCCTGGTCATGTCCCGCAGCGTCTGCGTGGTCTGGCTGGACAGCACTGGCGGCCGCTCGGCGGCGGCGTCAGCCGCTGCCTTCTCGGCGTTTTTCTTCTCCGCCTCCACGGCCTTGGCCGCGACCTCTTCGTCGACGAAGGGGTGTTCGAGACCGGGGATCGGCTTGAGGTCGATATTCTGGTGCGCGTAGACCATCAGGCGTTGCCACACCATGGCCGGCAACGAGCCGCCGGTCATGTTCCTGGTAGGAGAGAAATCGTCATTGCCCATCCACACAGCAGCGGTGTAATTGCCGGTGAAGCCGACATACCAGGCATCGCGGTAGGCCTGGGTGGTGCCGGTCTTGCCCGCGGAAACGATGTTGGGAAGGGCCGCGCGCCGCGCCGTGCCCATCACCGGCACCGCCGCCAGCATGGTGTTCATGTATTTGAGCGCCTGTTCGGACAGCACACGGTGCGGCGGCGGCGCGTCCTTGGCGAAGTCGTAGACCACCTCGCCGGTACGGGTGACGAGCTGTGAGATGCCGTGGCGGGAGCCGACAAAGCCGTTCTGCGCGAACACGCTGTAGCCTGTCGCCTGGTCCATCACGGTCATGCCGGATGTGCCGAGCACCATGGTCTTGTGCGATTCGAGCGGCGATTCGACGCCCATCGCTTCGGCCATTGCCTTGATCGGCTTGATACCGAGATGGTCCTTGGCCAACCGCACCGGCACCGTGTTGATCGATTTGGCGATCGCCGTCATCAGCGTGACATTGCCTGCGGATCCGCCATTGTAATTGTGAGGCGACCAGCCACCCCAGGAGATCGGTCCGCCGGAAACGACCGAGTTCGGCGTGAAGCCGTGTTCCATGGCCGTCGCATAGACATAGGGTTTGAACGACGAGCCGGTCTGGCGCAGCGCCCTGGTGGCGCGGTTGAACTGGCTGGCGCCATAATCGCGGCCGCCGACGATCGCCCTGACCGCGCCATTGGTCTCGATGACCACCATGGCGCCTTCGGTGACGTTGTACTCCTTGCCGAATTGACGGAGGTGGAACTCCATCGATTCTTCTGCCGCCTTCTGGATGTTGGCGTCGAAAGTGGTGTGGGCGACCAGCGAATGCTGGCCAGGCTTGGCGATCTTCTTGACCTCGTCGAAGGCCCAGTCGAGATAATAGTCCGGGCTCTTCTGCTCGCCGCGGTCGACGATTTCGGCCGGATGCAGCCTTGCCTGCAGCACCTGGCCTTCGCTCATGAAGCCGGCATCGACCAGGTTGGACAACACCACATTGGCCCGCGCGCGGGCCGCCGGCAGGTTGATATGCGGCGCGTATTTTGTCGGCGCCTTGAACAGGCCGGCCAGCATCGCCGCCTCGGCGAGGTTGAGGTCCTTGACGCTCTTGCCGAAATAGAAATCGGCCGCCGCCTCGATGCCGAATGTGCCGCCGCCCATATAGGCGCGGTCGAGATAGAGCTGGAGGATTTCCTTCTTCGACAGATTGGCCTCGAGCCACAGCGACAGGAAGGCCTCCTTGATCTTGCGCTCCAGCGTCCGTTCGTTGGTCAGGAACAGATTCTTGGCGAGCTGCTGGGTGATGCTCGAACCACCCTGGACGACCGAATTGGCCCGCACATTCTCGAAAATGGCGCGGGAAAGGCCGAGCACGTCGATGCCGTGGTGATCGAAGAAACGCCGGTCCTCGGTGGCCAGCACTGCCTTGATGACCTGGTCGGGCATCTCGTCGACCGGCACCGAATCGCGCTGGATGATGCCGCGCTGGCCGATCTCGTTGCCGTAGCGGTCGAGGAAGGTGACGGCAAAGTCGCCCTGGGCACGCCAGTCGCCTGCCGTTTCCTGGAAAGCCGGCAAGGCGAGCGCCAGCATGACGACGATGCCGCCGGCGCCGAGCGTGAAGCCTTCGCTCAAGAATTCGATGGTGCCGCGGCGCCAGCCGGTGACGCGAAAACGCCGGAAAAAAATGGTGGCCGCTTCCCAGAACTGGCGCGCCTTGAAGCCGATCTCGTAGAGCGAGGAATCGAGCCACGCATCGATCGCGAGCAGCCTGGCGGCGATCGGGCCTCTTCTCTTGCGTGGCTCCAAAGGATTGGTCATTCCGGAAATCCACCCCCCCAGCGCGACCTTGAGAACCGCAAGCGGGCAATTTCAGGGCGGCGCACTGCCCGCGACTATGCGTCCATTTTAGCGCTGCTCACAAGGGTAAGGCAGGCTCATGCGCGAGGTCTGTTGATCGAAAAGGGCGCGCTTGTTGCAAGCGCGCACGCTTCCGACGTCACCGTGCCGCCATAAAGCGCATGAAATGCGCCACGTCGGCCTCTTCAGGCTCCTGGCCGGTGAAACTGCGCAGGTAGGCGGCCAGATGACTGACCCGTGCCTCGACGGGTTCCCTAAGGTCGAGCATGTAGTAGCCTATCTGCATGTAATAGAGCACCCGGGCACGGATGAAGGCGTCTTCCTCGTCATAGCCATGCCGGCGATACATGTCGCGGATGGCGCTCAGCCGATCGTCGTCGGCTTTGTCGATCGCCCGGCGCACGTCGTCGGAACGCCGCGCCCATTCGCGGATGGCGAAGTCGAGCCTGGGATCGAACAGCCGCTCGTCGGCCCAGCATTCGAACACGTTCAAGACGCCCATGATGATGCTTTTGGCCGGTCGCCTTGCGCGTTCGACGATCGCCTTGGTGTTGGTCTCGTGCCAATGGGCGAGCAACTGGTCGAGCAGATCCTGGCGGCTCTGGAAATACCAGTAGAAGCTCGATCGCGACACGCCGAGCTTCTGGCCGAGCGGCAGCACGCGCACGCTTTCGACGCCATCGGAAATCAGCGTCTGCAGCGCAAGATTGATCCAGTCCCAGCGCGTTACCTTGATGTTGCCGGGCGCCGGCTCGTCCTGTGGAGCGATCACGATCATGCACCCACACTTGGCATGACGGGTAACGACGCGCAAGCCGACTGGACATCTATGTCTACACTCTAGACACATATGTACAGTACATATATGGTGCCGAGGTCGAGCAGCCCGGAGGAAGCCGTGAAGTCGCACTATCGTGCAGTCGTCATCGGGGGTGGCGTGGTTGGCGCCTCGGTGCTCTACCACCTGGCGCGGTTCGGCTGGACCGACGTCGCGCTGATCGAGCGTGCCGAACTGACGGCCGGCTCCACCTGGCACGCGGCGGCCGGATTCCATGCGCTCAATGCCGATCCCAATGTCGCGGCGTTGCAGGACTATACGATCAAGCTCTATCGCGAGATCGAGGCCGAATCCGGCCAGAATGCCGGCCTGCACATGACCGGCGGCGTCAACATGGCCAGCGACCCCGCTCGCTGGGAGTGGCTGAAATCGGCCTGGGCGGTGTTCCAGTCGGTCGGCATCGAGACCGCCCGGCTGGTGACGCCCGAGGAGATCAAGGCGATCTGCCCGATCGTCGATGTCAGCGATGTGCTGGGCGGTCTCTATGATTCCAACGAAGGCCATCTCGACCCTTACGGCACGACGCACGCCTATGCCGGAGCGGCGAAAAAGCGCGGCGCCGATGTCATCCTGCGCAACCGTGTCCTCGACCTTAAGCCGCGCGCCGATGGCGGCTGGGACGTCATCACCGAGCAGGGCACGATCGTTGCCGAGCATGTCGTCAATGCCGGCGGCCTCTGGGCAAAGCAGCTCGGCCGAATGGTCGGCGTCGACCTGCCGGTGACACCGATGGAGCACCACTATTTCGTCACCGAGGACATTCCGGAGGTCGCGGCGCTCGACAGGGAGCTTGGCCTTGCCGTCGATCTCGACGGCTTTGCCTATCTGCGCCAGGAGCGCAAGGGCGTCCTGATCGGCCTCTATGAGCAGAACCCAAAGCACTGGAACATGGATGGAGCGCCGTGGGACTACGGCATCGAGCTGATCCCGGAAGACATCGAGCGCATCAGTCCGGAGCTCTCCAGGGCCTATGAGCGCTTTCCCTGCCTTGCCACCGCCGGCATCCGCAAATGGGTCAACGGCGCCTTCACCTTCACACCGGACGGCAACCCGATCGTCGGGCCGGTGCGCGGCGTCAGGAACTACTGGGTCGCCTGCGGCGTCATGGCCGGTTTCAGCCAGGGCGGCGGCGTCGGTAAATCGCTGGCCGAATGGATGATCCATGGCGAACCGCAGGCCGACATTTTCGGCATGGACATTGCCCGCTATGGCGCCTTTGCCGCCAACCGCTGTTATCTCAAGCAGACGACGCGCCAGTTCTACGCACGCCGCTTCGTCATGACCTTTCCCAATGAGCGCCTACCCGCCGGGCGGCCGCTGAAACGCCCCGGCGCCTATGACGGCATGACGGCGGCCGGATGCGAATGGACCGCGTCGTGGGGGTTGGAAATCCCCGCCTATTTCGCGCCGATGGGCTTTCGCGAAAACACCACGCTGAAGCGCTCCAACGCCTTCGACATCGTCGGCGACGAGGTGCTGCAGGTCCGGCGCGCCGCCGGCCTCGTCGATACATCGGCCTTTTCGCGCTATGCCGTCTCGGGTCCGGGCGCCGAGGCTTGGCTCGACCGGCTGCTGGCCTGCAGGCTGCCGAAGCCGGGGCAGGCGAAGCTCGCGCCGATGCTCGGCCATGATGGCCGGCTGAAGGGCGATCTGACCGTCTTCAACTGGGGTGGCGGCGACTACTGGATCATGGGCTCCTACTATCTCAGGGAATTCCACATGCGCTGGTTCGAGGCCCATGCGGCGGAAGGCGTGAGCGTCACCGATATCTCCGACGCAATGTCCGGCTTCCTCGTCACTGGACCGAATGCGCGGGCGGTTCTTGCACGCACCACGCATCAGGATATTTCGGCTGACGCCTTGCCGTTCATGGCCTGCGGCGAATTCGACATCGGCATGGCGCGTGCGCGTGTCGCGCGTCTGTCGATTGCCGGCGAGCTCGGCTTCGAGATCAACTGCCCGGCCAGTATGCATGCCACCTTGCGCGAAACGCTGCTTGCCGCCGGCGAGGATATCGGCCTTGCCGAGATCGGCTTCTATGCGTTGAATGTGCTTAGGCTGGAAAAGAGCTTCGGCATCTGGTCGCGCGAATTCACCCAGGGTTATACGCCAGGCCAGACCGGCCTCGATCGTTTCATCGCCTTCGGCAAGGACGGCTTCATCGGCCGCGAGGCTGCATTGAAGGAGCGCGAGGGCGTCACCACACGGTGCGTCGTGACGCTTGAGGTCGACGCCGTCGATGCCGATGCCAGCGGCTTCGAGCCGGTCTGGCACAAGGGCCGGCGCATTGGCTTCGTCACCTCGGGCGGCTATGGCTATTCGGTCGGCAAGAGCCTCGCGCTGGCGCTGGTCGACCGCGATTTCGCCGGGGAGGGCACTGCCTTATCTGTGCACATCGTCGGCGTGGAGCGGCCGGCACGGATCATTGCGGCCTCTCCCTACGATCCCTTGGGCAAGGCGATGCGGCAATGAGGAGGTTCTGCGATGGTCGATGAAGCCGCACGTGATATCAGGCGCGAGCGCCGGCGCGGACGCACTGGCGAGGCCGGCAGCGAATCCAGCCGGCGGCCCGACTATCGCTCGCTGAAGAATCCCTTCCTGCCGCAGCCGGTCTTTTCCGAAGATCAGGTCGTCGCCATCCACGACACGGCGCTGCGGGTGCTCGAAGAGCTCGGCATCAAGGTGTTGCTGCCGCAGGCGCGTGCAGCCTATGCCAGTGCCGGCGCGCTGGTCGACGAGGACAGCCAGATGGTGCGCATCGGCCGCGATATCGTCGCGGCCGCACTTACCTCGGCGCCGAAGTCGATCACGACACGCGCCGGCGACCGCTCGCGCGATATCGCGCTCGAGCTTGGTACGATGACGTTCCTGGCCGGCTGCGGCGCGCCCAACGTCACCGATCTCGAACACGGCCGGCGGCCGGGAACGCTTGCCGCATTCGAGGACTTCATCCGGCTGGTGCAGCACTTCGACGTTCTGCACATGCTGGGGCCTTGCATCGAGCCGCAGGATGTCGACAACCGCTTCCGCCACTACGCCGTCAACCGGGCGCAACTAACGCTGTCGGACAAGGTCCCCTTCGTCTTCGCCCGCGGCACGCCGCAGGTCGAGGACGGTTTTGCCATGATCAGGCTGGCGCGCGGCCTGTCGGAGGACGAATTCTTGAGCGGCGCCCATTGCTACACCGTCATCAACACCAACTCGCCGCGCCAGCTCGATATTCCGATGGCGCAAGGCATCATCGATTTCGCCAGGGCAGGGCAGGTGTCTATCATCACGCCCTTCTGCCTGGCCGGCGCCATGGCGCCGATCACCGTCGCCGGCGCGCTGACCTTGCAGCATGCCGAGGCGCTGGCCGGACTGGCGCTCGCCCAGATCGTGCGGCCGGGTGCGCCGGTCGTCTACGGCTCCTTCTCCTCCAATGTCGACATGAAGTCGGGTGCGCCGGCCTTCGGCACGCCGGAGCATGTCAAGGCAACGCTCGGCGCCGGCCAGCTTGCCCGCTTCACCGGCCTTCCCTGGCGGTCCGGCGGCGGCAGCGCCGCCAACATCTCGGACGCGCAGGCGGCCCACGAAACGCAGTTCGCTTTGTGGGGTTCGGTGCTTGCCGGCGCCACCGTCTGCATCCATGCCGCCGGCTGGCTCGAAGGCGGCCTGAGCGTATCCTTCGAGAAGTTGATCACCGATATCGAGGCGTTGCAGACCATCGCCGAACTCTGCGTGGCGACGCCCGGCGACGAGGCCGCGATCGGCTTCGAGGCGATCGCCGAAGTGCAGCCCGGCGGGCATTTCTTCTCGGCCGGACACACTATGGCACGCTACCGCACCGCCTTCTACGAGCCGCTGGTCGCCGACTGGTCCAATTTCGGCAATTGGACGCAGGCCGGGTCAAGAACCGCCACGGAGCGCGCCACCGGCATCTGGAAACGGCTGCTCGCCGACTTTCGGCCGCCGGCTTCGGCCGCCGCCATGTCAGGCGTTCTCGACGAATTCATAGCGCGGCGTACCGAAGAGGGCGGTGCGGCACCGGTGTCTTGAGGCGGCACGCGGGCGTCACATAGGGCGTTTGTCGCTGGTCTTCTGCGGGTCGCGGCGTATCGTGCCGGTGTCAGCTTTCCTATGCTTATCGGCAAGTCTGCGAATGCGATCGAAGCGGCTTTCCTCTGCCACTTTGGTCTTCGCCACAGCATTTGGCTTCGGAACGAATGCAATCATGGATCGATCTCCTTGCCGACGGCCGCGCGCCGGGGAAGATGCCCCGGCGGCTGTTTTTCACGATCTCGCGAAGAGTTCGGTTCTCTCAGAAACAAGATGTCAGGCGGCGAGAGCGACCGCGCAGCTTTGTGCACCCAGCCTGTCGGGAGAGGTTTTTCCGGGCATGGTCGCCCAGCCGCCTGTCTCAACGAACTGTCGCTTCTTGTAGCTGTCGGTCAGGGCCTTGAACTCAGCAAGCTTGGCGGCCGCATCGGGCGCTGCGTTGAAGCGATCGACGCAGACTGCCGAGGCCAGTTCGCCGCGCGCCACCTCGCCGGCAGTTGTCGCCAGCGCGCGTGAGGTGCCACCGGTCATCCAGCCACCCCAGTTGAAACCGATGATCAGCGTGGCCACGACGGTTGCCGCACATGCCCACAAAAGCGTGGATTTGGCCGGCTGGTAATCTTCCCATCGACGCGCGAGAGATGGCTTGCTGCTTTGTGTGGCCACGGAACGGTTCCTTCCTGGTTGATGTTGGGATCGGTCGCCCGGCCATTCGGCGGGGGCGCTGCAGGCTTGTCTAGGCGATAGTCAGTAGCCCATGCCGCCGCCGGCCGCAGACGCGGCATCCTTGGCGGGAATGTCGGTGATCATGGCTTCCGCAGTGATCAGCAATGCCGCGATCGAACCAGCATCCTGCAGTGCTGTCCGCACCACCTTTGCTGGGTCGACGATGCCGGCCTTGATCATGTCGACATAGGTTTCGTTCTGGGCGTCGAAGCCCTGGTTGTGATCCTTGCTGTCGGTGAGCCTGCCGACGACGATCGAACCCTCAACGCCGGAGTTCTCGGCGATCTGGCGGATCGGCGCTTCGAGTGCTCTCGACACGATCGAAATGCCTGCCGTCACATCGGCATTGGCTCCGGTCAGCCCTTTCAGCACGGCCTTGGCGCGCAGCAAGGCGACGCCGCCGCCCGGAACGATGCCCTCTTCGACTGCGGCACGCGTGGCATTCAGCGCGTCGTCGATGCGGTCCTTCTTTTCCTTGACTTCAGACTCGGTGGCGCCGCCGACGCGAATGACCGCAACGCCGCCGGCGAGCTTTGCCAGCCGCTCCTGCAGCTTCTCCTTGTCGTAGTCGGAGGTGGTCTCCTCGATCTGCCCCTTGATCTGTGTGACGCGCGCCTGGACGGTTGCCTTCTCGCCGGCGCCGTCGATGATCGTGGTCGTGTCTTTTTCGATCAGCACGCGCTTGGCGCGGCCGAGCATGTCGAGGGTGATGTTTTCCAGCTTGATGCCGAGGTCCTCGGAAATCATCTGGCCGGCGGTAAGCACGGCGATGTCTTCCAGCATGGCCTTGCGGCGGTCGCCGAAGCCCGGCGCCTTGACGGCCGCGACCTTGAGGCCGCCGCGCAATTTGTTGACGACCAGCGTCGCCAGCGCTTCGCCTTCGACGTCCTCGGAGATGATCACCAGCGGCTTGCCGCTTTGCACCACGGCTTCGAGGATCGGCAGCATCGCCTGCAGATTGCCGAGCTTCTTTTCATGGATGAGGACATAAGGGTCCTCCAGCTCGACGCGCATCTTCTCGGCATTGGTGACGAAATAGGGCGAGAGATATCCGCGGTCGAACTGCATGCCCTTGACGACGTCGAGTTCGGTGTCAGCGGTCTTGGCTTCCTCGACGGTGATGACGCCGTCATTACCGACCTTGTCCATCGCCTTGGCGATCATGGCGCCGACGGTGACGTCGCCATTGGCGGCAATGGTGCCAACCTGCGCGATTTCATCGGAGGATTTGACCTTCTTCGCGCGCGCCTGGATCTCCTTGACAACGGCGGCGACGGCAAGGTCGATGCCGCGCTTGAGGTCCATCGGGTTCATGCCGGCGGCAACGAATTTGGCGCCCTCGCGCAGGATCGAAGCGGCCAGCACCGTGGCGGTGGTGGTGCCGTCGCCTGCAAGGTCGTTGGTTTTGGAGGCCACTTCGCGCACCATCTGGGCGCCCATGTTCTCGAACTTGTCGGAAAGCTCGATTTCCTTGGCCACGGTCACCCCGTCCTTGGTGATGCGCGGCGCGCCATAGGCCTTGTCGATGATGACATTGCGGCCCTTGGGGCCGAGCGTCACCTTGACGGCGTTGTTGAGGATCTCGACGCCGCGCAGCATGCGGTCACGCGCGTCGGTGGAAAATTTGATTTCCTTGGCAGACATGATTTTTCATCCCGTTCGTTGGTGGAATCGGCCGCTTCGTTTGGGCAATCGGCTGGTCGCTTAAGGCATCGAAAGCTGTTGGCGGTTCCCCGCCCGATCAGGCGGCCTTCTTGGTAGCGATGGTCTTGTCGATGATGCCCATAATGTCGGCCTCCTTCATGATCAGAAGGTCCTCGCCGTCTATTTTGACCTCGGTTCCCGACCATTTGCCGAATAGGATGAGGTCGCCGGCCTTGACGTCGAGCGCGATCAGCGCGCCGCTTTCGTCACGAGCGCCCGGACCGACGGCGATCACTTCGCCTTCCTGCGGCTTTTCCTTGGCATTGTCGGGAATGATGATGCCGCCCTTGGATTTGGTGTCGCTTTCGGCGCGCCGAATGACGACGCGATCATGGAGTGGCCGGAATTTCATGGGAACTCTTTCTGGGGCCGGCTTAGGCGGCCGCCCCCTTTTCTATAGGCCCGTTGGCACTCGATTGATAGGAGTGCCAAAAAATATTCCCGGGACTGCGGGAAATATTTAAAAGTATTATTCTACTTTTTCATTTTAAGGTCGGCGATAAATCAAAAATAACCCGGAAATTGAATTTTTCATTGCGAGTCCCTATCTTAAACGAGAAACCCACTTTCATCATCTCGACCAATAAGGAGATTTTATCGATGGCGGAATCTGGCCAGAATATCATGGAGAAAGCCGAAGCGCGGTTCATGGAGAAGCAGAAGAAAACTGCGGAGCGAAACCAGGCGACGGCCGAATATGTTTCCGAGGCAAAGGCCAGGGTCATCAAGACGGCAAGGCTGCGGGCGCTGCGGCTGGCCAAGGAAGAGGCCGACCGTGCCGCGGAGGCCCTGAACCCGACGCCGAAGAAAAAGCGGGCAGCAAAGAAGGCTTCTACGCCGGAGGTGAAATCATGAGCCTGACATTCCCCAATCGCAGCCGCAGTTATGATGAGGCGGGCAAGCGTATCCGCTTCGTCGGCCATGACGGCATGTTCCAGATTTCCTTCTCTATCGCCGCCGACGCCATGTCGAAGATGCAGCCGGGAACGGCCGCCGACGAAGCCGGCTATCTCGCTGCCTTCGACACGGCGTCCAGTTCGATCCATGATGTAGCCAGGAACGCCTATGCGCGCACCCGTAAGAGCATCTATGTGCTGACCGCAGCCGATTTTCGCTAAATCCCGAATGTCCTTGCGTTCGGGGCCGACGCGCCAGATCCATCCCGATCCAAATGTGCCGGCGGAGCAGGCGTGCCTCAGGGCTTGCGATCTACCTTTGCCCGCCGCCTGACGTCCCGGCTGTTAAGCCGATCGACCATTGCGTCAGCATCGCGCGTGTTCATGCCGACCATGATTTGGTGCTTGAGTTCGGCAGGCTGGCCAGTGAAGACGTCAAAGATGGTCCAGCTGTCGGGCTGCTCCATACGCAATGCATAACGGTTTGCCATTCTGACGCCCTTTGACTGCCGCACCCTGCCGACAGATGTCGATGCCGTCAGGTCTGCATGACGAAGAACACTGCCGCCAGAACAGCGACTGTCCAGATTACCACGGACAGTTTCAAGGCCATGCCTCCGTGCAGAGATAGAAACTTCCGCATGCCTGCCAACATGCCGTTCATGCTCTTCGCCACAATCGGTCTCGCTGAAATCGGAACCGATGGCTTGATCCCAAGCTTTCCAAAAACAGGCAGCAGCGATGGTTCGCGCACGAAAACGACCTCGAATGTCCGGAGAAACCAGGGACTTCCATAGCACGCTTCTTCAAACTCCTTGCATGCCAAATAAAAACAGGCGGGCCACTACAAAGGCGTCCCTGGCGCGCTGAAGGCGGCCATATGATGGTCGGACGATCTGGCGCGGGAAGCTCAACGCGGTTAGGTTGGAAGCAGGAAGCGTCGCGGGCGCAAAGCCTGTCAAAGCGCGACCGGCGAGGGGATGACAGATGACGGCGCCCGGCGATTTGCAGCAGGCCCTGTTCCAGAGATTGAGAAGCGACGCATCGCTATCGGCGCTGCTGGGCGGCGCCGGCCTTGTCGAGCAGGCGACCGGCAACGTCGCCTTTCCCTACGTGACTTGCGGCCATACCAGCGCTTTTGACTGGGACACTGGTGCCGACAACGACGCCGATCAGCTTGTCACGCTGCACGTCTGGTCGAAAGCCCATGGCGACGCCGAAACGCGTAACATCATGGACAGGATCGAGGCGCGTCTTGCGGATGCTGCGCTGGCCATTGGCCCGCATGGCCAGACACGGCTGTCCCTGGAATTTGCAGAAGCCCGCTTTGACGAGGATCTGGCGGTCCATCATGGACTGCTGCGCTTTCGCGCCATCACGCAGGAAAACGCCTGAGGCACTTTCAATATCGGTGAAACAGAGTCTAGACTGGCCTTTCGCTGACTTCACCGGGTTGGGGGTCTCAAGTCGGTTGTCTCGCGTTTCAGGGGTGTTGCGGGCATGGTTTTTCGGGCGTTCACCGTTCATTTCACGTTCAGCACCGATGCGTTACAACACCGACCATGAAAACGCTTCGCTCCCACCTCAAAACCGCGATACTGGCGCTTGCTGCGACCGGTCTGTTCGCGTCGCAGGCGACGGCGCTGCCGGTGGCCGTGCCTGAGCAGGCTTCACCGATCATCCTCGCCGCTTCCGACTGCTACGCGATCGGCCAGCAGGTTGCACAGCAGAATGGCGGCACGCTGGCCAAGGCCTCGCAGTCGACGCGCGGTGGCCAGGCGGTCTGCGTCATCGTCGTGCTGGTCCCGGGCAAGGACGGGCAGCGCCCGCGCCGCTCCGAAATCGTGGTTCCGCTGAACTGACCCTCTTCCATTTCAAAAAGGCTGGCGTTTCCCAGGCCGCTGGAATCGGCCTATATCTGACACCGGCAACAGGCCAACGCTTCAACAGGTAACGATCCCCGCATGCGCGTACTCGTCGTCGAAGATGACAAGGATCTCAACCGGCAGATTTCGGACGCGTTGGCTGATGCCGGCTATGTCGTCGACAAGGCTTTCGACGGCGAGGAGGGTCATTTTCTCGGTGACACCGAGCCTTATGACGCAGTGGTTCTCGACATCGGCCTGCCGCAGATGGACGGCATCAGCGTGGTCGAGCGCTGGCGCCGCGGCGGCCGCAAGATGCCGGTCCTTATCCTGACGGCGCGCGACCGCTGGAGCGACAAGGTATCCGGCATCGACGCCGGCGCCGACGACTATGTCACCAAGCCGTTCCACATCGAGGAGGTGCTGGCCAGGGTCCGGGCCTTGATCCGGCGCGCGGCCGGCCATGCGTCGTCGGAATTGACCTGCGGGCCGCTGCGTCTCGACACCAAGGCGTCCAAGGCCGATGTCAACGGCGTGCCGCTAAAGCTGACGTCGCACGAATTCCGCCTGCTTGCCTATCTGATGCATCATATGGGCGAGGTCGTGTCCCGCACGGAGCTGGTCGAGCATCTCTACGACCAGGATTTCGACCGCGATTCCAACACAATCGAGGTCTTTGTCGGGCGGCTTCGCAAGAAGATGGGCATCGACATGATCGAAACCGTTCGCGGCATGGGCTACCGCATGCGTGAGCCGGAGGCATAAGGCGGAACCGCTGCCTACCCAGCAAACCATAAGGTCGCCGCTTTCGCTGCGGTTGTGGCCGCGATCGCTGGCGTTCCGGGTGATCGCCTTTTCCACGATCTGGGCGATCCTCACCCTGATCGTCATCTTCACCCTCATCACCACGCTCTACCGCCAGGCGAGCGAGCGTGGCTTCGACAGCCTGCTTTCGGCGCATCTGTTCAATCTGATCGGTTCCGTCGGCGTGTCCGAAGGCGGTTCGCTGACCGGCGCCCCCGACCTTGGCGATCTGCGATTCTCGGAGCCGAATTCGGGCTGGTACTGGTCGGTGGAGCCCGCATCGGAAGGCGTGCACGGTGATCTTCATTCATCCTCGATGACCAAGACGATCCCGTCGCCGAGCGTCGCCGAGGTTCCTTTCAATTCCAGCTTCCAGCGCAGCTACGCCACGGAAGGCATCGATGGCGAGGAGCTGGAAGTGTTCGAGAGCGAGTTCGTCCTCGACGCGAAAAACCGCGCCGCGCGCTTCCGCGTCATGGGCAACCAGACTGAGCTCGACCAGGAGATTGCCAGCTTCCAGCGCCGCCTGCTTACTTATCTTTCCCTGTTCGGCGTCGGCATGATCGCCATCAACGCGATCGCCATCCTGCTCGGCCTGCAGCCCTTGCGCCGGGTCCGCAACGCGCTTGCCATGGTGCGCGAGGGCACGGCCCAAAGGCTCGACGGCCACTTCCCGGCAGAGATCGAACCGCTTGCCAACGAGACCAATGCGCTCATCGAAAACAACAAGCGCATCGTCGAGCGTTCGCGCACGCAGGTCGGCAACCTCGCCCATTCGCTGAAGACGCCGCTGGCGGTGCTCATCAACGAGGGGCGGGCGCTTGGCGGCGCCCAGGGTCAGCTCATCGCCGAGCAGGCCGCTTCCATGCAGAAGCAGGTCGACCACTATTTGCAGCGTGCCCGCGTTGCCGCGCAACGCGACAGCGTCGTCTATCGCACACCGGTGGCGCCGCTGGTCCAGCGCATGGTGCGTGTGCTGCAAAAACTCAACCCGCGGACCGATCTCTCGCTTTCATTGCCGGCAACCGATATTATCTTTGCCGGCGAACGTGAGGATCTGGAGGAATTGCTCGGCAATCTTCTCGACAATGCGATGAAATGGGCAAAAGGCGCCGTCGCCGTGTCGGTTTCGCCAATCTCGGGCAAGGGTGGCGCCGGCAAGGAAGGTCTTGCCAATCTGTTCGAGATCAGCATCGAGGATGACGGCCCGGGCATTCCCGAGGACAAGGCGCGCGAGGTGCTGAAGCGCGGGCGGCGTCTCGACGAGACAAAGCCGGGGACAGGGCTCGGGCTTGCCATTGTCGCCGACCTGATCAACGAATATGGAGGCGCTCTGGCGCTGGAACGGTCTGGCATGGGCGGGTTGAAGGCGGTGGTTCGATTGCGGAGCCTTCAATAATGGTCGACGTCGATGGACGATACATGCCATGGCGGCATGTCGATTGATCCCGAGATCGCGGACGATGGCCAAATTTCCGACAAACATCAACACTATGGCCACGCCGACCTCCCGAAGGCGCGACCCAGCTCTAACTCGAGAAAACCGGTTGTTGGCATGAAGATTCGCGTCGCGCTCGTTTCCGCACTGCTCGCCGTTTCCGGCTGCACGACGTTGGGTAAAGGCCCGGACGTCACGGTTGCGCCGCAGCCGGCCTCACTGCCGCCAGGCGGCGGCAAGGTGACGACGACGATCATTTCCGCCATGGGCGGCGGCCTCGTCGGCGGATCGATCGGCTCGGGGCTCGGCGATGCGGACAAGCGCAAGGCGCTGGAAGCCGAATACAAGGCGCTCGAATACACCGCGAGCGGCCAGAAGGTGACATGGAAAGGCGACAGTTCGGGCCGCTCGGGCGAGGTCGTCGCTGCTCAGCCCTATCGCGTCGGTTCGCAGGATTGCCGGCAATACACCCATACGGTGTTTACCGGCACCGCCGGCGCCACCGCGCGGGGCACCGCCTGCCGCAACGCCGATGGCAGTTGGACACCGCTGACCTGAGCTCAATTGTTCCGATCGGCCGCTTCGGTTGATATCGATCAAGGACATGCAGCGCTGCGGTCGTCAAAGCGTCGCAGTGCACCTGTGTTGGCAGCACAAGGCTCTGCCGCTATTGGAAGAACCATGCTTTTCTGGGTCATAGCCGCCATTCTCACGCTGGGCGCAAGCCTGGCGGTGCTGCTGCCGCTGGCCGGCGGCTCGAAGGGCGCGTCCGCCGCCGGCGACCATGACCTTGAAGTCTATCGCGACCAACTGTCCGAACTCGACCGCGACGCGGCGCGC
This sequence comes from Mesorhizobium helmanticense, assembly GCF_003034915.1. Taxonomy (GTDB): domain Bacteria; phylum Pseudomonadota; class Alphaproteobacteria; order Rhizobiales; family Rhizobiaceae; genus Mesorhizobium; species Mesorhizobium helmanticense. The sequence continues at coordinate 39,753 of NZ_PZJX01000028.1, read as the reverse complement.
GGCCTGATCCAGCCGGCCGAGGCCGAGGAGGCGCGCGCCGAAATCGCCCGCCGCATCCTTCGCCTGGGCAATGCAGATCCGGCCGCCAAGGCAGTCGGACCGTCAACGACGACGCGGCTGGTCGCTACGGTTGCGGTCCTGGCGGTTCCGCTGATCAGTTGGGGGTTCTACAGCGAGCTCGGTTCGCCCGACCTGCCGTCGCAGCCGCTCAGCGCACGCCTGGCCAAGAATCCCGCCGACAGCTCGGTGGACGAACTGGTGGCGCGCGCCGAAGCCCATCTTGCCGCCAATCCGTCCGATGGCAGGGGCTGGGATGTGCTGGCGCCGATCTATCTGCGCATGCAGAGGTTCCCCGACGCGGTCGGCGCCTATCGCAACGCCATTCGCCTCGATGGCGAGAGCGCCGCTCGCCAGGCCGGTCTCGGCGAGGCGATCGCCAATGCGGCCGGCGGCATCGTTTCGGCCGAGGCGCAGGATGCGTTCGAGGCAGCCTTGAAGCTCGATCCGGCCAATCCAAAGGCGAACTTCTATCTTGCCATGGGCCTGGCGCAGGAGGGCCGCGTCCCCGAAGCGGTGGCCGCCTGGCAGAAAATGCTCGGCACGTTGCCGCAAGATTCGCTATGGCGTGGCGCCGTCGAGCAGGCGCTGGCCGAATCCGCGAACAAACCCGTCGCCGCGGGCGAGCCCGCGAAGGGCCCGGATGCCGGGGAGGTCGACGCCGCATCGTCCATGTCGCCGCAGGACAGGCAAGCGATGATCGAGACCATGGTTGCAGGCCTCGACGAGAAACTGCGGCAAGATCCGCGCAACGCGGAGGGGTGGATGCAACTCGTTCGTTCCTATGTTGTGCTGGGCAAGGCCGACCAGGCGCGCGATGCGCTTAATCGCGGTATCGCCGTCTTTGGCCCCGATAGTGAGGAAGCCAGGAAATTCACCGCCTTTGCCACCTCGCTCGGCCTGACGGCGACGGAGTAGACGATGACGCGCAAGCAGAAGAGATTGTCGGTGATCGTCGCTGGCCTGGCCTTTCTCGGCGCGGCCACCGGGCTGACCTTCTATGCGCTCGGCCAGAAGGCCTCCTATTTCTACATGCCCGCCGACCTGACCGCCGCCAGTGTGCAGCCGGGCCAGCGCATCAGGCTGGGCGGGCTGGTCGAGAAAGGCACCATCCAGCGCGGGCAGGGCGCCACGGTCGCTTTTTCGGTGACCGATACGCAGAAGTCGGTCAAGGTCATGTATACCGGTATCCTGCCTGACCTTTTCCGCGAGCAGCAGGGCGTCATCACTGAAGGCAGTTTCGGCCCGGACGGCGTCTTTGTCGCCGACAGCGTGCTGGCCAAGCACGACGAGAGCTATATGCCCAAGGAGGTAGCCGACGGCCTCAAGGCCAAGGGCGTGTGGCAGGAGAGCAAGAGTGAGTAAGCAGGTTCCGAAAAAGTGTCCTCCGGTTTTCCGGCGAGAACCTGCAACAAAACCAGAAAGGCGCCGCGATGGTTGAAACCGGACATTTCGCCCTGGTTCTGTCCTTTGCGCTGGCCCTGGTGCAGACGCTGGTGCCGCTGTTTGGCGCGCGTACCGGCAACCCCAGGATGATGGCCGTCGGCGGTCCTGTCGCCGTGACCGGCTTTGCCTTGACCGCATTCTCCTTCGCCGCACTTGCGACAGCCTATGCAAGCTCCGATTTTTCGGTGGCGAGCGTCTGGGAGAACTCGCATTCGCTGCAGCCGCTGATCTACAAGATCACCGGAACCTGGGGCAATCATGAAGGCTCGATGCTGCTCTGGGTGCTCATCCTGACCTTCTTCGGGGCGCTCGTCGCCGTCTTCGGCGGCAATCTTCCGGCGACGCTGCGGGCCAATGTGCTGGCCGTGCAGGGTGCGATCGGCGCCACCTTCTTCCTCTTCATCCTGACCACGTCCAATCCGTTCGCCAGGCTCAATCCGGCGCCGATCGAAGGCCGCGATCTCAACCCGATCCTGCAGGATCTCGGCCTCGCCGTCCATCCGCCGCTGCTCTATCTCGGCTATGTCGGTTTCTCCATCTGCTTTTCCTTCTCGGTCGCCGCCCTCATCGAGGGCCGCATCGACGCCTCCTGGGCGCGCTGGGTGCGGCCATGGACGCTGGTCGCCTGGATGTTCCTCACCGGCGGCATCGCCATGGGCTCCTACTGGGCCTATTACGAGCTCGGCTGGGGTGGCTTCTGGTTCTGGGATCCGGTCGAGAACGCCTCCTTCATGCCGTGGCTGGCGGGCACGGCGCTCTTGCATTCGGCGATCGTCATGGAGAAGCGCTCGGCGTTGAAGATCTGGACGCTGCTGCTAGCGATCCTGACCTTCTCGCTGTCGCTGCTCGGCACCTTCCTGGTGCGATCCGGCGTGCTGACATCGGTGCACGCCTTCGCCACCGACCCGACGCGCGGAGTCTTCATCCTCTGCATCCTGACGCTGTTCATCGGCGGCTCGCTGGCGCTGTTTGCCTTGCGCTCCTCGCGGCTGACGGCCGGCGGTCTTTTCCACCCAATCTCGCGCGAAGGCGCGCTGGTCCTCAACAATCTGTTCTTGACCACCGCCACCGCCACCGTGCTGGTCGGCACGCTTTACCCGCTGGCGCTCGAAGCCGTTACGGGCGACAAGATCTCGGTCGGTGCGCCGTTCTTCGACCTGACTTTCGGTCCGCTGATGCTGCCGCTGCTGGCGATCGTGCCGTTCGGGCCGCTGCTGGCCTGGAAGCGCGGCGACGTTTTTGCCGCGGCACAGCGCCTGATGGCGGCCTTTGCCCTGGCGCTTGCCGCTGTGCTGGTGACGGCGCTGTTCGTCGATGGCGCCTCGGTGTTCGCAGCACTTGGCGTCGGCCTCGCCGTCTGGCTGGTCTGCGGCGCGCTCACTGATCTTGCGGTCAAATCCGGCGCGGGCAGCGTAGCGCCCGCCATCATGCTGCGACGTTTCGCCGGCCTGCCGCGCTCCGTCTTCGGCACCGCGCTCGCCCATCTCGGCCTCGGCCTGACGCTGCTCGGCATTGTCGGCACGCTCAGCTTCGGCGCCGAGAAGATCCTGTCGATGCGTGCCGGCGAGACCATCGAACTGTCCGGCCATACGCTGCGTTTCGAAGGGCTCTATCCGGCTCAAGGGCCTAATTACAGCGAGGACCGCGGCCGCTTCGCCCTGCTTGGCGCCGACGGCAGCACCATCAGCGAAATCACTTCGGCCAAGCGCTTCTATCCGGTGCGCCAGATGACGACGACCGAGTCCGGCATCAAGACGATCGGGTTCAGCCAGCTTTACCTCTCGCTTGGCGACGAGGCGACCGACGGCTCCGTCGTGGTGCGTCTGTGGTGGAAGCCGCTGGTGACGCTGATCTGGGGTGGCGGCCTGGTGATGATGGCGGGCGCGGCGATGTCGCTCATGGACCGCCGCCTGCGCGTCGGCGCGCCGTCGCGGCGTCGCAAGCCGACAGGCGCCGTGCCTTCCGCGGGCCTGCCATGACCAGATTCTCGCTCGCCTCGCTGGTGCTGCTCTTGTCGCTGTTGTTTGCCGGCGGCGCCTTCGCAGTGAAGCCCGACGAGGTACTGCCAGATCCGGCGCTCGAGGCGAGGGCGCGCGCGCTTTCCGAGGGGCTGCGCTGTATGGTCTGCCAGAACCAGTCGATCGACGAATCCGATGCCGACCTTGCCCGAGACCTGCGTGTCCTGGTGCGCCAGCGTCTGGTCGCCGGCGACACCGACCAGCAGGTGATGGACTATATCGTTTCGCGCTACGGCGAGTTCGTGCTTTTGAAGCCGCGCTTCAACCTGCGCAATGGCTTGCTCTGGGGTACGCCGATCCTTCTGCTCCTGGCCGGCGGGTTCTTCATCGTGCTGACCGCCCGATCGCGCCGTTCGACAGCAACCGCTGCATTGACTCCCGAGGAACAGGCGGCGCTGGATAAGATCTTGCGGCGGGACTGAAAGCGGAACCGGCTTCTCCGCAAACATTACGAAAGTTTCATGCACTGGAAATGGCGCCGTAATGTGCGCCCCTCTATTTCTCCTTGCCTGAGGATGCTCACCTGAGCGCATCCCTTCAAAGAGGATACGAGAACCATGAATATTGCCCCCAATTCATATCCCCGCACTCGCAAACGTCTGATGGCCGCCGCCGCTTCTGTCGCCATTGCCGGCGCGATCGGCTTTGCTGCCGTCGCCACCGGGACGGTGCCGGTCCTGGCTGACGCCGTGCGTGTCGAGGCACCGCAGGTGCCTGGCTTCGCCGATATTGTCGAGCGTGTTTCTCCCGCGGTTGTCAGCGTCAAAGTCAAGGCCAGGATCGAGCCGGCGGCCGATGACGGCTCCGACCAGTCCGACGATCCGGACGGCTTCAACAATCTCCCCGACAATCCGCAACTGCGCCGCTTCTTCAAGGAGTTCCGTGGCTTTGGCGATCAGAATGGCCAGGACCAGGGTCATCGCCGTTTCGGGCGTCGCGACCACAACAACGACCAGCCGCGCCCGGTTGCGCAAGGCTCCGGCTTCTTCATCTCCGATGACGGCTATCTCGTCACCAACAACCATGTCGTCGAAGAAGGCTCGGCCTTTACCGTGGTAATGAATGACGGCAAGGAACTTGACGCCAAGCTGATCGGCACCGACCCACGTACCGATCTCGCCGTGCTCAAGGTCGATGGCGTCGGCAAGTTCACCTATGTCGACTTCGCCGATGATTCCAAGGTTCGCGTCGGCGACTGGGTCGTGGCGGTCGGCAATCCCTTCGGCCTCGGCGGCACCGTCACCGCCGGCATTGTCTCGGCCCGTGGCCGCGATATCGGCGCCGGTCCCTATGATGATTTCCTCCAGATCGACGCCTCGGTCAACCGCGGCAATTCCGGCGGCCCGACCTTCAACCTCAATGGCCAGGTCGTCGGCATCAACACCGCGATCTTCTCGCCGTCGGGCGGCAGCGTCGGCATCGCCTTCGACATTCCTGCCTCGACCGCCAAAACGGTCGTAGAGGATCTGATGAAGAACGGTTCCGTCCAGCGCGGCTGGCTCGGCGTCGAGATCCAGCCGGTCACGACGGACATCGCCGAATCGCTCGGGCTGAAGTCCGAGAAGGGGGCGCTTGTTTCCAGCGCCCAGGACGATGGTCCAGGCAAGAAGGCCGGCATCACGTCAGGCGATGTCATCACCCAGGTCGACGGCAAGGATGTCGCTTCGCCGAAGGAACTGGCTCGTCTCATCGGGGCCTATTCGCCCGGCAAGTCCGTCGACGTAACGGTCTGGCGTGATGGCAAGAGCGAGACGCTCAAGGTCGACCTCGGCAAATTGCCCTCGAGCGACAAGCAGGCCTCGGCCGACCAGCAGCAGCCTGCCGCTCCGGCAAAGCCCGACACGCTGGCCGATCTCGGCCTCACCGTTACCAAGTCGGACAATGGCAAGGGCCTCGTTGTGACCGATGTCGACCCCGACAGCGATGCCGCCGATCGCGGCATCCAGCCCGGCGACGTCATCACCTCGGTCAATTCGACTGAGGTGAACGGCACCGACGACGTCGCCAAGGCGATGGCCGATGCGGTGAAGTCCGGCCGCAAGGCGGTGCTGATGCAGATCACCCGCGACGACACCAATCGCTTCGTCGCGCTGCCTGTAGCCAAGGGCTGATGTATCAGACTTTTCCAATGCGGTGGTTTTCAAACACCCCCGAGCCTTCGCATGGGAAAGCATGGAGCCTGAACACGTTAGTCAGTCGTCGTGTTTTGCTCCAGCGGCAGCGGGCTCCTATCGCCCGCTGCCGCGTAATCCAAACATGTCGCCCAAACGAGTTTGACCCGAGGCTGGGTAGCGGGTTGGGGCAACGACGCACTAAAACAAAGACTTATCGCGTATCCTTGAATCACTTTGTTTGCGATACGCCAAGGTGAAGGCCACGATGCATATGCCGGCCACTCAATCTTCCAGCGAAATCGCGTATAACGGCTCTATGAAGATTCTTGTCATAGAAGATGACCGCGAGGCCGCGGATTACCTCCAGAAGGCCTTTGCCGAGGCCGGGCATACCGCGCATGTGGCGGGTGACGGCGAAACCGGCTTCGCTCTCGCCGATGCCGGCGACTATGACGTGATGGTCATCGATCGCATGATGCCGCGCCGCGACGGCCTCTCGGTCATCGCTGGATTACGTTCCAGGGGCAACACGACGCCGGTGCTGATCCTGTCGGCGCTTGGCGAGGTCGACGACCGCGTCACCGGCCTGCGCGCCGGCGGCGACGACTATCTGACCAAGCCCTACGCCTTCTCCGAACTGCTCGCCCGCGTCGAAGTGCTGAACCGTCGCGCCAGTTCCAGGGAAGCCGAAACCGTCTATCGGGTCGGCGATCTCGAACTCGACAGGCTTTCCCATTCGGTTCGGCGCGCGTCGCGTGAGATCACCCTGCAGCCGCGCGAGTTCCGCCTGCTCGAATATCTGATGCGCCATGCCGGTCAGGTAGTGACGCGCACCATGCTGCTCGAAAATGTCTGGGACTATCATTTCGATCCGCAGACCAACGTCATCGACGTTCATGTCTCGCGGTTGCGCGGCAAGATCGAGAAGGGCTTCGACAAGCCGATCCTGCATACGGTTCGCGGCGCCGGCTACATGCTGAAGAGCGGGTAGGGCCTTATGGCATTGTCCCTGCCGGCCATCATGAAGACGACGGCGGCGCGGCTTTCGGCGCTTTATCTCCTGCTTTTCGCGCTTTGCGCCGTGCTGCTCGTCTTCTATATGACCTCGCTGTCGGCGCGCATGCTGACCGCGCAGACGCAAGACACCATCAACGACGAGGTGCTCGGCCTCGCGCGGGCCTATCAGCGCGGTGGTCTGCCGGTGCTGGTGCGCGTAGTCGAGGCTCGCTCACGCCAGCCCGGCGCCAACCTCTATCTGATCGCCGACACCAATGGCCAGATCCTGACCGGCAACGTGCAGAGCCTGGAGCCGGGCGTGATCGAGACCGAAGGCTGGACGAAGGAACCGTTCTCCTATCGGCGGTTCGGCGAGGGCGAGCTCGAGCGGCAGCGCAGCCCGGTCTCCGACCAGCAGTCCGGCGAGAATGAAGTGCAGGCGCAGGGCGAAAAGGGCCACAACGCCATTGCGCTTGTGCTGCGCCTGCCCAACCAGATGATCATGCTTGTCGGCCGCGACCTCGGCGAGCCGGAACGGTTCCGCGCCGTCATTCGCCGCGCCCTGATGCTAGCGCTGGGCATGATGGGGCTTGGCGGGCTGCTGATCTGGTTCTTTGTCGGCCGGGCGGCGCTGAAGCGCATCGACAGTGTATCGGAGGCAAGCCGCCGCATCATGGGCGGCGATCTTTCCGGCCGGCTGCCGGTTACCGGCGCCGGCGACGAGTTCGACCGGCTCTCCGAGAACCTCAATTCCATGCTGGCCAGGATCGCCACGCTCAACGAGGGTCTGAAGCAGGTCTCCGACAACATCGCCCACGATCTGAAGACGCCGCTGACCCGGCTACGCAACCGTGCCGAGGCGACGCTTTCCGGCAAGCACAGGACCACCGACTACCGGCAGGCGCTGGAAGGGACCATTATCGAGTCCGACCAGCTGATAAAGACCTTCAACGCCATCCTGATGATCTCAAGGCTGGAGGCAGGCTATTCCTCGGAAAGCACCAGCCGGGTCGATCTGGCGGCCGCCGTGCGCGACGTCGTCGAGCTCTACGAACCGGTGGCGGAAGAGGCCGGCGTGACGCTGGAGAGTTCGGTCGAAGGCAGTTTTGCCGTCGACGGCAATCGCGAGCTGATCGGCCAGGCGCTGTCGAACATCGTCGACAACGCGATCAAATATTCGACCGATTCGACCGGCAAGCCCGGCGTGCGCGTGACGCTGGAACGGGTTGGCGGCGAAATCCGGCTTACTGTCTCCGACAATGGCCAGGGCATTCCCGACGACGCCGATCGCGCACGGGTGACCGAGCGTTTCGTGCGGTTGGAAAAAAGCCGCTCGCAGCCCGGGTCTGGTCTTGGCCTTAGCCTCGCCAAGGCGATCATGACGTTCCACAACGGACGGCTTGATCTTCTGCCGGCAAATCCCGGATTGTCGGTTGTCATGAGTTTTCCCGGACGGGAGGAGCACTGATGGCGGCGAGGGCGGTTGCGAAACGGGCCGGGGCCAACTGGCTTTTGCAGCCGGCGGCCAGGCTTGTTCCGCTGGATCCAAGCCGCGCCAGGCGGGAGTTGTCGGAGATCGCTTCAGCCGCCCAGGAAGAGGGGTTTGCCCGGCTGGCGAAATTCCTCGCCGGAACGGGCGCTGTCCAGGATTTCCTTGCTGCGGTGTTCGACCTGTCGCCGTTCCTGCGCGATGTGGTGCGCCGGCGTCCTGAGGTTCTCGATACGCTTTTCGATGAGACGGTCGAGGTCCGGCTGGCATCGATCGGCGCCGCGATCGCCAAGGCCGCGCGTGCGCAAGCCGTTTCCGAAAGCAGCCTGATGATGCAGCTTCGGCTATGGAAAGCGCAAGCGCATGTCCTGATCGCGCTGGCCGATCTCGCTGGCGAGGCTGAAACAGCCGTCACGGTGCGGCGTCTCAGCGACCTTGCCGACGCCTGCACCCGTGCCGCGGTCGACTACCTGCTTCGCGATGCGCATGGGCAAGGCAAGCTCAAGCTGGCCGACCCGGAAGACCCTTCGCGGCAATCGGGCTGGATCCTGCTCGGCATGGGCAAGCTCGGCGCGCATGAGTTGAACTTCTCGTCCGACATCGATCTCGTCGTCTTCTTCGACCCGGAAGCGCCTGGCGTCATCGATCCACTCGACGCGACGGAGCTGTTTTCGCGCCTGACCCGCCGGCTCGTCCGCATCCTGCAGGACCGCACCGAGCACGGCTATGTCTTCCGCACCGATCTCAGGCTGCGCCCCGACCCCGGCTCGACGCCGCTGGCGATCCCGGTTGAGGCGGCACTTCGCTACTACGAGGCACGCGGCCAGAACTGGGAGCGCGCCGCCATGATCAAGGCGCGTCCGTTGGCCGGCGATATCGCGGCTGGCGACGCGTTCCTCAGGGAATTGCAGCCCTATGTCTGGCGCAAATACATGGACTATGCGGCGATCGCCGACGTCCATTCGATCAAGCGGCAGATCCATGCCCATAAGGGCCATGGCGAGATCGCGGTCAAAGGCCACAACGTCAAGCTCGGCCGCGGCGGCATTCGCGAGATCGAGTTCTTCGTCCAGACCCAGCAGCTCATCGCCGGCGGCCGCTTTCCCGATCTGCGCGGCCGCGAGACCGTGCCGATGCTCGGCCAGCTAGCGGCACGCGGCTGGATCACCGCCGACGCCCGCGACACGCTCACCAGCCAATACTGGTTCCTGCGCCGCGTCGAGCACGCCATCCAGATGGTCGCCGACGAGCAGACCCACACGCTGCCGGAAGACGACGAGGGACTGGATCGCATTGCCCATATGCTGGGTTTTGCCGATGCGGCAGGTTTTGCCGTGGCGTTCCGCGCCGCGCTGCACCAGGTCGAACGCCACTACGCCGCGCTTTTCGAAACCGCGCCCGAGCTTTCGGCCGGCGTCGGCAATCTGGTCTTTACCGGCGATGTCGACGATCCCGACACGCTGCAGACCTTGAGCGGCCTCGGCTTCCAGCGGCCGAGCGACATTTGCCGCGTCATTCGCGGCTGGCATTTCGGCCGCTACCGCGTCACCCAGTCGGCCGAGGCGCGCGAGCGGCTGACAGAATTGACTCCGGCCCTGCTCAAGGCATTCGGCCAGACCCGCCGGGCCGACGAGGCGGTCATTCGCTTCGACGAGTTTCTCGCCGGCCTGCCTGCCGGCATCCAGCTCTTCTCGCTGCTCCAGTCCAATCCCGCCCTGCTCAAATTGATGGCGACGATCATGGGCGCGGCACCCCGGCTAGCCGCGATCATCACCCGCCGGCCGCATGTCTTCGACGGCCTGCTCGATCCGGCGCTGCTGACCGAATTGCCGGACCGCGCCTATCTGTCGGCGCGTCTCGCTGCTTTTATAGAAGGCGACCGGGCCTTTGAGGACGTGCTCGACCGCTTGCGCATCTTCGCGTCGGAGCAGAAATTCCTGATCGGGGTGCGGCTGCTGGCCGGTTCGATCGACCCGGCCCGTGCTGGCCGCGCCTTTTCCGATCTCGCCGATCTCACCATCGATGCGGCTTTGCAGGCGGTGATCGCCGAGTTCGCACAGCGCCACGGCCGCATCGCCGGTGGCACCGTTGCGCTGCTCGGGATGGGTAAGCTCGGCAGCCGCGAATTGACGGCCGGCTCCGATGTCGACCTCATCCTGCTCTACGATCACGATGCTGAAGCCGAAGAGTCCGACGGCGACAAGCCGCTGGCGCCTTCCCACTACTACTCCAGGATGACGCAGCGGCTGATATCGGCCGTGTCGGCGCCGACAGCCGAGGGCGTTCTCTACGAGCTCGACCTTCGCCTGCGCCCCTCCGGCAACAAGGGGCCAGTGGCCACCCATGTCGACGCCTTCAAGAAGTATCAGCGCCAGGACGCCTGGACCTGGGAGCACATGGCGCTGGCCAGGGCCCGCGCCATCGGCGGCGATCAGGCGCTCTGCGCCGAGGTCGAGCGGGACGTGACGGCGGTGCTGGCCCTGCCGCGCGATGCCGCCAAGGTGATGGCCGAAGCGTCCGAGATGCGCGCGATGATCGAAAAGGAGAAGCCGGCGCGCGATCTCTGGGACATCAAGCTGGTCCCGGGCGGGCTTATCGATCTCGAGTTCATCGCGCAGGTGGCGGTGATCACAGGGCAGGTTGAAGCCGGCCGCAGGGCCACCGGGACAGCCGAAATCCTGTCTCGCCTGGCACCGGATTTCGCCGAGACCCAGGTCAGGCAGGAACTCTGCGATGCCTATGCTCTCTATTTGGCGCTGACCCAGATGATCAGGCTCTGCCTCACCGGCGTGTTCGAACGCGATGACGTGCCGCCGGGGCTTTCGGATCTGCTGCTGGCGGTCACCGACCTGCCGGATTTCGGTGTGCTGGAAGCACATCTCAAAGGGACGTCGCAAAAGGTCAGAAAGGACTTTGACCTTTTGCTTCGTGCCAAACGACCGTGACGGCAGAAGCCCGAAGGTAGTTCGGATCGCATCGGGGGTGACGATGCAACAGGAGAAGACCATGAGAAAGTCAACCAAACTTGCCCTTGCCTTCGTAGCCTTGGCCGGCGCCGTCGGCACCACGGCCTATGCCGAAAACAATGCCAGTGCCAAAATGCGCGAGGGCATGGTGCTGCGCCTCAACAAGGCGATGAAGGATCAGGACGGCACCATCACCTTCGACCAGTTTTCCGATGCCATGAACGCACGACTGAAGAAGATGGTCGCCGACAATGGCGGCAAGCTGACCGTCGCCCAGCTCGCCGACGCACTCGAGAAGGCGCGCTTCGAGCGGATGGCCAAGCGTATCATCGCCCGCTACGACACTAAGGGTGACGGCACGCTGACGACCGCTGATATCACCGGTCGCGAGAAGAAGGTCTTTGCCATGCTCGACCGTAACAATGACGGCAAGATCGAGAAGAGCGAATTGCCGAAGGGCGGTCACCGCAAATGGGGTGGTGGCAACGACAGCATGCAGTAAAATGTAGTCACATGAACTCCGGCGGCGCGCGCCGCCGGAGACACGGGTTCATCTCATGCGGCAGCCTTGACCGCCTGCGTCGCCTTCTTGACGGGAATGCGCACCGATACGATCGTGCCGACACCCTCGGTGGAGCGGATTTTCAAGGCGCCGCCCTGAAGCTCGGCCAGCGAGCGCGAGATGGCGAGGCCAAGACCGGAGCCGGTATGGCTCTTGGAAAACTGGTTCTGCACCTGTTCGAACGGCCGCCCGAGTTTGCTCAAGGCCTCCTTCGGGATACCGCAGCCATTGTCTTCGATCGTCAGCACCAGCGCGCCCGACATGTTGCGGGCTCTCACCGCGATGCGGCCGCCCTGGCCGGTGAACTTCACCGCATTCGACAAAAGGTTGATGACGATCTGCTTGATCGCCCGGCGGTCGGCGAAGAGCGTCAGCGAATCGGGGATGCGTGTTTCGACGGAAATCGACTTTTCCGCCGCCTGCAGCGAGACGACGCGTACGGTCTCCCGGATCAGCGGGCAGAGGTCGATTTCCTCCCGGTCCATCGAGAACTGGCCGGCCTCGATCTTCGACATGTCGAGTATGTCGTTGATGACGCCCAGCAGATACTTGCCGCTGCCGTTGATGTCGGTGGCATATTCCTCGTAGCGCGACGAACCGAGCGGCCCGAACAGGCCCTGTTCCATCAGCTCGGAAAAGCCGATGATGGCGTTGAGCGGCGTGCGCAATTCGTGTGACATGTTGGCCAGGAATTCGGACTTGGCCCGGTTCGCCGCCTCGGCGCGCTCGGTTTCCTTCATGTATTTGCGATTGAGCTCGACCAGTTCGCGCGACCGTTCTTCCTCGGCCCTGCGGGCGAGGCTGAGATCGTGGATGGTCGCCATCAGCCGGCGCTCGCTGTCGACCAGCTTCTCCTGATGCAGCTTGATCTGGGTGATGTCGGAGCCGACCGAGACGATACCGCCGTCCCTGGTCCTGAGTTCGTTGACCTGCAGCCAGCGGCCGTCGGCGAGTTGCCGCTCGAAGGTCGCGCCGCCTTGCGCCCCGCTGGTGTTGGCTAGCCGCCGCTCCGAGGCGTAGGCCAGCATGCGATCTTCGAGAATGGCGCGCGAGGCGCCCGGCATCACATCGCGATCCGACAGGCCGTTGTCCTGCTGGTATTTGGAATTGCACATGATCAGCCGCTGGGCCGAATCCCAGAGCACGAAGGATTCGTTGATATTCTCGATGGCGGTCCGAAGGCGCAGGTCGGCGGCCTCCGAGCGCAGCGCCAGATGCCGCTGCTCGGTGACGTCGACGGCGATGCCGATCAGCTGGATCTCCGGCGCCTCCGGATCGATGACCTGCGCCCTTGCGCGCATCCACACCCACTGTCCGTCGGCATGGCGCATACGGAACACCTGGTCGATATGATCGATCTCGCGCCCGACGATGCGGTTGGCGAGCTCGAACAGGTCGCCATCCTCGGGGTGGATAATCTCGTCGACCTCGCCGAACGACAGCATTGTGTCGCAGGGCTCGTAGCCCAGCATGTCGTACATCGAGCGCGACCAGTACATCTTGCCGCGCACCATGTCCCAGTCCCACAGGCCGCAGCGGCCGCGCACCAGCGCCATGTCGATGCGCTGATGCGCTTCGAGATAGATGCGGTCGGCGGCTTGCGCCCGCGCCGCCTGGCCGAAATACGCATAGAGGATGATGATCAGCACGCCGGCGGTGAGCACGAACAGTGTCACGTTGAGGGAGACGGTCTTGCGCCATGTGTCGAAGACCGCCTCCTGTGGCACCAGCACGGCCGCGGCATTCTTCCTGTTGGTTGCCAGGCTCACCGCCGCGAACCAGTCCTGTCCGCCGATGCTGACCTCCATCACGCCTGCGCGATCGCCGAACATGAACAGCGGCTGGCCGCCAAGCACCAGGCTGTCGAGCGAGCGCCCCTGCCAGCCCGTCGTGAGCGGCGACACGGCGATGATCTTGAAGGCGCCGTCGGTGATCGCAAGCACGTGGCTCCGGCCCATGGCGCCCTGCCGGCTGGTGTTCTCCAGCAGATCCTGGGCGGCTCCTGACGCGGCATTGGGGTCGGCCGAGATTGCGCTGGCCATCTGGCCAGCCGCGAGCGCCAGCACCGCCCTGGCGTCGCGCTCGACTTCGTCGCGTTCGTTCATCAGCGACAGGAAGCGCAGCGCCGCGATGACGATCAGGAAAATGATGATGAGGGCCGGTATCGATCGGCGCAGAAACGGCTCGGCCGCCAGCAGCCGCCGGTAGGCGGGTTCGGCGATGAGCCGCGCATTGCCGGCGAGACCGTCGCGTCTCGCCTCACGCCGCTCAAAAGCCGTCCCTCCGGGCGCGCCCCACGCGTCCGCCTTCGCCATAAATGGCACTCCCCGATTTTGCCTATGCCGCTTGACGATCCGGCTACGCCGCACTTCCGAATCGTCAGTAAAGAATCAAAGGTGATTCGCCTTGTCCAGAGGCGCGGCGAAAAAAGATTAAAAATCGACTAAAATAATGGACTTTCCCGCCCAACGCTGGCGGCAACCTTCCAAGGTGTGTTGAGATTCAGGTCAGGCCGCGCCGAGAATGGTGGCTTCCGAGGACCGGAGCGGAGCGTACTTAAAGTACGGAAGCGCAGGAAACCGCCGTCCGCAGTCCGGCATCACCTGAATATCAACATACCTTACGCCAGCGTCCGCTCGACGATATCGCGCAGATCAGCCGACAGGTTCTCGGCATTGGCGATCGAAAGCAGCGCTTCCCTTGCCTTGGCCTGGCGGCCAGGTTCGAGCGAGCGCCATGATCTGAGCGCCGTCGCCAGTCTGGCGGCCACCTGCGGGTTGCGCTTTTCGACCTGCAGGACCGTCTCGGCGAAAAACCGGTAGCCTTCGCCGTCGGCACTATGGAAGCCGGTCTGGTTGGCGCTGGAAAACGTGCCGATGAGCGAACGCACCCGGTTCGGATTGGCTATCGAGAAAGCCGGATGGCTGGTCAGCGCGCGCACCGCCTCGACGGTTCGCGGACCCGGCACGCTGGCCTGTATCTGGAACCATTTGTCCATCACCAGCGCATCGCTCGCGTATTTCGCTTCGAAGTCGGCCAGCGCCTTGACCGCCTCGGGCGAACCGCTGTGGCGGAGCGCAAGCACGGTCAGCGCGGCGGCACGGTCCGTCATGTTGGTCGCCGACTCGAAATGCCGGGCGGCAAGCGCAGCACCCTCCGGCAGCAGCGAGAGATAGTCGAGCAGGATGTTGCGCAGTGCCCGCCGTCCGGCGCTCGCCGCATCCGGGCTGAACGCATCCTTGTCGGCCAGGCGATCGTAAAGGCCGGCAAACATTTCCCGGTTGGCCGCGGCGATCGCGATAGCCAGTGCCTGGCGGCCCTCGAAGATGGCGTCGGGATCGATGTTCCTGCCGAGGTCGCGAGCAATGTCGGCCTCGCCGGGCAGCGCCAGCGCCAGCGCACGGTAGGCTGGCTCCAGCGTCTCGTCGCCGGCGATCTTGCCGGCAAGCCCGGTTAATCGCGCGGTGAAAGCCGGCTGCTCGCCGCCAAGGATCTGCCGGAAGGCTGCAATCAGCGCATCGGTCAAGAGCGTGTTGAACGCCTGCCAACGCGAGAATGCGTCGCTGTCGTGGCCGGCCAGGAAGAACTGGTCGTCGGCCTTCTGTTCGACCGAGAGCGTCACCGGCGCCGAGAAGCCGCGGTTGAGCGACAGCGCCGGGCGTTCGGCAACGCCGGAAAAGCGCACCATATGCCGGCGCTTGCGGATATGGATGACGCCGTCCTCGACACTGGCGCCTTCGACATCGCGCCAGGCAACCGGCTTGCCGTCGGCGCCAACGAGTCCGAAGGCGAGCGGAATATGCATCAGCCGCTTGCGGCTCTCCGACGGTGTCGGCGGCACCGACTGCTCGATCTCGAGCGTGAATTCGCCCGATGCCGGATTGTGCGCTGAACTGATGGTCAGGTTCGGCGTGCCCGCCTGATGGTACCAGAGCGAAAACTGCGACAGGTCGCGGCCGGAGACGTCCTCGAACACCTTGATGAAGTCCTCGATCGTCGCCGCCTGACCGTCATGGCGCTCAAAATAGAGGTCCATGCCAGCTCGGAACGTCTCGGCGCCGACGATGGTGCGGATCATGCGCACCACTTCCGAGCCCTTTTCGTAGACGGTCGCCGTGTAGAAATTATTGATCTCGCGGTAGCGGCGCGGCCGCACCGGATGCGCGAGTGGTCCCTGATCCTCGGGAAACTGATGCGCGCGCAGCGTGCGCACCTCGGCGATGCGCTTCACCGCCCGTGAACGCTGGTCGGCGGAGAATTCATGGTCGCGGAAAACCGTCAGCCCTTCCTTCAGACAGAGCTGGAACCAGTCGCGGCAAGTGATTCTGTTGCCTGTCCAATTGTGGAAATACTCATGCGCGATGATCGCCTCGATATTCGCGAAATCGGCGTCCGTCGCGGTCTCCTGGTCGGCCAGCACATATTTGTCGTTGAAGATGTTGAGGCCCTTGTTTTCCATCGCTCCCATGTTGAAATCGGACACGGCGACGATGTTGAAGACGTCGAGGTCGTATTCGCGGCCGAATGCCTCCTCGTCCCATCGCATCGACCTCTTCAGGGCATCCATGGCGTAACCGGCAAGCTGCTCCTTGCCTGGCTCGACATAAATGCCGAGCTCGACCTTGCGGCCGGACATGGTGGTGAAACTGTCGGCGAGTTTGCCGAGAGCGCCCGCCACCAGCGCAAAGAGGTAGGACGGCTTGGGGAAGGGGTCGTGCCAGACCGCATAGTGCCAGCCCTCGGCAAGATCGCCGCTGCCCGCCGGATTGCCGTTGGACAGAAGCAGCGGCGCCTCATTGTGCCGCGCCTCGATGCGCACCGTGTAGATGGACAGGATATCGGGTCGGTCGAGGAAATAGGTGATGCGGCGGAAACCCTCGGCCTCGCATTGCGTGCAATAGACGTTGCTGGAGCGATAGAGCCCCATCAGCGCCTCGTTGCGCGCCGGCGCCAGCTCGGTTTCGAGCAACAGTTGGAAGCGCGCCGTCGCCGGCGGCTTGACGATCGTCAAAAGATCCGGCGTCGCTAGGAAATCCGCCGGCGCGAGTTCGCGGCCGTCGATGGCGATGCGCAGGAGCGTCAGCCCGTCGCCGTCCAGCACCAATGGCGCTGACACCGCTACACCGTCGCGGCGTTCGATCGTCAGCACGGCGGTGACGCGCGTTGATTCTGGCGAAAGGCGGAAAGTCAGGCTGGTTTCCGGGATGAGATAGTCGTTGGGGCGATAGTCTTCGAGCTTGAAGACCTGGCCGGTATCGGTGCGCATTCCCTGGGGTTTCCTGTTCATTCCCGCAGCGGCGGATGGGTCCGCTGGTCCAAGAAATTTGAAGTCGGCGCTCTTTACACGAAACGGCCTCTCGACAAAACTGCGGCAGTGTCTATTTCAGGCACTCATTTCCCAATCATCTATATCGCGAGGCATTCATGACTGTCGTCACACCGAAGTTCGGCATGGGCGCCTCTTGCTGCGTCGCGAGGATGCCGCTTTGATCCAGGAAGTAGAAGCGAAGTGACACCCAGGCCGGGTGTGGAAGCCACACGCTCCGATGATCATCCCAGCGGGCACTCCACGCTCACCGGCATCATGCTCAAGATCGTGTCGGTGGCTGTCTTCGTCGGTATGTCGTCCTGCATCAAGGCAGCGGGGGAGCTGCCGGTCGGGCAGATCGCCTTCTTCCGCTCCTTCTTCGCCATCTTTCCGATCATCGCCTTCCTCGCCTTCAAAGGCAAACTCGGCACCGCCTTTTCGACAAAGCGTCCGCTCAACCATATTGCGCGCGGCGTCGTCGGCGTCTGTGCCATGGGGCTTGGCTTTTTCGCGCTGACGCGGCTGCCGCTGCCCGAGGCAATCACGCTGAACTACGCGCAGCCGCTGCTGGTCGTGGTGTTCAGTTCGATCTTCCTTGGCGAAACCATCCGTGTCTACCGCTGGAGCGCGGTTGCCGTCGGCCTGGTTGGCGTGCTGATCATCTCATGGCCGGAACTGACGCTGCTGCGTTCCGGGGCCGCACTCGGCGATCAGGAAGTGCTTGGCGTCATCGCCGCCCTTGTTGCCGCGGCGATTTCGGCCAATGCCATCCTGCTGGTGCGCAACCTCGTACAGACGGAAAGGACCGCGACCATCGTGCTGTGGTTCTCGACGACGGCAAGCGTCATGGCGCTGATGACGCTGCCCTTCGGCTGGCAGGCGCTGACGCCGATGCAGGCTGGCCTGTTGATTGCATCGGGCTTTTGTGGCGGGCTCGCCCAGATCCTGATGACGGCGGCCTATCGCCATGCCGAGGCTTCGGTTGTCGCGCCCTTCGAATACACATCGATGATCCTGGGGGTCATCGTCGGCTATCTGGTCTTCGGTGACGTTCCCACGGTTCACATGCTCGTCGGCGGCGTGATCGTCGTCGCCGCCGGTATCTTCATCATCTGGCGTGAGCGCCAGCTCGGGCTGGAGCGCACCCGCACCCGCAAGGCCGCTCCGCCTCCGGGCTGATCAGGACGACTGCGCCCGCTCTTTCGCCAACCGCACCAGCACCGAACGTGTCTGCTCGTCGGCGGGGAAAAAGGATTCGATCGCCAGTTCCGACAGCGTCACGTCGAGCGGCGTGCCGAAGACGGTGATTGTGCTGATCAACGACAGCACGGCGCCCCCATGGGCAAGCCGCAGCGGATGCACGATCGCGTTCGGCTCGACCGGCGCGGGCCGGCCGCTTTTCAGGCCGGAGGGGTAGGTCCGCAGCTCGCGCTCCAGCTCGACCAGCACCGGGTCGCCGCTGGCGTCGTTCTGGTGTTTCAGCCGGTCGAGAAGATGCGCGCGCCATTCCGCCAGATTGACGATGCGCGGCGCGACGCCACCCGGATGCAGGCTGAGCCGAAGCACATTGACCGGCGGCGTCAGCAGCGAAGCCTCGGTTACATCGGCAAGGAATGGGCCGATGGCGGCATTCGCCGAGACCAGGTTCCAGTGCCGGTCGACAGCAAGCGCCGGGAAGGGCTCGTGCCCCCTGAGCACGATCTCGACGGCTGCCATCGCCGGCGCCAGCGTGGCGTCGGTCAGCGGCCGCTCGCTGAAGCTTGGGGCAAAGCCCGCGGCCAGCAGCAACTGGTTGCGCTGCCTGAGCGGGATCGACAGTTGTTCGGCCAGATGCAGCACCATGTCGCGCGACGGCGCCGCGCGGCCGCTTTCAACGAAGCTCAGATGCCGCTGCGAGATCTCGGCCTCCATGGCGAGGTCAAGCTGGCTCATGCGACGGCGCGTACGCCATTCGCGGATGAGGCTGCCGGCAGAAATCTGGGCTGTTGTCATGATAGGATGAGTAAGGCGGTGGGAGGTGTATTTCAATTACTTGCGAGGTTATGGGTGCAGCCCTCAACCCAGCGCCCGCAATTTCGCCTTCACCTCAAGAAAATCCCGCCACGCCAGTTTCTTGTGCGCCGGGGTTCTCAGGAGATAGGCCGGATGCAGGGTCGGCATGGCGGGAATAGCCGTCCCCGAAGCCGTCATGTGGACGCGCCAATTGCCGCGCAGCCGCAATATGCCTTCGGTCGTGTTGAGCAAGGTTTTCGCCGAGGGGCCGCCGAGATTGACCAGAACTTTCGGATTGACCAGCTCGATCTGCCTCTCGATGAACGGCCGGCAGATCTCGGTCTCATGCGGCGTCGGCGTTCGGTTGCCCGGCGGCCGCCAGGGGATGACATTGGCGATATAGGCCGAGGTCCGGTCGAGGCCGATCGCCGCCAACATCCGGTCGAGCAGCCGGCCGGAGCGGCCGACGAACGGCAGCCCTTCTATGTCCTCGTCGCGGCCGGGCGCTTCGCCCACCAGCATCACTGCGGCATTGGGATTGCCGTCGGCGAACACCATGTTCTTGGCGGTGAATTTGAGGTTGCAGCCGTCGAACGCCGCCATGTGCTGGCGAAGCTCGTCGAGGCTTGCCGCGGTCGCCGCCAGTTGCCGTGCAAGTGCGGCTTGCGCCTCGTCGGGCACCGTTGCGGAGGCCGACGGCGCGCGCGCTGGCGGCGCGTCCGGCAATCGGCTCATGTCGGGGCGCGACGGTTCTGGCGGCGGCGGCGCGCTTTCGCGGGCGGGCGTGGCTGCCACGGGCGCGCGCTCCGATGGCTTCTGGACCGCCTCGGCCAACCGATTCACCGGCTCGTCCTCGAGCGCGTCGTCGACGCCGGCGCTAGCGTAGAAAGCCAAGAGATCGGCGATATCGATTGGGTTGTTGGGGGAGGCGGCAGTCATGGCGCCACCATCGTCCGCGCGGCGCCAATTTGCAACATTGGCGATTGCCGCGGCTCCTGATGACCAAGTTCTTTAGCCCGTCGGTATGCGCGGATCCTGAACCAGATAGAACGTCCAGCGCGGCGTGTAGTCGGTGATCAGGAATTCGAAGCGGCCTGTCTTCAGCGGGTCGATCTTGCCGTTCTTGAACAGCAGCCTGTCATAAGGTTCGAAATCGCGGTCGAAATCGGCGAAGCTGCTCGACACAATGTTATCGGGCGTCTTGTTGCGCTGGTCGAATGACAGACCGTCGCCGAACACGCTCGGCTGGTCGAGGATCTCCTGCAGCTCGAACTGGAATTCGACCCAGGCCTGACCGCTGTTGTTGAGCACGTCTATGCGCATATACATGAGGCCATTGGCGAATTCGCCGGCGGTGCCGAACGGTTGGATCGGCTTCGTCGTGCGGATGGTCAGCGTCACCGGCGTCGCTGAATTCATCTCCTCGGTGATGACAATCGGGTCGTCCTTGGTTCCGACGCCGGAAGTCCCGGTGATGCGGAAGCCGCCAAGCTCATCGGAAAAGGAATAGGCGCCGGCCGCCCACACCTTTTGCTCGTCCGCATGTGCATTGGCTAAGGCCAGTGGAAGAGCCAAAAGGAGCGCCCGGCAAATCCGGCCGGGCGGAGAATGAAAGCGCGTCGATGAGAAGCCGAATGGCTCAGGAATGCGCATGGCGGCAAGTATTGCCGATAAGCAAGCCGTCGAACAATTGAAAAAAGTTGAGAAAGAAGGTTCTTCTCCGCCAGCCGCGACTTTTTGTCGAAATCGGCTTTGTCACGCCAGCGCCGGTTTCCCGTCGCTAATTGATGCGCTATGCAGCGACTAAGCCAGCAGAATGCGGGAAGCGCGGCAAGCCAGTGAGGGGTTGATGAGCGATATCGAACGCGAAAGCATGGAATTCGACGTGGTCATCGTCGGCGCCGGCCCAGCCGGCCTCGCGGCCGCGATCCGGCTCAAGCAGGTCAATCCGGAGCTTTCCGTCGTCGTCTTGGAAAAGGGCGGCGAAGTCGGCGCCCACATCCTGTCCGGCGCCGTCGTCGATCCGATCGGCATCGATCGCCTGTTGCCGGGCTGGCGCGAGGAAGAGGGCCACCCCTTCAAGACGCCGGTGACGGCGGATCATTTCCTGGTCCTCGGGCCTGCCGGTTCATTCCGCCTGCCCAACATCCTGATGCCGCCACTGATGAACAATCACGGCAACTACATCGTCTCGCTCGGCAATGTCTGCCGCTGGCTGGCGACCAAGGCCGAGGCGCTGGGTGTCGAGATCTATCCGGGCTTTGCCGCCGCCGGCCTGCTCTACAATGACGAGGGCGCGGTCACCGGCGTCGTCACCGGCGACATGGGCGTCGAGAAGGATGGCACGCACGGTCCAGGCTTCGCCCCGGGTATGGCGCTGATGGGAAAATATGTGCTGATCGGCGAGGGTGCGCGCGGCTCGCTGGCCAAGCAATTGATCGCCAGATACAACCTTGCCGAGGGCCGCGAGCCCGGCAAATACGGCATCGGCCTCAAGGAATTGTGGCAGGTCAAGCCGGAGAACCACCGGCCAGGCCTGGTGCAGCATTCCTTCGGCTGGCCGCTCGATATGAAGACCGGCGGCGGCTCTTTCCTCTATCATCTGGAAGACAACCAGGTGGCGGTCGGTTTTGTCCTTCACCTCAATTACAAGAACCCCTATCTGTCGCCCTTCGAGGAATTCCAGCGCTTCAAGACCCATCCGGCGATCGCTAGCACCTTCGCGGGCGCCAAGCGGCTGGGCTACGGCGCCCGCGCCATCACCGAGGGTGGCTGGCAGTCGGTGCCGAAACTGTCCTTCCCTGGCGGTGCGCTGATGGGCTGTGCTGCCGGCTTCGTCAACGTGCCGCGCATCAAGGGCTCGCACAATGCCGTGCTGTCCGGAATGCTGGCGGCCGAGCATGTCAGTGACGCGATTGCCGCCGGCCGCGCCAATGACGAACTGGCATCTTACGAGGCCGCATGGCGGGCGACCGACATCGGCAAGGATCTGAAGAAGGTGCGCAACGTCAAGCCGCTGTGGTCGCGCTTCGGCACCATCGTCGGCGTCGGTATCGGTGGCCTCGACATGTGGCTGAACACGCTGTTCGGCTTCTCGCCCTTCGGCACGCTGAAGCACGGCAAGGCCGATTATGCGACGCTTGAGCCGGCCGCCAAGCATAAGAAGATCGCCTATCCCAAGCCCGACGGCGTGCTGACCTTCGACCGCCTGTCTTCCGTGTTCCTGTCCAACACCAATCACGAGGAAAACGAGCCTGTCCACCTGCTGGTCGCCGACATGGAGCTGCAAAAGCGCTCCGAGCATGACGTCTTTGCCGGGCCTTCGACACGCTACTGCCCGGCAGGCGTCTACGAATGGGTCGACAAGGACGGCAACGCTGCCGCCGACCCCGCGGCCAAGGATGTGCGCTTCGTCATCAACGCGCAGAACTGCGTCCACTGCAAGACCTGCGACATCAAGGATCCGAACCAGAATATCAACTGGGTGCCGCCACAAGGCGGAGAGGGACCGGTCTATCAAGGCATGTAGTCGGCGCCGGAGCCGTTGAAACAGCGGCGTGCCTGTGTTTCCCTAACCTCTCGATACGGAGAGATGACCATGCGCCTGGCGGTTCTGACGTGCCTTGCGGCGATCGGCGCCTTATGCGGCTTCGCGCCGGCGGCATCGGCCGGCACCAAGCTGCTGGTCGAGACCCGGACCTACGACATAGCGGGGGCCACGGGCGCGAGCCTGGTCGTGGCCATGGACCGCAAGGGGCCGAAGCATGGCTTGACGACGCACGCCATCGCGCTGACCGCCTATACCGTCGACTGGGATCTCGACGTCAGCAGGGACGGCGGTGTCTGCCGTGTGCGGCAGGCCGATGGAACGCTCGATCTGACCTACACCTTCCCCCGGATGGTCTCGGCCGCCACGCCGGCGCTGCAGAAGCGCTGGAAGCGGTTTTTCGCCGGCGTGCTTGCCCATGAGCACACGCATGGCCGCATCGCGAGAAAGATGATGCAGGCCACCGAGAAGTCGATCACGGGCCTGGAATTCGCCGACAACTGGTTTTGCACCAGGACACATCATGAGGCGAGACGCCGGATCAAGGCCATCTATGCCGAATACGAGGCGAAGCAGAACGACTTCGACGCCCGCGAACATCGCGACGGCGGCCATGTCGAGCACCTGGTCGATGCTCTTATGCGCAGGCGTTAGCCGCGCGGCCTGACTGGCTGACCGATTGCCGCGAGTGCCGTCTCATCCTCATCGACCGGCT
Source organism: Mesorhizobium helmanticense (assembly GCF_003034915.1). Classification (GTDB taxonomy): domain Bacteria; phylum Pseudomonadota; class Alphaproteobacteria; order Rhizobiales; family Rhizobiaceae; genus Mesorhizobium; species Mesorhizobium helmanticense. Next base: position 16,543 of record NZ_PZJX01000028.1, on the reverse strand, counting down.
TCTTCTCTTCCGGTCGCAGCGAGAATTCCACCATGACGGGAAGATGGTCCGAGCCGTTGTCTTCCAGCCTCGATGCCGAATGGATCATCACCCCGCCCTTGCTGAACACCTGGTCGATCGGCAGCCCGGCGTAGCGCCGCAGGAAATCCGGCAGTTTCCGATAGATCCAGCTAGGTCCGGCCGACGGCATCACAGTCAGCTTACCGAGCGAAGCGACGCGCCTGACGGCCGCGCTCCATGGAGCGGCGTTGCAGTCGCCCGCCATGATCGCGGTTTCGCCAAGCGAAGCCAGCGGCTCGGCCAATTCGCCGATCTGCCACGGTTGCTCACGCGGCCATGGCCAGCTGAGATGGATGGCGGCGACATCGACGCCGATGCCGCCGAAATCGACGGTGGCGATGGCCATGGCGCCCCGCCGCTCGCAAAAGGGTTTGGTGCCGGCGGCAAACGGCCGTCGGGAGAGCAGCGCCACACCGAACACGCCATTGGGGTAGGGGCACAGGATCCGGTAGGGATAGGCGCTGGTGATATAGCCAAGCTCGGTCGTCCACATCTCCGACACTTCGTCGAGAGTGATCACGTCGGGATTGGTCCGGCCGATCAGCGACAGCACCTTCTTCGGCGTCGGATTGTCGAAGCGCAAATTCATCTGCAGCAGGCGGTAGACGGCCTGATCACCGGGGTAGACCGCCTGGTCGCCAGGCTTGGCTTCGTAGGCTGCCTGGACCGGCCACAGGCGCGGCAAGGGCAACGACGTGGTGGCGTAGGCAGCCACGGCAAAGACCAGCGCTGCGGCCGCCTGCAAGCGAAACGAAGTGGCAAGCAGCGGCAACGCGCACAGCGCCATCAGCACGGCAAGGTGGACGCGAAAATGCGCGAAGGAATCGAAAGCCGGATGCAGCGTTCCGAAAAACCCGGCCACCAACGCGGCCGAGAGGGCGAGCATTGCCAGGAATATCGTCGAAATTATCATGTTCCGACCGCGTGCCATCCGCTTTGCTTATCGGTAGAAATGCGGCCCAATCAAGATGACGAAATGTCCACCGCCTATTGGAACGCCGTCTCCGAAAAGCTTCTGAGCTTGCGTGAATGCAGCCGTTCCATCGGCATCTCCGCCAGCTTTTCCATCGCCCTGATGCCGATGGTCAGGTGCTGCGCCACTTGCCGCTTGTAGAATTCGGTCGCCATGCCGGGCAGCTTCAGTTCGCCATGCAGGGGCTTGTCGGAAACGCAAAGCAGCGTGCCGTAGGGCACCCTGAAGCGGAACCCGTTGGCCGCGATCGTCGCCGATTCCATGTCGAGTGCGATCGCCCGCGACTGCGACAGCCGCTGCACCGGCCCGCGCTGGTCGCGCAGTTCCCAGTTGCGGTTGTCGATGGTAGCGACCGTGCCAGTGCGCATGATGCGCTTGAGATCGTAGCCGGAAAGCCCGGTGACCTCGGCGACCGCCTCCTGCAGCGCCACCTGGATTTCGGCCAGCGGCGGGATCGGCACCCATACCGGCAGATCGTCGTCGAGGACATGGTCTTCCCTGACATAGGCATGCGCCAGCACATAGTCGCCCAGCGCCTGGGTGTTGCGCAGGCCGGCGCAATGGCCGAGCATCAGCCAGGCATGCGGCCTCAGCACAGCGATATGGTCGGTGATGGTCTTGGCGTTGGAGGGGCCTACGCCGATATTGACCATGGTGATGCCGCCATGGTTCGGCTTCTTCAAATGATAGGCCGGCATCTGCGGCAGGCGCGGCGCCGCCACACCTTCGCTGGGCGCGCCTTGTCCGGCCTTGGTGACGACATTGCCCGGTTCAACGAATTCGACATATCCGTCGCCGCCCTTCGCCATCAGGTCGCGGGCGCGGGCGACGAATTCATCGATATAGAACTGGTAGTTGGTGAACAGCACGAAGTTCTGGAAATGCTGCGGCGTGGTCGCGGTGTAGTGGGACAGCCGGTGCAGCGAATAGTCGATGCGTTGCGCTGTGAACGGCGCCAGCGGTCGTGTTTCACCGAACGCCACTTCGAACGTGCCGTTGGCGATCTGGTCGTCGGTGCCGTCGAGATCCGGCACGTCGAACAGGTCGCGGATCGGCCGTCTGATGCGCTCGGCCGCCGCGCCGTCGACATGGGTGCCTTCCAGGAAGGCGAAATGCAGCGGAATGGGCGTCGTCGATTCCGAAACGGTGACCGGAACGCCGTGATTGCGCATGATCAGGCGAAGCTGTTCGGTGAGATAGTTTTCGAAAAGCGCGGGCTGGGTGATGGTCGTCGAGAAATGCCCCGGCGTCGGCATGTGGCCATAGGCCTGGCGCGAGTCGATCTGGGTGAACGAACTCGTGGTGACGCCGATCTCTGGATAAAAGGCCCGGTATCGCTTGTTGTTGTCGCCGCCCGCGGCGAGTGCCGTGAATGAATCGCGCAGGAATCTGGTGTTGCGGTCGTAAAGCACCTGCAAGGCGGCGACGGCCTTTTTGGCATCGTTGAAGCTCTGCCGGCCAAAAGGTTCCGGCATGACGACCGATTCGATGGCTTGGGGATAGATTCGCTTTTCCATGACCCAATATAGAGGCTTGGCCATGCGGTTGGGAGGGGGTGTTGGCCAGAACGCGGCCAAAGCGTGGTTTTTCTTCCGAATGGTTTCGACAACAGTCGGTTATTCTAACCGCGCCGCAGGCTGACCAGCAAAACAAAGCCGACGCCGTTCTTCTTCATTGCCGGCGCTTCGATCGTCGAGCCGGCATCGGCACGCATCGTCGGCACCGCCAGAACCGGCGCCGAAAGCACCGTCAGGATAAGCGCCGCCCGCGGCAGGAGCCGAAGGGTTTTCAGGGCGTTGGCGACGATGCGGTTCATGGCTTTTGCTTTTTGTCTCTCGAGGTCTTTGTCGGTTCAGGGGCGAAAATGGTTCACGCAACCGAACCGGCAGGAATTGGCCTGGTCCCAGGAGCGGGCCGAACGGCCTGCCTCCGCAACGAGGATGGCGAACAACATGCCGAACAGGCTGAGCAACAGGCAGACGATGGTGAAGCGGCGAGCGAGCATTTGCGTGGTGTCTCCTTCAACACGCATGAAAATGCCCTGATGTGACTGAACCGGCTCTGATGCCGGCGTTCATCTGCGGTTCAAATTGATTGACGTGGGGCGCGCATCGGTTCGAGCTCCGATGCGTCAGGCGATGCAGATCGCCGATGAAACGAAAACGGGGCCTGCAAAGGCCCCGTCGTCATGTCTTTCAAATGCGAAGGATCAGAGCTTGTGCCAGGTCTGGCTCTTGCAGATCAGTCCACCGAGAACGCAACCGCTCATCTTGAGCGAGGTGCCGGAAAGCGAGCCCTTGCCGGCGTAGGTCTTGTCGGTTTCCGGATCGGTTATGCTGCCCGCATATTTGTTGGCGCCGGACGCCTTGAGCGAACCGATGTGCTTGCCGGCAAATTTGCCCGACTTCAGCTTGATGGAGAATCCTCCTCCGCCGCCGGAGATGGCGGCGGTCGCGCCGGCCTGCGTTTTCCAGTCGCCTTCGATCGGATCGGCCCACGCCGCGCCGGCCATGACTAATGTGGCCGCGAGGGCCAGGCTTGCTTTTCGAAACATATCTGTCCTCCCTTTGCGCACCCGGCCGGGTGTTCCGCCCCGCCGGTCTGCCTCTTACGCAAACGTAAGCTAATCCACCTCCCGGCAAAACAAAAGCGGTGCCGCTGCGGAAGACTCGAGCTTTTTCTCGATGCACCAAACCGGTCTTGCCAGCGAAGATATGAAACGATCGGCGTGTTGCCTTTGTCTCCCGTGGTTAGCGGAGTGTTGATCCGCGCCTCGCAAATTTTCGTCAAATTTGCCCGGAATCCCCGCGATTGCTGGCTTTGTATCCTTAACGAATTTCGGCGTTTACCTCTTGTTTTAGCTTTGTTTTCCTCAAATTAAGCACGCCATTTAACGACGGATTCAAGGCTGCGCTTCATTCTCGAAAGCATCGAAAGAGCGGCCACCCCAAGGGTTATCGACAGAGATACCGAGGGACGAACGGAGGCAGCTCTCGGGAGCCTGACAGGGGCCAGAACAGGGGATTGAAATGGCACGTTTTGAAATGCTTGAAGCCGGCTTCGGCGCCATGGGGGCAACTGCCCAGGCCGACATTCTTTTCGAACTGGGGATGATGTATGCGACCGGCCGCGATTGCGAGACCGACGTCGTTGCCGCCCACAAATGGTTCAACATCGCTGCTATCAAGGGCTCGGTCCGCGCCGCGGAACTGCGATCGGAATTGTCGGCGGCGATGTCGAAGGTCGAGATCGCCAGGGCCCTGCGTGAAGCCCGCGAATGGATGACGATGCACTGAGTTTCAGGCACAGAGAACACCGACAGGGATGCTCCAGGTCAAGGCCGCGCTAGACGGCCGGACCGACAAGAGAAAGGCCGCACAAGACGGCTGGACAACGAAAGCAAGAACGCAGCGACCGAAAGCGGTCAGCTTCGCTACATACAGGGAAGGCGAGCGGGTTTTCGGATGCGGGAGCGCTCGGCTCGATCGACAAAGCCGCGACCGGCCGGAACAAGGCCGGCGCGGCTTTTGCGTTTCAGACCATGATCCCAAAAGTGGAAACCGGTTTCAGGTCAAACATAAGCGTTGCAGGCCCAATCGAGTGCCGTCGATGCGCCTAGACAGGCCCAATGAACGATGAAATTCTCCCGCCACTCAGGAAGAGGCGCTGCCGGGATGGCCGCGCGAGAGTGGAGGAGTTGTATTACCATGAAAAAATTGAATATTTTGAGCGCGGCCATAGCCGGCCTGATGATGAGCGCGCCGGTCGCCTTCGCCGACGACATCACCTTTTCGGTGGTAGGACCGATGACCGGTCAGCTTGCCACCATCGGTGACCAGTTCAAGCAGGGCGCGCAAGCCGCCGCCGACGCAATCAACGCGGCCGGTGGCATCGATGGCCGCCAGATCAAGCTCGACATCGAGGATGACCAATGCGATCCGAAACAGGCGGTTTCGGTCGCCAACCGCATCATCGCCGACGGCGTCAAGTTCATCGACGGCCATGCCTGCTCCGGTTCGAGCATCCCTGCCTCCGCGGTCTACGCCGAGGCCGGTGCGCTGATGATGAGCCCGGCTTCGTCGAACCCTGTGCTGACCGACGCGGCGGCAACTGCAGGCTGGCCGACGATTATGCGCCTCTATACGCGCGACGATGCCCAGGGCGCCTTCATCGGCCCGTGGATCGCCAAGAAATATGCCGGAAAGAACGTCGTCATCCTGCATGACAAGAGCGCCTACGGACAGGGCGTGGCCGATGCCGTCAAGGCAACGATGAACGCCGGCGGCCTCAAGGAAGTCATGTATGAAGGCATCAACGCCGGCGAGAAGGACTATGCGGCCCTCGTCACCAAGCTGAAGGACCTGAAGGCGGATGTGGTCTATTTCGGCGGCTATCATCCCGAGGCCGGCCTCATCCTGCGCCAGTCGGCGGAACAGAACCTCAAGTTCCAGCTGATCATGCCGGATTCGATCGCGTCGCCGGAGTTCTGGCAGGTTGCCGGTCCGGCCGGCGAAGGCACCATGTTCGTCTTCCCCTCGGATCCGCAGGCAAAACCCGAAGCCAAGGAGGCCATCGAGAAGATCAAGGCCGGCGGCTTCGTGCCGGAGGGCTTCACCCTGTTCTCCTACGCCGTGATCCAGGCCTTCGCCGAGGGCATCAAGCGCGCCGGCAGCGACGATCCTGCCAAGGTCGCCGAGGCGCTGAAGAATGGTCAGCCGATCAGCACCGTGGTCGGTTCGGTCACCTTCGACGAGAAGGGCGACCTGAAGAACGCCAGCTACGACATCAACCAGTGGCACGACGGCAAATACGCGCCGATCCAGCCGTAATCCCTGACGTTGCCCACGTGGCAATTAAGAGTGGCCGGACTTGCCCCGGCCATTCTCATTTCGGGCACGCGTTGTTGGCCTGCGCCTTGCCCGAAGATCGCGGCCTGCAACTCAGTCGTGAACTTGCTCGGCAAAACGCACGAGCACGGTCCCGTCGGTGACCTGCGCGCCCTCTGCCGTGATCTCGGCGATCACGCCGTCATGGGGCGCGGAAATCATGTGCTCCATCTTCATCGCTTCCAGGATCAGCAGCGGCTGGCCCTTGATGACGGCATCGCCCTTGGCCGCGCGCACCAGCTTGACCAGGCCGGGCATCGGCGCTCGCAGGCTGCCGGAAGCGGCCGCGGCTTCCTCAGCCCTTGCCAGCGGATCCGGCACGACGAAACTGTAGCCTATGGCGCCCGAAAAGACCGTGACGTGACCGGGCCAGAGGGCGAGGCGAGGGGCGGCGGGCAGGTCATGCGAATTGGCGCCGTCATAAGGTGGGTCCAGCGCCACCTGGAACCGCCCGTCCGGCCGCACCCAAACACGTGCGAGAATATCATCGTCGCCATAACGCAACCGCGTACGCCGCGCGCCGCTATGGAAGTGCGCATAGCCGGCAAGCACCGACCATGGGTCGTCGGACGGCACCAGAGCCCCTGCACCGGACGCCGCAAGGGCTGCCGCGGCAATGATCTCGGCGCTCGGTGGCGGAACCGCGGTCAACTTCTGCTGGTGTCGGCCGATCAGGCCGGTATCGACATCGCCGGCGGCAAAATCCGCATCAGTCGCAAGAGCCGCGAGAAAGGCGGTGTTGACGGTCGAGCCGGCGATCTCGGTTTGCGAAAGTGCGGCTCCCAGCGCCTCGAGCGCCGCTTGCCGGTCCTTGCCGTGAACGACCAGCTTGGCGATCATCGGATCGTAGAAGGGTGAGATGGCATCGCCAGCCCGCACGCCGGTCTCGATGCGCATGCTGGCGCCCTCGAGGGCGTAGACTGGAAATTTCAGATGATGCAGCGTGCCCGTCGCCGGCAAGAAGCCCTTTGCCGGATCCTCGGCATAGAGGCGCGCCTCGAAGGCGTGGCCGGAGAGCTGGATCTCGCTTTGCGTCTTCGGCAGCTTTTCGCCGGACGCCACCTTAAGCTGCCACTCGACCAGATCGATGCCGGTGACCATTTCGGTGACCGGGTGCTCGACCTGCAGGCGGGTGTTCATTTCCATGAACCAGAAGCGGTCTGCCTTCAGCCCTTGCGATGCATCGACGATGAACTCGATGGTGCCGGCGCCACTATAGTGGATCGCCTTGGCTGCCTTCACCGCTGCCTCGGTCATCGCCTTGCGCAACGCCGGCGTCATGCCGGGCGCTGGCGCTTCCTCGATTACCTTCTGGTGGCGGCGCTGCGCCGAGCAGTCGCGCTCGTAGAGATGCACGACATTGCCGAAGATATCGCCGAACACCTGCACCTCGATGTGGCGCGGCTTGTCGACATATTTTTCCACCAGGACGCGGTCGTCGCCGAAAGCGGCCTTTGCTTCGCGTCGGGCGCCCGATAGCGCCTCCGAAAAATCGTCGGGATGTTCGACCCGCCGCATGCCCTTGCCACCACCGCCGGCGCGCGCCTTGATCAGGACGGGATAACCGATCTCGCGCGCCTTTGAGGCGAGCAGCACGATCTCCTGCGCTTCGCCATGGTAGCCCGGCACGACCGGCACGCCGGCCTTCTCCATCAGCCGTTTGGCGGCGTCCTTCAGCCCCATGGCGCGAATCGAGGCGGCCGACGGCCCGATGAAGACGAGGCCTGCCGCCGTCACCTGATCGACGAAGTCAGGGTTCTCCGACAGAAAGCCGTAGCCGGGATGGATGGCTTCGGCGCCCGTCGCTTTCGCTGCCGCGATGATCTTGTCGCCGCGCAGATAACTTTCGCCGACCGGCGAGGCGCCGATATGCACCGCCTCGTCGGCCATCTCGACATGCAGCGATTTCGCGTCGGCATCCGAATAGACGGCGACCGTGCGCACTCCCAGCTTGCGCGCTGTGCGGATGACGCGGCAAGCGATTTCGCCGCGATTGGCGATCAGGATCTTGCCGAACATGCAGCCTCCCGGATTTGCCGCGGGCGGCGCCAGCCAGCCAGGCGGCCTATTTGGAAAGCGCGATCTGACAGCCGCCGCTTGCGACCTTGACCTTCCACTTTCTCAATCCGGACTGACAGTTCTGCAGCGCCAATTCTTCCGCCGCCTTTTGCGACGGTGCGTTCATCCGCGCGCCACAAATGATGTAGAGGTCGACGACCCGCGAGTAGAAGGTCGTGGCATAGGCTGAATGGCCGCTGGCCGCTACATAAGCGTTGTACGCCTTGGTACACGGATCCTTCGGGCTTCCTGGCAAAGTCGGGTGGAAGCGGATGTCGCCTTTGTTCCCCGCCAGAGATTCCGCGGCGCTGATGCCAGGGGCAGCTAATATAAGTAACACTGCAAGTATCGATGCAGTTGTTTTCTGAAAGAGTTGCAGTCTCATCTTTGCCCAATCCCCATTGGTATTTGCAAAGAGCAATAGCCGCAAATCTTGCGAGTGGCCAGTTCGATGATTGAAAATGACTCTGAAGGGTGTGGATTTCGCTCATCGTCACATCCTGAACACGCCGAACTTTGTCTCCTCGATCTCGGCGTTGAGCGCCGCCGAGAGGCTAAGCGCCAGCACCTCGCGCGTCCTGGCCGGGTCGATGATGCCGTCATCCCAGAGGCGAGCGGAGGAATAGAGCGGGTGGCCCTCGTGCTCGTATTTCATCAGGATCGGCTTTTTGAATTTCGCCTCTTCTTCCGCGCTCCACTCGCCGCCCTTGCGTTCAATGCCCTCGCGCTTGACCACGGCAAGCACGGTTGCCGCCTGCTCGCCGCCCATCACCGAAATGCGGGCGTTCGGCCACATCCACAGGAAGCGCGGCGAATAGGCGCGTCCGCACATGCCGTAATTGCCGGCGCCGAACGAGCCGCCGATGATCATGGTCACTTTCGGCACGCGCGCCGTCGCGACCGCCATCACCAGCTTGGCGCCATCCTTGGCGATACCACCTGCCTCATATTTGCGCCCGACCATGAAGCCGGTGATGTTCTGCAGGAAAATCAGCGGGATCTGGCGCTGGCAGCACAATTCTATGAAATGCGCGCCCTTCAGCGCGCTTTCCGAAAACAGCACGCCATTGTTGGCGATGATGCCCACCGGCATGCCGTGGAGATGGGCAAAGCCGGTGACCAGCGTGGTGCCGTAATTCTGCTTGAACTCGTCGAACTCGGATCCGTCGACGACACGCGCAATCACCTCGCGCACGTCATAGGGCTGTCGCAGATCCGTCGGCACGACGCCGTAGAGATCGTCCGCAGGATGAAGCGGCGGAATCGATTTCCGAAGCTTCAGGCTTGCCGTCTTGTTTCGATTCAGGTTCCTGATGATGCGCCGGCAAATGGCCAGCGCATGCTCGTCGTCCAGCGCATAGTGGTCGGCGACGCCGGAAAGCCGCGTGTGCACGTCGGCGCCACCCAGTTCCTCCGCGCTGACATCTTCGCCGGTGGCCGCCTTTACCAGCGGCGGGCCGCCGAGGAAGATGGTCGCCTGGTTGCGCACCATGATCGTTTCGTCCGACATTGCCGGCACATAGGCGCCGCCTGCCGTGCACGAACCCATGACGCAGGCGATCTGCGGAATGCCTGCAGCCGACATGTTGGCCTGGTTATAGAAGATGCGGCCGAAATGCTCACGATCGGGAAACACCTCGTCCTGGTTGGGCAGATTGGCGCCGCCGCTATCGACCAGATAGACGCAAGGCAGATTGTTCTGCAGCGCAATCTCCTGCGCCCGCAGATGCTTCTTCACGGTCAGCGGATAGTAGGTGCCGCCCTTCACCGTGGCGTCGTTGACGACGACCATGACCTCGGTGCCTTCGACGCGACCGATGCCGGCGATGAGACCGGCCGAGGAAATCTCCTCGCCATACATCGACCACGCCGCGAACTGGCCGATCTCGAGAAAGGGCGAGCCGGTGTCAAGTAATTGCGCCAGGCGCTCGCGCGGCAACAGCTTGCCGCGCGAAACATGCCGCTCGCGCGCTTCGTCCGAGCCGCCGCGCTCGACGGTGGCAGCCTTCTCCGCAATGTCGGCCACCAGCACTCGCATCCGCTCGGCATTGGCGCGGAAAGCGTCGGAGGAGGGGGATATTTGAGAGGCGAGGATTGGCATGGTGTTACCGGATCAGTTCGATCTTGCAGCCGACGTCCAGGTCGCCCCAATCGCGATCAGCGGTGACGGCAACGGCATTTTCGCGAATTGCCAGCGCCAGGCAGGCCCGGTCGCCCAGCGACAGGCCGCGATGCCGCGTCAGTTCGCGAAGCTGCCCGGCGGCGATGCCCATCGCTTCGTCGAAAACGGCGACCGGCATGCCGAGGCTCGCGAGATCATCGGCTGCCTCCTCCATGCTGCGTCCCCTGTCGATCAGCTTGGCGATGATTTCGGCCGCGTTGACCGAGCTGCATTGCGCATCCGGTGCGAATTCCAGGGCGATGTCGGTGCCCTTCTCGTTGAGCAGGATCGCAAGCGCCGCCGAACTGTCCATGACGTAGGGTTTCATTTCGCCCGCTTTCTCGTCGTCGTGCCTTCGGCGTGAAGTCGGTCCAGGCGCTTGTCGCTTCGGAGCTGTTCCTCCCGCCGCTCCTTGAGAAATTCGTCGACGACGCTTTCGCCTGGCTTTTTCAACGCCGACAATTCCGCCTGAACGCGCCTCAGGTTTTGAAGCCACGACCTGACCCGCAACTCGCCGTTCTCGACATGAAGGATCAAATCCTCGCCAGGCCTCACGCCCATTTCCTCGCGCATCGCAGCGGGAATAACGAAGCGTCCGCCTTCGCCAAGTTTGACGCGCTCGCGTTTTGCCGGAACCCGAAGCGGGGTCTTCCGAGCGCCGGCATCGAACTGAGCCCGCGGGTTTTCGCCAAACCCAGTCTTTCTCGTCCCGCTCGCCATGATCTGCCTTGCCTAAAAAATATGACATACTTCCAAAATATGGCAGATATTGCCTATTCTGGCAATCTCTGCACGATTGCCACTAGAGGTTCTCCGCCATGATTTCCCGCCCGATCAGCCAGCGGCGAATTTCGCTGGTGCCGGCGCCGATCTCGTAGAGCTTGGCGTCGCGCAAAAGGCGGCCGGTCGGATAGTCGTTGATATAGCCATTGCCGCCGAGCAGTTGGATGGCGTCGAGCGCCATCTGCGTCGCCTTCTCGGCGGCAAACAGCACGCAGCCGGCGGCGTCCTTGCGTGTGGTCTGGCCGCGGTCGCAAGCGGCCGCGACGGCATAGACATAGGCACGCGCCGCACTCATCACCGTATACATGTCGGCCAGTTTGCCTTGCACCAGCTGGAACTCGCCGATTGGCTGGCCGAACTGTTTGCGTTCGTGCACATAAGGGATCGCCACGTCGAGGCATGCCGCCATCAGCCCGATCGGCCCGCCGGCGAGCACCGTGCGCTCATAGTCGAGGCCCGACATCAAGACTTCGACGCCGCGTCCTTCCTCATGCAGCACATTGTCGAACGGCACTTCGACATTCTCGAACACCAGCTCGCCGGTGTTTGAGCCGCGCATGCCGAGCTTGTCGAGCTTCTGCGCCACCGAAAAGCCGGCAAAAGCCTTCTCGACGATGAAGGCGGTTATACCGCGCGAGTGGCGCTCCGGATCGGTCTTGGCATAGACGACCAGCGTCTCGGCGTCCGGCCCGTTGGTGATCCACATCTTGGTGCCGTTGAGCACATAACGGTCGTTGCGCTTTTCGGCGCGCAGCCGAAGCGACACGATGTCGGAGCCGGCGCCGGATTCAGACATCGCCAGTGCCCCGACTTTTTCGCCCGAGCACAGCGCAGGCAGGTATTTCTCCTTCTGCGCCGGCTTTGCCCAGCGGTTGATCTGGTTGACGCAAAGGTTGGAATGGGCGCCGTAGGAGAGGCCGACCGAGGCAGAGGCGCGGGAAATCTCCTCCACCGCCACGACATGGGCGAGATAGCCCATGCCGCTGCCGCCGAAGTCGGGATCGGCGGTGATGCCGAGCAGGCCGAGCGCCCCCATCTCGGCCCACAGATGCGACGGGAATTCGTTCGAGCGGTCGATATCGGCGGCGATCGGCGCGATCCTGTCCTGTGCGAAGCGCCGCACCAGGTCGCGCAGCGCCTCGATGTCTTCGTCAAGCCCGAAGTTGAGCGTGTGCGTGTACATGACGTTCCTCCGTGCCGTCGATCTTCGCGCCGACGAGCCGCATTGTCATTGAAAGATATGTCGCCGTGACTTCAGCGACCGACAGCCGCTCGCCCGGCCGGAACCAGACGATGACGCCGGTCATCATCTGGATCAGCGCCATGGCGGTCAGCCCGGTGTCTTCGATGCTGAAGACGCCCGCCTCTGCGCCGTCGCGCAAGATGGCGCGCAATTCTTTCTCATAGGCTGTGCGCATGCGCAGGATCCGCGTCAGCCGGTCGTGCGACAGGCTGCGCAATTCCATGTTCGAGGCATGGGTGGAATGGCGGCGCTCGATATGGAAGGCAATGTGGTTTCGGACATAGGCGGCGAGCCGCGCCTCCGGGTCGGCGGTAGTGGGACGTGCCGTTTCCCACGCTGCGGTCAGTCCTTCCATGTGCTCGCGCATCAGCGTGAACAGCAGGTCTTCCTTGGTCGGAAAATAGCGATAGAGCGCCGCGGCCTGGACGCCGACCTCGGCTGCGAGCCGGCGCATCGACATCGCTTCATAGCCGTAGCGCGCGATCAGGCTGGCCGCCGCCTCGCGGACAGCCGCCTCGGTCTTTTCTCCATCGGAACCGGTCGTGCGCGCCATAGTTCCCCTCATCAAGTGTGCATAATAAAACAAACGTTCAATTAATTCAAGGGAGGTGTTATTCCACTGTATTGGCGGCTCCCTGTAGATAATTGACTCAGTCAATTAAAATGTTGATGGTAATCAGATGGCGCAAAAAATTTCCTGCGAGAGGAAGCCTGGATGCCAGATGAACGGAATGCCATGATCGCGGACATCCGCCGCTTCAACAGGTTTTACACCAGCCTGGTCGGACTGCTCGACGAGACCTTGACGCAGAGCGCCTATACGCTGACCGAAGCGCGGGTGCTGTTCGAACTTGGCAATCTACCCGGTATCATTACCGCCGATCCCGGTGGCGAAGCTGGCTTCCTTGCGCGGGCGTTCCATCTCGATATCGGGCCGGTGGCGTCCGCGATGGCCGCCGAACTTAAGCTTCCCCCCGCCTACCTCTCGCGGATACTCAGAAAATTCGCCGCCGCGGGCCTGACTGAGATACGCCCTGATCCGGGCGATCGGCATCAGCGCATCCTGTCCCTGACCGCACGGGGAAACGCTGCGCTGGCCGGACTTCAGGCGGCGGCCGATCGTGACCTCGGCCGCTTGACCGCCGGTCTTGCCGGTGACGAAGCCGCCGAACTTTCGCACGCGCTGAGAAAGGTCATGCGCCTGCTCGGCGGGAAGGTGGAGGAAATGGTGGCGTTGCCGAAATGATGGAACGCGGCGTCGCGATCCTCAGTTCCCTCGCGCTGCCGCCAGCGCCCCCGGCAGCTCTTCGGCGAAAATGTCGAGCTCATGGTCGAGGCCGACGCTGACTCTTATGCAGCGGTCGAGACGTGGCGCCATCGGCTTGCGGATGAACACGTCGCGCGACAAAAGCGCCTGCAGCACTTTCAGCGCGAAGGCGCCGTCGCTGCAGCAGTCGATGGTGACGAAATTGGTCGCCGAGGGCAGCGGCTTCAGCCCGTTCGCCTCGGCAATCTCGGCGATGCGCTGGCGGCCGGCGGCGACCCGCTCCACCACGCTCTGCAGATAAGTTTGATCGGCCAGCGCTTCGACCCCGGCGATCTGCGCCATGCGGCTGACGCCGTAATGGTTGCGGATCTTCTCGAAATCGCGGATCACCTGGGCCTCGGCCACCGCATAGCCGCAGCGTATGCCGGCCAGCCCGTATGCCTTCGAGAAGGTGCGCATACGGATGACGTTCGGCCTGGAAATATCGATTGGCGGCAGCGCCGAGGCCGGCCCCAACTCGCCATAGGCCTCGTCGAGCACCAGCATGGTGGTGTCGGGCAGCGCTTCGATGAAGCGGATGAGATCGTCCGCCTCCCACCAGCTTCCCATCGGGTTGTCGGGGTTGGACAGGTAGACCAGCGGCGCCTTGTCCTTGGCGATCGCCGCCAGCAGCCCGTCCAGGTTTTCCCGGTCGTTCTCGTAAGGGACCGCAACCAGCCGGCCGCCGACGCCGGCAATATGGAAGTTGAAGGTCGGATAGGCGCCGAGCGAGGTCACCACCGCGTCGCCTGGCGCCACATACATGCGCGCCACCAGGCTGAGCAGCCCGTCTATGCCTTCGCCGACCACGACATTCTCGGCCGACAGGCCGAGATGGGCGGCTACAGCCACTTTCAAATCGAAATTGTCGGGATCGCAATACATCCACATGTCGCGGGCGACAGCCTCCATGCGGGCGATGACGCGCGGCGAGGGGCCGAAGCTGCTCTCATTGGCGCCGATGCGGGCGCGAAACGGCCGGCCGCGGTCACGCTCCTGCGCCTCCGGGCCGACAAACGGCACCGTCGAGGGAAGCGCGCCGATGAGTGGCGTGAGGGGAGGGCGCTGACGCATGGCAATGCTCGTTCGAAAAAGGGGCTCGTTCGAAAAGGGCCTTCTTGCTAGCGCGGCACCGTTGACCACGCAAGCTTGGCCGCAACCGGCATGCTGGATTCCTGCAGCTCTTTTTGCTAGCGAGAGATCATGAACAATCGACTCCCGCCTGCTTGGTCAAAGCACATCAAACCCGCGCCCGCGCCGAAAGCGAAGGGGCCGATACTGAAGCCGATGTTGAACCTGCAGAAAGCAAACGCTCAATCGCGTGCGCAGGCCGACGACGCGCTGCTGAAACAGGCATATACCCATCAGCAGGCCAAGCGGCTCGACGAGGCTCAGGACCTGTGCCTTCGGGTTCTGGCGCGCACGCCGAACCATCCGCTCGCTCTGTACATCTTGGGGACTGTGTGCCTGGGTTACGATGACGAGATGGCATTGCGATATTTCGCACGGGCGGTCGGCGAGGACCCTAAAAACCCCTACTACCACCTCAGCCTGGGCGAGGCCTATGTGAAGGTCAGCGAATATTCGCCGGCAATCAAGCATATGCAGTATGCCTTGGAGCTGCAGCCCGGCCTTGTCGAAGCACTCTGTGCATTGGGGCGCGTATACACCGAGTTTGACAAACCCGACATGGCTTTGCCGCTCTTCGAGAAGGCGTTGAAAATCAACAGCGATCATCCCAAGGTGCGGGCCGGAATGGCCGGTGCCCTGAGCGGCCTGGGGCGCATGGAGGAAGCCGCCGTCTATCTGAAGGAAGCAATCGAACGTCGCATCAATGTGCCAAGCGCCTACAACGACCTCGTACAGACGCGAAAGTTTACAGAAGAGCCCGAGGAACTCCAATCCATCCTTCATGAACTCGGCAATCCCAAGCTTGATTCGGAAGGCGCGCAGCAACTCCATTACGCCGCCGGCAAGGTGCTGAACGACCTCAAGCGCTATGAAGAGGCATTCGACCATTTCAACAAGGCGAAACAGGCCTCCGGCTACAAGTTCGATATCGACTTGTATCGTCGCTGGATCGACTCGCTGATTGAAACCTTCACGCCGGACTTTCTGGCGGCCAGGGCCGGCTATGGAAATCCTTCCGAAGTGCCTGTATTCGTGGTTGGCATGCCTCGCTCGGGAACGACGCTTACCGAACAGATCTGCGCCAGCCATCCCGATGTTCATGGAGCGGGGGAGCTTAGCAAACTAAGGCGGGTCGCGAATGCGATCGGCCTCAAGACCTCGTCGGCTGGAAATTTGAAACAGCCGGTCATGTCGATCACGAAAGACCTGTCCAGAACCCTGGCCGATGAGCATCTGTCCTATCTGAGCGAGAGGGCGCCTGCCGCGCTACGTGTGGTGGACAAGATGCCTCACAATTTTGAAATGATCGGCCTTATCGGCCTTCTTTTCCCCAACGCGCGCATCATTCATTGCCGCCGTGATGCCATCGACAATTGCGTCTCCTGCTTTGTCCTCAATTTCAGCGAGGGACACAGCTACAACACCGATCTGAAAACACTGGGTCTGTACTACCGCGAATACGACCGCCTGATGCGGCATTGGAACAAGGTTTTTCCGGGCCTTATCTTCGAAAATCGCTACGAGACGCTGGTTGAGGACCAGGAAGCGCAGTCGCGCCGCCTCATAGATTATCTTGGGCTGCCTTGGGATGATGCCTGCCTGCGCTTTTTCGACAGGGATGGTTCGGTCAACACGCCCAGCCGCTGGCAGGTCCGTCAGCCGATCTACAAATCGTCCGTCAAGCGCTGGAAGAATTATGAAAACGAAATTCAGCCGCTGATACAGTCGCTGGGTGATCTTGCCGAGATTTGACCTGATTCCACTGCGTCATAGCCATTATTCATAATTCTCGTCCCTTGGCGCCGCCCCTCACCTGCCTGCCGGCATCCTCTCCCCGTATAGTGACGGGGAGAGGGGCGCTCTCATCGACGATTCCGCCAGTCACCAGCGTCGCAGGAAAAGCGCCGAGGTCGCGGCCAGCCACTCTCTCCCCCTCAAGGGC
>NZ_PZJX01000027.1 GCF_003034915.1 Mesorhizobium helmanticense | reverse complement strand
ACGAGAGTGGGGGAGAGGTGGCCGGGCGAAGCCGGGACGGAGAGGGGGCCTTGACGCTCCCCGATCGTTCAAAGAAGTTTGATTTTCCTCGACGCTTCATTCGCGAAGAGCCCCCTCTCCGGCCGCTTCGCGGCCACCTCTCCCTCGCTTCGCGGGGGCGAGGAAACGCTACCTCACAACCGGAGCCTCCCATGCGCATCGCCGTCCTCGCCGACATCCACGGCAACGTGCTGGCGCTCGACGCTGTGCTTGACGATCTCAAGCAGCGCGGCGGCGCCGACTTAATCGTCAATCTCGGCGATTGCGTCTCCGGCCCGCTGTGGCCGCGCGAAACCATGCAGCGGCTGGAAGCGCTCAACCTGCCGACGGTGCGCGGCAATCACGACCGCCGCGTCGCCGTCGACCCGGCCGACGACCAGATGTGGCCATCCGACCGCTACGCGCAGGAGCGGCTGACGGCGGCGCAGCGCGAGGCGCTGTTTGCGCTTCCTCTCACCCTGGAGGTCGCGCCCGGTGTCATTGCCTTCCATGCACGTCCCGACCATGACGAAAAATACCTGGCCGACGCGATCTCGGATGGCCAGCTGGTGCGCGCGCCGCTGGCCGCCATCAAGCGACGGCTGAAGGGGCTCGACCCCTCTTGCCGCATCGTGCTGTGCGGCCACAGCCATCGCGCCGATCTGATCCGCATTCCCGGCGGTCCGGTCATCTTCAACCCCGGCAGCAGCGGCTGCCCCGCCTATTACGACGATACGCCACCAGCGCATGTCTCCGAACAAGGCTCCCCGCATGCGCGCTACGGCATCGTCGAACTCGGCGAGCACCGCGGCCGCTTCGATTCTATTGCCGTCGACTACGATCACGAGGCGGCCGCGCGACAGGCCGAACAGGCGGGAAGGCCCGAATGGGCCCACGCGCTGCGCACCGGGTTAATGTCGGGTTGAGCGAGGCACGAGTTCATACCCCCGGGTTGAACGAGGAACGAGTTCATACCTCCGGGCTGAGCGAAGCTCATATGCCCACTGAACTAGGTCCGTTTGCTCATGCCGTGGCCATATTTTCCGACTTACATGGCGCCATGTCGTCCCTTATAAATCGCTCGGCATGCGGCAGCACTTCCGTGCCTGGCCGCGCCTTCGGTAATGCAATCGTCCATGGCCAGATGATGAGGCGCACAGTTACGGTCCCAAAGACGCTGCTGCTCGCCGCGCTTTTGATGGCGATGCTGCCGACGGCGCTGCCGGCCAGAGCGCAGGAGGCTGAGGTTGTCTCCATCGTGACGGGTCTGGCTCCGGACGATCTCTTGAACATCCGCGCCAAACCCTCGCCAGGCGGCAAGATCCAGGCCCGCCTGCCCAATGGGTCGAGCCTGAACAATCTCGGCTGCAACGACGTCAACGGTCATCAATGGTGCAAGGTCGCGATGACCGACAATCCGCAAATGATGGGATGGGCTCCCGCGCGCTACCTCAGTTCGACCAATCCCCAGCCAGTGGCCGACATGGAAACGACTGGTGAAGGCGCGACCATGGCTGCCGGGGCCGCAAACCCCGCGCTGGCTGCGCCGCTGCCCGACCTGACGGAACGCCTGGGTGGCACCGATGCCGAAACCCCGCCGACTCCCGCCGAGGCAATCGGCAAGGCCGCCATCGAGGATGCTTACCGCCTGGCGCTTTCGGGCAATGGAGACCCGCCGACCGGCGAGACGGATGGGCAGGCGCCTGCGGCGGGTGCCAACCAGAACTTCGCTGTCAACGCAGCGCCTCCGGCCGACGCACAAACGGTTGCGCGGCTGCAGCCACCGGGTCCACCAGCCGCTGGCGCCAAAAATAGGATTCCCTGCGCGCGCTATGTCGGCCAGCCGATGACCAGTTGCGACGTGAGCATCGTGCGCCAGGGCGACAGCAAGGCCGCCGTGACCGTGACCTGGCCCGACGGCGGCACGCGCGTCATCAGCTTCGCCGCCGGCCTGCCGGCCGGTTCCGATGCATCCGGCGAGTTCCGCTTCACCCGCGAAGGCACCCTGAACATGATCCGCGTCGGCGTTTCGGAGCGCTTCGAGATTCCTGACGCCCTGGCAACCGGAGGTTAGGTAGATTCGAAACGCTGGAGGGACAGCGCCCCCCTCTGTCCTGCCGGACATCTCCCCCACGAGGGGGGAGATTGGCTGTTTCGCCGACAGCGCCCCTTTTTCGAGGCTGGCGATTGGCGAAATCAAACGTGAAGGCCGATCTCCCCCCGTGTGGGGGAGATGTCCGGCAGGACAGAGGGGGGCGCGACGGAATGAGACGCTTGTTTGCCCAGCTGTGCACCTCGCATCAACCCGCATTTTCGGGGTTACATCCAGCAAAACTCTTCCCTATAAGGCCCTCCTAGCCTGATACCAGAATCGCGAGCACAACCGGCCGGGTCTTCCCGTCCCGGCTTTTCGTGCAAGCCGCCCGCCGACGGAACTCTAAAACCATGCCAAGACGCACCGACATCAAGTCGATCCTGATCATCGGGGCCGGCCCCATCGTCATCGGCCAGGCCTGCGAGTTCGACTATTCCGGGACCCAGGCCTGCAAGGCGCTGAAGGAAGAGGGTTTCCGCGTCATCCTGGTCAATTCCAATCCGGCCACCATCATGACCGATCCGGAACTGGCCGACGCCACCTATATCGAGCCGATCACGCCTGAAGTCGTGGCCAAGATCATCGCCAAGGAGCGGCCGGACGCGCTGCTGCCGACCATGGGCGGCCAGACCGCGCTGAACACCGCGCTGTCGCTGCGCCGCATGGGCGTGCTCGAGCGCTACAATGTCGAGATGATCGGCGCCGACGCCACGGCAATAGACAAGGCCGAGGACCGCGCGCTGTTTCGCGAGGCGATGCACAAGATCGGCCTGGAAACGCCGAAGTCGATGCTGGCCAACGCCACCGACGTCAAGAACGCCGACCGCAAGACGCATGAGGCCGAGCGCGCCGCGCTGAAGGCCGAGAAGCCGGCCGATCTCGACGCCGCGCTCGACGCGCTGGAGACGCGCTGGAACCTCGGCGAAGGCGACCGCAAGCAGCGCTATATCAGCCATGGCATGGCGATCGCGGCACAAGCGCTCGACCATGTCGGCCTGCCCGCCATCATCCGCCCGTCCTTCACCATGGGCGGCACCGGCGGCGGCATCGCCTACAACCGCGCCGAATTCTACGAGATCGTCCAGTCCGGCCTCGACGCCTCGCCGACCACCGAAGTGCTGATCGAGGAAAGCGTGCTCGGCTGGAAGGAGTACGAGATGGAGGTTGTCCGCGACAAGGCCGACAACTGCATCATCGTCTGCTCGATCGAGAACATCGACCCGATGGGCGTGCACACGGGCGACTCGATCACCGTCGCCCCAGCGCTCACGCTCACCGACAAAGAATACCAGATGATGCGCAACGCCTCGATCGCGGTGCTGCGCGAGATCGGCGTCGAGACCGGCGGCTCCAATGTGCAGTTCGCCGTCAACCCGGCCGACGGCCGCCTGGTGGTGATCGAGATGAACCCGCGCGTCTCGCGCTCATCCGCGCTGGCTTCGAAAGCGACCGGCTTCCCCATCGCCAAGATCGCCGCCAAGCTCGCCGTCGGCTACACGCTGGACGAGCTGGAGAACGACATCACCGGCGGAGCGACCCCGGCCTCGTTCGAGCCGAGCATCGATTATGTCGTGACGAAAATCCCGCGCTTTGCCTTCGAGAAATTCCCCGGCGCCGAGCCGGTGCTGACCACGGCGATGAAGTCGGTCGGCGAAGTCATGGCCATCGGCCGCACTTTCCAGGAATCGCTGCAGAAGGCATTGCGTGGGCTGGAAACCGGCCTGACCGGTCTGGACGAGATCGAGATCCCCGGCATCGGCCATGGCAGCGCGCCGGCCAGCCATGTCGACGACCGCAACGCCATCCGCGCCGCCTTGGGCACGCCGACGCCCGACCGGCTGCGCATGGTGGCGCAGGCGATCCGCATGGGCACCTCGCTGGAAGACGTGCACGCCATGTGCAAGATCGACCCGTGGTTCCTCGAACAGATCGCCGGCATCCTCGCCATGGAAGCCCGCATCCGCGAGCACGGCATCCCCGAGGACGCCGCCAATCTGCGCATGCTGAAGGCGATGGGTTTCTCCGACGCCCGCCTCGCGTCGTTGACGAAGACCGACGCGGAAGAGATTCAGAAGATTCGCGAAAAGCTCGACGTTCATCCGGTTTATAAGCGCATCGACACTTGCGCCGCCGAGTTCGCCTCGCCCACCGCCTATATGTACTCGACCTACGAGGTGCCCTTCGCCGGCGCGCTCGCCAACGAAGCGCAAGTGTCAGCGCGGAAAAAGGTCGTCATCCTCGGCGGCGGTCCGAACCGCATCGGCCAGGGCATCGAGTTCGACTATTGCTGCTGCCATGCCGCCTTTGCGCTGCGCGACGCTGGCTATGAAGCGATCATGATCAACTGCAATCCCGAGACCGTGTCGACCGACTACGACACATCGGACCGGCTCTATTTCGAGCCGCTGACAGCCGAGGACGTGCTGGAGATCCTGCGCGCCGAGCAGGCGGCGGGCGAGCTGGTCGGCGTCATCGTCCAGTTCGGCGGCCAGACGCCGCTGAAGCTCGCCGATGCGCTGGAGAAGGCAGGCATCCCGATCCTCGGCACCTCGCCCGACATGATCGATCTGGCCGAGGACCGCGACCGTTTCCAGAAGCTTCTGCACAAGCTGAACCTCAGCCAGCCGAAGAACGGCATCGCCTATTCGGTCGAGCAGGCCCGCCTCGTCGCCGGCGAGCTCGGCTTCCCGCTGGTGGTGCGCCCGTCCTATGTGCTGGGCGGTCGCGCCATGCAGATCATCCATGACGAGGGCATGCTGCAGACCTATCTGCTCGACACCGTGCCCGGCCTGGTGCCGGAGGACATCAAGCAGAAATACCCCAACGACAAGACCGGCCAGATCAACACGCTGCTGGGCAAGAACCCGCTGCTGTTCGACACGTATCTGTCGGGCGCCATCGAGGTCGATGTGGATTGTCTGTGTGACGGCAAGTCGACCTTCGTCTCCGGCATATTGGAGCACATCGAGGAGGCCGGCATCCATTCGGGCGACAGTGCCTGCTCGCTGCCGGTGCACTCGCTGCCCTCGGAGCTGGTCGACGAGCTGGAGCGCCAGACGGCCGCCCTTGCCCGCGCGCTCAATGTCGGCGGCCTGATGAATGTGCAATACGCGATCAAGGACGGCACGGTCTATGTGCTGGAGGTCAACCCGCGCGCTTCACGCACCGTGCCCTTCGTCGCCAAGACCATCGGCCGTCCCATTGCCAAGATCGCCGCCCGCATCATGGCCGGCGAGAGCCTGGAAGACGCCTTCGCCCATTACGGCGCCATGCCCGACCCACGCAATCCCGGCCATATCGCCGTCAAGGAAGCCGTCTTCCCCTTCGCCCGCTTCCCCGGCATCGACATATTGCTCGGCCCGGAAATGCGCTCGACCGGCGAGGTCATGGGCCTCGACCGCGATTTCGCGCTGGCCTTCGCCAAGAGCCAGCTAGGGGCGGGTGTTGATCTCCCCCGCGCGGGCACGCTGTTCGTCTCGGTGCGCGACGAGGACAAGAAGGGCATATTGCCGGCGGTCAAGCGCCTCGCCGGCCAGGGCTTCAAGGTGCTGGCGACCTCAGGTACCCAGCGCTTCCTCGCCGAAAACGGCGTCGTCGCCGAAAAGATCAACAAGGTGCTGGAAGGCCGCCCCCACATCGAGGACGCCATCCGCAACCGCCAGGTCCAGATCGTCTTCAACACGACTGATGGCCAGAAGGCGGTGTCGGACTCAAAGTCGCTGCGCCGCGCGACGCTGATGCAGAAAGTGCCGTATTACACGACGCTGTCAGGTGCCGCTGCGGTGGCGGAGGCGATCGCGGCGCTGCGGGCGGGGAGCCTGGAGGTCAGGCCGCTGCAGGAGTATTTTGCCTGAAGCGATTTCTCCCCGTTTGCGGAGAAAAGGAGCGGTTGGGATTGCTACTTCAGAGCGTAAATTGCCAAGCCTAAGCCAACAATGCTCGCGATACTGGCAAAAAAAGCAACAAGTTTGTTTTCAAGAACCCAAGAGACGCTCGTCCGAATGCGACCGCCATGCATCTCCCAGCGTGTAGTATTCGTCTTTAGAGAACGATCCTTAACCAAGGTTGCAAGATTCGCTAGAATATCCACTTTACGCAACGTGGATTGATGCAGTCCGCTAAAATTTCGCTCTTCGAACGCTGCTGCTTCCTGCGCTCCTGTCATGAAATCCAAAGGTCGTATCTGGTTTTTTTCAATCAAGGACTCCATTCGCGGGTGCGATATGTAGCCTTTCCCATATATATTTATGATAATCCTCGATAAATCATGCTTTCGCTCGTCGTCAATTACAACAGGCGAACCTTCAAGAACTGTATACCGATGCTCGATTGCCGCGAATCCATAGTTCGCATCGCGCATATTCCAGTGCATGAAGTGGCTGTTCCGGTACGAGCCGACAAACGAAAAGAACGCGTCCAGCATGAGGCGTTCCAATCGATCATAATGCTGCTCAATTTCCCCAAAAGCCACACCTTGGCGTTCTGCAATTTGATGGATAGAGAACGAGTGCGTCTGCGCATCACTTAACTTGCGAACTGCAATAGAGGTTACCCTAGGCGAACGCCCCTCAGCTCGATCATAGAAACTTTCGCAAGAGTAGTGAATAACCCACGTATTTTTCGCGTCTGAAAAAATACTGTCAATCTCTCGCCATGCTTCCTTCTGCCGGTTCGCGTCTGGGGCGGTCATTGAATACCAATTTGGTTCGAGGCAAGTCGGTTTGCGACAATTGGGCTTATGAGCTATAGTCTCTCGGCCTGAATTTAGACGGGCAAGAGGGCCGCTGGACATCGGCTTTGGACGCCGAGCCAGCGGCTCCCGTGGTCTCAGCTGGGCTGAGCTTAATTCCCGTTTGGACCGGGAATCAATCTGTTGACGCCATTGCGCGTATTACGTTCGCGATCTTGTTCGCTTCCGCAGGCGTCAGATCGTAGGGCAGTCCCTGCACTTGTATCGTCAAGTCCGGCCTAATAGGGATAGGCAGTATCGAAACTGAAGTAGGCGGGGCTGCTGAAAAGTTCGCGAATATTTTTTGAGGAGCCTCGTCGAGCGACTTACTGTCTGTCGCGTTAACCGATTTCGGCCTTTCAGAAGATTTCCTTCCCGATGCTTGGATCGACGGCCTAAAAGACATCGGATTGTCTAGATAGTTTTTAAAATCGTCAATCGCCGATTTTATCCTGCTTTTATATGTATTCAGGCTGTCCGGCGTATAGTTTGAACCAGAAATATTCGAAAACCGAACAAGAAGCTGATCTAGATCCAAAATTGTGACGTCTTCCGCTTCATCCTTTTCAAGTATAGACAGCACCTTGTTCGCCGATGCCTTGCGTGAGCGGGCAGTCGTCGTGTTCATCAAACCTTTTCTCGCAAGGTAGTCGAGGAATTCAAGAAGGGCTTCGCGTGACCGCTTTCCATTCATTGCAACCATCCTTTCACGGATAGATGTAGCAGGTTCTGGATAAGTTGCAATGATTTTTGTGTCCAAATAGACGTTGTCTGTATCTGCCACGCCCCATCGGATCGGAAACCCTCTCGATCAAGCTGATCGACACCGAGGCGATGCCTCTGTATCCCTTTACTTTAACGTGGCTAGGCGGACGGCTCAGCGGGAGAAGAGGAGAGGAAACTAACCTCACGCCACCGCGACACACTCGATCTCGATGTCGAACTCCATCGGCTACGACGCCACCGGCACGAAGCTGCGCGCCAGCGGGTTCGCGCTGAAATACTTCGCATAGACCCGGTCGATGGCGTTGTAAAAACCGAAATTGACGGCGTAGATGCCGTATCCACCGGCAGCGTCGCCGAGATGAATACGAAGCCGTTGGCCCTGATCGCGGTCGAGCACGGCAGGCCGAGCACCTTTGCCGACATCACCTGCACTTCGATGACTTCCTTCTTCATGACAATCTCCCTGAGTTTGCAGGGAGCTTATCTGCCCGCCTCGGGAAGGCCAGTGCCGACGCTCGGTTTAGTCAGAGAAACCCGATGAACCGTCCGGCGAACAACACAGACATCCAGAGCACCAGCGAAAGCCCCGCCAGCGCAACAGCGCCCCCGCCGGCCGGCTCCTCGCCACCTCCCGCCCGGCACAACCGCATAAACGCAAGGAAGTTAACGCCGGCGAGAACAATCAGCCCCATCTTGGCAAGAAAAACCGGCATCGCCGCATACTCTCTCGCCCTCACCGAAAACAGCAGCGCCCCGGTGACAAGCGCGCCGGCGAATGCGCAGAATGCCACCCGGCGCAGCAGCGCGACGAACGCCGCCTGCGGCAGCGAGCGGAAGGCGCCGATGACCCTGAGGTCCATCAGCATGACGCTGGTCAGCAGCGCGCCGATCGACATTATGTGCAGCGCGTTGACGATGGGGTAGGCGACGAAGGAGGCCTTCAGCCCCTTGACGAGAGCGAGTTGCTCGATGCCGGCCAGCAGCCCGTCCATTCAGGCCGGCGGCACGCGGTCGGGATAGACATCGTAGGTCTTGCCACCGACGATGATGCGCACGGCCTTCATGCGCTTTTCCTTCTCGTCGAGCGAGCGGTTGCCGATCGCGGTCACCTCGTCGCCGACCTTGGCGACCTCCTCGGTGAAGCCGGCGGCGATCGTGCGCGACGGCGGCGCCATCTCCACCCGCCAGGCCTCGCCCTCAGCGTCGACATCCAGCGTGGCGTGCGGATTGCCGATATAGATGGCCGTGATCCTGCCCTTGAGTTCGAAAAACCCGTCCTCGGTCCACGACCAGCCGTGATGAGCGTAGGCCGCGGTGCCGGCGGCAAGGATTGCTGCAGCGGCCAGCGTGACGCTACGAATCCCGTTGAAAGGCGACTGCATCGCTCGTCTCCTCGGTTCATCCCCGTGTAGAGTAGGCCACGGCGCGGCAACGTCAAATCATATCGGGACGGAGGCCCTCGGCGAAGCTGCCGATCTCCCCCCTTGCGGGGGAGATGCCCGGCAGGGCAGAGGGGGTGCTGTCCCGCCGGCCTGTCAAGACCTGGGTTCCTCGCCCCCGTGAAGCGGGGGAGAGGTGGCCGCGAAGCGGCCGGAGAGGGGGCCTTCGTAGGGCGCAACCCCCTCTCCGTCTCGGCTTCGCCGAGCCACCTCTCCCCCATTGCATGGGGGAGAGGAACCCAAGCTGGAATGAAGCCGCGATCCTTCCCTCTGTCCTGCCCTCTTTGCCATCACTTGGCATCTCCCCCGCAAGGGGGAGATTGGATTTCGCTACGGCTTTCGCTAATCGCCAGCGCAGGAAGGCAGCGCGTTGAGGCGCAGCGCAAACCGAAGCGATTGCCCTGCGGAATGAACGGTCCGGCCTTGCCAATGACATCCATGCACGCCATGTTCCCCTACCCACCGCTCTTCTTGTCCACCGGATGAAGGTCGGAGACTCAAACCCCCGAACGAGGCAAACCATGACCAGCATGAGAGACCGTCAGGAAGGCTTCGAAAAGAAGTTCGCCATGGACGAGGAAACCAAGTTCAAGGCCATGGCGCGCCGCAACAAGCTGCTCGGCCTGTGGGCCGCCGAGAAGCTCGGCAAATCAGGCGCGGACGCCGACGCCTATGCCAAGGAGGTGGTGCGTTCGGACTTCGAAGAGGCCGGTGACGACGATGTGTTCCGCAAGGTGCGCGCCGATTTCGACGCAGCCGGCGTCGCCCTCACCGATATTCAGATTCGCGGCGCCATGGCCGAACTCCTGATAACAGCGGTCGAGCAGATCAAGACGGGCTGAGCACCGCTCGGTCCGGCAGAGACCCTGGTTTCCAACGCGCTGCTGGCGGCGAGGTTGCGCGGAGATTGAAGC
This sequence comes from Mesorhizobium helmanticense, assembly GCF_003034915.1. Classification (GTDB taxonomy): domain Bacteria; phylum Pseudomonadota; class Alphaproteobacteria; order Rhizobiales; family Rhizobiaceae; genus Mesorhizobium; species Mesorhizobium helmanticense. The sequence goes on along the minus strand of NZ_PZJX01000027.1, from coordinate 224,906 downwards.
GCCCTCCCTTCTCCCCTTGTGGGAGAAGGTGGCCTCGCGCAGCGAGGTCGGATGAGGGGTGTTCCAGCTTGGCGTTACGCCACTCACAACCGCCCAACAGCGCCGAGAGGCACATTTGCCAAGGCCTCATTTCTTCCAGCACCCCTCATCCGTCTCGGCGCTGCGCGCCGATCCACCTTCTCCCACAAGGGGAGAAGGGAAGGCCACTCAGTGGCAGCACGCCTCGCCATACTGCAACTGTTCCTGCCAGCCCTGAGCTCTGCCCTTCGGCGTAAAATCCATCAGGTTCCACAGCGTCTCGCAGGTGCCGATGCCGCGTGGATCCTGGCCGGGCTCGGTTGGAGCGAAGTCCAGCTCCGACGACCAGAAATGGCGGATGCCGTCGGCATCGCGATGGAACACCGACAGCAGCGGCAGTTGCGCGCCGTCCTCGGCCTCGGCGTGATAGTCGCGCTTGAAGTCGTTACCGGCCGAGGAAATGAGCCGCATGTTTTTCCAGCCGCGGTCACCGCCGAGCGTCAGCATGTTTTCCAGTGCGGTCTTGCCGACCACGGCGAAATTGAAGCCGGCTGCCTCGAGATGACCGACGGCGCCATCGAACTGGTCGAGCAGCGCCGTGCAGGAGGGGCACGGCTGGTCCTGCCGGGCGAGCTTCGCCGTGCCGCCGCTGCTCGCCACCTCGCGCTTCTCCTGCGGATGGCGCGGAAACATCATGTTGTAGAGGATCAGCGTGTCCTTATCAGGCGCAAACAGCTCCGACAGCTTTATGCGCGCCGGCTTGCCGTCGGGACCAAGCCCGTCGAACACATAATCCCGCGGCACCAGCCCGCCCTTGGGCAGCGCGCGGCGGGCGACGGCCACATCCTCCATGGCGCGGCGCAGCTCGATCTCCTTGCGCAGAAGTTCTTCGCGGGCGGTGCGGTATTCGCTGGTCTCGTTGGGAAAGCTGATCATCGTCATCTCCGTCTCCTGGGATTTTGACGACGCGCGCCAAGGTTCCGGCAACGCGCCTTGCCTCTCAAGGACGGATGACGAAGGACGGTTCCGACATTTTTGCGCACACGGGCCGCAGAAGCCCCCTCACCCGGTTTGCCAACCGAATTGCGAAGGGCAATTCGGGGCAATCCGACCTCTCCCCGAGGGGAGAGGAGATCGCCGGCGCCAGCTCTTCTCCCCTCGGGGAGAAGGTGGCCGCGAAGCGGCCGGATGAGGGGGGCCCCTATGCGATTACCAATCGGCCGAAGCTACTGTGCCGCCGGTACCGGGCAACTGGTATCGCCCTCCTGGCAGTTAAGGTAGCCCTCGAAATCCTTCAGCCTGCTGTTGGTGAGTTCCTCCTGACAGCCGGCGACCACCATCGGATACATGCTGCCGGCCATGTCGCGTGGGCCGCCCTGGAAATTGCATTCGGCGTCGCGAAAAGCGACCCAGGCGCGCTGCGCTGCGATCAGCAGCTTCTTGCCCGCCGCATCGTCCTTCAGCCGGCCCTCGATCTGCTTGTAGGCATCGTTGAGCTTCTTGTCGGCCGCGGCGAGCGACTTGCCGGCGCATTCGTTCATCGTCGCCTGATCCATCGCATTGGCGCAATCGTCGGCAGCCCGCGCCGCATTCGTCAACAGCGGAACGGCGAGGATCAAGGTGGCCAGGCCGGTTTTGCAAAGCCGCATCGTGTTTCTCCGGTTTTCGAGAGCCCCCGCCGTAACAAAGTTTAACGATGGGGCGAACACAGGCAAGATGCGGCTTGTCGCCTTGGTGGACAGTTCCTTTCCGACGAGCGCGAAGCAGGGGAAACTTCCTGCCGCATTCTTCGTTCAGGTCTATAGGTCCATATCAGGGGGAAAATCATGCGCGAAGCCGACAACGACGAAATCGACCTGCGCTGTCCGCAGATCGTCGCCGACAATGCCGCCAGGGGCCTCCGGCTGCGCGGCATATTCGGCCGTGGCGGTACCGAGGTCGGGGTTGCGCGAGCCACTGAGCTCAAGAACCGCGACAAGCTTTCGCCCTCCACGATCCGGCGCATGGTCAGCTACTTCGCCCGCCACCAGGTCGACAAGAAGGGCCGCAACTACGACAATGAGGAAGACCCGTCGGCCGGCTATATCGCCTGGCTTTTGTGGGGCGGCGACGAAGGCCGCGCCTGGGCGCTCGACCTCAAGCAGAAGATCGGCAACGCGCCCGATATTTGAACGACGTGAATGACATTTGAACGATAGACAAGCAGGTTGGGTCGGGAAACCGAAGATACGAAACAGGAAGATACAAGGTGGCGGATCCCGAACCCCGCCTCGGGAGAACCCCCCGCAAACTCTCGGGACCCGCCGTGGAGTGTGGCTGACACATGCCGGTGCAGCCCCTCCGACACCTTCCGCTCGTAACCCCGACCGACCGGCGTGGCAGGTGGTTAGCATTTGCCCTTGGCGATCTATGTGAAGCGGTTCACAAACGATGCACTTTCCGCAACGTCAGGGCAGAACCAATGCATGTCGCGCAAAAGCATGCACTCGGGCTTGAACCGAGGGTGTGCAGGGTTTTGCGATGACGACATGCATGAAAACAAGAACTTGAAGCGCGTCGCATGAATCCGTTCAAACGCGACGCGCTTTAACCTTCCCAGGCAACCTCGAACATACCCAGCCGTTCGTAGAGCCTGACGGCGGCGGGGTTCTCGACCGTATTGGTCTTGAGATCGACATGCGCGGCGCCCCGCTCGTGAAATTCGGCGAAGGCGTGCCACATCAGCGCCTCGGCGATGCCCCGGCCGCGCGCTTCGGGATGAACGGCAATATCCTTGACGAAGGCCCGCGTCCAGCACAACGCCGCGCCCACCAGCCGGCCTTTGTCGTTGATGACCAGGAAGCACAGAGCGGGATCGAATTCCGCGTCGCCCGAGACGCGCGGCCACCATTCGTCGAACGGCCCATCGGCGCCGTCGTCGAACACCTCGGTCAAAAGCGCGTGCAAGGCCGGCGCATCGGCGGGTTCGAAGCAGCGCATGATGAAGCCTTCGGGCCAGCGCGGAGGAACCAGCGTCTCGTCGAGGATCTTGCGCAGCCTGATGTCGTTTGGCGCCGGGGGGCGCGGCTCAGGCATTTTATTCAATTTCAGGCATCGGGCTGCAGGCGACGCCGCTTGCGGTCGATGCCGAGGCCGGTCGCCTCAAGCAGGCCCTTGCGCTTGGCGTCGTAGTAATAGCCGGTCTGGTAGAGCCAGTCGGCGCGCTTGGCGTTGCCATCAGAAACAAGCCAGGCGCCGCGCAGATATTTCACCGCGTATTTCAGATTGGTCTCGGCATCGAACAGGCCCTTGGCCGGCCCGTCATAGCCCATGCCGCGTGCCGTCGCGTGCTTGATCTGCATCAGCCCCCAATGGCCGCGATTATAGGCTTTCGGGTTGAACGTGCTCTCGCGGTTGACGACATGGCGCACCAGGTCGACCGGCACCTGGTAGAACGCGGCATATTTCTCGATCAGCCGCTCGATCTCGGCGCGCGGGCCTCTCGCGGGCACTTCCGGCGAACCGACCGGAGCCAGGACGGCGGGATTCTGTGGCACGACATAGGCCACCTGCTGAACCCCGGGCATGCCGGCTTTCCCGGCGGTCGCCGGCACGACAAGCCCGGCGGTGGTATAGACCGGCGCATTGACCGGCATGGCGGCGGCCTTGCTGGTCATGACGGCAGGCATGGCTGCGGCCCCTGGCGTCGATCCGGCGAAAGCCGCAGTGGGCTCGGCGGGCGACGCGGCGGGTTCCGCCGACAGCGCGGCCGTCTGCACCGGCTTGTTGCCGGAGGGCTCGGGCAGCACCGAAACCGTGTCCGGCAGCGCCAGCGCGAAACCTGCGTCGGCGCCGGCGGCAGCGGCCGGTTCGGTGAAGGAAGGCGCGGGCTTGACCTGCGAGGTCGACGTGCAGCCGGCCAGGGCGGCCGCCGCAACGACCACGCCGATCGCGATGAGATTGAATTTTGCTGGCAAGCCGCGCTCGGGTCCGGTTCGGTTGTTAAGAAATCCCTTACACCAGCGATTCTTGGGCCGCAATCGGGGCGGGCTGGCGGTTTTCGGGTGGCGGGACTCAGGTCCCGATGCCATATTGTTCTGGATATGTACCTGTTTTTCGTCGTTTTGCCTGGAGAACATGCCATGGAAACCCCCGCTTCGATCACCGCCGGCCACGCAGTGTTAGAAACAGTGATCGGCTTCATGGGCATTGCCTGGAGCGAAACCGGGCTGATCCGGCTCTGCCTGCCCGAACGCAGTCGCGAAGCGGTGGAGCGCCGGTTGCTGCGCCACCCCGGCGTTTCGCCCTCCACCGTCCAGCCGCCTTGGGTTGTCGAACTGATCGCCTCGATCAAGGCCTATGCGTCAGGCGAAGACGTCGATTTCTCCGGCGTGCCGGTCGATCTCGCCGGCATCGACGATTTCCGCCTCGCCATCTACGACGCCGCGCGCAAGCTCGCCTTTGGCGAGACCACCACCTATGGTGAACTGGCCAAAAGCGCCGGCCACGCCGGGCTGGCGCGGGAAACGGGCGCCGCGCTTGGCGCCAACCCGGTGCCGCTGGTCATTCCGTGCCACCGCATTCTTGCCGCCGGCGGCAAGATCGGCGGTTTTTCCGCCCCCGGCGGCTCGACCACCAAGGAAAAGATGCTGGCAATGGAAGGCGTGCGCGTCGGCCCACCGCCGTCGGCGCAGGTGTCGTTCGGTTTCTGATCCGGCGCCTTAAAGCGCGTCGCGTTTGAACGGATTCATGCGACGCGCTTTAAGTTCTTGTTTCATGCATGTCGTTATCGCAAAACCGCTGCACACCCTCGGTTCAAGCCCGAGGGCATGCTTTTGCGCGACATGCATCAGTTGTGCCTGAGGATGCGGCGGCGGAAATGCCGGTCGAAATCCGGCCGCTTGCACGTGTAGACGGGGCAGGATTTCGCATCGGCGCTCGGCACATAGGCCCGCGCCCTCACCTCGCCCATGTTGCAGAAGCGCTCGTCCCGCACATAGCGGTCGTAGAGCGCCAGGCCCGGCACGCGCGGCGACTGGTAGCGCAGGATCACCGCACCCTGCCGGGCGATCGTCGCCCGCACCCTGTCGCAGCTCATGCGGGTCGGGTCATAGCGCGAGATCGCCTGCGCCTCGGCGGCTATAAGCGTCAGGCAGGCGGCAAGCAGAACAGTTTTCATGGTTCCTCTCCCAAAACCGAACCGGCGCCCGAAGGTATGTTGCCCTCTTCCCGACGCGCAATTCCTCAACGCTTTCATGCGATTGGGGCGGCCGTTGGGCGGCGCCGCGTCAGCGCCATTCTCACGAAGACTTGTTTTTCGCGCAAAACCAGCCTATATGCGTTCCATTGATATTTCGGCCGATCGATCCGGGCCTCGCGATATTCGCGTTTGCTGACGTCTATCTCCAAAATCTCGATGCACACCGGCTGGACTTCGGTCTGGTCAAACTAAAGCAAATGTGAAGGACTATCGAAATGGCAACTGGTACGGTCAAGTGGTTCAATTCCACCAAGGGCTTCGGCTTCATTCAGCCTGACGCGGGCGGCGCGGACGTTTTCGTCCACATCTCCGCAGTCGAGCGCGCTGGACTGTCGACCCTGGTCGAAGGCCAGAAGATCAACTTCGAGATCGAGCAGGACCGCCGCACTGGCAAGTCGTCCGCTGGGTCTCTGAGCAAGGCAGCCTGATTTTGAAAATGGCGCGCGCCGGGCGAGAGCTCGGGGCGCGCGGCAAGTCACGGATGTACTGACGGTCGCGCGAGAAGCGCGCCGGAGCGGAAAGAACCCGACCAGCCGAAGCAGCAGATTGCTGACGGCCCGGCCAAAACGCTCCAGTCAGGCTACCAAGCATGGGAAGGCGGGATTTTGTCCCGCCTTTTTGTTTGTGCGGATTCCTGACGCTGCCAGTTGGCGAAACCGGCAATGCAGCGTCCTTCTCCCCGTCTCTATACGGAGAAGATGGCGGCAGCAAGATGAGGGCGGCGCCAGCTTTTCAGGGTAGCTATCGAGAGGTAGTTCTGAGGTGTCCGCTGCCCCTCATCGCCCTACCGGGCACTTCTCCCCGTATAGTGACGGGGAGAAGGACGCTGTGTCACAGCTTTCGCCAATCGCCGACGTCACCTACCCCACCCACTCCATCGGCACATGTCCCGGATCGGCCTCGACCCTTTTCAGCCAGGCCGCCACCGCCGGATAGGCGTCGAGCTGGAAGCCGCCCATCTCTGCCGTATGCGTATAGGCGTAGAGCGCGATATCGGCGACGCTCGGCGCCGCACCGGCGAAGAAAGCATTGCCTTCCAGATATTTGTTCATCACGCCGAGCGCCTTGTTGCCGCGCTCCAGCGTTACTGCCAGCCGTTCGGGTGTCGCATCCTTGGCCCGTTCTGGAAAGGTGAGCAGCGCCCTGCGCACCGCGATATAGGGCTCGTGGCTGTATTGCTCGAAGAACAGCCATTGATAGGCCAGCCCGCGCTCGTATCTATCGGCCGGCAGGAAGCGCGTGCCTTCGGAGAGATAGAGCAGGATGGCGTTGGATTCGGCGAGCCGCCTGCCGTCGTCGAGTTCCAGCAGCGGCACCATGGCGTTGGGGTTCTTGGCGACATAATCGGGCTTGCGCGTCTCGCCGGTATGGGAACTCACCTCGACATTGGTGAAGGCCATGCCCAGCTTCGCCATCAAAAGGCGCGGCTTGTAGCAATTGCCGCTGTCGATCATTCCATAGAGTATGGTCATTTTGTTCCCCTGCGGCCACTCCGGCGCAATTATCGTCGCAGCCGCAGCCTGATCCAGTGATTTGTTTTGGCGCGACCATCAGCGCCGCTGATGCATCACCCAAATAACGGGATGACCTTGGCATCCATGCCGAGCAGCCTGTCGATGGACAGCGGCTCCTCGTCGAAGACCGTGCCGGCCAATGCCGGCCGCCCCAGATGAAAACCCTGCAAGAGATCGACGCCGCCATCGAGTGCCACGCGCAGATGGGTGGCCCGCTCGATCCCTTCGACCAGCACCTTGGTGCCGCGGTCGTGCAACGCCGAAACCAACGGCCGGAAAAATCGTTCGGCGGCGGCATGGCGGCAGAATTCCGCGAACCATGTGCCATCGATCTTGACGATGTCGGGCTGGACCAGCGCGACCCGCTCCTCCGTCGAATGCCCGGTACCGAAATCGTCGATGGCGATGCGGATGCCGTCGCGCCGCATCTCGCGCACCAGGCTGACGAGCAGCGCGTCGTCGGCCGCCTGTTCGGTGATCTCGCAGACCAGCATGCCCGGATGCAGGCCGAAATCGGCGAGATGCCTGGTCATCAGCCTGATCTCGGCCAGCGCCCGCCCGGGATGATCGTTGATCAGCGGATTGTAGTTGAAGAACAGATCGAGCCCGTCGACGCCGATGTTGCGGAAGTTCCTGATATGCAGCACCCGGCACATCGTCTCGACGAACAGCCGATCGGCCGCGGGCAGGCTTTCGAAAAACACCTGTGGCGCAACCGGCCTTCCGGCACGGTGCGGCTCGATCAGGCCTTCGACCGCAACGGCCTGCAAGAACCTGCCGCGCGGCGCGAAGATCGGCTGATAGGCGCTCCTCAGCCGGAATGCGCCATAGACGCCATATTCGATCCCGACCTCGTCGGCAAAGATCGCCTCGCCGACATTGCGCCGCCTGTCGGGCCGCCTGGTCACTGCGCCACCCGGCGCCCGAAAGCCCGCGCCGGCCGCGGCGAAGACGGCACGGGCGCAGGCGCCACTCCGACATTGGCGTCGGCCGCAGGCGTCTGACTGTCCTTGCCGAAGACATGAAAGCTGGTCGGCGCCAGCTCGGGACGCGCCAGCGTGAACCCCTGCACCATCGAGGCGCCCGACTTCTCGGCCAGTTCAAGCTGCCAGCCCTCCTCGATGCCCTCGAATACGGTGCGGATGCCTTGTTCCTCGAAGCTTGCCACCATCGACGTCAGCAGCGCGAAACCCGCGCCGGACTCCATCAACTGCGTGATCCACCGAGCATCGAATTTCACGATATCCGGCTTGAGCTCCTTGACGCGGCTGATGTCGGATTCGTCGGCGCCATAATCGTCGACAGCGATGCGAAAACCATTGCCCCTGAGCGCTTCGACGAAATTGTAGAGGGTCTCCTGCGACGCCGATTTCTGCTCGGTCACCTCGCATACGACGCGGTGCGGATCGATGCCCGCTTCGTGCAGCACCAGCCGCATCTCGCGCAGCGCCTTGTCGACGATGCCGCGGTCGGTGAACACCGACGGGTCAAAATTGATGAAGATGGACGCCTCCTGCGGAAGGCAGGCGCCGGCGTTCAAGAGGTGCAGCGTCCTTGTCAGCGCCTCGATATGCAGGCGGTCGGCCGCCGGGCACGTGCTGAAAAAACTCATCGGCGGCTGCGGCTCGCCATCGCGAGACGGCCGGATCAGCCCCTCGAAGGCAACGACCGAAAGCTTGCCCTCCTTGAAGGCGAAGATCGGCTGGAAGGCGCTTTGCAGCGTATAGATACCCCAGACACCGCTGGCGGTGCCGTCATCATGGCGGATGATATGGGCAAGCCCGATGCTGCGCGACAAGGGTTCCTCGCTCCGCGAGACTGGCAAGATTGGATTGCGATCCTGCCACTCAAGGGTTTACCGGCCGTTGATGAATTTATTGTTGCCGAGGATTTGAGCGCTGGCTCATCCGACTGCGCTTGCACTTCGGGGAATGATGCGACATGAGAAGCGCCGCAGCCATTCTCGGCCGCGCCGACGCTCCCTGGAGACACGCTACCATGGCCTTTCTTGCCGACGCCCTTTCCCGTGTAAAGCCTTCCGCAACCATCGCGGTGACGCAGAAAGCGCGCGAGCTGAAAAACGCCGGCCGTGACGTGATCGGGCTGGGCGCCGGCGAACCGGACTTCGATACTCCCGACAACATCAAGGAGGCCGCCATCGAGGCGATCCGGCGCGGCGAGACAAAATATCCGCCGGTTTCAGGCATCGTGCCCCTGCGCGAGGCGATCGCCAAGAAATTCAAGCGCGAGAACAATCTCGACTACAGGCCGGAGCAGACCATCGTCGGCACCGGCGGCAAGCAGATCCTGTTCAACGCCTTCATGGCGACGCTCAATCCAGGCGACGAGGTCATCATCCCGCGGCCCTACTGGGTCAGCTATCCCGAGATGGTGGCAATCTGCGGCGGCACCTCAGTCTTCGCCGATACCTCCATCGACAGCGGCTTCAAGCTGACGGCGGCGGCGCTGGAAAAGGCGATCACGCCGCGCACCAAATGGCTGTTGATGAACTCGCCGTCCAATCCATCGGGTGCTGCCTACACCGGGGCGGAGCTCAAGAGCCTGGCCGACGTGCTTATAAAGCATCCGCATGTCTGGGTGCTGACCGACGACATGTACGAGCACCTGATCTATGGCGACTTCGTTTTCAAGACCCTCGCCGAGGTCGAGCCCAGGCTCTACGAGCGCACGCTGACCATGAACGGCGTGTCGAAAGCCTATGCGATGACCGGCTGGCGCATCGGCTATGCGGCTGGCCCAGTGCCGCTGATCAAGGCAATGGACATGATTCAGGGCCAGCAGACCTCCGGCGCCTGCACCATCGCGCAATGGGCGTCGGTCGAGGCACTGAACGGCCCACAGGATTTCGTCGCCAGGAACAAGGCGATTTTCCAGGCCAGGCGCGATCTTGTCGTGTCGATGCTCAACCAGGCGCGCGGCATTTCCTGCCCCTCGCCGGAGGGCGCTTTCTACGTCTATCCGTCCTGCGCCCAGTTGATCGGCAAGAAGACCAAAGCCGGCAAGCTGATCGACAACGACGAGACTTTTTGCTCCGAACTGCTCGAGGCCGAGGGCGTCGCGGTCGTGTTCGGCTCGGCCTTCGGCCTCGGCCCCAACTTCCGCATCTCCTACGCCACGTCGGAGGCGTTGCTCGAAGAGGCCTGCACGCGCATCCAGCGCTTTACGGCGTCGCTGACCTGATCAATACATTGTTGTAAAATGAAAATCCGGCCGCCCGGCCGGATTTTTTATATCAGTTCAAGAAGACTCAACCGCCATACTGCGCGTCGGTCACCTGCTCCAGCCAGTCGGCGTGGACGCCGTCGAGCGCCTCTTGCATGGCGATATGCGCCATTGCCGATTTCGGGCCGGCGCCATGCCAGTGCTTTTCCTCCGCTGCGAACGAGATCACGTCGCCAGCCCTGATCTCCCGTATCGGTTCGCCCCAGCTTTGCGCGAGGCCGGCGCCTGATATGACATAGAGCGTCTGGCCGAGCGGATGCGTGTGCCAGTGGGTCCGCGCGCCGGGCTCGAAACTGACCATCACGGCCCTGAGCCGCGCCGGCGCTTCCTTCTCGATGATCGGCGTCTGCAACACACGGCCGGTGAAATATTTCTCCGGCGCAAGGATGGTAGGCACGCTGCCGCAGGCAATGATCTTCATCGTCGATAATCCTCAGGCTGACGGCAGTTTCGTCCGATACCTGCCATGGCGCAACCGGCTGTTCAAGCCCGCATCCAGAGGCTTCGCCAATCACGGTTGAGGCGCGGCCAGAACAGGCCTGTGCGTGCGCGGTAGGCCCCATAGTCGCCGGCCAGCGCCGTGCGCGAAAACTTCCTCTCTTCGTCCAGCGCGGCGATCGTGTAGATCGCAACGATCCCGGCGACGGGCACCAGCGCCCAGATCGACCAAGTCGCGATGCCCCATCCGATCCAGAAGATGATGTAGGAGGCATAGAACGGATGGCGGATATAGAAGTAAGGCCCGTCGGTCACCAGACTGTCGGGACTGTCAGGGTCGAACGCGAAGCGCAGCCGCGCCTTGCGGGAAATGACAATCGCCCACCAGAACAGGGCCGAGCTTGCCAGTTCGATGGCGAGCCCGCCGAGCTTCGCCGCCACCGGCTGCCGTTCGATCCACAGGATTGCCAGAAAGAACACCGCCACACCGATCACCACGGCGGAAATGATCATGGCGCCTGGAGGCATGGTCGGCGACTGGAAATGGGCGCGCATGGACCAGGCATATTGGCCGAGCGTCGCGATGCTGCTGATTGAGACAAGAAGATCGAGCGCACCGTCCATCATTGGAATCCCTGGTTGTCTCATCAGCCCGAAAATCGGCATCGATTTTCGGAAATGCGTAGATTTAAAACATGCTCCCGCCCACGGATTCGCTCATCATAGCTTGTTGCCGCGGAGAAATCTTTTCTTAACCACAAACCTAAACAAGATAGTGACTGTGGAATGCGATGTTGGCCGTCGGGTAATCTGAGGGTCTAATCCAGCATGGTCGTTTCCCAGCGGACGGTCCGCACCGAGCAAGCGGATTTGCGCCTCAGCCAGTCGTCGGGCTCCGGCCTTCCGATTGTGTTGATCCATGGCTCGGGCAGTTCGCGGGCCGTGTTCGCCCGCCAGTTCGACAGCCCCCTGGCTGTGGCCCACCGCTTGATCGCCTTCGATCTGCCCGGCCATGGCGAATCGTCCGACGCCCGCGATCCGGCGAACGCCTATACGATTTCCGGCCTTGCCCAATCGGCGGCTCAGCTCCTCGACATCATGGGGATCGACCGCGCCGTCGTCTTCGGCTGGTCGCTTGGCGGGCATGTCGCCATCGAGCTCGCGAGTTTTCACCAGGCGGTCGCCGGGCTGATGCTGACCGGCGCGCCACCGGTATCGAAAGGGCCGTTCGGCATGCTGCGTGGCTTCCATGCCCATTGGGACATGCTGCTGGCATCCAAGAAGACCTACTCGGAACGCGATGCCGAGCGCTTCGAAACACTATGTTTCGGCGACACTGCCGATCCATCGTTCCGCCAGACCATCCTGCGCACCGACGGCCGGTTGCGCGCCGCTGTGACGCGCGGCATGTTCACCGGCAAAGGCGCCGACCAGAAGCAGGTGGTCGAGCAGGCCGCATTTCCAGTCGCGATCGTCAACGGCGAGAACGACCCGTTTGTCCGCCTCGGCTATTTCGAAACCTTGGCCTACGCTTCGCTGTGGGAGCATTGCCACGTCATATCAGGTGCCGGGCATGCTCCTTTCTGGGAGCGTCCGGACCTGTTCAATCCTCTGCTGGCGCGCTTTGTCGAGACAGTGGCGATGCAGGGCGCGGACGAGACCACGCTGGCGCCGCGCCGGACCAAGGCCGGCTGATTCTCCCCGAAGCACATTGGCCACCTGCATCCGCGGATGCAGGGTCAGCGACGCGTCGACTCCTCCCTCAAATCCGCTTCTCAAATCCCCCCTCCCTCAAATCCCTTGCCCTCCCGACTAACCCGTGGGACGATGCTTTCGGGTAGGTGGCGAACTAAAAAAGCCCCGCCCGCGACGGTCGACAGGCCGGCCGCCGCTCCCAGGGAAACGCCTGAGTGGAGGTCAGTCATGGGAACTCGCGCCGGAGGACGACGCACGGGACCGAAATGCATTGCCATAGTCGGTCCCTTCGCAAGCGGTAAGACGACACTTCTCGAAGCAATACTCGCCCGCACGGGCGCCATTCCCCGCCAGAATCCCGTTTCCTCGGGAAGCACCGTTTCCGATCATTCGCCCGAGGCGCGCGCCCACGCCATGAGCGTCGAGGCGACCTTCGCCACCACCGACTTCATGGGCGAGCAGCTCACCTTCGTCGATTGTCCCGGCTCCATCGAATTCTCCTTCGAGGCCGAGCCGGTGCTGGCCGCCTGCGACATCGCCGTGGTCGTCGCCGAAGCCGACGAAAAGAAGATCCCTGCCCTGCAGCTCATCATGCGCAAGCTCGACGATCTTGGCGTGCCGCGTATCCTGTTCCTGAATAAGGTCGACAAGGCGATAGCAGGCGTGCGCGACACGCTGAAGATGCTGCAGCCGGCAAGTTCGATGCCTTTGCTGCTGCGCCAGATTCCGCTGCGCAAGAACGGCGTCGTCATCGGCTCGATCGATCTCGCGCTGGAGCGCGCCTACATCTATCGCGAATATGCCGAGAGCGAGGTCGCCGAGATTCCGGGCGACGAAAAGGCACGCGAACTGGAGGCACGCTTCTCCATGCTGGAGACGCTCGCCGACCATGACGACCAGTTAATGGAACAGCTTCTCGAAGAGATCGAGCCGCCGAAGGACGCGATCTTCGACGACCTTGCCGCCGACCTGCGCACCGGCGCGGTGACACCGGTGCTGATCGGCACCGCCGAGAAGGGCAATGGCGTGCTGCGCCTGTTGAAGACGCTCCGCCACGACGCACCCGACATGGAGGCGACCCGCAAACGTCTCGGCGCGCCCGATGGCAATGCCACCGTGGTCCAGGTCATGAAGACCATCCACACCCCGCATGGCGGCAAGCTGTCGGTCTCGCGCATCCTCTCCGGACAGCTCGCCGACGCCTCCGAGCTTTACCTCTCGAATGGCGACACGACAAAAGTGTCCGGCATCTACAGAATGCTCGGCAAGGACCAGACCAAGCTCACCGTGGCCAAGGCCGGCGACACGGTGGCGCTCGGCAAGCTGGACGACGTCAAGACCGGCCAGACACTGAGCTCGGCCAAGGGCGGCATCAGGCCACTGGTGGCGCTGACGCCGCCGCAACCGGTCTTCGCTTTCGCGCTGCGGCCGAAGGAACGCAAGGATGAGGTCAAGATGTCGGCAGCCATCCAGCGTCTTGCCGAGGAAGATCCCTCGCTCAGCCTGCGCCACAATCAGGATTCGGCCGAGACCGTGCTTTCGGGCCATGGTGAGATGCATCTGCGCGTCGTGCGCGAACGGCTGGAAGGCAAGAACCAGATCCCGGTCGAGGGCCATACGCCGGCCGTGCCTTATCGCGAGACGATCCGCAAATCGGCGCAGCAGCGCGGCCGCCACAAGAAGCAGTCGGGCGGCCATGGCCAGTTCGGCGACGTGGTGATCGAGATCAAGCCGCTGCCGCGCGGCTCCGGCTTCCAGTTCACCGACACCATTACCGGCGGCGTCGTGCCGAAGACCTATATCCAGTCGGTCGAGACCGGCGTGCGCGACTATCTGAAGTCAGGCCCGCTCGGCTTCCCGGTGGTCGATGTCGCCGTCAACCTGTCCGACGGCTCCTACCATGCGGTGGATTCGTCGGACATGGCGTTTCAGATGGCGGCGAAGCTGGCGATGAAGGAAGGCATGGCCGCCTGCTCGCCAGTGCTTCTGGAGCCGGTCATGAAGGTCGAGATCGTCACGCCCTCCGATGCGACGTCGAAGATCATTGCGCTCATCCCGCAACGGCGCGGCCAGATCCTCGGCTACGACGCAAGGCCCGATTGGCCGGGATGGGACATCGTCGAGGCGACCATGCCGCAGGCAGAGATCGGCGACCTGATCATCGAACTGCGTTCGGCTACCGCGGGCGTCGCCAGCTATCGCGCCGCCTTCGACCATATGGCCGAACTCACCGGCCGCCTGGCCGACGAAGCGATGAACGCCAACGGCAAGGCCGCCTGACACTTAATGCATGTCGCGCAAAAGTGTGCAGCGGTTTTGCGATGACGACATGCATGAAAACTTAAATTAAGCGTGTCGGGCATCAAATGGTACCCGAGCATAAGAAAGCGGCGTCCGGATGACCCGGACGCCGCCCTCTTGCGGACCGTCTTCGTGGGAGGCGAAACGGCAGGTCCGCCGCACATGCCGCCAGCGCCTGATGGCGTTGACGGTGGAATTGGTTCGGACGCGGTAGCCGCCTGAGCCCGGATCGCCCGAGTGATGCCCCCATCTCCCGCACGAACCACACCGCGTCCTACGATCTGCTTACTCGATACCGCGTGTCTGCAACATGTTACCTGGGGTTACATGTCACCGTTACGCGACAATTTCGGTCGGTTTTTCGGAGCACTGCAGATTTTGGGCAACAAAAAAGCCGGATCAACGAAGATCCGGCTGAGTTTGATTGGAAGTGCCTGTTAAGGCTAACCTCCAGAGGGGAACACTCGAGGGCGCTAATGGGAGGAGAACGCGCCCAAGAGATGAACTATATATCTGCTCATCATGCCCAAGAAACAAGCATCTATTTTGCAACACTCGCATGCAAAAAGAGGCAGGCTGTGGTCTAACCCATTCCTGGGGCTCGTAGGACCAGCGGAATCGTCGAAATGTAACGTGTCGCGAGCCGGAATCGCAGCGGGAGAAGCGAATCGGACTTGATTCCCGCCGAAAACGCGGAAAACACTGAATGACGTGGAATCGGGCAGTCCGCGTTCATTTTTACGGCAATCCGGCAAGGAGGTATTCGTGCGGACAGCTTCGGCGATCGCCGGCAGCGCACTGTTCTTCATTGCAGCACCCGGCGTGGTCGCGGGACTGGTGCCCTGGCTGCTGACCGCTCGTTATCATCTGCCATGGTCGACCTTGCCCGGCTTTGTGCCGGTCGGCTGGGTCCTGATTGTCGCTGCCGCGGCCTTGCTGCTGCATGCTTTTGCCCGCTTTGCCCTGGAGGGCCTGGGTACGCCTGCCCCCGTAGCGCCAACCGAAAGACTGGTCGTCGGCGGCATCTACCGCCATGTTCGCAATCCGATGTATGTGGCGGTGCTGTCGATCATCCTCGGCCAGGCACTGCTGTTTTCGAGTTGGGCTCTCGTCGCCTACGCCGTCATTGCCGCCGCCGCCATGGTCTCATTCGCCAGGCTTCATGAGGAGCCGACGCTGGCCCGCCGCTACGGCGCCGAATATGAGGCCTACCGCCGCGCCGTGCCTGGCTGGCTGCCCCGCCTGACGCCGTGGCGCGGGTGAGCCGGGATCTGCGCCGATTCAGGGTGCGTTGAGATTCGTATCAGGCTGGCATCGCCTGAACATCGACACGCCCTTAGAATGACCAGCTTCGCGCCTTGGCAATAATGAAATCGCGGAAGACATGCAGCTTCGCCTGGTTCTTCATCGCATCGGGATAGGCGAAGTAGGTGTCGAAGGACGGCACTTCGGTCTCCGGCAGCAATTGCACCAGGCCTGAATCCTTGGAGATGACATAGTCGGGAAGCATGGCGATGCCGGCGCCGCCCTGCACCGCGCGCTTGATCGACAAGATGTCGTTGATCTGCAGCGTCGGCACCCTTTGCCCGCCTTCGAAATCACCGACCGTCTCCAGCCAGTTCAATTCCGACAGATGTGCGGGCACCGGCACGCCGAAGGTGACGATGCGATGGCTCTTCAGCTCGGAGATCGAAGCCGGCTTGCCAAATTTGTTGATGTAGGACGGTGCCGCGTAGAGATGGAAATGCACCGTGAACAGGCGGCGTTGGATAAGGTCCGGCTGCTGCGGCTGGCGCAGCCGGATGGCGCAATCGGCCTGGCGCATGGTCAGGTCGAGCTCCTCGTTCGCCAGGATGAGCTGCAGGCTGACCTCGGGATAGAGCTCGATGAATTCCTGCACGCGTTCGGTCAGCCAGCCGGCGCCCAGCCCCACCGTGGTCGTCACCCTGAGCACGCCCGAAGGCCTGTCCTTGGTCTCGGTCAGCCGCGACTTGATCGTCTCCAGCTTCATCAGCACGTCATGCGCCGTGCGAAACAGCATCTCGCCCTGCTCGGTCAGCACCAGGCCGCGGGCGTGACGGTTGAACAGCGGCACGCCGACGTCGTGTTCAAGCGCGCTGACCTGCCGCGAGATCGCCGATTGCGACAAATGCAGGGTCTCGGCCGCATGGGTGAACGACCCAGCTTCCGCCGCTGCGTGAAACACCCGCAGCTTGTCCCAGTCCAGCGCCATGATTCCCCTCGTGCTTTCTTTGGCGTCTGCCCGCTCTAGCGTCTGCCCCGCTCTTAGCGTTTGGAAATAAAATCAGGCTTTTGAACGACTTTTCTCAGCCGCCTCTTGAACTTTTACTCCGCGGCTTCGCGGTGAACCTCTATACCGGCGAGATATTTTTCCGCCTCGAGCGCGGCCATGCAGCCAAGCCCTGCGGCGGTCACCGCCTGGCGGTAGATGTCGTCGGTCACGTCGCCGGCGGCGAACACGCCCGGCACGTCGGTGCGGGTCGAATCCGGCGCCGTCCACAGATAGCCATTCGGCTTCTGCTTCAGCTTGCCGGCGAACAGCTCGACCGCCGGCGCATGGCCGATCGCCACGAACACGCCATCGACCTTGAGATGCGTCACCTCGCCGGTCGCCACATTGCGCAGCCTTAGCCCTTCGACCGACGGTGGCAGCGGCATCTTGCCGGGCTGGCCGGTGATCTCGTCGACGGTGGTGTCCCAAATGACGCGGACATTGTCCTTCTTGAACAGCCGCTCGCGCAGGATGCGCTCGGCGCGGAAATCGCCGCGCCGGTGAATGACCGTCACGCTCTTGGCCAGGTTGGAAAGGTAGAGCGCCTCCTCCACCGCTGAATTGCCGCCGCCGATCACCGCGACATCCTTGCCGCGATAGAAGAAACCGTCGCAGGTGGCGCAGGCCGACACACCGAAGCCCATGAAGGTCTGTTCGCTCGGAATGCCCAGCCATTTCGCCTGCGCGCCGGTGGCGATGATCAAGGCGTCGGTGGTATAAAGCGTGCCGGAATCGCCCTTGGCACGGAACGGCCGCACATTAAGGTCGACCTCGGTGATGATGTCGTTGATGATGTCGGTGCCGACATGCTCGGCCTGTTTCAGCATTTGTTCCATCAGCCACGGACCCTGGATCGGATCGGCAAAGCCCGGATAGTTCTCGACATCGGTGGTGATCATCAACTGGCCACCCTGCTGCAGGCCGGCGACCAGCATCGGCTTCAGCATGGCCCGGGCGGCGTAGATCGCCGCCGTATAGCCGGCGGGACCGGAGCCGATGATGAGAACGGGCGCGTGCTTGGTGGTCATAGCAGGGCTTTCACAACAACCGGACGCAATCCGGCACAGGGAGCGATATCGCGCCTAATCTAGGTGTTGCGGACGACGCCAGCAAGACGAGCTGCGCTTCGTCCCCGGAAAGCTTCGGCGCCAACAGACGATCCATGAACATCTTGCGCGGTGACTGTCAGAAAATCGCCGATTGAAGCGAGACGCGTAAGTCGTTTAATTGCAAAATCACGAAAGATTCTTGCGCGAAGCGCCGAAGGGTATCCATGCCGCTCAAAGCCGATCTCGACGCCATCGACTGGAAGATCCTGCGCGAGCTTCAACAGGACGGGCGCATGACCAATGTCGAATTGTCCAGCCGCGTCGGCATTTCGGCGCCGCCATGCCTGCGCCGCGTCAGGCGGCTTGAAGAGGCCGGCATCATCCGCGGCTATCGCGCGCTGCTCAATGCGCCGGCGCTTGGCATGGACGTCGTCGCCTTCTGCCTTATCGGTCTGCATCACCAGGCCGATGCCGAGCTCAAGACCTTCGCCGAACGCACGCGCGGCTGGCCGATCGTGCGCGACGCCTGGATGGTGTCGGGCGAATCCGACTTCCTGCTGCACTGCGTGGCAAGCGACCTCGGCGCCTTCCAGACCTTCGTCATCGAGGAACTGGCCTCGGCGCCGAATGTCGACACGGTGCGCACCGCGCTCACCATCCGCCGGGTCAAGGATGAAGGTCTGGTGGCGTTTCCGGCTTGAGTGCAATGCCGACCGGGAGATCGGCATTGCAAGCACAGTAAAAGCCAACAAAACAATGACGTAGAGCAGAAACCTGACTCTATCTGACCGGACCGGCCTACAGCGCCTCGATCGCCGCCAGCAAGCCGGCCAGATCGCCGCGATTGCGCAGGCGCATGGTGCTGAATCCGCCTTGATTGGACGCCTCGCCGTCGACCAGCCAGCCTTGCGACAGGCCCGCGCGCCGCCCCGCTTCCATATCCGCCAGCTTGTCGCCAACGATCAGCGAGTCCTTGAGATCGAGCCGTAGGCGCTTGGCTGCCTCAAGCAACATGCCCGGATTGGGCTTGCGCATCGGGTGGTTGGCGATCGCCAGTGGCCCTGTGCCGGCCTCGTGATAGGCACAGGCAACAACCATATCGACAAACCCGTTGCTGCCCCGCAGCAAGTCGAGCACGCGAGCGTTGACAGCCGCGAAAATGTTCCAGTCAAAATAGCCGCGCGCGATGCCTGACTGGTTGGTCACCACGACGACCGGGACATTGCCCCGGTTGGCGGTCTCGATCACCGGGGCGATGTCGCCGCGCAGGACGATGTCCGCCGGATCGCTGGGATAGTCGGTATCGACATTGATGGTGCCGTCCCGGTCGAGGAAGAGTGCCGGCCTGCCGGCCGGAAATATCCTGTCGCCAATCCGCTCGACCCATAGGCCCGGTTCCTCGAGCGGGTAGCGGCTCGACGCCTCGGCGGCGCCCATGTCAGCCATCGCTGAGGCGCGCTTCGACCATTTCGCACAGATGATGATAGAGGCACAGATGCCCCTGCTGGATGATCGGCGTCGACGTCGAAGGCACGTTGAGCAGGATGTCGGAAAGCGGCTTGAGCTTGCCGCCGGTATCGCCGGTCAGGCTGATCACCGTCATGCCCATCATGCGCGCCTGTTCGGCGGCGGCCAGGATGCTCGGTGAATTGCCGCTGGTCGAGATGGCTAGCAGCACGGCACCCGCTGCGCCATGCGCCTCGACCTGGCGCGAAAACACCGTATCGAAGCCGTAGTCGTTGCCCCAGGCGGTCAGCACCGCCGCGTTGGCCGGCAGCGCGATGACGTTATAGGCCTTGCGCTCCTTCAGGAAACGGCCGACCAGTTCGCCGGCAATGTGGATGGCGTCGCTGGCGGAGCCGCCATTGCCGGCTATCAGCAATGCCTTCCCCGACGAAAGCGCGGCGACGACGGCGCTCACCGCGCGCTCCATCTCGCTGGTGAGGTCGCGTTCGACCATCGCGTTGATCGCGGCCGCCGAGCGGATCAGATAATCGTTCAGTTCGGACATGAATTCCTCAATTGGCAGTGCCGCCGGCGCGCAATTTGCCGATGGTGCCGGTGGTGCTCTTGCCGGCGACGAGGTCGACCAGCACCACTCGCCCGCCGGCCTTCTGCACCACATCGGCGCCAACCACGGTGTCGACGGTATAGTCCGCACCCTTTACCAGTATGTCGGGCAGCAAAGCCTCGATCAGGGCGAGCGGTGTGTCCTCCTCGAAGACGACGACGGCATCGACCGAGGCAAGCGCGGCCAGCACGCAGGCGCGGTCATGCTCATCGTTGACCGGACGCCCCGGCCCTTTCAGCCGGCGCACTGAAGCATCGCTGTTGAGGCCCAACACCAGCCGGTCGCACTGGCTGCGTGCGGCGTGCAACAGGCTGACATGGCCGGCATGAAGGATGTCGAAGCAGCCATTGGTGAAGCCAACGGAAAGTCCCTCGTTCTTCCACGTCGCCACCAGCCTTGCGGCGGCGGCGGCATCGAGGATCGCGCTGCGGGGGGCGACCGGTCCGTGCGAGCGCAACAGCGCGCCAGTCAGTTCCTCGACCGTCAACCGCGCGGTGCCGCGCTTTCCCACCACTACGCCGCCCGCGGCATTGGCGAGGGAGGCGGCCATGACACGGTCGGCGCCTGCCGCAAGCGCCAACGCAAACGTCGCGATGACGGTGTCGCCGGCGCCGGACACGTCGAACACTTCGCGCGCCTGCGTGGCGATGTGCCGGGCATCCTGCGCCCCGACGACGCTCATGCCTTTCTCGCTGCGCGTCGCGACGACGAAATCGAAGCCATGCGCCGAGATCAGCTCACGCGCCGCAGCGACGATCTCGTCGTCGGCGAAAACCACACGTCCTACCGCTTCGCCGAGCTCCTTGCGATTGGGCGTGATCGCCGTCGCCCCGGCATAGCGTGCATAGTCACGTCCCTTCGGATCGACCAGAACCGGCTTGCCCGCCTCACGGCAGATCGAGATCAGCTCGCCAGCGACGCCATCGAGCAATATGCCCTTGCCGTAATCGGACAGGATGACGATGTCGGCTTGCGCAAGCGCTGCGCGGAAATGCCGGATCAGCATCGCTCGCTCCGCGTCGCCCAACGGCTTGATTTCCTCCTCGTCGAAACGCAGCACCTGCTGGTTGAGCGCGCTGAAACGGCTTTTCGACGAGGTCATGCGATCGCGATCCCGCGCGAGGCCATCGGTCCCGACGCCCAGCTCTCCCAGCATGCCTATCAGATTGCTGCCCGCATGGTCGTCGCCGATCACCGAAACCGGTATGGCGGCAGCGCCGAGCGAAACGATGTTGGAGACGACATTGCCGGCGCCGCCCATCGCCAGCATCTCGCCGCGCCCATGCAGCACGGGGATCGGCGCTTCGGGTGAAATCCGCTCGATCACGCCGTTGACGAAACGGTCGAGGATGAAGTCGCCGACCACCAGCACGGTGACGTCGCCGAACCGCGAAATGGCGCGGTGCAAGGGTTCGGGAGAAGGCGGATTGTGCTTGATCATGTCATTTGCAACGCGCGGGAAAAGCCGATCTCAATGCTCTTGGAACCATTCGCCGAGAAAATGAACCGGCTGACCGGTCTTTTCGTGGCGAAGCCGATATACCGCAATTCGCGCCAGCGCAACGGCGGCTCGCTGTGTCAACTTTTCTG
The DNA here is from genome assembly GCF_003034915.1 of Mesorhizobium helmanticense. GTDB lineage: Bacteria > Pseudomonadota > Alphaproteobacteria > Rhizobiales > Rhizobiaceae > Mesorhizobium > Mesorhizobium helmanticense. The sequence continues at coordinate 203,455 of NZ_PZJX01000027.1, read as the reverse complement.
CAAGGCGACGTGCACACCGAGCCCGACCAGCACCGCGCCTCCGGCCCGCTGCATCAGGCGCTGCGCGCGGCTCGAACGCCGCAAGCGGCCGAGAACGGCGCCCGCCAGGAACACACAGACGATATCGGCAGAAGAGAACATCAGGTTGACGATGGTTCCAAGCACGACGAATTGCAGCCAGACCGGGAGTGCGGCCGATGCATCGATGAATTGCGGCAGGAAGGCCATGAAGAAGATCGCCGTCTTGGGGTTAAGCACCTCGACGGCGATGCTCTCGAAAAAGGCGCGGCGCGCCGATTTCCGCTCGATCGCGGGCAGTGCCGCGTCGCCGTCCGTCCGCTTGCGGAACAGGGAAACGCCGAGCCAGATCAGGTAGAGCGCGCCGATGAGCTTGACCGCCATGTAGAGCGGCGGCACGGCGTGGAACAGCACGGACAGCCCGGCAGCGGCCGCAAAAACATGCACATAGCCGCCAAGATGAATGCCGAACGCCGCCGTCAGCCCGGACCAGCGCCCACGCGCCATGGTCTGCGCGGCGGCGTAAAGCATGGCCGGGCCAGGAATATAGGCGAAAATCGCGGTGGTGGCGAAGAAGGCGATAAGCAGTTCGGTCGACGGCATTTGCCTTGCTCCTTCACGATCCCGGTCGTCGGCCTACCGACTGGCCCGGTCGTCGGCCTGCTGACTGACCCGGCGGATCCACGACTGAAGCGAGAGCTTTAAGGCGGCACTGTGGCAACTGCCCAGCCGACGCCCGCCAGCGGCCTTTATCGACAGCCTCGCCGGGCTCCCCTATAAGGGCCGGAATCGGCAAGCAAACCGCAGGTCAGGGCTATCGATATGATCATCGTCACGGGCGGCGCCGGCATGATCGGCTCCAATATCGTCGCCGCGCTCAATGCCGAAGGCCTCACCGACATTCTTGTCGTCGACGATCTCACCGACGGCCACAAGATCGCCAACCTCGCCGATCTCCAGATCGCCGACTATCTCGACAAGGATGATTTCTTGGCCCGCCTGGAGGCGGGAGACCTGGGTCGCATCGAAGCCGTCTTCCACCAGGGCGCCTGCTCGACCACCACGGAGTGGAACGGCAAGTTCATGATGGAAGTGAACTACACCTTCTCGAAACGGCTGCTGCATGCGTGCCTCGCGCTGCGTGTGCCCTTCCTCTACGCCTCCTCCGCCTCCGTCTATGGCAGCAGCGCCGAGTTTCGCGAGGAACCGGAGCTTGAACGGCCGCTCAACGTCTACGCCTATTCCAAGAAATTGTTCGACGACTATGTCAGGCGCACCGTCTTCGATACCGATCATTCGCAGGTGGCGGGCCTGCGCTATTTCAACGTCTACGGACCGCGCGAGGCGCATAAGGGCGCGATGGCCTCGGTCGCCTACCATCTGTTCAACCAAGTCGAGCAAGGACAGAACCCGAAGCTGTTCGGCGCCTATGACGGTTTCGGCCCCGGCGAGCAGAGCCGCGACTTCATCCATGTCGGCGATGTCGCAGACGTCAATCTGTGGCTGTGGAAGCGCGGCTCAAGCGGCATCTTCAATTGCGGCACCGGCCGCGCCCAGCCATTCCGCGCCATCGCCGAAACGGTGATCGACACGCTGGGCCAGGGGCAGATCGAATTCATCGACTTCCCCGACCACCTCAAGGGCAGCTACCAGAGTTTTACGCAAGCTGATATGTCACGGTTGCGCGCAGCCGGCTACAATGGCCAATTTCGCACAGTGGAAACCGGCGTCAGAGACTATGTCGAATGGCTGAAAGCCCAACGATCCTCGTGATCGGCCCACGCTGGGTGGGCGACATGGTGATGGCGCAGTGCCTGTTTTCGGCGCTGAGAGAGCTTCACCCGAACGCCGCGATCGACGTGCTGGCGCCGGCATGGGCGGCGCCGCTGGTCGCACGCATGCCCGAGATACGCCAGCAGATCGACTTGCCGCTAAAATCCGGCGCGCTGGAGTTCCGCATCCGCCGGCGCTTCGGCCGGCTGCTGCGTGGCCGCTACGACATCGCCTATATCATGCCGGGAAGCTGGAAATCGGCGCTGATTCCGTACTTTGCGCGCATTCCGCGCCGTATCGGCAATCTCAGGGAAATGCGTTATGGGCTGCTGACCGACATCGTGCCATTGCCCGATGCCGTGAGGCGACGCACCGCGCAGGCCTATTTCAACCTCGCCCAGGGCGGTACATTCCGCGCTCCAAGGCTAACCGTCGACACAGCCAACCAGGCGGCATTGCTCCGCCGGTTTGGGCTGGGGATGAAGAAATTCGTCGCTCTGATGCCCGGCGCCGAATTCGGCCCGGCCAAGCGCTGGCCCAGCGAACACTATGCCGGCCTTGCCAGCGACCTGATGGCGAAGGGGTTTGACGTCGCGCTGTTCGGCTCGAAGAACGACGCCGACGTGACGGCGGAAATCGCCAGGCTTGCGCCCGGCGTTGTCGACCTCGCCGGCAAGACACGGCTGGAAGACGCCATCGACCTGATATCAGCCGCCAGGCTCGCCGTGTCGAACGACAGCGGACTGATGCATGTCGCCGCCGCTGTCGGCACGCCGATCGTTGCGGTCTACGGCTCGACCTCGCCCGACAACACGCCGCCGCTCACCGAGCGTCGCGAACTGGTCTGGCTTGGCCTGTCCTGTTCGCCGTGCCACAAGAAAATCTGCCCGCTCGGCCATCTCAACTGCCTGAAGACACTCGAGGTCGCACGGGTCGCGGCGGCGGCGGACCGGTTGCTGGAAATGCCGGCCGCCGCATGAAGGTGCTCATCGTCAAGACGTCCTCGATGGGCGATGTCATCCACACTTTTCCGGCCGTCGAGGATGCGCACCGCAATCGGCCTGAAATCTCATTCGACTGGTGCGTGGAAGAGGCTTTTGCCGGCATCGTCGCCTTGCACCCGGCGATCGGCACCATTCACACAGTGGCGATCCGGCGCTGGCGCAAGAACTTGCTCGGCCGCAACACCTGGCGCGAGGCGGCGGGCTTGCGACGCGCCTTGCGAGCCGGCCGCTATGACCTCGTCATCGATGCGCAAGGCCTGCTGAAATCGGCTCTGGTGGCGAAACAGGCAGCAGCACCCCTTGCCGGCTTCGACCGTTCGAGCGCGCGCGAGCCAACAGCCGCCCTGTTTTATGATCGCCGCTACGCCGTGCCGCGCGACCTGCACGCCATAGAGCGCACAAGGCGGCTGTTCGGGCTGGCGCTCGGCTACCAGCCTGATCTTTCCAACCTCGATTCCGGCATAGCGCCGCCAGCCGGACGTCTACCTCGCGTCGAAGGCAAAACCGCCTTCCTGCTGCATGGCACCAGCCGCGAGGACAAGAAATGGCCGGTCGGCGACTGGATCGAGACCGCCCGGCTCTTGGTCGAAAGAGGGATTACACCGGTCACCACCTGGTCGAACCAGGCTGAAAAGGCGGTCGCCGAAGCGATCGCCAAGGCCGTTCCGCGGACCGAACTGGTGCCGAAATCACCGCTTGCCGAGATCGCCGCGCTCATCGGCCGGTCAACGCTGGTAATCGGCGCCGACACCGGCCTCACCCATCTCGCCAGCGCCTTCGGCCTGCCGACCGTCGCCGTGTTCCTGGCGACCGAACCCGGTCTGACCGGCCCGCGCGGGCCGTTCTCATCGACGCTTCTGGCCCCGCCCAGCGGAGGCGTTGCGCCGGATGCGGTGATGGCGGAAGCCGAAAGGCTGCTAGAACTCAAATCGCAGGCCGCGACGTAGAGGCCCTAGATGAACTGCACCTGGACGATCTCGTATCCCCGCGCGCCACCGGGCGCGTTGACTTCGATCGCGTCGCCGACTTCCTTGCCGATCAGCGCGCGCGCGATCGGCGAGGAGATCGAGATGCGGCCGGACTTCACGTCCGCTTCCTGGTCGCCGACGATCTGGTAGGTCTTCTTCTCTTCCGTGTCCTCGTCGACCAGCACAACCGTGGCGCCGAACTTGACCTTGTCGCCGCTGAGCTTGGTGACGTCGATGACCTCGGCCCGCGCTATCAGGTCCTCGAGTTCGTTGACGCGGCCCTCATTAAGGCTCTGCGCCTCTTTCGCCGCGTGGTATTCGGCATTTTCGGACAGGTCGCCATGCGAGCGCGCTTCGGAGATCGCCTCGATGATGCGCGGGCGCTCTTCCTGCTGACGCCAACGCAGTTCTTCCTTCAATGACGCGAACCCCTCGCCTGTCATCGGGACCTTGTTCATGATGCCTGACCTTTCCTGCCGCCACCCCCGCTTTGTCGGGGATGACCTTGTCGATGGGTACAAAAAGAAAACGGTCCGGCAGCCTCGGGCTAACGGAACCGTTTCACCACAATTTCCCAAGATATAGCAATCTTTGCGCGGTTTTCACGTCCAAAAAGTCGGTTTTCAAAAATTCTCCGCCATTTCTGGAAATGCCGTGGCGGCAACGAGGGCTGGCGGAGCGAGAGGCGACAAAAAACGGCCGCGATTGCTCGCGGCCGGTTGAGGAGTATTGGGGATAGATCAGCTCCTCATGAAATGGTCGATCTGTTCGGACAGCATGCCGTATTCGCGCGATCCCTTGCCGGTGCGCTTTTCGATCTCGCGGAGCTGTTCCTGGGCGCCGGCGAGGTCGCCGATCTGCAGATGCGCTTCGCCGAGATATTCGCGCACCAGCGTGTAATCGGGATCGATGCGCAGCGCTTCCTCGTAATAGCCGAGGCCGACGATGACGCGGCCGGAATGGCGGTGCGAATAACCGAGATAGTTGAGGATGCGCGGATCCTGCTTGTTGGCGGCCAGGCTGAGCACGGCGATCGCCTCGTCATAGCGCCCGGCCATCGCCAGGTCGTGGCCCGCTTCATAGATATTGTCGTCGTCCAACATGCCTTGCTGCGGCGGCGCACATTTCTGCTTCTTCTTGTCCCAAACCTCACCCTTCTTGCATTTCGTGGTCTGGCCGCCTCCACCACCTTCACCGGCCGAAAACGCCGGAACCGCAAAAAGCGGCAGGGCGGCAACCGCCAGAACCTGGATCAGCAATCGTCTGCGCATCGAAGCCTCCTTGAGAAGAACAATGCAACACTAACGCCGGACGAAAGCCGTTTCATCCCGCAAATGCCAGAAACCGACACTCAACCGCCCGCTCTTCGATCTCCGATCCAAGCAGAATGCGCGCAGGTCCGCCGGAATTTGCCAAAGATAAAGGCTGCAAGCCGAACGTGACGTGACGCGCGCTGCAAATTCGCTATCATCCGGCAAACGGAGCATGCGGAGAAAGGCCAGTGCAGCAGCGCCTTGAAAAGGAATGGGAGCTTTCGATCGGTCCCGATACCGTGCGCCTGTTCATTCTCAAGGCGAAGGCGCTGAGCGCCGCTGTCAACGAAGACTATGCCGACGGCGCCGAGCACGAGATAGAACTCGACGGGCAGGCGCACGACAACCACCATCATGACGGCCTGGCCGAGGAAAGCTCGGAAAACCTCACCGAGGAAGAACTGCGCGAACTGATCAACGACCTCAATGTGGACGAGGCGGCCGAACTCGTGGCACTCGCCTGGGTCGGCCGCGGCGACTATGACGCTTCCGAATGGGCGGACGCGTTGGCGGCCGCGCGCGAGCGCGCCAACAAGCGCACCGCCAAATATCTGCTCGGCATGCCGCTGCTCGCCGACTGGCTGGAGGAAGGGCTGGAAGCCATCGGTGCGTAACGCTGCCGTCACTCATCGTGATCGGCCCACACGCTCATTTCGGGCAACTTCCCCGGTCGCCCGCCGTTAGGGACGGATGGCGGAGCTGACCCTTCTGAGATTGGCCGGATCGAGCAGGGCAGCGCTGCCTTTGGTCGTGGCAACGCTGCTTGCCGGTACGGCCCTGGCCAAGTCGCCGAAATTGCCTGAAACCGTAGCCGTCCCGGTGCTCAATCAAACACAGCCTGCGCAAAAAGACGCGCCGGCCAATGTGCCGGTGCCGGAGCCGCGTCCCGCCGACGCGCCAAAGCCCGATCAGCAGGAGCCGCCGGCGAGCGCTCCAAAGCCAACCGAAAAGCCGATCGAAAAGCCGGCTGAAGCGGAGCCCGAGGCACAACCGCCCACCATTGCCCCGCAACCGCCGGAGAAGCCGGCTGAGGCGCAAGAAAAGCAAGACAAGAAAATACTGCCCGATCCGCGCTCGGCCGACGTGCCGGAGGAAAAAATGCCGGACGAGGAGCTTGCCTGTCGGCGGCGGCTGAAATCGATGGGTGTCGACTTCGAGGAACACAAGCCCGAGCACAATCTCGAAATCGGCTGTTCGATCCCCTATCCGATCACGCTGAAGACGCTCGGGAAATCAATCGCCATCGGCCCGGAGACCGAGCTCAACTGCGAGATGGCCGAGGCGGCCGCGCGCTTTGCCGCCGATGTCATCCAGCCGGCGGCAAAGGCGGAATTCGGCGCTGACCTCAAATCGATCAGCCAGGCCTCGGCCTTTGTCTGCCGGCCGCGCCACGCCGGAGGAAAATTGTCCGAACACGCCTTCGGCAACGCGCTCGACATATCAAGCTTCACGCTTTCGGACGGCAAGAAGATCGAAATTGGCCCGGCGCCGCCGGAGAAGGACGCGAAATTCCTCAATGCCGTGCGCAAGGCGGCCTGCGGGCCGTTCAAGACCGTGCTTGGGCCGGGCAGCGATGCCGACCATGCGCTGCATTTCCATCTCGACCTCGAACCGCGCCGCAACGGCGGCACGTTCTGTCAGTGAACGATGCCGCAATTCGGCCGCAGGCGTGAACGCCGCCGCTGAGTTTTCCTTTACCCTTGATCGTTAAAATGCCGGCTATCCGTCAACGGGATTCCGCCAATGGCCGGGACATTTCGCGCCGTGTTTTTCGCCGCCGCGCGCCAATCGAAACGTGCCGCGATGACGGCCGCCGGGCTTGCCCTTGTCGCGGTTTCGGCCTGCAATACCGGCAGCGTGCTGTCGCTGCAGCCGGCTGTCGACGTCGGCTCCCAGACCTCGGCCGTGCCGCAATATTCCGGCATGCAGAGGCTTGTCCCCTCCAATCCCGACATGATGGAAGCCGCCTACCCGCGCATGGATGACCCGATGTCGCAGCCTGAGCAGATGCCGGCCAGCGAGACCGACTGCCGTAAGGAATTGCAGCGTCTCGGCGTCGTCTACACCGATCTGGCGCCCATCCACGAAGGCCAATGCGGCATCGACTACCCCGTCAAGGTCTCGGCCATCGGCAGCATCCAGATGAAGCCGGCCGCCACCCTGACCTGCGACATGGCCGCCACTTTCGCCGGCTGGACCAGGAACGAACTCGTCCCGTCTGCGCGCTGGCGCTATTTCTCGGGCGTCAAGACCATCCACCAGGGTTCCAGCTATTCCTGCCGCAGGATCGCCGGCGAAGGCGTGCTGTCGGAGCACGGCAAGGGCAACGCGCTCGACGTCATGAGCATCGAACTCAACAATGGCGACGACATCGACGTGCGCAAGCCCGGCCTGTTCGCCTTCCGCACGCGCGGCTTCCTCAACAATGTGCGCGCCGACGGCTGTCAGTATTTCACGACCGTGCTCGGCCCCGGCTACAATTACGACCACCGCAACCATTTCCATTTCGACATCAAGAACCGCAGGAACGGCTACCGCGCCTGCCGCTAGATCAGACGCGCGGGGCGACGCCTGTAGAAGCGGCGATCTGCTGTGCCACCAAATGCTGGATGCGCCACAGATTCCTGTCCCGGATGCCGATTTCCTCGAGCTTGCTGACAGTCCGAAACAGATACTGCGCCGATGAGCCCCAATGCCCGGCGGCGCGCGCCAGCATCTGCGCCACCTCATCCAGCGGCAATCGTCCGGCATAAGCCCTGCCGTCCGGCGCGGCGACAAAGGCCAAGGCACGCAGCGGCCCATCGTCGGTGCGGACCGTAATCCAGCATGGCACGTTGGTTGGTGGGTTCGCATCGATTTCGCGCCGCATCAACTGGCCGAGCTGTCCAAAATGGTCTTCCGCCGGCAGCCGGTAGACGATGCCACTACAACTGCCTCCCCGGTCGAGAGCCAGCATCAGCGCCGGCAATTCACGGGTTCCACGCCAGCGCGTCAGCTTCAGGCAGAATGAGCGGTGCCACCCCGGCGCTCTGGCAGGGCGCTGTTCGATGTGAGTGAATTCGGGGTTCCAGATAAGCGAGCCGTAGGCAAAAACCCACAGCGTTTCGGGACGGTATTCGGAAAGCAGACGTTCGACCAGACCGTCGAACTCCGCGTCAGTATGCTCGCTGGTACCGGGCTCAGGGCCTGGGTCCGGCTCCATCCGCTCGACCCGAGCGACAAGTTCGGCAGTCAAGGCCATTGACCTGCGGGTCATCGGCTTCCGGTTCATCTTGCCCAACGTCCCCAATAACGACGACCGAAGATAGACTGGCCGTACATCGATAGCCATTGATTTCCAGGGGCTATCGCGAGACAGTTACTCGCCACCATTGGGCGGCAATCATGGGTCAACGAAGCCTTAAACGACGTGCGACGACCTGGCTGGTGGCGTTCCTGGCCTTCTATCTCGCCTTCGCCTATTTCGCCGCGCCTGAGTTCTGGACGTTTCGGGACCGCAACTTCCGCTCGCACAGCTTCGAGATGGTGACGCACACGCCGCAAGGCATTCCGGGCGACCCGATCAATGTCGGCCTTGTCGGCACGGAAAAGGAACTCGTCCACGCCTTCGCCGTTGCCGGCTGGGACACCGCCGACGCCATTACGCTGAAGACCGCGATCGAGATCGGCGAAAGCGTGCTGTTCGGCCGTCCCTATCCCGACGCGCCGGTCAGCCGTCTGCTGTTCGAAGGCCGTGCCCAGGATCTGGCCTTCGAAAAACCGGTCGGCAACAGCGCCGACCGGCGTCATCACGTCCGCTTCTGGCATACCGATACGACCGGCGACGATGGCCGGCCGCTCTGGCTGGGTTCGGCAAGTTTCGACCGCGGCATCGGCCTTAGCCACGACACCGGTGCCATCACCCACCATATCGGTCCCGACATCGACGCCGAGCGCGATTTCCTGATCCACGACCTTACCGCCGCCGGCATGCTGATCTCGACCAGCGATATCCCTGGTATCGGTGCGACCAGGACCGGGCGCAACGGCGGCGGCGACCCTTATTTCACCGACGGCAAGGCGGTGATCGGCGTGCTCAGGCAATTGCCCTAGGCGCGCCGCCGGCGATCTTGGCCAGGCCCCGATCACACCAGCGCGGTGCGGCTTCCGCTTTCGGCTGCTCTGTCGATCGCGGCGATGATGCGATGCACTGCGACCGCATCGTCGAAACTCGGCGCCGAGCGGGTTCCCTCGCGCAGATCCCGGGCCATCCTGGCATAGACGCGGGCGACGTTGCCCGGCTCCACATCTTCCGGCCAGCCGGAACGGTACGAGGCGGGGACCTCCAGCGGCCGGAACACCTTCTCCCCGTTCCGCGCGCCCTTGAGGGAAAGCTGCACCATCTGCGTGTGGCCGGACAAACCCGATATAAGGATATCGCCTTCCGTGCCGTTGATCTCCCAGGACAGGCCGTCGTTATCTCGCGCCGCGCCGCCTCGGTAATGGATGGACAGGGGCGCGCCGCTGGCGAGAACCCCGCTGACCAGTACCTGGTCCGGGGCGGACACGGGCAGCGTTTCCCCGGTATCGACCGCGAGCGCCGTGCGCCGCCGTGTCGCCAGCACCGCGGATATCTCCGCAACGTCGCCGAGCACATCCCTGAGCGCTGCCAGCGTGTGCCCCACCGGGATCGTCAGCATGGTGGCGCCGTTGGCGCGATCCAGCAGATAGGCGTAGATCTTCTTTTCGGAGATGGAGCCGCCCCAGCCCCCGCCCCGCGCGACCAGGGTGGTCGACAGCACCTCGCCGACGAACCCGTCGGCGATCAGATGTCCCAGATACTCAATTTCCGGAGCAACGCGCGCTTGGGTTCCGACCACGCCCAAGACACCCTTGGACCGGGCAAGCGCGGCGAGTTCCTCGGCCTCGGCCAGCCCATTGCCAAGCGGCCATTCGCAGTAGACGTGTTTGCCCGCGCCGATCGCCGCTTTCACGATCTCCAGGTGAGGAGGCACCTTCACCGTGACAGTGACGATGTCGATCTCCGGCGCCGCGATCAACTCGGCAACGCTGGCGAAGGCCCGCGGCAGCCCGGTCGCGCCGGCCGCCTTCTCGGCGCTGGCCAAGCTGGTGTTGGCGACGCCGACGATCTCGAAGCTCTCCGATAGGGCATTGAGCGCAGGAATATGGGCCCGTGCCGCCCAGCTCCTGCCCGGTTGCAATCCGACTATACCGACCCTGAAGCGTTGTCCTGGCATTGTGTTTCGGTCTCCTTCATGCAGCTTTGGCTTTGACGTTGGATTGCGAGATCAGCCGTTCCGAAAAAATCCTGCCCGCGCAGGCTTCAGCCTGGGCAGGCGCTCATCTCGATCCACGCTCCGCGTTTGGTGACTACGCCGCACATTTATGCCGTTCAGCTATGGAATAAAACTCTCCCATGCTGCATATTCGGAAACAGATTGACGAGAAAAAATCTACAATTGGAGAGCGGCGTTGGAAGCGACCAGCCTGCAAGGCATTCTCGCATTCGTGCAGGTAGTCGAGGCCGGCAGCTTCACCGACGCCGGCAGGCGGCTGCATGTGACGAAATCGGCGGTTGGCAAGTCAATCGCGCAACTGGAGCGCCGGCTGGGCGTTCGCCTGCTCAACCGCACCACCCGCAGTCTCAGCCCGACCAGCGAGGGCCTAAGCTATTACGACGCCTGCGTCAGGGCGCTTGCCGAGATCGAGGCGGCCCAGTCATTGCTCGCCGCGCATCGGCTGGTGCCTTCCGGTCGGCTTCGTGTCGACGTACCCCTCGCCTTCGGTCGTCGCTGCGTCGCCCCTGTTCTGTTCGACATTTCCAGAAGATTTCCGGACCTGACGGTGGAAATCTCCTTCAACGACCGGCGCGTCGACCTGATCGAGGAGGGCATCGATCTGGCTGTCCGCATGGGCGATCTCGATGACAGCCTGTCGCTTGCGGCGCGTCGCATTTACGCCCAGCGCTCGGCCATCTGCGCGGCCCCTGCCTATCTCGAAGCGCATGGCCGGCCGCGATCGATCGAGGACCTCGCCAATCACAGTGTCATCGGCTACGGCCGTGACGGCATCGTACGCCCCTGGGCCATAAGGCATGCCGACGGCCATCTCGGCAAATTCGTGCCCAGGGCTCGGCTCGTCCTCGGTCACGGCGAACCGATGCTTGATGCCGCCCTTGCCGGCTGCGGCATCGTCTTTCTGCCGACCTGGCTGGCGGCCGACAGTCTCAAGCGGGGCGAACTCGAAATGGTGTTGTCGGACTGTCTCGTCGAAGACATCGTCGTCCACGCCGTCTGGCCGGTGACGCGTAATCTCACGCCGAAGGTCCGCGTCGTAGTCGACGCCCTGATCGAGCATTTCTCGTCGCCGTCCTGGGACGCGACCTGAATGAGCAGTCTTCATCTTGAAAAATGGCGGCCGACTATTTTCGAAGACCACGCCGCGATGCTATTGACCCCTCATGCTTTACGCTGAAATCGCTATCGTGGTCGTCCTCATCTGCGTGAACGGCCTTCTGGCAATGTCGGAACTTGCCATCGTCTCGTCGCGGCCTGCGCGTCTCAAGGCGATGATCGACCGCAACGTCACAGGTGCCGGCCGCGCCCTGGCGCTCGGCTCCAATCCAGGCAAATTCCTGTCGTCGGTGCAGATCGGCATCACCCTGGTCGGCGTTCTGTCCGGCGCCGTTTCAGGCGCCACGCTCGGCGAACGGCTGTCCGTGTTCCTGGCATCGACCGGCATCCGCGAAAGCGTCGCCGACCCGCTCGGCGTCGGCATCGTCGTCGCCGTCATCACCTACTTCTCGCTGATCGTCGGCGAACTGGTGCCCAAGCAGATCGCGCTGCGCGATCCCGAACGCGTCGCCGCCAGGGTCGCTCCGGCGATGACCATCCTCGCCACTGTCGCCGCCCCGCTGGTTTTCCTGCTCGACATTTCCGGCCGCGCCATCCTGTGGCTGCTTGGCCAGCGCGGCGAAAGCGAGGAGAAGGTCACCGACGAAGAGATCAAGATGCTGGTCGCAGAGGCCGAGCATCACGGCACCATCGAATCCGACGAGCGGCGCATGATCGCCGGCGTCATGCGGCTCGGCGACCGCGCCGTGCGCGCCGTGATGACGCCGCGCACCGAGGTCGACTGGATCAATTTGCAGTCCGACGACGCGGCGATCCGCAGGCTGTTGATGGAGACCCAGCATTCACGCCTGCCCGCCGGCGATGGCGGCGTCGACGCCATGATCGGCGTCGTCCAGACCCGCGACGTGCTGGCTGCCATGCTTGGCGGCCGCGCGCTCGACCCGCGCCGGCATGTGCGCGCCGCGCCCATCGTCCATGACCAGGCTGACGCGCTGGATGTGCTTTCGAAACTCAAGGAGTCCGACGTGCCGATGGCCCTGGTGCATGACGAATACGGCCATTTCGAAGGCATCGTTACGCCCGCCGACATACTTGAAGCCATCACCGGCGTCTTCCGCGCGGATCTCGACGCCGGCGACGAGGAAAACGCCGTCAAGCGCGAGGATGGCTCATGGCTGCTCGCCGGCTACATGCAGGCCGACGAGATGGCGGATGTCCTTGGCATCGACCTGCCGGAGAACCGCGATTACGAGACCGTCGCCGGCTATGTGCTGTCGCACATGCACCATCTGCCGGCGACCGGCGAATGCGTTGACGCGCAAGGCTGGCGCTTCGAAGTGGTCGACCTTGACGGCCGCCGCATCGACAAGCTCATCGCCACGCGCCTGCCAAGCAGCCATCGCGAAATCGTGCGGTGACATCAGCAGGAGCCGCGCGATCAGCTGCTTCGTGCAAACGCGCTGATGCTATTGAGCAGCGGTTGTTGGTCGCCGACCCAAAACCAGTGGTCGTCACCGTCGACCTCAATGAACCGCGCGCCTGGGATCTGGGCCGCGAGAAAGCGCCCGGCCTCGACGCGCACGGCGCGGTCACCTGAGCGGTGCAGAACCATTGTCCTGGCCGAGACTTTTGCGAGCAGATGACGCACATCGGTATCACGCAGAGCTTCGAGCAGGCCTGCGACCGCGCCGGGACTGGAGGCTGCCCTGAGCAATCCGGCCCACCAGTTCTGCGCCTGGCGGTCGCCGGCGAGGCTCGGGGCGAAGGTTCCGATTTCCGCCGGGCCACCCCAGCCGGCGATCAGCCGTTGCGTCCACAGCTCGTATTGCGCGACGGTCAGGGCGAAAGGATAGTCGGGCGCGTGGCTGCCTTTGGCCAGGGAACCCCAGAGAACAAGGCCGCTCAGGCGATCGGGGTGATCCACGGCAAAACGGATGCAGCCCGGCCCACCCTCTGACGCGCCGATGAGCAAGGCACGGCGGCTGCCAGCCGCATTCATGACCGCCAGAATATCCTGCGCCGTCGCCTCGACGGTCGGGCGGGCGCCGACGCGGTCGGAAAGCCCCATGCCGCGCCGATCGAAGAGGATCAAGCGACCCAGGCGCGAAACCGCTGATATCCAGGCGCGGCAGCTTCTGTCTTCCCAGACCCGCTCGACATGCGAAATGAATCCCGGGACAAGCACGATGTCCAGCGGGCCGCTGCCGACGGTCTGGAACGCGATATGGATGCCGTCCACTTCGACGTAGCGCGTTCTGGGCACGTCCAAAGTGGCTACCTGGGTTGGCTCACCCAAGGCAAGCGTGGTGGGATCAGGCGCTACACCGAGCTCCTCTCGCAGCAGCCGGACGCAAGCTTCGATCTGGCGCTCGGCTGCTGCCCTGTCCCCAGCCGCCAGATGGGCACGGATCAGGTGACGGTGTGCGCTTTCGCTCAAAGGGTCCAGCCCCGCCAGGCGTGTCGCATGCACGACCGCGGCGCGAGGCTCCCCGCCGGCGATCTTTGCTTCGACGAGCCGCTCCAGTGCCTGCACCAATCGGCTGCGCAAAGCCTCGCGCCTGAAAAAGACCCATTCCTCGAATTCCGGACAATCCGGGAGTGAGAAGCCGGCGAGATAGTCGCCCTTATAGATGTCGACTGCCGCGTCGAGAGGACCGACATTGCAGGCATGCTCGAAAGCCTGGGAGTCGACCTCGACGGAGAGACCGAGGGATGCTCCGGTGGCAGTGATGACCTCGCTGCCAAACGCGATGCGGATTTTATACAGTGTGCGCCGAAGGCGTGCCCGTGCGGCTTCCTCGTCGGTTTCGGGCCATAGAAGCGTGGCGGCGACCTCGCGCCCCACGGGCCGGCCGGCTTCGGCGAGGTAGATGAGGAGCGCTGCCGCCTTGCGCAAGCCGAGTTCCACCCGCCGCCCGTTCAGACGGAACTCCGGAAAACCCAGAAGTCGGAACTCCAATCGCTCCATCGGTCCGTCTGCGGCCGAGCGGGGACGTTGAGGGGATGCCGGCCTTCTATCTACCCCACGACATCGGGCCGATCGGGCCCGATGGGAACACTCCCTTGGAGCGAGAAATGCCCCTGGTCAATACTCTCACCCACCATCGCACGTCCGAGGCTGTTGCCGAGGTTGGCGTCCCTGTCACCCGCAACGACTGTCACGGCGAGCCGCTCTTGGTCCCGGGGGTCGGCGCTTTGATAGGCCCTGCCGGTGCTCCGAACACGGGGCAAGGAGGCTGAGACATGTGCCAATCCTGTCTCTCCTGGTACGCACGCTGCATTGCTCCCTATCTCGTCCACGCCGGCTGTTCGGCCAACGCATTCGCGCACATGCGAAAGCGCATGATTCCGCGGGCAGAAGGCATAGTCGTCGAAGTCGGCTTCGGGTCCGGCCTGAACCTTCCCTACTACGACCCCGCCAGAGTAGAACGACTGGTCGGCATCGATCCCGACGGCACGATGCTCGGCCTCGCCGAACCGAAGAGCCGTTCCTTGCCGTTCGATATCGAATGCCTCCGGGCCTGCGGCGAAAGCCTGCCGTTGACCGATGACTTCGCCGACACGGTCGTCGTCACCTATGCCTTCTGCACCATTCTGGACCCGGATGCGGCGCTGACCGAAATCCAGCGCATACTGAGGCCAACGGGCCGGCTGATCTTCATCGAGCATGGCCTGGCCGAGGGGCCGCGTTGCCGCAGATGGCAGGAGCGCCTGAACCGGCCGTGGGGATCGCTCGCTGGTGGCTGCCACCTCAACCGCGATCCGTTGCGCCTGATCCGCGGGGCGGGCTTCCACCTTGTTGAAGAAGAGCGCGGGCGGTTCCCGCTACCCTTCTGGCAATTGGGAAGCCACTACGCTGGAGTCGCGGCACCCCGATAAGGGGCGAACCGACGAATTGCACGATCGGCCTGTGAGCAATTCAATCGATCACGATACCAAGGTACCAGCACGACCTTGCCCGTCGAACGGCGCTCGTCCAGCAGACGATGCGCCTCGCTTGCCTGATCGATGAGCATTCACGGCTGGCAGTACGGCCGCCCGGCCGTCATCCCGATTCGGTGACAAGCTGATCTTTTTTGACGCAGATCAACACGGCCTCCGATCTTGATGCGATTATTTCAAGGTGGAGGACTGCTTTCATGGGCAAACGCATTCGATTGTTCGGCACGGCAGCCGTTCTGGCAATCGCAATATCCGGCCCGGCGACGGCTGATTGCTATGACATTCTTGGTTGTACGGATCGAAATCTGTTCTCGAGGCATTTCCATGACTATCTGGCTGCCCCCCATCCGGACGGACCGAACTGCCAGTTCCTGTGGGAGATGCGTAACGGAATTTTGGCCGAGCGCGGATACTGCTTTCACACGGCCCGGGGCAAAGCCCATTTCGGCAACGAGGGCTGTCGATATGACGACGCCGACAGTGTACCACTGTCTTCAATCGAACGATCCAATATCGCGACTATCGCACGCGCCGAGCGGGTAAAGGGTTGTCGCTAGCCGCGCGGGCGGAAACCCGCTCGCGGCTGAAGAAGGCAATTTCGGCGCCGCTATCCCCCTGCGGCTGGGGTAGCGCCTGTACCTGAATTGCAATGTTTCAGTGGACCCGCTGCCGCGAAAGGCGTAGCGTACCGGGCTTGCTCAATCGCCTCCCGAGAGGAGCGCGTGATGTTGGTCAGCGAAGCTGAATTCATAAGCCGAGAGAATATCAAGCACTTCGAAAAGAGGCTGGAAACGGAAGCCGATTCCGCCGTTCGTTCTGTGGTTTTCAAGCTGCTCGCCGAGGAGAAGGCAAAGCTTTTCCTGTTGGCTACCGCAAAATCAGCGTAAATGCCGGCCTCGCAGGCACATATTCCTGCAGGACTTAGGCGCGACAACGCCCTGTTGGCCGCGGTAAGGGGGCGGCGCAAGCGCCGCCCCACATCCCTTGGGAGGATAATTCAAACAGTCCGCGATCAGGCCGCCCTGGCTTCATCGGCGATCGCATCGGCCTTGCGCGCCGCCTTCAGCACCTTGGCCCACCAGGCGACGTCGTTGACCAGCGCGGTGGCAGCCTGGTTCAGATGCTCGATCTCTTCGAGCTTCTTCTCACCCTGGCGGACGGCAAGGAAATCGCCCCAGGCGATATGGACGGCCGACTTGACCGGCGCCATCTGCAACTCGACGGCGTAAAGACGCAGCTGTTCGACGGCGCGCGAGCCACCGACGCTGCCATAGCCGACGAAGCCGGCCGGCTTCTTGTTCCATTCATTGGCGGCGTAGTCGATGGCGTTCTTCAGCACGCCGGTCGGGCCGTGATTGTATTCTGCGGCGGTGAAGATGAAGCCGTCAAACTCGGCGACCTTCTTCTGCCAGCGCTGCGCCACTTCGTTCTGCGACGGCGCCCAGGCGGAGGATGCGACCTCGTCGAAGAACGGCAGCGGGAAATCGCGCAAATCGACGACTTCGACATCGATGTCGGCATGCGACCTGGCGATCTTGGCGATCCATTCGGCGGGGACGTCGGCGAAGCGCGCGGCGCGCGTCGAACCGACGACAATGGCGATTTTGGGCTTGGACATAGAGGGGCTCTCCTTGCGGGAAATTGTGGTATCGTTTGGATACCGGCGCTATATGAGATACCGCAGACTCGAAGTGCAAGGAGGCACGTTTTTGTTACTGAGGCACCCGCATATCACCGAGGACTGCCGCGCCATCTCGGAAATCCTGCAGCGCGTCGGCGACAAATGGACTGTTCTGGTCGTCGGCAAGCTCGGCGACGGACCGCTCCGCTTCAACGAATTGCGCGCGGCCGTCGGCGGCATCTCGCAGAAGATGCTGACCACCACCTTGCGCGGGCTGGAGCGCGACGGCTTCGTCACCCGCACGGTGTTTCCGACCATCCCGCCACGCGTCGACTACGAACTGACCGATCTCGGCCGCGAATTGCTGGTGCCGGTCGCGGCGCTCGGCGAATGGGCGCGCAAGAACACCGCGCGTGTCAAGGCGGCGCGGGCGAAGTTCGACGGCGCGCACGCCTGAAACCCTTGCAATGCAAGGGTTTTCGCGCGCCGCGCAGCGCCGGCGAATCCTACGGCTGCATCGGCATTCCGGCCCGCGGACGGCTTCCGGTCCGCGTCGATTTCGGGGTCCGGTCGGCCGCCTTGCCGTCGATGGCGCAGCCCTTCCCTTCACCGCAATTGCGCGCGGCCGTCGCACCGATGCCGCACGCCGCCGAAGCGCAGTTTTCGCACCTGGCCGCCTGTCTCCCGAGGATGTGGTTTTCGAAGGCGCAGCCGGCTTCTGCCCTGCCCTGTTTGACCTCCGTATAGGCGGTTGCGGCCAACAGGCAGAACAGGGCTGCAAGCGCGCCCGCCAATGCGCCGTTCAGCAATCGTTGACGCATTGTCTTTCCCCATGCCCTGCCGGACATGGTCCCGGAAATGTGCGAACGGGACTGTGAGACGCTTCACACAGAATCGGCCTGCGGGATCGCGCGCCGTGTCGGTCCTGCCGGCGATATCGAAACTTGGAAATCTGGCCGGTCAGCCTTCCGCCGGAACCGCCTTCGGCTTGCCTTCGCCGTCCAGTGCCACCATGACGAAATCGGCATGGGTGACCTTCTCCATCAGGTCGGAGAGATAGCGCTGCGCCCAGGCCTCGACCTTGAGCGTCATCGACGTGCGGCCGACGCGTTCGACATGGGTGTAGATGCACAGCGTGTCGCCGATCTTCATCGCCTTGGCGAACGACATCTCCTTCACCGCAGCCGTCACCACCCGGCCCTTGGCGCGCTCGGCGGCACGGATGCCGCAGGCAAGGTCCATCTGCGCCATCACCCAGCCGCCGAAAATGTCGCCCGCCGCATTGGCGTCGGATGGCATCGCCAGGGTTCTCAGCGTAAGGTCGCCGATCGGCCGGCCTTCAGCGTAGTGCACCATGCGGCAAATCCCCGAGATCGATGGTTCGACTTCGTATCGTTACGGCATCGACGCGTCAACGCGCCACCAGCAGCGTGATCTGAATTCGGCAATCCGGACCGCCAGGGAAGCCAGGCAAGCGAGGCAAGGCAGCGTCAGGTTCGAGCCAGATTGAGAAGAACGGAGCCATCGCCGCATAGGCGTCTGCCTCCGTGGGTATGGACGGATTCACTCATGCGCAATATGGATGGGGATGACGCCTGCCGTGGCGCTCACATTTTGCCGCGTCGCCAAGGCAGGTGACGCTCGTTCAATGACGCTGCGCAGGGCAGGTGCCGCCCGCGGAAATGTCGATATCAGGGGATCTGGTCAATGACCGACAACAAGCCAGACGTTACCAAGGATTGGCAAGCGACGCAGGGCCAGAAGTCCTCCGCCACGCGTCTTCGCCTTTTCGCCGCACTCTCGTGGATCGTCGCCATTGGCGGCGAGATCTATGGGATTATTCTGCTTCGCCAGAACAAGTTCGACCAGGGACACCTGCCGCTGATCATCGGCCTTCTGGTCGGCATCGCGATTTTCGCAATCGCCGGCAACTTGCTGTGGAAGGCGGCCAACAGGCACGATCCGGCCCGCGCATCCGACGCGGCCAGGTTCTTCTTCCAAAACCAGCTCGGCGCAATCATCACGCTGATTGCCTTCCTCCCGCTGGTTTTCCTCATCCTCACCGACAAAAACATGGATCCGCAGACCAAGAAGGTTGCCGGCGGTCTCGGCGCTGCGCTGGCCGTGCTCGCGACGGTCATGGGGATCAGTTTCCAACCCCCGTCGGTCGAACAGTACACCCAGGATATGAACGCATGCGCAGCCCAGATCAAGTCGGGGCAGCCCACCACCGCCTGTTCGCCCGAAGTCGCCGCTCAGGCGCAGGCGATCGCGGCGGACACAGCCGCGGTGGCGGCGGCGACGAAGGACGCGAGCCACCCCGCCGGTCAGGATGTCGTCTACTGGATCGCGCCCGAAACCGGAGCCGTGAAGTCCGCCGAGCCGCATGTTTTCCACCTTTGCGCCGGCGTGAGTCCGCTGAAGGACAAGACCGTGAATAGTGGCTCGGTGACGGAGGCCTACGCACAGAACGCCGTCCGCATCACGAAGCAGATCGATATGGAACAGAAGCAGTGCGGGTTCACCGCCGCAACCGGCACCAACTGAGCTCGACCGCGTCCAGCCATTGGTCTTGTCGAGAGAGATGGCGCGTAAGCGCAGGCTCAGTATTGACTCGCCGAAGCAACGACGGGACGTCTTCGCCAACGCGCCTCCGACGAAGGACAGAGAAGCGTCGGGGCTGAAATTCAAACTGGGGACTGCCGGTCGCTTTTTTCACAACCGATGCCGGAAGGCACGGCGACGCCCAAGGCATGCGCCGTCTAGGCTGCGGCCAGATTTCCGGAGCCCGCCGCATCCATCATGCAGAGTTTTGATTTCATCATTGTCGGCTCCGGCTCGGCCGGCTCGGTCCTGGCCGACAAACTGTCGGCCTCCGGCCGCTTCTCCGTCCTGGTGCTCGAAGCCGGCGGCACCGACCGCCGCTTCTACGTGCAGATGCCGCTCGGCTACGGCAAGACCTTCTTCGATCCGGCGGTCAACTGGAACTACAAGGCCGAGCCGGACTCCGGCCTAGGCGGCAATGTCGACCACTGGCCGCGCGGCAAATTGCTTGGCGGCTCGAGCTCGATCAACGCCATGGTCTGGATCCGGGGCGCGCGCGAGGATTTCGACGCTTGGGCTGCCGCTGGCAATCCCAGCTGGGGCTATGACGATCTGCTGCCTGCCTTCAAGGCGCTGGAAGACAATGAAGCCGGCGCCGACCGCTGGCGCGGCGCCGGCGGGCCGCTGCACATCACCGACTGTTCGAATTCGGTCCATCCGCTGACGAAGCGCTACCTTGCCGCCGGCCAGCAGGCTGGCCTGCCGCTCAATCCGGATTTCAACGGCGCCTCGCAGGAAGGCGTCGGCATCTACCAGATCTCCACCAGGAATGGCCGCCGCATGTCGGCCGCCCGCGCCTTCCTGCGCCCGGCGATGAAGCGCAAAAACGTCCGCGTCGAGATGAATGCGCTGGCGACCCGGATCCTGTTCGAGGGCAAGCGCGCCGTCGGCGTCGAATATCTGCAGAACGGCGAGACAAGAACCGCCCGCGCCGGACGCGAAGTGATCCTGTCCTGTGGTTCGGTCAACTCGCCGCAACTGCTGCAACTGTCCGGTGTCGGCCCCTCGGCGCTGCTCAAGAGGCTGGGCATTCCGATCGTTGATGCCAATGAGAATGTCGGGGCAAACCTGCAGGACCATGTCGGCATCAACTATACATTCAAGGGCAGACTGCCGACGCTCAACCAGATCCTGCGCCCATGGTGGGGCAAATTGCTGGTCGGCATGCAATACATCCTCATGCGCTCCGGCCCATTGTCGCTGTCGATGAACAATGCCGGCGGCTTCTTCCGCACCGACCCGACGGCCGCGCGGCCCAACATGCAGCTCTATTTCCAGGCCTTCTCGACCGTCATCCCGAAAAGCGGCGAACGCCCGATCCTGACGCCGGATCCCTGGCCGGGCTTTTCCATCGGCCTGTCCAATTGCCGCCCGTCGAGCCGTGGCGAGATCATGATCCGCTCCAGCAACCCGCGCGACTATCCCAGGATCACGGCCAACGCGTACTCAACGAACGCCGATGTCGACGAGATGCTGGCGGCGGTGAAATTCGTGCGCAAGATCGCCTCGATGCCCGCGATGGCCGAGATCATCGAGGAAGAGGTTCTGCCGGGTCCGTCGATCCAGTCCGACGCCGACCTGATCGCCGATTTCAGGAAGCGTTCGGGCACCGTCTACCACCCGGTCTCGACCTGCCGCATGGGGCCGGACCCCTCGCGCGCCGTCGTTGACCCGCGGCTGAAAGTGCACGGCCTCGAAGGTTTGCGCGTCATCGACGCCTCGATCTTTCCCGACAACATCACCGGCAACACCAATGCCGCCTCGATCATGACCGGATGGAAGGGCGCCGAACTGGTTCTGGAGGACCAAAAATGAAAATCACCGACGTCAAGACCTGGGTTGTCGGCAACCCGCCGCCGGGCATCGGCGGCAAGTATTTCATCTTCGTCAAGCTCACCACCGATGGCGGCGTCGTCGGCTATGGCGAAGCCTACAACGCCACCTTCTCCGGTCATGTCACGGCCAGGATGATCGAGGACATGGCCGAGCGTTATCTCATCGGCCGCGACCCGCACGATATCGAGAACTTCTTCCGCCGCGCCTACTCCTCCGGCTTCACCCAGCGCCCGGATGTTTCCGGCATGGGCTGTTTCTCCGCGCTCGAAATCGCCTGCTGGGACATTATCGGCAAGGAGGCCGACAAGCCGGTCTACAAGCTGCTCGGCGGCCAGGTGCACGAGACGCTGCGCTCCTACACCTACCTCTATCCGCACACCGGCAGCGTCCATTCCGAGGACGCGCCGGACGGCAGGAACGTCTACAACGACCCTGAGATGGCGGCGGCCTGCGCGCTCGAATATGTCGAGCAAGGTTTCAATGCCGTGAAGCTCGACCCGGCCGGTCCCTACACCGCCTTCGACGGCCACCAGCCGCGCCTCATCGACATCGATGTCTCCACCCGCATGGTCAAGGCGATCCGCGAGGCTGTCGGCACCCGCGCCGACATCCTGTTCGGCACCCACGGCCAGTTCACCGCATCGGGCGCGCTGCGCCTCGCCCGCGCCATCGAACCCTATGATCCCTTGTGGTTCGAAGAGCCGGTACCGCCCGACATGCCCGAAGTGATGGCGCAGGTCGCCCGCGGCACCTCGATCCCGATCGCCACCGGCGAGCGGCTGACGACCAAGTTCGAGTTCGCCCGTGTCATCGAGAACCGCGCCGCGACCATCCTGCAGCCGGACCTCGGTCGCTCCGGCGGCATTCTCGAAACCAAGAAGATCGCCGCCATGGCCGAGGCCTACCACATCCAGGTGGCGCCACACTGCTATTGCGGGCCGATCGTCGGCGCCGCCAACATCCAGCTCGCGGTGACGCTGCCCAACTTCCTCATCCTGGAATCGCTGAAGCAATGGGACGGCTTCCACGCCACGCTGCTCAAGAAGAAGATCGAGTGGCAGGACGGCAACGTCATCCCGTCCAGAGAGCCCGGCCTTGGCGTCGAGCTTAATGAGACCGTCTGCGAGGCGCATCCCTGGACCGGCAAGGACCTGCATCTGCAGATGATGCAGACGCCGTTGATGCCGTGAGCGAACGCTACGCCTTCATCGGCCTTGGCCATCTCGGCGGCAACCTTGCCGCCAGCCTGGTCCGCAACGGCTTTGCCGTCACCGTCTTCGATCGCGACCAGACGGCCGTCGACCGTCTTGTGGCACTCGGGGCCATCGCCGCGAACAGCCCGGCCGAGGCCGCCGCGCGGACCGGCAACGCCATCACCTGCCTACCCTCGCCGAAGGTGAGCGAAGCGGTGCTGGCCGGCCCTGACGGATTGCTCGAAGGCCTGCCCAAGGGTGGCGCCTGGATCGAAATGTCGACCAACGGCCGTGACGAGATTATCCGTCTGGCTGCACTCGCCTCGGCAAAAGGTATCGAGACATTGGAATGCCCGGTCACCGGTGGCGTGCATCTGGCGGCGGTGGGAAAAATCACCTCGCTGGTCGGGGGCGATGTGGCACTCTACGAACGCCACCGTCCGGCCATCGAGGCGATGTGCGAAAAATCATTCCTGATGGGCCCGATCGGCTCGGCGGCGGTGATCAAGGTGATCACCAACATGCTGGCCTTCATCCATCTCGTCGCCGCCGGCGAGGCGTTGATGCTGGCCAGGCAGGGCGGGCTCGACCTCGCCCAGTCCTATCACGCGATCGTCGCCTCCTCCGGCAACAGCTTCGTCCATGAGACCGAAAGCCAGCTCGTGCTGAACGGCTCCTACGACATCGGCTTCACCATGGACCTGGCGCTGAAGGACCTTGGCTTCGCGCTTCGCATGGGCGAGGATTTCGGCGTGCCGCTCGATCTGGCCTCACGCGTCAACGCGATTTTTGAGCAAGGCAAGGCCGCCTATGGCGGCAGCGCCTGGTCAACCCAGATCGTCAAACTGCTGGAAGATGCAGTCGGAACGGAGCTGCGCGCCCCCGGTTTCCCGGCAAAACTGGCAATCTGACGTTACGGAATTATCAAGCGATTTCAGTGGATTGAATGGGCCGCTGGAATCACGGCCGCAACGGCCTGAATCAATCTCTCAACGCGTTGAATCAACATCTGAGCGTCAGCGCGCCCGGCAAGATCTCGAATGTCGCCGGTATGCGCCCAGGCGACTCACCGTCTATGTCGACCAGCGCGCCGTTCTTATCCACATCGCCGACCGGTTCGACAACCACTTTCTTGCCGCGCAGGATGGTGATGGCCGGATGGTTGCGATGCCGCCCGCCATAGAGCAGGCGGATGTCCCAGATCAGCTTCAGCTTGCCGGCAGCACGCAGGATGACGATGTCGAACTGACCGTCGTCCAGCTCGGCGTCCGGCGCGATCATCATGCCGCCGCCGAAGAACTTTCCGTTGGCCACCGCCACCAGCGCCATGCGTGCCTCGACCGGGTCGCCGTCATCGACGGTGATCCTGACGTCCTGGAACCGGTAGCGCATGAATTCCCAAACGGTGCGCCAGTAGAACAGCGCCCTGGCCGAGACCTTGCCCTTGCGCTTGTCGGCATTGACCGCGCGGTCGGTGGCGCCGGAGAGGCCGAGGCTGGCGATGTTGATGAAATGGCGGCTGGCCAGCGCGCCGTGATCGTCGATATAGCAGATGCGCCCGGCATCGACCTTGCGGGGCTTGGCGCCGGCGATGCGCTTCAGCGTCAGGTCGACTTCGCCGGAGAGGCCGAGCCCGCGGGCGAAATCGATGCCGGTGCCGCAAGGCAAAAGGCCGAGCGCAGCCGTCCGGCCGCTCTCCTGAAACGCCTGCAGCAGCCCATCGGCCACCTCGCTGGCCGTGCCGTCGCCGCCCGCCGCAATCACCAGCTCGAAACCGCTGGCCGCGAGGTCGAGCGCCAGCCTTTCGGCATCGCCTTCGGCCTGCGTTTCGCGCAACTCGAAATCGCCGAAGTGCTTTTTCAGCAAGGCGCTGATCTCGGGCCAATGCCGTTTCAGCCGGCCGCCACCTGCAATCGGATTGAGCACCACCCCGACCTTCAAGCAACCTCCCCCAAAGGACATCGAGGGCGCCGCGACTCCCAAAATCCTTTGCCGGCATTGAAGCCCGTGACGGCCGGCGGAGCAAGCGCCGAATATTTGACGATGTTCGCCGTGGATGTCCTCGCCGCGCATCGGGTCGGGTCTGTCTCGAAAAACGCATTGGTCCCCGATAATCCCGCTATCCACAGGCTCGGGCCGGTTCCCCAAGACACTTATCCGGCATACATTGAACCCATCTCAGGCGGCTACCGATCGCCACGCCGAAAGGCAAAGCGGAACGGCGGATTTCCTGAGGCCCGTACGGCCCGAAACGAGAGCAGGCTTGCCTGCAGGAGGGACGGATGCCGAGACCTACGGGGCCGCGGAAAGCGTGCGAACGCCAACGGCGGACCGATGCTGCCATGAAGGACGGCAAAAACCTTCGATGGCGCGCTGGACGAAGCTCGCAAGAGTGAAGGCCGGCGTGGTCCCGAACGGACGCTGCTCTCGGGTAGCGGACTGGCAGGACCGTCAAAATCAAGGCCGGCATGGCGCGACGTCTTTACGGAAGTTGCTGCCGCGACCGTGTCCTGATCTGACAGGGAGGCGCTGGGAGAAATCCCGGCGCCGACTGTCTTTTAGCTATCATCCACAATTTTTACGGTCTTTTTGGCTGGGGCTGCAACTGGCAGCAAAATCAGCTAACGTTTAGCGTCACTTGGAGGGGGATACTTCATGACGTTGATCCAGAAGCTTGCCATTGCCTACGCCTTCCTGTTCTTCGGCGTTGTCGCCATCGGCTACATACCGGCGTTCAACGACGACAATGGCAATCTGTTCGGATTGTTCTCGCTGCAATGGTATGACGACCTTCTGCACGCCTTTTCCAGCGTCTGGGCGCTGGCCGCCGCCTTGATCTCGCACCGCCAGGCGGTGTTCTATTTCAAGCTGTTCGGCTCGGTCTATCTGTTCGACGGACTGCTCGGCCTGATCACCGGTTCCGGCTGCCTCGACGCCGGCATCTTCATCAACGGCTTCCGCTCGCTGAACGACGTCGAATTCCCTGCCCGTTTCTTCGCCAACCTGCCGCACCTCGTCATCGGCGGCTTTGCCGTCTATGTCGGCTTCTGGTTGTCGAAGCGCGTGTACGATCATTTCGCCACGGCCTGAGCGCCATGTTCCTGCTTCGCTGGCTGAAACGCATCATCAAGACGATCCTCTGGCTGGTCGTCATCATCGTGCTCATCCCGATCGTCGGGCTGGCCTATGGTTTTCTCACCACGTCGACGCTCGCCAGCGCACCTTTGCCGGGCGTCGCCGAGGGCGCCCCGCCCCAGCCGCTGGCAGACAAGGTGCGCGCCGAAATCCCCGGCTACCAGCGGCCGGAGGAATCGACCTTCCTCACCTATCCGGAATGGGCGATCGTCTATGCCGCCCGCGACTATGCCGGCTTCGTCGACAAGAACCAGCCGAGCGGCTTTCCCTACTGGTCCTATATCGGCCGCTTCTGGCAGGACTATGCAATGGTCATCCGCGCCAGCTCCGACTACAAATTCAACCTCGCCAACCACCAGATGCTGGTGATCATCGGCACCAGCCATACGATCGAGCATGCAATCCAATGGGCCTATGAGAACACGGTCGGCCGCATCACCGAAGCTACCGCCGGCAGGCGGACCGCCGCCGACATCTACCAGGCCAAGGTGGCTGCCGAGTATGCAGGCTTTCTCGATCAGGTGCCGTGGTACCAGTTCCCCTACGCCGAAAAGCGCGCCGGCCTGTTTGCCGTCGAGCCGACACCGGGCGATGGCGCTGCCCGCACCAGCGAACGGAAGCTCGCCTTCGGCCTCGCCGATACGATCAAGCAGTTCTATGCCGACCTGATCAGCGAAGCGGTGGCGGCCACCTCCGACCCGGCCTTGCTCGACATTCATGTCTGGGCCAAGGGCCCGGTCGGCGAAGCGACACGCAACGAGCCTGACACCTTGCTCGAGCGCGACTACGGCGCCGACGGCACGATCTTCGTCACCAAGCGCTACCAGGTATTCACCGACGTAATCCCGCGCCTGATCGACAAGGGCGTCTCCTTCGTCGAGATCGGCGGCAATGACGAGATCATGGTCACCATGCTTTCCAATGACGAGGTCACCGTTCCCGATGGCGCCCGCACACTGTTCAGCTATGAGATCCCGGCGGAGCCGGCCACGCGCCGCACGGGGCTGACCGTCGCCGTGCGCCGGCTGCACATCGTGCTGCCGGCGCTGATGAAGGCTGGCGCCAGGCTGGAGCATGTCTACGACTACTGAGGTTTTTCGGTCACAGTCGCCATTCCGTGAAACGTTGCGTAACACTTCGCCTTGCACATTCCCTGATCGCGGCCAAATCCTGCCTTTTTCTACCCCGACTGGTAGGGTGAAACCCGAAGGGATAATGCCGTGATCAAGACCGCCCTTGTCGCCATGACCATCGTCGGCTGCGACTGCGACGCCAAGCTTTGCGAATATATCGGCGAGACGCCGGCCAAGTGGTCGACCGTCGCCGAATGCGAAGCGGCGATGAAAAGCCAGATGCTGCACGAGCGCAATTTCAATTACCCGCTGGTCTCCGGCATCTGTCGCCCCAAGGGTTCGTCATCGGCCTCGCAATTGGCCGCGACGGCCTCGCGCCCGGAACTGAAACCCGCCAGCCGGGCCGTCCAACCCGAAAGCCCGCTGCCGCCGGAATTGAGCCACCGGCCAAGCGTCCCGGTCGGCTCGCCGACGACGGCCATGGAGGCCGCCGCCGCCCGGCCCGTCGCCTATGAACAGATGGTCGATGCCGGCGTGCTCTATCGCACGAAGAATGGCTATGCCGTGGTCAAGACCGATCTTGGCCGTGCCGCCTCGGCGACCGTCGACATGGCCAAACGCTCCGCGAACTGGCTGGCGGCGAAAATGCCGAGCGGCTTGTAAGCAGCTTTCAGAGATCGTTTCGAAATTCGCTCAGGCGAGCCATATGGTGGTGGTTTCGAGAACCGGAGCGCAGCGGACATTCTCTCAGGCCGTCCCGCTCAGCGCCTTCAGTGCCCGGTAAAAGGTCGAGGAGAACAGCTCGGTCGGGTCATACTGCCGCTTCTTCGCCAGAAAGTCAGGCAGCTCCGGATAGGCCGCAAGCAGTTGCTTGCCGGTGTAATGCAACTGGTAGGGCAGGAAGAACCGCCCGCCATTCTTGATCGTCAGGTCGATCAGCGCCCGCGTCAGCTCGCGCATCCTGGCATTGCCGTCGGCATCTGTCGGCTGGTTGATGTAGAGCACCAGCGAATAGGCCGGCTCCGGCGCATAATTCAGCGCCAAATCTTCCCCATGGACGATACGCACCGAGGCGTTGAGCACCGGCAGGCTCTGCTTGCGCAGGATCTCGCGCGCCTCGGCGATGAATGGATTATAGGCGGCGCGCGGAATAAAATATTCGTGCAGTATGTCGGTCTCGTCCCTCAGATCGTTGAAGAGATAGGGCACCGAATCGTGCATCGGATTGTTGCGCGTGACGAGGCAGGCCTCGCCTTCGGCCATCGCCGCCGTACGCGCCACCGTGCAGCTCTCGAATTTCGGCTCCAGCGTCTTTTCGGTGAACCATTTCAGCTCCTGGAACAGGCCGCCCCATTTCGCTAGGTTCATGATCACCCGCTTCAGGCCGACGCCGCCCGGCTCGCCGATGGCAGGCTGGTCGGCCGGCGGCTGATCGGCGACCTCATCGTAACGGTAGACGATCATGTCCTCGAGGAAATTGCCCGGCGCCGTCGACAGATGCCCATAAAACAGACCGATCGTCCTGTTTGGTTCCAGCACCTCGGCGAAGAACGTCGGAAAGTCGTCCGATTTGATGATCTCGCGCGAGGTCCGGTAGACGGCGTTGTCGACGATGTCGAGCGTCGCTTCCAGCACGACACCGAACAGGCCGTAGCCGCCGACGACATGACGGAACAATTCGGCATTTTCGCTCAGGGAGCAGGTCGTCACCGAACCGTCGGCCAGCATCACCCGCATCGAGCGGATCGAACCGGCCACCGAGCCGGCCTGATGGTCCATGCCATGCGCATTGACCGACAGCGAGCCACCGACCGAAAAGATATCGGTCGACTGCATCGCCTTCACCGCGAAGCGCGGATGCAGCAGGTTCTGGATCTCGTGCCAGCAAGCGCCGGGCTGCAAGGTCATCGTCCTGGCCGCCGCATCGACACTGACCTTGTTGAACTTCCTGAGGTCGAGCACCAGCGCATTGTCGTCGAAGGCGTGGCCGCCCATTGAATGGCGCACCGCGGCGACCGAGACTTTCAGCCCGTTGGCGCGGGCGAAGGCCAGCGCCCTGGCGATGTCGTCTTCCTGGCGCACCTCGACCACGCCATAGACCGGCGTCACCGACAGGCCGCTGGCATCGTTGATGGCGCCGCCCTTGGCCGACCATGGCAGCGAAGGGTCGAAGGCCGGAGAGGTCTCCGGCGGTTTCAGCGGCAGGGAGATACCGTCTATGTCGGCGATGCGTCCGGCGTTCTTCTGTCCCGACGGCCCGCGCGCCAGCCGCGCCACCGTCGTCCCGCCCCACAGCACGGCGCCGCCGACCACGGCAGCACCCAGCAGCAGCCGCCGCGACAGGCGAAACCCTTTGCGTTGCTCGACCATCATGTACCCCCGCTCCATCGATAGCGCGAGGCTTCGGCAAAAACCATAGCGGCGCGTGGCGGAACTGGACTGCGGTTGCGGCATCAATGATGCATTCTTATACGGTTGCAATTTAATCTGTTTTCGCGCTATGGTTGAAATACGAACGAAATGCGCGACGATCTCGACTGTTATGAGGGTTCCCATTCCATGAAGCCTGTATCCCGCGCGATCCTGTCCCTCATGCTAGCGCTTGCCCCACTATCCGCCGGGGCACAGGATTCCAGTCAGGGCGGCGACTCCGTTGTGACAGTGGCCGATGACGATCCGGATATGACGGCGGCGATTGCTCAGGCGCGTGCCAGCCTGGATGAATTTCTGGCGCTGTCCCAGACACCACCGCCTGGAACGGACAGATTCAAGTTGAAGGTGATGATCACGGATGGAAACGAGACCGAACACTTCTGGGTCATCCCGTTCCAGCGGATCGAGACCGGATTTGCGGGAATACTGGCGAACGAACCACAGGCTGTCCACAACGTCGTGGCTGGCCAGTATATCGAATTCAACCGGGACTATATTTCCGACTGGGGGTACACTAGAAACGGCCATCAGGTTGGCAGTTTCACCGTTTGCGTGATGTTCAAGTCGATGTCGAAGGAAGAAGTCGACTACATGCGTAGCCAACGCGGCTTCGATTGCTGACCGCCCAGCCGGACTATCCCGCCTCGTCCCTCGCCCCGATCTTGCGCACCAGCGCCGCCGTCGCCAGCATTGCGCCGATATCCGATATCATCGGCGCGACATGCGTCTGGTAATCGAGCGGCACCGAGATATCGGGCAGCTCGAAGAAATTCTTCGGCTGCGGCAAGAGCAGAAAACCGTCGCTGCCATTGAGCGCGACGCGCGCCGGTTCGTCGGGCCATGTTTCGCCGAGCCATTTCAGCGCCTGTGCCAGCCGGCCGCTCACCAGCGGCTGGGCTGCCTGCGCATTGTCGGTGCGGAATTCGTAGGCGGCATCGAGTTCCGGCACGCCGCTGGACAGTTCCTCCATCTTGCTGGCGAACATGCCGCGGAAAAAGCCGACGACCACATCGGCC
Organism: Mesorhizobium helmanticense; assembly: GCF_003034915.1. Classification (GTDB taxonomy): domain Bacteria; phylum Pseudomonadota; class Alphaproteobacteria; order Rhizobiales; family Rhizobiaceae; genus Mesorhizobium; species Mesorhizobium helmanticense. The sequence goes on along the minus strand of NZ_PZJX01000027.1, from coordinate 173,173 downwards.
CGGCGCGTCGCCACCAATATGCCGGGAAACGGCGCGATGGTCTCGAAAGCGACGATGACGCCCTTGAATGCGGTCGACGAGCCCTTGCCCGTCCCCTCCCGCAGTTCCGCCTCATAGAGCTCGAACGGAAACTCCTCGTAGCGGCCGGAGACGATGTCGTCGAAAGCCTGCCGGTTGAAGGAACCGACCACCCCGCGCGGCAGCCGGTCGAAGGAGTTCGGCGTTACGCCATGCTGGTAGCGCATCTCCGCGATGAAGCCGAAGATGATCGGCAGCAGCCTGTCGCGAAACGATTGCTGCAATCTGCTCGCCGGCTTGATCGCCTGGAAATAGAGCACAATCGCCGCAATGAAGCCTGCGACGTAGAGGAACACATGCGGCGTCGAGAACCATTGCTCGTTGGGATCGGCGATCTTGTTGAAGAGCCAGGCCACGAGCGCAACGAACACCAGCACCAGGCCGACGAACAGCGGCACCCGCCACCGGACCTGCCTGTAGGCCGAAGCTCTCTCGGCTTCATAGGCATCGAGATTGCTTTTGATGGCGGCGATGTCAGCTTCACCAGGCATGAAATCCGCAGTTTCCATCGCCACCCCCACTGTCGAAAACCTGCCTGTGCCTCGGCATGATAGCTGCTTTTGCGGGAAAGTCGCCAGCGCCGGATCCCTTCTCCCCTTGTGGGAGAAGGTGGATCGGCGCGTAGCGCCGAGACGGATGAGGGGTGCTGGAAGAAATGAGGCGTTGGCGCTCCGTCCAACACCCCTCATCCGACCGCTTCGCGGCCACCTTCTCCCACAAGGGGAGAAGGGAAGATTGCTTTCAACCGGCCTTCGACCTTGCCGCGCATTCGACCTTCCAGTGCCTCGACCGCAACCAGCCGCTCGTGGTCGCCAGCCCGCAGCCGCATGAAGGCGTGCAGCCGGTAGGCGGCGATCGCCCCGCGCGAGCCTGCGTCGGTGCTCACATCGACGATGAAGATGGCGCCGATGCGGCCGGGCCATGGCTGGCGCGAAAAGGCGGTGCCGAGAAAATCCCCGAGCCCATAGGCGACGAGCGCCTTGCCGATACGCTCGACCGGCTGCACGACATGGGCATGGTGGCCGGCGACCAGCCCGACGCCATGTCCGGCCAGCCGCCTGGCCAGCGCCCGCGTATCCGGCCTGGGCAAATGCCGGAACTCCCAGTCCCAATGCGGCACCGCGCAGAGGAGATCGTGGCCATCAAACGCATCGCGCTGCCACCGCGCCGGATCGGCTTGCATCGAGACGGAGCTCGCGAACGAAGTCGCATCGGCATTGCGCCACAACGTGAAGGCGGCAAAGCCGATGCTGAGCGGCCCGATCGCAATGCGCTCGACCGGCCCCTTCGCCGCGGCGCCGATGGTGCGGATGCCGAGCCGCTCCAGCGCGGCAAGCGTTTCATCGAAGCCCGCGACACCCTGATCGAGCACATGGTTGTTGGCGAGCGACAGCACGAGTCTTTCACGCGCTATGCCGACGGCCGCCAGCGCCTCGGCGAGAAACCGCTCGGTCATCGCATGATGGGTGCCAAGCCGCGTGCCCATCGCCGCGCTTGGCCGGTCCACCACCGGGCTTTCGCAATTGCCGATCACCAGATCGGCGGAACCAAGCAGTGCCGCAATCGCCGGGTCACAGTCCGGCGCACTGCCATTGGCCACCGCCGATATATCACCGACGAACGCCAGCCGAATTGTCTGCACCGGCGGCGGTTCGATCAAGGTCGCGGCCGCCGCCGCAAAGCCTTCTTGATCGCCGCCAAGCGAAGGCCGAAGGAAGCGCGGCAGCCACGACAATTTGTAGGAAAGCGGATAGTTCGACACGCGAAGCCCAGTTGTTTGCCTTGTGTAGACTGTCTGCCGGACGGGTTGAAGCGTGTCCGCGTACATCAGGCAGTGAAACCGTGGACGCATTCCCTGGCATCGGGCGCGGCGCACCAAATGCGTGTATGGTGCATCAGAGATAGTGCAGCGGAGGAACGAGATGACACGAATTGCAGGCCTGCTGGCGTCAGCCCTCATCCTGTTCCTGCCACTGTCTTACGCGTCGGCCGCGACGCCGGAAGCGGCAACCACCCTGTTCGCCGCGAAAACCGTGGCCGAACGCAACGCCGCACTGACAACGCTGGAAGCGGCAGCACCTGCCGATCCGGCAGCCGCCTACGCAGCCGGCGCCGGAGAATTCTTCACCGCGCTCGAGATCCTGGCGAGCGGCCTGCATCGCCACGGTTTCGAGAGCCCGCAATCCCTGATGCTGCCGCTGATGCGGCTGCCCGTGCCGGACAATCCCAATCCCGAGCCGCTGACTTACGAGCAATTCCGCGCCATCCTGGTCGGCTTTCGCGACCGGCTGGAAAAATCGGCCGCGACGCTCGGTTCCGTGCCCGCCGGCGCCGATATCGGCATGGAGGTCGACCTCACCCGCCTCGGCATCGATCTCAACGAGGACGGCGCCATTGCGCCTGATGAAAGCGCCGCCGCGATCATGGCGGCCCTGGCGCGAGGCAGCATCACGACGGGCGATACCGCACCCACGCTCGTCTTCCGTTTCGACCGCGCCGACGGCTACTGGCTGCAGGGCTATGCCGAATTCCTGATGGCGCAGGCGGATTTCTGGCTGGCGCATGATTTCAGGAGCATGTTCGACGGCTCCTTCCACATGCTGTTCCCGCGCGCCGGGCTGCCGCTGCAGGACACGCTCGTCCCGCCCGACGGCGGCATGAGCGGCGGCATCCTCTCCTCCGAATGGCGGATCGCCGACTTCATCTCGCTGGTGCATCTGGTCAACTGGCAGGTCGTCGAACCGGAACGCCGGCAGGCGGCGCGCCGCCATCTCATGGAAATGATCCGGCTGTCGCGCGAGGACTGGAAGGCGATCCGCGCCGAGACCGACAATGACCGTGAATGGCTGCCCGGGCCGCAGCAGAAGGGCGCCAGCCCGCTCACCGGCCTCGATGTCGGCGAGGAGCAGGTGCAAGCCTGGCTGGCCGCGCTTGCTATGGCCGAGGACCTGCTTGAAGGCCGCGCCTTGCTGCCGCATTTCCGCATCGCCGACAAGGGCATCAACATGAAGCGCTTCTTCGACGAGCCGAAACCCTTCGACCTCGTGCTGTCGATCACCGGCCCGGCCATCGCGCCCTATCTCGAAAGCGGCAGCATCCTGACCAGCGAGGAGTTCAACCAGATCCAGCGCCAGTTCGGTGGCGCCGGATTTTTGACCTTCGCGCTTTGGTTCAATTGACCGCTACGACGCGCAGAGCGGTTTAGAAAATCGCACCCTGATAGAGCACCGTCTCCGCCTCGTCCGGCGCAAAACGGCGCGCCAGCGTGCGCAAGGCGCTGTGGACGCCGTCGCGATCGATGTTGCAGCTTCTGAGATGCCGCACCGCCAGCGTCGGATCGAAAGCGCTGCGGCCATGCATGACGCGCTGATTGTCGAAAACCAGCACCTCGCCCGGCTGAAGCTGATGCTGGAACTGGTTTTGCGGATCGCAGATCAGCCGCGTCAGTTCGGCCAGCGCTTCGATCAGCCCGTCGATCTCGTCTTCAGGTGCAGTCTGCGGCGCAAGGCAGCGGTCATTGTAGCGGATACCGGTCACCTGCCCGGCGGCGTCGAGGCTGATGACATGCGCCTCGGCGCTGAAGAACACCTCGCCGGCATGTTCGCGGTGGAAGGTCACGCCATGCCGCGTCAGCAGCTCGAACAGCTTTGGCGTCCCGGTTCGCATCAACTCGGCGACATGGAAGCCGTCGACCATCAGCGAGGTACCGCCGGCGCCGGCGCCGGTCCTGATGGCGTGGAAGAAGATGAAGCCCGGCGGCGAGTAGCGGAACGGCTCGTCCGTGTGCGGGATCTGCGCACGTGCCGTTTCACCCGCAACGCGCGCATCCGGCCGCGAAATCAGGTCGAACACCTTGCCATAGCTGGTCTCGCGGATTGGTCCGTAGCGGCCGGCCACGCGCGCCGTCGCTTCCGTTTCGGCGGGAACCCCAGTCAGCATGGCGATGCCATGGTCGCGCAGTGCGCGCAGCGAGTGAAACAACGTCTCGTCGTCCTCGACCACTGCATCGAAGGCGAAGCGGCCGAGGCGCGCGCCGAGATCGCTGTCCCATAGATCGGGCTGGAAACGGACTGCTCCGCTCCCGGCACGATCTGCCAGGAACCGGGCAGCGTAGCGCGAAACATGGCCGTCTTCCCAGGTGACGGTCACTTCGCTGGCCGAGGCGTCGATCGAGGTGGGGCGGATCCGCGCGGGAACATCGGCCGGCGTCAACCACCTCTTGCCGGACGCGGTGTCGCCGCAGATCTCGCATTCGCAGGCCAGCCGCAGCCAGCGGCTGGAAAGCCACGCCACCTTGCCGCCGTCGAAATCGAACGCGATGCGGTCGCCCTCGGCACGCATGGCGCGGAACGGTCGTGGATCGGAACTGGATTGCTTCGGGGTATCGAGCATGGTCGCCTCCTGGTTGGACTCGGAGTTGAACACTCCTCAATAACCGTAGCGGGCTGAAACTCCCAGAATCAAACGAGTTTCCTTCGAGTTTTTTTGAGGTAAACTCAATCCATGACGACGCTGAGGGACCTCCCGCTATCGGCGCTACGGGCGCTTGCGGCGGCAGCGCGGACCGGCAGCCTGACTCGCGCCGCCGAGGAGCTGGGCGTGACTCCCGGCGCGGTCGGCCATCAGCTCCGGCAGCTCGAGGACAGGCTGGGCGTCAAGCTGGTCCGGCGCGCCGGCAACGGTATCGTCCTGACGCGCGCCGCCGAAAGCGCGCTGCCCGACATTGACCGGGGCTTCGACGCGCTGGCCTCCGGCATGCGGCGGCTGCGCTTCGAGCGGCAGGCCGAGACCTTCACCATCTGCGCCGACCCATCGTTCGCCTCGCTGTGGCTCGCTCCGCGCCTCGACAAGGTACGCACGGCGCTTGCCGGGCTCGATGTCCGCATCGTCGCATCGATCGTTCTCGATGTGATGCTGGAAGAAGGCGTCGACCTTGCCATCAGCTACCGCAAGGCCTCCGCACAGGACCTCGCTTCGGTCGATCTGTTCACCGAACGGGTGATCCCGGCCTGCGCGCCGGCACTGATCCAGGGCATTGCCAGGCCGGACGCGGCGGACGCGCTCGACAGGCTGCCGCTGCTGCATATCGACCCGACGATGGGCGACGATGTCTATCCGGCCTGGCGGCACTGGTTCGCCGCCGCTGGACGGCAGCCGAAGGGCATCGACCAGGGTCCGCGCTTCGGACTGACGATCGTCGCGGCGCAAGCGGCCATTGCAGGCATGGGCGCGTTGCTGGCCAGCGAATTGGTTTTGCGCCGGCACCTAGAGCCCGGCCATCTCGTCGAGATCGCGCGCGACGTGCCGGCGTTGACGATCAAGCGCCGCCTCGTCTGGCCGCTGCATGGCCCGAAGGCACGCCGCGCGGCAGCCATCGCCACTGAGCTGGCGGCGACTGCAGGGGTTGGGATCGACGGGGCTTTGCCACGGTGAAGCAGTCGGGACGCGGTTCGGCATCGACATCCCTCCTGACAGCCTTCTGTCAGCAGCTTCGCCTGGCACTGTGCCCCTCTTCACTCCGCTCTTTCCATTTTGGCCGATACCTCCCATATTTGGGGCATGGCCAAACCCTCCGATAAGAAGACGCCCTCGCCGGCGCGTGACGACCGCGCTTCGCCGCCCAGGCGGCGCAGCCCGCTGACCGATTTTCTCGATGCGTCGGAGCCGCTGCACAAGGGCGGCTTTGCCGAAGCGCCGCAAGCGGAATTGTCCGGCACGCCGCTGACCGGCTCGATCGCCGACTGGGCCGAGCAGATCGAACAGGAAGCGGAGAAGGAAGGGCGCCTGTCAGGCAAGGGCGGCAGTAAATCGCCGAAGGCGGCGAAGAAGATTCCCGAACGCTCTGCCTCCCCCGGCCGCACCGCACGCGGCACTTCGATGGGCGGCGCGGCCTCGGCCAGGGAGAGAACCGCGGCCGGCCTCAATCCGGTTGCCGGCCTCGACATTTCTCTCGAAGACGCCGAGACCATGACCTCCAGCGGCGTCACCGCCACTGTGGCCGCTTTGTCGGCGCTGATCGAATCCGGCAATCCGCTGCACAAGGACGGCGTGCTGTGGACGCCGCACCGCCCTGCCCGCCCGGAGAAATCCGAAGGCGGCATCGCCATCAAAATGGTGTCGGATTTCGAGCCGGCCGGCGACCAGCCGACGGCAATCAAGGATCTGGTCGAAGGCGTCAACGACAACGACCGCACCCAGGTGCTGCTTGGCGTCACCGGCTCCGGCAAGACCTTCACCATGGCCAAGGTGATCGAGGAGACGCAGCGCCCTGCTTTAATCCTGGCGCCCAACAAGACGCTGGCCGCGCAGCTCTATTCCGAGTTCAAGAAATTCTTTCCGGAAAACGCGGTGGAGTATTTCGTCTCCTACTACGACTACTACCAGCCGGAAGCCTACGTCCCGCGCACCGACACCTTCATCGAGAAGGAATCCTCGATCAACGAGCAGATCGACCGCATGCGCCACTCGGCGACGCGCTCACTGCTGGAGCGCGACGACGTCATCATCGTCGCCTCGGTGTCCTGCATCTACGGTATCGGCTCGGTCGAGACCTATACGGCGATGACGTTCCAGATGCAGATCGGCGACCGGCTCGACCAGCGCGCGCTGCTCGCCGACCTCGTCGCCCAGCAATACAAGCGGCAGGACATCAACTTCGTGCGCGGCTCGTTTCGCGTGCGCGGCGACACGATCGAGATCTTCCCGGCCCACCTTGAGGATCGCGCCTGGCGCATCTCGATGTTCGGCGACGAGATCGAGTCGATCACCGAGTTCGACCCTCTGACCGGACAGAAGACCGGCGAGTTGAAAAGCGTCAAGATCTACGCCAATTCGCACTATGTGACGCCGCGCCCGACCTTGAATCAAGCCATCAAGTCGATCAAGGAAGAACTGAGGCACCGGTTGCAAGAGCTTGAAAAGGCTGGCCGTCTTCTGGAGGCGCAGCGGCTGGAACAGCGCTGCCGCTTCGACCTGGAGATGCTGGAGGCGACCGGCTCCTGCGCCGGCATAGAGAACTATTCGCGCTATCTCACCGGCCGCCAGCCCGGCGATCCGCCGCCGACACTGTTCGAATATATTCCCGACAACGCGTTGGTCTTCATCGACGAAAGCCACGTCACCGTGCCGCAGATCGGCGGCATGTACCGAGGCGACTTCCGCCGCAAGGCCACGCTGGCGGAGTACGGATTCCGCCTACCCTCCTGCATGGACAACCGTCCCTTGCGTTTCGAGGAGTGGGACGCCATGCGCCCGCTTTCCGTCGCGGTTTCGGCGACACCCGGCGGCTGGGAGATGGAGCAGTCCGGCGGCGTCTTCGCCGAGCAGGTCATTCGCCCGACCGGCCTCATCGATCCGCCGGTCGAGGTGCGTCCGGCCAAGAGCCAGGTCGACGATGTCGTCGGCGAGATCCGCGAGACCACCAAGGCCGGCTACCGCACGCTGGTGACCGTGCTGACCAAGCGCATGGCCGAGGACCTGACGGAGTATCTGCACGAGCAAGGCATCCGCGTCCGCTACATGCATTCCGACATTGACACGCTGGAGCGCATCGAGATCCTGCGCGATCTGCGCCTTGGCGCCTTCGACGTGCTGGTCGGCATCAATCTCTTGCGCGAAGGTCTCGACATTCCCGAATGCGGCTTCGTCGCCATCCTCGACGCCGACAAGGAAGGTTTCCTGCGCTCGGAAACCTCGCTGATCCAGACCATCGGCCGCGCCGCCAGAAACGTCGACGGCAAGGTCATCCTCTACGCCGACCAGGTCACCGGCTCGATGGAGCGCGCGATGGCCGAGACCAACCGCCGCCGCGAAAAGCAGATGGAATGGAACGCGGCCAACGGCATCACCCCGGAATCGGTCAAGTCGCGCATCTCGGACATTCTCGATTCGGTCTACGAGAAGGACCACGTCCGCGCCGACATCTCGCAGTTCACCGACAGCGCCGGCGCGATGATGGGCAACAATCTGAAGGCCCATCTCGATGCGATGGACAAGCAGATGCGCGACGCCGCCGCCAATCTCGATTTCGAGAAGGCGGCCCGCATCCGCGACGAGATCAAGCGGCTGCGCGAAATGGAACTGTCCATCTCGGAAGACCCATTGGCCAAATACGTCGACATGGAAAGCCCCGTCTCCGGTCGCGAGAAGGGCAAGCACAACAAGGGCGTGGCCAAACATCGTACATCAGAGGAACAGGAGCGTTTCCGCAAGCTCGACGAGGCACGTGCCGCCGAAGAGGCGGCCAAGGCTGCCCGGTCCAACCTCTTCCGCAAGCCGGAGCTCGACGAAATGGGCGCCGACGGCGCCGTCCCGGTGAAGAAGCCGTTGTTTGCCAAGCCGTCGCTGGACGATATGGGGCCTGGCACCGACATGCCGACGCCGTCAGGCGCCGTCTCGCGTTCGCTGTTCAAGAAGCAGTCGGCGCAGGAGGCGCACGGCTCGGATTTCGGTATACCGGGTGAACCGACCAAGCCGCTGTTCAAGAAGAATTCGCTCGACGAGATGACGGTGCGCCGGACCGAGAAGCCGATCGAGGGAAAGGTGCCGGCGAAGCCACAGCCGATCTCCCCCCTTGTGGGGGAGATGCCCGGCGGGGCAGGCGCGAAGGATCGCAACGATTCCGCCAAACCCATTGCTCGCCAGCGCGCCGGCATCGGCTCTTACGAGGATCCGGGCGACGCCCGCCGCGAAAAGCGCCGGCCAGGTAAGACCGGTCGGCCCGGGCGGTAGCGATAGGCATTCGTTGTGATGGTCTTCACTCGGCAACTTGACGAAGACGAATTCAAGGCTTGCTTTGTTGAGCCTATGACTGACGTCACCGCTACGGCAGAGGCTGCCCTGGACATATGGCCGTACGTCAACGCGCTAGATCTGGATGAGATCGGTCTGCCCTCTTTGAACGACGTTGGGCATGTTTATCGAGACGCAAGGAACCGGTTCGATCAGGTGCTGATCGGCACCGGGCGCTTCAATACCCTTCTCGTCATCGTTGTCGACCTCGGCAAAAGCACGGTGTTTGGGCATTTCCTGCTCGATCTGAACAAGGAATATGGATCAAGCGGTGGCCACTTGAGGACCGTCTGATAATCACCCTTCGGTCGGCCCTACCAGCCCCTTGCCATCTGCCCCTGCCCTGGTGTAGCCAGTTGCCACATTCAAACGTCTTGAAAGGAGGGCTCACGTGTTTACGTTTTTTCGTCACCATCGTCAGCGTGGCCCGATTTCTGCCCTGCGAGCTTGCTTGCAGGGCTGACCAGGGACGGTCCGGGTTTCTCCCGCTTCGATTTTTTGGTCTGCCCTTCGTGGTGCCGCAACGCTGAGCCTGATGATCAGCACGCGCACCGTCAAAGTGCATTGAGCCGGCCTCCGGCAAGACCAGAGAAATCCAAATGGCCCTGATCAGCCTCAAATCCCTCGGCGTCACCATGACTGCGCCGCTCTTTTCCAACCTCGACCTGACCATCGGCGCCGGTGACCGTCTCGGCATCGTCGCCGCCAACGGCCGCGGCAAGTCGACCTTGCTCAAATGCCTGACCGGCGAGATCGAGCCGACATCAGGCGACATCACCCGCACGCGCGGCCTGCGTGTCGGCCATGTCGAGCAATCCGTTCCGCCGGCCCTCCTCGACCTCAGCTTCCATCAGGTGGTTGCCGACGCCCTGCCGGCCGAGCAGGCCGAAGGCGAACTGTGGCGTGTCGACGTGGTGCTCGACACCCTCGACGTGCCTGAGCCGATGCGCGAGCGGCCGATGCGTGCCTTGAGCGGCGGCTGGCAGCGATTGGCGCTGATCGCCCGCGTCTGGGTCACCGATCCCGATGTCCTGCTCCTTGACGAGCCGACCAACCATCTCGACCTTGCCCGCATCAGCCAGTTGGAAACTTGGTTGAATGCCTTGCCACGCGAGGTGCCGGTCATCATCGCCAGCCACGATCGCGCTTTCCTGGATGCTACCACCAACCGCACGCTATTCTTGCGCCCCGAGCAGTCTCCCGTGTTTGCCCTGCCTTATTCGCGGGCACGCGACGCCTTGAGCGAGATCGATGCCTCGACCGAGCGCAAATTCCAACGCGACATGAAGGTGGCACAGCAATTGCGCCGGCAGGCCGCCAAGCTCAACAACATCGGCATCAATTCGGGCAGCGACCTGCTGACGGTCAAGACCAAGCAGCTCAACCAGCGCGCCGAACGCCTGGAAGAAGCGGCAGCACCTGCGCATCGCGAGAAAACGGCGGGCGCGATAAAGCTCGCCAATCGCGGCACCCATGCCAAGGTGCTGATCACGCTCGATGATGCGGCGGTCGAGACACCCGACGGCACGCTGCTGTTCAGGACCGGCAAGCGTCATATCTGTCAGGGCGACCGCATCGTCCTGCTCGGCCGCAACGGCGTCGGCAAGTCGCGCTTCGTCACCCTGATCCGGAATGCCATCGGTGAACCGGAAACCGTGCAGAGCGTCAAGGTGACGCCGTCGACGGTGCTCGGCTACAGCGACCAGGCACTGTCCGGGATGAGCAGCAGCGACACACCACTGGCGATGCTCTCGCGAAAATTCGATGTCGGCGAGCAACGCGCCCGCTCGCTGCTCGCCGGCGCCGGGGTCAGCATCGACATGCAGGAGCGCATGATCGGCGTTCTGTCGGGCGGGCAGAAGGCGCGGCTGATGATGTTGGCGCTCAGGCTCGCCAATCCCAATTTCTACCTGCTCGACGAGCCGACCAACCATCTCGACATCGATGGTCAGGAGGCGCTGGAGGCCGAATTGCTGGCGCATCAGGCAAGCTGCGTGCTCGCCTCGCACGACCGCTCGTTCATCAGGACGATCGGCAACCGGTTCTGGCTGATCGAGAAGCGGCGGCTGACCGAGGTCGACAGTCCGGAGGATTTCTTCAGCTCGGTGGCCGAGGGGACCGGCTGAGGACAACAATGCATCTGCCGGGCCGACATTTTGAAGTACTGTGGGCCCGGACGCCGTGTTGACCACGGAAGAAAGCTTTTCCATCGACCTAAAAAGGCGCATCCTGCCGCGGTAGAGCTTAGGGAGGGATAGGATATGCGTGCGGTAGACCTCGTTAACAACTTCTACCAAGCCTATGCAGATCGCGACATCGAGGGCGCACTGGCGCATTGCGCCGATGATGTCGTGTTTCGTTGGATCGCCGATCCGCGGCAGTCGCGTCGCGCCGGCAGCGCTCGCGGCAAGCAGGAATTCCTTGCGCGCCTGGTGGACCTGAATGAGGACTTCGAATACCGGCGCGTCATTCCGGTCGAGATCATCGATGGCGGCGACAAGGTTGCCGCCCAGGTCGAGTACCACATGACACGTCGCGCGACCGGCGACGAGTTCGTGATGCCCGTCGCCGATTTCTGGACAATACGCGACGGCCTGGCCGTCGAGGTGGTGGAATATTACGACACTGCGCTAGCCGCAGCGGTCAACTGAACCACATCCGCCTTTGCACGGGCCGATACCGATCTGACGACAGAAAATTCTCAGCGGTCTGTCGGATCATGACCCCCACGCCATGTCCTTGGGACGCCGACACGATGATGCCGGCTTCAACCAGGGAGAGTGCATCATGTCCATTCTGTCATCCATAGGCCGCATCGCGACCCGTTACTCGGCGACCCGCGCCCGTTACCGCAGCGAGCGCGCGCTGCTTTCACTGCCGATCGAATTGCGCAAGGACATAGGCTGGCCCGAAATCCTCGACGCGCAAAACGAACGTCGCCTTGCCATGGCAACCGCGTTGACCAAGGTAATATGAAGGCGACCACCGGCCCGTGGCCGGAGCGTTTGATCGTGGCGTTCGAAAAAAATCCGGCAGCCATGTAGGATTGCCGCCGCCTCGTTCGTCCTTTGGTTGGCAAGGCCAACCAAACCCAAAGAGGAGCAAGACATGAACGATCAGCCCCAAACCCAGCCCGCGGCGAAAGTCCTCGGCGGCTTGACGCCCTATCTTCAGCTGGATGGCGCCTTCAAGGCCGCCGAATTCTATCAAAAGGCCTTTGGCGCGGAGCAGGTCTTCTTCTACCCGCCGGACGAGCAGGGCCGCACCATGCACATCCACCTGCACATCAACGGCTCGACGCTGATGATCTCCGACTTCTACCCTGAGCACGGCATGTCCGCCGTGAAGCCGCAGGGCTACACAATGCAGCTTCACCTCGGCAGCGACGATATCGACGCTTGGTGGCAGCGCGCTGTCGATGCCGGCTGCGAGGTCGTCATGCCGCTGCAGGTGATGTTCTGGGGCGACCAGTGGGGAAATATGCGCGATCCCTTCGGTGTTGAGTGGGCGATGAACGCGCCGGTGAAGAAGGCCTAAGGAGGAGACCAAAATGTCCTATGTCGATGGGTTCGTGCTTGCCGTGCCTAAGGCAAATCTCGATGCCTACAAGAAAATGGCGCAAATGGCCGGCATAGTCTGGAAAGAGCATGGCGCGCTCGCCTATGTCGAATGCATCGGCGACGACGTGCCCTATGGCGAGGTCACCTCGTTCCCGCGCGCCGTGCAGGCCAAGGATGACGAGATCGTCGTCTTTTCGTGGGTCGTCTATGAATCGCGGGAAAGCCGCGATGCGGTGATGGCCAAGGTGATGGCCGACCCGCGCCTGAATGGAGACCTATCGACGATGCCGTTCGACGGCAAGCGCATGATCTTCGGCGGCTTCCAGCCCTTCATGGAGCTTTGACCCATCGCTTCGTCATCCTATGGCAGAGCAAGGAGCGAAGCGACGCGGCGCAGACCATAGGATCCATGCCGTGACCTAGAGGCGTTGCAACGGCGCAGAATTCTGCGCCGCTGCCTCCTTCGATCGAGGGCACGGAATGGATCCCAGGGTCTCCGCGACGGAGCTGCGCTCCTGCTTCGCCCTAGGATGACGAAGCTGAGATGCTTCGGCCATTGACCAGCATGTCAATCCAGCCTGTCCAGCAGCGGCTTCAACCGCTCGCCATAGCGCTTCCACAGATCGACCGAGCCCTGGTACATCGGCTGGCGCACCTGCGCGGCCGAGGCCGTACGCACAGGTCGGTCGGTTTCGTGGAACGACAGCACCCTATCGTCCCAGGGCAGGCCGAGATGGGCGATTAATGCGCGCGTCTGCCCTTCCTGATCGGCGACGAAATCCTCGTAGCGCACATCGTGCACGATACCGGGCAGCACGCTGCGCCAATGCGCCATAATGTCGGTGTAGAGATTGTGGAAGTCGGCGAGCTCGCCGAGATCGTAGCCGTAGCGGTGGCTGTCGCCGCGGAAATGCACCTTGTAGATCGATAGGCAGGTCGCCGCCGCATCGCGGGCGCAATGGATGATTCTGGCCTTCGGCAGCATCATGTGGATGAAGCCGATAAGCAGAAAGTTGCCTGGCATCTTGTCGGTGACATGGCGGACATGCGGATAGCGGGCGTGCAGCATGTCGAGATAGGCCTGCCCGGCCTCGGCAAAATCCGCATCGGCCACATCGGATACCCCCCAGGGGAAGCCACCTGGCATGGTCGACGGGAACTGCTTGCCGACCACCGTCTTCAAGATACTGAGCTCGCCCGCGCCATAGACCTGGGGATGACTGGCGATGATCTGCTCGACCAGCGTCGTGCCCGAACGCGGCATGCCGACGACAAAGATCGGCGCGTCGTCGGCGATTGAGCTCGGTCTGTGCTTTTCGAAAAAGCCGGCGTCGAACACCGACTTCATCGCATCGAATTCGGCCCGCGTCCTCACCGGATCATAGTCAATGCCCTTGCGTCGGATGGCATTGCCTTCGGCGAAATAATCAAAGGCTCGTGGATAATCTTTCAGATCGTCATTGGCCTTGCCGAGGCCGAAAGAGAGCTGCATGCGCGCCAGGCTGTCCTGCGGCGCCTTGGCATGCTGTGCTTCCATGCCGGCAAGCTCGGCGTCGCGCTCCTTCTGGCGCTTGACCTGCGTCAGCATCAGCCAGGCTCGGGCCATGCCGGGATTGACTGCCAGCGCCTGGCGGAAAAGATCGGTCGCTTCATCGAGCTTGCCCTTTTCCATCAGCCCGACGCCCAGCCCGTGCAGCAGGTCGGCATCCTTCGGCCGGATCGTCAGCGCCTCGCGGAACACGGCGAGCGCCTCGTCGAGCCGCCCGGCCTCCTGCAGCGTTTCGGCAAGCCCGATGCGGGCGCGGACATGGAACGGGTTGCGGCCGATCGTGCCGCGATAAATCTCTTCGGCCTCCTCGAACTGGCCGAGCTGCTTCAGCGACGAGCCGAGATTGTCGCGCGCCGCGAGCTGGTCCGGTCGGATATCCACCGCCCCGCGGAAGAAATCGACGGCCGCCGCGACGCGGCCGAGATCGCGCATCACCGTTCCGAGATTGTTGAGGAAATCGGGATTGGTCGGCTGCAACTGCACCGACTGTTCGAGAAGATCCATCCCCTCGGCGCTGCGCCCGGTCTGATGCAGCAGCAATCCGAGGAAGTGCGCAGCGGCGGCGTGATTGGCCTTGCGCGCCAGCACCTGCCGGTAAATCGCCTCGGCTTCTTGCCGGCGTCCGGCCTGGTGCAGTTGCAGCGCCTGCTGCACATACTGGTCGAGACCTGGCGGTGGCCCGCCTCCAGTGCCAGACCTCGCTCCCGCGCCCGCCGCTCTTCTTTGATCTCTGTTGATGGGAAACCTGCCGTGTTTGTGCGCCTGTGGCGATCTAGGCCATCGGCGCGGCAGGTTCAAGGGTTTGCGGGCAAGCCTACCGGAAATCTGCCTGGGTCAGCACATACATGTTCTTGCGACCATGCGAATAGGCTTCCCGCGCGACATCCTGGATCGAGGAGCGCTTCGCATCGAACGCGCTGAGATATTCGGCCTCCGCTCCGGTCGTGACCGGACTTGCCGCCGAAAGCGCGGCAATCTCCACGAAGAAGGGCACTTCGAACATGCCGTCATGGCCGGTGAAACGAATACGCTTGGCCGCTGCGTCATAGGAGCGGCTGGGGTTGGGGAAATTGAGCGTCATGGTCGAATTCCTTGGCGCATGATCCGAGAAAAACGGATTTCCCGGACAAGGATCATGCGCAAAATCAGAGTGCTGCAGCGTCCCTTACGCGTCCAGGGGACGTGTAGCGCCGCAGCGCTCGCTGAAGCCACGGGAACGTGCATTCTGCAGGAACGATGTCCTGCGCCTTTCCAAATTGTGGGAATTCAGGAACAGCATCCCGGCGGTAGCATCAACTTTGCTAAGACCCACCATGGAACGCGCACCGACTTCGGCCGGAACGCCGGTAAACACGTGATAGATGGTCCACGATCTGTTCATCTCGATGCGCCGCCCATAGTCATGGTTCATCTGGCCCAGACTGCCGTCTTTCGCATCAGCGGAGGCGGCGCAGAGGCTTCTGATACTGTTCATTCGCATTTCCTCCGCGTCAAATAAGGCGATTGCTTTCGGCAAGTTGACGCGCCCGCCGCAGCGTGCCGTCGGTGTCTGCGATCTTCCGCCGTGCCGCCTCATCGCTTCTTATCGTCAGGCGCGCCGACATGACTTTTGGGAACTTGACCATCGCCTTGATTTTTACGGCCGGACCATCAGGTGTTTTCATGACTCTCATAGATTTTTGTCCTTTCCGGAAAAAATAAGTCCAGGCGCCAGAATAATTATTCTAGCGATCTCAATAAGGAATTTTTTGATATTGTTTTACCGTAGCAGAATTCTTGAAAATTTATATGGGGTAAATTTCCGAATTAGTCGAATTTTCTCGGAAATTTTCTTGAAAAAACCACAATTTTGGATTAATGGTATGAGATCGTTTTTGGGCCAAGCTTGGCATCTCGCGGCGTCAGAGGTTTTCGACCCGCCAAACTCATTCCAAATCCCCGATACAGGAACGCGCGGCGCATTTTGCCCAGCGTTCATTTCTCTCTTTGAAAGACACTCACATGAACACGGGAACCGTGAAATTCTACAACGGCCAGAAGGGCTTCGGATTCATTCAGCCGGCCGATGGCGGCAAGGACGTCTTCGTCCATGTCAGCGCGCTCGAACGCGCTGGCTTCCCCGGCCTGGCCGAAGGCCAGAAACTGCAGTTCGATCTGGAGCGTGACACCAAGGGCCGCGAGTCGGCCGCCAATCTGCAACTGATCTGACCCGGCCGAATGCGATGAACGCTGACCACGGATGTACTGGCAGCTCTCGAAAGAGGCTCATCTCCAGCGATTGCCGGTGATAGGAGAAGCGGGGTTCGTCCCCGCTTTTTTGCTTTCAGGCAGACGCTTTGCTTCCAGGCACGATGCCGATGCCATCATAGAACTTCGAGGTAAAAGAATGTCTGGCCGCACCACGCATTCCATCGCGCATTTCGAGGCACCCTTCGTGCTCGGCGGGCTGGAAGGAAAGTTGCCGGCGGGAGACTACGACATCGACCATGACGAAGAGCTGATTGACGGCATGTCGTGGCTTGCCTGGCGCCGTGTCGCAACCTTCATCCACCTGCCGGCAAGGACGGTGAAAAGCGCGACCAGCCAGCTTGTCGCCGTCGACCACGCCGAACTCGAAACCGCGCTGAGACTCGATAGGGAGAACGCCGCATGATCCGCTTCCAGCAGAATGCGCGCCCGCGCACCGACACGCCGGCGCATCTTTTCACAATTGGCCAGACAGTCCGCATGAAGAGCCGTACCGGCCTTGTCCAGAAGGCTGCGGAACTGTTCCAGATCAAGAGCAAGCTGCCGGTCAAGGACGGTTCGCCGCAATACCGCATCCGCAGCGACCAGGAGACCTATGAACGGGTGACCACGGAAGACAATCTCGAAGCGGCCGACAATCCGGCAAGCTAATGCATGTCGCTCGAAAGTTTTGCGACAACGACATGCACAAAAACAAGAGCTTAAAGCGCGTCGCATGAATCCGTTCAAAGGCGACGCGCTTTAAGCCAGCATCAACCGCCAACATTCGAAGGATCAGAAGATGGCCAAGGGTCAACAGCGCAGCAATCGCGAGATACGCAAGCCCAAGAAGGACAAGACGGCGGCAGTGCCTGCCTCGCCCTTCGGTTCGGCCGTAAAGCAGGCGGAAGCCGGTTTGAAGCCGAAGTCCAGGAGCTAGAACTGTCCCATCCCGCCGCGCTGGCCTCTTCAAGCCGGACGACGCGCGCACCGGGGCTGGTGCGACCGCAGGATTGCGGCATTCCGGCCGCAACATGGAGGCATGCGTGAACTTCGTCGTCGAGTTCTATCGTTCGCGCCATGCCGCCGAAGCGAAGCTCGACAGGGTGCCGCTCGAAGCACCGAACCTGCGTGCCGCCTTGCACGGCGCCAGCGCGCTGTTCCACACGCTGGCGATGCCACAAATCCCCGACCGTCTGCGTATTTCCGACGAGAGCGGCTGTGAGCTCTATGCCGGGCCAGCGGATGGGACATATCCGACGCTGGATGAGTAACACTGCGCCCACCCGACCACGACGCGGATCGCATTAAAGGTCACGTAACGTCGAAGCCATATAAGGGTCCGCTGGAACGAGGCTCGGTGCCCGTCCGGCGGGATTGCGCGTGAACCCGGCAGGTCATCGCCGGCCGAAGGCAGGAGGCGCATATGGACAGGCCGCGCATCATCGTGACCGCGGTGGTGTTGGCCTTGCTCGGCGCCATCGTGCCCATCGTGGCGATGTTCCACTTTTCATGGGTCCTGGCGCTTCAGGAAGAGCATGACCGCCTGGCGCTGTTCGCCAACCTCGCCATCGCCAGGGCCGACATATCCCTTAGGGATGCGACCGAAGCACTGCGCGAGATCGACCGGTTTGCCAGCGACCGCTGCTCGGATGGCCATATCGCCCGCATGCGGCAACTCACCATCAACACGCGCGCGATCGAGGAAATGGGCTATTTCGAAAATGGCCTGCTCAAATGCACGTCCTGGGGGCCGACCGAGGGGAGCGTCGCGCAAACCGCTCCGGATTTCACCACGCGGGACGGCGTTGCCGTCACGGCGCGCATGCTGCCCTTGGCCAACCATGACCATCCGCTGATGGCGCTGCGCTACAAGGACCACAATGTCCTTGTCGATCCCGTGCGCTTTGTCGACGTCATCGTCGATCCCGGCATTCAGCTTGCTCTGGCAACCAACCAAGGCATCCTGCTCGGCACGCTGAACGGGCCGGATTCCGCCCGCATCGGCAGGATCATCGCCGGCCCCGGCAAGGGCCTTGACGACGGCCATCTGTTCGCCACCGCGCGCGGGGCGGACTGGATCGCCGTGGCGAGCGAACCGGAAAGCCAGATCGTGGACAGTGTGCGCAGGCAGCGATTGCTGCTGCTTCCGCTTGGCGCCTTTATCGCCGCCTTCGCCATTGGCACGGTTGTCTGGCTGTCGCGACGGCGGCTGTCGCCGCTGAGAGAATTGCAGATTGCCGTGCGCAAGCGCGAATTCATCGTCCACTATCAGCCGATCGTCGAACTCAGGACCGGCAGATGCATCGGAGCGGAAGCTCTGGTGCGCTGGAGGCGCCCGGACGGCTCGCTGGTCCGGCCCGATCTCTTCATCCCACTGGCCGAAGAGAGCGGCCTGATCGCGGCGATCACGGACCAGGTGGTAGCCCATGTGGTTCTTGACTTGAACCGGCTCCTCGTCGCCAATCGTTCCCTCCACATCGCGATCAATCTCGGTCCCGCCGACGTCGAAACGGCAAGGATCCTCCCCGTCATCGAAAAGGCCCTGCAGCACACGGGAATTCGGCCTCGGCAGATCTGGCTGGAGGCGACGGAGCGCGGTTTCGTCAATATCGATTCAGCGCGTTCGACCCTCATCCGCGCCCGCGAGCTTGGTCACGCGGTGGCGATCGACGATTTCGGCACCGGCTATTCCAGCCTCTCCCATCTCGAAGGACTGCCGCTCGATGCGCTGAAGATCGACAAGTCCTTCATCGACACGATCGCCACGAATTCCGCCACCAGTTCCGTCACGCCGCATATCATCGACATGGCCAAGACGTTGAAGCTGAAGATCGTTGCCGAAGGCGTGGAGACGCAGGCCCAGGCCGACTATCTGCTGGAGCGCGATGTCGACTATGGCCAAGGCTGGCTGTTTGCCAAGCCGATGCCCGCGGCTGAGTTCATCGCCTATTACGGCAAGATGAAACAGTCGGCGTAGAGGCCGCCACAAGGATGTCCAGCCGATAGATGGGCGAGCCCTATCTCCAGATGGGCAAGCCCTATCTCCCCCAGCACGGGGGAGATAGGAGAGCCGTGCCCTCAGCAGGGGCCGTCGTCGACCACCCGGTAGTCGGCGGCGCGGGCCTCGCACGCATTGGGGAAGGTGCGCAGTTCGCCACGGCGCCTGGCGCAGACCGGAGCATATTCGCGCGTGCAGAATGTCTGCTCTTCGCCACCACCACCGCCGCCGTCGCGGCATTGGCCGTCGCGAATGATGCGGTATCCGGCCCGCTCCGCAAGGCAGGCGTTGGCGAAAGTCTGGCGGTCGCCGCCGCGCCGGGCGCAGACCGGATCATACTGCTTGGTGCAGAATTGCGGTCCAGGCCTTGGCGGAGGGTACCCCGGTCCTTCATCCACCACCACCGCGGTACAGGCTGCAAGAACTGCCGACAACAACAGAATGGCAAAACCTTGCCGCGAAAAGATTGCCGCAAGAAATCTCATGACTATACCTCCCTCGAGCCCCCGCTCCGGCGCAAAATGAGCTCCGCTCTGGCGCATGACCCCGAACATCTATTTTCGGAAAGGAACATGCGCAAAAATCAAACTGCCAACACCGATCCTCGCCATTCCGCCGACAAATGCAATCCCCCGTTTTTTTGGATGACTGCCGGAAACAATCGACGCATCACGGGTGCCGCGCGGACAGCGCTTGCTGGACCATGCGTGGCCGGGTTCTGGCCGATGACCGAGCAAACACCCGGGTCTATCGATGCCATGCGTCGGGACGCCATCTGGGCGGCCCGCGGCGCTATCTTGCAACCATCACGTTTCCGTGCGATAAATTTTGTGTTCGGGCATTTGCGACCCGGAGAGCGGAACGTTTTGGACGACCTTTCCCCGATACTGTGAATCTCTGACGGCCCCGTTTTTCGGCGGGGGGTTTGACCATGCGCCAATGCATGACTGCCGAAAGCAACCACCGGGACTTGCCCACGGCGCCAGGCGGCGGGCAAACCACAAGACTGACACGGGTGAAGGAGTTTCCCCAATGGCCCAGACCGGCACCGTTAAATTCTTCAACGCTACCAAAGGCTTCGGCTTCATCACGCCAGACGGCGGCGCCAAGGACGTGTTCGTCCATATCTCGGCGATCGAGGCTTCGGGCCTGCGCACCCTCGTCGATGGCCAGAAGGTCACCTTCGACGTCGAGCCTGACCGCATGGGCAAGGGTCCGAAGGCGGTCAATCTCCGCGCGGCCTGAGCCATCGGAACGTCGCAAGTCCGTTCGGACACGCGAAACGTCCATGAGCCTCTCCACGGGCTGCACCGGCTTCCAGGGCCGCATCCGAGTTTTCGAAGGCGCGACGATAATCGTCGCGCCTTTTTCATATCGAGGACGGCGAGCAAAAATGCCCGCAAAAACTTTCACTTGCCGATAGCGCTAAAATAAAGGACAAATTTCCACTCGGGCATTTGCCGGCCCGAGACTTGACTTGATGGGATCAAAGGAGCTTCCCATGCCGCAGACCGGCACCGTCAAATTCTTCAATCATGCCAAGGGCTTCGGCTTCATCACGCCGGATGATGGCGCAAAGGATGTCTTCGTCCATATTTCGGCCGTGCAGGCGTCGGGTCTTCCCGGTCTTGAGGATGGGCAGAAAGTGACATTCGACACCGAGCCGGACAAGCGCGGCAAGGGTCCGAAAGCCGTTAACCTGTCGGTCGGCTGAGCCGGCTCAAGACAGCCGAACGGCTCCCGCGCTAGAGACCTCGGTCCGCATGAGCGTGCGATATTTGCCGTCCGTGCCGCGGCCGATCGCTGATTTCGACCCGCCAACTTCGTTCAGCCCCCGTTCAGCCACGGTCGCCTATTAGCCTTCGGTAAAGCCGGACCGCATTCCCACTGCCGGGCCGGCACGAAGGAGACCGATATGAATCGAATTTTCAAGACCGCCATCCTGTCCGCCGCGGTCGTCGCAACCACGCTTGCGACCTTGCCCGCGGCCAGCGCCGACGATTGGCGTTACCACCGCCACCATCGTGGCCATGGCAATGGCGACGCTGTCGCCGCCGGCGTCCTCGGCCTCGCGGCCGGCGCCCTGATCGGCGGCGCGCTCAGCAATCCGCAGCCCCGCTACTACGACCCCGGCTATGACGATTATGATCGCTATCCGCGGCCGGCCCCGGTGCGCCGCTACTATGTGGAACCCCGGGTCGCCTACAATGAAGGCTACGCCGAGCCATGGACCCGTGGCTGGTACGAATACTGTTCGGATCGCTACCGGAGCTTCAATTCCCGCACGGGCACGTTCACCGGCTATGACGGCGAACAGCATTTCTGCACCGCCAACTAATGCATGTCGCCCAAAAGTGCGCAGCGGTTTTGGGATAACGACATGCACAACGACAAAGCCTTGATGCGCGAAGCGCCTCAAGGCTTCCCTGCCCCAAAACAAAAGCGCTGGCCGCGAGGCCGGCGTTTTTTGTGTCCGGCTCTCCAACCAAGTTGGCCCGCGAGGGTGTGTTGAGATTCAGGTCAGGCTGAGTCGAAAATGGTGGGTTCCGAGAACCGGAGCGGAGCGTACTTAAAGTACGTGAGCACCGGAAGCGCAGGAAGCCGCCGTTTGCAGTCCGGCCTCACCTGAATATCGGCACACCCTAGACCAGGAACGGATTGCTCCGCCGCTCCTCGCCGAAGCGGCCGCCAGGACCATGACCGCAGATGAAGCCGATGCCGTCGCCAAGCGGCAAAAGCTTGTTTTTGATCGAGGCAATCAGTGCGGCATGGTCACCGCCCGGCAGGTCGGTTCGCCCGATGGAGCCGCGAAACAGGACATCGCCGACATGGGCGAATTTGGCCGCACGGTTGTAGTAGACGACATGGCCCGGCGCGTGACCGGGGCAATGGAAGACCTCGAACGCGTGCTGGCCGAACGAGACGGTGTCGCCCTCTCTGAGAAAACGGTCGGGCACGCAATTGCGCACGGCATCGGTGATGCCGTAAAGTTTCGCCTGGCTCTCGAGATTGGCGAGCAGTGGACGGTCGGCCTCATGCGGGCCGACAATCTCGACCCCGAGCGCCTCCTTCAGTTCCATTGCGCCGCCCGCATGATCGATATGACCATGGGTGATCCAGATCGCGCCGGCGGTGATGGCATTCTCCTTCAGCACTGCCAGCACCTTGTCGATGTCGCCGCCCGGATCGACGACAACGCCTTGTTTGTCGTCCATGTCGAAGAGGATGGTGCAGTTTTGCTGGAAGGGCGTGACCGGCACGATACCGGCATTGAGTTGACCCATGATCGTCCTTTCGCGGTGGCGTTCCTGATGTAATGCATGTCGCGCAAAAGTGTGCAGCGGTTTTGCGATAACGACATGCATAAAAACAAGAACCTAAAGCGTGTCGCGTGAATTCGTTCAAGCGACGCGCTTTAGGGACACAAGCAACTGGCGTCCACCGTCATGACAGACCAGGCTGAAATGGAAATGGGCGGCCAAAGCCGCCCATTTGAAAGCCCGAAACCGCCAAGCCTATTTCTTCATTGCATTCATGACCGCGCCGATGATGCCGGTCAGAATGGCGCCACCACCGGCGCCGCCGATGATGTTTTGCAGATTAAGCGCACTGCCCAATCCGCCCGTTGCCGCTGCCGCCGCTGCCGGGTCGACTGTGCCGCCGCCGAGCAGGCTACCGAGGATGGCTGCGCCGCCGACGCCGCCAACGGCGCCACCAAGGATCTTGGGAAGCTGACCCATCGCCGCCGTCTTGATCGCCGCGCCCACCGCCTGACCACCGATGACACCCGTAATCACCTGAATAATGATCGGAAGAAGCGTGTTCATGTCCATAGTACCAGTCCCTCCATAGCTGCCAGCCTCCCGGGCCGACAGCATCATGAGACGCCGAATTGGACGAAAGTCAAATGCAGAACTGCTTAAATAAAAGAGGCGGCCCGAAAACCGCCCCTACTTGTAAAAAAAGCTGTGACTTTCGTTATTCTGCGGCGATCGCGTGCTTGGGTTGAACGGCCGCAGAATAGTCATTCATCAGCGTCTTGGCGATTTCGCCGACCTCGAATCGGTATGGACCGATTTCCGAAACCGGCGTCACCTCGGCTGCCGTCCCGGTCAGGAAGCACTGCTCGAAGCCTTCCAGCTCTTCCGGCATGATGGCGCGCTCGATCACCTCGAGGCCGCGATCCCTGGCAAGGCCGACGACCGTACGACGGGTGATGCCGTCGAGGAAGCAATCGGGCTTCGGCGTCTGGATCTTGCCGTCCTTGACGAAGAAGATATTGGCGCCCGTTGCTTCGGCGACTTGCCCGCGCCAGTCGAGCATCATGGCGTCGGCATAGCCCTTGGCTTCGGCGGCATGCTTGGACATTGTGCAGATCATGTAGAGACCGGCGGCTTTAGATTTCGACGGCGCGGTGCGCGGATCGGGGCGGCGCCATTCCGCCACATCGAGACGGATGCCTTTCAGCTTCTGCGCGGGGTCGAAATAGCTCGGCCACTGCCAGATGGCGATGGCGCAGTTGATGCGGCTGTTCTGCGCCGAAACCCCCATCTGTTCGCTGCCGCGCCAGGCGATCGGCCGCACATAGGCGTCCTGGAACCCTTGCTTCTTCAGCAGCGTGCGGCAGGCATCGTCGATCTCGGCAACCGAATAGGGAATCTTGAAGCCGAGCAGGCGTGCCGATTCATGCAGGCGTTCGCTGTGCTCGGTCAGCTTGAAAATCTCGCCGCCATAGGCGCGCTCGCCCTCGAACACCGCGCTGGCATAGTGCAGACCATGGGTCAGGACGTGGATCTTGGCGTCGGCCCATTTGACGAACTCGCCGTTGATCCAGATAAAGCCATCCATTTGGTCGAAAGGAACGGATGCCATGATAACCTCCCGCGGGCGACGGCCCGCATATCATTGTGTCGTTGCGTTTTTCGTGTCGGCCGCGCCGGGCGGCCCCATTTCTCAAAGCGTAGAGTGCCTCGAAGCGTAAGCGGATATTTGAGGTCTGGCAAACTCAGGAAGTTCCGGAAAAACGGACGTCCCTTGCCTTTTCGTTCGCAATCCGCCGAAAAGCTTGTCAAAAATTACCATCGCCGGAAAATTACGTCAATAGTACTGACATAATTTCCTGTTTCCATCGGAGAAATGATGACGGATCGCAGCCACCCAGCCGGAAAACCGATCAGGACGGCGATCGCCGACGAGGACGGCATCGACTTCGCCATCATCGAATTGTTCTTCTTCGCCTATCGCGATTTCACCTCAGATCCGGACCAGATCCTCGCCGATTACGGGTTCGGCCGCGCCCATCACCGGGTCCTGCATTTCGTCAATCGCAGGCCGGGCCTGACGGTCGCCGAACTGCTCGATGTCTTGAAGATCACCAAGCAGAGCCTGGCGCGCGTGCTCAAGCAATTGATCGACACCGACCATGTCGTGCAATTGCAGGGTCCGCGCGACCGCCGGCAGCGCGAACTTTACCCCACCGCCAGGGGCCGCGCCCTGGCGCTGGCGCTGGCGCGGCCACAGTCGCGCCGCATCCGTGCTGCATTGGAAGATTCCGGAGCCAGCGAACGCGCCTTGATCGAACGCTTCCTGGAGGCGATGGTCAATCCGGAACTAAGGGCGCAGATCGACATTGTGCCCGCAAAAATGTCAGGGAAAAGCCATGGAGACCATTGAAAAGGTTGATCAGCCGGCAGCACCGGACGACGATGCACCGCATCTGCTGGTGGTCGATGACGACACCCGTATCCGCAATCTTCTCAAGCAATATCTGACCGAGAACGGCTTTCGCGTCACTGTTGCTGGAAATTCCGGCGAGGCGCGGCGCAAGCTCGCCGGCCTCGATTTCGATCTGCTCGTGCTCGATGTCATGATGCCGGGCGAAACCGGCGTCGACCTTACCAAGGCGCTCAGAGCCGAAAAGAACGTGCCGATCCTCATGCTTACCGCGCTGTCGGAAACCGACAGCCGCATCACCGGGCTTGAGGCCGGCGCCGACGACTATCTGCCGAAGCCGTTCGATCCGCGCGAATTGATCCTGCGCATCAACAACATCCTGCGCCGCGGTGGCCCGGCGACGACGCCGAAGGTCGAGCAACTGGTCTTCGGCCCTTACACGTTCCAGATCGCCCGGCGGGAACTCAAGCGCGGCGGCGAGGCCCTCAAGCTGACCGACCGCGAACAGGAGATCCTGGCGATCTTCGCGGCGCGAGCAGGCGAGACGATCCCGCGCCACGAACTTGTCGGCGATGATTCCGAAGTTGGCGAGCGCACGATCGACGTCCAGATCAACCGGCTGCGCCGCAAGATCGAACGCGACCCGTCCAATCCGGTCTGGCTGCAGACCGTGCGCGGTATTGGGTATCGGCTCAGCGTGGAATAGACTGCCGCGATGCATGTCGCCCAAAAGTGCGAAGCGGTTTTGGGATAACGACATGCATCAAACGGAAAATGCATGTCGCCAAAAGTGCGAAACGGTTTTGAGATGGCGACACGCGTAAAGTCGAAAATTGCAAGTGCGGCACTGCGCTTGCGGGCCTCTTGTTGAGTGGCCCGCGGATGAGCAAAAGGGCGAATGGCGACCACGGATCTGGAAAAGCCGGGAGATAACGGCTTGAGCGCCCGCGCCACGCGGGCGCTCAAGGCCATGCCGCGCGCCTGGAACCGGTTCTGGCGTTACGTTGCGCTCTATATGCCCAAGCGGCTCTATGCCCGCTCGCTGATCATCGTTATCGCGCCGATGATCCTGCTGCAGTCTGTCGTCGCCTTTGTCTTCATGGAACGCCACTGGCAGACCGTTACCCAGCGCCTGTCGCAGGCCACGATCAGCGACATTGCCGCGATCATCGATTTGATCGAAACCTATCCGCACGACGCCGATTATGCCAACATCATCCGCATCGCTCAGGACCGCATGCAGTTGAAGGTCGATCTGCTGCCGCCCGACCCATTGCCGCCGCCGGGCCCAAAACCTTTCTTCTCGATCCTCGATGAAATTCTTTCCTCCGAGATCACCCGCCAGATCAACCGTCCGTTCTGGATAGACACGGTCGGCAATTCCAACATCGTCGAGGTCCGCGTCCAGCTCGAGGGCAAGGTGCTGCGCGTTTTCGTGCGCCGCAGTCAGGCCTATGCATCGAACACCCACATTTTCCTGATCTGGATGGTCGGCACCTCGCTGGTGCTGCTGATGATCGCCATCCCCTTCCTGCGCAACCAGATCCGGCCGATCCTGAACCTGGCCGAGGCCGCCGAGAGCTTCGGCAAGGGCCGGCCGATGCCGCGCGATTTCCGTCCGCGCGGCGCCGAGGAGGTGCGTCGTGCCGGCTTTGCCTTCATCCAGATGCGCGAGCGCATCGAACGCCAGCTCGAGCAGCGCACCGCCATGCTGACCGGCGTCAGCCATGATCTCAGAACCATCCTCACCCGCTTCAAGCTGCAGCTTGCGCTGACCGGGACCAAGGCCGACACCGAGGCGCTCGGCCAGGACATCGACGACATGCAGTCGATGCTGGAAGGCTACCTCGCCTTTGCCCGTGGCGAAGCGGCGGAGGACACCGGCCGTTTCGACCTTGAGGCCTATTTCGAGAAGCTTGGCGAAGAGGCCACGCTGCGCAAGCGCAAACTGTCGACCACGCTTGCCGGCGATCCGCATGTGCAGGTGCGGCCCCGCGCCTTCGCCCGGTTGCTGTCCAATGTCGTCGGCAACGCCTTCCGTTATGCCCAGACGGTGGAGATCAAAGCCGACCATGGTCGCGGCTCGCTGCTCGTCACCATCGACGATGACGGGCCGGGCATCCCGGCCCAGAAGCGCGAGGAGGTTTTCAAGCCGTTCGTGCGGCTTGACGAGGCCCGCAACCTTGACGCCAGCGGCACCGGGCTTGGCCTCGCCATCGCACGCGACATTGTCCGCAGCCATGGCGGCGACATCATGCTCGACGACAGCCCGCTCGGCGGCTTGCGTGCCGTCATCAAGGTGCCGGCCTGACCTGCATTTCGGCATTCCGGAGTGCGCCCGCAGGCCATGCCTTCATCCGCCCGTCATGAAACCATGCTGAAGAGCGCGCATGAAGCGCGCGACCTCTATCGATTCGGCCCCTCGGCATCGATTCGACCCTGTGCCCGCCAGGGTGCGCTGGAGCGAGGTGCGCTGGAGCGAAGCGGGAGCGGCGGCCTGGTCGCCATTCAGGCATCGCGGCAAGGCAACCGACGACTTCATGGGCAAAGGACCGCCATGCGCATCCTGATGGTCACCGACGCCTGGCGCCCGCAAGTAAACGGCGTCGTCCACACGCTGGAGCGGCTGTCCGAGACCCTGAAATCCTTCGACGTCGAAGCGGACTTCCTGACCCCGAACATTTTCCGCACCTTGCCCTTGCCGACCTATCCCGACATCAGGCTGGCGCTGACGACGCCGGGCCATGTCGCGCGGCTGATTGCCGAGCGCAAGGCGGATCATATCCACATCGTCACCGAAGGCCCGCTCGGCATCATGGCGCGGCGTTACTGCCGCAACACGGGCCGGCCGTTCACGACGAGTTATCACACGCGTTTTCCCGAATATCTGAGCGCGCGATTGCCCGTGCCGGAAGCCTGGGCCTATCGCTGGCTTCGCGATTTCCACAATTCCGGGCAAGGCACGCTGGTCGCCACCCAGTCGCTGGCCGACGACCTCGCCGCACGCGGCTTCACCAAGCTGAGGCCGTGGACGCGCGGCGTCGACACCGACCATTTTCGGCCGGACAAGCGGAAGGATCTGGGTCTCGAGGGACCGATCTTCCTCTGCGTCGGCCGCGTCGCGATCGAAAAGAATTTGAGCGCTTTCCTCGACCTCGAATTGCCGGGCAGCAAGGTGATCGTCGGCGAAGGCCCGGAACTGGGCAGGCTCAAGGCGAAATATCCGCAAGCCCATTTCCTCGGCCATCGCCCGAACGACGAACTGGCCGAAATCTATGCCTCGGCCGATGTCTTCGTCTTCCCCAGCCGCACCGACACCTTCGGCAACGTCATCATCGAGGCGCTGGCCAGCGGCACGCCGGTCGCCGCCTATCCGGTGACCGGCCCGATCGACATTGTCGGCGACGGCGTTGGCGGCTCGGTAGCTGACGATTTGCGGCAGGCAGCACTTGCCGCCCTTCACGTCGACCGCGCCGAGGCGCGCCAGCGCGCAATGCGCTACAGCTGGAAAGCCTGCGCGGAAATGTTCCTCGACACGGTCGAGGAAGCACTGGGCACGACGCGCAAGCTCGCTGCCTGAGAGGCCTGACGGTTTAGACTAGGATCTGTCGAGAGGTCGCGGACCTCATATATCCAGTTTAGGCCTCCACAATTTCAGCTTTACCTGACTGCAAGCTCCGCAATGCTGCTGCAATCTTGGTGATGGAAACACCGGGTGCGCAAAAAGCAGGAAGGCGATGAGAATTCTACTGATAGAGGACGAAAGGCAACTGGCGGATGCGCTGTCGGTGGCACTGAGAAAGCACGGCATCGTCACCGACCACACGATGCACCTCGCTGACGCAATCGAGTTGACGCACCAGAATGTTTACGATGCGATCCTCCTGGATCGCCGCTTGCCCGATGGCGAGGGATTGACCTTTATCCCCGAATTGCGGCGGACTGGAGCGGACACGCCGATCATCGTGCTGACGGCGCGCAACGAGCCAATGGAGCGTGTCGAAGGTCTCAACGTCGGCGCTGACGACTATATGGGCAAGCCGTTTCTTGTCGAAGAGTTGATGGCCCGCCTGCGCGCTGTTCTGCGGCGACCAGCAAGTCTGGCGGAACTTCATCTCACTGCGGGTCGGATGCTGATCGATCCCTTGCATTTGAGCGTGACCGTCGACACGATCCCGCTCGATCTGCCCAGACGCGAACTTCTAGTTCTGGCGGCGCTAGCCAAGCGGAAAGACAAAACCGTTCTTCGGTCGACGCTCGAAGCGGCGGTCTACAATTACGAAGAAGAGATCCAGTCGAACGCGCTCGATGCGCACATTTCCAGGCTGCGCAAGCGACTGCTGGATGCCGGCGCCGGCGTCGCTATCCACAACATCCGGGGCGTCGGCTATCTCCTGAAGGAAGAATGATGCACGTGGCCAACAGGTTGGATCCGTCACTTTGGTGGAAGCTGAGCTGGCAGCTCAGTCTCGTCATCGTCGCTGTGATTGCCGCCGTGATCATCGGGCTTTGCGTCTACGGAGCGATGATCCTTTCGCCGAACGTGGCCGTGGAGGACAAAATCAGCGCCGTGTTGGCGGAGGCTGTGGAACGCGATCCGCAAGGAAAATTTCAGTTGCGCGATACACCGAAGCTGAGGTCGCTCAAAACGCAGAACAGCGGACTTTGGTATGTCGCGGCCACGACGGACGGTGCCTCGGTATCCTACGGCACCGTACCAGTTCCCTACGCCGAGGTCGCGCCTCTGGTGCACCTGTTCCAGGACGCAGATATCAGGGGATCGGCCGGTACAAATGAGATTGCCTCGGTCGAAAACGTAGAGACTGTTGTGGGTGAGGTCCGAATTCTGTCTGGCGGCTTCGCTGACAAGGGCTGGCCCGTTCTCACCCTTCTGGCCAGCACTTACCCGATCTACGTCTCTTTGATCGCAATTGCATTGCCTGCGATCTTCCTTGCCGTTCCCCGCATCGTCGCGCGCGCTCTGGCCGGCGTGAGCGACGTCGCTCACAAAGCATCACAGATTGAACCACGCCGGTACGGAGTACGCCTTCCGGTGGACGGCATTCCCAAGGAAGTCGCTCCGCTGGTCATTGCGTTCAATGGAACACTCGAGCGGCTCGAGAATGAGTTCCGGAAACGCCAGCGCTTCCTGATCGACGCGGCGCATGAGCTCAGAACACCTATCGCTATCATGCAGACGCGGATCGACGGGATGCCCGAGAACCAGGATCGCAGGCGATTGTTGGCCGACGTTGCGCGTTTGGCCGAGACGGCAGAGCAACTCCTCGATTTCGAGCGCAACGACCAGGCGACCGATCTGCACGGAAGGGTCGATCTCGTCGAAATCGCACGAACGGTCGTTGCCGACCTCGCACCTCTGGCGATCGCTGCCGGCTACCAGATTTCCTTCCAAAGTGAAGTGGAAAGCCTCGAGCGGCGCGGCAGTCCTTCCGCCTTGCCGAGAGCGATCAGCAATCTGGTTCGCAATGCAATCGACCATGGCGGCAATACCGGGATGATCACGATCTCGGTCTCAGCCGACGCAGAGATCAACGTGGCCGATGAAGGACCAGGCATACCGGCAGAGCATCGGGAACTGGTTTTTGAGCCTTTTTATCGCGTCACCCCGCGAAGCACAGGCGCAGGTCTTGGTTTGAGCCTGGTGAAGCAGATCGTTGCAAACCATCGGGGTCAGGTCTGCATGACAAGCAGCACGGCCGGGACGCAGGTGGCAATCCGACTCTGATTGACAAGCCTTCGAGCCAACTGGCGGTACGCATCGACGATAACCGCTGTTCGACATGATCTGTAATGCTGCGGCAATCCTTCCCTCGCACGGTCGTCTCGGAAACATCCGCGACGGAGATCAGAAAGCGTGCGCAGCAATCCATCAATTGAACCATTTCTCGGACCTGTCGGATCCCCGCCGACATTTCCGTTAATATGTCTGGCTTTGTCCCTGATCCTGGCGGTAGCCGGATGTGCCGCGGTGCCTCTGACGGAAGGCGGGACGCTCACCTCTTACAGCAATCTTGGTGCCCCCAAGGGAAAGTTGTCCAAGAAGCGTATCTTTGTTGACGGGCAAGGTCTGGCGGTTGCGAAGACGGCCAGGATCGTTCCAACGACTTTCGTGTTCAGCGCCGCATCCCGGGTGAAATCGGCAGCCGACCGCTCACTGGTGTCAAACGCACTGGATCGGGCGCTCTGTGTCGCGCTTAGCGACAAATATCAAATGGTCTCAGCCGGCCAGCCGGCCGATGTGACGATCCGATCCGTCGTCACCGATATCGTCCCTACGAACAAGGTGATGGCGGGGGTCTCAACCGTCGTAACTGTAGGCAGCGGTTTCGTCATGCCCTCCAGCGTGCCCGTCAGTATGCCGCGCCTACCTTTCGGCCTCGGAGGACTTGCCGTCGAGGCGGAAGCCGTTGATAGCGGTGGCGTCCAGCGCGCGGCAATGGTCTGGGCTCGCGGGGCGAACTCGATCCAGACAACCCCCGCTTTTCGGAGGTCGGCGATGCATACGGCCTCGCTGCGAGGTTCGGGGGTGACTTTTCCCGAATGCTCATCACTGGCAAGGAGCCTAAAGTCTTCGACATTTCCATCCCTTCGAAACAGCGGATCCAGTCCTGGTTTGGCGGAAAACCCAAATACGCCGCGTGTGATACATTCGGTCGAATGCCGGGATTAATAGGCGTCGTGGCCTCCAAGTACGGTGCGCCGCCGGAATGGACCGACAAGAAGCCCAAACCGCTTGTAGCGAATTGAAGTGTTTTCCGTAGATGTGCCAAAGCATCGGACCCAAAAGTGGAAACCCGTTTCGGGAAGAATCCGATGCAAACAAAAAGATGAGGCGGCGGCACGGTTCGACTTGAAAGTCCGAGGCTCTAGAACAGGCGACCGCCGTCCGGCACCCTGCGCTCTATGGCGCCGAGCACGACGGCCCCCTCTTCGTCGGGAAAGCCAAGCGTCAGCACTTCCGACATGAACGGCCCGATCTGCCGCGGCGGGAAATTGACCACCGCGAACACCTGCCGGCCGATCAGCGTCTCCGGCGCATAATATTTGGTAATCTGCGCCGACGATTTCTTCACCCCGATGTCGGCGCCGAAGTCGATCTTCAGCTTGAATGCCGGCTTGCGCGCCTGCGGGAACGGCTCGGCCTCGACGATCGTGCCGGCACGGATATCGACACGGTCGAAATCGGCGAAGCTGATCTCGGGCTTGCGCTGGTTATTGGAACTCATCGAGGATCAGGCGTTTCCATAGGTCTCGAACAGGACGCCGGCCAGCGCATCCTTGGCCGAGGTTCCCGACCAGACGACGAACTGGAAGGACTGGAAATAGCACTCGCAGGCCTCCAGCGCCGACGACAGTAGCACCTCGACCTGCTGGCTCGACGGCTCGACCCCGCCGGCAAGCAGCAGCGACTGGCGGAACATGATCGCGCCTTCCTGCTCCCAGAGGTCGAAATGGCCAAACAGCATCTGCTCGTTGATCAGCGACAAGAGCCGCATCACTTCGAGCGCACGCGCCTCCGGCACCTTGATGTCGAAGGCGCAGGCCAGATGCAGCGCCTCGAAATCCTCCATCCACGAGAATGAGACGTGATAGTCGGTCCAGCTTCCGGCAACCGAGATCGAAATCTCGTCGTCGCCGGCCCGCTCGAAGGACCAGTCATTGTTGTGAGCCACCTGCTCGATGACATCCACCGGATGGATTTCGCGGGAAAATTCGAGTTCGAGAAGTTCCATGAAATGCTTCCTGTCGTTCAGGGGAGCGCCACACGCTCCGTGGGCACACACGACGAACAATCCTGTCTAGAACTCGGACGGCCAGGACTTCTCAACGCAAAGACCCCTGACCGGACCCCACCGCCCGGCGCATGATCCTGCTCCGAATCATGCAACAAATTCAGTCTATTGATCGGGAGTCGCGTGACCAGCCCAATTTTTCGCACTGCGTCATCAGCATGTGGAAAGGCACTGTCACAAAGATTCACGCAATGCCGGTAAGCGATTCACGACAAAGCGCTTTTTGCGATTGCGCTTTGTGGAAAAGTTTAACGAATATTTTTTTGGTTATTTTTTCGGACGCGGCTTGGCCGCGGTCGCAGGCGTCGCCTGTGCGGCCAATTCGGCCAGTTTGGCCTCGAGTGCTTCGATGCGGGCAGCGAGGCGAGTGTTCTCTTCCCTGGCCTTCGCCGCCATATCGCGGGCAGCCTCGAACTCCTCGCGCTGCACCACTTCCATGGAGTTGAGAATGCGCTCGGCCTGCCCCTTGAAGGCGGTCTCCACTTCGCGCCGCACCCCTTGCGCCGCACCCGCGGCGTCGGTCATCAGCTTGGCGAATTCATCGAGAATGCGGTTCGGTCCGGTCGACATGGCAAATCCTCGCTTGCTGGAATTGACGTAGTGGCGGACGACGCCGAATGCAAGAACGTTGAAACCCGGTGGCATCCGCAGCCCATTCAATTTCGGTGCGTTAAGCTAGGGCGCCAAGTCAATGAGAAGCGCCTCGCCGTCCTCGATGCGGCCCTCGCCAAAGGCATTTCGGATGCCCATGCCGGCCGGGTCAAGCCCGGCGACGGGGTTCTGGACCGGCTTGAGGCCAAATACAACGCAATGGCAGAGAGGACCAAGTGAAGCGGCTGGTCTTCACGGGCCAGTCGCCTATTGTGGTGTTTTCGTCGCGACTGGCGTCAAGCACGAGTCGCTCTCAGTCAGGGTCACCCAATGGCAACGCCCCCGCGCAGACCGACAAATCCGATGGCAGCTGCCGAAGCTGCCTTTAAGCCGATCAAGAAACCGGCAGCCCCAATTCGCGAACCCTCGGCCGCGCCCAATGTCAGAGAGCTCGTTTCGATTAGGATCGATCGAGCCGTGCTGGACCATTTCCAGGAAGATGGTCCGGGCTGGCAGGACAGGATCAACGACGCTCTAAGGCAAATGGTCGACGGCAAGCGTCAGGGTTGAGCCCCTCCGTCCGTGGCGATGAAGGCAACCATCAACTTGCCTTGACCCTGCCAAAACCCTGCCGCATGGTCCGCGCCCGAACGCGATGGCTACCCGGAGATCCTTGTTGAGCCAACATCTTATGCTGCCGCTGGCCGCCCTACCCTTCCCCAATATCGACCCGGTCATTGTCCAGATCGGGCCGTTGGCGGTGCATTGGTATGGCGTCGGCTACATCGTCGGCATTCTCTTTGCCTGGTGGTATGCCAAGCGGCTCGTCACCGACAAAAGGCTCTGGCCCGACGGTACCTTGCCGATGAAGCCCGAGGATCTCGACGACTTCATCGTCTGGGCGGCCATCGGCGTGGTGCTGGGCGGACGCACCGGCTACGTGCTGTTTTACGATCTGCCGCGCTACATTGCGCACCCGCTGGATATCTTTGCCGTCTGGCAGGGCGGCATGTCGTTTCATGGCGGCCTGCTCGGCGTCACCCTCGCCATGACGCTGTTCTCCTGGTCGCGCGGCATCCGCGCATGGTCGCTGTTCGACGTCGTGGCGGCCGGCGTCCCGGTCGGCCTTGGCCTTGTCCGCGTCGCCAATTTCATCAACTCCGAACTCTGGGGCAGACCGACCGATGTGCCCTGGGCGGTCGAATTCCCCAATGGCGGGCCATTTTCGCGCCATCCGAGCCAGATCTACGAGGCGTTGCTAGAGGGCCTGGTGCTGTTCCTGGTCCTGCGCGTCCTCACCCATTCCAGGCTCAAGCTGAAGACGCCGCGCTTTGTCGGCGGCGCCTTCATTTGCGGTTACGGCCTGTCGCGCATCTTCGTCGAATTCTTCCGCGAGCCTGATCAGCAGCTTGGCTATCTCCTCGGCACCAATTGGCTGACCATGGGTATGATCCTTTCCACGCCCATGGTGCTGGCAGGCATCTGGGCGATGGCCACCGCTAAACCGGTGACACAGCCACAGCCGGCATGACGCGGCTGAAAACCCGCATCGCCGAGCTGATCGATGCGGTAGGCCCCATTCCCGTCAGCGAATACATGGCGCTTTGCCTGTTCGACCCTGAGGACGGTTACTACACGACGCGCGAGCCGTTCGGCGCCGCCGGCGACTTCGTCACCGCACCGGAGATCAGCCAGATGTTCGGCGAGCTGGTCGCCATCTGGCTCTACGAGGCCTGGCGGGCGACGGGCCGGCCGCTGCCGGTCACCATCGCCGAGATCGGCCCAGGCCGTGGCACGCTGATGAAGGACATGCTGCGCACCTTTTCGCGGCTCGACGCGACGCTGACCGCCGGCGCCTCCTTCGCCATGATCGAGACCAGCCCACGGCTGACGGGAATCCAGCGGCAGGCGCTTGCCGGCACATCGGTCACGATCGATTGGCATGAAACCATCGACACGCTGCCGCGGACCCCGCTTCTCATTGTCGGCAACGAATTGTTCGACGCGGTGCCCATCCGTCAGTTCGTTCGCGCCGGCGCGGACTGGCGCGAACGGATGATCGGGCTCGACGACGCGGGCGGGTTGCGTTTTTTCGCCGGCGCCGCTTCGGTCGATCCGACGCTGCTGCCGGACGATGCCGAAGAGGCCCCGCAAGGCTCGATCGTCGAGATCGCGCCGGCTCGCACCGCCTTGATGGCGACCATCTCCGAGCGCATATCCAGTCGTGGCGGCGCCGGGCTATTCCCTGACTATGGCCATCTCCGGCCAGGGATCGGCGATACGTTGCAGGCCCTGCGCCGGCACGATCACGAAGATGTGCTGGCCAATCCCGGCGAGGCCGATCTTACCGCCCATGTCGATTTCGCCGCCCTCGCCGCCATTGTCCGGGCGCATGGCCTTGATGCCTATCTCGCCACGCAAGGCGAATTCCTGGTGAGGATGGGGCTTCTCGAACGCGCCGGCCGGCTCGGTGCCAATGCCGATGAGGCGGCCCGCGAAAAGATCGCGGGCGAGGTCGAGCGCCTCGCCGGCCCGCAAGCCATGGGCGAACTCTTCAAGGTGCTGGCCATCCTGCCCGCCGGCATCGCAGTTCCACCCTTTCTACCGGCGGATTGACTTTTCACTGTCGCCTCTCCCACTCTCCCGACGGTTGCCCTTCTTTTGACTGCCGCTTGACGAAATCGCCCGCACGGACAACAACGCCCGCATGTTGACTCAGACCAAACCGGATCCCGTTCGGTCGCCCTCCCTGGAAAAGGCGCGGGCGCAAGGCATTCGCCACGGCTATTTCACACGCATCGGCGGCGTCTCCAGTGGTATCTATCAAGGTCTTAACATCGGCACCGGCTCGAGCGACGACCAGACACTGGTAGCCGAGAACCGTCGCCGCGTCGCCGACTGGATGGGCGTGCCCGCCAGCCATCTTTTGACCGCCCACCAGATCCACTCGCCCGATGTCGTCGTCGCCAGGGAGCCGTTTTCCGGCGAGCGGCCCAGGGCCGACGCCCTTGTCACCGACCGGCCGGGCATCGCCATCGGCGCCTCGACCGCCGATTGCGGACCGGTCCTGTTCGCCGATGCCGAAGCGCGCATCATCGGCGCCGCGCACGCCGGCTGGAAGGGCGCCTTCACGGGCGTGCTGGAAAATACCATTGCCGCGATGGAAGGCCTCGGCGCCCGGCGCGAGCGCATCTTTGCTGTTCTCGGCCCTTCCATCGGCCCGCAGAATTACGAGGTTGGGCCGGAATTCATCGCCCGCTTCGTCGATGCCGATGCCGGCAATGCCAGCTATTTCGCGCCCTCGGCGAAATCGGAACATGCAATGTTCGACCTCAATCGCTACACGGTCGATCGGCTCGCCAAGGCCGGCGTGACCGCTGAGGGGCTCGACCGCTGCACCTATGCCGAGGAGGATCTGTTCTATTCCTATCGGCGCACCACGCATCGCAAGGAACCGGATTACGGGCGACAGATTTCGGCAATTGTTTTGGAGAAAGAGTAATGGCGTTGCATTTCGAACGCTCGGAATTTGACGCGCGGCGCGACCGGCTGATGATCGAACTCGCCGAGAAGAAGCTCGACGCCGTCCTGCTGTTCGCGCAGGAGAGCATGTACTGGCTCACCGGCTACGACACGTTCGGGTTCTGCTTCTTCCAGTGCCTGGTGGTGAAGGCCGACGGTTCGATGGTCCTGCTCACCCGCTCGGCCGATCTGCGCCAGGCGCGCCACACCTCCATCATCGACAATATCGTGCTGTGGACGGACCGCGATGGCGCCAATCCGGCGATCGACCTGCGCAATCTGCTCAACGATCTCGACCTGCTCGGCGCCCGCATCGGCGTCGAATA
This sequence comes from Mesorhizobium helmanticense, assembly GCF_003034915.1. Classification (GTDB taxonomy): domain Bacteria; phylum Pseudomonadota; class Alphaproteobacteria; order Rhizobiales; family Rhizobiaceae; genus Mesorhizobium; species Mesorhizobium helmanticense. Next base: position 136,043 of record NZ_PZJX01000027.1, on the reverse strand, counting down.
CGACACCCACGGCCTGACCGCCTACAATGGCCGGCGTCTCGACGAGCAATTGCAGACCTTTGGCCAGATCGCCGACGCGTCGGGCATCGTCAGCCGGCTGCGCCTGTTCAAGAGCCCGGCCGAAATCGCCAAGGCGGAGAAGGCGGCAAATCTCGCCGACGACGCGCTGGATGCTGCCTTGCCGCTGATCAAGCAGGGCGGCGACGAAGCCTTGATCCTTGCCGCCATGCAGGGCGCTGTCTTCGCCGGCGGCGGTGATTATCCGGCCAACGAGTTCATCATCGGCTCCGGCGTGGACGCGCTGCTTTGCCGCTACAAGGCAGGCCGCCGCAAACTGACCAAGAACGACCAGTTGACGCTCGAATGGGCCGGCGTCTTCCACCATTACCATGCCCCGATGATGCGCACCGTGCTGACCGGCAAGGCGTCGAAGCGTCACCAGGAGCTTTTCGATGCCGCGCGCGCGGCGCTTTTAGCCGTCGAAAAGGCAATGACGCCGGGAAATTCCTTCGGCGACGTGTTCGACGCCCATGCGCGCACGCTGGAAGCCCACAACCTGACCAAGCACAGGCTGAACGCCTGCGGCTATTCGGTCGGCGCCCGCTTCACCCCGTCCTGGATGGACATGCCGATGTTTTATCAGGGCAATCCCGAACCGATTGCGCCCAACATGACGCTGTTCGCCCACATGATCATCATGGATTCGGAAACGGAGACCGCGATGACGCTTGGCCGCACCTATCTGACCACTGAATCGCAGCCGAAGCCGCTGTCCCGCCATGATCTCGACTTGATCGTGCGGTGAATCCATAATGCATAATGGGGGCGGTCATCGGAGTTTCAGGCAAATGAGACGATCGCATTTGACGACCGTGTCATTGCTCGCGGCGCTGGCGCTGGCCGCGTGCACCAATGCCAAGGACGTTCTCGAGCCCTCGGCCATCGCCCCGCAATCGACACAGTCCGTGGCCGGAGCCGGCACCACGCCCCCTGCGACTGCCGCGCAGCCTTCCGCAACGGCGCAGCCCACTGCTCCCCCTGCGCCAGCCGCCTCTGCGCAAGCTGCGGCGCCGGCCGTGCCGTCCGCCAAGAGCGCCTCGGCCATCGCGCGGACCCGGCTGCAGGTGGCGCCGATCGTCGGCGCGTCGGTGGAGGCGGCGACGCCGCTGACCGCTGAACTCCAGACGCGCGCCAAGCAACGCGGCATCACGCTTGCCGGCAGCACCGACCAGGCCGCCACCCACGTGCTGAAGGGCTATTTCTCGACGATGTCGGAAGGCAAGGACACCACCGTCATCTATGTCTGGGACGTCTATGACCCCTCGGGAAACCGGCTGCACCGCATCAACGGCCAGCAGAAGGCGCCCTCCGCCAACGGCGCCGAAGGCTGGGCGGCGGTCGCCCCGGCAACCATGCAGTCGATCGCCGACCAGACGATCGACCAGTTCGCCGCTTGGCTTGGCGGGCAAGCAGGCTGACAGGGTGCCGGCTTTGACGGCTGTAAACGATTATTGAGATTAGCCGGCGGATTCCCGATCACGACGCTTGCAATACCGGCACGGGCCGCTAAAAGCCCGACTAAGAGGCTCAAGCGAGTCTGTCAGGGTCTCTCCATCCTTCGCCAGGAACGGTGCATGAAGCTCTTCGCGGGCAATTCCAACAGGGTGCTGGCCGAAGCGGTCGCCCGCTATCTCAACATTCCCCTGGGCAAGGCCAGCGTCAGACGCTTCGCCGACCAGGAAATCTTCGTCGAGATCCAGGAAAATGTGCGTGGCGAGGATGTCTTCATCCTGCAGTCCACCTCGTTCCCGACCAACGATCACCTGATGGAACTGCTCATCATGATCGATGCTTTCATGCGCTCCTCGGCCAGACGCATCACGGCGGTCATTCCCTATTTCGGCTATGCCAGGCAGGACCGCCGCGCCTCCGGCCGCACCCCGATCTCGGCCAAGCTGGTCGCCAATATGATCACCCGGGCGGGCGTCGATCGCGTGTTGACGCTCGATCTCCATGCCGGTCAGATCCAGGGCTTTTTCGACATCCCGACCGACAATCTGTTCTCCGTGCCGGTCATGGCCCGCGACGTGAAGGCGAAATACAAGCAGCTTGGCAATGTCGTCGTCGTTTCGCCCGACATCGGCGGCGTGGTGCGGGCCCGCGCGCTGGCCAAGCGCTTCGACGCGCAACTCGCCATCGTCGACAAACGCCGCGAACGTCCCGGCGAATCCGAAGTCATGAACATCATCGGCGCGGTTGCCGGCAAGGATTGCCTGTTGATCGACGACATCGTCGATTCCGGCGGCACGCTGTGCAATGCCGCCGATGCACTGCTGGCCAATGGCGCCACCAGCGTCACCGCCTACATCACCCATGGTGTGTTGTCGGGCGGCGCCGTTGCCCGCATCAGCGGCTCGAAGCTGCAGGAACTGGTCATCACCGATTCCATCCAGCCGACGCAAGGCGTGCTCGACGCGCCCAACATCCGCGTCATCTCCATCGCCGACCTGATGGGCGAGGCGATCTCGCGCACCGCGACCGAGGAATCGGTATCGAGCCTGTTCGACTAAGCCGTCGCGCTCCTGCTCGGACCGGTTAGTCGCTTCATGCCCTCGCCAGCATCGCGCGCGCCGCGCATATAGCCGCGCGGTGAGGCCCCCAGCATGCGCTTGAACATGGTGATGAAGGCCGGCACGCTGTCATAGCCGAGATCGAGCGCTACCCTGGTGATCGGCTCGCCATCGGCAAGCCGCGGCAATGCCGCGAACAGGCAGGCCTGCTGGCGCCAGGTCGACAGCGACAGCCCGGTCTGGCGATGGAAGGCGCGGGTAAACGAGCGCCGGCTCATGCCGACGGCATCGGCCCATTCGTCGATCGTCGCATGCGGCGAAGGTGCCGCAACGAAGCGCCGGCACAGCGCCGCAAGCCTTGGATCCGAAGGAAAAGGCAGGCCGAGCGGCCGTTCCGGCAGGTTCGGGATCTCATGCAGCAACAGGTTCATGATCAGCCCGCCGCGCCCCTCCAGCTCGGCTCCCTGCGGCAGCTTTTCCGATTCCACGATCAGGCTGTGCATCAGGGCGGTGATGCCGACGACGCGCAAGCCGTCCGGCAGCCCGGAAATGGCATCAGGCATGACATAGACCGAGCGCATGCTGACATCGCCCAGCATCTCGACGGAATGCTCGATACCGGCGGGGATCCACATCGCATGGTCGGGTGGCACCATCCAGCGCCCATGCCGCGTCGTCACCAGCACGACGCCGATAAGCGCATGCAGCAGCTGGCTGCGGCTGTGGCGGTGCTGGGGCACGTGATAGCCGTCGGGATATTCGGTCGGCAGCGCCACCGCCGGACCGACGGCCTCTTCCAGCCACTGCCAGCGGGACTGATGCAGACGTCCGAGTTCGGCGGCGTCACCTCTAAAAATTTCCCGGCCATGTGGCATTGGATGTGGCCCACTTGCGAAGCTATTGGACCAAACCACGAAAGAAGTCGCTTGGCAACCATCCTATAAGGCTGCCTGCGGTTCGCCGCCAGAAAGACCTCGGAGCATTGCCTTGACCGACACGACAGCCACCACTGTCGCCACACCAGCGACGGCCAGCCACAGCTCGGCGCAAGCGACGGCCTTCACCGTCATCCTTGCGGTGAGCTTCTGCCACTGCGTCAACGATATCATGCAGTCGCTGCTGTCGGCCATCTATCCGCTGCTGAAGGACAATTACGGCCTCGATTTCTGGCAGATCGGCCTGTTGACCTTCACCTTCCAGGTCACGGCCTCGCTGCTGCAACCGGTCATCGGCGCGGTCACCGACAAGCGGCCGATGCCCTATTCGCTGCCCTATGGCATGGCGTCCTCGTTGATCGGCCTGATCGTGCTTGCCCATGCCGGGCATTACTGGCTGCTGCTGGTCGGCGCGTCGCTGATCGGCATCGGTTCAGCGATCTTCCACCCGGAATCCTCGCGCATCGCCCGCTTCGCCTCGGGCGGACGCTTCGGCCTGGCACAGTCGCTGTTTCAGGTCGGCGGCAATTTCGGCCAGGCCATGGGGCCGCTGCTGGCGGCCTTCATCGTCGTGCCTTTCGGTCAGACCAGCATATCCTGGTTCGCCGTCGGCTCGCTGATCGGCATCATCGTGCTCTGGCAGGTTGGCGGCTGGTATAGCCGGCTGCGCGCCTCGCTCGCCAACCGCAAGGCGGCAACCTTCGTCTCGCCCTTCCCGCGCCGCAAAGTCATGTGGGCATTGGCGGTGCTGACGCTGCTGGTGCTGACCAAGAACGCCTACATCGCCAGCCTCTCCAGCTATTACACCTTCTACGCCATCCACAAGTTCGGCGTGTCGGTGCAGATGTCGCAGGTCATGCTGTTCCTTTTCCTCGGCGCGTCGGCACTAGGCATCCTGCTCGGCGGCCCGTTCGGCGACCGCTACGGGCAGAAGGCGATGATCTGGTTCTCGATCGTCGGCGTGCTGCCCTTCACGCTGGCCCTGCCCTACGCCAATTTCGAATGGACGATGGTGCTGACGGTGCTGATCGGCCTGATCCTGTCCTCGGCCTTCTCCAACATCGTCGTCTTTGCCCAGGAGCTGGTGCCCGGCCGTGTCGGCATGATCGCCGGCATCTTCTTCGGCTTCGCCTTCGGCATGGGCGGCATCGCCGCCGCGGTGCTCGGCGTCGTCGCCGACATGAAGGGCATCGATTTCGTCTTCCAGATCTGCTCGTATTTGCCGCTGCTCGGCCTGCTGACGGTGTTCCTGCCCAACATGAAGGAAGCCAGGAAGGCGGAAACGGCGACCAACTAAAAATCAGTTCATCTTCCGGAATTGATACGAGGGCGCGGCAGTTGCCGCGCCCTCGATGCTTCTTTCGCCACACGCTGGGTGAAAAGCCTGTTAGATAGGGTCACCTCTGAAGGCAGAATTTGGGTCGGCAACGCCTTCAAGTTGAACATGCCGGGCTCAGCCCTGATGCTGCGCAGCGCTCCGCGCCAGGAAAGGCATTCGCTATGTCCAGACTAAAAGGCAAGGCTGCGCTGATTACCGGCGGCACCAGCGGCATCGGCTTGGTGACGGCGCGCCGTTTCATTGAGGAAGGCGCGCGCGTCGCTATCACCGGCACCAATGCGGGCCGTTTGGAGGAGGCCCGCAATACCCTTGGCGGTGATGTGCTTGTCATTGCCGCCGACGCCGGGGATGCCACGGCCCAGAGCGAGATTGCGCGGCGGATCGAGGAATCCTTCGGCAAGCTCGACGCTCTCTTCCTCAACGCCGGCATCGCCGATCTGCGTCCGCTTGGCGATTGGACCGAAGCGGCGTTCGACAGGAGCATCGACGTCGACCTCAAGGGTCCGTACTTCCTGGTCAAGGCGCTCGTTCCGCTGTTTTCGAACCCGTCGTCGATCATCCTCAGCGGCTCGGTCAACGCACATATGGGAATGGCCGGAACGCACGTCTATTCGCTGGCCAAGGCCGGCATGATTTCGCTGGCGCGAACGCTGTCGGGCGAACTGATAGGGCGCGGCATCCGCGCCAATGTGATCAGCCCGGGTCCGATCGACACGCCACTCAACGACAAACTTGGGCTGGATCCCGAGGCGGCGAAGGCGCGCGCGAAAGCTGTGGTAGGCCTGGTGCCTGCCGGTCGTTTCGGAACCGCCGAGGAAATTGCCAACGCAGTGGTGTTTCTTGCCTCTGACGAATGCCCGTTCATGGTCGGTGCGGAAATGCTGATCGACGGCGGCTTGAGCATCGCCTGAAAGCACAAGGCACCCGCCTGACGGCGGGGGCCTCTGTCTATCCAAGTGGAAGATTCTAGGCCTTGAAGAAGGCCAGGAGGTCGGCGTTGATGACATCGGCATGGGTGGTCGCCATGCCATGCGGGAAGCCCTTGTAGACCTTGAGCTCGCCCTTCTTGAGCAGCTTGACCGACAGCAGCGCCGAGTCGGCGATCGGAACGATCTGGTCGTCGTCGCCATGCATGACCAGCACCGGCACGTCGATTGCCTTCAGGTCGTCGGTGAAGTCGGTTTCTGAGAACGCCTTGATGCAATCATAATGCGCCTTGGTGCCGCCCATCATGCCCTGGCGCCACCAATTCTCGACGACAGCCTGCGAGACTTGGGCGCCGGGACGGTTGAAGCCGTAGAACGGGCCGGCCGCGACATCGTGGAAGAACTGCGCGCGGTTGGCGGCCTGGGCGGAGCGGAAGCCGTCGAACACCTCGATCGGCAGGCCGCCGGGATTGGCCGGCGTCTTCAGCATGATCGGCGGCACCGCGCCGATCAGCACCGCCTTGGCGACACGGCCGCCTGAACCGTACTTCGCGACATAGCGGGCCACCTCGCCGCCACCGGTCGAATGGCCGACATGGATGGCGTTCTTGAGATCGAGATGCGCGACAAGTTCCGCGACATCGGCGGCATAGGTGTCCATTTCGTTGCCGGTATCGGTCTGTGTCGAGCGGCCGTGACCGCGGCGATCATGGGCAATGACGCGGTAGCCCTTCGACAAGAAGAACAGCATCTGGGCGTCCCAGTCGTCGCTGCTCAGCGGCCAGCCGTGATGGAAGACGATGGGCTGGCCGCTTCCCCAATCCTTGTAGAAAATCTCGGTTCCGTCCTTGGTGGTGATCGTGCTGCTGCCGGGCTTGGTCATCTCAATCTCCATTGATTTTTGTCGCGATAATCAATATCGCGATAACAATATGACTAGCGCAGACCGAAACCCTTGTCCATAACAATATATATCGCGATATCATTTTTCGTGGTACATATCTGAATGCTCAGTCCGCAAAAGGAATGTATCGTGCCTCTTCCGTTGGACAACCAGCTCTGTTTCACGCTCTACGCCACCAGCATGGCGATCAATCGCACCTACAAGCCGATGCTGGACGAGATGGGGATCACCTATCCGCAGTATCTCGTGCTGAACGCACTGGGAGAGGCCGACGGCATGTCGGTCGGTGCGATCGCGCACAGGCTTGCGCTGGAATCGAGCACCATCACGCCACTGGTGAAGCGCATGGAACAGGCAGGACTCGTCACCCGCCAGCGCAGCCAGACCGACGAGCGCCAGGTACAGGTCGACCTGACCGCCGCCGGTCGCGTTCTGCTTGTCCAGTGCAACTGCCTCAACGAAACGCTCATCGAGCGCTCGGGCATGACGCTGTCTCAGCTCGATGCTCTAAACCGGCAGGTCCAGGCGCTGCGCAACGCGTTAAGTGGTGACCGGTAGTCGGGCCGCGGCGTACCGGTTGTCCTCGAAATTCAGGTTAGCGACACCCTTGCCTGCCATGGCTTGCACCCTTTCCCGCCTTCGGCTATAGAGCCGCCACCCGCGTAGACACCCTTGGAGGCAACGCGGCGGAAGGCTGCCTTCCCTTGTGATCCCGAACAAAGGTCCGCTTGCTTATGCGGCTGCCGGCTTTCGGATATCCAGGCCCGGCGGCTTTCGACGTTTACGGCCCAGCCACGCTGGCCGTGAGCGCTCCAGAACAATGCGAAAGGAAATGCCATGAGCCACGATACTTACGAGCTCAAGGCCGAAGCGCGCGAACAGGTCGGTAAGGGGTCCGCCCGTGCAGTTCGCCGCAACGGTAAAGTGCCTGCAGTGATTTACGGCGACAAGCAGCCTCCCCTGGCGATTGCGCTGACCTACAAGGACATCTACTACAAGATCCATGGCGGCGGGTTCCTGACCACGATCGCCACGATCGATGTCGACGGCAAGAAGATCCAGGTTCTGCCCAAGGACTTCCAGCTCGATCCGGTCAAGGATTTCCCAGTCCATGTCGACTTCCTGCGCATCGGCAAGGACACAGAAGTCAATGTCGACGTGCCCGTCCACTTCATCAATGAGGACAAGTCGCCCGGCATCAAGCGCGGCGGCGTGCTCAACATCGTGCGTCACGAAGTCGAGTTCCACTGCCCGGCCAATGCGATCCCGGAATTCATCACCGTCGATCTCACCGGAGCCGATATCGGCGATTCGATCCACATCTCGGCGGTCAAGCTGCCGGCCGGCGTCAAGCCGGTCATCTCCGATCGCGACTTCACCATCGCGACCGTTGCCGGCTCGTCGGCGATGAAGCCGGAGACCGAAGAGACGGCCGAGGCGGCGGCACCCGAAGCCGCACCTGCCGCCGAAGAGAAGTAACTTCTTTCCGCCCGGAGGTGACGATGCTGCTGTTTGCAGGCCTCGGCAATCCGGGCGCGAAATACGCCAACAATCGGCACAATGTCGGCTTCATGGCGGCGGACGCGATTGCCCGCCGCCATTCCTTTTCGCCCTGGTCGAAGAAATTCCAGGGCCTGATCGCCGAAGGCACGCTTGGCGGCGAAAAGATCATCCTGATCAAGCCGCAGACCTTCATGAACCTGTCCGGCCAGGCGGTCGGCGAAGCGCTGCGCTTCTACAAGCTCGCTCCGTCGGCACTTACCGTCTTCTATGACGAGATCGACCTTGCCGAGCGCAAGCTCCGCGTCAAGACCGGTGGCGGCTCCGGCGGCCACAACGGCATCCGCTCGATCGACGACCATGTCGGCAACGCCTATCGCCGCGTGCGCATCGGCATTGGCCATCCCGGCGTCAAGGAACTCGTGCATGGTCATGTGCTGGGCGACTTCGCCAAGGCAGACCGCGAATGGCTGGATCTGATGCTCGATGCCATCGCCGCCAATGCCGAAATGATCGTCAGGGGCGACGAGCAAGGCTTCATGAACAAGATCAGCGTTGCCGTCCAAGGCAAGGCAGCGCCCGAAAAAGCCGGGCAGAAGCAGGAAGGCCCGAAACAGCAGAGCCACATCCGCCAGGCGCGGCCGCAGCAGCCGGCGGCCAAGCTTCCCGAAACCGGCCCGATGGCCGCCATGCTGAAGAAGCTGTTCGGCGGCAAGGGCTAGGCCTCGCCCCTGATCGTGGCCGCGGGGCTTGACGTTCCTCACCCCTATCGCCCATAGCCCTCATCAAATCTCGATTTCCCGATAGGACTAGACAAAATGGGTTTCAAATGCGGCATCGTTGGCTTGCCCAACGTCGGCAAGTCGACGCTTTTCAACGCGCTGACCAGGACGGCGGCGGCGCAGGCCGCCAATTATCCCTTCTGCACCATCGAGCCGAACACCGGCGAGGTGGCGGTGCCTGACCCGCGCCTGCAGAAGATCGCCGCCATCGGCAAGTCGAAGGAGATCATCCCGACCCGCATCTCCTTCGTCGATATCGCCGGCCTGGTGCGAGGCGCCTCCAAGGGCGAAGGGCTGGGCAACCAGTTCCTCGCCAACATCCGCGAGGTCGACGCCATCGTCCATGTGCTGCGCTGCTTCGAGGATGACGACATCACCCATGTCGAGGGCCGCATCGACCCGGTCGCCGACGCCGAGACGGTCGAAACCGAGCTGATGCTCGCCGACCTCGACAGCCTGGAGCGCCGCATCACGCAGTTCCGCAAGCGCGCGTCCGGCAAGGACAAGGAAGCGACCACCGTGCTGCCGATGATGGAGGCCGCACTTGAGCTTCTGCAGGCAGGCAAACCGACCCGCATCTTGCTCAAGGGGATTTCCGCCGAAGACCTGCGCATCCTGCAGGGACTGAACCTTCTGACCTCGCATCCCGTGCTCTATGTCTGCAATGTCGCCGAGGCCGACGCCGCCACCGGCAACGAGCACACCAGGGCGGTGGAAAAGATGGCCGCCGCACAAGGCGCCCGCACGGTTGTCATTTCGGCCGCGATCGAGGCCGAGGTTGCCCAGCTCAGCGACGAGGAAGAGATGGAATTCCTGGCAACGCTCGGCCTCGATGAGCCTGGCCTGAACAAGGTGATCCGCGCCGGCTACGAACTTCTACAGCTGATCACCTACTTCACCGTCGGCCCGAAGGAGACGCGCGCCTGGACCGTGCACAAGGGCGCCAAGGCGCCGCAGGCGGCCGGCGTCATCCACACCGATTTCGAGCGCGGCTTCATCCGCGCCCAGACCATCGCCTACAATGACTTCGTCACGCTGGGCGGCGAAGTGGCGGCCAAGGAGGCAGGCAAGGCGCGCGACGAAGGCAAGGAGTATGTCGTCCAGGACGGCGACATTATGCTGTTCAAGTTCAACACCTGAGCCGGCAAAAGGTCTCGCGGCGGCTGGCCCGACGGCCGCCGATCACAGCTTCGTGCAGGCTGGAGACAAGCCTCTCCGCATCGCTTGACTGCCCCTGGCGACGGGTCTAAGGGGCGTCTGCACCGGCCGGGCTTCGTCCATATGCCTGTCCCCGCCCCGCATCCGAAACGACGCGTCGCTACGAACGAAAACCTCTTTGGCCCCAGCAAGGGAGACCGGCGATGATCAAGGCCTTCGTCGTGGAGAATGATCGCCTGCGCGTCGTCGACGATCTCCTGGCAAGCGGCGACAGGGTGGTCTGGGCCGATCTCCTCAGCCCGACGAAGGAAGAGGAAGCCACCATCGAAACCTGGCTCGGCGTCGCCATTCCGACGCGCGAGGAGATGGAGGAGATCGAGATTTCCAGCCGCCTCTATGTCGAGGACGGCGCCTATTTCATGACCGCCACGCTCCCCGCCCAGACCGAGGCCGACGATCCGCTGATGTCGCCGGTCACCTTTGTCTTGGCCGGCAACAGGCTGGTCACCGTGCGGTACCACGAACCCAAGGCCTTCACGACCTTTCCGCTGCGCGCCGAGAAGGTGGCGACCGGGTGCACCAGCAGCGACACCATCCTGATCGGCCTGCTGGAGGCCATCGTCGACCGCCTGGCCGACATTCTGGAACGCGCCGGCCGCGACATCGAGACGATCTCGCGCGATATCTTCGAGGCGAGATCGACCAAGGTTTCCAAGCGCAACCGCGATTTCCAGGAGCTGCTGAAAGCCATCGGCCGCAAGGAGGACATCGCCTCCTCGATCCGCGACAGCCTGATTTCGCTGCAGCGCCTCGCTGGCTTCCTCGCCCATGCCTCGACGCAGACAAAAATGAGCAAGGACATCCGGGCGCGCATCAAGACCTTGTCGCGCGACGTGCTGTCTCTGGCCGACCATGCCACCTTCCTGTCGCAGAAGATCTCCTTCCTGCTCGACGCGACGCTTGGCATGATTTCGATCGAGCAGAACGCCATCATCAAGATCTTCTCCGTCGCCGCCGTCATCTTCCTGCCGCCGACGCTGGTCGCCTCGATCTACGGCATGAATTTCAATGTCATGCCCGAACTGACCTGGAACTTCGGCTACCCCTTCGCCATTGGCTTGATGATCCTGTCGGCGATCCTGCCGTTCTGGTATTTCCGCCGCCGCGGCTGGCTCTGAGCAAGGCTTGGCTCACTAGAAATCACTTGACCAAAGCCTGTCCGGCCTGCATCCGGGAACGCCGATCCGTGGATCGTACAATCTTGAACCGGATTCCAGATTATGACCGGAAAGACTTGGGCCACCGAAAAGACCTGGGCCTATGAGGATTTCGTCGAGGGCGCGTCGCTCGACCTCGGCACCAAGCTGGTAAGCGCTGCCGAGATCATCGAATTCGCGCAGGAATTCGATGCGCAGCCGATGCATCTCGACGAGGCGGCGGGCAAGGCCAGCATCCTGGGCGGCCTGGCGGCCTCCGGCTGGCACACCTGCGCGATGTTCATGCGCATGCTGTGCGACGCCTTCCTGCTCGATTCGACCTGTCAGGGCGCCCCTGGGGTCGACCAGGTCCGGTGGAAGAAACCGGTGCTGGCCGGCGACGTCCTGAGCGGCAACACCACCGTCCTTGCCAAGCGCTTGTCCAAGTCCAAGCCCCAGCTCGGCCTTGTCACCATGCGCAGCGAGCTTTTCAACCAGCGCGGCGAAAGCGTTTTCGATCTCGAAAACACCGTCATGTTCCTCGCGCGCGACGCCGCACAGGGCCGCTCATGACATTGGACGAGTTCTTCTGCATCGGCGTCACCATCACGCTCGGCTCGCATACGTTCGAACCCGAGGCGATCAAGGCGTTCGCCCGCAAATACGATCCGCAGGTCTTCCATCTCGACGAGGCGGCGGCGAAGAGGAGCGTGTTCGGCGGCCTGTGCGCATCGGGCTGGCACACCGCCGCCACCTGGATGAAACTGAACCTTGCGACGCTCATGGTGACCGAGAAGGATTGGACCGGCCCCGGGCCCTTGCCTGAATTCGGCCCTTCGCCCGGCTTCAAGAACCTCAAATGGCTGAAACCCGTTTATGCCGGGGAAACCGTCACCTTCACCCGCACGGCGCTCGGCCATCGCCCGATGGTCTCGCGGCCGGGCTGGCGGCTGCTCTCGCTACGCTGCGAGGCCTTCGATTCGACCGGCGACAAGGTCCTCGAGTTCGACAGCGCCGTGCTGGTGAAAGTGGGGTGAGGCGCCACTTTCCTTCCCCCCATGTGGGGGAAGGTGGATCGGCGCGCAGCGCCGAGACGGATGAGGGGTGTTGGAAGAAATGAGGCGTTGGTGTCTTCTGGAGCACCCCTCATCCGACCGAGCTTCGCTCGGCCACCTTCTCCCACAAGGGGAGAAGGGAAAGCCCTCCGCTCAATGCCCTTCAAACCCGATCAGCGTCCTGACCGGCACGCCGAGTGCTTCGAGTTTCTCGCGGCCGCCGAGGTCCGGCAGGTCGATGACAAAGCAGGCGGCGAGGATGTCGGCGCCGATTTGCCTGAGCAGCTTGACCGCCGCTTCCGCCGTGCCGCCGGTGGCGATCAGGTCGTCGACGAGGATCACCTTCTCGCCCGGAGAGACGCCATCCCTGTGCATCTCCATCTCGTCCAGCCCATATTCGAGGCTGTAGGCGACGCGAACCGTGTCGAAAGGCAGCTTGCCCTTCTTGCGGATCGGCACGAAGCCGGCCGAAAGCTGATGGGCGATGGCGCCGCCCAGGATGAAGCCGCGCGCCTCGATGCCGGCGATCTTGTCAATCTTCAGCCCAGCGTAGGGATGCACCAGTTCGTCGATGGCGCGGCGGAAGGCGCGCGCATTGCCGAGCAGCGTGGTGATGTCGCGAAATAATATGCCCGGCTTGGGGTAGTCGGGAATGGTTCGGATGGCGGAGAGCAGCGTCTCTTCGAGGGAGGATTTCATGGTTCGCACTCCACACTGGCGTGTTTGCTGTCTTGCCGCGAAGAGCGAGACCCGTTGCTGACTCGGACGTCCGCCCGTTTCGCGCGAGATTATCTGAAACGCAGATTTTCGCGCGTCAATTGTTCGATCGAAGTGCAACCCATCAGCTTCATGCCGCGCTCGATCTCGACACGCATCTGTTCGAGCGCGCGTTCGACGCCCGCCTGCCCGGCCGCCGCCAGCGGGAAGAGATAATAGCGGCCGACGCCGACGGCCTTGGCGCCGAGCGAGAGCGCCTTCAGCACATGCGTGCCGCGCTGCACGCCGCCATCCATGATGACATCGATCCGGTCGCCGACGGCGTCGACAATCTCGGCAAGCTGGTCGAAGGCCGCCCGCGAGCCATCCAGTTGCCGGCCGCCGTGATTCGACAGGACAATGCCGCTGCAGCCGATCTCGACCGCACGCTTGGCGTCCTCCACCGACATAATGCCCTTGAGGCAGAACGGACCCGACCAGAGCCTGACCATTTCGGCAACGTCGTCCCACGTCATCGACGGATCGAGCATTTCGGTGAAGTAGCGGCTGATCGACATGGTTCCGCCGCCCATGTCCACGTGCTCGTCCAGTTGCGGCAGCTTGAAGCCCTCATGCGTGAAATAGTTCAACGCCCAGCCCGGCTTGAGGGCGAACTGTAGCATTCCGGCCAGATTGAGCTTGAAGGGAATGGCAAAGCCCGTGCGCTTGTCGCGCTCGCGATTGCCGCCGGTGATGCTGTCGACGGTCAGCATCATCACTTCGACGCCAATGTCCTTTGCGCGTTGCATCATCGCTCGGTTGAGGCCGCGATCCCGATGGAAATAGAACTGATAGACTTGTGGTCCACTGCTGATCTTGCGCGCCTCCTCGAGGCTGACGGTACCAAGCGAGGAAACACCGAACATCGTCCCGTATTTGGCAGCGGCCTTGGCAACCGCGCGCTCTCCTTGATGGTGAAACAGGCGCTGCAAGGCGGTCGGCGAGCAATAGACGGGCATCGCCAATTTCTGGCCCATGACCGTCACCGACATGTCGATCTCGCTGACGCCGCGCAAGACGTTGGGAACCAGATCGCAAGTTTCGAAGCTTTCGGTGTTGCGGCGATAGGTGACCTCATCGTCCGCCGCACCGTCAATGTAGTTGAAGATCGGCCCCGGCAACCGCCGTTGCGCCATGCGCCGAAAATCGGAAAAATTGTGGCAATCCTGCAGCCGCATCAGCGAATTCCAAGGCCATGGCGTCGACAATCCCTTCGTCGCCGTTCGTGCGTCGAATATCAATCAAGTAACTCCGTGCCAACGGACTATTTACGAAGCTGCCCTGCTGATCACGGCCAATATCGCAAAAAGGGCGCCTCTCGGCGCCCCTGCGTTTCGGTGCGTCTGGGGACCGCTCAGTGCGCCACGCCGGCCCATACCTTGCGCTTCGTCAGATAGACCAGCGCGCCGAAGAGCAACAGGAACACCAGCACGCGAAAGCCGGTCTTCTTGCGGTCTTCCAGATGCGGCTCAGCCGCCCACATCAGGAAGGCCGAGACGTCGCGGGAATATTGATCGACCGTCTGCGGCGAGCCGTCATCATAGGTCACCTGGCCGTCGGAGAGCGGCTTGGGCATCTTCAGCGACACGCCGGACAAGAAGTACGGATTGTAGTGCGTGCCCTCCGGTATCACCATGCCCGCCGGCGGCGTCTCGTCATAGCCGGTCAGCAGCGAATGGATATAGTCGGGACCGCCTTGCGCATACTGTGTGAAGATGTCGAAGACGAAGCGCGGAAAGCCGCGCTCGACACCGCGCGCCTTGGCCAGCAGCGACATATCGGGCGGGGCGGCGCCGCCATTGGCCGAGGCTGCAGCCTCTTCGTTGGGGAACGGCGCCGGAAAATGGTCGGAGGGCTTGCCCGGACGATCGAACATGTCGCCGGCATCATTGGGACCATCATTGATCGTGTACTCGGCCGCCAGCGCCTTGACCTGCGCCTCCGAATAGCCAAGGTCCTCCAGTGTGCGGAACGCCACCAGATTCATCGAATGGCAGGCAGCGCAGACCTCCTTGTAGACCTTCAGCCCGCGCTGCAACTGCGCCTTGTCGTAAGTGCCGAAAGGTCCGGCGAAGCTCCAGTCCATTTCCTTCGGCTCATCGATCGGGAAATGCGTCGGTGCGGCCGCGTTGTGCGCTTCCTCCGCGGCGATTGCCGCGGTGCCCGCAAAGACCAGGCCGAGCAACGCCAGCGAGGTGAGAATCTTCTTCATGCCAAATCCCCTTGAGATTCTCACGCTCAGCCCTTGGTTTCCGGCGCGGCCGTAGCCCCCGCGGGATGGTGACCGCCACCCTTGTTCTTTTCGAGCACCGCCTCGGTAATCGAATTCGGCAGCCGCCGCGGCGTCTCGATCAGGCCGAGCACCGGCAGTGCAACCAGGAAGAAGGCGAAGTAGAACAGCGTCGCCATCTGCGCCATGAACACATAGCTGCCTTCCGCCGGCTGCGAGCCCAGCCATCCCAGCAGGATGGCATCGGCCACGAACAGCCAGAAGAACAGCTTGTACCAGGGCCGGTAGACCGCCGAGCGCACCTTCGAGGTATCGAGCCATGGCACCAGGAACAGCATGACGATGGCGCCGAACATGCACAGCACGCCGCCGAGCTTGGAGTTGATTGGCCCGACGTTGAAGGTGATGGCGCGCAGGATCGCGTAGAAGGGCAGGAAGTACCATTCCGGCACGATATGGGCGGGCGTCTTCAGCGGATTGGCGACCGTGTAATTGTCCGGATGGCCGAGATAGTTCGGCAGGTAGAAGACGAAATAGGCGAAGAAGAACAGGAAGACGATCATGCCGAACGCGTCCTTGATGGTCGCGTAAGGGGTGAAGGCGACGGTGTCGGTCTTCGACTTGACCTCGATGCCGGTCGGGTTCGACTGGCCGACCACATGCAGCGCCCAGACATGCAGCACGACGACGCCGGCGATCATGAACGGCAAGAGATAGTGGAGCGCAAAGAAGCGGTTCAGCGTCGGGTTGTCGACGGCGAAGCCGCCGAGCAAGAGCTGCTGGATCCAGTCGCCGACCAGCGGGATGGCGCTGAAGAAGCCGGTGATAACGGTGGCGCCCCAGAAGCTCATCTGACCCCAGGGCAGCACATAGCCCATGAAGCCGGTCGCCATCATCAGGAGGTAGATGATGCAGCCGAGGATCCACAAGAGCTCGCGCGGTGCCTTGTAGGAGCCATAGTAGAGGCCGCGGAAGATGTGGATATAGACGGCGACGAAGAAGAACGAGGCGCCGTTCGAATGCAGGTAGCGCAACAGCCAGCCCGAATTCACGTCGCGCATGATCTTTTCGACCGAATCGAAGGCGAGAACGCTGTCCGCCGTGTAGTGCATGGCCAGCACGATGCCGGTCAGGATCTGCGCTACCAGCATGATCGACAGTATGCCGCCGAAGGTCCAGGCATAGTTGAGGTTGCGCGGCACCGGATAGGCGACGAAGCTGTCATAGACCAGCCGCGGCAGCGGCATGCGGGCGTCGAACCAGCGTTCGATACCGGTCTTGGGCGTATAGGTCGAGTGTCCCTCGCTCATCGAAATGTCCCCTAGCCTCAGCCGATACGGATCTTGGTGTCGGAAATGAACTGGAACACCGGCACCAGCATGTTCTCCGGCGCCGGCCCCTTCCGGATGCGGCCGGCGGTATCGTAAACCGAACCGTGGCACGGGCAGAACCAGCCGCCGAATTCGCCTTCCTGGCCGAGCGGAATGCAGCCGAGATGGGTGCAGACCTGAACCATCACCATCCAGGCTTCCTTGCCCGGCGTCGTGCGGTTGGCGTCGGTCGCCGGCGCGTCGGCCGGCAGATTTTCATTGCGGGCGATCGGGTCCTTGAGGTCGGCCAGATTGACCGCCTCGCCGTCCTTCATTTCCTGCTCGGTGCGGTTGCGCACGACCACCGGCTTGCCGCGCCATTTCACGACAAGCGACATGCCCGGCGTCAGCGAGGCGACGTCGACCTCGACCGAGGCCAGCGCCAGCGTCGAGGCATCCGGGCGCATCTGGTCGATGAACGGCCATGCGACGGCGCCCGCGCCGACCACAGCGGCCATGCCGGTGGCGACGTAGAGAAAATCGCGACGGTTGGGATCGTGGATTTCGGTTGCGCTCACGGGTGCCTGATCCTTTCGCCTCTTCGATGCCGGTGGCCGAGCCTTGTTCCCCGCTCGTTTACGCCAACCCGACAGCGCATGGCGAACAGGCTAGCGAATTCCTCCGGCATTTGGACTTCGGTTTATGCGTGAAGCCCGTTTTTGTCCAGACGGGTGAAGGCACAAGGGCAGATTGTCGCGGGCGTCCCGCGCAGACATAAATTTGACCCAGGAACACGAATGTAGCAATATATCTACATCTTCCCGATAAAGGTGCCCAAAATGAACATCAGGGCGAAGACGATCACCACCATATCGAGCCGTGAATTCAATCAGGATACGGCTCGCGCCAAGCGCGCCGCCAGGAACGGCCCGGTCTTCATCACCGACCGTGGCAAGCCTTCCCACGTGCTGATGTCGATGGAGGAGTATGAGAAATTGAAAGGCCCCGAAGACGAGCCGGAAAGGTTCAAAAGCCTTGCGGACCTTCTGGCGGATGATCGGCCGGAGGCGGATTTTGATTTCGACATCCCGGAACTCAAGAGCGTGTCCCTGCGGCCTCCCGAGTTCGACTGATGTATCTACTCGATACGAATGTCATCTCCGAACTTAGGCGAAGAGACCGATGCGACCCGAACGTTCGCATTTGGGCAGAAAGTCGAAATCCGGCCGAGTTTTACGTTTCGGCCGTCAGCATTCTCGAGGCTCAGATCGGCGCGCTCAGAGCAGAACGAAAAGACATAGGGAAAGCAGCCGTTCTGCGCGCCTGGATCGACGGAATGGTTGCCGAGATCGCAGAGCGTGTACTCCCCGTGGATCTTGCCGTTGCGCTGCGCTGCGCGCCTCTCCAC
The DNA here is from genome assembly GCF_003034915.1 of Mesorhizobium helmanticense. Lineage (GTDB taxonomy): Bacteria > Pseudomonadota > Alphaproteobacteria > Rhizobiales > Rhizobiaceae > Mesorhizobium > Mesorhizobium helmanticense. The sequence continues at coordinate 117,974 of NZ_PZJX01000027.1, read as the reverse complement.
GTTCCGGATCCTCGGCCTGACCGCGACGCCTACATCGCCGCCACCGCGCTGGTCAACAACATGACGGTCGTGACCCGCAATACGAAGGATTTCGAAGGCACTGGAGTGAAACTATTCAATCCCTGGATACCGGTGACGAGTTAGATGGCCATGGCGCATGTCATCAACCCTGACCGCTGGGCGAACGCGCCCGATCGCTGGCAAGGCGAACTGGAGTGTGGTGCCTGGGGCTCCAACAGCTGCCTGATCTTCAACTACCTGCCCGGCATCGGCGGCGGCCCGCGCCTGCACCAGCACCCTTACAGCGAGATCTTCATCATCCGCGCCGGCACCGGCCTGTTCACCGTCGGCGATCAGGAAATCGAGGCCACCGCCGGCCAGATCCTGATCGTGCCGCCCAACACGCCGCACAAATTCACCAATCTGGGACCCGGTCCGCTCGAAACCACCGACATCCACGAGAACGGCAGCTTCATCACCGAGTGGCTGGAGTGATATTCACTTCGCGCCGAGCCTCGCCAGCACGGCATTGGGGATGTTGTATTCGCGGATCACCGCGTCGTGCTTGCGCAAGCCGCACAGTTCGCGCTGGATGAAATAGCCGTGGACGGCCTCGGCCGCATCCCTAAGCAGCTGAGGTCGATGCTCGTCGCCACCATTTTCGCGCAACCTCGCCAGCGTTTCCTCGACGCGCTGGCCGGCGCGCCCGAGTGCCGCCGCCTTTTCGGCGAGGATTTCGTGGCCGAGCAGGTCGAGCGCACTCTCCTGCTCGCCCGGACGTCCAAAATTCGAAGGCATCCGCATCGACATGGCTTGTCTTACTCCGCCGGCCTTGTCTCTTCCAGGGCGCTTTCCTCGTTGAACAGGAAGCCGCCGGATTGCCGCTTCCACAGCCGCGCATAGAGCCCGTCTCGCGCCACCAGTTGGTCATGCGTGCCCTGTTCGACGATGCGGCCGCCATCGAGCACCACCAGGCGATCGAGCGCGGCGATGGTCGACAGCCGGTGCGCGATGGCGATGACCGTCTTGTTTTCCATCAGCCTTGCCAGATTCTCCTGAATGGCCGCCTCGATGTCGGAATCGAGCGCCGAGGTCGCCTCGTCGAGGATCAGGATCGGCGCGTCCTTGAGGAAGACGCGGGCAATCGCCACGCGCTGGCGCTGGCCGCCCGAGAGCTTGACGCCGCGCTCGCCGACAAAGGCCTCATAGCCCTGCCGGTCGCGATTGTCGCGCAAGGTCAGGATGAATTCGTGCGCCTCGGCCTTCTTCGCCGCCGCGATCACTTGGGCGTCGGTCGCGTCGGGCATGCCGAGCTTGATGTTGTCGCGCAGCGAGCGGTGGAACAGTGCGGTATCCTGGCTGACGACGCCGATATTGGCGCGCAGCGAGTTCTGCGTCACCTTCGAGATGTCCTGGCCGTCGATCAGTATCGTCCCGCCCTCGAGGTCATAGAGCCGCAGGATCAGGTTGGCGAGCGTCGTCTTGCCAGCGCCGGACGGTCCGACCAGCCCGACCTTTTCGCCCGGCCGCACCACGAGATCGATGCCATCGAGCACGCCGAACCCCTTGCCGTAATGGAACTCGACCTTTTTCACATCGATCCGTCCGCCGGCTACGACCAGCTCTTTCGCGTCGGGCGCGTCGATCAGGCCGAGTGGCTGCGAGATCAGCGCCTTGGAGTTCTCCAGCACGCCGAGATTCCTCAGGATGCCATTGAGCTGCATCATCAAACGGCCGAGCAGCATGTTGAGCCGCAGCACCAGCGACAGCGTGAAGGCGACCGCGCCGACGGTGATCGAGCCTTCGACCCAGAGGTAGACGGCAAAACAGGCAATCGCCGTGATCATGATGCCCGACAGCGTCGTCAGCGCCATGCGCACGCCAGTCAGCCGGCGGGTGAACGGGCGAAGCGCGTCGAGATAGATGTCGAAGCCGCTCCTGAGGTAGCGGTCGTCGCCATCGGCGGAGAACAGTTTCAGCGTCTGCACGTTCGAATAGGAATCGACGATGCGGCCGGTGATCATCGAACCGGCCTCGGCCGTTTCTTCGGCATGTTTGCGGATCTCCGGCACATAGAGCCTGGCCAGAAAGCCAAAGGCGGTGATCCAGATCACCACCAGGGCCGCCAGCCTCAGATCGAGGCCGGCGACCAGCGCCAGCGTCGTCACCGTATAGACGATCATGAACCAGACGACCTCGATGAAGCTTTCCATCAGGTCGCCGGTCGCCTGTCCCGCCTGCCAGACCTTGGTGGCGATGCGGCCGGCGAAGTCGTTCTGGAAGAAGGCGTAGGACTGGCGCGAGACATGGCGGTGCGCCTGCCAGCGCACCAGATTGTAGAAGCCCGGCGTGATCGTCTGTTCGTCGACCAGCGCCGACAGGCCGACGACGATGGTGCGGATGACCAGCACCACGACGGCCATGAACACCAGTTCGGGACCGGCGGCGGTCCACAGGGCGTGCCAGCTGCGCTCGGGAAGCTGGTCGAGTATATCGACCAGCCTCCCGACGAAATAGAACAGCCCGGCTTCGACCAGCGGTGCGATGCCGCCGATCACCAGCATGGCGAAGAAGGCGAATTTCGCCTGCCCGACATAGTGCCAGAGGAAGCCGCCGACGCTGAGGGGTGGCCGAAGATTCGCGGGCTCCCGGAACGGATAGACCCAGTTCTCGAACCAGCGGTAGACGGCAGTCATCATTCGGCGGCCATCATTCTGCAGCTTGACCCTTGGCAAGTGCATCGTTGGCGGCGGGGGCCGGACCATCGTCGAGCAGGAAGCCGCCCGACTGACGTTGCCAGAGCTGCGCGTAGAGCCCGCCGCTGGCGACGAGTTCCTCATGCGAACCTTCCTCGATGACATGGCCCTTGTCCATGACGACGAGCCGGTCCATCGCCGCGATGGTCGACAGCCGGTGGGCAATGGCGATGACGGTCTTGCCTTGCATGAGCTTGTAAAGGTTCTCCTGGATGGCCGCCTCGGCCTCTGAATCGAGCGCGGACGTCGCCTCGTCGAGAATGAGGATCGGTGCGTCCTTCAGCATAACACGGGCGATGGCGATGCGTTGCCGCTGGCCGCCGGACAATTTGACGCCGCGGTCGCCGACATGAGCATCGAAACCCTTGCGGCCAGTAGCGTCGACAAGTGCCGATATGAAATCCAGCGCCTCGGCGCGGCGTGCCGCCTCGACAAGCATCTCCTCGCTGGCATCAGGCCGGCCGTAAAGGATGTTCTCGCGCACCGAGCGATGCAGCAGCGAGGTGTCCTGCGTGACCATGCCGATCTGGGCGCGCAGCGAATCCTGCGTCACCGAGGCGATCTCCTGGCCGTCGATCAGGATCCGGCCAGCTTCCAGGTCGTAGAAGCGCAGCAGCAGATTGACCAGCGTCGATTTGCCGGCGCCCGAACGGCCGACGATACCGACCTTTTCGCCGGGCTTCACCGTCAGCGACAGGGCCTCGATCACGCCCTTCTGCTTGCCATAGTGGAAGCGGATGTCCTCGAAACGGATCTCACCCTTGGTGACGGCAATGTCCTTGGCACCGGGCCTGTCCTCGACCAGGCGCGGCAGCGAGATCGAGCCGATGCCGTCCTGCACCGTGCCGATGTTCTCGAACAGGCCGGACATCTCCCACATGATCCACTGCGACATGCCCCACAGCCTGAGCACCAGGCCGATGACGACTGCGACGGCGCCGATCGTTACCGCCTGGCCAAGCCACAGCCACAGCGAGATAGCGGTGACCGAGAACAGGAGCAGCGAATTCAGGACGTAGAGCAGGCCGTAAAGCACCGTCACCAGCCGCATCGACCGGTAGACCGTATCGAGGAAGCCCGCCATGCCTTCCCTGGCGAAGGACGCCTCGCGCCGCGCGTGGCTGAACAGCTTGACTGTCTGGATATTGGAGTAGCTGTCGACGACGCGGCCGGTCATGGTCGAGCGCGCATTGGCCTGCTCCTCGCCGACCTTGCCCAGCCGCGGGATGAAGAAGCGCAACAGCCCGATATAACCGGCAAGCCAGACGGCGAGCGGCGCCGCCAGCCGCCAGTCGGCCGAGCCGACGATGACCAGCATGCCGAGGAAATAGACGACGACATAGTTGAGCACGTCGATGAGCTTGATGACGCATTCGCGCACGGCGAGCGCCGTCTGCATCAGCTTGGTCGCGATGCGTCCGGCGAACTCGTCCTGGTAGAAGGTCATCGACTGCTTGAGCAGATAGCGATGCACCTGCCAGCGGATGCGCATCGGGTAGTTGCCCATCAGCGTCTGCTGGTTGAGCAGCGAATGGAACCAGACGGTCGCCGGCAGTGCGAAGACCACGATGAAGGCCATGCCGGCGAGCTTCCAGCCCTCGGTCTGCAGGAAGGTCTCGCGGTTCTGCGCCGACAGCCAGTCGACGATCCGACCGAGGAAGCCGAACATCCACACCTCGGCCAGGGCGATAGCCGTCACCAGCACCGCATCGAGAATGATGTAGGGCCAGGCGCCGCGCGTATAGTGCACGCAGAAGGCGACCAGCGTCTTTGGGGGCTCGACCGGTTCCTCGGCAGGGAACGGATCGAGCCTTTTTTCAAACCAGCGGAACATTGTCTTGGTACTCATATGTCTGTTTTTGCGCTCACGCGGCACGGGAATGGGTAGCGTCCCCGGATCGCATGGCGTCAAGGACCGACGGCCCGGAATCACCCGGGCCATCGGTCCTGCTTCGCGCAATATAGGGTGTGGCGGACTTTTCGCCGACAGGCTCGTTTGACGATCCTGACGGCGCGGTGTCAACGACCCGGATCTTCGCACCCGGCCTGATCAGCCTGATGATGCGGCGCACCAGCGAAGGACGACTGTGGTCAGGAACCGCGCGCGAGAAATCGACATCAGGCAGCATGCCGCGATGCGGACGCCGGCGCGTCTCGGCGTGGACCGCCGACGAATAGGTTTCGCCGATCAGCAGCGCCCAGGTCGCCATCTTGCGCTCGTGCAGGCTTCTTGAACCGGGTATTTTATAGGGATCGAACATTGGTCCGTCCTCCATGTGAAGGTGCGATAAAAAGGGTGAAGCAAGCTCGACCGCCGGCATTCGGCCAAAGGCAGGGATAACGTCGGCGTGCATTGCGTCGGTCAGGACACGATGGCTAGCATCGGTCCGGACACGTTCAGGTGGGGCGCCCAGCCCCTTTTGCAGTTTGAAAAACATCGCAGGATTCCTTCGAAAGCCGAAAACTAGGTTCGGCGGGAATCGGTGCGATCAAATCTTAAAGTGTCAGGAGAATCGTCGTGCCGAAACCGCCGTGGGGCGTACTAGGCCCCGAGAGGGGCGCTGGTTGTGCATGGTCATCATGAATTCCCCCTCCATCGGTTCGGGTTGACAATGAAGCTGACATACCCGACTTCGCAGAAAATGGCCACCCGCAGGTCCAGGAATTTCCAAAACCGCGAAATCCCTGTGGCCGATCTGCCACTTATTAGGAAGACGCGGAAATGAACGACCGTCTCCGCATCGCGCTCTACCAGCCGGATATCGCCGGCAATACCGGAACAATCCTGCGCTTCGCCGCCTGCCTCGGGCTCGGTGTCGACATCATCGAACCGACCGGCTTCCCGATCTCCGATCGCGCGCTGAAACGGGCCGGCATGGATTATTTCGAAATGGCGCGGCTTTCCCGGCATGTCGACTGGCAGGCCTTCGAAAACTGGCGCAGAAGCGAAGCGCGGCGGCTGGTGCTGCTGTCGACCAAAGCCGCGACCGCCTACACCGATTTCGCCTTCGCCGCCGGCGACATACTCCTGTTCGGCCGCGAATCCGCGGGCGTGCCGGATTCTGTCCACGAGGCGGCTGATGCGCGATTGACGATCCCGATGCAGCCCGGCGCGCGCAGCATCAATGTCGCGCTTTCCGTCGCCATGGTGGCCGGCGAAGCGATCCGGCAGCTCCGATAGGATTCGCAGCTCATCAGCGGGCGTGGCGGTCACGGCCGCTTTCTGGCCCCCGGCTACTTTCGGGCCAATGACCGCGCCGTCTCTTGTCATTTTCACCCAGGCGCACATCGCCTTCTCCTGCGGTTTGCATATCCAGGGTTTCTTGGTTACAAGCTCAACTTAACTTGAGGTCAAGCGGAAAAATTCGAATGGCTCCGGTAACGGAATTGACGGTCGGTCAAGTGGCGCAGCGCAGCGGGGTGGCGGTATCGGCGCTGCATTTCTACGAGACGCGCGGGCTGATCCGCAGCCACCGCACGTCAGGCAACCAGCGCCGCTATGGGCGCGACGTGCTGAGACGCGTGGCGATCATCCGGATAGCGCAAGAGGTCGGCATCTCGCTGGCCGGGATCGGTGCAGCGCTTCAATCCCTGCCCGAAGGCCGTACGCCGACGCGCGAGGATTGGAATCTGCTTTCAACCGCTTGGTGTGACGAGCTCGATCAAAAGATCAGCCAGCTGAAGAAGCTGCGCGACGGCCTGACCGACTGCATCGGCTGCGGCTGCATGTCGATCGACAAATGCCCGCTGCGGAACAAGGACGACCGGCTGGCAAGGGAAGGCACCGGGGCAAGGCGGCTGCTTGTCGAGCGCTAATCCGCAGCCGGTAGCCGTCTGATGGTGAATTCGATGACGTCGCCCGGCCGTTCGAACCAGCTCTCGATCTCGGTCCAGTAGGCCTGCTTGGGAAAGCGCTCGAACCATTCTTGCGCCTTGAGGCGCGCATCGGGGCGCGGCAGCACGAAGGTCTCGCGCAGGAAACCGTCGCGCGGCATGCGCTCTCGTTCGGCGCGCGACCGATCGAGCCTCTTCTTCAGCCCATCCAGCGGCGGTCTTGCCGGGGTGCGCACGAAAGAACTCCTTGCCCCTTGATCAGACTTGACGCTTCTACCCAAGAGACTAGGGATCGCGCCCGGAAAAGACGAGTCTTTTGTCGGCTGCAACTGGAGACAGCATTTGGAACGACCTGAAATACCCGTGGGGCTGCCGGCCGACATAGAACAGAAAAAGACGAAGGCCAGGCTGTGGTTCGAGACGCTGCGCGAGCGCATTTGTGCAGCCTTCGAGCAGATCGAGCAGGATCTGCAGGGACCGCTGGCCTCATGGTCGCCCGGCCATTTCGCGAAGACGCCATGGGAGCGCGACGAAGGCCGCGGCGGTGGCGGCACCATGTCGATGATGCATGGCCGTGTCTTCGAGAAGGTCGGCGTTCACACCTCGACCGTCCATGGCGAGTTCTCGCCGGAATTCAGGAAGCAGATGCCGGGCGCGGAAGAAGACCCGAGTTTCTGGGCGAGCGGCATTTCGCTGATCGCCCATCCCTGGAACCCCAACGTGCCGGCGGTGCACATGAACACGCGCATGGTCGTCACCTCGCGCCAGTGGTTCGGCGGTGGCGCCGATCTGACGCCGGTGCTCGACCGCCGCCGCGTCCAGGACGACCCCGATACACTGGCCTTCCACCGGGCCATGCAATTCGCCTGCGAGAAGAATGCCGGCGTCGCCGACTACGCGAAATTCAAGGCCTGGTGCGACGAATATTTCTACCTGCCGCATCGCAACGAGCCGCGCGGCACCGGCGGCATTTTTTTCGACTGGCTGCATTCGGGCGAGGACAAGGGCGGCTGGGACGCCGATTTCAACTTCGTCCAAGATGTCGGGCGATCTTTTCTCGTCGTCTACGGACATCTCGTTCGCGCCAACTTCAACGACAACTGGACCGACGGCGACCGCGACGAGCAACTCATTCGACGTGGCCGCTATGTCGAATTCAACTTGCTTCACGATCGCGGCACCATCTTCGGACTGAAGACCGGCGGCAATGTCGCGTCGATCCTGTCCAGCCTGCCGCCGGAAGTAAGGTGGCCGTAAAATAATGGTGAGCGGAGCGTGAAACCGCATTCATGTCCCATTCGCCTGATTTTGGCGGGGAATGTGGCGTCACGAATATCTTTTTCGTCTAATACACAATTGAAATATTTGGATTATTTGTCGTTTCCGGGCCGGGAAACGCCGGCGGTTCTCTCCTCCTCTGGAACCGCGACCCGACGCGACCGGACGGCCCATGATTGAGTGGGGCACCTGCCCAAACGGGTGCCCTCATTTTCCAGGAGAGCATGCCATGCGCAAGCTTATTATGACGGCCGCGGCTGCCGCCGTTCTCGCCTCTGGTGGCGCCGCCTTCGCCGCGGTCAAACACATCACTGGCACGGTCAAGACCTATGATGGAACGGCGATGAGCCTTGTTCTGGATGACGGATCTACCTTTACGCTGCCCAAGACCTTCAAGGATCCTGGCCTGAAGGCCGGCGAAAAGGTCCGCGTTTCCTGGGACATGAGCGGCAAGCACAAAGTTGCCGAGGCAGTCAAGATCGTGAAGTGATGGCCTGCCCGCCGGAGCAAGACATGGTCTTGTCCCGAGAGCAAGACGCAGTCTTGTCTCCGGGGTAGCGTAAGGGGGCGGAGCAGCGCTGCTCCGCCCTTTTCTGATCCTTCGGATGCCCGGCGCTGCCATGCAACTGAATCCGCCGAGATGTGTTATGCTAGTCCTTCAACGAGAAGGGAGAGAGCCAATGAAGGAATTTCAATGCGGGTCGCTCGTTCCCGGCTGCGAATGGCACACACGCGCCGATGAAGAAGCCGAAGTCATGCGCCGCGCCGTCGAGCATATGCGCGAGACGCATGGCGAAACGACCATCCGCGAGACGATGATCGAGGCGATCCGTTCGCGCATCCAGAAGGTCCGCGACGCGGCTTGACACAGCTTAAATCTCAAGCGCTTTCGCGGCGCGCTTGAGCAGCGCGCCGCGGTCGAGCGCAAAGCCGGATTCGACCCATTCCTTTTCGAGGTTTTTCAGGGTCTCGCCGAGTTTCGGTCCCGGCGACGCGCCAAGCGCCGTCAGATCGGCACCCTTGAGCGGAAAGTCGGGCTTTTGCCATTTTCCGGCGTAGGCAAGCAGGCGCGAAAAGCCACCGGCTTCAAGCAGCGCGTCATTGTCCTCGACCGCACGTACCCGAGCGGAAGCGAGCGACAGCCGCAGACGATCGACAAAACCTTGCCGGCCGCCACGGTAGAGTTTCTTGGCGAGTTCCGCTTCGCTGATCCTCGGCTCGATGGCGCCCGTCAGAGCCCACAGCCTCAGGCGCTCGGCCTCGCCGCCGGAGAATTTCAGCCGCTCGGCCAGCGTCTTCATGCGCTGGGCGTCGGGCGGCACGATCGCCTCCAGCCTGAGCAGTGGATCCGGCGCCCAACCCAGATCCTTTTCGGTCCTGGTCAGCCCGTGAATGGCGTCGATGCCCCATTTCTCGCTCTCCGGCAGGACGCTGGTGAGCACACTGGCCTGGCGCATCCACAGCAAGGCCCGCGACGGATCGGGCGCCGACAGGAGCTTCTTCAGTTCGGACCAGATGCGCTCGGCCGACAGTTGGCCGAGCCCTTCCTTGAGCCGGGCGCAGGCCTTCAGCCCTTCGGCATCCGGCCGGCCGTCGCCATACCAGGCGAAGAAGCGGAAGAAGCGCAGGATGCGCAGATAATCCTCGCGGATGCGGGCCTCCGGATCGCCGATAAAGCGCAGCCGGCGCCCTTCGATGTCGGCGATGCCGCCGACCAGGTCGATGACGGTGCCGTCGGCTTCGGCATAGAGCGCGTTGATGGTGAAATCGCGCCGCTCGGCGTCGGCCTTCCAGTCGCGCCCGAACGAAACCCTCGCGCGCCGCCCGTCGGTCTCGATGTCGGCGCGCAAAGTGGTGACTTCATATGGTTTCCCACCGGCGACGACAGTGATGGTGCCGTGCTCGATGCCGGTTGGCACCGCCTTGAAACCCGCCGCCTCGGCCCGGCGGATGGTCTCATGCGGCAGGCAGGTGGTGGCGATGTCGATGTCGGCAACCGACTGGCCGATGAGCGTATTGCGCACCGCCCCGCCCGCGACACGCGCCTCCTCGCCGCCCTCCGCCAATATAGCCAGCAGGCGCTGCAGATGCTTGTCGCCGAGCCAGTCGGCCCTGCCCGCGAGGGACACGCGGCCGCTCACGGATAGAGCCTCTCATAGAGCGTGCGGATGATGCCGGCGGTGACGCCCCAGATGCGCTGGCCGCCATAGGGCATCTCGTAGAAGAACCATTCGAGATCGTTCCACATGCGGCTGTCCCTAGTATGGTTGGCCGGGTCCATCAGGAAGCGCAGCGGCACTTCGAAGGCGGCGTCGACCTCGTCGGAGTTCAGCGTCAGGGAAAATCCCGGCCGCACCATTGCCAGCACCGGAGCGATGCGATAGCCGCTGCCCGCGACATAATCGGGCATGCGGCCGATGATCTCGATCCAGTCCTGGCCGATGCCGATCTCCTCGAAGGTCTCGCGCAGGGCCGCCGCTTCCGGGCTTGGATCGGTCGCATCGATCGTGCCGCCGGGAAAGGCCACCTGCCCCGAATGATTGCGCAGTTTTTCGGCACGCTTGGTGAGCAGAACCGTGGCGTCGCGACCGTGATCGACCACCGGGATCAGAACGGCGGCATCGCGCAGTGCCTTGACCTGCTTCATCCTGGGATGACCAGGGTTGAAGCGATGGTCGCCGAAATCGTCGGAGGCATGGGCTTGCGGCTGTGCCGCAACGCGGGCGCGAAAATCCTCGGCGGAAAACGGCGGCGGCGTCACCTGGTCCATCACGCACTCAACCGATTGAGATTTTCCGCCGGCATGATCGGATAGACCTCGCCCTTCGAGCGCACGGCAAACATCCTTCTGCCGTCGATTTCGATCTCTTCGCCATGCTCGACCAGCTCATACATCACCGGCCGCGCCACCAGCGCTTCCAGCCGCCCGCGCACCAGAACATAAGGTTTCAGGCCGCCGGTCGCATCCTCGTCGACGAAGCGCAGTGGGTGGCCCGGCCCGGCCTCGACCACGTCGCCGACATTGGTGCGGAAAGTGATGATCTGCCCGTTGCCGCTGCCGGAAACATCCATCTCCACGGCAATGAAAGGCGCATCGACGACACGGATGCCGACCCTTTCCACCGGCGTTACCAGATAGGTTCTGCCATCTTCGTCCTTGCGCAGCACCGAGGAAAACAATTGCACCAGCGGCATGCGGCCGATCGGCGTACCCAGGTAGAACCAGGTGCCGTCCTGCCTGATCTCCATGTCGAGATCGCCGCAGAAGGCCGGATTCCAGCGCTCCACCGGCGCCGGACCCTTGCCGGCGCGGGCCGCGCGCGAGATCAGCGCTTCCAGCCCGCGCGCCTCGGTTGCGGCTGTAAGGCTCTCTTCACGAAGGTCGATGCGTTCCGTCATGGTCACGAAATAGTCACTGTTGTTCCGCTTGTCAGCCTAAGTCTGTGATTTAAGTTCAAAGAGGCACGCCACGCGAAGCCGAATCGCGGCATTCTGCGGCACTGTGAGGTGCAAGCCGGTATTTCCAACCAGAAGGATCGATGCTGCATGAGCGTGATGATCAAGGAAAGCCCGATCAGCGAAAAGGACATGATCGCCGATGCCGAGAAGGCGCTGGCCGACATTTCCAGGGTTCGCGATGGCGTTGGCCGCGTCATCTTCGGCCAGGAAAGCGTTGTCGAGCGCACGCTGGTGGCGCTTCTGGCCGGCGGCCACGCCCTGCTGGTCGGCGTGCCGGGCCTCGCCAAGACCAGGCTGGTCGAGACACTGGGCATCGTGCTCGGCCTCGATTCCCGCCGCATCCAGTTCACGCCCGACCTGATGCCGTCCGACATTCTCGGCTCCGAGGTGATGGAGCAGGATGAATTCGGCAAGCGCTCCTTCCGCTTCATCTCCGGACCGATCTTCGCGCAACTGTTGATGGCCGACGAGATCAACCGCGCCTCGCCGCGCACCCAGTCGGCACTGCTGCAGGCGATGCAGGAATACCACGTAACCATCGCCGGCGCCCGCTATGACCTGCCGGCGCCTTTCCACGTGCTGGCAACGCAGAACCCGCTGGAGCAGGAAGGCACCTACCCTCTGCCAGAGGCGCAGCTCGACCGTTTCCTGATGCAGGTCGACATCCTCTATCCCGATATCGAAGCGGAGCGCCGCATCCTGCTGGAGACCACCGGCGTCGAGGATGCGAAGGCGCAGAATGTGCTGCAGCCGACACGGTTGAAAGAGATCCAGACCCTGATCCGCCGCATGCCGGTGCCGGAAAGCGTCGTCGAGGCGATCCTTAAGCTGGTGCGCTCGGCGCGCCCCGGCCAGGGCAATGCCGAGACCGACAAGCATGTCGCCTGGGGCCCAGGCCCGCGCGCCAGCCAGGCGCTGACGCTATGCGCCCGCGCCCGCGCCCTGTATGAAGGACGGCTGGCGCCGTCGGTCGACGACATCAGGGCGCTGGCCGAGCCGGTGCTGCAACACCGCATGGCGCTGACATTCGCCGCCCGCGCCGAGGGCACCACTGTGCGCGACGTGGTGGCGAAACTGGCAAAAGGTATCTGATGGGGCGCATAGGCGAGGTCCAGGCACCGGCTGCGACGCGCGACGCGCTCGCCCGTGGCCGGTTGCGGGCCTCGCTGGTGCCGGATCTGCTGGTCGAGGCGCGCCGCATCGTCAACACGGTGATCGCCGGCTGGCACGGCCGTCGCAAGCGCGGCATCGGCGAGAATTTCTGGCAGTTCCGGCCCTACGTCGAAGGCGATTCCTCGCGCATCGACTGGCGCCGCTCGGCCCGTGACGACCACACCTATGTGCGCGACCGCGAATGGGAGGCCGCCCATACGGTCTGGCTGTGGGCCGACCCCTCGCCGTCCATGCTCTACAAATCCACCGGGGCGACCGTCTCGAAGGAATCGCGCGCGTTGGTGCTGGCGCTGGCCATGGCCGAGCTCCTGTCGCGCAGCGGCGAGCGCATCGCCTGGCCGGGCCTGACCGACCCGTTCACCGCCCGAAACGGCGCCGAGCGTATTGCCACCCAACTCGCCCATGCACCCAATCTGCCGGCAAAGCCGGATCTTTCCGGCATCCGCCGCTTTTGTGACATTGTCCTCGTCAGCGATTTCCTCGACCCGGTCGAGGACACCATGGCCTGGCTTGACGTGCTCGCCCGCCATGGCGTGCGTGCCCATCTGATCGAGGTCGCCGACCCGGCCGAAGAGACCTTCCCCTATGCCGGCCGCACCGAATTCACCGATCCCGAAACCGGCGAGAAGCTGACCGCCGGCCGCGCCGAAACGCTGGGCGATGAATACCGCCTGCTCTACAGCGCCCGCCGCCAGGAGCTGGCCGGCTGGTGCAAGCGGCTTGGCTGGAGCTTCACCGTCAACCACACCGACCGCCTCGCCTCCGAGGCGCTGGTGCGCATCCACATGGCGATGGCCGCCGATGGTGGTCATGCCAGGCTGACCACCGACGGTGGCCATGCCGGGCTGACCGTCGATGGTGGTCATGCCGGACTGACCGCCGACGGTCGTGCCGGGAGGATCGGCGCATGAGCTGGCTGCCGCTCTCCTTCGGCGCCCCCATGGTGCTGTGGGGCCTCCTGGCATTGCCGGTGATCTGGTGGCTGTTGCGGCTCACACCGCCCAAGCCGCAGAGCGAGACCTTCCCGCCGCTGAAGATCCTGGCCCGCGTGCTGAAGCGCGAGGAGACGCCGCATCAGAGCCCGTGGTGGCTGACGCTGCTCCGGCTGTTGATGGCTGCCCTGGTCGTCGCGGCCCTCGCCGAACCGGTCTTCAATCCACGCGAAAAATTGCCGGCCGAAGGCGCTGCGCTGGCGCTGGTCATCGACAATGACTGGGCCAGTGCCGCCGACTGGGGCAAGCGCGTCGCCACCGCCGAGCGGCTGATCGCCGACGCCGGATCCAATGGCGTGCCGGTCATCATCGCCTTCACCGCCGAAAAGCCGAATGCCGAGATCGGCCCCTTCGACGCCGCTGCCGCCCTCGACCGGCTGCGCGCGGCCAAGCCGCGGCCGATCCCAACTGATCGTCCGGCCGTCTATGCCCGCGTCGCCGCGACTCTGGAGAGCTTGCCGGGCGCCAGCGTTGCCGTGCTCGCCGATGGTCTGGCGGCGAAAGGCGACGAGGCCGCCTTCAACACGCTCCTGTCGAAGAACGCCGCGCGTGTCGTCTGGGCTGTCTCCGACCGGCTGACATTGACGGGCCTGACCGGCGCCGACAACCAGGTCGACGGCTTCGCGCTCGCCGCCATCCGCGCGCCGGGCGATCCGGCGCCCGCGCAGGTGACGGCTGGTGCCTTTGACGACAAGGGCCGCCGCATCGCCGACGCGACCTTGACCTTCGCGCCCGGCGAAGCCACGGCAACCGGCACGATGGCGGTGCCGTTCGAACTGCGCAACGACTTCGCCTCGATCGCGCTCGACGGCGAGCGGCAGGCCGGAGCCGTGCGCGTTCTCGACGAGAACTCCAAGCGCCGCCGCGTCGGTCTGCTGTCGCAGGCCGAGGCCGACCAGGCGCAGCCGCTCCTGTCGCCGCTCTACTATATCAGGCGCGCGCTGCAGCCCTTCGCCGATCTGGTCGAACCATCGAGCGCCGATCTTGCCGACGCCATCCCGCAGCTCCTCGACCAGAAGCCGGCGATGATCGTCATGGCCGATATCGGCACCATTCCCGAGCAGGTGCGGCAAAGGCTGGTCGACTGGGTCGACAATGGCGGCACGCTGGTGCGCTTCGCCGGCTCGCGGCTGGCCGCGGCGGGCAATGACGACGACCTGTTGCCGGTCCGCTTGCGCACCGGAGAACGCTCGCTCGGCGGCGCGCTGTCATGGACGACCCCGCAGCCGGTCACCGAATTTCCGAAGACCGGCCCATTCGCCGACCTCGCGCCGCCCGCCGAAGTCACCGTCACCAGGCAGGTCCTGGCCGAGCCGTCGCCTGACATCGTCGAGCGCAGCTGGGCCACGCTTGCCGACGGCACCCCGCTGGTGACCGGGTTGAAAAAGGGCAAGGGCACGCTGGTCCTGTTCCATGTCACGCCGGAAGCGACGTGGTCGAGCCTGCCGATCTCTGGCAGCTTCGTCGAAATGCTGCGGCGCATCGTGCAACTGTCGCGCAACCAGGGCGCGGCGGTCGCCAATGCGGAGGCCGCCTCAACCTCGCTGGCGCCCTACCGCATGATATCGGCCGACGGCACGCTGGTGCCGCCGACGCCCGATGCAAGGCCGCTGGTGCCGGGCGCCGGCCCGTTGCCGGTGACGTTCGAGAACCCGCCCGGCCTCTACGGTTCCGAAACCGGCGTCTTCGCCCACAATCTGCTCGAAACCGGCAGCACTTTCGCACCGCTGGTCCGACCCGAGATCACCGTACCGGTCACCACCATCCAGTACGCCTTCGACGAATCGCACGATCTGAAAGGTCCGCTGGTGGCGGCGGCCCTGGCTCTGATGGTGCTCGACACGCTGGCCGTGTTCTGGATGGGCGGCCTGTTCTCGCGCCGGCCGCGCCGTGCGCGGGCCGCGGCAACCGCGGCCGCCCTGCTGATTGCGCTCGGTGCCATGCTCGGCCACGCCGACATCGCCCGCGCCGACGATGCCAAGCCCGGCGACACCCAGGCGATCGAGGACATTTCGAAGACCCGGATCGCCTATGTGCTGACCGGCGAGCCGGGTGTCGATTCGATCAGCCGTGCCGGGCTCGAAGGCCTGACCCGCTTCCTGATCGAGAAGACCGCGCTCGAACCCGGCGCGCCGGCCGGCGTCGACATCTCCAGGGACGAACTGTCTTTCTACCCGCTGATCTATTGGCCGATCGATCCCACCGCCCCGATGCCGAGCGAGGCGGCGATTGCCCGCATCGACGCCTATATGCAGCAGGGCGGCACGGTTCTGTTCGACACGCGCGACCAGTTCGCCAATGGCATCGGCGCCGATTCAACCAGCCCGGCGACGGAGCGGCTGCGCGACATCCTCGGCAATCTCAACGTGCCACCGCTGGAACCGGTGCCATCGGACCACGTGCTGACCAAATCCTTCTACATCCTGCCCGAGTTTCCCGGCCGCTTCGCCGGCAGCCCGCTCTGGGTCGAAGCCTCGCTCGAAGCCAGCAACACCGAGAACCGCCCGGTGCGCACCGGCGACGGCGTCTCGCCGATCATGATCACCGCCAATGACTTCGCCGGCGCCTGGGCGGTCGACGAGAATGGCGACCCGCTTTTGCCGACCGTGCCGTCGGACCCGATGCAGCGCATCTATGCGCTGCGCGCCGGCGTCAACATCATGATGTACATGCTGACCGGCAACTACAAATCCGACCAGGTGCATGTGCCGGTGCTGCTCGAACGGCTGGGGCAGTAGGATGACGCTCTTTGTTGCGCTCCCTGCGCGGATCAACCCTCCCCACAAGGGGGAGGGTAAGCCATGAACTGGTCGCTCTCCTTCGAACCGCTCATCTCCTGGCCGCTGCTCGTTGCCGTGCTGGCACCGCTGTTGCTGCTGGCGCTGGTTGGCTTGTGGTTTCGCCAGCGCGGCTCGGTCTTCCGTTTCGCCGCCCTGCTCGCATTGGGCGCTGCCCTCATCAACCCGGTGTTCCTCGACGAGGAGCGCGAGGCGCTGAAGAGCGTTGTCGCCGTCGTCGTCGACCGCAGCCAGAGCCAGGACATCGGCGAGCGCACCAAGCAGACCGACGAGGCGCTTGCCGGGCTTCAACAGCGCCTCGCCCGCTTCAAGCAGTTCGACGTGCGCGTCGTCGAGGCCGGTAAGTCGGAAGCCGCCGACGAGCGCACCGAAACCAGGCTGTTCACAGCACTTGAGGGCGCTTTCCGCGACGTGCCGCCTTCGCGCATCGGCGGCGCCATCATGATCACCGACGGCGAGGTGCACGATGCGCCGGCCGGCCCCCCCGATTTCGCCGCCCCGCTACACGCGCTGATCACCGGCAACGACCACGAGAAGGATCGCCGCATCCGCTTCGAGAACGCCCCGCGCTTCGGCCTGGTCGGCAAGCCGCTCGACATGACCTATCGCGTCATCGCCACCGGTAACGGGGCCGGCCAGGTCGATGTCCGCGTCTCGGTCAATGGCGAGCAGGTTGCGGTCGAGCAAGCCACCATCGGCCAGGCCATGCCGTTGCAGGTGACCATTCCCGGCGCCGGCCGCAACATCATCGAACTCGCCATCGACCCCGAGCCGGGTGAACTGACCGACACCAACAACCGCGCCATCGCGCTGGTCGACGGCATCCGCGAGAATTTGCGCGTGCTGCTCGTCTCCGGCGAGCCGCATGCCGGCGAGCGCACCTGGCGCAACCTCTTGAAATCCGACGCCTCGGTCGATCTCGTTCACTTCACCATTCTGCGGCCGCCGGAAAAGCAGGACGGCACGCCGATCAACGAACTGTCGCTGATCGCCTTTCCGACGCGCGAACTTTTCGTCGAGAGGATCAAGGATTTCGACCTGATCATCTTCGACCGCTATCAGCACCGCGACGTGCTGCCGATCCTCTACTACGACTACATCGCCGAATATGTCGAAAAGGGCGGCGCGCTGCTGATCGCTGCCGGACCTGAATATGCCGGCGAAAGCTCCATTGCCCGCACACCCCTGATGGCGGCGCTGCCGGCAATGCCGACCGGCGAAGTCGTCGACAAGGCCTTTTATCCGCGCCTCACCGACCTTGGCCAGCGCCATCCGGTGACGCGCGGGCTCGACGGCTCGGCAACCGACCCGCCGCACTGGAGCCGTTGGTTCCGCACCATCGGCGTCGAGAATCCCGAGGGCGAAGTGGTGATGAAGGGCGCCGACAACCGGCCGTTGCTGCTACTCGACCGCAAAGGCGAAGGCCGCGTCGGCATGCTTCTGTCCGATCAGGGCTGGCTGTGGGCGCGCGGCTACGAAGGCGGCGGCCCGCATGTCCAGCTCTACCGGCGCATCGCCCACTGGCTGATGAAGGAGCCCGAACTCGAGGAAGAGCGGCTGACCGCCGAAGGGCGCGGCATGATGCTGGAAATCCGCCGCCAGACGATGAGCGACGACCCTGGCTCGGCACAGGTCATCACGCCGTCCGGCAAGGCGCTGATCGTCAAGCTCGAAAAATCTGAGCCCGGCGTTTTCCTGGGCAGCATCGAAACCAACGAGATCGGCCTCTACCAGGTCGGCAACGGCAATTTGACCGCGCTTGCCCATGTCGGCCCGGTCAACGCGCCGGAATTCTCCGACGTGATCTCCACCGAGAACCGGCTGAAAGCGCCCGCGGAAGCCACCGGCGGCAGCGTGCGCCGGCTGGCTCAGCCATCGACGCTCGGCGGCCCCGCCAGTGGCGTGACGCTGCCTTCGATCGTCCCGGTCCGCGCCTCGGGCGCGGCGGCCGGCAACGACTGGATCGGCCTGCGCACCACCGACGACAGCGTGCTCAAGGCCGTCTCGCGCGTGCCGCTGTTCGGCGGCTTCCTCGGCCTCGGCCTGCTGCTGCTTGCCATGGGCTCGATGTGGTACCGCGAGGGAAGGTAGCGCTCCTTACTCCTCCGGCTCCGTCGTGAACATCAGCGGATAACCCTTGGCCTTGCCGGCATCGGTCGCCCGCGCCGCCTTGGTCTCGGCGACGTCCCTGGTGAAGACGGCGACGACACAGACGCCGCGCTGGTGCGCGGTGATCATCACCCGCCGCGCCTGGTCTTCGTTCAGCTTGAACTCGCCCTTCAGCACCGTCACCACGAATTCGCGCGGCGTGAAATCGTCATTGACCAGGATGACCTTGTAGAGCTTCGGCCGTTCGGTCTTCGGTTGCGTCTTGGTACGGGGTTTTGTCGTGATTTCAGGCATCGGAACCGGCAGTAGCGTGCGAGAACGTCGCTGTCACTCTGGCACGGGCGATAGCGATCGTCCATTTTGAACGGCGCAAACCGCCCTCCCGGGGGGGGCACGGCCATTCACAAGTCCGTGGTCTATGTGGGGACTGTCGCCTGCGGTTCACGGCCCTGACGGCCGAAGCTCCGGCGAGCCGGAAATTGCCGCGCAGTCGGGACGGGCAAGGCACTTTTACTGGGTTCGGCCGTATCCATCCGCCGTTCCAGCCAGGCAACGACCGGCCACGCGACAAAGCAGATCAGCACCGTACTGGTGAGCACGATGAGCAGCACGGTCTGCCAGGTGGTGACGTAGTCCCAATCGGTGGAAATCGCTGGCGCGAACAAAGCCGGCTCAATGCGCCCGCTGGCCGGATCTGGGACCGGGCTGGCGGTCAACTGGATCAGCACCTTGGCCAGCGCGATCACCACCAGCCCGCCAATGACCATCGAGCGGAGAATGGAAGAAGGCCGCTTCTTCATGCGGATGCCTTACCGGTCCGGCATTGCGATCGGGTTTAAGATTAATGGTTGCTAATGGACCGGCGCGGAGCCGGGGCTCGACTCGGACCTTGGCTCCTCACGCAAAGAGACGACCGCTCCAGGCAAATCGCAACTGGAGCGGTCCTCTCATGGGACAAGAGATGTCGCCGGCCTGGATCAGGCCTTCGGAGCCGCCTTCGGAGCAACCTTCTTGTGCTTCTTGTGCTTCTTGACGGTCTTCTTGGCAACGACCTTCTTCACGGCCTTGGTGGGCGCAGCCGTCATGGTCGTGGTCGTCGCAGCCGCGGTCGTGGCAGCAGCGTTGGCGCTGGTCGTGCCGAGGACCGGCATCGAGAAGGCGAGCGCGATGGCGAGACCGAGAGCGGAGAGGAGGGACTTTTTCATGGCTTCACTTCCTTTTTGTTGCAGATCGAATTTGAGCGTCACTGAACGGGGTCGATCGGTGTCACTCCAAGCAGCTTCAAAGCGTTTGCGAGCATCCGGATTCCCTGTGCCTGTTTCCTGTTGGCGCAGTACCGGTTTCCCTTTCTTTGAAGTGCCTTCGCCGCGGTGACCTGCGTTACCGTGGCATGGGTTTCGAGGGCTTGGTCGAATTGACGGCTCAGATCGCTGCAACGCTCGCTGCGGGTGATGGCCGCTTTTGTATTGGCTACCTTTGCATCGGCCACCTTTGCATCGGATTGTTCGATCGCGGCCGTGACGAGCGAAATGCCGAGCAACGCACCCATCAGGCTGATCGAGAACCTTTGCATTGGTTTTGTCCGTAATCCCGTAACGCGTGTCGCAGCCGGTGACCTGACCGCCACGGCACCACTTATGCCCTTGATTTTTTTCGGGAGTTTTTCCGAACTGTAGAATTTTGTTTCTGGATTGTTTCTGGCAGTCCGCCCCAAGCCCCATTATCGCCACTGGCCAACATCTGGCCTGAATTCTATCGTGAGGGTGGGATGGGCAAACGTCGGTTTCGGCCGCAATGACGACAGGGTTCCAGTGAAATCCGACGCACACATACTGATTGTCGACGACGACAAGGGCATCCGCGACCTGCTTCAGGAGTTTTTCCAGAAGCGGGGGCTGCACACCTCCGTCGCCGCCGACGGCACCGAGATGGAAACCATCCTGCGCCGGACCCAGGTGGACCTTATCGTTCTCGATGTCATGCTGCCCGGAAAGAGCGGGCTGGAACTCTGCCGCGAGCTTCGCGCCAATTATGCGACACCCATCATCATGCTGACCGCGGTCAACGAGACGACCGACCGGGTGGTGGGGCTGGAGATGGGCGCCGACGATTATGTGCCCAAACCCTTCGATCCGCGCGAGCTGCTGGCGCGCATCCGCGCCGTGCTGAGGCGCAACGGCGCCGCCGAGCCGCGCCGGCCCAGCTCGAAACAGATCTATCATTTCGCCGGCTGGACGATGGACTGTTCGCGCCGCCGGCTGATGGCGCCGGGCGACGTCAGGGTCGAGCTGACGATGGCCGAGTTCAACCTCTTGCAGACTTTCGTCAGGAGCGCGCAGCGCGTGCTGAGCCGCGAGCAGCTCATCGAATTGTCGGGCGGCGACAGCGGCTACAGCTTCGACCGCAGCGTCGACATTCTGGTCAGCCGGCTGCGCCGCAAGATGGAGGACGATCCGAAAACGCCGAAGCTGATCCTGACGGTGCGCAGCGGCGGTTATCAGTTCCTGCCCGAGACGACATCCGAATGAGACGCATCCTGCCGCAAACCCTGCCGGTCTGGGTTCTGCTCATCGTCATTGCCGGCCTGCTGATCAGCCAGGTCGCGACCCTCTACATCGTCTCGCGCGACCGCGCCGCCGCCAATGATGTGGTCGATCTCTACCGGCTCAACGACCGTGCCTTCTCGCTTGTCCAGTTGATGCATGACGCGGCGCCCGAAGCGCGCAAGTCCATCGCGTCGGGCCTGTCCAACGCAACCTATGCGCTCACCGTATCGGACACGCCCGCCGTCACCTCGTCGATCGCCGGCGATGACGAGTTGGCCGAACTGGAAGACATATTGGTCGGGCGGCTGTCCAAATTCGGCGTCACCGACGCACGGGTCCGGCGCGACCCGGCGACGCGCGAAGCCGACGATGCCGGAGGCCAGGTCGAACCCCGCGATATCGGCCAGGTCGAGCGCGACCTCCTGGTGCTGGCGGCCGATTTCGCCCAGAGTGAAAAGCTGACGGCCTCGCTGCGCTTTGCCGACGGCCAATGGCTGAACTTCACCGAGCCGAACACGCCGGTCGGCCCGATATTGAGCGTCGACAGCCTGCCGCTCTATGCCCTGATCGCCGGGCTGGTGGTAGTCTCCTCCATCTGGTCGCTGCGCCGGCTGACCGCGCCCTACCGGACGATGGAAACCGCGGTGAAGCGGATCGGCTACGACCTCAAGAGCCCGCCGATCGCCGAGACCGGCAGCCGCGAGGTCCGTACCGCCGCCAGGGCGGTCAATGCCATGCAGGCAAGGCTGCGCGACTATGTCGAGGATCGCGAACATCTAGCCGCGGCGCTGGCGCATGATTTGCGCACGCCGCTGACCAGGATGCGGCTGCGCCTCGAACTGCTCAGGAAATCGACCGTTCGCGAGGCGCTGGCGCACGACCTTGCCGACATTGAAGAGATTGCCAGCTCCGTCATCGACTTCGCCACTTTCGAGGTGACCGAGGAAAAGAGTGAGAGGATCGATTTCTGGTCGCTGGTGGAATCGATCGCCGACGGCTTCGAGCAGGTTTCGTTCGACAATGAGGACACGCGCTCGCGCGGCCTGATCTGCATCGCGCGCCCGGTCGCGCTGCGGCGCTGCGTCACCAATCTGGTCCAGAACGCCGTCACCTATGGCAAGAAGGCGCATCTCAGCCTGCAGCAATCAGGCAAGATCATCACGCTGGCCATCCGCGACGAAGGCCCGGGCATACCGCAGGCCGAGCTCGACGCCGTGTTCGGCTCGTTCGTGCGCCTGGAACAGTCGCGCAACCGCCAGACCGGCGGCCTCGGTCTCGGCCTGACCATCGCCCGCAACATCGCCCGCGCCGCCGGCGGCGAGGTCAGCCTGTCCAACCATCCTGGCGGCGGCCTGCTGACCGAGCTGAGATTGCCGCTGGCCGCGTAGACCGAGCTGGCGGAAAACTACCTTCGCAAAACCGCGCTCAGCACATCCCTGATCCCGATGGCGCCGACGAAGCGCGACTGGTCGTCGAACAAGGCCACCGGCGCCGTCTGCGAGCGGTGCATGGCCAGCATCACCGTCTTCAGCGAGGTACCGGGGTTGGCCCAGAATACCTGGGCAGCCTCTTCCGGCTGGCCCTCGACATCGGCGCAGGAGACCCACACCGCCGGCTTGCCGTCGCGTTCTGCCGCCGCCACCAGCCCGTGCTCGTCGATCTTGAAGCGCGTCGTCTTGCGCCGGTCGAGCCACACCCAGCCATCCTTGCCGTGTTCGAGGTCACGGCGATCGCGCATCACGTTCCAGGCCGTCAGGACGGAGAGCGGATTCACATTGGCGATGAAGTCGCGGACATAATCGTTGGCGGGCCTGAGCACGATGTCTTCCGGCGCGCCGGTCTGCACGATGCGCCCGCCCTCCATGATGGTGATGTGGCTGCCGATCTTCAGCGCCTCCTCGAGGTCGTGGCTGACGAAGATGATGGTCTTCTTCAGCTCGGCCTGGAGCTGCAGCAATTCGTCCTGCAGCTTGGTGCGGATCAGCGGGTCGAGCGCCGAGAACGGCTCGTCCATCAACAGGATCGGCGCTTCGGTGGCAAAGGCGCGCGCCAGCCCGACGCGCTGCTGCATGCCGCCGGAGAGCTCGTGGGCGTACTTCTTCGCCCACTGGTCGAGATGGACGAGCTCCAGTTGCTTCTTGACCCGCGCCTTGCGCTCGGCTTCCGGCATGCCGGCGAGTTCGAGGCCGAGCCCGACATTCTCCTCCACCGTGCGCCACGGCAAAAGGCCGAACTGCTGGAAGACCATCGCCACCTGCTTCTGCCGCAGCCTTCTCAACGTCGCCTCGTCGCAGGTGACGACATCGACCGTGCCGTCACCGTCCTTGACCAGAACCTGGCCGCGCGAAACCACGTTCAGCCGGTTGACGGCCCTGAGCAGCGTCGACTTGCCCGAGCCGGACAGGCCCATGAGCACGGAGATCTCGCCTTCATGCACGGTGAGGCTGGCGCCTGCGCAACCCAGCACATTGCCGGTCTTTTCGAGGATCTCGGCGCGGGTGGCGCCGCTGTCGATGAGCGCGAGCGACCCGGCCTGGTCGGCGCCGAAGACGATATCGACATTCCTGAAATCGACGGCGACGGTCATTTCTTGCCTCCAACGCCAATACGGGTCATCCGGTCGAGCACGATGGCGAGCACCACGATGGCCAGACCGGCCTCGAGCCCGAGATCGATCCGGCGCGAGCCGAGCGCGCGGTTGATTTCGGTGCCGAGGCCACCGGCACCGATAAGCGCAGCGAAGACCACCATCGACAGCGACAGCATGATCGACTGGGTGAGCCCCGCCATGATGGTGGGCAGTGCCGAAGGCAGTTCGACCTTCCACAGCAGCTGTCTTTTGGTGGCGCCGAAGGCCTCGCCGGCCTCGACGATCGATTTCGGCACCGAAGTGACGCCGAGATGGGTGAGACGGACCGACGTCGGGATGACGAAGATGATGGTGACGATGAGACCGGGCGCGTTGCCCAGCCCGAACAGGGTCAGCACCGGGATCAGGTAGACGAAGGTCGGCAGCGTCTGCATCAGGTCGAGCACCGGCAGCATGAAGCGGTAGACCTTCGGCTTGTGTGCTGCCCAGATGCCGAGCGGCACGCCGATGGCCATCGAGGCGGCGGCGGCGGCAACCACCAGCACCAGCGTCTCCACCGTCTGTTTCCAGAGGTTCTGGTTGAGGATGAACAGCAGACCGAGGAAGACGGCGAGCGCCAGGCCCTTCGAACGCTGCAGGAAATAGGCTAGCAGCGCGATCAGAGCGATGAGCAGGACAGGCGGCAGCAGCAGCAGCCCGTCGACGATCCCGTCGAGCAGGAAGTTGAGGCTGTTGGAAAAAGCCCTGAAGACGGTGTTGAAATTGTCGGTGAGGAAGGTGAAGAACGCCTTTCCCCAAGGGCCTATGGGGATTCTGTGGCTTTGGTCGGATAGGAATTTAGAAATCGGATCCATCTCACCCCTCTTCTGCCGGCGCCGTCCTTGTTGGACGATCATCTTGTCACACGATATGAAAAAGGGCAGCCTTTTCTAAGATGGCTGCCCTTTCTGGTTCGGCCTGGCCGAATTCAGTCGGCTCAGCTCCCGAGCGCGGTCTTGACGGCTGCGGCCGCGTCGCCGCCGTCGAAGGTGGTCACGCCGGCAATCCAGGGCGTGACGGCGTCCGGGTTTTTCTTCAGCCAGTCGGTGGCGACCGTGTTGGCGTCGCCACCCTTGAGGATCGCGTCCATCATCTCGCCTTCCATGTCCAGGTTGAACTTCAGGTTGGCGATGAACTTGCCGGCATTCGGGCATTCGGTCATGTAGCCCTTGCGCACATTGGTATGGACGGTGGCGGCGCCGAAGCCGCTGTCGCCCATGCCCTCGAGATAGGTGATCTTCATGGCGCCCATCACCGGATGCGGCGTCCAGCCGAGGAAGGCGATCCACTCATCGTTCTTCATCGACTGCTCGGCCTGGGTGAGCATGCCGGCCTCCGAGGATTCGACCAGTTCGAAGCCTTCGAGATTGTCGGCCGGGTTCTTGATCATGTCGAGGATGATGCGGTTACCGTCATTGCCGGCCTCGATGCCGTAGATCTTGCCGTCGAACTTGTCCTTGAACTTGCCGAGGTCGGTCAGCGTCTTGACGCCGGCGTCGGCGACATAGGTCGGCACGACGATGCCGTAACCGGCGCCGCTGAGGTTTTCGCTGACGGTCTCGACCGAGCCGTCGGCAGTGTAGTCCTTGATGTCGTTGGTCATCGACGGCATCCAGTTGCCGAGGAAAACGTCGAGATCCTTGTTCTTCAGCGATGCCATCGTCACCGGCACCGAAAGCTGGATCACCTGTGGCTCGTAACCGAGCGCGGTGAGCAGCACCGAGGCGACGCCGGTGGTGGCCTGGATGTCGGTCCAGCCGACATCGGAAAGACGCACCGCCTTGCAGCTTTCCGGATCGCCGGCGAAAGCGGCACTCGTGGACAGGAAAGCCGCCAGGCCAAGACCGGCGACGAAGGAATTCATGCGCGACATGTTTATTTCTCCCATTTCGATTCTTTGGCAAAGCGGATTTCTTGCGCCCGCCTTTGTTTTATCAGCCAAACACCATTCTGGTGCAGGTTCAAGCACTAAGACAATCACGATCAACGGCGCGGGCTGGCCGATCAGCGACACGCTTGCCGCTTTTTGGCAGAGTTTTTCCGATCAGGCAGGCGTTTCTCCGATGGAATGCCCTTTTCCGGTGGAATGTAGGGACGCCCCCTCCCCGCGCCAGGACAAGTCGGCTTAAAAGAGCGGCATGGCCAAGCTGTACTTCCATTATGCGACGATGAATGCCGGCAAGACGACGATGCTCTTGCAGGCGTCGTACAATTACCGTGAGCGCGGCATGAAGACGATGCTGTTCGTCGCCGGCCATTACCGCAAGGGCGATACCGGGCTGATCTCGTCGCGCATCGGCCTGGAGACCGACGCCGAGATGTTCCGCGATGGCGACGATCTGTTCGCTCGCGTCGCCGAGCATAATGACCATACGACCGTGCATTGCGTCTTCGTCGACGAGGCGCAATTCCTCGAGGAGGAACAGGTTTGGCAGCTCGCCCGCATCACCGACCGGTTGAACATCCCGGTCATGTGCTACGGCCTGCGCACCGATTTCCAGGGCAAGCTGTTTTCCGGTTCGCGCGCGCTGCTCGCCATCGCCGACGAATTGCGCGAGGTGCGCACCATCTGCCGCTGCGGCCGCAAGGCAACGATGGTGGTGCGCCTCGGCCCGGACGGCAAGGTGGCAAGGCAGGGCGAACAGGTGGCGATCGGCAAGGACGTCTATGTCTCGCTCTGCCGCCGCCATTGGGAAGAGGAAATGGGCCGCGCCGCGCCCGGCGACTTCATCGGTTTCACCAAGGGCTGAAAGCCTGACCGCTACCTATTCCGGTTTCATTCGTCTCCGATTACGATGCGTGCGGGGGCGGCATGAAAATTCTGCAATTCACGGTCGATTGTCCGTTTCCGCCGGTCTCCGGCGGCGAGATCCGGAACGCCGCCAATGCGCGGGCGCTGGCAACACTGGGCGAGGTCCTGACCGTGAGCTTCACCGGCGCGCCGGCGCCCGCGACGCCGCCAAATATCCGGCACCGGATCATCGAGGCGGCCCGTGGCCGCGGCCCCTGGCACAGACGCAGCCCGCACCCGACCGTGCATATAGTCCCGGCCGATGAACTGACCGAAGCAGCCTCGATCTGGAAAGCGTTCGCGCCCGACCTCGTGGTGATCGAAGACATCGCGCTTTCGCAATTGCTGGCGCTGGCGCATGAACACGGCGGACAGACCGTCATCGATCTGCACAATGTCGATTCGCGCACGGTGGCGGAACGCATCGGATCGCTGTACCTGTGGCAGCGCTGGTGGCGCTTTCGCCAGCACCGCCGCAAGATCGTCCAGGCACGCGAAGCGGATATCTTGGCCGCAAGCACTGCCGACCAGGTCTGGGTCTGCTCGGAAGCGGACCGGGCGACGCTGCTGGCGCTGGGACCGGCCGGCAGCGGCAAGCCGCCGGGCAACAAGATGATCGACATCAAGGTGATCGCCAATCCCTTCCCCGACGAAACAGTGCTCTCCCTGCCGATTGCCACCCGGCGCTACGAAGAGCTCCGCCTCTGCTTCATCGGCCATCTCGGCTATTTCCCCAACATCGACGCGGTCAAGCAGATCGGCCGCGAGATGGCGCCGCGCCTGGCGGCATCCGGTCAGCCATGGTCGATCATCGTAGCCGGCAGGAATCCGCGCGATATCGTGCGCCATGTCTGCGCAACGCACGGGCTGCAACTCGTCGAAAACCCGCCGCAGGTGCCGGATCTGCTTGGCCGTGCCGGTTATGCGCCGATGCCGCTCAGGTTCGGCGGTGGAACCCGCATCAAGGTGCTGGAAGCGATGGCCGCGGGACTGGTCGTCTGCGCAACGGAAAAGGCTGTCGAGGGGCTCGGCCTCGAAGCCGGCACGCACTTCCTGTCCGGCCGCGACACCAGCGAGCTGGCCGCGAAGATCACGGCACTCGCCGCGGAGCCGCAACGGGCCGCCGCGATGGCCGACGCCGGCCGGGCCTTCGTACGCGACAGGCATTCGCTGGCTGCGATCGAACAGACGATCCAGCAGGCCGTCAAAGGTCTACCGGGTTGAGCCTGTCTTCCGCAATCCCGCCATCATGCGGCGTTTGTTAAGGGCCTCGGCCTAATCGGTCTTCAGCCAGAACTTGTCGGGGTCAGCGATGTTTCGAGCCATTTCGTCCGCCGGTGTCTTTCTCCTTGCCGGCATCCTTGCCGCAAATGCCGACGGCGACGCCGTCCTCGGCAAGAAGGTCTTCAATCGGTGCCTGGCCTGCCACGAGGCAGCGACCGACCGGGACAAGGTCGGCCCGCATCTGATGGGCGTCGTCGGCCGCACCGCCGGCACGGCGCAGAGCTTCCTCAGCCGCTATTCGCAGGCGATGAAGGATGCGGGCGCCGCCGGTATGGTCTGGGACGAGGCGAACCTTTCCGAATATCTGCGCGCGCCACGGCAAAAGGTCCCCGGCAACAAGATGGGCTTCACCGGCCTGACCAGCGACGATGATATCGCCAATGTCATTGCCTATCTCAAGGCCGATCCCAAGCCCTGATCCGTCCTGAAACACGCGATGGTCGCCTTTGACGATCAAGCAATCGCCGGCCCACTCCTTTGAATTTCCTGACGTCTTGTCTCTTGCGCCTTCCCTTCCCCCCATGCCGCACATATATTCGCGGCGGGTTGCGACACGAAACTGATGCCGAAGCGGGAGGCCTCCATGGCGACATTGCAGAATTTCGATGCCGAAATTGCCAAGACCAAGCAGGTCGTGCAGGACATGCGCACCAAGATCGAGCAATCCGGCACCGTGCTCGACACGCTCGCCAAGGCCGACAAGAAGATCGGCGCCGCCGATTTCGACATCGAGAATGCCCGCATCGAGGATGTGCTGAAGCAGCAGAAGGTGATGGAAGGCAACATTGCCGACCTGATCATCGGGCTGGAGGACGCCACCAACGTCTTCGGCGCCGAATTCGAGAGCATGAAGAACTACACCGGCTGGGAAAACTTCATCGGCATCTTTTCCAGCCAGAGCAAGCAGCGTATGCGCACCGACCGTGTCCGCAACATGTCGCTGGCCGGCAATCTGCAGGAGCTGTTGGCGAAATCCGACACCATCGTTGGCATCCTCAAGGCGCAGAAGGACGTTCTCGACCAGCGCTACAAGACCTCCGAGGCCAGCCTCGCGCAGGTGATCGAGCGCCGCAA
This sequence comes from Mesorhizobium helmanticense, assembly GCF_003034915.1. Classification (GTDB taxonomy): domain Bacteria; phylum Pseudomonadota; class Alphaproteobacteria; order Rhizobiales; family Rhizobiaceae; genus Mesorhizobium; species Mesorhizobium helmanticense. Next base: position 89,251 of record NZ_PZJX01000027.1, on the reverse strand, counting down.
GACCACCATGTCCAATCTCGAGGCCGTCCAGAAGCGCATCGAGGAATTGAACCCGATGCTGCTCGACATCGAAAACAAGATCGCCGCCTCGACCAGTCAGAAGGAGCGCACGCAGCTTGAAGGCGAGCGCTCGAAAATGGCTACGGAATACAATGAGAAGCAGGCCAAGGAGCAGGAGTTGCTGGCCGAAAGCCAGACGCTGGAACGCTACACTTCGATGTTCCAGACCTTCGTCGATTCGCTCAACAACCAGATCGCGGCGCAGTCGACGCTGATCAACAAGCTAACCATCGATACCGAGCAGCGCATCGTGCTCTACAAGGCGCTGGAAGATTCGCTGAAGACCGCCGCCCAGCAGGACGTCGCCCACAAGATCAACACGCTGGGCAGCCAGGTCGACAATACCGCCGAGGAGACGATGGCCGGCATCGGGGCTGCCTCGCAGAAGCACATTGGCGATCTCCTCGAAATGCACGAGAAGAATATGGTGGCGACCGCCGACATCCAGCGCCGCAAGAAGCTCGCCGACGATGCCTTCGCCCGCCGCTTCGACGACGTGATGAAGAAGCATAATTCGGCCAATTACGTGCAGTCCTAATTGCTGCACGCGCATCGCACTCTAAGGCTGGCTGCATGACCCCCGAAAACGAAGCCGCGGCGCGCTATTTCTCGGCGATCACGGCGGCGCTCAGCGGCCTCGAAGTGTTCATGCGCGACGACCGCTCGCCGCTCTACCGGCACGGCATCGTCGCCAGGATCGTCGCCGAGTACATTGCGCGGCTCGACAAGTCCTTTTCCTGCTGGCGCAACCGGCTGGGCTTCATGGACACGTTCCGCATTTCGCGCGCCGAAAGCGGCTTTCCGGTCTTTCAGAACCTGCTCGAGCTGGAAAACGACCGTCGCCAGGCCGATGCACGGCTTGCCAACATCCCGCTGGCCGGCGAGTTGCGCGAGGAAATGGCCGACTTCATCCTGCGCCACAAGGAATTCCCCGCAGCGCTGCAGAAGTCGATGGCCGAGCGGCTCTACCTCGAGGACGTGAAGAGCGAGACCACCTTCGGCCCGTTTACGCTGGCGCAGACAGCCAAGGTCTCGGTCAATCCGAAGACGGGGCGGCCCTATTATCTCGTCCATTGGGCTGCCTTCGACGGCAGCGCCAACCTGCCGCTGGTCTATATGGTGACGGTCGAGGATTCCTCCGAGGCGATGATCCGCCAGCTCGTCGACGACACCGGCAAGCTCAACGACAAGGTCGACATCCCGCTGCCGGTCGACGGCTTGCTCAACCCCGAGCTTGCCCATCGCTTCGACGACTTCACCGAGAAGAACTCGGCCTATACGCTGTCGCCGGCGACCATCGCCGTCAATCTCGACAAGGATTTCGAACCGCTGCACCCCAAGCAGCTGCGCCGTGTCGTGCTCGGCCCCTTCTATTCGGCGGGGATCACCGACAACAATTCGACGGTTACCGAGGTGCTGGCCAAGGTGCGCAAGCCGGAAAACGCCTGGCTGCTTACCTGGACCATCCAGGAAGTCTATTCGAAAGCCGAAAAACCCGGCCGCAAGGGCCTGTTTTCGAGCGAGAAGACGACGCAGGAATTCTTCATCAACACCGACGACCTGGAGGCCGCGCGCCAGGGCGTATCGAGCTACGAGAACCATGCGCTGATCCCGCATGAGGCCTATCAGGCGCTCTACGCCGCCGGCGAGGCACAGAAGATTTTTTCCGGCTACAAGGTCCACATCCTGTCCAAGGGACAGGTCATCAGCGACGTCTGACCGTCAAACCGCGGAGCATCCTTCATGGACACCGGCCTGACCACGATCTCTGAAGCGGCAATCGAAAAGCACCGCGCCACCGCGCAGAGCTTCATCACCCGCATCGTCGTGCTGGAGGATCCGTCGCGCGAATCCGGCACCGCACTTGCCGGCACCAACCGCCGCTTCGTCTCGACCGTTTCGGTCGGCTCGGTGCGGCGCACGCGCGAGGTCGAGCTTGCCAAGACCGTCGCCGCCGTCCACCCCGATGACCAGTTGCTGAGCATCGCGCAGCATACGCTTTTGTTTCGCGCCCGGCGCGGCACGGCCATAGCACTGGCCATATCGGACGTCTTCGCCGAAGGTTCCGACCTCGAAAGCCTGCAGGCGAAAAACGCCCGCGCCCCGCTCGAAGGCGACGAGGCCGCCACCTTCAAAAGGCTGCTGTCGGCCTCGGCCTACATTTCCGCCTTCAGTCTCGGCTCCTATCTGTTCCAGCTCATCGACAGCGATGGCGAGGCGCCCAATGACACACCCGAGCCGGACTTCCTGTTCGACACGCCGCAGGATGCGGTGAAGTCGATCCTGGCCGGCCTCGACAGAGCGATTGCGGGCGCCAAGGACGACGCCGACTTGATGACCCGGGCGCGTGCCTTTGCCCGCGTCGCCATCGACGGCCTTCTGGCGCGAAAGGGCCGTTTCGACGGCATCGGCCCGTTCGAAAACGCCCATATCCGCATCGACATCGACGACTTCACGCTCGACGGCTTCGACGTAGCGCCCGGCAAGCGTTCGAAACCGCTGGTGATGACCTTCAAGAAACCGGAAGAGGTCGTCGGCAACCACATCGCCAAATACCAGTCGGTCAAGCTCGCCAAGATGCTGATGGCCTATGATTTCGAGCGCGAGCTGAACCCTTTCGTCGAGCTTGGCGGCTTCCTCTTCACCTTCATCGGCGACGGCGCGCCCGGCACCGGCAAGACGACGCTGATCCAGATGATCGCCGGCCTCGTCAGCGGCTACTGCCAGGTCGCCGGCTATCCCTTCGCCTACGAGAATTTCGGCGTCGACCAGATCTCCTCCTACCAGGGCAAGTCGGGCCAGAATTGCCGCCAGTTCATCAACAACGTGCTGAACCCGCGCGTCATCGGCTTCGGCACCATCGACGACATCGACCAGGTGGCGGCGCGCCGTTCCGACGACCGCGCCTCGGCCGGCCAGCAGGAAATCACCGGTGTCCTGATGGACGCCTTTGCCGGTGCGTCGACGGTCGTGCGCGGCAACTGTTCCTTCGGCATGTTTTCCAACTATCCCGAAAACGTCGACGATGCGCTGCGCCAGCGCGCCGGCGCCCGCTGGCTGGTCGACGGGCCGCAGAGCCGCGACGATTACATCGACATCTTCGTCCTGCTCGCCGGCAAGAACCACAAGATCCCGCTCGGCGACCACAAGCTCTATGCCGCCCAGGAAATCCAGCGCGCCGTAATGGAAGCCTATGAGGAGCACGAGAAGCCCAGGGAAGACGGACTGATGAAGGTCTATGAGCGCTACATGAAGGAAAATGGCGCGCCGAAGTCGATGGCTGATATCGGCACCTATCTGCACATGATCAAGGACGCCGAGCCGCGTTTCACCGGCCGCGCCATCAAGAACGTCACCGATGCGATCAAAATGCGCGCCATGGACATCGAACTGCCGGACGAGTGGTTCGAGAAGCCGGAAGCCTTCATGCACAAGGGCTATGACGAGAAGAAAGCGATGATCGAGGAACTGCGCGGCCCATTCTCGATGGAGATGGTCATGCAGGAGATCAACCGCTACGCCGATAGCGAATTCCGCTATTCCGACAAGTCCGACGATGCGGCAGTGACCAAGATGATTCGTGACACCCGTCTGCGCGACCGCGCGCTGCGCGAAATCGAGGAGATGAAGAAGAAGGGAAGCTGGAATGCGTAATTTGCGCCAGCGCCCCATTCTCCCCGTGAACGGGGAGAAGGAATAGTGAGCAAGAAACCCGACCTTTTGCGCGACAACGAGTTGATCTATGGCCGGCTGCTGACGATCGACGAGCCGCACCTCATCCAGCGCTACAACAAGGCGCTCGCTGCCTTCGGCCTGAAGCCGACGAAGCTCCAAAGCTTTGACATCGACCGCACCGGCTTTTCGCCTGAAGTGGCCGAGGAATGCGGCGACTATGGCTATCTCGACCCCAATGAGGTCAACCGCCGCTTCATCATCCTGACGCCGTCGCAGATCGACCTGCCGGTGGTGCACACCGCCTTTTCCAACACCTCGCAACTGATGTTCGAGTTCATGTCGAAGAACCAGCGCGCCATCGACGCGCTGACCATCAAGGATGTCATCTATGGCGAGATCGAGGACTCGGTCCCCAAGGTCAACGACATCGAGGATCTGCTGTCGATCAACCAGGTCGAGTTCAAGGTGCTGTCGGCCGAGGACGTGCTGGGCAAGGCGGCCGAACTCGGCAAGCTCGTCGACCGGCTGAAACAGGAGCCGGAGGCCTGGCGCGACGATGCCATGCTCACCCGCATGGTCGAGCTGGCCAAGATCTGCGGCGACATCCGCGAGAACGCGCTGGTGCCCGACCAGGTGATCTTCCGCCACAACGCCTACTGGACCAGCCATTTCGGCGGGCTCTATGTGTTCGTCGATCCGGACATGACCACTGTCATCAGCGACCCAGCCGCACCCGGTTTCCGCCGCTCGCGGCCATGGCAAGTGAGCTATCTCTCAATCAACGATGCCGACAAGGTGTTCAAATTCCTTGCCGCGACCGGCCGCATCGAACTGCCCCGCGCCTCATGGATCGAAACCTCGGGCTATCTCGAACATCGCGCAGAAATGGTGGTGCGGGCGCTGATCCGCGATACCGAGCCCGACCGCAATCTGAGCGACGTCGACAAGGTCTGGCTGCAGACATGGATCCACGGCCACACCGATCTGATCACCAGGGACGGCAATTTTCCCTTCCTCAACGCCGCCAAGCGCGAGATCGCCCAGCTCGGCCATCTCAAGATCGAGGATGTGTTCCCGCAGCAACGCTTCCTGGTGGTCCGGGCCAAGCCCGACCATCCCGACGCCTGGCTGACCAACCAGCTGATCTCCGACTTCGTGCCCCAGGACTTCGTTTCGCGCTACGTCTTCAACAAGCCGGGCTTCTACAAGGACTTTGACGGCTACACCGACGCCTGGCGATCGCATGTTGTGGACGTTTTGAAAACCACATATCTGAAAGACAAGGTGGCGTTTCGCACACGCCTCTACGGCCTGACTGATTGAATTGAACGTTTGACAGACTGAGGGGTGACATCGCCATGCTTGACCCGATCGTGAATTTCTTCACCTGGATTTTCCAGTGGATCGGCCGTGGCATCGGCGTCGTCATCGGCGTGATCCTGTGGCCGTTCCTATGGGCCGGCCGCTGGTACACGCAGCGCGGCTGGATCCTGAAGGCGGTGCTCGGCCTCGCCCTGCTGGTGCTGATCGGCCTCTACGCCAACTTCTTCTACGCCACCCAGTGGTGGAACAATTTCAACCCGAGCTACCCCAACACCTATACGTTCGAGAAGCGCAACATCTCGGCCGGCGAGCAGACGACGGCGGGCGCCGGCACCGACACCGCCAGGACCTGCGGAAACTCGGGCATAGCCCAGGTGGCGGCTGACCTTACCGATTTCAATGTCAACCAGAATGCCTGGATCTCGTCGATGATCCTCTACAAGCTCGGCCTGTTCGGCATCGACTGGGACCACACGCCGTGGATGGACAACAAGGCTTCGTTCCAGCGTGGCATCAACCAGGCGGTCCGGCGCACGGCGACCGAGCTTGCCGATAATCTCGGCCGCGTCCGCACCACATCGCAGATCGACGCCGACCTGCAGGATGCGCGCGGCAATCTGCAGTTCGATGAAGAGACCTGGTATTTCGGCATCAGTCCGTTCGGCCCCAAGACACCGACGCCGAGCTATTATCGCGATGCGGTGCGCAAACTGCGCGCCTTCAATGCCCGGCTGGCGACCTGCCAGGCGACGTTCGATGCCCGCGCCGACAATCTGAAGCAGTATATCGACCGCATCGCCAGCGACATCGGCTCGACCTCGGCCATCCTCAAGGAGCGCGCTGAAAACCACAACAATGGCTGGTTCGACTTCCGCGCCGACGACCGCTACTGGTTCGCCTATGGCCAGCTTTATGCCTATTACGGCCTGATGAAAGGCGCCCAGGCCGACTTCGAGGACGTGATCAAGGAAAAACACCTGCAGAATCTGTGGGACACGATGGACGCGCAATTCGTCTCGGCGCTGCGCATCCAGCCCTTCATCATCGCCAATGGCCGCGAGGACGGCTGGCTGTTGCCGACGCATCTGACGACGATGGGGTTTTACGTGCTCAGGGTGCGCTCGAACATGGTCGAGATCAGCAACGTGCTCACGCAGTAGAACGTTTGTCCACGGCGATGGCGATGGCGAATTTGCGCCGTCGCCTCTGTCGCATTCCGTGCATTGTGCGGCTGTTTTGAGACGGCAGAACGGCGCGTCCTCTGGCTTCTATACGGCGCGACAACCGGGCGCAAAGACCCGATATAAGGTCGACCCGAGAGTGGAAGCACTTTCTTCATAGGAAATATAGTTGCATGAAAGTTGACGCCGCGGCAGCGACAGGGTTAGAACAAGCCCCCACGCGCCTGCGGGCCGTTTCGAACATGCATCAGTGATCGAACCCGTCCCCTCCACCGTCCAATCCAGAGGAAAGCCGTCATGGCCGAAGTGAAATCCGACATCGAGATCGCGCGCGCCGCCAAGAAGAAGCAGATCCAGGAGATCGGCCAGAAGATCGGCATTCCGAGCGAGCATCTTTTGCCCTACGGCCACGACAAGGCGAAGATTTCGGCCGACTTCATCAAGTCGGTGAAGGGCAACAAGGACGGCAGGCTGATCCTCGTCACCGCCATCAACCCGACGCCCGCCGGCGAAGGCAAGACGACGACGACGGTGGGCCTCGGCGACGGTTTGAACCGCATCGGCAAAAAAGCCATTGTCTGCATCCGCGAAGCCTCGCTCGGACCGAATTTCGGCGTCAAGGGCGGTGCGGCCGGCGGCGGCTATGCCCAGGTCGTGCCGATGGAGGACATGAACCTCCACTTCACCGGCGATTTCCACGCCATCACCACCGCGCACAATCTTCTGTCGGCGCTGATCGACAACCACATCTACTGGGGCAACGAGCTCGGCATCGACACCCGCCGCGTCGTCTGGCGCCGCGTCATGGACATGAACGACCGGGCGCTGCGCGAGATCATCTGTTCGCTCGGTGGCGTCGCCAACGGTTTTCCGCGTGAAGGTGGCTTCGACATCACCGTCGCTTCCGAAGTCATGGCGATCCTGTGCCTCGCCACCGACCTGAAGGACCTGGAGAAGCGCCTCGGCGACATCATCGTCGCCTATCGCCGCGACAAGTCGCCGGTCTATGCCCGCGACCTCAAGGCTGACGGCGCCATGGCCGTGCTGCTCAAGGACGCCATGCAGCCCAACCTCGTGCAGACGCTGGAAAACAACCCGGCCTTCGTCCATGGCGGCCCCTTCGCCAACATCGCCCATGGCTGCAACTCGGTCGTCGCCACCACGACGGCGCTGAAACTCGCCGACTACGTCGTTACCGAAGCCGGTTTCGGCGCCGATCTCGGCGCCGAAAAGTTCTTCGACATCAAGTGCCGCAAGGCCGGCCTCAAGCCGGCAGCGGCAGTCATCGTCGCCACCGTGCGCGCCATGAAGATGAATGGCGGCGTCAAGAAGGAAGACCTCGGCAAGGAGAATCTCGAGGCGGTAAAGAAGGGCTGCGCCAATCTCGGCCGCCACATCGAGAACATCAGGCAGTTCGGCGTGCCGGCGGTGGTCGCGATCAACCATTTCTATTCCGACACCGACGCCGAGATCCAGGCGATGAAGGACTACGTCGCCTCGATGGGCGAAGAAGCGATTCTGTGCAAGCACTGGGCCAAGGGCTCGGCTGGCATCGAGGACCTCGCCAACAAGGTGGTCGCGCTGGCCGAATCCGGCGCGTCGCAGTTTGCGCCGCTCTATCCCGACGCCATGCCGCTGTTCGAGAAGATCAACACGATCGTCCAGCGCATTTATCGCGGTTCCGAAGCGATCGCCGACAAATCGGTGCGCGACCAGCTCAGGGCCTGGGAAGAGGCCGGCTACGGCAACCTGCCGGTCTGCATGGCCAAGACCCAGTACTCGTTCTCGACCGACCCGAACCTGCGCGGCGCGCCGACCGGCCATACCGTGCCGGTGCGCGAGGTCAGGCTGTCGGCAGGCGCCGGCTTCGTCGTCATCATCTGCGGCGAGGTCATGACCATGCCCGGCCTGCCCAAGGCGCCGTCCTCGGAAAAGATCTTCCTCAATGAAGCGGGCCAGATCGAGGGTCTGTTCTAAAGCATCCAAACCACAGACTGCTAAGGGCGCCGTATCATGCGGCGCCCCTTCTGTTTCAGGATCTTCCCACGAATCGACGGCGCAGCCGATGGAAGCTGTCGCCTTTGAGGCGGGCTTCGGCAGCCCCACCTCGCTACGCCAGCATTTCGCGGCGCGGCTCAAGACCTCCCCGGCGCGATACCGGCGCGAATTCTCGAGAAACGTTCAGGATGAGCGCGCAACACACGCCCTCTCGGCATGAGCCTGTCGGTGCAAATGAGGTCAGATGGCAAGGGCGCCGCAGCGATGCGACGCCCCTGATGTCCGAGGTAATCAGGTCACATCGTCCGCCGATGGCGCGCGCTTGCGGCCATTGACCATCGCGCGGACAAGGTTCTCATGATGGCGCAGACCCGCCAGCACTACGCCTCCAACATGGAGTCCGACGAGCACCAATAGGCTGTTGCCCAGTATCTCGTGCACATCCTCCAGCCACTCCACGCCCCACCAGGCGTCGGTGGTCTGCATCCAACCGGTAAGCGCAATTGCCGCCACGCAAAACAGCAACGCCAGCACCATGGCGCCACCAGCGGGGTTGTGGCCGAGATAGCGTCTCTCGCGATTGCGCATCACGTCGGCAAGATACTTGGTGACGGCGCCAGGGCTGCGCACGAACTGCCGGAAGCGCGCGTATTTCGATCCGGCCAATCCGGCGATCAGCCGCGAGGCGATCAGGCCTCCCGCACAATAGCCGGCCAGTTCATGCACTTTCATGATTTCCCCGGAGGACAGCCATGCCACCGCAACGCACAGGACCAACGACCAGTGAAAGAGGCGAATGTAAGGGCTCCAGACCTTGACCGAGGTTTCTCGTGTCGAAACGGAGGCGTTCATGATGATCAGCCGTCGTCGGAATCGGCGCCGACCGATTCGAGCGTCTTGGGATTGAACAAGGCCTCCAGCCTTTTGCCGTTGGCGTCGAGCGCCTTGGCTTCGTAGCAGCCGTTTTCCGTCTTGATGCTGCGAACCTTCCAGCCCTGGCTTTCAAGCTTCTTTTGCAGCGCTTCGCGCGGCTGCCACTGGTCGGTTGGCACATTGCATGTGTCGTCGGCGAAGGCCGGGCCGGCAACGGCCAGGACCAATGCGGTCAGGATCAAAGTCTTCATGTCGTTTCTCCATCGGCCAATTCCGATGCCGCTGACACTGGCCGTGAAACCTGACAGCAGCCTGAACGCGGCTCACGCCGCCCAAATGCCGCAGTTGGCTTGCATTCAGGCTACTGTCAGCCTCGTGCCGTATGGCGCTGGTCACCAGTTGGCGGAGACAAAATGCGGGTTCTGTTGATCGAGGACGATCAGGTGCTGGGCGAGGCGGTGCGCGATCATGTCGCCGCCGACAGCCATGCCGTGGACTGGAGCAGCACCCTCGCTGAGGCTCGCGATCACCTTGATGTTGCATCCTATGAGCTGTTGCTGCTCGATCTGCATCTGCCTGACGGCAAGGGCCTCGAGTTCTTGAAGACGCTTCGCCGTGAAGGCAGCGATACGCCGGTCATTATCCTGACCGCGCGCGACCAGCTCTCCGATCGGATAGAAGGACTGAATTCCGGAGCCGACGACTATCTGGTCAAGCCATTTGATCTCGGCGAATTGTCCGCGCGCCTCGCCGCGGTCGCGCGCCGCTACGCTGGAAGTCCCAATCCCCTGATCCGTATCGGACCGGTCGAAATCGACCAGGCCGCTCGCCGTGTTGTCGTGGACGGCGCGGAGACTATGCTGACGGCACGCGAATGGGCGGTGCTGGAGCAGTTCCTGCGCCGGCCCGGCGTAACAGTTGGCAAAGGCCAGATCGAGGACGCGCTTTATGCCTTCGGTTCCGAGATCGAGAGCAACACCGTCGAGGTCTATGTGAGCCGCTTGCGCAGGAAGATCGGGCGCGAGGCGATCGCGACCGTGAGAGGGCTGGGCTACCGGCTGGCATCCCAATGAGAGCGCTCGACAGCCTTGTCGGCCGGGTCGTCCTGTCGCTGATTGCGCTTACGGTCGCATTCGGATTGGTTGCCGCGGCTACCGGCAGCTACACTCTGCATCGCGAAATCAACGAAGCCATGGACAGTTCGATGCGGGAGGCCGCGCGCAGGCTGCTGCCGCTTGTCATCGACGACCTTTTCGCGCGCGACACATTGCAGTCGCCGAGAAGACTGGCGGAAGCCGTTTCCGAAGACGATGGTGGCCGGCTGGTCTTCCAGGTGCGTGATGGCCACGGGCGCATCCTCATGGGCTCCCACAACGCCCCGGTCGAACCGCTGACAGCCAGGCTGGCACAGGGATTCACGGAAGAGGCCGGTTGGCGCATCTACACCGAACCGGCGGTCAGCGGCTCGGTTTTCGTCCAGGTTGCCGAACTCGATGCACGGCGCAATGAGGAAACAATCGAGGCCGCTATCGGTTTCCTGGTGCCGATGATCATCCTTATCCCGCTGAGTGCGATCGTCGCCTGGCTGACCATGGCACGCTCACTCAAGCCGATTGCTTCGCTGCGCAGGGAGATCAGCGCCCGGCACGGTGACAACCTCGCTTCCATTCGAACCGAGGAATTCCCTGCCGAGCTTGCCGCCATCGCCAAGTCGGTCAACAGTCTGATGCAGCGCCTGCACATGGCGCTTGATGCCGAAAAGGAATTCACTGCGAATGCGGCTCACGAGTTGCGCACGCCAATTGCCGGCGCGCTGGCACAGACCGAGCGCATGATAGCCGAAGCGGCGAATGAGGCGGCAAGGAAGCGGCCACGCCAGATCAAGGCAGCCCTGTCCGGCCTCGCCAGCGTGTCCGAAAAGCTGATGCAACTGGCGCGCGCCGACGCCGGCATAGCGGTTGCCGCCAAGCCTCTCGATCTCGCCACGGTCGCGGCTTTGGTGGTCGCGGACTTCGAACAGCACGGCGAGAGCAAAGGCCGCATCCGCCTCGAAGCGCCGGCAAAAGGCACGGCGTTCGCCACAATCGACGCCGATGCACTGGCCATTGTCCTGCGCAATCTTGTCGAGAATGCCTTGCGGCACGGTGCAAAGAGCGGCCCGGTGCTCGTACGCGTCGGCTATGATGCCAGACTGAGCGTGATCAACGCGGGTCCGGTCGTTCCAGCCCCGGGCGGCCTGATCAAGCGGTTCGAGCGCGGCGCAACGCGCGCCGAAGGCTCGGGTCTCGGGTTGGCGATTGTCGCCCGGATCCTGCAGCAGACGGGAGCAACGCTTGTTCTGAATTCACCGGCGACCAACCGGCCGGACGGTTTCGAGGCGACGATCCAATTTCCCGCCGCATGACCGTCAACCGCGCCCGGCCGGCCGGGCCGGGTTGCCGACCACGGTCGTGTTCGCGGCCACGTCGCGCGTCACCACGCTACCGGCGCCGACGATTGCCCCCTCGCCGATGCTGACGCCGCCGAGGATGATGGCGCTGCCGCCGATCCAAGCATTATCGCCGATCTCGACCGGCCTGGCGATTTCCAGACCTGCCTGCCGACCCGCGACCTCCTTGTGATGCTCGGCGCAATAGATCTGCACGTTGGGGCCGAGCAACGTCCGCTTGCCGATGCGGACCGTTGCCGTATCGAGGATGGTGCAGCCGGCGTTGAGAAAGACGCTGTCGCCGAGGAAGATGTTAAAGCCATAGGCGCAATGGAACGGCGCCTCGATGCGGGCGCCCTCGCCCGCCGCGCCGAGCAGCGATTTCAGGGCGGGTCCGATGTTGCCGCGGCGGCCAGGCGGCAGGCTGTTATGTTCGAAAACCGCATCGCGCGCGATGACACGCAACGCCTCCAGTTCGTCATCGAGGCATGTGTACCACTCGCCGGCCGCCATTTTCGTACGTTCGCTTCCAGCCATGGCGGTGCCTCCTGTCTCGAGATCGTTCCAAAGCACAGTCGATCCAGACTGGAAAGCACCAGCGTCGCCACTGGTCAAATGCCAAGCCTATGCTAGCCTGCGCTGCCGGACTGGTCCTGGCCCGGTGATCGAGGGGATCAATCATGCTGTACATTCTCGCACTGCTGATCGGCGTCATTGCCGGCCTGCGCGCCATGACCGCACCTGCAGCGGTCGCCTGGGGCGCCTATCTCGGCTGGCTGCCGGTTGCCGGCACCTGGGCCAGTTTCATGAGCCATTGGGCCGCCGTCGGCATCTTCACCATCCTGGCCATCGTCGAGCTGGTCACCGACCAGCTGCCGTCGACGCCGAGCCGGAAAGTGCCGCAGCAGTTCGGCGCGCGCATCATCCTGGGCGCCTTCACTGGCGCGGTGATCGGCGCGACCGGCGGCGCCACCATCGGTGGGCTCATCGCCGGCGCCATCGGCGCGGTCATCGGCACTTATGGCGGCGCCGAAGTGCGTGGCCGGCTTGCAGCCGCTTTCGGCAAGGACCCGCCCGCCGCCTTCATCGAGGACGCCGTGGCGATCATCGGCGGCCTGCTGATCGTGGCGGCCGTGGCATGACGGCAAAAAGCTTCGACGCCATCATCATCGGCGCCGGACAGGCCGGCACTCCGCTCGCCGGCAGGCTGAACGCCGCCGGCATGAGCGTGGCGCTGATCGAGCGCAAGCTGGTCGGCGGCACCTGCGTCAACACCGGCTGCATCCCGACCAAAACCATGGTGGCGAGCGCCTATGCAGCGCATCTCGCCCGCCGCGCCGCCGACTATGGCGTGACGCTCGGCGGTCCCGTCGGCGTCGACTATAAAGCGATCAAGGCGCGCAAGGACAAGGTGTCGAGCGCCTCCCGCACCGGGCTGGAAGACTGGATCGCCGGCATGGACAAATGCACGCTCTATCGCGGCCATGCGCGCTTCGTAACCGCCAACACGGTGCGCGTAGGCGACGACCTGCTGAGCGCCAAGAAGATCTTCCTCAACACCGGCGGCCGCGCCTCGGTGCCCGACCTGCCCGGCGTCCACGACATCGACTACCTGACCAATTCATCGATGATGGATCTCGATGTGCTGCCGCGCCATCTGATCGTCGTTGGCGGCAGCTACATCTCGCTCGAATTCGCGCAGATGTTCCGCCGCTTCGGCTCCGATGTGACCGTTATCGAAAAGAGCCCGCGGCTGACCGGCCGCGAGGATGAGGACGTCTCGGCCGCCATCATGTCGATCCTCGAAAACGAAGGCATCACCGTTCACGTCGGCGCCGACGACATCGGCTTTGGCAGGAAGGGCAGCGACATTGCCGTAACTTTTTCGGCCGGCAAGGCGCCGGCGGTCGGTTCGCATGTGCTTCTGGCGCTGGGCCGGACGCCCAACACCGATGACCTCGGCCTCGACAAGGCCGGTATCGAGGTCGATAAACGCGGCTTCGTTGTCGTCGATGACCAGTTGCGCACCAATGTGCCTGGCATCTGGGCGATGGGCGATTGCAACGGCAGAGGCGCCTTCACTCACACCTCCTACAATGACTATGAGATCGTCGCCGCCAATCTGCTCGACAACGACCCACGCAAGGTCAGCGATCGCATCGAGGCCTATGCGCTCTACATCGATCCCCCGCTCGGCCGCTGTGGCATGACCGAGACGGCGGTGAGAAAGTCCGGCCGTCGCGCGCTGGTCGGCCAGCGGCCGATGACCCGCGTCGGCCGCGCCGTCGAAAAAGGCGAGATGCAAGGCTTCATGAAGATCCTGGTCGATGCCGACAGCAGGGAGATTCTCGGCTGCTCGGTGCTCGGGCCGGGTGGCGACGAGGCGGTGCACTGCGTGCTCGACCTGATGTATGCCAAGGCGCCGGTCGACACGCTCGCGCGGGCAACCCACATCCACCCCAATGTCTCGGAGCTGCTGCCCACCATTGCCCAGGAGCTGAAGCCGCTGGCATAGGCCGCGCTCGCGAACTGCTCTCCGCTTTCTGCAATGCTGCAATGCAGCAATCGCACTTGTGCGGCCGCCCGATCTCCGGACAGTCTGAGGTTTGAACCGATTCATTCCGGACGCCCCATGCCCTTGCCGATCCTAGCGCTCGCCATTGCGTCCTTCTGCATCGGCACCACTGAATTCGTCATCATGGGTCTGCTGCCGGAGGTCGCCGCCGATCTCGGCGTTTCCATTCCCTCGGCCGGCCTCCTGGTCACCGGCTATGCGCTGGGTGTCGTCTTCGGTGCGCCGGTGATCGCGTTGGCCACCGCCCATCTGCCGCGCAAGCCGGTGCTGGTCGGACTGGCCTCGCTGTTCGTCATCGGCAATCTCTTCTGCGCCATCGCACCCAACTACTGGCTGCTGATGGCCGCCCGTGTCTTCACCGCCTTTGGCCATGGCGCCTTCTTCGGCATCGGCTCGGTTGTTGCCGCGAGCCTCGTGCCACGCAACAAGCGGGCGAGCGCCATCGCGCTGATGTTTGCCGGGCTGACGCTCTCCAACATCCTCGGCGTTCCCGGCGGCACCGCGCTTGGCGAGGCCTTCGGCTGGCGCGCCACTTTCGTGGCCGTCGTCGGCATCGGCCTCATCTCGGTTGCGGCCATCGCCTGCCTGGTGCCATCAAATGTCGCTGAGTCGAGCGGCGGCGGCCTGCTCGGTGAAGTGCGCGTGCTCGGCAAGCTGCAGGTGTGGCTCTCCATGCTGATCTCGGCGCTGGCTTCCGCCAGCCTGTTTGCCGTCTTCACCTATATCAAGCCCTATCTCACCGACGTATCCGGCCTTTCAACGGGGGCGGTCACCTGGGTGCTGCTCTTATTCGGCGGCGGCATGACCATCGGCAACATCATCGGCGGCAGGCTGGCCGACTGGAAGCTGATGCCGACGGTGATCGGCACGCTGTTGATGCTGGCGTTGCTATTGCTCGGCTTCGCCGAATTCGGCGCCGTCGCAGTGGTAGCCATCTCCATGGTTTTCCTGTGGGGCCTGCTCGTCTTCGTCGTCGTGCCGCCATTGCAGATCCGCGTTGTCGAGGCGGCGTCCGAGGCGCCCAACCTTGCCGCCACGCTGAACCAGGGCGCCTTCAATGTCGGCAATGCGGGCGGCGCCTGGATCGGCGGGCTGGCGCTCTCCTTCGGCGTATCCTATGCCAATCTTCCGCTGGTCGGCGCGGCACTCGCGCTGCTGGCCGTCGCCGTCGCGGTGATGTCGCAGACGATGGATCGGCCTGCGCCTGTCGTCGCGCTGGGGGCGCCTGCGGAATAGCCCTTGCGCCCATAGCGCGGCAGGCTGGACCAATCGACATCGGCACCTCCGATGGGCATGTCTTCTCGCTCTTGATGGAGCAAATCATGCAGAAATCGATCGAGCGCATCGCCGGTGACAGCGAAGGCGTTTCCTACGAATTCCCGGTCTTCCGCTTCGAAGGCAGCGACAGGGCAGCTCCCTCGGCCTATCTGCAAGCCGCCCTTCACGCCGGCGAACTGCCGGGCGTGGTCGCTATCGATGCGCTGATGCCGATGCTGACCAAGGCCGAGGCTGAAGGCCGCATCCAGGGCGACGTCACCATCGTGCCCCAGGCCAATCCGGTCGGCCGCGCCCAGTATCATTTCGGCGAGCATCAGGGCCGCTTCCATCTGGGCACCCGCAACAATTTCAACCGCGGCTTTCCACTGCTGGCGGCGCCGGACACCAAATTGCTGCCGGACACAGCGCTCGGCACGGCCGACCAGCGGCTGAAAACGCGGCTATTGCAGCTTTCCATCGGCCACGACATCGTGCTCGACCTGCATTGCGACGACGAGGGCCTCGCCTATCTCTACGTCCACACCAGCCTGTGGCCTCATATGGCGGATTGCGCGGCCGCCATGGGCGTCGACGCGGTGGTGCTGTGGGATGAGGACACGGACGGCACTTTCGAAGGTGCCTCAATCATGCCGTACCAGAACGTTCCCGCCGATGTCGCGCGCTTCGACCGGCGCGTCGCCACCACGGTCGAATATCGCGGCATGCTCGATGTCGATGGCGCTCTGGCCGCCTCCGATGCCGAGGGCCTCTATCGGCTGCTGGTGGCGCGCGGCGCGCTCGTCGATACGGCCCTGCCCGCGCCCGCTCCTTTCACCGGCACTGTCGCGCCGCTCGAAAACATCGACATGATGCCGGCGCCCCGGGCCGGCGCGGTGCTCTACGACGTGAAGCCCGGCGACCGCGTGACCAAAGGCGCACGCCTCGCCACCATCGTCCATGCCCCGGGTGAAGCCGACGGCCGCACCGAGGTGTTCGCGCCGCAGGCGGGCCTCATCCTGACCCGGCGATCGCGCCGCATCATCCGCGGCGGCGAAGACCTGCTGAAGCTGGTCGGCGACAGCAAGAGCGCCGACGCCAGGTCGGGAACGCTGGAGGATTGAGGGCTCACGCCCTCCACTGAATCCAGTTGCACGGCCGTTCATTCGCCGCTATGGGACTCTCATGAACATGCGTTCGATCAAGACCGTTTGGTGGTGGGCTCGCTGACAGCGGCCTGTTCGAACGCGTTCGCGTGAAAATAGAGGGTGGCCGCAACGGAATGTCCGGGCGGCCATTTGTTTTTCCAGGCATTCCCGGGTCCGTTGCCCCAATACGCTGATGGAGACGGCAATGACGACGCAAATTCTCGAAAACGGGGCGGAGCGCTTCGTCACCGCGGGTGGCGTGACCATCACGCGCGAGCGCCACGACCGGCCCTATGAAGGCGCGATCGACGCCTATGTCGACGGGCTGAATGCGCGCCGCGGTGCCGTGTTTTCCTCGAATTACGAATATCCCGGCCGCTACACGCGCTGGGACACCGCCATCATCGATCCGCCGCTGGTGATCTCGGCGCGTGGCCGCGCTATCCGCATCGAGGCACTGAACAGCCGTGGCGAGGTGCTTTTGCCTGTCATCGGCAAGGCGCTTGCCGGCCTTGCCGAGGTGACGATCGCCGAGACATCGAAGAAGCTGATCCGCCTCGATGTGGCGAAGCCAGGCCGCGTCTTCACCGAAGAAGAACGCAGCCGCGTACCCTCGGTGTTTACGGTCCTGCGCGCCGTCACCGCTCTGTTCAAGACGGAGGAAGACGCCAATCTCGGCCTTTATGGCGCCTTCGGCTACGATCTCGCCTTCCAGTTCGATCCGGTCGACTACAAGCTCGAGCGCAAAGAGAGCCAGCGCGACCTGGTGTTGTTCCTGCCCGATGAGATCCTCGTCGTCGACCATTATTCGACCAAGGCCTGGACCGACCGCTACGACTATTCCGGCGAGGGGTTTTCGACGGAGGGCCTGCCGCGCGACGCCGTCGTTGAGCCGTTCCAGACCGCCGACCGCATCCCGCCGCGCGGCGACCACGAGCCCGGCGAATATGCCGATCTGGTGCGCAAGGCGATGGAGAGCTTCAAGCGCGGCGACCTGTTCGAAGTGGTGCCCGGCCAGATGTTCTACGAACGCTGCGAGACGCCGCCCTCCGACATTTCGCGCAAGCTGAAGTCGATCAACCCCTCTCCCTATTCTTTCTTCATCAATCTCGGCGAGGGCGAGTACCTGATCGGCGCTTCGCCCGAAATGTTCGTGCGCGTCAACGGCCGCCGCGTCGAGACCTGCCCGATCTCGGGCACGATCAAGCGCGGCGACGACGCCATTTCCGATTCAGAGCAGATCCTGAAACTGCTCAATTCGAAGAAGGACGAATCCGAGCTGACCATGTGCTCGGACGTCGACCGCAACGACAAGTCCAGGGTCTGCGAACCCGGCTCGGTACGCGTCATCGGCCGCCGCCAGATCGAGATGTATTCGCGCCTGATCCACACCGTCGATCACATCGAGGGACGCTTGCGCGAAGGCATGGACGCCTTCGACGCCTTCCTGTCGCACGCCTGGGCGGTCACCGTCACCGGCGCGCCGAAATTGTGGGCCATGCGCTTCATCGAGCAGAACGAGAAGAGCCCGCGCGCCTGGTATGGCGGCGCGATCGGCATGGTCAATTTCAACGGCGACATGAACACCGGCCTGACGCTGCGCACCATCCGCATCAAGGACGGCATTGCCGAGGTGCGCGCCGGCGCCACGCTGCTCTTCGACAGCATCCCCGAGGAAGAAGAAGCCGAAACCGAACTGAAGGCATCCGCCATGCTCTCCGCCATCCGCGACGCCAAATCAGGCAATGCCGCCAGCACTGAACGCAGCACCGCGCGTGTCGGCGACGGCGTTAACATCCTTTTGGTCGACCACGAGGACTCTTTCGTCCATACGCTCGCCAACTATTTCCGCCAGACCGGCGCCAATGTCTCGACCGTGCGCACGCCGGTGCCTGACGAGGTCTTCGATCGGCTGAAGCCCAATCTGGTCGTGCTGTCACCTGGCCCCGGCACGCCGAAGGACTTCGACTGCGCCGCCACCATCAAGCGGGCCCGGGCGCGCGAGCTGCCGATCTTCGGCGTCTGCCTCGGCCTGCAGGCGCTGGCCGAGGCTTATGGCGGCGAACTGCGGCAACTGCATGTGCCGATGCACGGCAAGCCGTCGCGCATCCGCGTGTCGAAGCCGGGCATCATCTTCTCCGGCCTGCCCAAGGAGGTGACGGTCGGCCGTTATCACTCGATCTTCGCCGACCCGGTGCGGCTGCCCGACGGCTTCATCGTCACGGCCGAGACGGAGGACGGCGTCATCATGGCGTTCGAACATCGCAAGGAGCCTATCGCCGCGGTGCAGTTCCACCCCGAGTCGATCATGACGCTCGGCCACAATGCCGGCATGCGCATCATCGAGAACATTGTTGCGCACCTGCCGCGCAAGGCCCGGGAAAAGGCCGCCTAGGACTACGGATGAACGCGGCTTCCCCAGTCATCGCAGCAGACGCAAAAGCCGCCGCCAGGCGCAAGGTCGCCAGCCTTGCCTTCTGGTCGATCGTCGTCGCCTGCGTCGTGCTCGGCCTGAAACTGGCGGCCTGGTATGTCACCGGCTCCGTGGCGCTGTATTCGGACGCGCTGGAATCCATCGTCAACGTCATTGCCTCGGCCGCCGCCTACTGGGCGATCCGGGTCAGCTACAAGCCGGCCGACCAGGATCATCCCTTCGGCCATCACAAGGCCGAGTATTTCTCGGCCGTTCTGGAAGGCGTGCTGATCGTGCTGGCGGCGCTGCTGATCTTGAACGAGGTCTGGTGGTCCTGGCGCCATCCCGCCCCGCTCGAACAGCCCTGGACCGGCCTTGCCGTCAATGGCGTCGCGACGGTGATCAACGCCTTCTGGGCTTGGACCCTGATCCGTGCCGGTCGCGCCGAGAAGTCGCCGGCGCTGGTCGCCGACGGCAGGCATATCACGACCGACGTGGTGACGTCGGTCGGCGTCTTCGCCGGCCTGGTCGGCGTCGTGCTGACCGGCTGGCAGATTCTCGACCCGGCACTTGCCGTCATCGTCGCGCTCAACATCCTGTGGCAGGGCTGGCACGTCATCGGCTCGTCGATGAACGGGTTGATGGACCGCGCCGTCGACACGGCCGAACACATGCGCATCCGCGACCTCATCTCGGCCAATTGCAAGGGCGCGCTGGAAGTCCATGATCTGAAGACGCGCATTGCCGGCCGCGCCACCTTCATCGAATTCCATCTGGTCGTCGATGCTGACATGTCGGTGGGCGCCAGCCACGTCATCTGCGACCGCATCGAGGACGCGCTGAAGGCGGAAATCCCCTCGGTCCGCGTCACCATCCATGTCGAGCCTGACGATGAGGCGAAACTGCCCAAGGGCACGACGGCCGTGCCGTTCGCTTGAGGTGGGTCACCAAATCTAGGCAGTGACGGCAGGTACCCTACCAGATCACTTGAAGGCGTCGTCGAGAGCGGGTCGCGCCTGTTCCGCCGGCCTTTCCAGCGCCGCCTCGACAAAATCGTCATCAAGCGTCCCGACTAGTTGGTCGAGCCAGTCCCAATCCTGTGGAAGAGGTTCATCAATCATTGGCGGCCCTCACGGCGAACACACGGATTGCGGCATCGGCTCCAGGCGATAGACCTTGTCGTCGGACGTGGTCTTGCCGTCGGCCGCCTTCGAGCACAAATCGACGATCGGCAGGCTGTTGTTAGGATTGGCCAGCATCATCGTGCCGTTGACGCCGCGGCGCAGGTAGATCTCCTTGGCAGCGATATCGCAGGAAAAGGCGCTCATGTTCGCGCTTGCCGTACAGCGCCACTGGTCCGCCTCGCCTTCGCAGCTATAGATCTGCGTCACCTCAGCCGATTTCTGTCGCGTGGTGACGGACACGGCAATGTCGGCGCCGCTAGGCCAATTGGCCGGATCGCCATCCCTGGCGAAGGAGGCGAGTTCCACCGGCCCCCGGAAAACCCGGATGGTCCGGGTGGACTGATCGGGATGCGAGGCAAGATGCGCGGCATCGTAGTCGCGCCCGTAGCAGAAGGGCTGGTCCGGCTTCAGCCGCTCGCGCAGCGGCGGCCCGAGTGCCGGATCGACCGGATCGATGCGCGCGAACTCGGCCTTGCAGGTCTCTGTCGGCATGCGGTCCAGCCGGAAGCCGTCGTCCTCGATGCCAAGCGCCTGCCTGGCGTATTCCTTTTCGCCCAGTTCGTCCTCGGCGCCGACATCGAGATAGAGGTCGCGGCCCACGTCGGAGATGGTCAGCCGGCCTTCTTCATCGACCTTGAGCGTTGCCATGGTGCGGTCGCATTCCATGCCGCAGCGGATCTCGCCCGATTGCGGATCGTCCTTGCCGCACCAGCCGCCGACCCATTCGGGCTTCTTGGCGTCGCGCACCGTCGTCGCCATGAAGCCGGTGTAGTCGGACGGACCACTGCTCGGCTCCTCGTTCGGATGGCTGACCGGGTCATGGCCGTAGTGGAAGAAAATCCGTCCCACCTTCTGGTTCGGATGGGCCTTGAGATGCGCCGCATCGTAGACACGCCCGAAACAGGCATCCTTGCCGTCGGGGCTGAGTTCGGAGAGCTTGAGCGCATCCTCGGCGAAGGCCGCACCGGCCAGTGTCGCGAGCAGGGCAGTACCCAATCCGGCGCCCAAAATGGTCTTCAACGTCATAGGACCCTCCTCGCCCGACAGGACGTGTCTGCAATTTATGCTAGGATCGAGGTGGAGGCCACGCAATTTGCGGCCCACGATTGGAGGATGAAACCATGCGACGCCGCGACATGTTCCGCGTGGGTCTGGCCGGAACCGCTGGCCTTTTCGGGCTGCGCCAGGTCAAGGCGGCGGCCGTGGAAGAGGAAAGGCCAAAGGTCGCGTATCACCTCAGCGATCTCGACAAGGTCGGCTTCGTGCTCGGCAACATCAAGAACCACTATGACGGCACCGGTGGCAAGGTCGATATCGTGCTGGTCGTGCATGGACCGGCACTCGCCGCTTTCAAATCGAAGAGCGCATCCGCCGCGATTTCCAGCCGTTTTTCGGGTCTGGTTCGCGACGGACTTTCCCCACATGCCTGCGCCAACACCATGCAAGGCATGGATATTGCGCTCTCCGACCTGCTCGACGGCTTCCACGCCGCCGAAACCGGCGGTGTCGTCAAGCTCGCGGAACTGCAGCGCCAGGGCTACGCCTATCTCAGGCCTTGAAGGGCTTGAACACAGAGGCGGCAAAGGCCTACGAAGGACGAGCAGAAATCCGGAGGATAGACGTGCCAGGCACCGTGACCGCCCCAATCATTCCCGGCCTGGCCATCCCCGATCTCGCCGGCAAGGCGGTGCTGGTCACCGGTGCGTCGACCGGCATCGGGGCAGCGCTCGCGCTGGCCTATGCCGCGCAGAAATGCCTTGTGGCGCTCCATTACAATTCGAGCAGGCAAGCGGCTGAAAAGCTTGGCCGGACAATCCAGGACGGCGGCGGGAAGGTGTTCCTCGTCCAGGGCGATTTCTCGATCCCCGCCGATGTCGAGCGCGTGGTTGAGGACAGCGCACAACATTTCGGCCGGCTTGACGGGCTGGTCAACAATGCCGGTGGCATGCTCGGCCGCGTGCCCTATGCCGAGCTGACCGAGGCGCATTACGACGCGGTGATGGATCTCAACGCACGGTCCGTGCTCACCGCCTCGCGCAAGGCGATCCCGTGGCTGAAACGCCAGGGCGGCTTCATCGTCAACACCTCGTCGATCGCCGCGCGCAATGGTGCCGGCGGCGGCGCCGGGCTCTACGGCTCGTCCAAGGCCTTCGTTTCCAATGTGACGCGCGGCATGGCCAAGGAACTGGTCGGCTTCGGCATCCGCGTCAACGCCGTGGCGCCCGGCACCATCGCGACGGCCTTCCATGAGCGCTATTCGACCGACGAGCAGATGAAGGGCATGGTGGCCACCATCCCTCAGGGACGCGCCGGCACGCCGCAGGATTGCGTCGGCGCCTATCTGTTCCTCTCTTCCGATCTGCTGAGCGGCTATATCACCGGCCAGGTGATCGAGGTGAATGGCGGCCAGTTGATGCCTTGATGCGCGATCTGCATACTTCAGTCGCGAAATCCAAATGGAGACGAAGGCGATGTATGGACTGATCGGCAAGATGCGGGCGGCGCGCGGCCAACGTGACGCGGTCATGGACGTTCTGCGCGCCAGCACCGGCGCCCTGCCCGGCTGTCTGAGCTACATCATCGCCACCGACCCGGCCGACGCAGACGCCATCTGGGTGACTGAGGTGTGGACCGACCAGGCAAGCCACAAGGCATCCCTGCAACTGCCGGAAGTCCAGGCGGCGATTACCAAGGCGCGCCCCTTCATTGCCGGCTTCGAATTCCAGGTCGAAACCCACCCCGTCGGCGGTTTCGGCCTGACCGACGGCAAAACCGGCTGACGGTCGGGGGCGGGCCGACGGCAAGACACCAGCCGTGTGCACGCCTATGCGCGCATTACGATGATTGCAAACAACCAGGGCTACGGTACTTGCGTTATACTACCGCTGCCTCTCACCTGCGAACGTCGCATGGTCGGATGCCCGTACAGCTCGACATCGCCGCTGCCGGAGATCGAAACGTCCGCATCCGCCTGGGCGGTAATTTGCGCGTCGCCGCTGCCGCGAATCTCGATCCGTGCGGACTGGGCGATCAGGTCCTTGAGCTCCCCGCTGCCCGAACCGGAGATGTCCAGACCGACCGTCTGTGCGACGCCGGTCGCGGTGACGCTGCCGCTTCCTCGGATGCTCAGCCGCAGCTCAGGCTGATTGATCTGCGACAGAGCAAGATCTCCGCTGCCGAGCACTTTCCATTCTGAAATCGCTGGTCCCGACAGGCTGACATCGAGCCGGGACGCAAACCAGCCCGGCTCGCAATCGAGGCTGAGCCTGCCGCCTTCCATCCGCACATGGTCAAGCAGGGCTGAATCACCGCTCACGACCGCCTCGGCCTTGTCTCCCGGCTGGTAGTGGACCGAAGCCGGCAGATCGATCGTCAGACTGTCGCCGGCGCTGAAGGGCAAGGTAACCTCTCGTCTGGTAGACGTGGCCGCTCCGCAGGTGGACTGCCCAGCAATCCACCACCCTCCGGCATTGGCCCAACCTGGCCCGGAAAGTCCGATGCCCAGAGCCAGAAAGACGACGGCGCCGATCAGTCCCGTCGTTGCGATGAATGCCAGTTTTCCAGTCATTGTCCGTTTCCTTCAACGTGATGACGAATTGCTCGAGCTTGGCAACGCTCAAACCCGGTCATGGTCCGGTTGAGCCAGACGGGAATGCAACCGGGCATAACGCCCGAGCACGCGTATCCCAGCGCTCAGCGCCAGCAGCAGCAAGGCGCCGCCGCCGAGGAAGAAGCTTACCAATCCAGCACCGATGAACAGATGGCCTAAAGTCACCGTGATTGTGCCACCGATGCCGAACAGCAGTGTGGTGAGAATGATCTTGATGCCGAGTGCGCCGATGGCCACAAGCGCGATGCCGAGGCCGAGCGCGAGGACGATCGCGGTGATCAGCAGCGGCAGCAGAAAGACGATGTCGACGAAGGCAAGGCCGGCGAGCGCCAGCATCGCCGCCAACATGTTCGACACGCTCCAATGGGCCTCGAAACGACGCAAGCCTGCCTCGGCCCGCAACTCGCGGGCAAGCCTGGCCGGGTCGCCCAAGGCAGCCGCGACCTCGGCTTCGCCACGACCCGACGCGTCGGACTCGGCGAAATGGGCTGAGTAGTCGCCAACGATGTCCTCGATCTCCTGAGGCGGCAGACCAGCTAACCCCAGTCTCAGTGTGCGCAAGAAAGCATCCCTGGTCATGGCAAATCCTCAAGAAGTTTATCGACTGCGCCCGCGAAGGAGCGCCAGTCGCGGCGGTGGGCTTCGAAAGCCTGCTGGCCGAGCGGCGTGAGCCGGTAATATTTACGCGGCGGCCCGCTGCTGGACTCGACGATGCGGGTGGCGACCAGACCGTCATTCTGCATCCGGCGCATCAGCGGATAGATCGTACCCTCCCCCATGCTCACCGCGGCGACCAGCGTGCTGGCAATTTCATAACCGTAGCTTTCACCTCGCGACAGCACGGCCAGGACGCACAGATCCAGGGCGCCTTTTCGCAATTGCACTTGGATTGAGTCGGTCATGCAAGCCTCGAATTCCAGATGTGTATATAGCACGCTACCTGTTTATGCAAGGTAGTAAATTCTAGTGCAGCGCTCACGCAATCCTGGTGCGGTACCCGCTTGTCGCAGAATCCCAAAACCCGCGACGAGCGAGCCTTAGAATTTCTCTGCCAACGGGCTTCGCAATCTTCCTGCATGGGTCTAAGAGCGAATATGGATTTCTCGCCAGACCAACCGCCCGTCGAGCGCATGGCGCGAATGCACAAGGGCTGGCAATGGCTGGTCCTCCTGGCGCTCTCGATCTTGTTCGCCGGCGCGCTGGAACTCGCCGCCTTGCCGGCGGCGCTGCTGATCGGACCCATGCTGGCGGCGATCCTGGCCGGCACCAATGGCGCCACGGTGCGCGTCCCGCGCCCTCTGTTCGGTTCCGCCCAGGCGATCGTCGGCTGCCTTGTCGCCAGTTCGATCTCGACCGACATCTTTGCGGTCTTCTACAGGGAATGGCCGCTCTTCCTCGGCGTGGTGGTGGCGACCGTCGCGGCCTCCAGCCTGCTCGGCTGGCTGATCAGCCGCTGGCGCATCCTGCCCGGCACCACCGCGGTCTGGGGCTCGTCGCCGGGCGCGGCCACCGCCATGGTGCTGATGGCCGGCGCCTTCGGCGCCGACCAGCGCCTCGTCGCCTTCATGCAGTATCTGCGCGTCATCTTCGTCTCGATGACGGCAGCCCTGATCGCACGCATGTGGGTCGACACATCGGGCATCGAGATCCCGCCCATCGTCTGGTTTCCACCGATCGACCCGCAGGCCTTCGTCGCCACCATCGGCATCGCGCTTGTCGGCGGCCTGATGGGAAAGCTGTTCAGGTTGCCGTCGCCTTTCTTTCTCGGCACCTTCATCTTCGGCGCGGTGATTCACCTCGGCCTCGGCGTGCCGATGCAATTGCCGAACTGGCTGCTGGCCCTCAGCTACGCGATGGTCGGATGGTCGATCGGATTGAACTTCACCCGCCCGATCCTGCGTCACGCGGCGCGGGCGCTGCCGCAGATCGTCGGCTCCATCATCGCGCTGATCGCCTTTTGCGGCGGTCTCGGCTTCATGATCAGCCATCTGCTTGGCGTCGATCCGCTGACCGCCTATCTGGCGACCAGCCCCGGCGGCATGGACAGCGTCGCCATCATCGCCGCCGCCGCGCAGAACGTCGACATCTCCTTCGTCATGGCGCTGCAGTCCGCCCGCTTCCTGGTCGTTCTGCTGGTCGGGCCGAGCGTGGCGCGCCTGGTGGCGAGAGCGGTCAAGGAATAGGCAAGCCGCCCGCCTGAACTCGTCTGGCCCTATCCTCCCCTTGGATGATGGCAGGCGACAAAATGGGCTTTGTCCACGAGGGAGAGAACAGGGCGTTCGTGGCGGCAGACCGAAGTCGCCGCCACGCAGCGCGTATGGAAGCGGCAGCCTGACGGCGGATCGAGCGGGCTTGGCAGATCACCCTTCAGCACGATCCGCTGGCCCGGCCGATTGTCGACGTCGGGAACCGGCACCGCCGAGCGAAGTGCCGCGGTGTAGTGATGCCGCGGTGCTGAAAAGACCGCGTCGACAGGTCCGGTTTCAACGATCGATCCCATATACATCACTGCCACCCGCGACGAGAACTGTCTGACCACCGAGAGGTCGTGGGCGATGAACACATAGGTCAGGCTGAACTCGTCGCGCAGGTCGCAAAGCAGGTTGATGATCTGCGCCTGGATCGACACGTCCAGCGCCGACACCGGTTCGTCGGCAACGATCAGGCGCGGCTTCAGCGCCAGGGCGCGGGCGATGCCGATCCGCTGGCGCTGCCCGCCCGAGAATTCATGCGGGAAACGCTGCGCGTGTTCTGGAAGCAATTCGACACGGACAAGCAGGTCCTCGACGCGGTCCATCATTTCCGATCGCGACAGCTTTTCGTGCACGCGGAACGGGTCCGCCAGCAGATCGCCGACGCGCCTGCGCGGATTGAGCGAGGCCGCCGGATCCTGAAACACCATCTGCATCTGGCGGCGCAGCGGACGAAGTTGCCTTTGCGAGGCATTGGTGATGTCCCTGCCTTCGAATTCCAGCACCCCGGACGTGATTTCGGTGAGCCGGACAAGGCAGCGTCCCAGCGTCGACTTTCCGCAACCCGACTCGCCGACGATGCCAAGCGTCTCGCCCGGGAAAATGTCGAGCGAGACCTGCTCCACGGCATGGACGATCCGCCTTTGCGCCGGAAACGGCGAGCGCCCCACGCGATAGCGTTTCGACAGATCGCTGGTGCGCACGAGCGGTTGCGGTCTGGGTTCGGTCATGCCTCTACCCTACCGGCCAAGGTTCGACGCAGATCCTGGCGGCTATCCTGTGGGAGGAAACAGGCCGACCGGTGCCCTCCAGTTCCGCCAAGCGAAGGCTGCGCGGCGCAGGCTTCATGCCGGAACGTGCAACGCGGCCCGAAGGCGCAACCGTGCGGCATTTGGCTCAGTTTCGGCGGGCTGCCGGGAATGGCCGTCAGTCGCGCGGGACGCGGACCGTGCATCGGCGGGATCGAGCCGAACAGGCCCCATGCATAGGGGTGAAGCGGCTCGCGGAGGAGCTGCCCCTTGCCGCCTTCCTCGACCACGCGCCCGGCATACATCACCAGCACGCGATCGGCGACTTCGGCGACCACGCCGAGGTCATGGGTGACCAGGATCACTGCGGATCCGAATGCATCGCGCAATCGTCCGATCAGCTCCAGGATTTGCGCCTGCACCGTCACGTCGAGCGCCGTCGTCGGCTCATCGGCAATCAGCAGTGCCGGATTGCACGACAGCGCCATGGCGATCACCGCACGCTGGCGCATGCCGCCGGAGAGCTGGTGCGGGTAGCGGTCGACTGCACTTTCAGGGCTGGGCAGGCCAACCGCGTCGAGCAGTTCCACCGACCGCTTGCGCGCGGCAGAGCGCGACACGCTCTCATGCGCCCGGATTTGCTCGACGATCTGGTCGCCGATCGTATGGACAGGCGTCAGCGCCGTCATCGGATCCTGGAAGATCATTGCGATCTGCCGGCCGCGGATGGCGTCGAGCGCACGGCGCTTCAGTCCCAGCAGCTCCTTGCCAAGAAAGCGAACCGACCCGGTGACGACGGCATTGGGGCTGTTGATCAGCCCCAGAATGGCTAGCAGGGTCTGGCTCTTGCCCGAACCGCTTTCACCGACGACGCCAACGATTTCGCGCTGCTCGACCGAAAAAGAGACGCCGCTGACGGCGGGCACCACGCCCCCCTCCGTGCGGAATGAGACACACAGGTTCTCGACGACCAGCAGCGGCGCATCAGTGGGCATCTCTGACCCTCGGATCGATGAAGACAAAGGCGACGTCGACGATGAAATTGGCCATGACCACGAAGAACGAGGCATAGATGACGGTCGCCAGGATCATCGGCAGGTCGAGCGTCTGCAAGGCTCCATAGGTGAGCTTGCCGACCCCCTGCAGGCCGAAGACCACCTCCGTCAGCAAGGCGCCTCCCCCGACCAGGGCACCGAAATCGAGCCCGAACATAGTGACGAAGGCGACGAGCGAGGTTCTGAGCCCATGGTGCAGCAGCACCCGCCGCTCGCCAATGCCCTTGGCTCGCGCTGTGCGGATGAAATCCTCCTGCATGGTCTCGATGATGCTGGCCCGCAGCACCCGGCCGTAGAGTCCGATATAAAGCGTGGCCAGCGTGAACCAGGGAATGACCAGCGCCTTGAACCAGCCCCAGGGGTCTTCGGTAAAGGCGATATAGCCGAGCGGCGGCACCCACGAGAACAGCCAGGTGTCATGCCATCGGCTCTGCGTGACCAGATTGGCGACTTCGCCGAGCCAGAAGACTGGTATCGACACGCCGATCAGGCTGAGGATCATCAACGTCCGGTCGAGCCACGTACCGCGCGTCGCCCCGGCGACCACGCCGACGATCAGCCCGCCGAGAACCCACAAGACAGCGGCGCCAAGCACCAGCGACAAGGTGATCGGGATCGCTTCGAGCACGGTCGGCACGACCCTCTGGCCGCGATTGACGAAGGAGGTGAGGTCGCGGCTGATGAAAAGCCGCTCCATCATCAGCGCGTACTGGACGGGCAGCGGCCGGTCGAGGCCGAAATCGTGCCGCACCTGGGCCAGCGTCTCCTGCGAGGCGTTGCGCCCGGCAATGCGCGCCGACGGGTCGGCGCCCGGGGTGGCGAAAAAGATCAGGAAGGCAACGACGCTGATGCCGAACATCACCAGCACCATCTGCCCGAGCCGGGAAACGAGCGCCGCCAGCATCAGACGACCCTGATCGAGGATTTCGGATCGAGCGCGTCCCGAACTCCATCGCCCAGTATGTTCAGCGCCAGCACTGAGATGACGATTGCCAGCCCCGGCGCCAGGGCGACGATCGGGCGCGAATAGAGCAAGCCCTGCCCGTCCTGGATGATCGTCCCCCAGCTGGCATCGGGCGGCTGCACGCCGATGGACAGGAAGGACAGCGAGGATTCCGTCATCATGTTCAGCGCCAGGATGAGCGGCACGAACACGATGACCCGGGTAATGACATTGGGCAGGATGTCGTAGAGCAGGATGCGCCAGGGCGAGGCGCCGATGCCGATCGCCGCGGTGACGAACTCGGCCTGCATCAGCGACAGGACATGGCCACGGATGGGTCTGGCGACATAGGGCACATACACGATACCGATGATGAAGATCGGCAGCCAGAGACTGCCGGAGCGGATTTCGATCGGCCCGATGGTGATGCTTTGCGTGATCAGCACGATCGACAGCGAAATCGCCAGCAGGAAGATCGGAAACGCCCACAGCACGTCGAGAATACGCGACAGCAAGGTGTCGACCAGGCCGCCGAAAAAGCCGGAAACGATGCCGAGCAATGTCGCCAGGCCAAGGCATATCAGCGCCGCGGCGCCGGCGATCAGCAGCGAATTGCGGCCGCCGTAAAGCAGTCGCGCAGCGACATCGCGGCCCTGATTGTCGGCGCCCAGCATATAGGGGCCGAAATCCCAGGTCGGTCCGAGCGGCGTAAAGCCAAGGCCGAGACCTTCGGTCGAGGGTTCCAGCACTTGCCTGGTCTCGCCATGGATGACGACCTCGCCGTTGAGATTGGTGGCGAAGGGATCGGTCCCGGCCACATGGCGGGCATAGAGGGGGGCTGCCAGCGAAGCTGCGGTGATCAGGACCAGCACGCCGAACGCCATGATGGCGGCCCGATCCGCCCTGAGCTTGCGCCACGCCGTGCGCCATGGCCCCTCGGCGCCCCGGTGGCTCCGAACCAGCGCTTGCCCGGCACTCAGATTGTCCATGATCGTATGAATTTCAGAGGCTTGGACTTCAAAAGCTCGAACTCAAAGTGCACCGATCAGCGGGAAAAGCAACCGCGGCGGAAGATTGCGCA
Organism: Mesorhizobium helmanticense; assembly: GCF_003034915.1. GTDB lineage: Bacteria > Pseudomonadota > Alphaproteobacteria > Rhizobiales > Rhizobiaceae > Mesorhizobium > Mesorhizobium helmanticense. The sequence goes on along the minus strand of NZ_PZJX01000027.1, from coordinate 59,230 downwards.
CCGTTCCGCCGCGGACCGGATGATCACTCAACCCATGACTGGCTCATGATCCAGTAGAACTGCGGGCTGAAGACGAAATTCTTTAGCCGCGGCGAGATCAGGTCGATGCGCTTCGGTGTGAAAAGCACGGCTACCGGTGCCGCGTCGGTGACGGCCTTGTCGACGGCCGTCCACAATTCCGCGCCCTTGGCCGGATCCGCGATCGTGGCGGTCTGGGCTTCCACCATCTTCTGATCGATCGCCTTGTCGCAGAAGCCTGAAATGTTGACCGAAGCATCCGAACCGGGGGTGAACGAAGCGCAGCTGAACAGGACCTGCAGGAAGTTTGAGGGCTTCGGATAGTCCTGGAACCATTGCGAGATTGAAATCTGCACCTTGTTGTTGGTGTTCTGGATGTAGGTGAACTGGATATTTTGCGAGATCGGCTTCACCGAGGTCTTGTAGCCCAGCCCGTTCAGCACGTCCTGGAGATAGATACCGATCGACTTCGACACTTCGGTGTCCTCGGTGATGATTGTCACCTCCTGGCCCGCGGTGCCGGAGGCGGTGACCAGCGCCTTGGCTTTCTCCAGGTCAGGCGCCGACCATTTCTCGCCGGGATTGGCGGTGAACGGGCAATAGGGCGCGTAGGAGGGGAAATCCGGAGGCAGGATCTGGCAGGACGGCTGCGCCAGATTGCTGCCGCCGAACAGCTTGACGACGGCCGCCCGGTCAATGGCGTAGTTGACCGCCTGCCGGACACGGATGTCGTTGAACGGTGCCAGATTGGTGTTCATCGGCGCATACCACATCGCCGTCAGCGGATGCACGGACACCTGCTTGGCATATTTGGTACCCAGTTCCGCCAGCCGGTCCGCCGGCGGAGGGTCGAACATCCAGTCGGCCTGACCGTTCTCCACCGCGGTGACCGCCGCCTCGTCGCTGAGCCCGAAGCCATAGTCTATCCCGTCGGGATAGCCGGCCGGCTGTGCCTCCTTGCTCCATTCCTTGAAATGCGGATTGCGCACCATCTTGAGCAGGCTGTTGGGATCGTAGCTGGCGATCATATATGGTCCGGTGCCTGGGACGGGCACGGTGCCGGCGTCCTTCGGCGGCGCCTCGGCGGGCAGGATCGCCGCATGCGGAATGGAGATCTTCTGCAGGAAATCGGGATCGGGCGCCACCAGATTGAAGGTCACGGTGCTCGCCGCCTCATCGGCGACGACGCCCCCTTCGAGCGTGCAGGTCGCCGGCGTCTTGAGACATTTGTCGGCGCCGACGATGCCGTTGTAGAGCGTGCCGGTCGTCGGACCGCTGATCTTGAACATGCGCTGGAACGACGCCACCACATCGGCAGTGGTCAGGTCCGACCCGTCCGAGAATTTGATGCCCTTGCGCAGCGTGAAGACGTATTTCTTGCCGCCGTCCTCCGGCTTGGGAAGGCTCTCGGCCAGATCGGCGACCACGTCGAAGCCTGTCTTGTCGCCAGTCTTGCGGAAGGTCACCAGCCCGTCATAGAGGATGTAGTTGATCTGGAAATATTGCAGCGTGTAGTTGATATGCGGATCGATCGTACCGGCAGCGGCGTTGGCAAGAAGCTTGAGCGTTCCGCCAGCCTTGCCCTCTTGCGCGGCAGCGCCGGTCAGGGGCGCCATCAGCGTGAGGCCGGCCAGGCCGACACCGGCCATCATTGCACTGAAAACCTTCCGGGATCGCATTGTCTTGCTCCTCTAGGGAAGTGGGTGATTGCAAACCGCGACGGACGCCAGCTGGCAAGCGCCGGCGGACCGTAATCCATCGCACACAGCCTATGGCGCGGGAAACCAGCCGGGATAGCTGTGAATTAAGATAGTTTTGGACCTCCAAAGCCACAGCAGGCAACAAGCCGCGATCGCCTACTGCTTATTTGTTGAGCATTCCTAAAATATGCCCGTTTGACAAACACCTGCCGGTGAGTAAGCTTTTGCTCATGCAGGGCCTGTCCGGCGATTTCGAGAGTGAATTTCATACGGGAATGCGTGTCGATGCCGCGATGTCGGCAGCGATGCGCGTGCTTGCGCCCGCCGGTTTCACCTCGCTGATCTACGACTATACGCCTGTCCCGGTCAGCCATGACGGCGAGTTGATCACACCGTCGCTGATGGCGCTCGCCAATGTGCCGTCCGACATGCAGGATCTCTGGTGCAAGGGTGGCTACTATCAGCTCGATCCGGTACAGGAGGCGGCGCTCGCGGTGTCACGGCCGTTCCTGTGGTCGCACAGGGGGGCTCAGAGCCCGGTCATGCGGCGCATCCTGCAGCGCAAGCATGATCCGGTAATAAGCTACCTCCTGGACACCAAGATGACATGCGGCGTGACGGTGCCGATCCGCTTCGACGGCGGCGATCTCGCCACCTTCACCGCCATCCGCCTCGATCCGGAGCCGGATTTCGAAGTCGAGGCACAGATGATGCTGCCCGGCATTGGCGACCTCGGACACCTGTTCCACGATTCCGTCTATGCCGGCTTCGATCAGCGCACCAGGACAAGCCAGTATTTCCACCTGACTTCGAGGGAACGCCAGTGCCTGAGCATGGCGGCTTGCGGGTTGACGGCCAAGCAGATCGCCCATGAAATCTGCCGCAGCGTGCCGACCGCGACGCTGCATCTCAACGCCGCAAGCCGCAAGCTCGGCGCCCGCAACCGCTTCCACGCCATCGCCTTGGCAGCCCACTACCGGTTGCTCGGACCGATCAGTCAGGGCCAAAACCTGTCCCGGCAGCACCGTCAAAACTAACGTTATTGCTAGCTGGTCGCCGGCCGGTCCGCCTCTATACCCTTTGCCGCGAACAACGTCGGAGACCGCTGATCGGCGGTCGCCGCCGAGCCAGCGGAGGGACATAATGAACGATCTTGCAGTAGCGGAAGGTTTCAGCGCCTACGGGCCTTACAAGACCTGGTACCGCGTGACGGGAGACCTGGGCTCGGGCAAGCTGCCGCTGGTTGTTGCCCATGGCGGACCGGGCTGCACCCATGATTATGTCGACAGCTTCAAGGACATTGCCGGCTTCGGCCGCGCGGTGGTCCACTACGATCAGATCGGCAACGGACGATCCACCCATCTGCCGGACAAGGGCGGCGACTTCTGGACGGTCGAATTCTTTCTCGGCGAACTGGATGCGCTGCTCGCCCATCTCGGCATCCAACAGCGCTACGCCCTGCTCGGGCAATCCTGGGGCGGCATGCTTGCCACCGAGCACGCGGTGCGCCGGCCGCCCGGCCTCAAGGCGCTGGTGCTCGCCAACTCGCTTGCGTCAATGAAGCTGTGGGTCGAAGGCGCGGGGCAGTTGCGCGCAGATCTGCCGGCGGCGGTGCGGCAGGCTCTCGACCAGCACGAAGCGGACGGGACGACGGACCATCCGGATTACCTCGCGGCGACCCGGGCATTCTACGACCGGCACGTCTGCCGCGTCGTGCCATGGCCGGCGGAGGTGGCGCGCACCTTTGCCGCCATCGACGCCGACCCCACTGTCTATCACACCATGAACGGTCCCAATGAATTCCACGTCGTCGGCACCATGCGCGACTGGACGATCATCGACCGGTTGCCAACAATCGAAGCGCCGACACTAGCCTTTCGCGGCTTTTATGATGAAGCCACGCCAGCCTGCGTCCAGCCCTTCCTCGACCGTATTCCCACGGTCGAAGGCCATGTCTTTCCGCAATCGAGCCACATGCCGCATGTCGAGGAAAGGAATGATTGCATGACTGTGACCGAAGCATTCCTTGCACGCCATGACTGACCGCCGTTTCGCGGGACGGCGCGAAAAGGAGAGAGACTATTTCTTCGCCGCCGACGGAAGCAGTTGCTCGGTTCAGGTAATCACCAGGCTGGAGATGAGATCGCCGTCCAGCGTGAAGGTCATGTCGCCCTCGCCGTTGAAGCCGTTCCCCTTCACGGCAATACGGACCTGATAGGTGCCGTTCACCGGCGCGATGCGGACAATGCTGAGATGGGACTGCACGCCGATATTGTCGGACTGGTTCCACGTCGCAATCTCGTCGCGGCCCCTGAAGGAGCGGCCCCAGTCGCTCAGCAAGGCATCAGCAGTGAAATTATCCAGAAAGGCTTCGGTATCGCCGGCATTGGTGGCTTCGACAAAACGGCGGATGGGATCGGGCGTGGTCATGTCTCATATCCTCCAGGTCGGCATCACCTGAATATCAACACACCTTAATCCAGCCTGTGCATCAGGTCGTCATCCAGCCAGCGGGCGAAGAAATAGACCAGCTGCTTGTGCCACCATGGCCAGTCATGGCTGACATCGCCTCCCCAATAATCGACCCAGGCGGGAATGGACTTTTCGCGCAGCACCTGTTCCAGCGCCCGCGTCTCGACCAGCATCCGTTCTTCCCATGCCCCCTGCCCGCAACAGAAGATCAGCCTCAGCGCCTTCAGCCGGCCGAGCAGTTTCTGGTCGACGATGCCGGGCAGGTAGTCGAGCGGCGAGTTGAAGAAGATGTTGCCGTCGAGCGCCTCCCCGAAGAAGTCGCGGGTCGAATAGACGCCCGACAGCGCAATCACACCGCTGCCCAGTTCCGGAAAGCGGAAGACGAAGTTCGAGGCATGGTAGCCGCCCATCGAACAGCCTGAAAACAACGGCTTCAGGCTGCGCCCGCCATTGGCCTCGGTCGCCGTGGAGAGAAGTTCCGGAAGCGCCTCTTCGCGCACATAGCGGAAATAGGCCTCGTGGCGGGCGATGCGCTCGGCCGGGTCGGCATGCTTGGCGAAGAAGGATTCCGAATCGATGCTGTCGAGGGTGAACAACTGGATGCGGCCGGTGTCGATGAACTCCGAAAGCGCTGCGACCCCACCGGAATCCTCGAACTGGTAGAACCGTCCTTGCGAGGTCGGGAACACCACCACCGGCCGGCCGGCATGGCCGTAGCGCTTGTATTCCATGTCGCGGCCAAGGTTGCGGGCAAAACCCTTGTGATAAGAGATGTCCATCGGCCTTACGCCCTTTCCGCGTGGATGTAGCCAACCGCCTGGCGCAGCGCCTGAGCGTCTTTGGAGCGCATCTGGTAGGCGTAGTGTCCCATGGCGCGGCTGAAAACCTCTTCTATGGCCTGATGGTGGACGATCTTGTCGCCATGGGCGGCTAGCACGTCGGCATGGCTATGCAAATAGTGGAGGTGCCGCTTGCGGCTGGCATAGGCGGTGAAGTACTTGCCCTTGTAGGGCCCGCCGGCGGCATCCCTGACCACCATCTCGGCCCACGCCGCATAGACGTCCATGTCGAACGTGTAGTTGATGGCATCGGTCATCCAGGCGCCGGGCGGCCGCATGTTGACCTCGAGCGCAATGACGCGGTCGTCCTTGGTCTCGAACAGCTCGATATGGAAGAAGCGCTCGCGCACGTCGAATGCCCGCAGGATCTTCCGGCCCGCCTCTTCCACCGCCGGACTGATCTCGGGAAAGCAGGTATAGCTCATATGGCGGTCGCGGTTGACCACCTCCATGACGCTCTGGTCGTAGCGGTGGCTGGCGGCAAGCACCACCTCGCCGTCGCGGTTGACCAGCCCGTCGAAGGTCACCACCAGCCCCTCGATGAACTGCTCCATGACGAAGCTGACATCTTCCGGCTTGTCCTTGAAAAATTGGTCGAGTTCCCTCGTATTGGAAATCTTGAAGGTGTTCGAGGCGCCGGAGCCGGAATCCGGCTTGACCACCACGGGATAGCCGACACGGCGGATGAAGGTCATGGCGCCGGCCCGGTCGGAGCATTTGCGCTGCGGTATGGTCTCGACGCCGCTTTTGCGGAAGAAGGCGCGCATGCGGCTCTTGCGCTTCAAATTCTTCACGAAATCGAGTTTGGTGCCAAAGATGTTGAAGTCGGTACGGATGTTGGCTTCCAACTCCAGCCAATGCTCGTTAAGCGACTCGAAGCGGTCGATGCGGCCCCATTTGTGGATGAAATGGCCGATCGCCCGGAACACCGGCTCGTAATCCTCCATGTCGGCGACGCGGTAATATTCCGACAACGCCGTCTTCAGTTTTCCGTTCAGCGCTTCATAGCGCGCGTCGCCGATGCCGAGCACGGTCGCGCCGGCCTTCTTCAGCCGGTCGCAGAAATCGGCGCCATTGGCGGGAAAATGCGGCGAGAAGAACACGAAATTCATGGACGGCCTCCCCGGCGTCGCTGTATTGTTAAGTGCATGCCGCCCAAAGTGCGAGCGGTTTTGGGACAACGATACGCACCGAACAAAGTTTGGCGCATTTGCACCGTGTGGGGAAGAGCGAGCGCGCCGCGCCGTCAGGCAGCCCACTTGCCTCACTTTGCTCACTCCTGTATGAGAACCGCCATGAACACGCGCGTTCCCTTCGTTGCTTCCCGTCGGACCGGCTTTGCCGGCGAGACCGTGCGCGCGCTTGCTTCGACCCTGCTGCTTCTCGGCCTTATCGGCGATCGCCGGGTTCGCTGAAGGAGCGCCCGGCGGTCGAACCGCCGCTCACGCGCACGCTCCTTGGCCAGTCAAATTGGCAAGTCACATCAAGCGAACGAAATTTTGGTAAGGCGCCGCTCGCACCAATTCCGCCTGAAGGCGAATCCGCGAGCCGCCGGGAGAAACGACGATGAACGCACGAGAACACATCCGCAATGGCGGGGAACCCATGGCAAAGGCCATGCCAGAGCCAGCCCGGGGCATGCCGGACGCCGCCCGCAAATATCAGCCCTATCCGACGGTCGGCCTCACCGATCGCACATGGCCTTCCAAGGTGATCGACAAGGCTCCGATCTGGTGCTCGGTCGACCTGCGTGACGGCAACCAGGCGCTGATCGACCCGATGGGCCACGAGCGCAAGGCGCGCATGTTCGGCCTGTTGCTCGACATGGGTTTCAAGGAGATCGAGATCGGTTTTCCCTCGGCTTCGCAGACCGACTTCGACTTCGCCCGCTGGTGCATCGAGGAAGGCAATGTGCCGGCCGATGTCTCGCTGCAGGTGCTGGTACAGTGCCGGCCGGAACTGATCACCCGCACCTTCGAGGCGCTGAAGGGCGCCACCAACCCGATCGTGCATTTCTACAACTCGACCAGCGAATTGCAGCGCCGCGTCGTCTTCGAGAAGGACGTTGCCGGCATCAAGCGCATCGCCACCGACGCGGCCAAGATGATCACCGACATGGCGGCCAAGGCCGGCGGCGGTTACCGGTTCGAATACTCGCCTGAGAGCTTTACCGGCACCGAGCTCGAAGTGGCGCTGGAAATCTGCAATGCCGTCACCGAGATCGTGAAGCCGACCGCGGACAACAAGCTGATCATCAACCTGCCGTCCACGGTCGAGATGTCGACGCCCAACATCTATGCCGACCGCATCGAATGGATGTGCCGTAACCTGGATATCAGAGAGAACCTGCTCATTTCATTGCACCCGCACAATGATCGCGGCACCGGCATCGCCACCACCGAGCTCGGCCTGATGGCAGGCGCTGATCGCGTCGAAGGCACGCTGTTCGGCAATGGCGAGCGCACCGGCAATGTCGATATCGTCACCCTGGCGCTCAACATGTACACGCAAGGCGTCGATCCCGAACTCGATTGCTCCGACATCAACCGGATGAAGGACGTCTACGAATATTCGAACCAGTTGAAGATCCCGGAGCGCCATCCCTATGTCGGTGAGCTCGTCTACACCGCCTTTTCCGGCTCGCACCAGGACGCCATCAACAAGGGCATGAAGGCGTTGCGCAAGGCCAACACGCCGCACTGGGAAGTGCCTTATCTGCCGATCGATCCGGCCGATGTCGGCCGCAACTACGAGGCGATCATCCGCATCAATTCGCAGTCCGGCAAGGGCGGCATCGCCTATGTGCTGCAGGCGGACTACGGCCTCCATTTGCCGCGCAACCTGCAGATCGAATTCAGCCAGGCGATCCAGGCGATCACCGATGCCGAAGGCAAGGAGGTGCCGGTCAAGCGCATCTACCAGCGCTTTCTCGACACCTATATCGACCAGCCCGGTGCGCGGCTGAAATTCCTGGACCATCAGACCTATCCGGATACCGAAACCAAGGGCCGGCGCGTGGTGGAGGCGGTCATCCTCGACGGGGGCAAGGAAGTGACGATATCCGGCACCGGCACCGGCCCGATCGACGGTTTCGTCGATGCACTCTCGCGCCATATCGGCGTCGAGATGTCGGTGCTCGACTATTCCGAGCATTCCATGCAGCGCGGCTCCAACGCCTCGGCCATTTCCTATGTCGAGATGGAACATCCAGGCGGCAAGCTGTTCGGCGCCGGCATCAACACCAACATCGTGGCCGCTTCATTGGAAGCCGTGGTTTCCGCTGCCAACCGCATCATCGGCCGCAAGGCGGGCTGAAAAACCCCCGACAAGAGCAAGATGAGCCCGAATTGGATCATCTTGCTCCAATCCTTGACGCCATTAACCACCGGGGGATTATCCGGTGGGGTACGCGATCGCATAATGGATGCATGCTTGTGTGGCAGTGTAGGCGCTATATGATCGCGCGCATAACCTGTGCCGACTTCGAAAGGATCGACACTTGCATCATGCCACGCCTGCCGCCCCCGCAGTGCGCGAGACGTTGGAGCGATTGCTAGCCAGCGAGACGTTCGGGCGATCCGAGCGCGCGCGTAAATTGCTTCGCTACCTGGTTGAGCGCGAGCAGGCAGGCGAAGCCGACAAGCTCAAGGGCTTTTCCATCGCGATGGATGTTTTCGGCAAGGACGGCGATTTCGATCCGTCGACCGATGCCGTGGTGCGGGTCCAGGCGGGCAGGCTGCGCGAGCTTCTTCAGCACTACTTCGCCAATGAGGGCATTGCAGAACCGGTCCGCATCGCCATTCCGCGTGGCGGCTATGTCCCATCCTATGAACTCAACGCGATCCGCCTCCCGGTCGAGCCCGAAACGGCGGAACATGTCGAGACGGTCGCCACCGTGCCGGAACCGCTCGAAGGCGCCGGCATGGTCGCGCGCCCTGCATCGTTCATGTCCTCTGTCGTCCCCGAGCCGGGACACGCGCTGCGGCGCCATCTCCAGTTCTTCTGGGCGGCGATGGCTCTGGTCATCGTCATGCTGGGCGTGTTGATCCTTCGTCAGGGAAGCAGCGCATTGCTGGCCGGAGGCGATGCCGCATCGACGGTCGAGAATGCGGTGGCGACCGGCAGCATCGCGCCATTGCCCCCGATCGAAGCCCTTCCGCTCGTCTACATTGCCGTGAAAGCCAACAGCGCCGAGGCGCGGCGCGTCGCCGCGTCGTTGCGCGCCGGCCTCAGCGGTTTCGATACAGTCAACTTCATCGGTCGCGATGCCGACAGCCCACCCGATCCGGTCGCGGACGCAACCAGTTTCATATTCGATGTCTTGCCGGGACCGACGACGGGCGATGTCACTCTCGAGTTGCAAAGCGTGGCGACCGGGCGGGTCCTGCTGTCGCGCAACCTCCTTGCCGCGGACAACACCCCCTCCGCCGTCGAGGACAGAGTCGCCGACATTTTGAGCTCAGCCGTTCCGGCCTCCGGCACGATCTACAACTACATCGAACAGAGCGGCATTCAGAACGGCCTGACGGAATGTCTGCGGCTCAACGACAAATACTATCTCGACCAGAGCGCCAGGACCCATGAGGCTGCGTATCGTTGTCTCGAAAACCTGGCCAATCTGGATGCGAAGTCGTCGCTCGTCTATTCCGAGCTTGCCTCCTTGCACCTCGAGGCGGTCACCGATCACTACGCCTATCCCCCCGGCGCAACAATTGAACAGGCGATGTTGTTTGCCCATCGCGCCGCACAGATGGGACCGACCAGCCCCTATGCGCACCGCGCCTACGGCTACCTCTACGCGCGCCTCGGCAACTCGGATGAATCGATCCGCTGGATGCGCAAGGCCCACGAGCTCAATCCTTATGACCTCAGCATGGCGGCGGCCTATGGCTACGGGTTGATCTTCGCCGGCAAGTACAGCCAGGGCACGCCAATTCTTGCTCACGCCGTCGAAATCTCCAGCGCTCATCCGACATGGTGGGACTACGGGCTTTTCGTCGGTGCGTTCATGCTGGGCGACATGAACAGGGCCACGATCGCCAGCGATGCGCTGCGGCCGACGGCGACGAAATCGCACTATCTGGCCGCGCGGCTGATCGGGGCGAAGGCCGCCGGCCGCGATCAACTGGCGCTAAATCTCGCGGACGAACTGGCCGCCAAGTTCCCGAAATTCGCGGCCGATCCGCGCGCGACATTCGCCGACAGACGATATCCCGCCGATCTGACCGACCGGCTGGTCGAGGCCCTGCATGCCGCCGGGATCGGCAGCGGTAGCTAACCATTTCCAGACTGGCGCCTGATCGCGAAGATTTTATTGGCCATGGCTCTGGACAAAGAGCAATCCAGCCACGATTTCAGATCCGTTGTCCCGCCCGTCTTGCAATGCACCCTAAATTTTCATGATTTCATCCCTTTACGCTGTCGAACGGGGCACCGGCCCGGAGACGATCGTCTTCCTGCATGGCTTCGGCGGTTGCCACGATGATTGGCGCGAGGTGATTTCGACACTGGCACCTGGAGCACGCACGCTGGCCTATGATCTCCCGGGCCACGGACTGTCGCTCGATTTCCCCGAGGGCGGTTCGGCCAAGACGGCCGCCCGCGCCGTTCTTGTCGATCTCGGCGCGCGCAAAATCAGCAGAGTGCATCTCGTCGGTCATTCGATGGGCGGGGCGGTAGCAGTGCTGATGGCATTGGCCGAACCCGAAAAAATAGCGTCGCTCACACTTCTGGCCCCGGGCGGCTTTGGCACGGAGATCAACGGGCCGCTGTTGCGCCGCCATGCCGCTGCTGCCGACAGAAACGAAATTCGTGCCTGCCTCGCCGCCATGTCCGGACCGCAAAGTCCGCCCTCGGAGCGTATCGTGGATGTCCATGGCGATATGCGTGCGCGTCCTGGCCAGTTGCAGAAACTGGTCGAGATGGCGGCTGCCATGACCAGGGATGATCGGCAAGGTGTCATCCCGCGCGAACGGCTCGAGACGCTGACCATGCCGGTGATGGTGGTTTGGGGAACCGACGACACGGTGCTGCCCTTTACCCAGGCCGACGGCTTGCCGGCGCATTTTCACCTGCACCATGTGCTGGAGACCGGCCATATGCTGGTCGAGGAGGCACCCGGCCTGGTCGCGGAGATAATTCGCCGCAACATGAAACGCCGGAGCCGCCCTCTTCGGCCAAAATTTGCCGCCGCGGCCAACTGATCCCTTCACTACAAAGATTTGCGGCCGCTTGGACGCGCCAGGCAACTTCCGGCACCTACGCGAAGGCCGGTCCAGCGTGCAATTTGCCGGCGATTGTGTTAACTCGCTGTTAACCAAACCACGAGGCGAACGTCGATGAAGGACGCAGGCGAGAACATCACCCAGATCGATCAGTCGCGAAAATTGTCCGATGCCATTCGCGACGTGAAAAACGCCTTCGCCGACCGCGATGACGTCGTGGTCGACATGCGCGAGGCGCATCGCATGCGGCTCGACTTGCTTGCCGCCGAACTCGCACCCGTCTTCGCCGACGTGCCCGCCGACATGGACAATTTCGACTTCGCCGTATCGTCGGGGCTGCAGCCGCGCCTGTGGATCGATGCCGTCAGCCACGTCGCCATGGGGCGCGACCGCCGCACCTATCGTTTTCTCAGGGATACGCGCATCGGTCGTGTGGTGCTCGCCGAATCGACCGACATGAAACCCATAGCCGACCAGGTGACGCGCTACGTGGCGGAGCGCGTCGTTGAGCGCCAGAGAATGTTGGAAGGTGGCGTCGAGCAGGCTATCGCCGGCCTGAAACGCGCTGCCGTGGCGGAAGCCGAGCCACCGTTGCAGGCCGCTCCGCGCGGCAAGGGCTGGTCGGCCTTCCTCTCCGGCCTTGGATTGATCGCGGCGGGCGCCCTGGTCGGGCTGGCTGTCTCGGTCATATTGTTCTGGGACCGCATCGTTGCGATGGGATGGGGCTTCAAGCCATAGCTTCGGCGTTCGCGCCAAGCTCCAGCGTCTCCAGGTCGGATGGCGCTATGGCTGGCCCGGTCAGGCCGCGCCGTGTCAGCTTGATGCGCCAATTGCCCTTTTCGCCATCGATATCGAGCAGATTATACTGTGCGGCCGGGCGCCTGCCGCCGGGCGACTGTCCCGCGGCAGCCACGCCGACCACGGGAATCCTGCTGCCTCGCCCGCCAATGAAGAGCAGCGACGGCTCATGCGAATGGCCGTGCAGGATGAGTTCGGCGCCATGCTTATGGACGACCTTGTTGAAGCGGGCGATGCCGAACAGCCGCTTGGGCTGCGAAACCGCGCCGCGCACCGGCGGGTGGTGAATCATGATCACCCGGAACAGCCCGCGCCTGGCGGTCGCATCGAGAATACCGCGCAGCCTTTCGGCCTGGCCTTCCAGAAAGAAGCCGTTGGCCATGAACGGAGCCGTGGCGCGCGCCGTCGTGACACCGATCAACGCGACGTCGCCGCGCACGCGCAGATAGGGAAAGGCGTCGCGGTCGACCGGGGTATCGACGCCGTCACCGATCATCCACTCTGCCCATGACCGGCATGCCTTGTCGAAGGCGCCCGGCACATAGGCATCGTGGTTGCCGGGCACGACCGAAACATCATGCGGCGAACCCAGCGTCTCCAGCCAATGCTTGGCCATCTCGATCTCGCCGTCGAGCGCCAGATTGACCAGATCGCCGGTGACGGCGATGTGATCGGCACCGCTGGCCTGCATGTCGGCGACGATCGTGTCGATGACGGCATCGTGCATGTGGCGGCGGCGGTTGCGCTGCCAGTTGACGTAGCCGACCACGCGCTTGGAGGCGAGATCGCGATAGGTTACATCGGGGAGCGGTCCCAGATGGATATCGGAAATATGCGCGAGCCTGAACATCCTTCATTCATATGCGACGCGCGCGCCGCTTTCCACCCACGGTTTCGTGGTTGATGAAGCGGTCCGATCCGCAACAGGCCTTTCGCCAGACCCGCTGGCCGGGTTTCAGGGCAAGGCTGTTCCACCTGTACTTCGTGCTGCGGCGGCCAATGACGCTCGGCGTGCGCGGCCTGGTCCACGATCGCGCCTCCAATTCCGTCTTTCTCATCCGCCACACCTATGTCCCGGGCTGGCAGCTTCCGGGCGGCGGCGTGGAGCTCGGCGAGACGCTGGTTGAAGCGCTTGTGCGCGAACTCGCCGAGGAGGGCAACATTGCGCTCAGCGCGCCGCCGCTGCTGAAGTCGATGCATTTCAACCACAGGGCCAGCCGCCGCGATCACGTCGGTCTGTATCTGATCGAGGGGTTCAGCCAGACCGCGCCAAAGCTGCCGGACCATGAGATCGCCGAAGCCGGTTTCTTTCCGCTCAACCGCCTGCCCGAGGGAACCACGCCGGCCACGTTGCGGCGCATCGCCGAGATTTTTGGCGGCGAACAGCCGTCGCCCTACTGGTAGATCACGCCGCCTTCCTGAACCGCGCGCGATCATGCGGCGCGCCATGGTCGAGCTCCGGTCCGACCGGCACGATGCGCGTCGGATTGATGGTTTCATGGCTGCCGTAGTAGTGCGCCTTGATGTGGTGCAGGTTCACCGTGCCCGAGACGCCGTGCACCTGATAGAGGTCGCGCAGATAGTTCGACAGGTTCGGATAGTCGGCGATGCGGCGCAGATTGCACTTGAAATGGCCGACATAGACCGGATCGAAGCGGACCAGCGTCGTGAACAGCCGCCAGTCGGCCTCGGTGATGCGGTCGCCGGCGAGGTATCGCTGTTGCGAAAGGCGATCCTCCAGCGTGTCGAGCGCCGAGAACAGGTCGCCAAACGCTTCCTCATAGGCTGCTTGCGTAGTGGCGAATCCGGCGCGATAGACGCCGTTGTTGATTGAGGGATAGACCAGCGCATTGACCTTGTCGATCTCGCCGCGCAATGCCTGCGGATAGAAATCGAGACTGGCATCGCCCCATGCGTCGAAGGCGGAATTGAGCATGCGGATGATCTCGGAGGATTCATTGGAGACGATGGTCTGCTCTTTTTTGTCCCACAGCACCGGCACCGTCACCCGGCCGGAATAGGCTGGATCGGCCCTGGTATAGATCTGGTGCAGGAAATCGAAGCCGTAGAGCGTATCGCCGGTGGCATCGTCCTCGGCCAGGAACGTCCAGCCATTAGCGCCCATGAAGTGGTGGACGACCGAGACGGAAATCACGTCCTTGAGCCTCTTCAGCACGCGAAAGATAAGCGTCCGGTGCGCCCAGGGACAGGCAAGCGAGACATAGAGATGATAGCGGCCGGGCTCGGCCTTGAAACCACGCTTGCGGCCCTCCGCCGGCGCGCCGTCGCGAGTGACCCAATCGCGCCATTGCGACTGCGCCCGCACGAACCTGCCGCCACTGCCCGCGGTGTCATACCCGCGATCATGCCACCTGCCTTCGACCAGCAATCCCATGCGAAATCTCCTTGCGTCCTCAACAATCATTTAGGCGCAAGGCGGCGGCGCCGAAGTCGTCATGTGCTGAACAGACCGTCACCTGGGCGAAGCGGTGGACGAAAACGGCCGATTGCAGCGGCCGAAAATTGATGCTAGCGGACAATCCGCATGTTCGACTTTGCTTTGATCCGGTCTGACCGACGACGAAAGGGCGCCCGCGCTTGATGTAGCGCTGACTGGCGAACGCTGCCGTTTGCAGCAAACCTTTCCCCGTACCGGAACGCAAAGACCATGAGCCTTGCCGACGTAAGATACCTGCTGGAAACTCCGGCGCATGACCCCGAAATCGAAGCCATCAACGACGAGGCCTTCGGGCCGGGCCGTTTCGTGCTGGCCGCCTACAAGATCCGCGAGGGCGGCCCGCATGAGCGGGGGCTGTCCTTTGTCGCCGTCGACGACAATACCGTTGTCGCCTCGGTGCGCATGACGCGCATCGCCGCCGGCGCCGGCCGTGCACTGATGCTCGGGCCGCTTGCGGTGCGGCCAGCCTTTAAGAATCTCGGCATCGGCCGCCGGCTGGTGGCGATCGCATTGGAGGCCGCCGCCAAAGCCGGCATGGCAGCCATCATGCTTGTCGGGGACGAGCCTTATTATGGCCCGCTTGGCTTCAAGAGAATCCCACGCGGGCAGATCTCCATGCCGCGCCCAGTCGATCTCGACCGGCTTTTGGCGCATGAGATCGTGCCGGGCGCGGTGGCAAGGCTTGCGGGGGAGGTCTGCCACGCCGATCAGGCGAAGATCGCCGAGCCCGTCGCCGTGATGGCATGACGATGCGGATGTTGCGCCGTCCCGTCGGGCTTCGTAGCATGTGTCCGGCGAGGACACCGAGATGAACCCGAACGGCCAGATTGCGATCGTCACCGGAGGCGGATCCGGCCTTGGCGAGGCGACGGCGCGAGCGCTGGCCGCGAAGGGCGCCAACGTTGCCATCCTCGACCTCGGCATCGAGCGGGCGGCGAAGGTAGCGGCCGACATTGGCGGCCTCGCCATCCAATGCGATGTGAGCAGCGCCGACAGTGGTGCTGCTTCCGTCGCGGAGGTGGCAAGAAAGCTCGGCGAACCGCGCATCCTGGTCAACTGCGCCGGCATCGCCATCG
Organism: Mesorhizobium helmanticense; assembly: GCF_003034915.1. GTDB lineage: Bacteria > Pseudomonadota > Alphaproteobacteria > Rhizobiales > Rhizobiaceae > Mesorhizobium > Mesorhizobium helmanticense. Next base: position 43,645 of record NZ_PZJX01000027.1, on the reverse strand, counting down.
GCATCAAGACGATCGGCAAGGACGGTCCGCATCCGCTCGACCAGTACCGCAAGGTGATCGAGGTCAATTTGATCGGCACCTTCAACATGATCCGCCTCGTCGCCGACCGGGCCGCCAAACTCGAGCCATTGCAGGGCGGTGAGCGTGGCGTCATCGTCAACACGGCATCGGTCGCCGCCTATGACGGTCAGATCGGCCAGGCAGCCTATTCCGCTTCCAAGGGTGGCGTCGTCGGCATGACGCTGCCTGTGGCGCGCGACCTTGCCCGCTCAGGCATCCGCGTCTGCACCATCGCGCCCGGCATCTTCAAAACGCCGATGATGGCCGGCATGCCGCAGGAGGTGCAGGATTCGCTGGGCGCCGCGGTGCCCTTCCCGTCTCGCCTGGGCGAACCTTCCGAATATGCGGCACTTGCGCTGCACATCGTCGAAAACCAGATGCTGAACGGCGAGACCATCCGCCTCGACGGCGCCATCCGCATGGCGCCGAAATAGTGCCGCTCTTGTCAAATCAGGCTTTGTCGTCCGATAAGTGGATCATGAAAATCAACTTGTCGCGGTGAGCACCTTGGACGACCGGAAGAAGCACGTGATCCGCGAGACGGACGCCGAGGCGATCAGGCTGGCCAAGACGCTGATCCGCAGCGCCCGCTTCGGCGCACTTGCGGTGATCGAGCCCGGAACCGGTTCGCCGCTGGCCAGCAGGGTCGGTGTGGCGACCGATATCGACGGCACGCCGCTGATCCTCGTCTCGACGCTGTCCGCTCATACCGGCGCGATCCTTGCCGATCCGCGCTGTTCTCTGCTCGTGGGCGAACCCGGCAAGGGTGATCCGCTGGCGCACCCGCGAATCACCCTGATTTGCCGGGCGGTGCAGCTTGAGCGCGGATCAGGCGCACATGCCCGCGCCGAACGGCGCTACCTCAATCGCAATCCCAAGGCGAAACTCTATGCCGGGCTTGGCGACTTCTCGATCTTCCGCCTCGATCCCGAGCGAGCCAGCCTGAATGGCGGCTTCGGCAAGGCCTATTTGCTCAACCGTGCCGACCTTGTCACCACCGCACCCCTCGTCGACGAGATCGCCGCCGCCGAACAATCGGCCCTTGACCACATGAATGCCGACCATCGCGATGCAATTGCCATCTATGCCAGCCATTTCGCCAAGGCCGCGGGCGACGATTGGGTCGTCACCGGCTTCGACGCCGATGGCATGGATCTGGCATCGGGCGACGATGTCTGCCGGATCTTCTTTCCCGAGCCGTTGCAGGCCGCGCGGGAGCTGCGCCATGTCTTGGTCGACATGGCAAAGACCGGTCGAGCGGCGAATTAGACACAGCTTCACAGTTAATCGAGTGGGGTCGAAAGCAAGCCTTGAGATTTGAGCGAAATGTTCTACCTTTCCCGCTAGCGTTGAATCGCCAGCGCACATTCAGTGAGTCTATGGCATCAGATGCTATTGCCCCCATAGCGTCGGATGAGCAGGAAGGCATGGGGGATCGATGGTCTCGACAAAGCTAATCGCCAACGCCGAATCGGCAGCCACGTTTCTGACGTTGATGGGCAACGAGAAACGGCTGTTGATTATGAGCTATTTGGCTGACGGTGAAATGTCGGTCGGCGCCATCGCCGAGAAGGTCCTGCTCAGCCAATCCGCCCTGTCGCAGCATCTGGCCAAATTGCGGGCGCTCGATCTCGTCGAGACCCGCCGCGACCGGCAGATGATCTACTATTCCTGCAAATCAGAGGCCGTGCGCGAACTTCTCACCATGCTGGACGGGATTTTCGGCGAAGGCGAGCTGTCGCAGATGGCCTATCGCCTGCGCCGCTCCGGCACTTGACCGGAAAGTCCGACCGTTCCACGTCGCTGATGTTTTTTAAGGGACGTGCGTCCGCTTGGCCGCACAAATTACGCGTCTCAAGACTTTGAGTCCTCGCATCGTGCTTTCCGAAAATCGATTCCGATTTTCCGGCCGATGCGAGTCCGCCGAGGAACGCATGGACCCTATCCGCATCGACGACCCGCTGGACCCGCGCGTCTCTGCCTATCTGGACATACGCGAGCGCGATCTTGCTGGCCGGCAAGGTCGCTTCGTTGCCGAAGGCAAGGTCGTATTGGACATGCTGCTCTCAACCGGGCGCTTCAAGGCCGAATCGGTGCTGGTGCTCGAAAACCGGCTGGCCGGTCTTGGCGAAATCCTGCGCAAGGCGCCCGTGGATCTGCCGGTCTACGTCGCGGCCGGCGAGATCATGGACAGGATTGCCGGCTTCCACATGCATCGCGGCATATTGGCGATCGGCCGCAAGGCCACGGCACAACCAGCGGACGCCCTACTTGGCGCTCTGCCGGCCCGCGCGCTGATCGTCGTGCTGGTCGGCATCGCCAATCATGACAATATCGGCTCCGTCTTTCGCAACGCCGCTGCCTTCGGCGCCGATGCCGTGTTTCTGGACGCGACCTGCTGCGATCCGCTGTACCGCAAGGCGATCCGCGTCTCGGTCGGCGCCGCGCTGAAAGTGCCCTTCGCCTCCTTCGCCGACACCGTCGGCTTCATTGCCGCGCTCGACCGGCAAGGCTTCGACCAGTTCGCTCTGTCACCACGCGGGCAAACCGAAATCCGTGATGCAACAAGCGCAGAGCGGCTGGCGCTTTATCTCGGCACCGAGGGCGAAGGCCTGCCCGAGAGCCTGCTTGACCGTCTGCGGACTGTACGGATCGACATGGCCGAGGGGTTCGATAGCCTGAATGTCGCCGCGGCGTCAGCCGTCGCGCTGCATCATTTTTCCGCAAGCAGGAGATGAACCGCAGAAGACGGCCTCCATCTTGTCTGGCTTCAATTCGTCAAAGCGGCCTTCTGCAACGCTCGTACGCGGTCGGCAAGGCTTCGTTCGCCGCTTACCGACTGCTTGGATGCGGCAAGCGCCTTGGTGATCGGCGACTCCGGCCCGTCGAGCCGCGCCGTCAGGGCGACGACTTGCGCCGCCAGGTCGCTCATCTGTTCGCGCAATGCCGCGCTGGCGTTGCGCGCATCGTTCCCGCCCTCTGACCTGATGGCTTCGAAGGCGGCAAGGTCGGTCTTCAGCCGCTTGTTCTCGCGGGCCAGCACCGTCAACCTGGCTTCCAGCCGCTCCCGGTCGGCATCGAGCTTGGCGATCGCCTTTTCGATCTCGTCACCCTTGGCGGCCGCGCCGGCGGAATCGCCTGCCACGTTGACAAGGCGCAGCGGGGAGGTGTTGCCCTCGCCTTTCCTTTCGCGAAGTCGCGCGATCTCCTTTTCGCGGCGGTCAAGCTTGTCCTCGCGATCGGCAAGCGTGGCGAGCAGGCGCTCGACCTTCTTGTCCAGTTCACCCGTCCTTTTCTTCTCGGCTTTCAACGCGTCCCGTACGGCCTTGCTCTCGGCCACGATCTCCTGGCTGCGCCTGTCCGCTTCCTTGCGCTGGCCGCGCAGCAACGAAATGTCGCTGGCCAGCTTCTGCAGCTCGGATTCGCGCGCAACCAGTTCGATCTGGCGGTTGCTGGAGGAAAAACTGGCGTCATCATACATGTGCTCCAGCTTTTCCAACTCGAGTGCGCGCTTTTCCAGCACACGCTCGGTTTGGGCAAGCCGATCCGTCAGACCCTGCAACTGGTCTTCGCGCTGCCGAAGTTCCTCGCCCTTGGCTTCGAGTTCCAAAAGGGCCTGTTTCTTGTCCTTCCGCTCGATTTCCAGGCCCTTCAGGGCCTCAAGGCCACGGCCGATCTCGACAAGCTGTTCGGCCGATTTCTCGCGCAGCGACTTCACGCTCATTTCGAGCCGGCGCGTCGACATGGCGAACTCGGCCCGGACGCGGTCCTTGTCCGCCTGGATCTCGGCCAGCGTCAGCGGCATTGAACCCTCGACGCGTTTGCGCGTCAGCGCCACGGCCCTTCGCCAGATCGCCGGGGCAATCATCAGCGCCAGAAAGCCGGCGCAGAGAAAGCCGAGGACAAAGAACAGGATTGACTGAACCAAGATGACTATCCGTTATGGATGGCAAACAATCGTAGGCAATTGTGCCACGTTCGCATGACGGAATTCCAGCGCTGCGGCAAGGGTCTGCCGCGACACTGATCGGATCTCGGACCCAAGCCCGATCGAGATGATGCTCGCTCAGAACGGATTCCAGGTCGCTCGCTGGGTAAGCTTGAGGTAACCGAGATTAACGCCGAGCCGGGCGCCAACGCCGGTACGGATCGGCACCAGCAGCACATTGTTGTTCTTCATGACGTTGAAGCCGACGCCGGCCACGATGTAGGCCGAGCCGGCAACGCCGCCGAAACGATTGTAGAGACTGCTCACATCATTGAGATTGTAGACCAGCATCATCACCCGCGAGCCCTCGCCGCCGAAATCCCAGCCAAGCGACGGCCCCTGCCAGAACACTTTGTGATCGCCGGCATTTTTGGTGTAGAGCGTGCCTTCGCCATAGGTCAGGCCGCCGATCAGCGCGCCGGACCCTTCCTCGCCAAGCAGATAGCCGTTTGGCAAGCCGTAGGAAGCGAAGATCTTCTCGACGACGGTGGCGAGCCCGCCCGATGTCGCCCCGAAGAATTTGTGACCGGAATCAACGATCTCCTGAGCGGTGTATTCCTGGGCTCGCAAAGCCGAGGGGGAAAGGACGACAAGGCCCATGAGAGCGATCGTCATTGTGAGGACCCGGAAAAAAGTCCGGTCGTAGAATCGGGAAAACATGCTTCCAATCTCCGTCAGGGAGCACTTTCGCCGACGCCTCGCATCCGTTCGGCTCTTTGGCGGCCGTTAAGGATCACTGTTATGGGCAAACTATGCCGTAATTCTTTTTCAACCATTAAGCTTTCACATGAAGATGGCGGTTCGAAGGCTGGTTTTAGCCCGGTTTCGCTCGCACGCGCATCCACTTGCGTGAACGCACCATTTTCTATCACGGCAAATTCTGGATTTGTTGATGCACGCACAAGCGCTGTGTATTCAGAAAGCCTTGGGAGCAAGCGTGATTCGCGTGGACAGGCGTGATCGTCGATCGCCCGGCCATTGGTTGTGAAATTTTGCAGGGACTTTTCGCTGATGGCCGAGCTTTTCACCCTTTCCGCACCCGATCTTGCAGCACTTTTGTGCAGCCGGGTCTGTCACGACATTATTTCGCCGGTGGGCGCCATAAACAACGGGCTCGAACTGCTCGATGAAGGCGGCGCCGACGAAGATGCCATGAAACTGATTCGCCAGAGCGCCAGAAATGCCTCGGCCCGCTTGCAATTCGCCCGTATCGCCTTCGGCGCGGCCGGTTCTGCCGGCATGATGATCGACACCGGGGACGCAGAAGCCGTTGCCATCGCCTTCCTCAAGAACGAGAAGCCGGAACTGATCTGGAACGGAAGCCGCGCGCTGTTGCCCAAGAACAAGGTCAAGCTGCTGCTCAATCTCATTCTCGTCGCCAACGCCGCCATCCCGCGTGGCGGCAAGCTTGTGGTCACGCTTGAGAACCTCGACACCGAGCCGCGCTTTGCTCTGGCCGCGAGCGGTCCGATGCTGCGCGTACCGCCAAAGTTCCTCGAACTTCATTCCGGCCACAGACCCGAGGAACCGATCGACGCGCATTCGGTGCAACCCTATTACACGCTGCTCCTGGCGCGCGAAGCCAACATGACGATATCGATCCACGCAACCGCGGAGGAAATCGTACTTTCCGCAGCCTGAGACTTCTGGAGCGCTACACAGCGCCTCGGATGCATGATCCGCTTCCGAGCCTGTGATTGGGTCGTTCACCAGCAGAAAGCACAGATAAAGAACCTTTTCTAACAATACCTGGTGTCGTAACGGAAAGATTTCCCGATCTGACAAAGTCGAAGTATCGACGAAGAAGAATATGTAAATAGCGCCTTTACAAAAATTTTACCCAACGGGTTTTCGGCTTCTTTACCGGATTGACCCTATGGTGCCTCCCAGCCCCTCGCGACGCCGCCGGCAAAGAAGGCCCGAATGAAACGCTGCATGTTCATCGACGATTCGAGCGTCATCAGGAAGGTTGCAAAGCGCATCCTGGGCGGCCCCGACATGCTGGTCATCGAAGCCGCCAGCGGGTTTGACGCGATCGAGATGTGTGCAGCCGATATGCCTGATATCATCATCGTCGACGGCGCCCTGCCGGATATGCAGGCGGTGGACGTCATTCGCCGTCTGCGCGCCATGGCAAGCCCGATACAGCCCCAGATCCTGATTTCGCTGGTTGAGGTCGAAGTCGCGGCGATCATGAAGGCAAAGCGCGCCGGCGCTCAGGGCTATCTGCTGAAGCCGTTCAATCGGCCGCAACTGCTCGAATGCTTCCGCAACTTGAAAATCGCGTCTGACGCCAGATCACGAGTAGCTGTTCAAAAGCAAAACCCGGCGGAAAGCCGGGTTTTTGTAGGAAACCAATCGAAAGAGGGTTTTCAGGCGCTGACGCGGATATCCTCGGGTTCGCGCAGCACATAGCCACGGCCCCAGACCGTCTCGATGTAATTCTGGCCGCCGGAAGCGGCATCGAGCTTCTTGCGCAGCTTACAGATGAAGACGTCGATGATCTTCAGTTCCGGTTCGTCCATACCGCCGTAAAGGTGGTTGAGGAACATTTCCTTCGTCAGCGTGGTGCCCTTGCGCAGCGAGAGCAGCTCCAGCATCTGGTATTCCTTGCCAGTCAGATGCACGCGCTGGCCGCCGACCTCGACGGTCTTGGCGTCAAGGTTGACCACCAGGTCGCCGGTGGTGATGACCGACTGGGCATGGCCCTTGGAACGCCGCACGATGGCGTGAATACGGGCAACCAACTCATCCTTGTGGAACGGCTTAGTCATGTAGTCGTCGGCGCCGAAGCCGAGACCACGAACCTTGTCCTCGATGCCGGCCATGCCGGAGAGGATCAAAATCGGCGTCTTCACTTTGGAAAGACGAAGTGTTCTCAAGACTTCATATCCCGACATATCGGGGAGATTGAGGTCGAGAAGGATGATATCGTAGTCATAAAGCTTGCCTAGGTCGACACCTTCTTCGCCAAGGTCGGTCGTATAGACATTGAAGCTTTCCGATTTCAGCATCAACTCGATGCTTTGTGCGGTTGCACTGTCATCTTCTATCAGCAGAACACGCATTTCATTCCCCTTTTCTGCCGCCGGACCATTTCACGACCCGTCCAGGACCGGAGCAGTGATTGCCTAGAGCAGAGGCTGCCATCGAATGGTTAACAAAACCTAATTCCGTGCTGATGACGGTACCAGATTTTTTAACCCCTTTCTACACCTTGTTGAATCTAATGATGAATCACAGAACCAAACCGCTAATGCAACACATTAATAAGCCAGACTAAGTGACTCCAGGGACTCGCTGGCCTTGCTTTCCAGCCGAGGACCGGAATTTTTACCCGGCCTTAAGTCCTGAGCCGTATGATTAACAATGCCCGTAAACGAATGGTTACCGCCGGCAAAAAACTTTAGGGGTTTGTTTCCCATAGTTCCGGGAAAGCCGGTGGAAACGGGTGAAGCCTCGGCTTGCCGGGGCGGATTGGACGATATGTGCAGGTGTGCGTTTCCAGGAGTACCGAATCATGAAGTCACGTGAAAACCTCGTTCGACTGAAGCAGTTTCAGGTGAACGAGAAGCGGCGGCAGCTGCTGCAACTCGACATGATGATCGCCGAATTCGAACGCATGGCCGTCGAACTGGAACTTCAGATCACCGCCGAGGAAAAGAAGGCTGGCATCACCGACATCAACCATTTTGCCTATCCGACCTTCGCCAAGGCGGCGCGTTTGCGTCGCGACAATCTCAGAAATTCGGAGAGCGATCTCGCCCAGCAGCGAAGCATTGCCGAATCACTGCTCGGCGAAGCCGAAGCGGAGCTCTCCAAGGCCGAAATGCTCGAATCGCGTGACACCAAGATCCGCGACGCCGAGACCGGCGGCCGCAGCGCCATGATCGGCTGAAAACAGGGCTCCAGGCCTAATTGGCACGCGGCGATCGGGCATTGACCCTGGATGCCGCCACTCGCCAGATGGGTGTCAGTCCCAAGCCACCCTTCCTGTCCCGCAGCCGCCCGCGCGAGCTATCCGGGTCACTGTCCCGCAGCCCCCGCGCGAGGTATCCGGGTCGAACGCATGTCTGTCGTGCCCGACCGCAACGGCCTTGCTGAGCTTGTCGAGCGGGTCGACGCGAAAAGCTTGCCGTTCACCTGGCGAACGTCTTTCCTTTTGAAGAGGCCGGTGCCGCGCATGCCTTTGTCGGCACCAAGCCGATCGGCAAGGTGGCGCTTGCGGCCTGACACGGGAGAATCGTTCCGGCAAAACAAAAAAGGGCGCGGATTGCCGCGCCTCTCATCGTCCTCGAACCGGGTTCAGACCATGATCCCGAAAAGGGGAATCCGGTTTTCGGAAAAGATCATGGTCAAAAGCTCTAATGGCGATATTGCTGGATGCGCGTCGTGCGCAGCCCGGCAAGGCCGTATTCATCGATCGATGCCTGCCAGGACAGGAATTCCTCGGTGGTCAGCTTGTAGCGCTGGCAAGCTTCTTCAAGGCTCAAAAGCCCGCCGCGCACCGCAGCAACCACTTCCGCCTTGCGCCGGATAACCCAGCGACGCGTGTTCGTCGGCGGCAGATCGGCGATCGTAAGAGGGCTGCCGTCGGGCCCGATAACATATTTGACTCGCGGTCGAACTAGATCGGTCATCGTACTCTCTACTAAAAACTCAAAGACCCAATCCCCACCACATTACCGCCACAGCTTTAAAAATTGCCTAAGCGAACCCTAATAGCTAGGTAAGGATCATGAACGCCGCGTTAGTGTTTTCGCCGGCATTTGAGATATCCGTCGGCAAACGCGGAATTGCTCGCGAAAATCGGCGCCGCCGCAAAGCTGGCGCACCCGAAGTGCTTGACCTATATTCCGGCCATTGGCATTCAGGCGCCGTCAATCGGGCGCCGCGCAGAACGAAAGAACCATGAACAGCCTCGACCTTCCCGGAAGCCCGCAAAACACCCGCGTCGTCGTTGCCATGTCGGGCGGCGTCGATTCGTCCGTTGTCGCCGGTCTTTTGAAGCATGAAGGCTATGATGTCGTCGGCGTGACGCTGCAGCTCTACGACCACGGCGCGGCAACGCACCGGGCCGGCTCATGCTGCGCCGGCCAGGACATCGACGATGCCCGCCGCGTTTCAGAGACGCTTGGCATCCCGCATTATGTGCTCAATTACGAGGAGCGCTTCCGCAAGGCGGTGATCGACCCGTTCGCCGAAAGCTATGTGGCCGGCGAAACGCCGATCCCTTGCGTCTCCTGCAACCAGACGGTGAAGTTCGCCGACCTTCTAGCGACGGCGCAGGAGCTCGGCGCCGACGCGTTGGCCACCGGCCACTACATTCGTTCCGGCGCCAACGGTGTCCATCGTGCTCTCTACCGGCCGGTCGACGCGGATCGCGACCAGAGCTATTTCCTGTTCGCCACCACACAGGCACAGATCGACTATCTGCGCTTTCCGCTCGGCGGCCTGTCGAAGCCGCAGGTTCGCGCCATTGCCGAGGAAATGGGGCTTAACGTCGCCGCCAAGCAGGACAGCCAGGACATCTGCTTCGTGCCGCAGGGCAAATATTCCGACATCATCGCCAAGCTGAAGCCGGCCGCCGCCAACCCGGGCGACATCGTCCATATCGACGGCCGCGTGCTCGGCCGCCATGAAGGCATTTTGCGCTATACGATCGGCCAGCGCCGCGGCATCGGCATCGCTTCGGGCGAGCCGCTCTACGTTGTCCATCTCGATGCCGATCGTGCCCGCGTCGTCGTTGGTCCGCGCGAGGCGCTGGAGACGCACAAGATCTATCTGCGCAACATGAATTGGCTGGGCGACGGCCCGCTGTCCGACATTCCGGCCGCCGGGCTGGAGCTCTTTGCCAAGGTCCGCTCGACGCGCCCGCCGCGCCCGGCGATATTGCACCATCGGGCCGGCAGCACCTTTGTCGAACTGGTCGACGGCGAATCCGGCATCGCGCCGGGCCAGGCCTGCGTGCTCTATTCCGACGACGGCAACGAAGCCCGCGTGTTGGGCGGCGGCTTCATCGAGCGTTCCGAGCGCGGCGCCGAGGCCGAGGCGATGCTGAACCGGCTTGCCGCCCGGCCGGCGCAGGTTCCCGCCGAATAGGGCGGCACCGCCGCTTTTCTCTCAGGAAGGCGATCCGGTATGGGCGACCGTGCCGGCGGTCAGGATGCGCAGCACCCTGATGGCTTCCTCGCCGCTGGTGCGGGGTTCCGCCCGCGTCTCGATGCACTGGATGAAATGCTCAAGCTCCCGCGTCAGCGGCATGCCCTCCCCGACCGCCACATAGGACGGCTCGTTGGCGGTGAAGGCCCATTGGCCGCTGTCTTGCCATACCGCGTGGCGGTAGACGGCGAGCTTGCGCTCCCACGGCTCGACATCGTCGAACACCGCCATCGCCTTGGTGCCGACCACGGTCAGCCGCCGCTCGCGGTAAGGATTGAGCCGCGAGGCGAAGAGATGGCTGCGCAAGCCATTGGGAAAGCGCATGTGCAGATGCGCGAAGTCGCTGAGCCTGTCGAGCAGGGCAGCCCCTTCGCCACGCACCTCGACCGGCTCCGAGCCGGTGATCGCCAGGATCATCGACAGATCGTGCGGCGCAAGATCCCACAACGCGTCGTTTTCGGTATGGAACTTGCCAAGCCCGAGCCGGTGCGAGTGGATGTAGCGCACCTCGCCGAGCTCGCCATTGTCGATCAGCGCCTTCAGCGTCTCGAAAGCGGGATGAAAACGCAGCACATGGCCGACCATGAAGACGCGGCCATTGTCGGCCGCCGCCTGCACCGAGCGCTCGGCATCGGCCACTGTCAGCGCGATCGGCTTTTCCACCAGCACATCCTTGCCGCCCTCGACGGCGCGTACCGCCATGTCGGCGTGGAACTGCGGCGGCAGCGCCATGACGATGGCATCGACATCTTTGCGGCCAAACAGCGCCTCGGGCTCGATCGCCAGGCAATCCTGCTCGCTGGCGAACCCTTCGGCGCGGGCAGGGTTGGCGTCCGAAACCGCGTGCAGCGCTCCGAGCGCCTTCAGGGTGCGGATGTGGTTGCTGCCCCAGTATCCGCAACCGAGGACTGCAATGCGCGGTTTCATCAATTTCAGACCATGACTTTCGTGGCCGAGACATAGCGACGTGCCTCGTCGAACTCAACCCCGGTAGCTCAGCTCAAATGTCTGCCCGGCAAAGCATTTCGGAGACCCCCAATATGACGGCATGCCGGCTGCATCGATGCTTGACAGGCTTGGTGTCCCAACCTTATATCCGCGCGACCTTGGCGAATGCCTCGACATGCCTTTCGATTTGAGGCGGATTTCGGGCCTTTCGCCGCCTTGGCGGGGTAGCTCAGTTGGTTAGAGCACGGGAATCATAATCCTGGGGTCGGGGGTTCAAGTCCCTCTCCCGCTACCAGCCCCTTACTAAGGGGTTGATATCTCAGCAAGTTGCTGGTTTTGAACGTCTTTTCGCTCGCAGTTGGTACCTTTCTTTGGTACCTTTTCGGGATGGAAGACATGGCGAAAATTCGTTATTTGGTTGGTAAGCCAGGCGACCAGAAGTTCAAGCGCAACATTCCGGCGCGATTGCATTCCGTGGCGGGCAAGACCGCTTTCGTGGAACGAGTGCATAGCAAAGGAGCTGCTGAGATCTGGAGGCAGGGCAACCTGTTCGCTCTGAGGACCGATGGTGAATTGCAAAAGTTCAAAGCGCTAGCATCAACTGCTGGTCGCCCTTCTGAAGCTGAGAACGAACTCAACCTGAGCTTAACGAATGCGCGCCAGATCGCGCTCTCCTACTTTTTGGAACGACACCAGGCTAATCTGCTTCGGGGTGACTACTTCGGACTTCAAGACGATCCTGATTTCGCCGATCTGTTATCTGATGCGGGAGAAGCCGCTTCCGTGGCGCTGCGTGTGGCGTCCGGGGCTGAGGTCACCACTGATCCGAAGGCGCTGGAACTGCTCGTCAGACACGGCATTGTATCCCGTTCCCAGGCTGATCAACTTTCACCAGACAGGTGGCCAAGCAGCCTCGGACGCCACAAGACGTTTCAACTTCTTTGTCGTCTCATAGAACGTGCCGATCTAGAACTCGCCAATCGAAGATACCTTTCTTTGAACCTGGGTACACTGGCTCCGATCCGAGACGATTTCTTTGCCAATGCCGAGAGTGCACCGTCCCAGCCGCTGCCAGCTAGCGACATGGCAATCACCAAGACGATCGCCGATCTGAAGGAACTTTTCCTCGGGACGAAAACCGAGGTCACTCGATCACGGTCATCTCAATACCGCATCCCATTCCGTGTCCTGGAAGAGCAGATTGGCGCGCTCCCGTTGGGCGATATCGATCGTAATAGGTGCCGTGAGCTGATGGACTTTCTTCCGAAGGTTCCCTCACATGCGGCTCAACACTATCCGAATTTAACGCTTGAGAAGGCTGCTGAACTGTTTCGCGTTAAGACAGGCGCGTACGCCGATCGGCATGCTGAAGCCCAGAAACACGTTGCCATCCTGAAAAGCGCCTTCGACCTCGCCAAGCAGGAAGGCTGGATCGCTAAGAACCCGTGGGACGGCATAAAGGTGGCCATACCCCGCATGAAAAAGTTCATAGCAAAGGGGAACACCTATGAACCGTTCAGCGTCTCCGACCTGAACAAGCTGTTTTCACTTCCGCTGTTTGTAGGTTGCATCGACGACGAAAACGGCTGTCACACCCCAGGACCGAACCTGCCCATGCGCCATCGCTACTGGGCTCCAATCTTGGCCCTCTGGACCGGCATGCGAATGAACGAGATCTTGCAGTTGGAGAAGGCAGACATCCGTCGGTCAATCGACAACATTCCGTTCATTCAAGTGACGGACCAAGAGCACGGAGACTATAGTGGAACGGGCTTTGAGAAGCGCCTCAAGACCGGCAATGCCGTTCGTAACATTCCACTGCATCACCAGCTGATTGCCATGGGCTTTCTTCGCTGGGTTGACGGCTCAGCGCACGACAGATTGTTCCCTGAGGCTCTCGCTAGAAAGGGCGAAAAGCCGTCCGATGTCTATTCCAAGAGGTTCGCCAGCAATGCCAAGTTCGCGGGAGTGTGGAAGTCGCGGCGGCGCGTATTCCATAGCTTTCGAAACAACTTCAACGACGCCCTTCGCAACGCGTCGGTCGACCGTGAACTTCGCGACGCAATCAACGGATGGAGCGCACAGGCCAGTATGGACAGCCGCTATGGCCAGGGGCAGACGATCAAGCGCCTGCATGACGCCGTCGAGCGCGTCCAGTACGACGGACTGGATCTGGACCATCTCGTCGCAAACGCTGCCCGGATCGGCGGTACAGGTAGCTGACGACAAGTCAGCCTTTCGAAAGACTGGCACGCTACGATGCCGCATTGGCAACAAGGCGTCACAGCGTTTCTACATGGTATACCCCATTCTGGCTAACATCATCGGAAGCGTGTCTGATGACACCGAGTTTCTCATCGATACCGCACGACATGACAAGATTGAAATAGGGTGGACCGGCCTCCGGCTCCTGGGCAACGATCTTGATGGCAGGATACTCGTAGAAACACTCTCTGGCAGAGGGGACTACGCGGTCCCTGTCGTATTCGCAGAAGAGGGCCCGTCGTTCAACGCAGCTCAAAGCCCGCTGGGCTATCGAAACAGCGTTAAGCTATTATCCAGCGCGAACACTCATTACAGGACGCCCCCTGGACTATCGCTCTTAGGGGGCACATTGCTCTTGCGTAGGACAAGACCAGATTACGGACCTACCGTGTTCCAAATCAGCGCTGATCTGTCGCTCAACCCTACAAGGTTCGTACGCCACCATCACATCGATAGCGCCCTGATACGGGGCTTAAGAAGCGGTCAGCCATTGGATCTGACGGCCCGATCTCTGCTGACACGGGACCTTCGTCAGAATTCAGACGGTGAACACATCCTCGACAACAATGACAACTGCATTGTTGAGCGCAGAAAGCTCCGCATGTTGAGCCCTTCGATCTACAGAGCTCATGAGGGCGCGTATATCCGCAAAGCATTCGAATTCCTAAATTCGCGGATAGAAGAAGTCTCACAGGCTGTCCTACACGCATCGCTAAGAGGTCAGCCGACCTACAACCTGTCTTCCGTTGAGACCTACTGGGAGCGGCCTCTGATGATCCCCATAGCTATATGCGGGCTCTAGCCGACCGTGAGCTGATGAGAGGGTCCGCTTTCAAAATGATGTCGTACGGGCCACCGACTTCGCATTCAAGAAGAGGAAACAGCTTGGTTGTGACCAAACCTTTGATAAAGGGGGTCACCCTGGTCGTGTACGCCAAAACTAGCGCGCGCATTCGCTTCGAAGTACGGCACAATCTCAGCACGCACTCATCCCACATCGGCGGCACTCATACATCGGAAGATCTGAACCAAATCATCTCTTGGCTTGAACAGACGACCACCCATGCGGCCGAGCAGCTCAACAAGCAGAGACAGTACCTAATTCCAGCGCAATCTCGACCGTTTCGTTTAAGCGATGCGGCAGACTTCTTCGAGGCCTTTGCAGCCTGGGAAGGTGACGCTGGCACGAAGGAGCGCGTCATGAGCTTGATCATCTCGCTCGGCAGCTATGCGGGTATCAGTGGACCGGATGCAGGCTTGATCGAGCATCTCGTGAGAAGAGGCGTGCTAACCTCAGGTGCATGGGGCGCGAGAAGCGTTCATTCAAGATTTTCTGGGGTAATCAATCAACTGCGACACTCTCCTGCCATGGGGGGCTCAACGCAACCCGGACGACCATGAACCCGGGTACAGAGTGACGATTATGCAAGTCATTAAGGGCGGGCATTACTGCTTGTTTTGGAGAAGTGCATTTAACATGACCAGCGCCAGAGCCAATTCCTTGTCGTCTAGCTGTTTCAGTAGGTCCTTACCGACCGCCAACTGATCTTCTCCGTCATCGGTTGATGCGACAGGCAAATCGTCAAACAGTTCGTTGATGGTAGCGCCCAGTGCCTCGGCCAGCTTCTCAACCGTCTCTGCGTTTGGCCAGTTTACGCCACGCTCAATCAGCGAGATGGTATCTACTGCCCTCTCGGCCCGGAAAGCCAAGGCGTCTTGCGTCAAGCCACGCTGTCGGCGCAACGACTTGATCCGATTTCCAAATGCTTCTTTCAAACCCATGCACGTATCATGGAGGCGGTTTTACGTGCGATGAACCGACCATAGATACGTGCAAACATTTGATTTCCGTACTATAAATCGGTATCTTGAGATAATTCCGGGCTAGCAGTCCGGCTCATTCGGGGGCTGACATATGACGCTGAAACTGGGCTTCGGGATTGCGCTTGTTGCTGCGAACTTGGTCGACGTCTCACGGGCGGCCACTGCGCTAGGCGCTGCACCCCCTCCAGGATACTGCGACACGATCCAGCAGTATGACGTGATCAGGAGCCAGGCGAACAAGCAGTTCGCCGAAGACGGTTCCGACGGCAAATGGGATAAGCGCCGGGCTTGGATCGAAAAGCGCGTCAAGAAGGTCGACGACAAACTGACCAAAGCGTTGGGCGTACCGCGCGACGATTGGACCGTCGCGGCTGCAGAGAACCAATGGGGCAGCGTATGTGAAAGCAAGGCAAGTGGACTAGTCGAAATCAAATTGGAAGGCGTGTCGAATGTTACCGACGGCCAGGTCGACAGAGTGCGGGATGCAGTCGAGCTCGAATACCTCGCACGACTGCGCTCAGGGCACGACGCTTTCTTCGACCCGGACAAATACAGCGTGGTGAGTTGTCGAAAGGCGGAAGTCGACGGCTACCGCTTCGTTGGGTGTAAGATGAAGGCATTCACCGCCGAGACTGATCCAGATGTGTATCTGGTTGGCCAGCAAGGCGGCACTGCGATTGCAATACCATATGATGGTGAGGCCAAAGC
The DNA here is from genome assembly GCF_003034915.1 of Mesorhizobium helmanticense. GTDB lineage: Bacteria > Pseudomonadota > Alphaproteobacteria > Rhizobiales > Rhizobiaceae > Mesorhizobium > Mesorhizobium helmanticense. The sequence goes on along the minus strand of NZ_PZJX01000027.1, from coordinate 27,690 downwards.
GCGAGTTGCCGGCGCAAACGCGATTGCCTCTGGCGAGGAGACCGTCCCGCTGGGCGTCTATATGGGAAGCATGCCACTTGCCGACTATTCAAAGATACGGGATCAGGTTGATTGAGGCTTATGGCTTAGCACGATTACGGCGCGCCGAGGATTTTCGACACAGCTCCCTCGGTCGAAACCTTTTCCGCCAGGCGCGTGGAAATTTCCGACTTGACGGCGTCGAGCATAGCTCCAAGCCCAGGCCACATAGATTTGGCGGCGAGGCTTTCGGCGGGCATATCGATAAACACTCTCTTTGCAGTCAACCGTTTCGCGACACTGTCGAAGATGACCCCCGGGGTAAGGAATTCGTACATAGCAGTCGAAGACCAATGCGAAAGGTCTGCGTTGTCAACGTCGATCAGACAGCGATAGGGCTCGTCATCAAGGATCACTTGTCTAGCCCCTGTCGGGCGGTCAACACTACAGGAGAAGCCAAACAGAGCATTTTCCTCAGCGCCTTTGTACTCGCCGCGAACATGTCCATTCCAGCGGAAATCGAATATCCCAGGGCGGCCCTGACTGTTGTACCCGTAAGTGTTGCGAGCCTTGATTGTCTGGAATATGGCCTCGTCATAGTCCTTTTCATCGGGGTCAAATCCATCGCACTCCCGGTATGTAAATGGCTTTTCCGGGGTGCTGAGAACTTGGCTCGTTTTCTCCTCTCGCGAAGCGCAGCGGTCGAATGCTAGTTGTATCCGAAAAATCCTGTTATCGAACGTATAGGCGGTAACAGTCGCTTCTCGACCGAGGATGCAGTTTAGGACGCTTATCGTATCAGCGACGTAACGCCGCTCGTCATCCCGGTCGATGGAAAGGTCCTCTTCGCCGCCTACCGACCAAAAGTATTGTTTCGGGTTCGTATTCTCGATTGGATCGAATAAGTCCGCTCGAACCGTGGTGTTTTGGTCAATAAACTTAACGGGGACAGAATGGCTTGCGGTACTGCAACGCGCGCTTGCGCCGAGGGCGGCCTGCACAGCGCGGGGCGATTTTTGTAGTTGTGCCGCCCAGTCAAATGCCTCCGCAGATGCCAATGAAGGCACTAGCATAAGGAATGCCGCAGCTGATCTAACTGCATTCATAAATTTTACCCCGCCCAGTTGAAGAGTGTGTATCGACCTCGTCCTTGGAGCGCAACAAACCAACCGAACATCCTCAAGAATGGCTTTGCAGGCCGAGCACCCTGAGACAGGCGGTTTCCCTTTTCTCACACGAGCTCGCGCTAGTGAGACGTTCAAAAGATCAACGATCGACGTCTCATATACATATCATTTGACTTTTGAGACAATTGTCTCATTATGTCCTGAATGTCACTGGGGCGAATTCGATGCTAGTCGGTTATGCGAGAACTTCTACGGCCGAACAGGATGCCGGGCTCCTGGCGCAGCAGCGCGATTTACGCGAGGCCAGAGTGGAGAAGCTTTTTTCAGAGCAGGTCTCCTCGATTGGCCATCGCAAAGAGCTGGAGACTTCGCTCGACTTTCTACGCGAGGGCGACACACTGGTTGTGACGAAGATTGACCGCCTTGCCCGCTCGACTTCTCATCTCCTAGCCATCGTGGATCGACTTGAGGAGAAGAAGGTCGGTCTCAGAATTTTGGATTTTGGTGGTGCGTCAGTTGATACAAAATCCCCCAGCGGCAAGTTGATGCTCACTATGTTCGCCGCAATGGCCCAGTTCGAGCGGGAGATGATGCTAGAGCGGCAGCGCGAAGGGATCGCGAAGGCGAAGCTCGACGGTAAATACAAAGGCAGGAAGCCGACTGCACGAGCGAGGTCGGGAGAAGTCATCAAACTCCATATCGACGGAGTGGGTCCAACCGAAATTGCGAAGCGCCTCGGCATGGGTCGAGCATCGGTGTACCGGATATTGGAAGCACCTGGCGAATGAACCCGGGTTCAAATGTTATGCACCGGCAAATGCATGGCCGTGAGAGATATCGCGCAACCGGCCTTTGAACCTGACGGGTTCCGAGGAACTGCCTGTCCAGGCACCTCTTTGTGTGAGACTTTGCCTCAGAAATCGTCTCGTTCTGAAAGCAGCTGTGGTGGAACTCCTAGGCCTTCCGTTATGGGACCACAGACGCACTGCATTGATAATTGGCAAAAAAGCTAGCAATTGTAAAATGGCGCGGGGGAATTGATTGTGGTTCGGTTGGAAGAACTTAAGCGTGGCGCTCAGATTGATGGTCTTTCGCCAGCTGGTACAGCCGAAGTAATCTCGGTCGATTGGCTGAGCGATCACCAGCTTGAAGTCACCTACCGCACCGGCAAGGGCTTCGATCAACGCATCCTCGTTCGCGACGACCAAGACCGGCTGCTAACCGCGACTGCTACGTCGCCATTCTCCTTCGATGGGAACGCCGAGAACTTTCGTCTCGCTGCCGAAGCGCATCGGATCACTCTGGCACATTTGTTCGATCCCTATCTGGCGTTGACCAGCGCCAACATAGAAGCCCTGCCCCACCAGATCACTGCCGTCTATGGAGAGATGCTGGAGCGTCAACCACTGCGTTTTCTTTTGGCTGATGATCCCGGGGCGGGTAAGACCATCATGGCAGGCCTATTCATCAAGGAGTTGATGATCCGTGGCGACCTAAAGCGCTGCATGATCGTTGCGCCCGGATCGTTAGTCGAGCAATGGCAGGACGAGCTTAAGGAGAAGTTCGATCTCGACTTTAAGATTGTTGGCCGCGAGATGTTCCGCGCCAGCTACAGCGGCAATCCGTTTAATGACGAGGACAGGATTATCGTTCGGCTTGACATGGCCTCGCGGTCTGAGGATGTGCAAGCACTGATCGAAGCCTCCCGGGATTTCGACCTAGTGATTTGCGATGAGGCGCATCGCATGTCGGCGAGCTATACGGGGGGCGAGGTCAAATATACGAAGCGCTTCCAGCTCGGCCGGATGCTTGGTCGCAACTCGCGTCACTTCCTGTTGATGACGGCTACTCCACACAATGGCAAGGACGACGATTTCCAGCTTTTCCTGACGCTGCTGGACAATGATCGCTTCGAGGGAGCGTACCGAGAGGGCGTGCGTACATCCAATGCGTCCGACCTCATGCGCCGCCTGATCAAAGAGGAACTCTACTGGTTCGACGGTCGGCCGCTCTTTCCAGAGAGACGCGCTTATACGGTCAGCTATCCGCTGTCCGCAGCCGAAGCCGACCTCTACACCTCGGTTACCGATTATGTGCGTGAAGAGATGAACCGCGCCGAACGGTTCGCCAATTCGGATGACAAGAAACGGAACAATGTCGGCTTTGCGCTGCAATCGCTTCAACGCCGTCTGGCCTCGTCGCCCCGCGCGATTTGGCATTCACTTAAGCGCCGCCGGGAAAGGCTGCAAAAGCGATTGGAGGAAGAACAACTCAAGTTGAGAGGCGGGACGCCATCGACGTTCTCCCCGTCGTCCATTGTAGATGTTCCTGGCGAGGAGGATCTGGAGGAAATGCCCGAAGAGGAGGTGGAAGCGCTCGAAAACGAGGCCATCGACACGGCCTCCAGTGCTCGCACGCTGGAGGAGTTGAAGATAGAGATCGAAAGTCTCAGGGTTCTCGAAGATAAGGCGTTCGTATTAACCCGCTCAGGGGAGGATACGAAATGGACCCAACTCGCCGCGATCCTCAACCAGCCGCCTATTTATGATCCTGCCACCGGCCGCCAGAAGAAGATAATTCTCTTCACTGAACCACGAGACACGCTCGAATATTTGCGGGAGAAGATCGTCGCTCGTCTTGGCGATCCCGAGGCCGTCAAAGTAATTCATGGCGGCGTGCCGCGCCAGCAGCGTCGTGCAGCAGTCGCCGGCTTCAACGATGATCCCAAGGTTCGTGTGCTGATTGCCAACGATGCAGCAGGCGAAGGCGTCAACCTTCAGCGCGGCTCGCACCTGATGGTCAATTATGACCTACCGTGGAACCCGAACCGGCTTGAACAGCGCTTTGGGCGCATCCACAGGATCGGCCAAACCGAGGTATGCCACCTGTGGAATTTGGTGGCCGGTGAAACGCGCGAAGGCGCGGTCTATCAGCGCCTGCTGGAAAAGCTTGAGGAGGCTCGCAAGGCCCTTGGGGGCAAGGTCTACGATGTGCTCGGTGAAGCCTTCGAAGACAAGAGCCTGAAGGACTTGCTGATGGAGGCCGTGCGCTACGGCGATCGCGAGGATATTCGGGCGCGCCTATTCCAGAGTATCGACGGGGTGGTGGATAAGTCGCATCTCAATTCTTTGACCGAACGCGCGCAGCTTTCGCAGGAAACGCTTAATCCCGAACGCGTCCAGGAGCTAAAGTTCGAAATGGAGCGGGCGCACGCTCGCCGCCTACAGCCGTTCTACGTCCGCATGTTCTTTACGGAAGCCTTCAAGCGGCTAGGCGGCGAAATGGTTGTGCGCGAGGAAGGTCGCTGGGAAATCATTCGCGTGCCGGCGCTAATCCGGGGCCGCGATCATCTGACAGGGCACGGCGATCCAGTATTGGAGCGGTATGGCCGCGTCTGTTTCGATAAGACACATGTGAGTGGAGCCCATGGCCAGCCGAATGCCGCCCTGATAGCACCTGGCCATCCCCTACTCCAGGCGGTGGTGGATCTCACCATTGAATACTACGGACCGGCATTGAGGCAGGGCGCAGTACTTGTTTCTGAAACCGCTCAGGACGGCGGGCCGCGTTTGCTTATCATGGCCGAACACGAGATCAAGGACGCAGTGACCGCGTCCGACGGCCAGCCTCGCGTTATTTCCAAGCGGCTGCAATTCGTCAGTCTCGGCGAGGACGGCGGCGCGCGAGACGAAGGGGCTGCTCCCTATCTCGATCTTCGTCCACTGACCACTGAGGAATACGACCTGTGCAAGGAAGCGCTGGAGGCGAACTGGCTAAAGCAAGACCTTCTGGCGCGAGCACGGACATATGTCAGTCAGCACCTCGTTACGGAGCATCTGGATGAGGTCCGCACGCGCCGCCTCGCTTATATCCGCAAAGTCGAGGAGGCAGTCCGCGTCCGCCTCAAAAAGGAAATTGCCTACTGGAGCCGACGCGCCGATCAACACGGGCTCAACATCAAAACGGGAAAGGATGAACGACTGGCGCTTGCCCAAGCCGAGGAGCGAGCGTCACGACTGGCCGATCGACTGGAACTTCGGCTATTGGAGTTGAAGAAGGAGCGAGACATTTCCGCCGCTTCACCGATCATTCGCGGCGGCGCGCTTGTCATACCTGCTGGACTGCTGGCGAGGCTTAAGGGCGAGGCGGTTTTCCACGACGGATTTGCGGAGGAGACGGAAGAAACCGAGCTTCTCGCGATGAACGCTGTTATGGAAGATGAACGAGCGGCCGGGCGCACGCCGGTCGATGTCTCGATGCACAATCGGGGTTGGGACATTGAGAGCGCCACAGCCGAGGGTGAGTTGCTTTTTCTGGAAGTTAAGGGCCGTGTCGTTGGCGGACGGGAAATCATTGTGACGAAGAACGAGATGCTCAAGGCGCGAAACGCCGGCGACCGTTATCATCTGGTGTATGTGCCAATCGAAGGCGGGTTTTCGGGTCAGCCGCTCTATCTCTGCGATCCGGCACGACATTTGTGGGACGAAGGCGAGTTCCGTGACATTTGCCGTCACTACGCCGTAAAGGACATTGTAGTCCTGGCACACACGTCCCCGAAAATCTCCGGGTTCGCGCACCAATGACCCTGCGCCTGAAGCTAATCGAGCACTCGCTGCCTCTCGAAGCCATAAACTTGGCGAACAAAACCAAGAACAAAGCCCCAAAGCACTATCCGACAAAACTACACAAGTATTGGGCACACCGTCCCCTTGCAACCAGCAGGGCCGTCATATTCGCGCAACTTGTCGACGACCCATCGGCTTGGCCCAACATCTTTCATACCGACGAGGATCAGGCACGGGAGCGGCGACGCCTGCATCAGGTCATAAAGGAGATGATCGAGTGGCCTGACCCAAACGCGAAGGACCAGAAACGTTTTGAGCGAGCGATTGAGGTCGCACGTTACGAGATTGCTCGTTCGGTTGCCTGGGGGTTAGGCGAGGAACCGCCGACCGATCCGAAAGCCGTAATCGACTTTCTCCAGACTAAGGGACCGCCAGTATATGACCCTTTCTGCGGCGGAGGGTCCATCCCTCTGGAAGCCCAGCGCCTGGGGCTTCGCGCTTATGGCTCCGACCTCAATCCAGTCGCAGTGTTGATCACGAGGGCGCTGATTGAATTCCCTCCAAAGTTTGCCAACCTGCCGCCCGTCCATCCGAACGTGAAGAAGGAAGGAGACCTTGGCGGCCGAGTCTGGAATGGCGCACAAGGGCTTGCCGAAGACGTTCGTGGCTACGGCCAGTGGATGCGTGATGAGGCGGAGAAGGCGATCGGAGAGCTTTATCCAAAGGTGATGTTGCCAGACGGATCCAAAGCGACCGTGGTTGCGTGGTTGTGGTCGCGCACAGTAGCGTCGCCAGACCCAGCACAGAAAGGCGCGCATGTGCCGCTTGCCTCATCCTTCGTGTTATCATCGAAGGCAGATAGAGAGGCCATAGTGGTGCCAGTCAAGGATGCCGCCGCCGAGGGTGGCTGGCAATTTACCGTGAAAACGAAAGGAGTGACGAAGGCTGAGATGGCAGTGGCAGCCCGCGGCACGAAAGCCTCTCAAGGTAGCTTTACGTGCCTGCTGTCAGGATCACGAATTCAGTACGCGTATGTGGACGATGAGGCCAATGCCGGTCGGATGCGTGCCAGGCTGATGGCCATCGTAGCAGAAGGTCCGCGCTCTAGGATATTTCTTCCTCCCAACGATGAACACGCTCAGTTGGCTTTATCAGTCGTGGCTGAGGACAAACCAGATCAACCAGCACGTGGCACTTTCGCCAGCAATGCGCAGGGGCGTATTTACGGCTTCAAATCCTTTGGAGACTACTTCACTAGCCGGCAACTCGTTGCATTGACCACTTTCTCCGACCTAATCGGCAAGGTGCGGGAGCGGGTGTTGGAGGATGCTAGTGCGGCCACCGCTTTTGCGAATCACCTAGACCCTAAGCTCCCTCTTGCAGAAGGCGGTACTGGCCCGGTCGCCTATGCCGATGCGGTGGCAACGTATTTGTCTTGCGCACTAAGTAGGGTGAGCGAATACAATAGCTCGATCTCTACTTGGCTTCCGAAAGATAACGCCATTCGGACTACGTTTGCGCGACAAGCCATCCCAATGTCTTGGGATTTCTGCGAAGCCAACCCCTTTGAAAAATCAAGTGGCGGATGGCAGTCCGCAGTCGATACCTCTTCGGAGTACTTGCTGACGAGCTATACAGGTTCTCTAGCGCAGTGCTATCTGATAGACGCGCCAAAAAATTCGTATCCAATCCGGCCCGCCCTGATCTCAACTGACCCACCTTATTATGACAACATTGGATACGCTGATCTATCCGATTTCTTTTACGTGTGGCTTCGGCGCAGCCTGAAAAACATCCACAAGGAGCTGTTCCGCCGACTCTTAACGCCCAAGAGTGAGGAGCTAATCGCCGAGCGATACCGATACGGCGGTCAGGCGCAAGCTGACAAACACTTCATGGATGGGATGGGCGAAGCTTTGGAGGCCATGCGCAAGGCATCTACCGAGGCGCCACTCGCCATCTACTACGCGTTCAAGCAATCGGAAGCGCGCGAGGAGGGTGTTCTTTCGCCCGGTTGGGCTGCTTTTCTGCAGGCTGTCGTCAATTCAGGACTTCGGGTTGACGCAACGTGGCCGGTTCGCACCGAAGCATCGAACAGAGCGGTCGGGAACAATGCAAATGCGCTTGCTTCATCCGTCGTACTAGTCTGCCGTGCTCGACCAGAGGATGCAGAGACTGCCAGTCGCCGTGAATTCCTACGCGACTTGAAGCCGCAGATGAGGCAGGCGATAGAAGATCACCAGAAGGCTGGTGTGCCACTGCCTGATCGCCGGCAAGCAGCGATCGGTCCCGGCATCGGTAACTTCTCCAAATATGCGGCAGTGCGAGAGGCCGATGACACCGCGATGAGCGTCGCGACCGCACTGACCCTAATCAATCGAGAGATCGACGAAGCGTTAAGCGAAGGCACAGAAGCGCTGGATGCAGAAACTCGCTTTGCGCTCGAATGGTATGAGATCAATGGCTATAAGCTTGTGTCCGGCGGTGCTGGCACGGCAATCAACATGCTTCAGGGTTTCAATCTCGCGGAAAGCCGCATGAACGCGTCTGGCCTATTCCGGTCGCGCGGCGGTGACGCCAAGCTGTTGACCCGCTTCGAAATGATCGACGCCGACCCGCATTGGAGCCCGTCTCGCGATGGCACCTTCACTGTTTGGGAGATAGCCCAACACCTCAGCCGCGTCTTTCATGCTGAGGATGGCGGCACCGACAAGGCCGGTCGCATTCTTGCAGAGAGCCGGCGTTCCGCACCGGACGTTCTGCTCGTAGCCGAGCGTCTTTTTGAGATCGCCACGAACAAGGGCGACAATGACGAGGCTTTGACCTGGAACCAACTTCAGACGGCATGGCCGGAAATTGAACGGGCGGCTGACCGCGCCGAAGCGGACGGTGTCGGCCCGGCACCAATTCAGGGTCAGTTTGCGTTCCCCGCACTACCGTAAGGACGAGAAATGAACAATCGCGACCGCATCGCACAGCTTTTGGCCCTGATTGAGCGTGGTTGCCTGCCGTTTGTGGAGAAGCACCTAACGGCTCAGCTTGGTGCAAACTGGCGGCGCACAGCACGGATGCCGCCGTCTCTTTCTCCTATGGCTGACTTGGACTCTTACGCCTTGCTATATGCCATCAACAACAACTGGCGCGAGGTCTTTCAGAACATACTCAAAATGGAAGTGCGAGATGCAGCCTCCGCCGCATTGGCCGGCCGCAACACATTCGCGCACTCTTCCGGGACAATAGACGACCAGCTAGCGCTCCGTGCTCTTTCGGGCGGGTCGGATTTGCTAAACGCGGTTGGTGCGAAAGACGAAGCTGATCGGGCTTCGGCTCTATTGAGGGGCTTGCTGACGGCGATGGCCAGCCCAGCTGAAGCAAGGGCAGAAGCACAACCGGCAAACACCCTAACAGATCCGGAGACACTACGCCGCCCTACGCTTACGCTGACCCCCAACCGCACAAAAGCCGAGGAACCAAGGCAGGAGGACTTCTTCGGCGGAGGCGAGGTGGAAGGGTTGAAGCCTTGGAGGGTAGTATCGCCCCCGCGCGAGGATGTTCTGACAGGCAGGCTCGACAAGGACAAATTCGCGGCCAACCTCGCCGCTGCCGACCGCGCCGAGGGCGAGGAAACCTACGCTGATCCGATCGAGTTCTTCAACGCGACCTACTTGACCGCCGGCTTGCGAATGACACTCGAAAATGCCGCCAAACGTCTCAGAGGGACCGGCGGCCCTTCAACGATCGGACTGCAAACCAATTTCGGTGGTGGCAAGACCCACACACTGCTTTCGCTGCTGCATATGGCTCGGCTTCAGCACTTGAGCCGTGCTGACAATCTGTCTTCGATCGCTGCCGAGATCGGTTCTTCCAATCTTGGAGAAGTGAACCTTGCGGTCTTCAGTGGCAGTGACAAAGGGCCGGACGCACCGCTTGCGACTGCTGATGGCCAGGCCGTCCGGACGCTCTGGGGTTACCTAGCCTGGCGCGTGGCAGGGCGTGAAGGTCTAGCGCTTGTCAAGCCATCCGAGGAGGCTGGCACCAGTCCCGGGGCGGAAGTCTTCCAGAAAGTGCTAACGCTGACGGGGAAGCCGTCGCTAATCCTGCTGGACGAGTTGGTCGTGTTTGTGCGCCAGCTTACAGGCGAACGTTACAACGCACATATCTCATTCCTGCAATCGTTGACCGAGGCTGCAGCGCAAATCCCCAATGCCCTGATCGTCGGTTCGTTGCCAGAAAGCGACCTTGAGGCAGGCGGAAGCGACAAGGGACGCGAGACGTTGCGCGCACTCGAAAAACTGTTTGGACGAACGCAATCCACTTGGCAGCCAGCACAAGGCTCCGAAACGTACTCCGTAATAAGGCGGCGCCTGTTTCAGGCACTTGATACCGAGGGAGAGAAGCAGCGCAAGCGCACTGTAGAGCGCTTCATAAAGCTGTACCGTGATCACAAGTCGGACTTTCCATCGGGAACGGGCGAGCGCGACTATGCTGACAAAATGATGGAAGCCTATCCAATCCATCCGATGCTTTTCGACAAGCTCTCGAACGAATGGGGTGTACTGGAGAAATTCCAGCGCACGCGCGGCCTGCTAGCACTTTTGGCCCGCACGATCTTTGCCAGCTATCGCGAGCGTAGCGACGAGCCGCTGATCCTGCCAAGTTCATTGCGCGTGGATGATCCAGCAGTTCGTGGCGCGTTGCTCGAACCGCTGCCTGGCCCTGTATGGGGATCGATTATAGAAGGCGAAGTCGATGGAGACACGTCGCTGCCGGCTGAGATGGAAAGCAGAAGGCAGCGCTACCGGAACGATCAGGTTGCCAGGCGCGCAGCGCGTGCTGTGTTCATTAGCACAGCTCCTGCGGGAGATGCTCGCGGCGGCATAACTGGTCCAGAACTCAGGCTCGCCTGCGTCAAGCCAGGAGAGCAGATTTCCATATTCGGTGATGCGCTTCGCGAAATTGCAGAACGGTCAGCGCATCTTTATGAGACAGAAGGCCGCTATTGGTACGGTCCCCGCGCGACGCTAAACAAACTGGCCGATAACCGACAGCTCGATGTGGACAATGATGCCGCCGATGCTGAGATCATCAAGTTCCTCAAGATTGACGAGCGAGCAAAAAGCAATTGGGGTCGGGTCCATACTTCACCGGACCGGGCCTCGGAAGTGGAGGATCGCCCGACATCCGGGTTGGTGATCCTTGGCCCCAATCATCTCTATCAGCCCGGGGGCGGATCAATCGCGGAAATCGAAGCATTGGATGGGTTGGACCGCCGTGCTGGAGGCCAGCGCAAGTATCGCAATGCCCTCGTCTTTCTTTCTGCCGACGATCGCGGACTTGAGGATGGTCGACGCACGGTCAAGCGAATGATGGCATGGAAAAGCATCATCGACGACCGAAGCCTCGACCTGACCGACAGCCAAAAATCCGACGCGCAAAACCGTTACACGCAGGCGGAAAAAGCTGCGAAAGATACCGTTCGCAAAGCTTGGTCGCATCTGCTGGTGCCAACGCTTTCTGCGACAGATCAGAGCGTTGTTGGGCTGGAGCATTTTGCTATGCGGCTTTCGGGTCAGCGCACCCCTGCGGAAGCGGCGTGGGAAAAAGCGTCGGAGGCAGCGGTAGTCTCTACGACGCTCGGTCGCCAGAGCTTCACCCAGCGTATGCTGCAGCTCTGGCCGCAGGGGAAGTCGGATCTCCCAGTCGACCAAGTACGTGATTGGTACTTCGAATTCCTTCATATGGAGCGACTGAGGGATGAGGTAGTTTTGGCGAGTGCGATTTCTGACGCCGTTGCAGACATGGATGCTGCAAGCGCCAAGTTCGCGCTGGCAGCAGATAGAACCGATGACGAATATACCGAACTTCAGTTCGCCAGGACCGTGCCGGTACGTTTCGGCCAGAACATGGTGATTGTTCTGCGGGAGATCGCCGAAGCCGCAAAGAAACGGGAGCAAATTAGCAAGGCTTCGGTGTCCAGCACTTCAACGGCTAGCGCTTCCGGCACAGAAGGCCAACCGGGTGAGGCCCGACAAGCGGTGCGACCGACGCGTTTTTCTGGGATGATCGAGCTGGACACCATTCGTGGCGCAATAAAGGTCTCTCAGATCTTCGAAAGCGTCGTTGCGGAACTCGACCGGGCTGACGGCACCACCTTCCGTATCGTGCTCGAAGTCCAAGCCGAAAGCCCTGAGGGCTTCTCGAAGGAAGTCGAGGATATTGTATCAGACAATGCTCAGGCACTCGGCTTTTCGCGAAAGCAGTTCAATTAGAGAAGGCGACATCAAGCAGCTCGTTCAAATTCTAAGAGGTGGTTGCCTATATCCGGAACGGTTACCCGTGAAACCACAGCAATATCCCGCTTTCTGCCCTGCTCTCCAAGCTCGTCGACCACGCCCAGTACCTCATCGAACTGCTTTTCGGTGATATGCGGATCGTACTTATCCTGATGCTTGACGATCATCTCGTATTTGCGCTGGCGGTCTAGGTCGCCAGCGGCATCACGATCCTGTTCCAAATCCCACATTAGACGTTTTATATGGTCGACGGTCGTGTTGGAACGCTTTGCAGGTAATGTGGCGAAATTTGCTACGAGGAAAGAGCCGGCAAAACCAATGTAGATGTCTTGCGCGCGTGGTTTTCTTTGGCGTTCACGCTTCTCACGAATTTCGGCATTAAAGAAATTAGATAGCTGCGGCCTATGTTGTTGAACATACTCCAGGACAAGAACCGGCAAGCGATCCGCCTTGACCTGGGTCTCAATCGTTGCCGTTACCGCGTCACCAGCCTTGTCGACTTTCTCCGCTAGAGCAACATCATAGAGGGATGAAAGCGAGGCGAGCCAAGTCACTGCAATCTGCTTCACGCTACTACCTTCGCCTTCCCTCACCTTGCCGAAACTGATCCCCGAAAAAGTATCCCGAGGTTCACGAAGCGCGATTTGTCCTCGTTCTGACAAATCCGCTTTCAGCGTATCGAGCGCAACACGGGCCGCAAGCAGTGCCGTCTCCGAACCGTCTCCGAACAAACAGTGCAGCCGCCGCCACGCATTTGCCTCTGCGAGATGAAAGTCACCTTCCGTCGCGCTTGCGACGCCGATAACAAGGTTCTCGGGCGAACCGAGGCGCGGGGATAAAAGCACCGGCGCCCACAATGCCCGGATATGATGAGCTCGGCTAGGAAAGTCGCCACTTGTGAAGGCCATGCTCATACCAGCAACCCGAGAGCTTCCGAAGCCAATCGCGGAACGTGCTCCACGCGAGCATTGAGGAACGCCACGAGGGCATCAAAATCCCCTCGCGTCAAAATATGAGCGACGTAGTTCAGTTCTCCTAGCCGCGCAAGCTCGACACCGTCGAGACGCTCAGGCAATGCACCCGCCGGCCCTGCTAGCTCACGCCGGCGGTCATCGGATAGGGTTGGAGTGAGCCAACTTGACAAGCGGTTGTTGTATTGAGCGTCTGGCTTGAAGTGCCTCGCGTTCCATTTTGGGCCCGTAAAGCTATGCCCGTGGTCTATTAGCCAAATTTCGTTGCGTCCCGAGAAGAGGAGATTTCCTTCGTGCCGGTCGATGTTGGCGATCCATGTGTCAAACCCGTACATTGCCGCCACATCGGACCATCCCGCCAATTTCTCACGGACCAGCGGAACCAGGCTAGGATCGCCGCGAAAAATTTGTTGAACGCTCTTTGCCTCCACGTCAGCGGACGCAAACACCAGATGCCCACTCTTGTCAGACAGAGGGCAACGAGAAACCTTCAAGACCCCTGGCTCGACCTTAGCGATTATGGGCAAAGGTATTGGAAGCCCCGACGCCAAGCCATCGGCGGCGGCCATGATCTCGTTCGCGAGCTGGCGTGGCGTCAGGTCCTTGATAATCGCATGTCTGGTTTCGCCGTCATTGCAAAGCACTTGGCCGCGAAATGTATCGTTCACGTTGCGGGCTTTGAACGCTAAGGCACCGTGGAGCACAGTCCCGAGGATGAGGTGAACGGGCGCCCCAGCTTGTGCATCGTCGTTAGTTCGGTCGGCCTCTTCCATTCATCCCCCCGATGACCGGAACGGTCAAACTACCGGACGGATCTTCAAATACAAGTCGCACAATGCGGCTCAACTCGATCGCCAATACAACTCGAAGGATGGCGCTGGCCTCTAGGAACGTAGGGTCTATAGGTCGTGATAAGATGGGTGCTATCGGAGGTAATCGCCTTCAGTTGGCTGGATCGCGTCCACAAAGCAGTGGACACAGCGAGAACGGGCATAGCTTCCGCTCTAGCTTCTAGAGCATTCTCGCCATGAAATGGGAGGGGCAACGATGTACAAGCCGGGCGGTACCATCAAGGACGCTCTACAAAAAATAGAGCAGAAACACTGGGTTCTCCCTGCTATTCAGCGCGAATTCGTCTGGAGATCCGATCAAGTTACGGGTTTCTTCGATAGCCTTATGAGGGGCTTTCCATTTGGTACATTCCTTTTCTGGCGCATCGAGCCTGAACAAGTTGGCGAGTGGAAATTCTACGATTTCATGCGCGACTACCATGAGAGGGATGCCCGTCACTGTAGCGAGCTAGGCCCGGTATCAAGTCGTGCGCTCACTGCCGTGCTTGATGGTCAGCAACGGCTGACCGCACTCAATATTGGCCTTCGTGGATCAATGGCGCTGAAGCGGAAACACGCTCGAAAATCGAGTGCCGACGCTTATCCGCGATTGACCCTCTATCTCAACTTATTATCTAGCGAGAAGGAAACTCCGGAAGGCCAACTTGAAAAGCAGCGATATGATTTTCGGTTCCTTAGTGAGCCTAAAGAATATGTTTCTGGGCAGGAATTTTGGTTTCGAGTTAGTGAGATAATGGCCCTTCAGAGCGGCCCCAATATGCTAAACCTACTGACCCAGAACGGCTTACAAGGTGAAGACCTCAACACGGCTTTTTCTGCTCTTGATCGCCTGCACAAGGTAATTCATGTTGATCCTTTGATATATTACTACGAGGAGCCAAGTTCTGATCTGGAGAGAGTTCTTAACATATTTATTCGCCTCAATAGTGCTGGAACTCTCCTGTCGCAATCTGATTTGCTCCATAGCATTATTGTTTCTCAGTGGGCTCATCTAGACGCGAGGCGCGAAATAGCGTCCTTAGTTGACGATCTTAACAGAGTTAAGCCAGGATTTGCCTTCACTCAGAACTTTGTCCTGAAGGCTGGGTTGATGCTGACAGATGTTGCGAGTGTAGGGTTTCGCGTCGAGAACTTTACGCGCTCCAACATGGCACTGTTAGAAAAAAATTGGACAAACATTCGCTCCGCGCTGGTCTTAACAACTCATCTCGCAAGCCAATTTGGGCTCAGCGGGAGCAACCTCCGGGCGGTTAGTTCGCTACTGCCCATCGCGTACTATTTGTATCGGATACAGGCACAAGACAACTACCTTACGCACACGCAGTACGCCGGCGATCGCAGACAGATACGCAGATGGCTCATCGCGTCATTGCTAAAACCTTCCGGTATCTGGGGCAGTGGATTAGACACCCTGCTTACCCATCTAAGGACAGCAATTCGCGATAGCGCCGAGGCAGGCTTTCCGGAAGCACATCTCCGCGAGATTATGGCATCCCGAGGAAAGCCTTTGACATTCGAAGAGCGGGAGATCGATGCCATTCTTGGCTCAGACTACGGAAAGCCAGCCACATTCCTAGCATTGACGCTACTCTATCCCTTCGTCGACCTACGAAATCAGTACCACATCGACCACATATATCCAGAAAGTCTGACCAAGTGGTCTTCGCTTAGCAAACAGGAGTGGCCCGTCGAGGAAATAAGCTGGGTCTCGCAAAGAAGAAATCTTCTCCCAAACTTGCAACTACTGGATGGCGCTGAGAACAACGAGAAACGTGCTGCACTGCCGGCAGATTGGCTCGCAAAGCGCTTCTCTGGACACACAGAAAGGCAGCAGTACGAAAGCGCCCACGATATCGGAACTTCGGTTTCGATGGGCCTATTAGGTTTTCGGGAGTTTTATGACGCAAGGAAGGAATTGATGAAGCAGCGGCTTCTGGCGATACTCAACGAGTAACGGGCTCTAGGGTCGATTTTCGACTACATCGAGCGCTTCAACAACCCACGGCGGTGGGACCCGGTACTGGGCTCTCTGAAGCCCGTGGAGTTCGACGAGCTATGTCCGCTTAGGCGGGGCACCGGGCCACCATGCCGTACGGCTTTGCCCTCCTAGACGTTTAGTGCAGACCATCAAGGTGGGAGGAAGACTGTGCCGGTGATAGCGTGCTTAGGATGGGGCTCCTTGATATGGGATCCACGCGAGTTGCCTGTCCAAAGGCAGTGGTTTGACGACGGCCCATTCGTCAGGATCGAGTTTGCTCGTCAATCTAGTGACGATAGAATCACTTTGGTGATTGAGCATTCCGCGAAGCCTGTCCGGGTGCTTTGGGCTGTTATGGACACGACCGACATCAACCAATCAGCAGAAGCCCTGCGAGGAAGAGAGGGAAAGCCCTCGAAAAATCACATTGGCCAATGGGTCCTCGGCGCACCTTCGCCCCAACAAATACCCAGTTTGGCTGAATGGGCAGCAGCAAGGGGTGTTGGCGGTGTTGTTTGGACAGCGCTTCCGCCCAAGTTCCTGGGCGTGGAAAGCAAAATCCCAACGATTGAGCAAACGTTAAACCATCTCCGAAAGTTGGCTGGGAGTAGCCGCGAAAACGCCGAGCGTTATATTCGGTTGGCGCCACGACAAATCGACACCGAATATCGGCGACGCATTGAGGCGGAGCTTAGCTGGACGGCTCTCGACAAATGGCGAGACCCTCAACCTTAAACCACGCGTGTCATGGATAGCTGCGTGGTATGGAGCGGCTAATCACTTTGCTGCTTGCCTCTTTTGTCTTACTTACCGCAGCTTCGTAGTCTGCTCTTAACTGACCAAACTCGTTTTCTCTCCCAGCAGAATTAGCTAGGTCCGCAAGCCAATTAGGGTTCCGCAACGCATAGACGTTTTTGGACGGCTTGCTCGCTTGTCGTCGTGCTTGCCTGAGCTTGTCGATATTAAAGCGCGCGATACCAAGACGCTGCATTTCCCGAAGTTCCACCGTCGCCGGCTTGTCTGCAAATTTTTCGAAATACTGGTCGGCCAGATCGTCCGTGATAGCATGAATCAACGACACTATTTTCTGCTCCGCACGATACGCTGCTTTGTACGGGTTTTCTGATTCACGATTGGTCATTGTCCCAAAGTTGGATATTTCCCAATCGCGCGAGCATGTACCGCAGTTAGTTCCATAGGAGATGTGAGCAGAGCTCCATGGGTTGTCTTGGGTGGTAATGTATTTGAGGATTTTTCCGTTCCCACACGGACAGTCCATAACCGCAAATTCTGTCGTTTCGGAAGTGCTCATCGGCCTCTCATTTGGCTAGATTGGAATTAGGTATATGGTAGACCTAACGGAGACTTTCTAGGCTGCAAGAGGTCGGTAGGCGCGTGCGCGCTCCGTATCAGTCCGCCAAGATGGCGACGAACGAGGAGATAGCATAACGGCTGCGAAGAAACTGCTTGCCCTAGACACTGGAAGCGGCTGTTAAGCAATTATTGCATGGGCTGAAAACGGTAGCTCGTTGGGAAACATTTTCGTCTCTTTAGGGCTTGACCACCCTGCCTATCGGGTCGAGGATTGGCCACCGGGGTCGAAGCCCAAACGCTTCACGAACCGCGTCGCCAAAGCGATAGCTGATACCGCCGGTACACGGCGGACCGCCGACCACACCTGTTTGACCGGGTGAGGTTGTCGGCTGGCTCGCGACACCTCTCTTTTCAATAACTCCTTGAGCCGAAGGAGAAGTTGTATGGCGAAAATCATCCAATTGCGCCGACACCAGGCAATAAGTGTCAAGGCCAAGTCAAAGCACCGCGTGAGACTGCGCGTCACAGACGGAGCATATCCTGAGGAAACCCGTTGGGATGTTCAGCGACCCATCCAAAACGCCGGAAGCTTTCGCGCCCTAAATGGCTTTGACGATCGCTGCGCTCGGTCCGGGAGGTGGCATGCGTTCGAAGTGTCACACCGGCTCATCTCGCGTTTTGCCCGGCAAATCGAACCCTACGCGGCGCGGAACCAAGTGGAGGTTCGGATCGACGGTCAGGCGGTGCGTATGGTGAAGAAGGTGCGCGCCTGATGACAATGGCTTGGCTCTTAGAGCTAGTAGGAGCCAAGCGGTGATCAACGGCATTGTGGCAATAGCGTGTTCCTTTTGGGTATTGAGTTTTGGTACCTTTTCGGTACCATGCCTTTAGAGAAAACCGTGCAAAATCAATGTCGAAGGCGGCGGGATATCGTTTCCCTCTCCCGCTACCAAAACTCCTTAAACCATTGAAATAGCTACAGAATCTATACGCAATGGTAGCGATTTCGTTTGAAATTGATCAATAATTTCAATGCGGCACCGCTGATTCCGCGCGCAAGTAATTCAGAGCGATGAAAAGCAACACACGTTTTCTTCCCTCAACGTCCGCGCACTGACCACAAGAGGTTTCATGAGATATGGAAGCGTTGTGAGACTGCTGGTCGAGAGGACACCTCCACCGGCGTGCCAATAGCCAAGTCCGGCAAGGCAAGTCTGCACGACGATCAGATCGGGACGCCAGCGGGCCAGTTCTGCCGCTTTTCACTTTGTTCGGTCATGTCTTTGCCGCGTGCGACAAAGCGGCGCCAGCCGCCGAATGAGGAGATGTCGGAGGCACCTTCCAAGCCAACGGCTTCGACCAGAAAACCCTTGGCCCGGGTGCCGTCGTCGAGTTCGACCGTGCCGATCCCTAGCGGTGCCGGAATTGCGGCGACGAAACGGCCGAAGGCCTCCGGCCCAAGCCGCCATACCTCGACGTCGATCCGCATGCCGCCATCGGCGACGCGGGTCAAGCCGGGCTTGGGCACGGACTGGCCGGCCAGCGCATAGAGCCTGTAGGCCGGGGCGGTCGTGGTCGCGCGCAGAAATTGCCCGCCGAGCTGATCGAGTTGGCTGTTGAGCGGCATGCCTGACAGATGCGCGCCGACCACCACGAGGTCGATCATGCCGTCGCTGGCCGGCAACGACGCCGGCTGAAGGCCGAGCTGCGACCAGCCGGTGGCGCCGAGCGAAAGGCCGCTCGCCGCATGCAGGTCGCGGGCGAGCGCCGCCGTCAGCGCATCGCGGCCGGCCGGCGCCAGCAAGGTGACGCTCATCGGCAGGCCGTCACCGCGCCTGCCGGTCGGTACGGCGATGCCGCACATGTCGAGCAGGTTGACGAAGTTGGTGTAGGTGCCGAGCCGGCTGTTGGTCTCGACCGGGTCGGCGAGCACGGCGGCGGCGGTGTAATGTGTCGGCGCGGTCGGCACGCAGAACAGGTCGACCGAGGCAATGACCGGGGCGAGCTTCGCCTTGTAGGCCTGCAAGGCATAGAGGCCGCGAAAGGCGTCCGCTGCCGACAGGTTCCTGGCGCCGCCGATGATTTTCCGTGTTACCGGATGCAGGGCCGCTTCATTGGCCTCCATGAAATCGCGGATCGCCGCATAGCGCTCGGCCACCCAGGCGCCCTCGTAGAGAAGATTGGCGGTGGCGTAGAAATCGCCGAAGGGGATTTCGACCAGCCGGCAGCCGAGCCGCGACAGCATGGCAAACGCGGCCTCGAAGCCGGCCTGCATCGCCGCATCGCCGAAGAACTTCAGGTCGGCCTTTGCCGGGATACCGACGCTCAGCACCGGCGGGCGGGCGGCGAGCGGCTGGACGGCGATGTCGCGCGAATAGGGATCGGCCGCGTCGCGCGCCGCAGCGACGGAGAATACCCTGTAGGCGTCGTCGACGGTCAGCGCGAACACCGAGACGCAGTCGAGTGTTCGGCAGGCCGGCACGACGCCGGCGGCCGACAGCGCGCCGACCGTCGGCTTCAGCCCGACGATGTTGTTGAGGCCGGCGGGAATGCGGCCGGAGCCGGCGGTGTCGGTGCCGAGCGCGAAGGAGACGATGGCGCGCGCCGTCGCCACCGCCGAACCGGAGGAAGAGCCGCCCGGCACCAGTTCGGGATCGATGGCGTTGCGCGGGATCGGCCAGGGCGTGCGCACGCCGACGAGGCCGGTGGCGAACTGGTCGAGATTGGTCTTGCCGACGACCAGCGCGCCTGCCGCCCTCA
Source organism: Mesorhizobium helmanticense (assembly GCF_003034915.1). Classification (GTDB taxonomy): domain Bacteria; phylum Pseudomonadota; class Alphaproteobacteria; order Rhizobiales; family Rhizobiaceae; genus Mesorhizobium; species Mesorhizobium helmanticense. Next base: position 7,813 of record NZ_PZJX01000027.1, on the reverse strand, counting down.
GCCGCGCCACCACGGTAGCGTCCTTGTCGGGCCAGTAGGTGTATTCGGCGCAGGCCGCCGTCGTCGGCATGCCGGCGACGTCGATGTTGTCCTTGACGGCGAAGGGAATGCCCCAGAGTGGCCTGGCCACGGGATTGAACTGGCCGAGGTCCGCGGCCGCGGCCAGCAGTGCGGCCTTGTCGGCCAGATAGATGAAGATGCCGGGATCGTCGGCGGCCGCGAGGCGTGCATAGACGGCGTCGATCACCTCTGCGACGCCGGTGCCAGCCTTATAGGCGCCGTGCAGGCTGCCGATGTCGAAGTGGATGTCGCTCATTTGGCCCCCCCCAGAATGATCACCGGCAGGTCCCACTGGATCAGCACGACGCAGCCGTCTTTCGTCCACACCGAATGCTCGGTCCCGACCGGGTTCAGGACGACGCTGCCAGCCGGATAGTCGCCGTTCTCATCGCTCTGGGTGCCGTCTAGCACGACAATCGTCTCCAGCCCGGCATGGCGGTGGCGTGGCACACCGGCGCCGGGCCGGTAGCTGAGGATGGCGACCGACGGCTCGACCCGCCCGCCCTTCAGCAGCCAGTGCACACTGATACCATCGCGGAACGGCTCGAATACGAGATCGCGCCAGCCGTCGTCGAGCAGGCCGACAAAACTCAGATTAGGCATTGGCAATTCCCTCGAGCACCTGGTCGGTGGTCGCCGTCCAGCCGACGATGGCGCCCTGTGCCCTGATCATGGCGATCGCCGCCGCCTTGAACTCGGGGAAATAGCTTTCGGTCGCGTCCTCGGCGAGCAGGCAATCGTAGCCGCGGTCGTTGGCCTCGCGCATCGTCGTCTGCACGCAGACTTCGGTCGTCACGCCGGCAAAGACCAGCTGCTGCGCGCCCAGTTTCTTGAGGTCGTCCCCAAAGCTTGTAGCATAGAACGCGCCCTTGCCGGGCTTCTCGATGACGATCTCGCCGGGCAGCGGCGCAAGCTCGTCGAGGATCGCCGTGCCCGGCTCACCGGCGATCAGCACGCGGCCCATCGGCCCGGCGTCCCCGATGCGGATCGACGGATTGCCGCGATTGCGCTTGGCGGGAGGCAGATCCGAAAGGTCGGGCCTGTGGCATTCCATGGTGTGGATCACCGGCAGTCCGGCGGCGCGGAAGCCTTCGATCAGTCTCTTTACCGTCGGCACGATCGCCACCACCCGGCTGACGTCGTTGCCGAGGCTGGCGCCAAAGCCGCCGGGCTCGGCGAAATCGCACTGCATGTCGATGACGACCAGCGCCATGGTCGGCAGCTTGAAGGCGAATGGAAATGGCTGCGCTGCGATTTCAACCATCAATGATGTCCCGCCATGTGCTCACCGATGGTCTGCACACTCGCCAGCGCGATCGGCGTCTCGTAGACGAGCGCGCCGTCGGACATGACGAAGATGCGGTCGGAGAGCTCGAGCAGTTCATCGAGATCCTCCGACATCAGGAGCACAGCCGCGCCGGCATTGCGCGCCTTCATGATGCGGGCGCGAATCTCGGCCACGGCCGAGAAGTCGAGGCCGAAGCACGGGTTGGAGACGATCAGAAGGTCGACCTCGCCGGTCAGTTCGCGGGCAAGTACGGCGCGCTGAACATTGCCGCCCGACAGCGAGGCGATCGGCGACGACAGCGAGGCCGTCTTGACCTTGAACTGCTCGACCAGCCTGGCGCTGAACGCGCGGATGGCACCAGCGCTGATCCAGTTCACCGGCTTGCCGTTGCCGTCGATGTCGAAGGTGCGGAAGGAGATGTTCTCGGCCACCGTCATCTTCGGCGCGCAGGCGTTCTTCAGCGGCTCCTCCGGGATAAGGCGGACATTGAGCGCACGCGCCTCGGCACGCGTCGCCGCATAGGTCGTGCCGCGCACCATGACTTCGCCGGCATCGCGCGGGCGCTGCCCGGCCAGCACTTCGAGGAACTCCTTCTGGCCGTTGCCGGAAATGCCGGCGATGCCGACGATCTCGCCCGAGCGCACGCCAAGATCCTCGATCCGGATCGACTTCAACCCGGTGCGGTCCGGTGCTTTCAATGCTTTCACCTTGAGCACGATCTCGGCGTCCAGCTTTGGCTCGGCACGGCTGTCGAGCGCCGCGATCGGCTGGTCGCCGATCATCATCGCCGCCATCGCCTTGTGGTCGAGATCGGTAACACGGCCGGTTCCCGTAAGCTTGCCCTTGCGCAGCACGCTGACATCGTCGGCGAACGCCGTCACCTCGTGGAACTTGTGCGAGATCATCAGCACGGTGAGGTCGCCCGCCCTGGTCATGGCGCGCACCAAGCCAAGCACTTCCTGCGCCTCGCCGGGGGTGAGCACCGAAGTCGGCTCGTCCAGCACCAGGAAGGAGCGGCCGAGATAGAGCTGCTTGACGATCTCCAGCTTCTGCTTCTCGCCGGCGGCAAGCTCGGCCACCTTGACGTCGAGCGGCAGCTTGAACGGCATCCGCTCCATGAATTGGGCAAGGCCGGAGCGTTCCTTGCGCCAGTCGATGACGCCAGGCACCTTCTCGCGCGAAATGACCAGGTTCTCGGCGCCGGTCAGCGACGGCACGAGGGTAAAATGCTGGTAGACCATGCCAAGGCCGAGTGCCGAGGCATCCTTGGGGCTGGCGATCGTGACCTCGCGGCCGTCGACCAGCATGTCGCCGGAAGTCGGGTGGTAAAAACCCATCATGCATTTGACCAGCGTCGACTTGCCGGCGCCGTTCTCGCCGAGCAGCGCGTGGAAGGAGCCGGCCGGCACCTTGACCGAGACATCGTCGAGCGCGGTGAAGGCGCCAAAGCGCATGGTCATGCCGATGGCCTCGACGCCGACCGCCTTACTGTTCGTGGTTGCGCTCATCGCGGTATCCTCACGGCAGCTGGGTAACGAGCGCGGCGGCGTTCGACACCGCGCCGAACACGCCGCCCTGCATCTTGATCATCTTGATGGCGGCGAGATGATTGCCGTAGTCGGTCGCCCCGCAGCAATCCTCCAGCATCACGCATTCGAAGCCGCGGTCGTTGGCCTCGCGCATGGTGGTGTGGACGCAGACATCGGTGGTGATGCCGGTGAGCACGATGTTTTCGATGCCGCGCTGGTTGAGGATCAGTTCGAGATCGGTGGCGCAGAACGAGCCTTTCCCCGGCTTGTCGATGATCGGTTCTCCCTCGGCCGGATAGAGGTCGGGGATGATGTCCCAGCCCAGCTCGCCGCGCACCAGGATGCGCCCGCAAGGACCGGGATCGCCGATGCCGGCATTGATGCGTCGCGAGCGCCAGCGCTTGTTGGCCGGCAGGTCGGCGAGGTCGGGCCGGTGGCCCTCGCGGGTGTGGATGATGGTGTAGCCCTTGGCGCGCATCGCCGACAGCACCGACTTGATCGGCTCGATCGGGGCGCGCACCAGCGACAGATCGTAGCCCATATGGTCGACATAGCCGCCCGGCCCGCAGAAATCGGTCTGCATGTCGATGATAATCAGCGCCGTGTTGTCGGGCCTCAGATCACCATTGTAGGGCCAAGGATAGGGATCGGCGTCGATGTAGCGCTGGGCGATCCCGGCTCTGGCGTTCATAGCAAACTCCGGTTCATTTGGTGATCGACAACTCGCCCGGCGCGCCGGCGAGCGAACGGCTGGGCGAGGAGGTGGCGATCATGATGATCAGGGTGAGAATGTAAGGGGCGGCGTAGAAGAGATAGTAGCCTTGCGTGACGCCGACCGATTGCAGCGCCGGGCCGAGCGCGCCGGCGCCGCCGAACAGAAGGGCTGCGGCAAAGCAGCCGAGCGGGTTCCAGCGGGCGAAGATGACCAGCGCCACCGCCATCAGCCCCTGCCCCGACGAGATGCCTTCGGTCCAGCTGCCGGGATAATAGAGCGACAGATAAGCGCCGCCGATGCCGGCCAGCGCGCCGCCGACCCCGGTGGCGATGAGACGCACCGTGTCCGGGTTGAGGCCCATGGCGCGCGCCGCATCGGAACTGTCGCCGACGACGCGCACGATGAGGCCGGCGCGGGTGTTGCGGAAGGCCCACCACAGGAATACCGCCAGTGCCGCGCCGATCAGGAACAGCACGTTGACGTCGAGTGCGGCTTGCACCTGCGGAATGTCCGACCAGGCGCCGAGGGGAATGGCCGGCAGGTCGGGCGCGGAAGGCTGGATGAACGGCTTGCCGAAGAAGAAGGCGAGGCCCGAGCCGAACAGCATCAGCGCAATGCCGATGGCAATGTCGTTGACCCCGCGGAATTTGCAGATCCAGCCGTGGAACAGGCCGAAGCAAAGCCCGGCGATGGCTGCGGCGATGAGGCCGAGCCAGGGCGAGCCGGTCATCACCGCCACCGCATAGGCGGTCATGGCGCCGAACACCAGCGTGCCTTCGAGGCCGAGGTTGATGCGCCCCGAACGCTCCGTGATGGCTTCGCCGAGCGAGACGAAGATGAAGGGGGTGGAAACGCGGATGGCGCCGCCGAGGATGGCGAGCGGCACGCCCCAGAGGCCGATCCCGGTGGCGTCCATCAGCTGCTCCTTTGCCATAGGTCGGGATTGAAGGCCTTGAAGCGGCCGTAAAAGGTTTCGCTGAACAGGATGACGATGAACAGCATGCCCTGCAGCACCAGCACGGTGGCGTCGGGCAGGTCCATGCGGCGCTGGATCAGCCCGCCGGAGGCATCGATGCCGCCAAGCAGGAAGGCGACCGGAATGATGGCCAGCGGATTGTGCCGCGCGAGGAAGGCGACGAGGATGCCGGTATAGCCATAGCCGGCGGCGAGCGAGGCGTTGGCGCTGCCCTGCACCGCCGCGACCTCCAGCATGCCGGCAAGGCCGGCGAAGGCGCCGGCCAGCCCGGTGAAGCCGACGATCAGCGAGCCGACGGCAAGCCCCTGCACCTGGGCGGCCCTGACATTGCCGCCGGCGATGCGGGCGGCAAAGCCCCAGCGGGTCTTTTCGATCAGCACCCAGGACAGCACGCAGGCAATGACGCCGACTGCCAGGCCCCAATGCACCTCCATGCCTGGCATGTTGCCGACGCGATAGATATCGGCCAGCGGCTGGGTCGATGGCTTGTTGAGCGAGGCCGGATCGCGCAGTGGTCCTTCGACCAGCTGGTTCATCAGGGCAATCGCGATATAGGCCATCAGCAGGCTGGAGATGGTCTCGTTGACGGCGCGGTAATGGCGGAGCGCGCCGACGGCACCTATCCAGATGCCGCCGGCGGCCATGCCCGCCACGCCCATGACGAGAATGACAATGAAGGAGGGGGCGCCGCTCAGCGCCACACCGGCTGCCGCGGCAGCGACGCCGCCCAGCACGATCGCGCCCTCGCCGCCGATGACGACGAGGCCGAGCCGGGCCGGCAGCGCCACGCACAACGCCGCCAGCAAAAGGGGTGCGGCGCGCGACAGCGAGTTCTGGACCGAGAACCACGAGCCGAAGCCGCCGCGCCACATCGTTTCATAGAGCTGGACCGGCGACTTGCCGACAGCCAGGATGAACAGGCTGAACAGGGCCATTCCGACGACCAGCGCCGCCAGCGGAATGACAACGGCCTCGGCGCGCCGGGCGATCCATTCCAGCGCCGCCGGATAACCCCTGACGCCGAATGTCGCCGGCGCGCCGGCCCCTGCCACCGTGTCTGTCATGTTGCCGCCTCCGTCCGGTTCAGGCGGTCGAGCCGACGACGCCCTCGACGAGATAGTCCATGCTTTCAAGCTCGATGGCGGTCTCGGTGAAGGCCTGGCCTTCACTCGCCACGACGGCGCCCTTGTTGCTCTTCAGCGGCCCTTTGATGACGGAGAAGCCGCCCTTCGTCATTTCGGCCAGCGTTGCGTCGAACTGTTTGCGGGCCGGCTCGGAGACGGCGGGGCCGAGCGGGCTCATCTTGACGAAGCCGTCGGCCAACCCGCCGCGAGTGAAATTGGGCAGCGGCGTCCCGGCGACGAGGTCGTCGACGAACATCTTGTAGACCTTGGCCCAGTTCCACTCGGCGCCGGTCAGGTATTTCTCGGGCGCCAGCGGGCTCTGGTTGGCATGGTAGCCGCACACGAAGGCGCCACGGCCGGCGGCCGTCTCGACCACGACCTTGGGGCTATCGACATGACAGGTGACGACATCGATACCTTGGTCGACCAGCGCGTTGGTGGCTTCCGCCTCCTTGACCGCCAGCGACCATTCGCCGGTGAAGATCACCTGGCAGGTGATCGTCGGGTCGACCGAACGCGCGCCAAGCAGGAAGGAGTTGATGTTGAGCAACACCTGCGGGATCGGCTTGGCGGCGATAAAGCCAAGCTTCTTGGTTTTGCTCGTATGGCCGGCGACGACGCCGTTGAGGTATTGGCCCATGCCGATATAGCCGAAATAGGAACCGGCATTCATCGGATGCTTGTCCTTGTTCCACATGCCGCCACAATGGCGGAACTGCACGTCGGGGAATTTCGCGCACATGGCCAGCATGTGCGGATCGAAATAGCCGAATGAGGTCGGGAAAATCAGCGAGGCGCCGTCGAGATTGATCATCGATTCCATCGTCTTCTGGACGTCGACCGTCTCGGGCACGTTCTCCTCTTCGACAATGGAGATGCCCTCCATGCCCTTCAGCGCCGCGGCGCCTTCGGCATGCGCCTGGTTGTAGCCATAGTCGTCCTTCGGCCCGACATAGATAAAGCCGACGGTGGTGGCGGCAGCAAAAGCCCTTGTGATGGGAAAGGATACCGAGGCCAGCCCAAGTGCGGCTCCGGCGGCGGAGGTCTTGAGCAATTGGCGGCGGCTAAGCATGAATCTGTCGGTCATCTCTTATGCTCCCCTATGGACCCTTTTCCAGGTCGGTTAACGCCTTCTCGAAAAAGTGCATGCAATCGCTGTGCCAATTCCAAAACATGAATTTATCAAATAAAATCAATCATGCATTCAAAAGCATCTGCTCATGTATCAGGCAATTGCATGCACTTTTTGCCTTGAAAACAGACAGTTTGACAGGCAGATTAAAATAGAGGCATAGAGTGGTGTATCGAGTCGACAGGCCTATGCGCCGACTGACTCTACAGAAGACCGGACGGAGGAGATTTGTCGGGGAAGCGCAGCTTGATCAGGTCGGGCACGACCGTGGATCAGATGGTGAGGGCGATCGGCGACCGGATCGTCACCGGCTTCCTGCGCCCCGGCGAAAAGCTCGACGAGACCTCGCTCGCCGCCCGCTTCGACGTGTCACGAACCCCGGTCCGGGAGGCGCTCGGCCAGCTCAGCGCCATGGGCCTGGTCGAAAGGCGACCGAACCGGGGCGCCATCGTCGCCGTGGTGACGCAAGAGCATCTCGCCTCGATGTTCGAGAGCATGGCCGAACTGGAGGCGATCTGCGCCCGCTTCTCGGCCGAGCGCATGACCAGCGGCGAACGCCGCTCGCTCGAGATCGAGCATCAGGCCTCGGCACGACTGGTGCAGCTGCGCGCCGAGGAGGACTACGAGTATTTCAACACCGAGTTCCACACCCGGCTCTATCGCGGCGCCCACAACGCCCATATCTACGAAATGACCGTGATGACACGGAGCCGGCTGGCGCCGTTCCGCCGCGCGCAATTCATGCTGCCGGGACGGCTCGCCAAATCCTGGCAGGAGCACGACACCATTGTCACCGCAATCATGCGGGGCGACGGTAATGCCGCCGGCAAGGCCGCCAGGGATCACGTCTCCATCGTCAGCGAAGCGAGCGCGGTGTTTGCCGTTGGCGACCAACTGAGAGCCGCGCCACAACACCAGTGATGTCTTTCCTAAGAGAGGTTTCGGGTGCTTCCGCCCCGGCTGCACGGGTTGTGGCACCGCAATCGGTG
>NZ_PZJX01000026.1 GCF_003034915.1 Mesorhizobium helmanticense | reverse complement strand
ATCCCCAGCACCGTAGAAGATATCGAATAGTCTCCGAGTATGGGAAAGGCGGTAGCGCTCTCCCGCTACCACCATTCCCCCTGTGTACGGCCCGGAGACATGGGTAACAGTTTGTACCTAAGACATCTTGCCGAACGGATTGTCGACGGTCTGCAAGGTCGCGCATGAAGGAGCCCTCGCCCAAGAGTGCCGTTAAGCGCCCAGCGATTTCGACATCGATCCCGCCGATCCTCGATGGTCTCGAAATACCGTGACGGTTTCGATCAAGTCTCGCATCGCCGATGCAGATTCGGAATCACCAGAAACGTCTGACGGCGTTGACGTAGAGGCCGAGCAGATTGGCCTTCAGCCGGTCGGCATCGTGATTGTTGAGTGACGATGGTGAGGATGGCAGTCCGCGCTCGGTGCTGGCGGGACTGCCGTTCTCATAGCGGCGTCCTGCCCGGGTCCTCCGTGTGGCAACATGCCACCTGTGCCAGCGAGTGGGACCTCTCTTTCACATTGCATCGCGGAGGAATTCCTCAGCGACGAACGTCTCGAAGGCTGGCGACGAGAAGCGAACTCTGATGGCTCGTCACTGAAATCTAGCGTCGCGGGTCACCCTGACATCGTTCAGCCCCTTCAGAGCATCCCGATTCCCGGTGCCTGCGGCCGCACGAAAAACCTGTTCCGCGTCGCCGAACCGCCGCAGTTTCAGATATGCGTAGCCGCGCAGCACCATCAGGCCGGTGCGCTCGGGCGCAATGCGCGACCTTTCATCCAATGCCATGAGGACCTCGACATATCGCCCCTGGTCGAAAGCGGTTGTCGCTTGGGCTTCCAGAAGCGCGGTCTGTACTTGGACCCTGCGGTCGGCATCCAAAGGCGCCTTGGAGGCAGCCACTGCCGCCATGTCGGAAAGCCCGGCACGCAAATAGGCCAGGCTTTGCCCGTACGCTGCGTCGGAGCGGGTTTTGCCGGAACCGCCTAGCGCGATTTCAAAGGCCACTGCCGCTTCAACCGGCCTGTTTGCCTCCATCAGGCACCAGCCGCGCGTAAGCGCCGCGGCGGGAGCCAATGACGCTGGATCGATGGTGCTCGAGCAGCCTCGATTCTGCCGCTTGGCTCTGGCACGAGGGCTCGCTTGTGCGTCATTTCGATTGGATCTTGGCTGATCCTCGGATTGATCTGTTTTCGCCTGATCCTCAGGGCGGCTCTGTATCACTGGCTGTCGCGCGCGCGGGTCTGTCCCCGCGTCTTTTCCGACAGCCGCCGTCTCGATGCTGCGCTCGCCGACCGTCGGTATGCGTTCGGAGCGTCCCGCCCAAGCCGCCTGTATTTCCCGCGCACCGGCCTTGTCGCCGATTTTCCAGCGGGTCAGCGCGAGGCCGTAGGCAGAAGGCTCGTCATCGGGCTTCCAGTCGAGTGCTAGCTTGAACCATTGCGCGGCTGTCTGCCACTGGTCCAACCCGTCGGCGTACCAGCCGAGCTGTTGCGCGGACGCGGCATCCTTGGCGGCGTAGACTTCCTGAACCATCCGCTGCAGGACTTCAGTGCTGAGGGGCGGCGGCGGCGTGACAGCCAGGAGGTTCGCTATCGCAGCCAGATAGACGCGTCGCACATCATCGTTCGTATCGCGCCACGAATAGAGGATTTGCTCGGCTTCGGCGGGGCGATTCTGGTTGATCAGTGCAAGCGCCAGCCCTTGCGAGGCACCGGCTGTGTCTTCCTTGTCATGGGCCTTTCGAAACCATTCTTCCGCATCTTTCGGGTTGTCACGGCGGACGTAGTACCAGCCCAGCAAAAGAGCATCGGACGGCAACCCGCCCTCGGTCGCCAGCGCTTTCACAGTCGCAATATCGGCCGGTGCGACAACCAGCTTCGGGTCCGCGTCGGCGTCGGCGAGGCTTTGTCTGGCAATATCGCCGCGTATCGCCGAAAATTCTCCCTTGCCGTCGGCCGTCTTCTGCTCCGTGGCCAGAAGCTGCTCGAGATTTGGCCGCGACAGCAGCGGCAACGCCTTCTGTACTGTGGCTATGCGCTCCTCGGGTTTCTTGCAATTGTTCAGCACATAGAGGTAGGCGTCGCGCGCCCGGTCCTCGCGATGTGTGTTGGCGAAGGCTTCGGCCACGCGCCAGAGCACATCGACATCGCCGCATGTCAGCAGACTTGAGCTGGTTGAGCCAATCCGGATGACGGCCTCGTATTGCTTTAGATTGGAGGCGTTGACGAGTTGTTCCCTGGCTTCCGCGACCGCCAGCCGGTCGAGCAGGTCCGCTGGGGGCTGCCAGCCGGCCTGCGCGGTTTGCCTGTCGGCTATCGCCTTTCGTACCTCGGCGAGTTTGCCTTCGGAATAGAGCTTCCACATCTGGTCGAGTTGCAGGTCGCCCACTTCCTGCACGGCCAAGGGATTTTCCGGCGGCGTCCATTGCGGGTAGAGGGCTCTCAGCCGGGCAATCTCAGCCTCCAACCGCTTGGTATCGCCCTTGGAGGCAAAATAGCGGAGCGCGGTCTCGTCGACCTTCGGCGACGCAGCCCGCGCACCGTTGGGCTTCGCAGGAGCCGTCGTTGCGGGCGCTTGCTGCGCAACAGACGAATATCCCGCCTCGGATTGAGCATTGCCGGTAGCGGGACGACCGGCATCGGGAATCGAAGCACCCCCACCGAAATAGCCGGCGTCTCGGAGAACGACCGCGCCAAGCAGCGCAACGCCGGCAGCTATGAACACCACCGGTTTCATAGACAATCCGGCTTGTGGCGCCTTGCATAGGACAGCGCCAGCAACTGCAAGGTCGAAGGGTAGTAGTCGGTCGGCGTGAACGACCGCATGTCGTCGGGCAGCGGTGTCCCGTCGAGGACGCAGGAGACCAGGGCGGGGATGATGCGATAGCCGGCGTCGTCAAGCAATTGACGTGTTTGGCCTGTGGCAATGTTGACGATACGCACGCGCCCTTTCTGATCGGGCATTTGGGTCATGAATGGTTCCAGCAACGCCCGGTCGCGATTGCCGGAACGGACAAGGTAAAGCGGGATTCGCACGGCGTTGTAGCTGAATTCCTGGGGAAACCCATCGGCAGGACGAGGTTTGGCCTTCAAGGACACCCAATCCGGCGGCAGGCTTGATACCCCGATTTTCATGGAAGCCGCCAGCAAGGCCTTGCCACTGTCATCGACCTCCCGCCAGGGCCCGTCCGGCACCAACTCGGCCAATACCGGAAACGCTTCGAACACCCAGTAGGACGGGTTGACGACGGGGCCGTCCTTGCGGTCACTGGCGGCGAAGCCCGAATTGCCCGGCTTCAGCAGAACAAGATCGCCCACCGTTTCCAATCCACCGGCAGCCAGCGCGACCGCGATATTGCGTGCGGAAGCGCTGAGGTCAGGGCGCTGCCAGGCAGCCCCTGCGAGCGCCAGACCGTAAGCGATCAGCACGTCGCCATCGCTGGCATTGTTGGTGTCGGCTACGTGCGGGGCCGCCGCCGGGTCCCATTTCCAGGCAGCCAATCCATCGTTCCGCACCAGCATCTCCGTGCGGGTGAATGCCCAGATGCGATCGAAATCACCCCTGTTATCGGCAAGATAGGACAATAGCAGCCCGTACCCCTGACCTTCGCTGTGACTGATCTTTCCATTGGCGTTGTCAATGATTCTTCCGCTCGGGTCGAGAAACTTTTCCTTGTAAAGGGTCCATTCCTTCGTCGTAATTGCTCCAGCCGATCGAGCATCCCGGGATTGCGCCATCACAACAAGCAGGGCGCCGGCAAGAACAACAAGCAACGCCCGCGCAGAACGTGTCACCTGCGCCGTCCCAGCGCGCCAAGCAGTCCGGCGGTTGCAAAGCCCAGCAAGATCGACAGCAAGGTCAGCACGACAGCATAGGACAGCGCATTGGCGGATAGCCAGTTGGCGACGATCAGGCGATAGTTCCAGATTGAAAATGGCTGCGTTTCGACGAAATTGAAACGCGTGACTGGCACGGTGGCAACCTTGTCGTCGCTGGCGTCGACGGTTGTGATGTGTCCTTCCATCTGCCGCCAAGTGCCCTGTTCCGTCAGCGAGCGGACACCATCCCGCAGAGCACCGACCGTCGGAGCGGTAACGAGCGTCCATGTGCCGGAACCCACCGGGCTGGCTTCCTGCGCGACGACCAGGCTGGCGCTGCCTTGCGGCGTGAATTCGGCTGCGGGGCCTGGGAAGATCCGAAATGAATTCATGGATATGTTGAAGGTCCTTGTCAGCCAATCCTGAAGCGAGCCGATCTGGCCGCGCCACCCGCTGTCGCGCAGCCTTTCGCGCCATCGGTCGAATGTCGCCTCGGTATTCGGATGGATCGAGGCAACGGTTTCCCCCCATGTCGAGGAGGCGCCGTTCGAAACACCGACCTGCGCCAGCACTGTCGGGGGAACTTGCGAGATCGCGCTGATGAACAGAGCGTTCCTGTCCGCCACGGCGGTGGCCGCGGTCAGGGAGTCCACGGCGATGAGGCGTCCGGCGGCAACCGACATGCGCGCCAGAAGCGTGACCCCAGCGGAAACGCTTTCCGGCTGAGTTCGGTCCATGATCAGCGGCAACGTGTATTCCGAACGGTTATAGGGGAAACCGGTGCCGCTGATACCTGCAAGATCGGGCGTCCTGGCCACTCGCGCGAAGTCGGGCACGGCCAACTCGGAGCTGTCGAAAATCACGAAGCGCTGGCCGCCTTGCGCCGTCGCGCCGGGCGCGCATATTGCGTCGGCCCGGGTCATGAGAACGGCTTCAAGCGCAATGACGTTGTCGCCCGGTCTGAAGTGCCGCATGGTGACCTTGATCGGCAGATGCCGCAGAATCTCACCACCGGAGGTCGTGATCGGCACCGTGGCGGCAATATTGTCATTGACATAGACGTCGATGTGGCTCCCGGGCAGCACGTCCTGCGAGTAGGCGGCATCCAATAGGATCGTCGCTTCGCCATAGGCGTTGGCATAGAAGTCCGAAGGGACCCCGACCGCGAAATCGGTGCGCACCCTGCGCCCTGAGAATTCCAGCGTGTTCATGCCAAGCTCGGAAAACTTCAATCGGCTGGCACTCGACAGCAATGGCACATCCGGCATCCGCCATGTCCGGGTCGACAGGCTCGTCCGTAGGCTCCCTGCAGGCCGGTCGACTTGCTTGGCAATATCGTCGATCGCCATATCGACTGCCTGCCAGGTGGGGCCGCTCACCACCAGGATGGAAGGACCAAGCCTGGGATCGTCGATCAATGTTGCCACCGGACCGGTTTCGGCGGCAGGGGGGACTGTCGCCAGCACATTGGAAAGCTCCGATGCTGGCCCCAGGACTATGGTCGCCATGCCGGGTTTGGCGGCCGACGATCCGGTCTCGCTGACGTCGAAGGACTGGTTCGGCATACTGGCCATCAGCGCCAGTGCCTCACCCAGGCGCACCGCCGGTGACGTCGAGATTGTTTGTCCCATTGACGGAACAATCAGGTTGAAGGTCGTTGCGCCATTTTCGTCCACGCCGATCGCGCGCAGATCGTCGACGCGCTTCCAACGCCCTGCGTCGGGACCGTCGAATGAAAGAAAGGTCTTGGCTGTGTCGATCTGCGTCCACAGTTCGTAGGTCGATTCAATCGTGCAATCCGTACGGTGCCTCTGGAGCGCGGATATCGCTATGTCGTTCATCCCGGCGTGCAGGAGGTTCGCGGGTATGTTGACCGAGATGTCGGAGGCATTCTCCGACGAGGCGATCGGCGCATCGACCAACTCGCTGCCATTGATGGATATTTTCAGACGCGACGCCTCGGGGGCGATGACAACGGCATTTTGATAGCCCAGATGCAGCTCCGCCTTCGCGGCAGCCTGTTCCGGCGTGAGAAAGAGTGACCACGAGCGTTGCGAATATTCTCCCGAAAGCACCAGCTCGGTGAATGGCACGATATAGCGCCGTGCCAGCGACGCGGCCGGCTGCGGCGCCGCCGCTGCAATCGGCGCGCTGTCATTTTGGGCTGGCGCCACTCCTGTCGGTTGAACAGGCGCGGGAACAGCCGGCTTTTCAGGGGACATGTCGAACGGGCTGGTTTGGGAGACTGCCGGCGATACTGCCAGCAGAAGCAATGCGACCGACACGAAAACGGCTCTCATTGCCGCTTCTCCGCGAGTTGTCCGATGGGCTCTATGTTGTCCCGTCCGCGCAGGTCACGCCAGAAGTAAACCAGGCCCCGGTAGGTCTGGAAGATCGCCAACCTCAGGAACCAGAACGTCCCCCGCAGCAACCCCGGATTGCCTCTGCGCGACAGCTGGAACTGTTCCCACTGCTTTGAGTTCGCGAAGATCAGGTCGGCGACAAGCCGATGATGAACGGCTTCGGTCGGCAGGTAGAGGCATCCGATCGCGATGCTGTCCGTTGTTCGCTCGAAGTTTCGTATCGACACCGGCAAGACGGCTTCAGTCCCGTCGGAGAACAATTTGAACCGAATTCCAGTCTTGGCATCGATCACGAGATCCTCGAGCTCGGCGCCGAAGACCAGCACGCGGGCGCCGTTTGCCGACACATTCTCGATTGTCCCCTGAAGCCATTTCCCGGCGACCTGGAAATCACAGCGACGGCTGACCTTGACGCGTCTCGTGGCGGCGCGCTCTCCCCGTTCGGAGACCACACCTAGCGCGCATCCGGCGATAATGAGGTTGAGCAGATTCCAGCCCCCGACGACCAGTGTGACATCCGCTTTGTATGGCTCGGTGTAAACCTTGTAGACCGTCATCGCCACGCCAGCGAGCAGGACACCAAAGATGGCGAAAAACGGCTTTCCGATTTCCGACAGCCGGCTCCTCGCTATCGATTCGTCCTTTGCGGTGACCTTGAATGTCGGCTTCCTCGGATTCAGGATCACGGAAATCACGGCGGGGAGCAGATGCACCGTCTGGACATATTCATAGAGTTCCGAGACCCATGGCCAGCGGAAGGCGCCGTAGAGATAGTTCTGCATCATCAGGTTCACGATCATGTAGGCGAGCGTGTAGGCCATGAACTCGCCGCCGGACGCGGTGAAGATCTGCAGGTCGAAGAACAGGTAGAACAGCGGCGCGATCAGGAAGATCGTGCGCGGGAACGGGAACAGCCAGAACAGCGTCGACGACGTGTAGCAAAGACGCTGCGGAATTGAGAGGCCACGCTTGAGCGGCGGGAATCTGAATCGCAGTATCTGCATCATGCCCTGCGCCCAGCGGCTTCTTTGGCCGATGAAACTGGCGAAGGTTGCCGGCTGCAATCCGGCAATCAGCGGCTTGTCGACATAGACGCTATGCCAGCCACGCGCGTGCAGTTCGACCGCAGTCTCGCAGTCTTCGGTGATGCTGACGCCGCTGAAGCCGCCGGTTTCCGCAAGAGCCGTACGGCGCAGCACCGCCGCCGATCCGCAGAAGAAAGCCGCATTCCATTTGTCGAGGCCACGCTGAATAATGCCGTAGAACATCTCGTTTTCGGACGGCATTTTTTCAAAGGTGCGAAGATTTCGCTCAACTGGGTCTGGATTGAGGAAGAAATGCGGCGTCTGGACTAGGAATAACTTTGGATCTTCATCAAAATAGCCGACCGTCTCCTTGAGAAAATCGCGTGCCGGCGCATGATCCGCATCGAACACGGCGATGAGCTCACCCGTCGACTTTGAGAGTCCGTTATTGAGGTTGCCGGCCTTTGCATGTTCGTTGCGATCGCGCGTCAGGTAGTTCACGCCCATCTCGGCGCTCAACTTCTGCAATTGAGCACGGCGCCGCTCCGCATTGTTGGCGTCGCCGATTTTGTCCGAGTTCCGCTTCTGAACGGTTCCACCATCATCGAGCAGCCAGACATTGAATTTGTCGGCTGGATAATCCATGCCCTTGGCTGCGGCCATCGTGTTGGCCAGCAGGTCCGGATCTTCGTTGTAGGTGGGAATGAAGACGTCGACCGAGGGCATGCGATCGCCGGAATTGGCGCGCGACGGTCGCGAGGGAAGCGGCAGCGCCACGACGAAAAGGCTGAGCGCCAGCATCAGCACGCTGTACATTTCCGCGAGATAGACCATCAAGCCGGGGATGAAGTTCTCCAGCTGGTTGACTGGCGGCAGCGTGCTTGTCGTGCGCCAGTACACATAGCGCATGACGATGGCTGTGCCGAAAGCAAGGGCAACCAGCCGCCAGATGCCATCCGGTCGCACGAGCTTCAGCACCATCATGGCGACGAGCACGCACATGCCGGCAACCAATTGGGTTTCCAAACTGATGGGCAGCGTCACAAGTGTGAGCACGCACACCGATGCCAAGGCCCATTGAACGACGCTCAGGAACTTCCGCATTCACGCCTCTACATTCGGACGCTTGCCACCTGTCGGTTCAATCGCGTCCCGGTCCCCGGCTGCGCCCCTGCGTTCCCAGCTTTTTTGTGGGGTGCGCCACCACTCGCAGCGACCATGCATCCGAACACGTAATGGTTGATTTCGGCTTCATGGCCCGTGCCCGTTCTCGGTATGGTTAGCGAATGGTAAACTCGCTCATTTGCAGCCGCCCGCCGCGTCAGCCACGCAAGGCGGCGGCGGCACGATCGGCACAGGGCCCTTCCCGACGGTATCCGCCGCGGAGACCGGAGGCGCTACGGACGAAGCCGGCGTTTGGGAGTTGGCACTCTCCGCTCCCGGCGGCGGTGGCACGACTGGCCCCACGGACGCTGGCTGCGAGGGAGCTGGAGGTGGCTCTACCGACGCCTGCCTCTGGGTGCGATACACCCGGCCATTTGACTGTCCTGGCTGCGCGGCGGGCGGCGGCCCGGTTACAGTCTCGAAACGCGAAATACCAACGGGGTAGATCGGCTGCCCTGACTTGCCAAGGGATGCATCTGGCGCGGCGGGCTCGCCATACGGATTCCAATTGCGCGTCTTGAAGGACGAGGTGATCGTATAGCCATACATGACGTCGAGAAGTCTTTGCTCGGATGCATTCTGGTCGCACAGACGAAGACGAACCTGGATCGAGCCTTTGTTCCCCACCCAGGTTTGGGTCATGCCGGTTGAGCTTATACGCTGCCAGCCGTAGAGACAGGTGTCACCCGATGCCGAGCGCCCCGCGGCATAGCCAAACGGCCCATATTTGTTCTGCACATAATAGGGCGAACGCAACATCCGGATGCCCGGCAGCAGCTTCCGCATCTCCGACCCGACATCGCCGATCGGAAGATATCCGTCGCGAAGCCGGGTTTCCCCGGCGACCGATGTATCGACCGGCCCAAACAACTGAACCCTCAACATGTTCTGGCCGGGCGTACGCGCCGATGTCGAAAGCAGAATGTCCTGCTGGGCGGCATTGGTGAATCGCCGCTCGATGATGGCGGTGATTGCAGGGCCGCCTGGCGCGGGAAACGCAAAAGCCGTTTCGGTCGAAACGAGGTTCGTTCCGGACGAATTCACAAGCGGCGGAGGCTGGGCGCAAGCGGCAAGCATCAGTACCAGGGCCAGGCTTGCAATCTTCAGGGCGAACGCCGCGCCAATTCTCCACAGGCAAGAGCCTCGAATTGAATCGAGACGCTCCCTCAAAACCGGGCAGACGTGGCGACCCTCGGCGAAGTCCATGCATGCGACGCTATGAGATTCGCGCTGCTTGACGAAGGAATAATCCCAGCAAAAGAACCTTGCCCCCAAGAGAAGCCTGTAACCGAGTCAAATTTGCAACTCGCCCTGGTCAGAACTTCACCGTGAGGAAGCCTTTATATGATTGGTACTGGGAGCCACGCTCCAGCAATCCATCATAGGCTAGGCCCAGCGACATCGATCGAAACGCTAGGCGCAGATCGGCGCCGAGTACAGCAGCGTTTCGTTCAACGGGGACGCCGCCAATAAAGAATGGGCTCGCGCCGGCGAGCTGGTGCCACTCTCCGCTGCCACCAAGCGATGTGAAGCGCCAGCCGGCCATTGCCCCGAGCCGGACCAGCAGATCGCTGCTCCAGGGAAATTCGGCGCCCATGCGCAAACCGGTCGTGGTGATCAAGCCGTCCAGATGCGAGGCCTGGATGTCCAGCGCGGCGTCACCGCCGCTTTCGGACCAGCCATCCGCATCCCAACGCGCATATGTCAGGTTGACGAACGGCGCAATTTCGGCCCGAGCAAGTTTGAATGGATAGTCGATTTCGCCGAACACCTGTCCGGAGCGCGCATTGTAGTTGCCTTTGACTTTGTCCCTGAACGCTCCAAAGGCGATGCTTCGTTCGGAGTTGATTTCATGCCAGGAATACAGCCCGCCAAACCGGCCCCGCAATCCCGACCCTGCCCATGCCGAATAGGCCCCGATGCTGAGCGTGTCGACATTGGCGTCCGACGCGCGTGCGCTGACGTCGAAATCGCTCTCGCCATAACCCGCCGCAAGGCCAACCAGCCAGTTTTCACTCAGTTTAAGATCGCCACCCGTGAGAAAACCGGAGCGACTTATATGGCTGCTGGCGGCATTGCCGTCGGAGCCGCCCGCTATCTCGGCCAGATAGGGATCGAACCATAGCCGTGACCGTGTCTGGGAACCATCTTCGGCAGCGGAATTTCTGGCCTGGGCGAGCATGATATCGCGCAGCGCGGCATCGCTTTCCAACAGGCTATTGGCGAGGCTCGGGTAGATCTCGCCCGAAAGCGCATCGAACGCCGAACGCGCCGCGGATGGACTTGCCGAAGCAACGACGGCATCGACGATCGCACCGTCCGGCAAGTCCGCGAGCGCACCCGCCACGGCTCGCTGGTTGGCGGTTTCGGCGACCGATGTGAAATCTGTATTGTTGCGTGACACGTCGAGGTCGACGGTCCCGCCCCCATAGTGCAGCGCGAGGTCGATGAACGGCATGTCGCTTTGAACGTCGGAAAAACTGCCGATCACCTGCGATGCCGAGAGGATTCTGAAGCTGGTCCCCTCGATGGTGAAGTCGCCGATCACAGAAACGACGAGGGAGCTTCCCTCAACCGTCGCAGTGCCGTTCACAGTCAACAGACTTGCCCCAGCATTCGGATCCAGCGACAGGCTGTAAGTGGAACCGTGGCCGAGAACGAGATCGCCAGCGACCGACAGCGTGCCACCGTCGTTTTCCCGTGCCAGAGTGCCCGCCACCGTCGTCGCGCCCACAGTGCCGTTGCCGCTCAGGATGGCGCCGGCATCGACCTGCACTGCCGAAGCGGCGATGGAGCCCGAAACGCGCAGCTCGCCTTGCTCCACCTCGGTCGTCCCGGAATAGGCGTTGACGCCGGCGAGTTCCATGGTGCCGGCGCCAGTCTTGGTAAGGCCGCCGGTCCCACTGGCCGTGCCTCCGAAGACGGTGTCGGCATCGTTCCCGCCTGTCGTCAGCCGGGCGGTGACGAGATCGACCGATCCTGTGCCCGAGAGCGAGCCGATCGTCTGGTCGAAACCGGCGAGGTCAAGCAGCGCTCCGGCGCCAACGATGAAATCCGACCTTGCCGAAAGAGCACCCGCCGCACCTGCCTGCAGAACGCCGCCGCTGACATCCGTTGCCCCGGTATAGGTATTGGGCCCCGAGAGCGTGAGCGTGCCGCCGCCTGTCTTGACCAGTGAACCGCCGGTGCCGCCCGACAATCCGCCGTCGACAATGGCGCCATCGACTGTCGTGGACAAATTGTTTCCTCCGACGACGAGGGCGACGCCACCGAGATAATACGTCCCCGGCCCCTGGATTGACCCGACTTCGATCTGTCCATCGGAAACCCCGGAAAAATCGACCGTTCCGCCCAGGTTCGTCTCCAGCGCGGCGGTGCCGCCCGAGCTCAGCTCGCGAAAAACCGTCCGGCCGGCTGGCCCCGTCACGATGGTGGCAGCGCCCGCTGATGCATTGCCGGAGAAATCCACCAACCCGCCATTGTTGACGGAGGCATTGGCCAGCGTGGCCGAGCCCGAAAGCGTCACGACACCGCTTGCATTGTTGACGACCTCCGCGGTGCCGGCCGAACTGGAGCCGGCAAAATCGAGCTGTCCGCTATTGGCCATGAAAGCCGTCCCGGCAGAGGCATTGCCGGAGAAGGCAACCTCACCGGACTGATTGTTGATGATGCTCGCCGAACCGGCGGTGGCATCGTCCGTGAAGGTGACGCCGCCATTGTTGGTGATTGCCGCGGTCGCGGCCGAACTGTTGCCGGAAAAACGCGTCGCGGCACCCTCATTGTTGGTGATCAGGCTCTGGCCCGCGCTCGAACTCCCTTCAAAATTCAAGCCGCCATTGTTGGTGATCTGGGCGGTGCCGGCAGTGGCATTTCCCGAAAACGAAACGGTAGCACCGGCATTGCTGACGATGTTTGCCTGTTCGGCGCTGGCGTTGCCCTGGAAGGCGATCGAGCCGTTATTGGCGATCGCGGCGTTGCCGCCACCGGCGTCATCGTCGAAGGAAATCTTGCCGCCTTCATTGTTCGTGATGTTCGATCCCGCCGCCGTGGATTGGCCGGTGAATTCGATCAGGCTGTCGGCATTGTTGGTCATGAACGCACTCCCCGCCGTCGACTGGTCGGAAAAATGCGCGCTGCCGCCTGAATTGTTTACGATGGTCGCCTGAGCCGCGGTGCTCTGGTCGAGGAATTCCACCCTGTCGTTCTCGTTGTTGGTGATTGCCGCTTCGCCGGCCGATTCCGTTCCCTGATAGGTCGTGACACTACCGCTCGAGGTTAATTTAGGGGCCACGTCATCGGCGGTAATTGCGAAAGGCGCGTTGCCATCACCGGCCGAGGATTTCGGGTTCACATCCGAAGATCGAATCTGGAATGGCTGCGGCACGTGCTCCTGTGCCCCTGAACTCACAGGCTGGAGCAGGAAAACGGCGGCGAAGGGACAAATAGCCATTGCAACGGTCGATCTGGCACACATTTCGCCCGATTCTGCCGGTCTGAACAGGCGGATCATTGGACGTGAAATGGATAGCAGCAGCGAATCATTGTGGAGATGACAATTATTCGAATAGATCCAGCTGTCCAGTCGGCCAAAGTAACTTGAAGATTCTCATCGCCGCACCATAGCAAGATGCCAGCCGTTGCGGTTACTCTTGAGAGAAGCTCCCGCCAAGCATCCTTTCCAGCCAGAGAGCCTAAGAGCGAATCGGGGAAAGCAGACGTTAATCTCGATCGGCGCGAAGGGTTCCTAGGGACCGCACAGCATCGGGGATGGGTGAAAATCCTTTTTTGAGGCGGGCTTGGGGGCCTCCCCGCTCAAGTCATCTGCGGCCGTCATGTCGAGTGGGATGGCGGTCTATCTCAACAACCCTGTCCCACTCTTTCGCGCAGCCATCGGCAAGAAAGACGGTCATCCGCATGTTGCGCAGCAAGGTACGCTCCGGCTTGGGATTGTCGGCGGCTAGACTTGGACCTTCCTGCGCCCAGCGGAGCAGCCATACGGCCGCCTGGGCGATGTTTTCCGAAACCACCAGATCGGGGATATCGGCGGCGTGGCGGCCTATCACCTCACGCAACTGATGCAGCGCGATCTCGCGCGGCCCACGGCGCGGTTCAATCTGCATGATTGCATGCGCGATCTCAAGAATGCGGGGCGCGAGCGAGCGGGCGAAGGCTTCGCCGTCGAACGGATCGAGCCCGCGCGCCGCCGCAATGCGGCGCGCCGCGAGCAATCCCCAACTTATGCGGTACGTGGTCATTTGGTCTGTCCTCCTGCTGCTAGCCCATCGGGAGTTGTGCAGCGTAATCATTTTAGCGATTTGGAAGACTGCTTCCGTGAAGGTGATCACGCTGACCAAATTGGCATGCGCCCGCTTATCATGCGTATCCGCTGAGCCATTTTGAACTAAGGTCGGAGGTGCGATATTGGATCAGCATCTCGGGAGCCATTCGCCGCTGCAAATTCAGTTGGAAGCCCTGCCTCCGCTGATTGCGATCCGCCTCGCGCGGGTCACTTGTCCGGCGTATGACACCACACTTGTCTACTTCGCACCGATGCCCATCCCGGATTTCGATCCGGGCAGGAACATCTTGCGCTTTGACCTCTCAGCCATGCTGGCAGGCCCCTATCGCAAGGCGTCGCCGGACGCTCCATGAGAGCCTTGATCGGCCAGATGGTTTGAATGCTCACAGCTCGCTGAAAAAAGCGCCTTCGGCGAGCATGTTTTCTATCTCGGCCAGCAACTCGCGATTGACCCCGGTCGCGATCCCTCTCGACGCAAAGTGCTCCACCAGGGCACCGCTTCGAAGATTGCCTGCGGCACCAGGCGCATAGGGACAGCCACCCAGGCCACCGGCAGCGGAATCGAAGACCCTGAGCCCGAGATCCCAGGCGGCGTCGACGTTAGCGAGCGCGAGGCCGCTGGTGTCGTGGAAATGGCCGGCCAGCCGCGCAGCCTCAGCCTCTTCGAGGGTGGCCAGCACCATGGCATGCACGCGCTCCGGCGTCGCCCTGCCGATCGTGTCGGCGACGGCGATTTCGGCGCAGCCGAGATCGCGCAGCCGAGCGACGACCTTTGCGACCGCGCCGGGTTCGATCGGGCCTTCATAGGGGCAATCGACGGCGCAGGAAACATAGCCCCGCACCGGCAAGGCGTGTTCCGCGGCCAGCGCCATCACCGGCACGAAACGGGCGAGCCCTTCCTCGATCGTGCAATTGGTGTTTCGTTTCGAAAACGTCTCCGAAGCGCTGGTGAACACAGCGAGTTCTTGCGCGCCGGCCGCAATCGCGGCGCGGGCACCTTGCTCGTTGGGCACCAGGGCGGACAGCACAAGACCCGCACGCCGCGCAGCACCGCGCATGACCGCCTCGTGGTCGGCCATCTGCGGCACCCATTTCGGCGAGACGAACGCCGTCGCTTCGATGCGGGCAAAGCCGCAATCGGCCAGCATGCCGATCAGGCGCAGCTTTTCACCGGTCGAGACCAGCCGCTTTTCGTTCTGCAGCCCGTCGCGCGGACCGACTTCGACGATCGTGACCTGCCGGTCCCCGCCGGGCTGTTCAATGGACGGCGGCATACATGATCTTTTCTTCGGAGGCCTCGTCGATGGTCATCTCCTCGACGATGCGGCCCTGGCGCGCCACCAGGATACGGTCCGAGAGGTTGAGGATTTCGGGAAGATAGGACGAGATGACGACGACGCCCGCGCCGGCATCGGCAAGCCGCTCGATGATCTGGTGGATCTCGGCGATGGCGCCGACGTCGACGCCGCGCGTCGGCTCGTCGAAGATGATCAGCGACGGCGCCTGGATCAGCGATTTGGCGATGACCACTTTCTGCTGGTTGCCGCCGGAAAGCTCGACCAAGCGCGCATTGGCGCCGATCGAGCGGACCTTCATGGTCTCGATCCATTCGGCCGATTGCCGGCGCGCCTCATTGAGGCCGATCACCGAGACCGGATTGGAGCCCTTGGCCAGCTTGCCCAAAAATACGTTCTGGGCGATGCCCATCGTGTCGAACAGGCCGTCGAGTTTGCGGTCCTCGGTGATGTAGGCGACGCCGCGCCGCACCGCCTGTCGCGGCACGCGGAAGCGCACCACCTCGCCTCGCAGCGTGATGCGGCCGCCATGGAAGAAGTCGCGTTTCAAAACGCCCGCCGCGATCTTCATCATCTCGGTGCGGCCGGCGCCGACCAGGCCGAACAGCCCGGTCACCTGGCCGGCAAACACCGACAGCGTGGCGCTGCGCACCGCCTTGCCCATCGAGACGTTTTCGAGCGTCAGCACCTTTTCGCGCGGTGCGCGCGCGACGCGTTTGGCGGCGTCGCC
Organism: Mesorhizobium helmanticense; assembly: GCF_003034915.1. Taxonomy (GTDB): domain Bacteria; phylum Pseudomonadota; class Alphaproteobacteria; order Rhizobiales; family Rhizobiaceae; genus Mesorhizobium; species Mesorhizobium helmanticense. The sequence continues at coordinate 209,553 of NZ_PZJX01000026.1, read as the reverse complement.
ATAGAGCGCGTCCGTCAGCTGTCGGCCGACCATCGCCTGGACGATCTTCTCGCGGGTGAGATTGCGGGCTTCGTCGGTGACGATCAGCGCGCCGTCGCGCAGCACGCTGATGCGGTCGGCGATCGACAGCGCCTCTTCCAGCGCATGCGAAATGAAGATGATGGAGGCGCCCTCGCCCTTCAGCCGTTCGACCAGGGCGAAGAAGTGCTGCTTTTCCTCCGGCGTCAGCGTCGCCGTCGGCTCGTCGAAGATGAAGATGCGGGCATTGTGGTGGACGGCGCGGGCGATCTCGACCATCTGCTTCTTGGCGGCGCCGAGCGTCGACACCAGCGCGGTCGGCTCGACATGGAAGTTCAGTCGCTGCAAATGCTGCTGCGCCTTGATGTTGACGCCGCGCAACCGGTTGAAGAAGCTTTCTTCGCCCAGGAAGATGTTCTGGGCGACGTTCATCGACGGGATGAGATTGGTCTCCTGGAACACCATGGCGATGCCGTGTTTCATGGCGTCGCCCGGCGACGAAAAGCTGACCGGCTTGCCGTCGATCAGCATCTCGCCGGAGGTCAGCGGATAGAGGCCCGCCAGCACCTTGGTCAGCGTCGACTTCCCCGCGCCGTTCTCGCCGAGCAGCGCATGGACCTCGCCTTGCCGTAGCGTGAAATCGACGTCGCGCACCGCTGCGTTGCCGGCGAAGGCCTTGGTCGCCTTGCGGAACTCGACAACGTCAGTCATGCGAGACCCCCGCCGGATATCGCGCCGGGCAGGCGCAGCAGCGTGCCGGAGCCGCGAGAGGCGGCGTAGACGCTGCCGCCGTGCTCGCAGACGGAAGTGATGCCATGCATGCTGCCGTCGGCGCGGCTGTGCCAGCTTTCCCTGGGCAGGCCGCTGTCGTCGCAGCGCGCGACGAGGCCGTAGGAGCGTGACGGCGCCCACGGCTTCAGCACGCCCATCTGCCGGACCGAACCCTGGCTCAGCGGCTGATCCGGCCGTGCCGACCCGGCGAGTTCCGGCCCGATCCATTCGCCGGGATCAATCGTCGCCATCATTTCGCGGCGATAGTCGTCCTCGCGCAGCACCAGTTCGAAAAGCTGGCGGCACGGCGCAAACAGCGCCATCCAGAAACCGCCCTCGGAAGAGGGCGACAGACGCGACGGATAGGCCGGCAGGTCCTCCAGCATCGCTACCGGACGCGGAGATTTCGGATCGACGGCGACGATGCGGTGGCGCCAGCTTTCGCTGATCGCCAGATGGCCATTGCCCAGCATGACCACGCCGTTGGGAAATGCCAATCTGGCTGCAAGTTCGCGATGGGAGCCATCGGCCGAATCGATGGCGAGAACCATGCCGCTGCTGCCGCCCTCCATCAGATCGCGCTTCCAATCGCGCGCCGGGTGCCTGCGGGAGCCGACACACACGTAAAGCGAGCCATCCGCTGCAAAGACGCCGGCGGTCAGGCAGGATGCGATGTCGCCTGGGAGGTCGACGCGCTTCCAGGCGCCTGGCTGCCCGGTCTGCAGGCCCTCACCCTCGATCCCCACCGCAAGGCGGCCATCGGGCGCAGATGCGACAAAGCTGATCGGCGCCGCGAACTCCGCTATCGCGACAGGCGAAAGGCTGGCGCCGCCAGGATCAAGCTGGAAAAGCGTCTTGCCGCTGCTGCAGAGCAGTCCGGCCGGCGACGAGACGAGATTGTCGATCGCCGGAAGCGACACGAGCCGCTCCGCCTCTTCCAGCCGATTGTCCGGCTTGAAGACGCCGTCCATGGCCGGCACGCTGATGCCGGCTTCATCAGCCGAAAACAGCCGGCGGACAAATGTGCCCAGCCCCGCCATCAGCGCTTCCCCCAATAATCGTCATGCGCCGTCCATTGCGGATCGGCGCCTTCGATGCGGACGCGGCCGATGCGGTTGTTGGAGACGCCGCCGAGATAGAGCCAGCCCTTGTGCTCGCAGGTCGAAGTGATCGAGGGATGGTTTTCGCCGGCTTCGTCCCAGAGCGCATCGATGATCTCGCCGGTTGCCGAGACGCGCAGCACGCAGCCGCGATTGATGTTGGGAAACAGCCATTCATCGGCGGCGATGCGCTTGGCCATGCGGCGGCGAAAACCTGGCTTGCGCATGGCCAGATCGAAGGTTCTGGTGCGCATGCCGAGCAGCGCGATCCAGTAGGTGCCATCCGAGCCGCGATTCAGATTGTCGGGGTAGCCCGGCAGATTGTCGAGGAAGATTTCATGCTTGCCCTTGTCCGGTCCGTCGAACCAGTAGCGGCAGATGCGGCATGCCCATGTCTCGGCAAAGAGCAGCGACTGGCCGTCGCGGCAGATGGTAACGCCATTGGGGAAGATCAGGCCACGCAGGATGGTGCGGGTGGCGCCGGTCCTCGGGTCGTGGCAGATCAGCCGGCCGTTGCCCCTGCCCTCCAGCGCATCGACAGCCCATTCCGACATCTCGTAGCGGATCGTCGCCTCGCTGAAGAAGATGCGCCCATCCGGCGCGATGTCGAGATCGTCGGGAAGCCGCAGACGTGAATCGTCGATCACCGACAGCAGGCTGCGGTTGGTTTCGTCGGTGACCTTCGTCACCTTTCTGTCCGGCGAGACGCGATAGACGCCCATGCCGCCGACGCAGGTGAGAAGATCGCCATTCGGCGCGAAGGCGAGACCCAGCGGATGACCGCCGACACGGGCGAAGACCTCGTTCCGTGCATAGTCGGGTGCAAGGAAGCGGACGATCGTGCCGTGACGCGTCCCTGTATAGAGATTGTCGTCACGGTCGAGCACGACGTCTTCAGGACCTTCGACCGCGCCGAGCCCGATGAGTTCCGCCGCGCCAAGCCTGTCATTGACGGCAAGCACGTCGGTTCCAGTTGGCGGCGTCAAATTCGGCAGCTTCAGATAGGTCGGCGAGACATAGACCTTGCTCAACAACTTGCCGCGGTTCTTCACCCATTTCGCATCGAACAGCACGGCCGCGATCAGCACCAGGCCGAGGATCAGCTGGTTGACCGAACCAGGCATCGACAGGCGGATGAGGCCGCTGGTCAGGATCAGCACCAGGATGGAGCCGATCACCGCATTGCCGACCGAACCGCGGCCGCCACCCAGCGAAACGCCGCCAAGCACCACGGCCGTCAGTACGGAAATCTCCAGCCCGATGCCGGTGTCGGCGCCGGTGCTGCCGAGCCTGGCGGAAAAGAGAAAGGCGGCGATCGCGGTCAGCAGGCCCGACGCCACATAGGCGAGGCAGACGGTCAGCTTGACGTTGATACCGGCATTGTAGGCGGAGCGGCGCGCGCCGCCGACGGCGCGCAACCGCCATCCCGGCCTCAGCCGCGACAGGACGATATGCACGCCGATGGCGATGACGGCGAAAATGGCGAAAGAGACGGGCAGGCCGTAGACGGTGCCGAAGCCGATCAGGTCCCATGTCGGGGAGACCGGCATCGAGCCGACGATCGCGCTGGCAAGCCGGGGAAAGATGATGTCGTAGAGCGCCCGGTAGATGACCAGCGTCACCAGCGTGGTGATGAAGGCGCGCAGCCTGAGATAGCCGATCAGCACCCCGTTGAGCAGCCCGCAGGCGAGGCCAGTGGCAAGCGTCACGGCCAGCGCCACGCCGACCGGCAGGCCGAGCACGTTCATCGACACCAGGGCGGCGAGCACGCATAGCGCAAACACCGAACCGACGGAGAGGTCGATGCCGCCCGACAGGATGACGATGGTCAGCGCCAATGCGATGAGGCCGAATTCCGACACCTGGCGGGCAAGATCGGTGAGGTTGGCGACCGTGAGATAGCCGGGAACGATCCAGGTCATGACGAGGATTGTGACCACCAGCGCCAATGCCGGAATGACATTGTCGATCCAGCTCTTGGTCAGCAACTCACCGAACAGACGGTCGGGCAAAAGCCGGTACCGCAGCCGTGAAAGCGCATCGCTGGTGGCCATAGATCAGGAATTCCCTACTTCAGATCGTCCAGCGTCCAGCAATTGCGCTGGTTCACGTTGGCCTTGGTGATCTGTGTCAGCGGGTTGAAGTAGAGCGTCTTGTTCTCGCCGGCCGTGCTATCCGAAAGCAGCAGCCTTGCGATCTCCGCATTCAGGATTTCGCCCTGCAGCGGCACGTTGTAGCTGATGTAGAGGTTGAACAGGCCCTTCTCGACATTCTCGCAGCCGACCTTGTTGCCGCCGCCGCTGGTGACGAGGAAGACCTGGTCGCCCTTGCCGGCCTGCTGGATCGCCGACGCCGTGCCGGTATCCTGATTGTCCCAGATGCCGATGGCGCCGCACAGGTCCGGATGCTGCTGCAGCACCGTTTCCATGATCGAGCGCGCCTTTTCCGGATTGTATTCGGTGGCCTGCTGCGAAACCACCTGGATATCGGGATGCTGGTTCAGCACACGATAGATGCCGTCGAGCTGGAACACGTCGGACGCTGCCGTTGGCACACCGGTATCGATGGCGACCTTGGTCGAGGCCCCCTTGCCGGGGCTGCATTTGTCGACCACGGCCTGTGCCGCCTGTTCGCCGATCTCGGTCCAGTCGGCGCCGACATAGGAATCGGTCTGCGTGTTCGATTCCAGGTTGATCTGCACCACCTTGATGCCGGCGGCCTGCGCCTGCGCGAGCAGGCGGGCGTAGGACTGGATGTCGGGATTGTGCGCGACGATCAGGTCCGGCTTCTCGCTGATCAGCGATTGCAGCGCGCGGGTTCCCGCATCGGTGCTCCAGGCGGGGTCGCGGATCTCGAAATCATATTTGAGGCGCTTGGCCTGCTGGCGCATCACCGCCGCCCAGCCTTCGGTCAGGTCGAAGCCCATCGACAGCGGCAGGAAGACGACCTTCTTGCCTTCCAGCGTCTTGCGGAACGTCGTCGAGCGCGGATTTTCCAGGCCCTTGTCCTGGGCGCTGGCGGTGACGATACCGGCAAGCGCGATGCAGGCCGCGGCCAGCCATTTTGTCGTTTTCAGAAGTCGCATGGTTTCCTCCCATTGCATTTGACGTTGAAATTAAGTGTCAGAGATCCCCCTGTTGGGATGTCTGCTCGTCGCGCGGATTGACGAGCGAATCGATGACGATGGCCAGAAGCAGGACCACGCCCTTGACGAGGTTCTGGATCGTGTAAGGGATGTTCATGATCGTCATGCCGTTGAGCAGGATGCCGACGAAGATCGTGCCCAGAATGACGTTGCGGACCTTGCCGTGGCCGCCATTCAGGCCGATGCCGCCCAGGACGACGACCAGAAGGATGTCGTAGATCATCGTCGAATTGAAAAGCCGGGCATTGATCGCCGACGCCGACGAGGCAAGCACCAGTCCTGCGCCATAAGCGACCAGCGCGCTGATCGCATATTGCGCCACGATCATCGGCCGGTTGGAAATGCCGGTGATCCTGGCGGCACCAGGATTGTTGCCCATCGCATAGGTCTGCCAGCCGAACCGCGTGCGGCTGAGCACAAGGTGCAGCGCCAGGCAAAGCACACCAAACACCACCACCGTTACCGGAACGCCGAGAATGCGGCCCTGGCCGATGAGCGAGAACCATCCTGCGTCCGGCGGCACATTCTGCATCTCCAGGGTGAAGAAGAAGGTGCGGCCAAGGCCGTAGATGACCGAGCCCGCGGCCAGCGTCGCGAAGATCGGCGCGACCTCGCCGAAGGCGATCAGCACCCCGATCAACACGCCGGCGACCACCGCAAACAGCGCGCCGACCAGCAGCGCGAATTCCAACGAGTAACCCGAGCGGGCGATGACGAAGGCCCAGGACACCGACACCACCATCGTCGCGATCATCGAGACGTCGATGCCCCTGGCGATGACGACCAGCGCCATGCCGAGCGCCAGGATGCCGAGGATCGAGACGCTCCTGATCAGGGCGAGGATATTGCCCGGGCTGAAGAAGGACGGCAGCAGCAACGAGAACAGCACGAAGGCCAGCACCGCCAGCACCAGCACGATGCCTTCCTGGCTCTTGAGCAGGCCGGAGAGCTGTGCCTGATTTCCCTGTGCAACCGCCCCGCTCACCGCTCAGGCCTTCTCTTTGCCGAGTCTGAGAAGGATTTCCCGGGCGCGGTCGACACGCACATCGTGGTCGGCCGCGAGTTCCCTTGCCACCGTATCGATATCGGCGCCGCTCGCGCCCGCCACGATGGCGATGTTGCGGGCGTGCAGCGCCATGTGTCCGCGCTGGATGCCCTCGGTGGCCAGCGCCCTGAGCGCCGCCATGTTCTGCGCCAGTCCAACGGCGACGGTGACCTCGGCAAGCTCCTGCGCACTGGTCACGCCCAGCAGTTTCAGCGCCGCGCGCGCGGCCGGGTGCGTCTTGGTGGCGCCGCCGACCATGCCCAGCGCCATCGGCATTTCCAGCGTGCCCATGAGATTGCCGGCGGCGTCGATCTCCCAGCGGCTCAACGACGTATAGCGGCCGCTGCGCGCCGCCCAGGCATGGGCACCCGCCTCGATCGCCCGCCAGTCATTGCCGGTTGCGACCACGACCGGATCGATGCCGTTCATGATACCCTTGTTGTGCGTGGCCGCCCGGTAGGGATCGACAATCGCCAGCGAACAGGCCTCGACGATGCCGGCGGCCATGCGTTCGCCGGTGAACTCCTTCGTCGCCAACGCCTTTGGCGTCAGCCGCACCCGCGCCCGCGCCAGCCTGAGGTCGGCCAGGTTGGAGAGGATGCGCAGCCGAACGGTGCCGCCCGAAATGCGTTCGATCATCGGCGCGACCGCTTCGGCCATGGTGTTGACCGTGTTGGCGCCCATCGCGTCGCGCACATCGACGAGCAGATGCAGCACCACCATCGGCCCGACGGCGGTGTCCTCGAACACCTGCACCTCGATCTCGCGGCAGCCGCCGCCGAGCCCGATCAGCACCTGGTCCTTTTCATTGGCGGCGGCGATGATCTGGTCGCGGGCGGACAAAAGCCTGGCGCGCGCGCCATGCGGATCGGAGAGGCCGAGGATCTGCACCTGCGCCCTCATGATCGGCGCGGTGCTCGATGTCTCGAAGCCGCCACAGCCACGCGCGATGCGCGCCATGTAGGAAGCGGCGGCGACCACCGACGGTTCTTCCACCGCCATCGGAATGAGGTAGTCGCGACCGTTGATGGTGAAATTGGTGGCGACGCCGAGCGGTATCTCGAAGGTGCCGACCACATTCTCGATCATGCCATTGGCGAGATCGAGGGGCAGGACGCCGCCACGCAAGGCATCGCGATCCGCCTGCGCAAGACGCGCCGCATCGCCGACTGCCGTCAGGCGATCGGCCGGCGACAGGTCGCGGAATTTCTCGATGCGGGAATTCAGCCGCGGCCCGACACCGCTGTCCTGGACAGCCCCCATTACGATCGCCTCCCTGCGAATGCTTGTCGTTGAGGCAGCTATCGTTTAACTGATACCATCTATCAAGGTACAGTTTTGGGAAACAGCAACAGACTGTACCAGTTCATTTTCGGGCACGCAGCCCATCGGAGGATGTTCTGAGATGACGCGCGCCGAGGCCGTGGCGGCAGAAATCAGGAGGCGCATCGAGGTCGGCTCCCTTGCCGTCGGCGCCAAGCTTCCGTCCATACGCAAGGCCGCCGGGCAATTCGACGTTTCCAAGAACACCATCGTCGACGCCTATGACCGGCTCGTCTCCGCGGGGATCGCGCATTCCCGGCCCGGCGCCGGCTTCACGGTGGCCGAGCGCCGTCGGCAGACGCCGAGCGAACGTCCGCGCCATGTCGCGGAAGCGGTCGACATCGCCTCGCTGCTCAATGCGCAACTGGAGGAGAGTTTTTCGATCCGTGTCGGCGACGGGCGCCCGCCCGCCTCATGGATGGAGGAATCGGAAGTGCGTCGCCACCTCGGGCTGCTCGGCCGGCACCAGCGCTCCAGCAGCGACGGCTATGGCTCGGCAATGGGCCTGCCGGCGCTGCGCGAGCGGCTGGCCTTCGACCTCATGGAACGCGAGGTGCAGGCGAGCCCGGAACAGATCCTGCTGACCTTCGGCGCCAACCATGCGCTGGACCTGATCATCCGCCGCTTTCTCGTCGCCGGCGACACGGTGCTGGTCGACGACCCCGGCTATTACCCGCTGTTCGCCAAGCTGAAGCTGGCGCAGATCCGCATGGTCGGCGTGAGGCGGACGCAAACCGGCCCTGACCTCGAGGACCTCGCCGGCAAGGCCGAGCGTGAGCGTCCTAAGCTGTTCTTCACGCAATCGCTCGCCCACAATCCCACGGGCAGCTCGACCAATCTGCCGACCGCCCATTCGATCCTGACGATCGCCGCGCGCTGCGACATGCTTGTGGTCGAGGACGACCCGTTCGTCGATCTGCCGACGGTGCGTGGCGTCGGCCTGGCGCCGCTCGATCAGTTGCAGAACGTCATCTGCGTGCGCACCTTTGCCAAGACGCTGTCGGCCAGCCTGCGCTGCGGTTATATCGCCGCGCGTCCCGACCTCATCGCCTCACTGGCTGAGTTGAAGATGCTGACCACGGTCAACAGTTCCGGGCATATCGAGCGGCTGATCCTCGGACTGATCAACGAAGGCCATTACCGCAGGCATCTGAAGCGGCTTGGACAGCGTGTGCGCCAGGCCACCGAGATGGTGGTTCCCCGTTTGCTGAAGGGCGGACTGAAGCTGTTCGCCGAGCCGACGGGCGGCTATTATGTCTATCTCGAATTGCCGCCGCATATCGACGATATCGAACTGGCCCGCCAGGGCGCGCGCGAAGGCATCTTCATCGCCCCAGGCAGCGTCTTTGCACCGGCAAAGCAGACGGCAGCGGCCGGAATACGCATCAACATCGCCTGGGCGGAAGATCCAAGATTCTATGATTTTCTCTTCCGCGCTACCCAACAGCGGTGAAATCGACACCTGTCGGCCACGCGGGTCCTCAATAGAAAAAGGCCGGACTGTTAAGTCCGGCCAAGCATGAAGGTTTAAAACCTCCAGAGGGGAACGCATCGGATGCAATGGGAGGAGACATCCGACGCAGCACTTATATGGGTCAGCCCATGTGACGTTTCAACGACGGCACGGTAGGCCACATCAGCCCACTCCATAGAGCCACATGCGCAGATTGAAACCGCCCCGGCCCGTGTTTGAGCTTTAGCGTGACAGCCATGGGAGAATGGTTTTAACTGGACCGATTAACAGCAAAGTTGTCGGCGATCGTGATGCCGGTTCCCCTTTCTCCTCAGCACGAAGCGATCCAAAAGCCGACCGCGAAAGAGGGCGTATGCGATACGGTCATGTTGCAGATCGCGTCCGAAGGATTGCCTCAAACCAGCCCGGTAAAGTGATCAAATCCAACCTTATTTTGCTCTAGGAATTCGCCATGCTTCTAGGGGCCATCGCCGACGATTTCACCGGTGCCAGCGATCTCGCCAACACGCTGGCCAAGGGTGGCATGGCGACGACGCAATTCGTCGGCATCGCGGCCGGTGCCGCGCCGTCCGGCTGCGAGGCAGGCGTTGTCGCCTTGAAGACACGCTCCATCGCTGCCGAGGAGGCGGTGCGCCAGTCGCTCGAGGCCGCGCGCTGGCTGCTGGCCCAGGGCTGCGAACAGATCATCTTCAAATACTGTTCGACATTCGATTCCACGCCGAAAGGCAATATCGGTCCGGTCGCCGAAGCCCTGCTCGATCTTCTCGGAGCGGACATGGCGGTTGTCTGTCCGGCCTTTCCCGCAACCGGACGCCGGCTGTTCATGGGCCATCTGTTCGTCGGCGACCGGCTGTTGAACGAATCCGGCATGGAGAACCATCCGCTCACGCCGATGACCGACGCCGATATCCGCCGTTGGCTTCGGCTTCAGACCCGTGGCGACGTGGGGCTGGTACCGCTGGACACGGTCCGTGGTGGCGTCGCCGCGATCGGCCGGGCCTTCGCGGAGCAACAGGCGCAGGGCCGCCGGCTTGTCGTCGCCGATGCTGTCGCGGAAGACGATCTTCTGCTGCTCGGCCAGGCGCTTGCCGGCCACAGGCTTGTGACCGGCGGCTCCGGCATCGCCATGGGACTGCCGGAGAATTTCCGCAAGGCTGGCCGGCTATCCCGGAAAGCTCATTCTGCCGCCGGTGCCACCGGACCCGCCGTAGTGCTGTGCGGTTCCTGTTCGAAGGCTTCGCAGGCGCAGGTCGCCGCCTATCTCGCTGCCCATCCCGGCCTAGCACTTGATCCGGCAGCACTCATGGACGGAACCATGACCGTCGACCAGGCTGTCGATTGGTTCTGGCGCCAGAAGCAAGCGCCGATCATCTATTCGACAGCCAACGCCGGCGCTGTTGCCGGCGCCCAGGCGCGTTACGGGCGCGCCGAGGTGGCCGACGCCATCGAGCTTTTCTTCGCAACGCTGGTGCGTCGGCTGGTCGATGGCGGCGTGCGCCGCGTGGTGGTCGGCGGCGGCGAGACGTCCGGGGCCATCGTTGAGGCACTGGGCGTGAGCAGCCTGCAGATTGGCGAAGAGATCGACCCGGGCGTGCCGGCATTGCTGGCCGAACGCGACGGCCCGCTTGGCCTCGCACTGAAGAGCGGCAATTTTGGCGCGAGTGATTTTTTCGAGAAGGCAGTGCAAAGGATCGGTACGCCATGAGCGAGCAGGCAATCCGCGACAATCTGGTCAGATGGGGCAAATCGCTGTTCGAGCGCGGCCTCACCGCAGGCTCGTCGGGCAACATGTCGGCGAGGCTCGATGACGGCTTTCTGTTCACGCAGACCAATTCCTGTCTCGGCTTTCTCGACGCCGACAGGCTGTCCAAGCTCGACACCTCGGGCAAGCATGTCTCGGGCGATGCGCCGACCAAGGAATTGCCGCTGCATTTCGGCTTCTACGATCAGCGCCCCACGGCGCGCGCCGTTGTGCATCTTCATTCGACCTATGCGACCGCACTATCCTGCCTTGCGGATGTCGATCCGGCCGACGCGATCCCACCGATCACGCCCTATGTCGTCATGCGCGTCGGGCAGGTGCCGGTCGTGCCCTATACGCGCCCCGGATCCGCGGCGGTCAAGCCGCTGATAGACGCACTGGCCGCGCGCCATCCCGCCGTCCTCCTGGAGAACCACGGGCCGGTGGTCGCCGGCGCCTCGCTTGATGCGGCGGTCTTCGCCATCGAGGAGCTTGAGGAAGCGGCAAAGCTTGCCATCATCTTGCGAGGCATGAGCGTGCGCCATCTCGACGCCGGCGCCATCGCCGAACTCAACCAGCATTTCAAGTTGAAGTGACCATGCCGAAATTTTCCGCGAATCTCGGTTTCCTGTGGACCGATCTGCCCTTGCTGGATCGTATCGCTGCCGCTGCGTCGGCGGGCTTCAAGGCGGTTGAATTGCATTGGCCTTAAGACATCCCGGCCGGGCTTGTGAAGCAGGCCTGCGAAGGGCACGGCGTAGAATTGCTCGGCATCAACACGCCTCCTGGCGACACGGCCAAGGGCGATTTCGGCCTCGGCGTTTTGCCTGGCCGGCAGGCGGATTTCGAGAAGAGCTTCCTTCAGGCGGCAGACTATGCGCGCCAGAGCGGCGCCTCGTCGGTCCATGTCATGGCCGGCGTCGTCGAGCCGGCGGCCAAGCCGGAAGCCACGGAGATATTCGCGCGCAATCTCGCTTTTGCCGCCGGTGCCGCCCCGGACCTGACATTGCTTCTGGAGCCGATCAACCAGCGCGACAAGCCGGGTTATTTCTATTCGACGATCGCGGAAGCCGCAGCATTGATCGAGCGCGTCGGCGCGCCCAACATCCGGATCATGTTCGACGTCTATCATGTCGGCGTCAGCGAAGGCGACATCCTCAAACGCCTCGAACGGCACCTGCCGATGATCGGCCATGTGCAGATCGCCGCCGTTCCAAGCCGCGCCGAACCGGACGAGGGCGAGATCGCCTATGGCGCCGTGTTCGCAGCACTGGATGGGCTCAGCTATGCCGGCTGGGTCGGCTGCGAATACAGGCCACGCGCCGGCACCGATGAGGGGTTGCGCTGGCTGAAGACGCTGCAGGTTTCGCTGTAGACAAAGCAGCGAAGGCGGTGACAGCGGCCTGCGAGGTGGCCGCCAGGCTGTCACCTTACGACTCTCGACCGAGCGAGGAGTGTCCCATGGGACACTCCTCTTCCGTTTTATTCCGAGAGCGTGAAGGGCGCCGTGTACTTGTCGACATTGTCCTTGGTGATGAGCAGGCAGTCGAACAACTGCTTCTCCGTCGCGGCTCCGGTCTTGCCGGTCTTGATGAACGAGTCGGCCTGTTGCACGGCCTTCGCCGAGTAGACGGCCACCGGCTGGAGCACGGTGTATTGCAGGTCGCCCGCCTTGATCGCGGCGACGGCGTCCGGAGAGCCGTCGAAGCCGCCGACCTTGATGCTCGACAGTTTCCCGGCCTCTTTCAGCGCAGCGATCGCGCCGAGCGCCATCTCGTCATTGCCGCTGGTCACGCCGATGATATCGGGATGGGCCTGCAGCAGGCTCTGCATCTTGTCATGGCCCTGGGTACGGTCCCAGTTGGCGACTTCAGAGCCGACCTTCTTGAGGTCCGGATACTGGCTGATCACGGTCTCGTAGCCGTTTGACCGGGTCGCTGCGTTATTGTCGGAGGGGGCGCCGAGCAGCTCGACGTAATTGCCCTTCTCACCGATGTCCGTGACCCATTGCTGACCGCCAAGTGCTGCGCCCTGCGCGTTGTTGGAAACGAGCTGCGCCTTGGCCAGGCCTTCCTGATTGATCTCGGCATTGACGAGGAAGACCGGGATGTTCGCGGCAATAGCCTTCTTCACCGCGCCGATGGACCCGCTGGCGTCAGCGGGATCGAGGATGATGGCCACGGATTTGTTGGTGATCGCGGTGTCGATCAGCTTGCTCTCCGTATTGGTGTCGGCTTTCGAGGCGCCGACCGTCGCGGTGTAGCCGAGTTTCTCGGCCTCGGCCTTGGCGACGTTGCCTTCGGTCAGCCAGTACGGGTTCGCCGGATCGATGACGATGATCGAGATGAGACCTTCAGCCGACGCCGCGGTCACGGATCCTGCGAGGACCGGAGCGGCCAGCGCAAAGGCCGTGAGCATCAGAATTCTTGCCTTGCTGTACATGAAATTTCCTCCTTGGTTGTTGATGGCGCCGGTCACCCGGCAATCTTCTCGTGAGCGGGATCGGCCGTTCGGGCCTTGCCTTGTTGCGGAGAAGTCGAAGGGCCGTCGGTCGGGCCAGGCAGCCTGACGCGACGGCGATACTGGATGGCGTTGAGCAGCACCGCCAACACGATGACCGCGCCCGTGAACACTGTTTGCCAATAGGCGGACACGCCGATGATCACCAGACCATCGGAGAGGAAGCCGATGACGAAGGCCCCGACCAGCGTTCCGCGGATATTACCGCGACCACCGGTGAGCGCGGCGCCGCCGATGACGACGGCCGCGATTGCCGTCAGTTCGTAGGAATTGCCTGCGGTCGGCCCCGCCGAGGTCAGTTCCGAGGACAGGATGAGGCCGGCCACCGAGGCGCATATGCCGGAGAGCATGTAGACAGCCACCTGGACTTTCTTCACCGGCACGCCGGAAAGTTCGGCGGCGCGCTCATTGCCGCCGGAGGCATAGAGCCAGCGGCCGAAGGCGGTGCGATTGAGGATGATGCTGCCGATGATGGCGATGACCGCCATGACCAGCACGCCGATCGGAACCCCGAACAGCCGGTTGAAGCCCAGCCAGTCGAAGCCGGTATTGCCGAGCTCCGGCTTGCCGCCAAGGTCGTTGTAGGTCAGGCCGTTGGTCATCAGCAGCGCCGCGCCACGCACCACATAGAGCATGCCCAGCGTGGCCACGAAGGCCGGCACTTTCAGCCAGGCGATGAGGACGCCGTTGACCAGGCCGACCAGCGCGCCCAGCACACACACCAGCACCACAACCACCCAGACAGGAGGAAACAGCACGACGCCAAGCGTTTGCAACTGCACGCCCTGCATCAGGAATCCGGCGATGACCCCCGACAGGCCGAGCGTCGATCCCACCGACAGGTCGATGCCGCCATTGAGGATGACCAGCAGCATGCCGACCGCCAGTATGCCGAAGATGGCGACATGCGAGGCCATGGTGAGGAAATTGCCGAGCGAAAAGTAATAGGGCGACAGCATCGAGAACACGACGATGATCACGATCAGCGCGAGGAACGCCCGGCCCTCCAGCAACAGCTTGGCCAGGCTGAAGCCGCCGCTCGATGTTTTCGGGCCGGAGCGGCTGCGGTTCTGGCTGACATCGGTCACGGTCTGGGCTCCTGTATTCTTCATGACGAGGCGATCACGGCCTCGCCCGAGGCGGCCATGATCTGCTCTTTCGTGACGCCAGCGCCGAACTCTGCCGAAATCCTGCCCCGGCGCATGACGATGATGCGGTGCGCGATCCCAAGGCATTCGGCGACTTCCGAAGTCGAGAACACGACCGCGAGGCCCTGCGCGGCCCGCTCGCCGAGCAGCCGGAACACTTCCGCCTTGGCGCCGACGTCGATGCCGCGGCTGGGCTCGTCCAGGAGCATGACCTTGGGCTTCGTCGTCAGCATCTTGCCGATGACGACCTTCTGCTGATTGCCGCCGGACAGTGATCCGATGGGCGCGCCTCCGCCCGCGGTCTTGACCCGCACGTCGCGTATGGAACGCTCGACCAGCGAGCGCTCCCGCGACCGGGACAGGAACATCCCGGTGACGAAGGCGCCAATGCTGGCCAGCGACAGATTGGTCCCCACGGACATCGTCTGGACCAGACCGTCGCGTTGCCGGTCCTCGGGCACCAGCACCAGCCCCCTTGATATGCGTTCGGCAATGCCGAGGCGGGAGATGTCCTCGCCCTCCAGCAGAACCCGCCCGCCCGTCACCGGCAGGCGTCCGGCGACACATTCCAGCAATTCCGTGCGCCCGGCGCCCATCAGCCCGTAAATGCAGACGATCTCGCCGGCACGGACATCGAGCGACAGCCGGTCGACGACCAGACGGTCCGAACCCGAGCTATCGGCGATGCTCACATCCTCGATCGACAAGGCGACCTCGCCAAAGGCGTAGCCGTCGGGCGGCGATCCCAGGTCGAAGTTCTCGCCCACCATGTTGCGGACGATCCATTCGAGATCGATATCCTTCGCTTTGGCCGTGGCCGTGATCGTTCCGTCCCGCAGCACCACCGCGTGGTCGGTGATCTGCAGCGCCTCCTCGAGATGATGGGAGATGTAGACGATCGAGACGCCGCGGGCGGTCAGGTCCCGGATCACGCGGAACAGCACCTCGACCTCGGTCGCGCTCAGCGCGGACGTCGGCTCGTCCATGATCAGTATACGCGAATCCACCGACAGCGCGCGCGCGATCTCGACAATCTGCTGCTGCCCAAGGCGCAGATCTTGCACCAGGGTCAGCGGATCGATGTCTTCCTCGAGATCGGCCATCAGCAGTCGCGTCTGACGAGCCTCCTCGGCGAAGTCGAGGCCTGTCCGCCCGCGCAACTCGCGACCCATAAAGATGTTGTCGCGCACGCTCAGATTGGGCGCGAGGCTCAATTCCTGATGGATTATCGAGATGCCGCGGTCCCGCGCATCGACAGTCGACGAGAAAGCGACGGGACGGCCATCGAGTTCGATGCTTCCCGATGTCGGCGTCTCGACACCGGAGAGGATCTTCATCAGCGTCGACTTGCCGGCGCCATTCTCTCCGAACAGCGTGGTGACCTCACCACGGCGGATGTCGAAATTGACGCCCTTGAGAGCGTGCGTGCCGCCATAGGATTTTACGATGTTGCGCGCCGCGAGCACGGTGTCCGCTGGAGCCGGCTCGAATTGTGCTGCCGCATTCATTGAACGCTCAGCTTCACGGGCGTGACGAGCCAGCCTTTGGGGTTGACCAACTTGAAGACGCCGACGACCGAGACCGTCTTACCGGTGAGCTTAGTGTTGTCGATGGTCGACAGGACCTGCTTCTTCATCTCGTTGTTCAGGGCCGATCCGGCGTTCTGATACTCGATCTGGTTGGTGAATTGGCCAAATGTGATCGTACCGGTGGCATCGCGCAGGTCGGTTCCGTTGATCGCCGGCCCGGTCTGCACCCGAATGACCAGGGTGCTCGGAACATCGTCGACCTTGACGGCATAGATGCCGGACTTCCCTTCGCCGACGACGCCGGTGAACTTGACGGAGAATTCCGTCCCGACATTGGCCGGCACGCCATATTGCTTCTCCGCCGCGGCCTTGTCCTTGGCGATGGCCGATGCCAGGACACCGGCGGCCACCGCGCGCTGGTCGACGGCGGACTGGACATTCGGAAACTCGGACTTGCCAAATGCCTCCGGCGAAAACGCAACCTTGCGCGCGTCTTCCGCCGAACCGATTACGACGACCTTGGTGTCGAGAGCCATGGCGGCCAGCAAGACGAGGATTGCGGCCGCGGCGACAATCCAGCGAACCCCCGGCCATCGCACGCCCGGCGTCACGCGCCGATTGATCGTGGACTGCGAGCTCATGGCACGACGACCACGATCAGCTCACGACCACGACTGGCGGCGTTGCTGGATTTCATTCCATCTCCTCCCGAGATGATATTATTATCTTCAGTTGAAAAATTTTTCACGCGTTCGTGTCGTTGTCAATCGGCCTTCGAAGGTATCCGCGTGCAACGGCGCCATCGAGAGACCCTTGCCGCGCAGCAGTTGATCGTGACCGGGAACCAACAGCCAGTGTTCGGAAGCTGCACGGTCTTGCGACTGATGCGCCGGTTCGTCAGCCAACTGCCTAGGCAAGAAATTCCTCACGAGCCGAAACCGTCCCACAGGTCCAGGCCCAAGCACGAAATCGACCATACAATAGTGTTAAGTTCACGTCAAGATATGTGATATTTGGCTCGACTCCCAACGCACCCGGAGACGCGAAATCCGCCAGAGAAGATTAACATACTGTTTTTACAGAGTATTTGTCGAAGACAGGATATTGCGGCGACCCATCGGTCGGGATCAGCGAGCAGATCACAATCGCACGAGATTTTTGTCGCCGAGTTGCGCGACAGCAGCGTCGAGCTCATCCGAAATCCGCTGCGAACCCCAATTCCGAGCCCGGCCCGCAATGGCGGCGATCTGCTTCAAATCGCCCATGGTCAGGGAACCGCCAATGGCAAGCGTCGTGCGCCGCATGACGATATCGGTGAGATGCTCGACGAATTCGTTGCGGACTATGTAGTCGATTTCGGACGTGCCGTAGTCGCTCGCCCCCGGCAGGCGATCTTCATTGCTCCACGGGCTTTGGTGGCGGGCGATCTGCAACGCCTTGGTTCCATAGCGCGACAGAAGCTGGTCGAGACGACGCAGGTCGGCGCCTGTGGCCGACCTGGCCTCGGCCAGCCAGGCGGTCCGGGCGACCGCCTCGGTTGGAAAATCCTTGCCGCCGCCGATCGCCATCGATCGCGTGGTGACCTTGCGGCCGCGTCCCAGCCGATTGAGCACCGTGTTGGCAACCTCTTCGGCAAAGCCGCGAAACGTCGTCCATTTGCCACCGACCAGGGAGATGATCGGAAACGGACGCGAAGGCTCCGGCTCGGCAACCGGCGCCGAATGGTCCCTGCTGATCAAGCCGGGCACAGAGGTGTCGGATGCGGGCAAGGGCCTGATGCCGCTATAGGCATAGACGATCTGATCGCGTCCGAAGCTCATGCCAGGCAGCAGCGCTCGAACGCTTTCGAGCAGATAGTCGATCTCCTGCGGCTCGCAGCGTACCGTGTCGGGATTGTCGGCCTGGATGTCGGTCGAGCCGACGAGCGCGAGACCGAGATAGTCGTAGACAAGGCAGATGCGGCCATCATCGGCTTCGAAATAGAGCATGCGGCCCGCCAGGCTTCGCACCAACTCGTCGTGCTTCAACAGGATGTGCGAGCCCTTTGTGCCGCCGATCATTTTCGACGGCGCGCCGAGCAAGGCGTTGACATCGTCGATCCACGGACCGGCTGCATTGACGACCAGTTTCGGCCGCACCGAAAACACGCCGCTATCCTCGGACTGGCCTGCGCCTTTTGACCGAAAAGTCAGCACGCCATTGGACGAAGAGACCAGCGCCGTGTAATTGGCGGCCGCAGCGAGCATACTTGCCGCCAGCCCGTCTGTGATCAGCTCGAGCACCAGCCTTTCGGGATGACTGATCTTGGCGTCGTAATAGGTGCCGGTGGCGACGATTGACCTGGTCAGCGCCGGCATATCGCGCAGCGCCCGCCGCCGTCCGACCAGCCGGTGGCGCGGCATCACCCTGTGCCGCGACCCGTAAAAATCGTAGATTGCCAGACCGATCTTGATGAGGATGGCGCCGCGGCTGCGCGGCGCGCTGGTCGAGCCCAGCAACGTACGCAGCGCCGCCCACATGCCTTTGCTCCAGGAGAAGATCGGGATGACCGTCGGCAGCGGGCTGACATAGTGCGGCGCGTTCTTCAGCAAGAGATTGCGCTCCAGCGTCGACTGCGCCACCAGTCCGAACTCGCCGGTTTCGAGATATTTGAGACCGCCATGGATCAGCCGCGAGGGCGCCGCACTGGTGCCCGATCCGAAATCGCCCTTGTCGACGATCAGGCAACTGACGCCTTGCGCGCACAGATCGCGAAACAGGCCGGCGCCGTTGATGCCGGCGCCAAGAATGACGACGTCGACCTCGCCCGTCCTGGCCATGGCGGCGATGCGCCCAGTGTGGTCCGGTACGGTGTGGTCCGGTACAGCGGAATGCGACAGGCCGGCGTCGTCGGCAGGGTTCATGACCGGGCCATGTTGACGACACGCAGTTTTACGCCGGCCTGTTCGAGCTTTTGCGCCTGCGCGTCGCTTATGCCGTCGGTCGTCAGCACTGCGTCGAAGCGGGTCAGATCGTCGAAGACATGCAGGGCGACCTTGTCGAACTTGGAATGGTCGACGGCAAGAATGCGTTTGGTCGAGGCGGCAAACATCGCTTGCTTGACCCGCACCACATGCTGGTCCTGGATGAAGGCAGTCGTGCCGGAGATTGCCGAAGCCGAGCAGATCAAAAGATTGGCGCGTAGTTGCGCCACGGCATTCTCGCAGACGATGCCGATATAGGCATTGTAGGTGCGGTGGAACTGACCGCCGAGGCAGATGAAGTCGATGTCGTCGACATTGGTCAGCAGCGCCGCGGTCGCCACGCTGTTGGTGATCACGGTCAATGGCTTGATGTCGAGCAGCAGCGGCGCGATCGCGTTCGCCGTCGTCGAATCGTCCAGCATGACCGCCTGACCTGCTTCGACATAGTCCAGCGCCGCATGTGCCAGCGCATCCTTCTCGGCCCTGCCGACCGTGACCCTGTAGCGGAAAGCGCTTTCATAAAGGCCGGAAGGCTGCACGGTCACCGCACCATGCAGCTTGCGCAGCACGCCCTGATGCGCCAACTGATCGATGTGGCGGTGGATGGTCATGCGCGACACGCCGAAATGCTCAACCAGATCGTCGATGCGCACCTGGCCAAGCTTGATCACATAATCGGCGATTTCCTCGCGCCGTTCGTCGGCCTTGATCATGCAGTTCCCCCGATGCCTTGCCCCGCCAGCCTTTCAATCTCAGGCCAGAGCGGCTTGAGCGATTCGGCAATGCGGCAGTAAAGAGAAAACCGGTCCTCGAAAACAGCGCTCCGCGCTCTGTCGGGCAGATATTCGCGGCTCACCTTGCTGAAGGCGCGCGCTCCCTGTTGCGGCGAGGCAAAAAGGCCAACCGCCGCACCGGCGCAAAGGGCCGAGCCGAAGGCCGCCGCCTCGTCGGTCGAGGTGACGATGACCGGTACGTCGAGCACATCGGCGAACATCTGCGCGAAGGCCGGATTGCGCGACCCGCCGCCGGTAAGCCGCACCTCGCGAACGGCAAAGCCCTCGCGCAGCGCTTCGACATGCGTGCGATGATTGAACACGATGCCTTCCAGCACCGCCTTCAGCATGTCGCCGCGATCGTGCCAGCCATGCAGGCCGAGAAAGCTGGCGCTGGCGGCATTGCCGTAAGGCGAGCCGAACAGATAGGGGTGGAAGAAGATGGTCGACGGCTTGCCAAGCGCCACGTCGATCTCTGCCGCCAGCATTTCGTGGATCGAGCTGCCGGTCCTTCTGGTTTCGTCCTGCTCCGAGCGGCAAAGCGTGTCGAGGAACCAGTCGTAATTCGCCGTCGAGGCCGGCGAGATCGACATGTTGTTCCAACGCCCGCGGTCGATGGCGTTGCGGCAGAACCAGCGCCTGTCGACGCGCGGCTCGGCGGAGACGATTTCGTTGATCGAATAAGTGCCGGCGACGATGCTGACCACGCCCTCCTCGTGGCCGCCCATGCCAAGCGCCGAGGCCGTGACATCGTGCAGGCCGCACGCGACCGGCGTGCCTTCGGCTAGCCCGGTGAGCGCCGCTGCATCGGCGGTGACGTGGCCGACGATATCGGCCGAATGCGCCACCGGTGGCAACGCCTCGAACAATTCCTCAAGGCCGAAGATGCGCATCGCTTCCGGCGCAAAATTTTGCGTGCGCATATCGGTGAAGGACGTGCTCGCCTCAGTGAGGTCGGTGCCGATGGTTCCGGTCAGGCAAAAACGCAGCCAGTCCTTGCAGGCGAATATGTGAGCTATCCGGTTGAAGCGTTCCGGATCGTGCTCCCGCAACCAGACCAGCAGCGACGACGGCGAGGATGCGTGCGGCACCTGGCCGGTCACGGCGAGCGCCTCGGCGAACACAGGACCTTGCGACCATCTGTCGACGATATCGCCTGCCCGGCTGTCCAGCGACAATATGCCGGGGCCGAGCGGCCGGCGCTCCCTGTCGAGCAGGTAGACGCCGTCGCCATGCGCGGTCGCCGCCACCGCCTCGATGTCGCTGGCCGGCCTGCCGCTCAAGGCAATCGCCTCGCCGATCGCCTCGGCGGTCGCTTGCCAGAGGCCCGCCATGTCGCGTTCGACCCAGCGCGCATGCGGCATGGATTGCGGCACACGCCGTCGCGCCACCGCCAATTGCGAGCCGTCGGCATCGAAGATCACTGCCTTCGTCACCGTCAGGCCGTTGTCGATCCCAAGCAGGCTGGACATGGCTCCCTCTGGCTCAGCGCTTGCCGATACGCATCGCGAACTCGTCCTCGCGCCAACTAGAGCAAAGGATGTTCACGTCGAACCATCTGCGTGCCGGTAGACATCATGGACCCATCCCTCGTCGGGCAGCCGCCTGGCGACCGCAACACCACTTCTGCCGTCCCGCCGCAAGAGCAGGATTCTGACGCGCTGCGCTTTGACGCCGGCGGAAGAAGGCTGCGGCTTCATCCCTGTCGATGGCGTGGATTCCCTTTTGGTCGCGATGCCCTGTGGATACAGAGACGGCGAACAAGCCGCGTTTGAACATGGCAGCGAGAATACGAACCAACGGAATCGACCATACTATGGTGTTAAATTAACGTCAATGAGTGTGATTTTCGAGGGGCTAGTCCGCAAATATGGCTATTGGGCCGTTGCAGCGTCGCAACGAGTGGTATCCGACAGCCTGTTGCCAACAGTCGGCGACTCTTTGCACGTATGGCGGTTGTCAACCAGCCAGAGCTTCAGGCCGGACCCGGCTTCCGGTTTGAGCCAGACGCTCAAAGACGGCTTCAAACAATATAGCTTTCTATTTCACGCCGGGCATGAGCGAGACACTACCCTGACAGCGGGCTACTCGGCTACACCAAGGAATTGCATTGCCGAATTGGGGGAAGCATCCATGACATCGACGCCCGTCCGACTGACCGCCGCGCCGCTGCGGACGCAGGACATTGCCGCCATCGCCCGCCGCCATTCATTGGTCGAGGTCTCTCCCGAGGCGGACGCCCTGATCCGCGCCAGCCGCGCGGTGATCGAACGCCATGCGGCGGAGAACCGTCCGGTCTACGGGCTGACCACCGCGCTGGGCGCCGCCGTGGATACGCCGCTGAGCGGGGAGGATCTGATCGCCTATCAGCGGCGGGTTTCTTTCGGTCATGCGGTCGGTTTCGGGGAGGCTTTGCCGCGGGAGGCGGTGCGCGCGATGATGGCGGTGCGGATCGCCGGCATGGCTGCCGGCGGCACCGGCATTTCGCCTGCCGTGTTCGAGGGGCTTGTCGCCGCGCTGAACGCCGGCCTGCATCCGGTGGTGCCGTCGCTCGGCTCGCTGGGTGCGGCCGATCTCGCGCCGCTTGCCCATATGACGCTGGGCCTGCTTGGCCACGGCCAGGCGGAGTATGGCGGCGAGACCATGCCGGCGGCCGAGGCGCTCGAACGCGCCGGGCTGAAGCCGCTCGACATCCATGCCAAGGACGGCCACGCCATCATCGTCGCCAACAGCCTGTCTGTCGCCCAGGCCTGCCTGGCGCTGGAGGACATTGAGCGGGCCTTCGAGTGGTCGCTCAGGGCTGTCGCACTGAATTTGGAGGCATTCCGCGCCAATGTCAGTTCGCTCGACGATTCGGCCATGGCGGCACGGCCCGCCTTCGGCCAGAGAGCGGTGGCGGCACGGTTGCGTGAGCTATTGTCGGGCAGCACGCTGTTCAAGGAAGGCGCTGCCCGCCGGATCCAGGATCCGCTGAGCTATCGCTGCGTGCCGCAGGTCTGGGGCGCGCTTCGCCACGCGATCGACGAGGCCAGGGCCGCGACCGAGATCGAATTGGCCAGTTCCGGCGACAATCCGGTCGTCCTGGCCGGGGAGGACCGGATTGTCTCGCATGGCAATTTCGACATGACCGCTTTCGTCCTGTCCTGGGAGCGGCTGAGCCAGGCGTTGGCGCATGCGGCGGCGGGCATCGCCAACCGGACGATCAAACTCATGTCCCCTGCGGTAGCCGGCCTGCCGCGTTTCCTGGCGGCAAACGGCCAGAACCGCATGGGTTTTGCCATTTTGCAGAAACCCGTTTCAGCGATGGAAGCCGAAATCCGCTTTCTCGCCAGCCCGATCTCTTTGACCCCGATCGCGGTTTCGGACTGGGTCGAGGATCAGTCGTCGATGGCGCCGGCGGTCATCGCCAAGGTCAACCAGATCGTCGAGCGATTCCGCTACCTCGTCGCCATGGAGCTCATCTCTGCGGCTTACGCCGCCGAGATCCGGGGTGTAGCGGACAGATTGGGCCGCGGCGCCGACGAGGCCTACAGGACGGTGCGCGAACGGGTTGCTCCCCTCGAGGAGGACCGGGAGTTGGGCTGCGATGTCGCCAGCATCGCCGCCATGATCGCGCAATCCTGTTCCTAGTCGATGTCGAAGGAGACGCCCTGGGCAAGCGGCAGCGCCTTGGAATAATTCACCGTATTGGTGGCGCGGCGCATATAGGCCTTCCAGGCATCGGAGCCCGACTCTCGACCGCCGCCGGTTTCCTTCTCGCCGCCGAAGGCGCCGCCGATCTCGGCTCCCGACGTGCCAATGTTGACGTTGGCGATGCCGCAATCCGAGCCGTCGACGCCGAGGAAGCGCTCGGATTCCTGCAGGTCGCGGGTGAAGATCGACGACGACAGGCCGGCGCCGACCGCATTGTGCTCGTCGAGCACGGCGTCGAAGTCCGAGTATTTCATCACATAGAGGATCGGCGCGAAGGTCTCTTCGGTCACCGGCGAAACCTGGCTTTGCATTTCGACCAAGGCAGGATGCACATAGTAAGCGTCGGGGTGGCCGTTCTCGACGCGCGCGCCGCCGGTCACCTTGCCGCCATGCGAAACCGCTTCCTTCAGCGCCTTCTGCATATTCTCGAAAGCCGCCTTGTCGATCAGCGGACCGACCAGCGCCGATGTCTCCAGCGGATTGCCGACCGAAACGCTCTCATAGGCTTTCTTCAGCCGCGGCACCAAGGCGTCGTAGACGCTGTCATGCACGAACAGGCGCCGCAGCGTCGTGCAGCGCTGGCCAGCCGTGCCCATGGCGCCGAAGGCGATGGCGCGCAGCGCCATGTCGAGATCGGCCGTCGGGCAGACGATGCCGGCATTGTTGCCGCCGAGCTCCAGCACGGCGCGCGCAAACCGCTTCGCCAGGCGCGGCCCGACATCCCTGCCCATGCGGGTCGAGCCGGTGGCCGAGACCAGCGGCACCTTGGGATGGTCGACCAGGATTTCACCGACGGCGCGATCGCCGATCAGCACCGGCGCCAGTCCCTCGGGAGCATCGCCAAAACGCTTGGCCGCGCGCTTGAAGATCGCCTCGCAGGCAAGCGCGGTCAGCGGCGTCTTTTCCGACGGCTTCCACACCACCGCATCGCCGCAAACCAGCGCCAGTGCCGCGTTCCACGACCACACCGCGACCGGGAAGTTGAAGGCCGAGATGACGCCGACCACGCCCAGCGGATGCCAGGTCTCCATCATGCGGTGTCCCGGGCGTTCGGTGGCGATGGTCAAGCCATAGAGCTGGCGGGAAAGGCCGACAGCAAAATCGCAGATGTCGATCATCTCCTGCACCTCGCCAAGCCCCTCGGACGGAATCTTGCCGACCTCGATCGACACCAGCCGGCCGAGCTCGGCCTTGTGCGCGCGCAGTTCCTCGCCGAGCAGCCGCACCAGTTCGCCGCGCCTCGGCCCCGGCACCAGCCGCCAGGCCTGGAAGGCCTTGTGGGCGGCATCGATGGTCCTTGCCGCCTCGGCCGGCGAAATCGTCTTCAGCGCCGCGATCTGTTCACCGGTCACCGGGCTGCGCACGATGAGGTCGCCACCGACAAGCGCGTCCTTGGCGACGCCCAATTTGGCCAGGAGATCGGCCGCTTCCTTCGCAATCGTCATATTTTTCCCTTTCAGGTCCGTCGCTCAAAGGACGGAGGTCAAAGCCTTGCGCCGTGCGCCATCGGGCACATCAGGCGCTGTCATGGCGTGGCATTACGCGTTTCGGGGAAAAATCGCCACCCCGGCATGGTCGAAGGTGTGTTGAGATTCAGGTCAGGCTGAGTCGAAAATGACGGTTTCCGAGAACCGGAGCGGAGCGTACTCAAAGTACGTGAGCACCGGAAGCGCAGGAAATCGCCATTTGCAGGCCAGCCTCACCTGAATATCAACAGGCCTTAGGCCGGGATCAGACCGTTGAACCAGGTTCAGAGCGCCTTTCGGGAAGCCCCCTGGGCCGCGCCGTCCTTCATCAGCCGGTCGATATGCATGCGGATGTGGGCGGCCTCGGCGGCCGTATTGGCAAGCGCGATGGCGCGGTCGAAGGCAGTGCGTGCCTCATCGCCCCGGCCAAGCTGCATCAACAGGCCGCCCTTGAGGCCGAAGAAGTGGAAATAGCCGGATAGCTTTTGTTCCAGCGGCTCGATCATGGCAAGTGCTGCTTCCGGCCCGCGCACCTTGGCGACCGCGACGGCGCGATTGAGCGTCACCACCGGCGACGGCTGCATTTGCTCGAGCAGGCTGTAGAGCAGGTCGATCTCGGTCCAGTCGGTATCCTCGGGCTTTGCCGCCCGCGCATGCAGCGCGGCGATCGCCGACTGCACCTGGTAAGGCCCGGGCTTCTGGTGGCGCAGCGCCTTGTCGACCAGCGCCAGCCCCTCGTCGATCATCTTGCGGCTCCACAGGCTGCGGTCCTGGTCCTCGAGCAGCACGATCTCGCCATTCTCGTCGAAGCGCGCCGGCGCACGCGCATGCTGGAGCAGCAGCAGCGCCGTCAGGCCCATGATCTCCGGCTCGGTCTGAAACAGCCGCAGAAGCAACCTTGCCAGCCGGATCGCCTCTTCGCAGAGCGGGGCGCGGGCCGGAGCCTCGCCACTATTGGTCGAATAGCCTTCGTTGAAGATCAGATAGACCATGGCGGCGACAGCGGCGAGCCGTTCCGAGCGCTCGACCGCACCGGGCGTCTCGAACGGCACGCCGGCATCTGCAATGCGCGCCTTGGCGCGGGTGATGCGCTGCTCCATGGCGCTTTCGCCGACAAGGAAGGCGCGGGCGATCTGCTTGACCGTCAGGCCGGAGACGATGCGCAATGCCACGGCGATCTGCTGCGTGGCCGGCAGATCGGGATGGCAGCAGATGAACAGCAGCCGCAAGATGTCGTCGCGGTAGTGCGCGCCGTCCAGCCGCTCGGCGATATCGGTTTCGGCATCCTCAAGGTCGGAGATCTGGTCTTCCTCCGGCAGCGGCGCCTGCTTGGCGCGCTTGCGCACCGCATCGATGCCGCTGTTGCGGCCGACAAAGATCAGCCAGGCCGCCGGATCGCGCGGCGGGCCATTCTTCGGCCAGTTGTTCAACGCTCTCAGGCATGCATCCTGGAAAGCCTCTTCCGCGGCATCGAGATCGCGAAAGTAGCGCAGCAGCGCGCCCATCGCCTGTGGGCGGGCGGTGCTGATCGCCGTGCTGATCCAGGTAAGGTCGGTCATGCGGAAACCTTGGCGGGATTGAAGAGCGAAACCGGCCGTATCTCGTAGGAGCCGCCGCTGGGATTGACCTCGGAAAGCTCGCGCGCGAAATCGACCGCCTCATCGAGATCGTTGCATTCGAGCGTGTAGAAACCGAGGAATTGTTCCTTGGTTTCGGCAAATGGTCCGTCGATGACGACCGCTTCGCCCTTGACCTTCCTCAGCGTTGTCGCGGCCGTCGTCGGCAGCAGCCGCGCCACCGGGCCAAGCCGGCCGGCTTGAGCGTATTTTTCCTGCACGCCGAGAAGTTTCGTCATGACCTCGTCATCCTGTTCCTTGCTCCAGGAGCAGACGACGTCTTCAGAAGCGTAGCAGAGGATAGCGTAGAGCATGGGATGTCCTTTTCTCCGTCAAAGGACGAAACACTAGGACTGATCCCGACAGTGCGTCGATAAAAAAATCGCCCTGCCACGGAGACACAAGCCGTCGACAGGCCGAACCTAGCAGCCCTCCCACGCCTTCAGCCATCTCAGGACGAGCGCTTCCTCGTCATCGAGGCCTTGTATCGACCGCTTCCTTCTGTTCGCCTCCGTCATTTCGCCGAGCAGCCGTCCTTCGGACCAAGCGTCGAAGACTTGCGGATGGATGTAGCATTTGCGGCAGACGGCGCGCGTATTGCCAAGCCGCTCGGCCACCTTGTCGATGACGCCGTTGATCACCCGCTTCTGTTGTGCCGGGCTTTCAGGGCGCTCCGTCTGCGCAAACAGCGACGCGGCATGGATGGTGCCGCCCCAGGTGCGGAAATGCTTTGAACTGAAATCGGCTCCGGCCTTGTCCCTGATGTAGCGGTTGACGTCGTCGGAGCGGATCGGCCGCCTGTTTCCGTCCTCGTCGAGATACTGGAACAGCTTCTGGCCCGGCAAATCCTGGGCGCCACGCACGATGCGCGCGATCCGGCGATCGACGAGTTTCAGCTTCCATTCCTTGCCGGACTTACCTTTGAAAGCAAAGCGCAGGCTTGAGCCCTTGATGTCGACATGCCGGTCACGCAGCGTGGTCAGCCCAAAGCTGTTATTGTCACGAGCGTAGGCGGCATTGCCGACGCGGATCATAGTGTTGTCGAGCAGCCAGACCACAGCAGCGACAACCCGCTCCAGCGGCAGGCCGCGACGGCGCAGATCGGCGTCGATCTGGCGTCGCAGTTCAGGCAGGCTTTCTGCAAAGGCAATCAGGCTCGAATATTTAACGCCGTCCCGCTCCTCGGCCCATTGTGCATGATAGCGATATTGCTTGCGTCCGCGTTGGTCCCGGCCCGTTGCCTGGATATGGCCGTTGGCGTCTGGCGAAATCCACACATCGGTCCAGGCTGGCGGTATTGCGAGCGCCTTGATGCGCGCGACGGCATCCTCACTCACGGCTCGTCTGTTCGGCCCTTTGTACGAAAATCCCTTGCCGGTCCTGACACGACGGATGCCGGGCTCGGCGTCGCTGACATAGGCGAGCGAAGCTCGGTCGGCGGAGGCTTCGCCGCCGTTCCTCGGCGCCCCATTCTTCGACGCCCCATTCTTCGACGCCCCATTCTTCGACGCGTTGCCCGATATGGTGGCCAATCGGCCTGACGGCGACTCCGATTTGTCCAGCATGTCCTCTCCATGGAAAAATTTCCCATAGATAAGCGCCGGACCGGCCGCTGGTTCCGGCTCCTGGCTTTTGGACTGCTATCAGGCCTTCTCGAGCACGACGGGGATGACGTCGACGGCTTGCTCGCCGACCTGCCCGCCTGTCGTCTTCAGGACGCCGACGATCGGCGCCACATCCGAATAGTCGCGGCCATGGCCGACGGTGATGTGGTCGTTGCTGGCCCGCATCCCGTTGGTCGGATCGAATTCCTGCCAGCCGGCATCGCGCCCGCACCACACCTTGACCCACGCATGCATGGCGTCGGCGCCCTCGAGCCGCGGCTTGCCCTTCGGCGGGATGGTGCGCAGGAAGCCGCTGACATAGCCGGCCGGAATGCCGAGCCCTCGCAGGCCGGCGATCATGATGTGGGAAAAGTCCTGGCACACCCCCCGCTTCAGGCCGAAAGCGTCGCTGGCCCGGGTGCGCACCGTGGTCGCCTCGCCGTCATAGGTGAAATCGTGGTGGATGCGGTTGCACAGGTTCATCGCCGTGCTGACAGCCGAGCTGCCGGCACTACCGCGTGCGTAGGCCGTGATAGCAGCGTCGATGCCGGCGTGATCGCTGGCAGCCAGGAAGTGATGCGGCGATCCGGGCGAGAGCGATCGCACCGCATCGAGTTCCTCCCGCAGCCGGCGAATGTCGGGCGACACGTCCAGACCAATCTCCGGCCGCGAGACCGAAACCCGCGCGCTCATCCTGATGTCGAGCGCATCATGCACGTCGCGAAAGGCGATCGAGGTGACGCTGTTGCCGAAGAAATCGGAAAAATCCGAGCGTTCGCCCGGCGCCGGCGCAAACGACAGCGAAGCGGCGATCACGCGCTGCACGCCTGATATCGTCGACGGCAGCACGCGGACCTGATGGCGGCCGCCGCCGGCCGCCGCATCGTAGTCGTAGCTGAGATGAAGCCTGATGTCGTAAAGCATGCTTACCCGAAATAGGCTTTGGCAAGGCTGCTGTAGAGACCGCCTATCTCATTGGCGAGATCGTCGAGCGCCTTTGCCGTCATATCCGAAGGCTCCTTGATGGCGATGGCCGTGTTGAGCTGCAATATCTCTTTCGCCGCCAGCGACATGTGCCCCTCCCCGCCGACAGCGGGCAACAGCGCGATTTCGGCCTTCAGCCGTTCGAGCTGGAACAGGATCGAACGCGGGTTGAGCGGATCGAGCACCAGGAGATCAATCACCGTGCGCCGGCCGGCCTGCACTGGATACTGCCGCCGGTGGGTCATGACGCTGTCGCCGATCTCCAGCATCATGTCGAGCGCACCGTCCGGCGCCGCCGTCCCGGTCAGCCGGGCAAGCGTGCGGGCGATCTGGATGCCGCGCTCCAGGCGCCGACCGATCTCCAGGAAACGCCAGCCGGTGAAGCGATACATATTCTCATGCAGCAGGCCGGAAAACCCGGCGAGCTTGCGCAGCATGACCGTCATCGCTCGCGTCGCATCATCGCCCGGCGCCACCGTCTCCGCGAATTGGTGAATGGTCTTCGACAGATCCTTCAGCGCCAGCCAGCCGTCGGGCGAGAACCGGTCGCGGATCTGCCCGGCGCTATAGACGGCGCTGTCCAGCGTCGAGATCAGCCCCGAAGGGATTGCCGATTGAACGTCGATGCCGAAAGGTTCGAGATAGTCCCTGATATCGGCAAGCAAGGGAATCTCCGGATCGGAGGTCTCCGCCAGCCGCACATGATAGGCGCGCAGGATGCGCACCGTGTCTTCCGAGCGCTCGATATAGCGGCCGAGCCAAGTCAGGTTCTCCGCCGAGCGGCTGGGCAGGCTGCCCGGCATGGTGCGGGTGAAGCTGTCGTGCTCCTGCGGCAGCAGCGTCTCGCGCTCGACAGGCCTGTCGCTGATCACCCACACATCCGCCGCCTGACCGCCGCGCTGCATGGCGATCGCCGTCGGATCGAGCGAAAAGCCGACCCGGGCAAAGCCGCCCGGCATCACCGTCCAGCCTTCCGGCGTGCGCGCCAGATAGACGCGCAGGCTTGCCGGCCGTGGCTCCAGTCGGCCGCCGACATAGACCGGGGTGGTCGAAAGCGTCACCGCTTCCTGACCGACGAAATCGCCGCCGTCCCGTTCGATCCGCGCGATCAGTTCGGCCCGCTCCTCGTCGGACAACGCCGAGCCGAGTTTGGTCAAATTGTCGTCCTCGAAGGCAAGCCGCGTCGACAGCGCCGGACCGATCACCATGCGGTCGAAATTGGCGAGCACGTGCCGGCGTTCGCTCTCCTGCCCGCACCACCAGGTGGCGACGCTGGGCAACAAAAGCGCCTCGCCCCGCAATTCGCGCGCAACCTTCGGCAGGAAGGAGAGCAACGCCCGTGTCTCCATCAGGCCGGAACCGAGCGCATTGACCGCCGAAACGGCACCGCGCCGGATCGCCTCGACCAGCCCCGGCGTGCCGATCTGCGACTCCGGCCTGAGTTCGAGCGGGTCGGCGAAGGCGGCGTCCAGCCGCCGCCACAGCACGCTGACCGGCATCAGGCCCGAAACGGTGCGCACCATCAGCCTGCCGCCGGAGACGGTCAAATCCTCGCCTTCAAGCAGCATGATGCCGAGATAGCGCGCGATATAGGCATGTTCGTAATAGGTTTCGTTGAGCGGCCCCGGCGTCAGGATGGCGACGCGGCCACCGGACACGTTGGCCATGCCGTTCAACGCGTCGCGAAAGCGGCGGAAGAAGCCGGCAAGGCGGTGCACATGCATCTCGCCATAGATGTCGGACAGCGCCCGCGTCGTGGCGACGCGGTTTTCAAGCGCGAAGCCCGCGCCCGATGGCGCCTGCGTGCGGTCGCCCAGAACCCACCAGCGGCCGTCAGGACCGCGGCCAAGCTCGAAGGCGCAGAAATGCAGGAAATGCCCACTGGCAGGCCTGACACCGACCACCGGCCGCAAATATTCCGGGCTCGCCGCGATCAGCCCCGCCGGCAGGATGCCCTTCTCGACCAGCCGGTTCGGCCCGTAGATGTCGGCAAGCGTTTCCTCGAACAGATCGGCCCGCTGGACCAGGCCGGCGCTGATGTCGGCCCATTCCTTCTCCTCGATCAGCAGGGGGACATGCGCCAGCGGCCATTCCCGCTCATTGGCGCCGGCCTTGTCGTAGACGCGGTAGTAGACGCCGGCGTCGCGCAGATACTGGTCGGCGCGGGCGAAGCGCTGGCCGAGCTTTTCCGGCCCCAGTTCTTCCAGCGCCTCGATGAAGTCCTTCCAGACCGGGCGGGGGTTGCCCGATGCATCGACCATCTCGTCGACGACGCCGTCGATCGGCTGGTAGTGTTCCAGCAGACTATGGACCAGCGGCTTGCCGCGTAGTTTTTTCTGATTCCCCTTTGCCATCGTTGATCAGAGTCTTGGTGGCCGCCTGAGGTCAAGGGTCATCGGGAAATCTTCAGCGGCTTCTTCGTCGCGCAGCACATAGGCTGACGGTGTGTGGCCGCGCGGCTCGAAGCGGGCAAGCCGCCGTGCCTCCGCCTCGTTGCCATTGACCGGGAAAGTGTCGTAATTGCGCCCGCCGGGATGCGCGACATGGTAGACGCAGCCGCCCACCGCCCGGCCCGACCAGCGATCGTAGATGTCGAAGACCAGCGGCGTGTTGACCGGCAGCGCCGGATGCAGGCCAGAGGCCGGCTGCCAGGCCTTGAAGCGGACGCCCGCCACCGCGATCTCCCTGTTGTCGGTCACCTTCAGCGGCACGATGCGGCCGTTGCAGACGACGGCATGGCGTTCCGGGTTGAGACCTTCGGTCTTCACCTGCAGCCGCTCGACCGAGGAATCGACGAAGCGCACCGTGCCGCCGATAGCGCCTTGTTCGCCCATGACATGCCATGGCTCCAGCGCCTGCCGCAGCTCCAGCTTGATGCCGGCATGCCGGACCTCGCCGCAGAACGGAAAGCGAAATTCGAGCTGCGCGTCGAACCATTCGGGACGGAATTCGAAGCCGTTTAGCTTGAGGTCGTCGAGCACGTCGAGAAAGTCGGCCCAGACATAGTGCGGCAGCATGAAACGGTCGTGCAGCGAGGTGCCCCAGCGCACGAAGCGGCCGTCGAGCGGGTTCTTCCAGGCGCGGGCGATGATGGCGCGCACCAGCAATTGCTGCGCCAGGCTCATGCGCGCATTGGGCGGCATTTCGAAACCGCGGAACTCGACCAGCCCCAGCCGACCGGTCGGACCGTCGGGCGAAAACAATTTGTCGATGCAGATTTCCGAGCGGTGCGTATTGCCTGTCACGTCGGTCAGGAGGTTGCGGAACAGCCGGTCGACCAGCCACGGCAGCGGCGCGCTACCGCTGTCGGGATGCGGCAC
Source organism: Mesorhizobium helmanticense (assembly GCF_003034915.1). GTDB lineage: Bacteria > Pseudomonadota > Alphaproteobacteria > Rhizobiales > Rhizobiaceae > Mesorhizobium > Mesorhizobium helmanticense. Next base: position 177,320 of record NZ_PZJX01000026.1, on the reverse strand, counting down.
CTGTGCCATCGCGATCTCGAGCTCATAGAGCGAATCGTGGCGCGCCTCGTCGAAGCGCGGCGCCTGGCTGGTCGGGCCGATGAACAGGCCCGAGAACAGATAGGACAGCGAGGGATGCCGCTGCCATTGCAGCACCAGGCTCTTCAACAGATCCGGGCGGCGCAGGAACGGACTGTCGTCGGGCGTCGCGCCGCCAACGACGACATGATTGCCGCCGCCGGTGCCGGTGTGGCGGCCGTCGATCATGAACTTGTCGGCGCCGAGCCGCGTCTGCCGCGCCTCCTCGTAGATCGCCGTGGTCGTCGCCACGCAATCCTGCCAATTCGCGGCCGGGTGGATGTTGACCTCGATGACGCCGGGATCAGGCGCCACCCTGATGACGTTGAGGCGCGGATCGTGCGGCGGGCCATAGCCTTCGATATGCACCGGCACCCCGATCGCCCTTGCCGCGTTTTCCGCCGCCGCAACGAGTTCGAGATAGTCCTCCAAGGCCTCGACCGGCGGCATGAACACGCAAAGCCGCCCCTCGCGCGGCTCGACCGAGAGTGCCGTGCGCACCGCGCCACCGATCTCGGTAATCTCCTGCTCGACGCGATCCTGCTGACCAGTCGTGGCCGTAAACGATGCCGCCTGCTGGCGGCGCGCCATCTCGTCGGCGCCCTCCAGTTCGGCCGGAGCAGCCTGGGGCAAGATGGCCTCGCGCGCCGGCAACGGACCACGCGGCAGCGACGGGTCGACCGGCACGATGTAGGGGAACTGCGCCGGCGGCACATAGGGCAGCGTACCCAGCGGCAAACGGTAGCCGACCGGTGAATCGCCCGGCACCAGGAAAAGCCGGCCGCGGCGCGTCTTCCATTTCTCCGAGCGCCAGCGCGGCCCCGAAGCCTGGCTGTTCCAGCGCTGGACCGGCAGCACATAACCCGACGGCTTGGTCAGGCCGCGTTCGAACACCTTCGCCATGCGGCTGCGCTCTTCGGGGTCTTCCAGCTTCGAATTGGACGGGTCGACATTGTCCGGCAGCTTGCCTTCCTTGAGCAGCCACTCGGCCGGATCCTCATAGGCTTCGCTGACCATCGCCTTGTCGATGCCGAGCTCGCCGGCGATGGCCGTCAGCAGGCTTTCGGCCTGCTTCGGCCCGACATCGGCTTTGCTTTTTTCCCGTGCGATCAGCGACGGGTCGCTCCACACCGGCTCGCCATCAGTGCGCCAGTAGAGCGAGAACGTCCAGCGCGGCAGGCTCTCGCCCGGATACCATTTGCCCTGGCCATAGTGGAGAAAGCCGCCCGGCGCGAAGCGCTCGCGCAGTTTTCTGATCAGCGCGTCGGCCTTTTCGCGTTTGGTCGGGCCGACGGCGGCGGTGTTCCATTCGTCCGCCTCGAAATCGTCGATCGACACGAAGGTCGGCTCGCCGCCCATGGTCAGTCGCACATCGCCGGCCTGGAGCGCCGCATCGACCTTGTTGCCGAGCGCATCGAGCGCCTGCCAGCTTTCGTCGGAGAACGGCTTGGTGATGCGCGGATGCTCGGCGATGCGGTCGACCCGCATATCGAAGCCGAACTCGACATTGGCGAAGCTTGCCATGCCGGAAATGGGTGCAGCGTTGCGGAAATGCGGCGTCGCCGCCAGCGGCACATGGCTTTCGCCGGTGAGCAGGCCTGAGGTCGGATCCAAGCCGATCCAGCCGGCGCCCGGCAGATAGACCTCGCACCAGGCATGCAGATCGGTGAAGTCGACAGCGGTTCCGGGCGGCCCGTCGAGCGCGACGAGGTCGGGCTTGAGCTGGATCAGATAGCCGGAGACGAAGCGCGCGGCGATACCGAGATTCCTGAGGATCTGCACCAGCAGCCAGCTCGAGTCGCGGCATGAGCCTTTCCTGGCGGCAAGCGTCTCCTCCGGCGAGAAGACGCCGGTTTCCATCCGCACGATATAGGCGATCTCGCGCTGCAGCCGCGCATTGAGGTCGACGAGGAAATCGACCGTGTTCCTCGGGCTGCGGTCGACAGTAGCGAGAAAGGACGACAGCAGCGGCCCAGCCGGCTCCGGCGTCCGGTAGATGGCGAGATCGTCGTTGATCTCTTCCGGGTACTCGAACGGAAACGTCTCGGCCGATGGCTCGACAAAGAAGTCGAACGGATTGTAGACCGTCATGTCGGCGACGAGGTCGACCTCGATCTTGAGCTCGCTCACCGGCTCCGGAAAGACGAAGCGGGCAAGGAAATTGCCGTAGGGATCCTGCTGCAGGTTGACGAAGTGGTTTGCCGGCTCGACTTTCAGCGAATGGCTGAGCACTTTGGTGCGGGAATGCGGCGCCGGCTGCAGCCTGATGACCTGGGGACCAAGCACGACCGGCCGGTCGTATTTGTAGTGGGTCAGGTGGTAGACGGCGGCCAGAATTGCCATGGTGCCCCGGAAGTCGGCGTTTCAAAACGAGTTCGCCGAACCCTGACACAAATGCTGGCCATTCTCCAAGCAGAGATGTTGCGGTGCACCTAATTTAAGCAGCGCCGAACGGTCTAACGCCGCCTAGAAGAAGGCCTGCAACCCGGTCTGTGCCCGCCCGAGGATCAGCGCATGCACGTCATGCGTGCCCTCGTAGGTATTCACAGTCTCCAGGTTCTGAGCGTGGCGCATGACGTGGTAGCCGATCTGAATGCCGTTGCCGCCGTGCATGTCGCGCGCCTGGCGAGCGATATCGAGCGCCTTGCCGCAATTGTTGCGCTTGACGATCGAGATCATCTCAGGCGCCATCTTGCCTTCATCCATCAGCCGCCCGACCCTGAGCGAGCCCTGCAAGCCCAACGCGATCTCGGTCTGCATGTCGGCGAGCTTCTTCTGGAAGAGCTGCGTGCCGGCCAGCGGTTTGCCGAACTGCTTGCGGTCGAGGCCATATTGCCGCGCCCGGTGCCAGCAATCCTCGGCCGCGCCCATCGCGCCCCAGGAGATGCCGTAGCGCGCCCGGTTGAGGCAGCCGAACGGTCCCTTCAGCCCGGAAACGTTGGGCAACAGGGCGTCCTCGCCGACCTCGACGCCTTCCGTCACCACCTCGCCGGTGATCGACGCGCGCAGGCTGAGCTTGCCGCCGATCTTCGGCGCCGACAGCCCCTTCATGCCCTTTTCCAGCACGAAGCCACGGATCTCGTTGTCATGCGCGGCCGATTTCGCCCAGACGACGAAGACGTCGGCGATCGGCGCGTTGGAAATCCACATCTTCGAACCGGAGAGCCTGTAGCCGTTCGCCGTCTTCTCGGCCCGGGTCTTCATGCCGCCGGGATCGGAGCCGGCATCCGGCTCGGTCAGCCCGAAACAGCCGATCCATTCGCCCGACGCAAGCTTCGGCAGGTATTTCTTGCGCTGGGCTTCCGAACCATAGGCGTGGATCGGGTACATCACCAGCGACGACTGCACGCTCATCATCGAGCGATAGCCGGAATCGATGCGCTCGACTTCGCGCGCCACCAGCCCGTAGGTGACATAGTTGGCGCCAAGCCCGCCATATTCCTCCGGGATGGTGATGCCGAGCAGGCCGGCCTCGCCCATCTCGCGGAAGATGCCGGCGTCGGTCTTTTCCTCGAGATAGGCCTCCTCGATCCTCGGCGCGAGCTTGTCGGCGGCAAACGCCGCCGCGCCATCGCGCACCATGCGTTCGTCTTCCGAAAGCTGGTCCTCGATCAGGAAAGGATCGTTCCAGACGAAAACATTCTTCTCGGCGGCCATGGCTCTCGATCCCCACAACAAAATCTTGAAGTGCCCGGCTTATCGACCCCTGTCTCAAAAAAATCAAACGAAATTGCATCACCGATCAATGAGCGTTAGTAATGGATCATGAACGTCCAGCGCCGCCTCTTGCCGAACATTGGCGCCCTTGCCGCCTTCGAGGCGGTGGCGCGTCTCGGCTCCTTCACCGCCGCCGCGCGCGAACTCGATCTGACCCAAGGCGCCGTGAGCCGGCAGATTGCACTGCTGGAAGAGCAGTTCGGCCGCCGGCTGTTCGACCGTGACAGCCGCAATGTCAGGCTATCCACGGCCGGCGAAATCTATGCCGAAGCGGTGCGTTCCGCGCTTGGCCAGTTGCGCGACGCGGCACTCGGATTGATGAGCAATCGGCATACCGGCATATTGAACCTCGCCATATTGCCGACCTTCGGCACGCGCTGGCTGATGCCGCTCATTCCCGATTTCGTCGAAAACAACCCTGATATCACCATCAACTTCGTCACCCGCGTCGGCCGCTTCGACTTCGCGCGCGAAAGGCTGGATGCCGCGATCCATTACGGCCTGCCCGACTGGCCGGAGGCCGACTCCACGCTGCTGGTGCGCGAGACCGTGGCGCCTGTCGTCTCGCCCGAATTCCTGGCCGGCCGCGCTATTGCCACGCCGGCCGATATCGGGCGCCTGCCACTGCTGCACATGGCGACGCGCCCCGGAGCCTGGACCGAATGGTTCGAGCACCAGGGCCTGAGCGCGCCGACCGGACCCGGCATGCAATTCGAGCAGTTCGGCACGGCCGCCCAGGCCTGCATGGCCGGGCTGGGCGTCGCCCTGCTGCCGTCGATCCTGATATCGGGCGAGTTGCAGCGCGGCCAACTCGTGCCGGCGCCGGGCCGGCCGATGCAGAGCCGCAATGCCTACTATCTGGTCGTGCCACACGACAAGCGTGGCCATCCGCCGGTCGCCTCCTTTCGCGACTGGCTGCTCACGCATGTCGCCAAGGACGGGACGGTTTTGGAGTAACGACATGCATCAAGACCAGAATCCATGTCAGCCAGGAGGGCTAAGCGCTTCCGCTCAGCTTTCGAAATAGCTGGGGCGGTCGAGATCGGCAATGAGCCCGGGCTGCTTCGGCTGCCAGCCCAGCACGTCGCGGGTCTGCTCGCTCGATGCCGGCCAGTCCATGCTGAAGAAATGCCCGAGAAAACCGAAATGGCCGGCCGCCTCCTCATGGGGCTTTGACACAACCGGCAGGTTCAACCGCCGGCCGATGACTTCGGCGATCGCCCGGCATGGCACGCCGTGCTCCGCGACGCCGTGATACCGGGCTCCGCCGGTCCCCTTCTCCAGCGCCAGCCTGAAGAGGCGGGCGGCATCGAGCCGATGCACCGCTGGCCAGCGGTTGAGGCCGTCGCCGACATAGGCCGAAACGCCCTTTTCGCGCGCGATGCCGATCAGCATCGGTACAAAGCCGTGGTCGCCGTCGCCATGGACGGAGGGCGACAGGCGCACCGTCGACGCACGCACGCCACGCGCCGCCAGCGCGGCGGCCGTCACTTCCGAAGCGCGGGGATAGGAGGCCGAGGGCGGCACAGGCGCATCGTCCTCGGTCGCCATGCCGCCCTTTGTCAGCAGAGCGAGGCCGGAGGTGACCAGCAATGGCCGCTCGGAGCCTTCGAGTACACCACCGAGCGCCTCGATGGCGCGACGGTCCGCCTCGCAATTTTGCGCGAATTTCGAGAAATCGTGATTGAAGGCGGTGTGGATCACGCCGTCAGCCGTGGTCGCGCCACTGCGCAGGCTTTCTAGATCTTCGAGATCACCGCGAAGCGCCTGTGCGCCTGCGGCAGCAACGGATTTCACGCCCGCATCCGAGCGGGCAAGGCCTGTCACCTGATGGCCCGCTTCAACGAGTTCCCGCACGACAGCCGAACCGACAAAACCGGTGGCACCGGTAACGAACACACGCATTGCAATGTCTCCTTTGCTTTCTGAGAGGACCGCATCGGCGGCCCCCGTTGGCGAAGGAGTAGGCGATTGAGGAAATACGATCTATGCTGTAAAGTCCGTATTGTCTTCGCAATCGTCCGGAACAGCCTATGGATCCGCTCTCAGACGTGCTGTCGCTGCTGAAGCCGCGCAATTACCTTTCCGCTGGCCTGGAAGCAGGCGGGGACTGGTCGATCCAGTTCCCCGACCAGCAGGCGGCCATCAAATGCGGCGCGGTGGTTTCCGGCCAATGCTGGCTATCGGTGGAGGGCCAGTCAGACGCGGTGCGCCTGGAGACGGGCGACTGCTTCCTGCTGCCGCGCGGACGGCCTTTCCGTCTCGCCAGCGACCTGAGCCTGACACCGGTTGCTGCCAGCACGATCTTTTCGCCCGCCCGCACCGGTGGCATCACCTCGCACAATGGCGGTGGCGATTTTCTTCTTGTCAGCAGTCGCTTTGCCCTTGCCGGCGGCCATGCCGGCATCCTGTTGCGTATGCTGCCGCCAATCGTGCACATTCGCAGGGAATCCGACCGGTCGGCGCTGCGCTGGCCCGTCGAGCGGATGATGCAGGAACTGCGCGAGCCGCAACCTGGCGGCTTCCTGGTGGTCGAACATCTCGCCCACATGATCCTGATCGAGGCCCTGCGCCTGCATATGGCGCAAGGGTTGCGGGTCGGCTGGCTCTTCGCCCTGGCCGACAGGCAGATAGGTGTTGCGATCAACGCCATGCACGACGATCCGGCACATGGCTGGACATTGCAGGAACTGGGAGAGCGTGTTGGCATGTCGCGATCGACCTTTGCCCTTAAATTCAAGCAAATGGTCGGCACATCGGCCATGGACTATTTGACGCGCTGGCGCATGCTGCTGGCAGGCGACAGGCTGGCGAATTCCGGCGATCCCGTTTCCGTTATCGCCTTGTCGCTCGGCTATGAATCCGAAAGCGCCTTCAGCACGGCATTCAAGCGGGTCATGGGCTGTTCGCCACGGCAATATGGCCGTGGCCGCGACCCCTCTTCATATGGCCAACCCTCTTCCCAAGCGGAAGCCGCCAACGCCAATCGGTTCGGACCCATCGCCAGTTGACTGGCTACTTCCGCTTCATCGCCTCGGCCAGGGCAGCGCCGAAGGCACCCTGTTGTGCCGGCTGTTGCGGCTGACGCTGTGGTGCTGGCGCGCGCGGCACGGGTTTGCCGCCATTGTTGCGTGGCCCGCCTCTCGAAGCACCACCGTCACCATCCTTGCGCATCGAAAGCCCGATGCGCTTGCGCTTGATGTCGACTTCGACGACGCGCACCTTGACCACGTCGCCGGCCTTGACCACCTCATGCGCGTCCTTGACGAAGCGATCGGCGAGTTGCGAGACATGCACCAGCCCATCCTGGTGCACGCCGATATCGACGAAGGCGCCGAAGGCCGCGACATTGGTGACGGTGCCTTCAAGCAGCATGCCGGGCTTCAAATCATTGATGTCGTCGACACCATCGGCGAAGGTCGCGGTCTTGAAGCCGGGACGCGGATCGCGGCCGGGCTTTTCCAGCTCCGCCAGGATGTCGCGCACGGTCGGCAGGCCGAAGCGCTCGTCGACGAAAACGCGCGGATCAAGAGCCTTGAGCGCAGCACTATCGCTCATAAGCGAACGCACATCGCGCCCGCAGGCAGCGACGATCTTCTTCGCCACGCCATAGGCTTCCGGATGCACGGACGAGGCATCGAGCGGCTCGCTGCCGTTCGCAATGCGCAGGAAGCCGGCGCATTGCTCGAACGCGCGAGGTCCGAGGCGAGAAACCTTGAGAAGATCCTTCCGGCTGGCGAAGGGGCCGGTGGCATCGCGATGCGCAACGATCGCTTCGGCCAGCGACGCGCCAAGGCCTGACACGCGTGCCAATAGCGGCGCCGATGCCGTGTTGAGGTCGACGCCGACAGCGTTGACGGCATCCTCGACCACGGCTTCCAGCGAGCGGCCGAGCCGGTACTGGTCGACATCGTGCTGATACTGGCCGACACCGATCGACTTCGGCTCGATCTTGACCAGTTCGGCGAGTGGATCCTGCAAGCGCCGGGCGATCGACACCGCGCCGCGCAGCGACACGTCGAGACCGGGAAACTCCGCCGCCGCAGCCGCTGAGGCCGAATAGACCGAGGCGCCCGCCTCGCTGACGATCACCTTGAGCGGCTTCGGGCCGGCATCCGCCGGCATCTCGGACAGCATGTCGGCGACCAGTCTTTCCGTCTCGCGGCTGCCGGTGCCGTTGCCGATCGAAATCAGCTCGACCTTGTGCAGGCGAACCAGCTTCGCCAGTTCGGCCTGCGTGCCACGCACATCGTTGCGCGGCGGAAACGGATAGACCGTCGTCGTCGCCACAAGCTTGCCGGTGCCGTCGACCACCGCCACCTTGACGCCGGTCCGGATGCCGGGGTCGAGCCCCATCGTGGCGCGCGAGCCGGCGGGTGCGGCAAGCAGCAAATCTTTCAGATTGCGGGCGAAGACATGGATTGCCTCCTCCTCGGCCCGCTCGCGCAGGTCGCGCATCAGGTCGAGCGTCAGGTGCAGCGACAGCTTGATGCGCCAGGTCCAGCCGGCCACTTCCATCAGCCAGCGGTCGCCCGGCTGGCTGCCGCCAATGGCATAGGCATTGGCGATCATGCGCTCGACCGGCTTCACCGGCGAAGCATCGTCGGCATCGACCTCGATGTCGAGCGCCAGCATCTCCTCATTGCGGCCGCGCAGCATCGCCAGCGCGCGATGGCCGGGCACATTGGCCCAACGCTCGACATGGTCGAAATAGTCGGAGAATTTGGCGCCAGCCTCCTGCTTGCCGTCGACGACGCGGGCGCGCAGGAAGGCGCGTTCCTTCATGTAGCTTCGCAGCTTGCCGACCAGATCGGCATTCTCGGCGAACTGCTCGGAGAGAATGTCGCGCGCGCCTTCAAGCGCCGCCTTGGCGTCGGCAATCTCGTTGCCGACATAGGCCAGCGCCAGTTCCGCCGGCACCAATGCGCGGTCGGCGAGGATGGCCTCGGCCAGCGGTCCCAGCCCACGCTCGCGCGCGATCTCGGCCTTGGTCCGGCGCTTCGGCTTGTAGGGCAGATAGATATCCTCGAGCTCGGCCTTGGTGGCCGCGGCGGCGATCTTGGCTTCAAGCTCCTCGGTGAGCTTGCCCTGCTCGCGGATCGAGCCGAGGATGGTGTCGCGGCGCGCGTCGAGTTCGCGCAGATAGGCGAGCCGCTCGGCAAGGTCGCGCAACTGCGTGTCGTCGAGCCCGCCGGTCACCTCCTTGCGGTAGCGCGCCACGAACGGCACCGTCGCGCCCTCGTCGAGCAGGCCGATCGCCGCGGCGGCCTGCTCGGGCCGGGCACCAATCTCGGCCGCAATGATCGTTGCAATGCGCTTGATGTCGGATGCCATGTCGTTCCTGCTGCTGTGCCGAAAAGAGCGGCGACCATAGGCGCAGAGAATGGCTGCGCCAACCGCGACGTTTTCACCAACGCGGCGGGTCCACAGGAAAGCTATATTGCCAGCTGCCCGTCAGGGTCAGACCATCCGGCTCAGCGCCTCGAAGAAAGCCACCATATCGAGATCGAGCGGATCCTCGACCGGCAGCGGCTGCGACGACATCTTGGCGATCACCACCTCGTCCCTCGGATTGACATAGAGCCATTGGCCATGAATGCCGATGCCGCAGAAGGCGTCGCTTTCAGCCCCCGTCTGGTACCATTTGTTGCGGTAGCGTCCCTGCGGAAACAAGAACGCCATCGTGCCACGCTGCCAGGCTTCCGAGCTGCCGCCTGTTTCGACAGTATCGCGCACCCAGGCTTCCGGCACCACACGGCGGCCAAAGGCCGTGCCGCCTTGCCGCATCATCTCGCCGACACGGGCGAGATCGCGCGGCGTCACCGAAATGCCACCGGCCGTGCGCGCTGTGCCTTCCATATCCACCGTGACCGAGGCTTCGCTGGCCGCCCCGAGCGGCAGCCACAATTTCTCGCGCATCAGCTCGGGGAAACGTCGGCCGGACGCGCGTTCGACGAGGATGCCGAGCAGGTCCGAATTGGGCGAACGATAGCGAAAGGTCTGGCCGTGCGGCTCGGCGAGACGTGGCAGCGTCAGGATGAAGGCAGCCAGGCTTTCCGCTCCGCCACCCGGATTCCACAGCGTCGCGCGGCGATAGCGGGCAAAGGCGCTTTCGGGGTCGAGATAGGCCTCCTCGAAATCGAGGCTGACGCTCATGTCGAGAACATGGCGCACACTGGCCTCGCCATAGGCCGAGCCGGCGGCTTCCGGGATGTACCGCGTCACCGGAGCCTCCGGATCGAAAGTCCCCTCGCCTTCCAATATGCCGGCGACAATGGCGGTCAGCGACTTGCTGATCGAGAAGACGATATGGCGGGCGCCGAAATCCATATGCGGCGCGAACCAGTCGCCGACGATCCTGCCGCCTTTCATGATCGTCAGCCCGTCGGTATCGGAGCGCTTCAGGAAAGCGGCAACGCTCTCCGGTCCGCCCGCCAAGGCGACCTTTTCTCCGAGCAGTCCGGTCAGATCTTGCGCCGGCCCCTCGCTTACACCCGCAGCCGCGGCAACGGGCGCGCTCGGCACCAGCTCGCCGACATTCTGGAACGACCAGCGGCTGAACGGACTTTCCCGCCAATTGGAAAGCAGCACCTTATTGCGGGCAAAGCCATGCCTGGTCTCGAACGCGGTCTTGCCGGTCATGATGGTCCTTCCGGATTTTCGTTGTCTGAGGCTCAGGCCAATGCTTTGGCGATGGCGTGCACGGCCTTCAGCGTCGCCACCGAATAGGCGATGTTGCTGAAATCCGGATAGGTCGAAAGCTTCACCACGACCATTCTTGTGTCCCAGTCGATATGGATCAATTGCCCAAACACGCCCCGGCACATCAGCGCGCGCGAGCGCGGATCCTCGATCCAGAACTGGTTGCGGTAGCTGCCTTCCGGCAGACTGTCATTGAAATCCGGCCCGTGCCCGCCGTTGCGCGTCGCTTCGATCCAGTCGGCCGGCACCACGCCGCCACCATTGTCGAGGATCAGCTGGCCGAAACGGCCATAGTCGCGCAGCGTGGCGTTGAAGCCGCCATCGGCCAGCGCATAGCCGGCACTGTCGACGGTGAAGCAGGCGCTTTCGTCCGCGCCGAGCTTTTGCCAGAGTTCTTCCGAAATCAATCGCGCGAGCCGCTTGCCGCTCACCCGCTCCATGATGAAGGCCAGCACATCGGTCTCGATCGAGCGATATTCGAAGGCGGCACCGTGTGGCCTGCTTGTCTCCTTGAGCCCGACGATCAATTCGAAAATGTGCGATGGCCACCGGAAGGCCGGATCGCTGCCCGGCGGCACGGGCTTCCAGCCGGAGGCGACATCGACCTGGCCGACATCGGAATAGGGATCGGTGTATTCCTCGGAAAAACGCACCCCGCTCGTCATGTCGAGCACATGCTGCACGCTGGCGCCCGCCCAGCCTGTTGCGGCAAGCTCCGGCAGATAGGTCGTCACCGGCAAGGCCGGATCGATCAGGCCGCGCCCCACCAATATGCCGAATACAGATGCGGTGACCGACTTTGCCATCGACTGCGACAAATGCAGCGTGCGGTCGGTCATGCCGTTGAAATAGCGCTCATAGGCGACCTTGCCGTCCCGGAGCACCAGGAAGCCGTCCGTGTAGGTTTCATCGAGCAGCCCGGCCAGCGTCGTCGGCGCGCCGGTGCTGTCGCTGACCGGCAGTTGATCGAGATCGACCTCGGCCCGCTCGAGCCGGTGGCGATGGCCGTTGCCGCGCCAGACCTCGACGGTCGGCAGGAGCTCGCGGATATGCTGGAACGCCCAGCGGTTCCAGGGCGGCCGGTCCCAGTCGAGTCTCGGCGGCGCCATCTTGGGCGGCGACCCCTGCATGATAGGCGGCGCCGGCTCGCTGTTGCGGTATGACTGCATGAGAATTTCCTTGCCGCCGCATGCCGCTCTTCCGTTCACTTGGATGAGGAGCGGTCTGCACAGCGGACGAGAAAGCCCCCGATTGGGCCTTTCGAGTGACGAACGCCCGACGCCATGGCGAAGGGCAGTGCCAGCAGGCCAGGTGAGGGGCGGCGCGAACGCTGCGAATTCAGCGCTACCCCTCATCCGGCCCTTGACCCGCCGTCTTCCCGCTCGCGCGGAAGAAGGCGGAGTGCCGCTATTTCTGAACGTCCGTCCAGATGCGCGTGTAGAGTTGCTGCACCTCGGGCGAGCAAGGGGTGAGGAACTCGCCCGCTTTCTCCAGTTCTGGCGGTACCACCAGTTCGGGCGCATCCTTCATGTCGGCTGGCATGAATGCCTTCGAGCCCTTGATGCCGTTGGCATATTTGGCGAAGGCGGAGATCATGGCGGCGTTCTCGGGATCCATGATGAAGTTCATGAACAGCTTGGCGTTGTCGACATTCTTGGCATCCTTGAGGATGGCAACACTGTCCATGAAAAAGGGGAAGCCCTCCTTCGGGTAGCCGAACTTGATGTCGGGGTTCTTGATGCGCGAGCGCATGATGGCGCCGTTCCAGTAGTAGACGGCCGAATAGTCGCCGGCCGGTAGCTTCTCGGTCACGCTATAATCCATGGCCAGCCATTTCGGCTTGGCCTCCACCAGCTTGTCGCGCACTTTCTTGAGCAGTTCCTTGTCGTCCGTGCACCAGTCGCCGCCCAGATACTTGATGGTGGCGAACAGCACGTCGTTCATTTCCGGCGCGACATTGATCTTGCCAACCAGTTCCTTCGGCGGATCGAGGAAGATGGCCGAGGTGTTGATGTCGCCGTCATAGACCTTTGTGTTGACGCCGATGCCGGTCACGCCCCACTGCCACGGAACCGTATAATGACGACCCGGATCCCAGGGAACGTTCACCCAGCGCTCGTCGACATTCTTGAAGTTCGCCATCTGGTCGGGCCGGGCCTCAAGCAGAAGCCCTTCCTTCACCCAGATCGGCACGTAGTTGGCCGACGGCACCACAATGTCGAAGCCATGACCACCGGCGCGTACCTTTGCTAGCGCGGTGTCGTTGGAGTCGTAGTCGGTGGTCGTCACCTTGACCTTATAGGTATCCTCGAACTTCTTGATCATCTCGGGGCTAGTGTAGTCGCCCCAATTAAAGATGTTGAGTTCGCCTTCCGCATACGCGCTGCCCGCAAAGGCAAACATTGCGAATACCGCCGTGGTAGCCGTGGTCTTCCATTTCATTGCTATTCTCCCGTTTGGCAATCGTTGGTCATGGCTTGCGCCGATTGACGAAGTAGAACGCGGTTACGAGCACCACCGACAGCGCCAGGAATACCGTGGCGATCGCATTGATTTCCGGGCTCGTTTCGCGCCGCAACTGGCCGAGCATGTAGGTGGGCAGCGTATCCTGGCCGCCGGACTTGACGAATTCGGTGATGACCACATCGTCGAGCGAAATGACGAAGGCGAGCATGAAGCCCGCGATGATGGCCGGCCTCAAGAGCGGCAGCGTCACGAAACGGAAGGCTTTCCAGGGCGTGGCGTATAGGTCGGCGGCTGCGCGCTCCAGCGTCAGGTCCATGCTGTCCAGCCGCGCCCGGATCGGCAGGTAAGCGAACGGGATGCAGAAGGCGGTGTGCGCGGCGATCAAGTAACCGAGTCCTGAGTAACCCGTCCAGACCTTGATGCGCGAGAACACGATCAGGAGCGCGACGCCGGTGACTATCTCCGGCACCATCAGCGGCTGGTTGATGAAGGCGTATTTGAAGGTAAGGCCGGGATAGGGCCGCGTGCGGGTCGTGGCCAGAGCAGCCATGGTGGCGGCGATCGTCGACAGCGCCGCGGCCGAGACCGCCAGCACGAGCGAGCGGACGGAGGCGTCCTGCACAGCCGAATTGTGCCAGGCCGAAATAAACCAGCGCAGTGAGACGCCATCCCAGCGCGAAAGCGAATCCGCCGTGTTGAACGAATAGGTGACGAGCGCCGCGATCGGCAGATAGAGCGCGAAGAAGGTCAGAAGCGCCATGAACCCGAAGCCGGGTTGCGCCTGGATGTCGAACGGACGCTTAGCCATGGGCGCCCTCCGACCCGGATGCGTTGCGCACGTAGAACAGGAGCGCGATCATCACCAGCACCATGAGCGTAATTGAGATGGCCGCGCCAAGCGGCCAGTTACGGCCCGCGCCGAACTGCAGTTCGATCAGGTTGCCGAGCATCATGTTCTTGCCGCCGCCCAGCACCCGCGGAATGACATAGGCGCCAAGCGAGGGAATGAAGACCAGTATCGAGCCGGCTATGACGCCGGGCTTGATCAACGGGAAGATGATGCGGCGCAGAACCTGCCAGCGACCGGCGTAGAGGTCATATCCGGCCTCGACCAGCCGGAAGTCGAGCTTCTCCATCGAGGCGTAGATCGGCAGCACCATCAGAGGTAGGTAGATATAGATCATGCCGAGCAAGATGGCGGCGTCGGTATTCATGATCTGCAGCGGTTGCTTGATGATGCCGAGCGCCATCAGCGCCGTGTTGACCAGCCCTTCGTTGCGGATCACCTGCTGCATGGCGAAGGTGCGGATCAGGAGATTCGTCCAGAACGGAATGGTGACGAGGAAAACCCAGACCTCGCGCGTCTTCGGCGGTCGCGTGGCGATGAAATAGGCTGTGGGGAAGCCGAAGAACAACGTCAGCACGGTGGTGTAGAACGACAGGCTTATCGAACGCCAGAAGATCGACAAATGCGCATCGGCGAAGGCCAGAGTGTCGTCGAAGATGTCGCGCTGCATCAGCACCGACAGCCAGCCATCGGTGGAGAATTTCCACACCACGCCGCCATAGGGCCCCGGCGTCAGGAAGGAATAGATCACGACGATCAGCAGCGGGCCGGTCGCCGCCAGAAAGATGATGATCAGTGCCGGCGCCGACAGCAGCCACCGATCGCGGATATCTCTGCGTTCGGCTTCCTTGGCGACTTCTTCCGCGCTCGCCATCAGTCCCTCAGCACTTGTGCGGCATCGTTGCCGATCGAAATGCCGACCTTGTCTCCCCGCTCGAAACCGCAGCCTGCGCTGCGCGTGTTCTGCTGGCGCACAGTGAAGGCCTCGCTGCTGTCCAGGCGAACATGGATGTGCGTGTCGGTGCCGAAATAGACGATGTTTTCGACGGTGCCCGACAGGTCGCCCTTGCCGCTGGTCAGCTTGGCATGTTCCGGCCTGACCACCACGGTGGCGTTGTCCTTCGGCTGAAAGCCCTCAGCCACGGTGGCCTCGATCGTCGCGCCGGATTTGAGCGTCGCGCGTGCCTTGCCATTGCCGATATCGGCAATGGCAGCGGTCAGGAAATTGCTTTCGCCGATGAAGTCGGCAACGAAACGCTCCGCCGGCTTGTCGTAGATGTCCCAGGGCGTTCCGACCTGCAGGATCTTGCCCGACGACATCACTGCGATACGGTCCGACATCGTCAGCGCCTCTTCCTGGTCGTGGGTGACGAAGATGAAGGTGATGCCGGTCTCGTGCTGCAGCCGTTTCAGCTCGATCTGCATCTCCTTGCGCAGCTTGTAGTCGAGCGCCGACAACGGCTCGTCGAGCAACAGCACTTTCGGCTGCGGCGCCAGTGCCCGCGCCAGCGCCACGCGCTGCTGCTGGCCGCCGGAGATCTGGCTGGTGCGGCGGCCGCTCAGCGCCTCCATCTTGACCAGCTTCAGCATCTCGGCGACGCGCGCCTTGATCTCGGCCTTCGGCTTGCCGAGCATCTCCAGGCCGAAGCCGATATTTTCGGCCACCGTCATGTGCGGAAACAGCGCGTAGGACTGGAACACGGTGTTGACCGGCCGCTTGAACGGCGGCAGCGACGCGATGTCCTGGCCATGCAGCAGTATCTCGCCGGCGCTCGGGAAATCGAATCCGGCGATCAGCCGAAGCAGCGTCGTCTTTCCGCAGCCGGAGGGCCCGAGCAGCGTGAAGAACTCATTTTCGCGGATCGACACCGAAACCGTGTCGAGAGCGGCGACCTGTGACTCCCCGGTACCGAATACCTTGCGGACGCCACGAACGTCAATTGCACTTCTACCCGGCTGTTCCGGCACGATTACCCCATTCTTATGTCCGCTCTTCCTGGCGGATCCGGTTCCCACTCGATTGTCAGCACACGGCGCGCAGCTTGGCAAGCATACATCTGAATCCCGGTTCAGAACGCAATTCCCGTGCCACGCTCAGGCCTGATAGGTGACCTTGCCGCCACAGATGGTCGTCACCGGCCGCACCCTATGCAGGGCGTCAGGCGCGGTGGCCTCGATATCGGCGGAAAGCACCACCAGATCGGCGAGATAGCCTGACTTCAGGCGGCCCTTGCGATGTTCTGTGAATTCCGCATAGGCGCCCTCGACCGTGTAGCCGGCGAGCGCTTCATGCAGCGAAAAACTCTGGTCGGGATCGCCTTCTGCCCAAGGTTTGCGCAAGATTGCCGCCTGCATGCCCAGGATCGGATCGATCGGCGACACCGGCCAGTCCGAGGCGAAGACGACGCGCGCGCCGGCATTCTTCAGCGTCCGCCAGGCATAGCTCAACGGCCAGCGCGCGGGCCCGATGCGCGACACGGTCGGCTCCAGGGGAAAGTCCATGGCGCCGGGCGGATGTGGCGGCTGCATCGACGCAATGACGCCGAGTTCGGCGAAACGCGGCACGTCGGCAGCGGTAATGACTTCGATGTGCTCGATTCGATGCCTGCTGTCGCGCCCGCCATTTTTCGTGATCGCTGCTTCGTAGCCGTCGAGCACGGCGCGCACCGCGCCGTCACCGATCGCGTGCACCGCGATCTGCAACCCACGCCTGTCGACCGCCACGGCGAGTTCGGCGAACTGCTGCGGCGTAAATAGCGGCTCGCCCACCCAATCCGGCCGATCCGCATAGGGTTCGACCATGACAGCCGTCCATGAATCGAGCACGCCGTCATAGAACACCTTGACCATGCCCGACGACAGCCATTCGCCCTGATAGCGTTCGGTCATGAGCGACGCCTTGTCGAGCATGTCATGCGTCATGAAGTTCTTGTAGTGGAACGGCACCTTGACGCGGCAGGGCAGGCCTTCCTCGGCTTCGATCTCGGCAAGCAGTTCGAGTTGGTAAAGATTGCCGTCCATGTTCTGGATCGACGTGATGCCGTGACGCGCGCACCAGGCGAGCCCGCGCCGCATGATGTCGCGATCGGCGGCACGCTCGGCCGGCGTCGGCAAGGGGTCCGGCTCGCCTCCGGTCGCCAACCCCAGCCGGACCCGGCTTTCGCCGGCAAGATCGAGCACCGGGCCGAACGCCTCGCCTTCGCGCAATTCGCCTTCGGCCAGCCCATCGGCGCCCATGACGATCTCGTTGCCGGGACCGAGCACACGCCCCTGCAGGATGCCGGCCATCTCCAGCGCCTTGGTGTTGGCCCACATCGTGTGATGGTCGGGCGCCGCCATGCAGAAGGGCCGATCTGGCAAGATGGCGTCGAGATGATGGCGCGTCACGCGTTCGGCGCCGAGCACGGTATAGTCGACGCCTTGCCCGACCAGCATTCTTGCGTCGGGCCGGAATTGCGCATAGGCGCGGATCGCCTTTTGCAGCGCGTCGAAACCGGCAACGCCGGCGAGTTGCAGATGGGCGAGTTCAGCCGCGCCCGAAAACAGATGCATATGCGCTTCGATGAAGCCCGGCACGACCGAGCCACCCTGCGCATCGACAATCCTGGTGGAGGGGTCCGTCAGGGCCTCGATCGTCTTGCGCTCGCCGACCGCGAGGATCACGCCACCGCCGATTGCAACCGCCTCAGCCACCGGGTCGTCCTCATCCATGGTCAAAACGCGGCCATTGATGACGATCAGATCGGCGGTTGAACTCATGATTGCCTGCGGGTTGACTGCAATTCCGGCACGCTAGACGACCAGCCACCGTGCCAGCAAGCCATAGCCGCTTGGCCCAGCGACTTGTGAAAGATGGCGCCACATGGTTACGGTCGCTCCGCCTCGCCACGGAAGGATTTTCATGAAGACTGTTTTTTCGCCGCTTCACGCCGGCCACGCCGGCAATGTGGAACTGATTTCGGGCGCCATCGTGCCCGCCTTCGAAAAGCCGTCGCGCGCCGAGTTCATCAAGGCCCGCGTGGAAAGCGAAAAGCTCGGCCCGATCCTGCCACCAGAGAGCCACGATCTGGCTGCCGCGAAAAAGGTGCATACGGGCGATTACATCGATTTCCTGCCGACGGTGTGGCCGCTCTGGGAAGCATCGGGCCGGACCGGTTCGGCGATGCCCTTCACCTGGCCGACGCGCGGCCTGCGCGGTGACGTGCGCCCGAAAACCATCGACGCACAACTTGGCTTCTACTCCTTCGACGGCGGCGCCACTTTCGTCAAAGGCACATGGGACGCGATCAAGTCTTCCTATGACGTGGCGCTGACGGCGGCGGCCCTGGTCAAGGCCGGCGAGCCGTCGGCCTTCGCGCTGTGCCGTCCGCCAGGACACCATGCAGGTGCGGCCTTCATGGGCGGCTATTGCTTCATCAACAATGCCGCCGTCGTTGCGCAATGGTTTCGCGACCAGGGCGCCAGGCGTGTCTCGATCCTCGATGTCGACTACCATCACGGCAACGGCACGCAGGAGATCTTCTATAGCCGCGGCGACATCCAGGTCATCAACCTGCATGCCGATCCGATGACCGAATATCCATTCTTCCTCGGCCATGCCGATGAGCGCGGCGCCGGCCCCGGCGAAGGCTTCAACCTCAACTATCCCATGCCGTTCGGCACCTCATGGGATGGCTGGAACACCTCGCTGGAAGATGGCTGTGCCAAGCTGACCGCTTACGCACCCGATGTCGTTATCGTCTCGCTCGGCGTCGACACCTTCGAGAAGGACCCGATCAGCCAGTTCAAGCTGAAAAGCGCCGACTACCCCAGGATCGGCCGCCGCATCGCCAGGCTCGGCCTGCCGACGCTGTTCGTCATGGAGGGCGGCTATGCCGTCGAGGAGATCGGCATCAACGCCGTCGGTGTGCTCACCGGCTTCGAGGATCGGTAGGAAAGAAACCCGCCGGCTCACGATCAGCCTTTCGGTCAGCGGGGAATCCACAAGAACCCGCTGTATTAAATCGCGTTTGAAGTCGGATTCGTCTGCGGTTAGATTGTACCCGAATCAGCCGTTCCTAGGGGGGCGCGGCGACCACCCAAAGTCTTACGCTCCGGAGCCATTCCGGGGCCGGATGCGGATAGCTTCGCGTTCCCTGGAAGGGTCCGATTGGACGCGGTCCCCGTGTCTTTGCGTGTGCCTTCGTGAAAGTGATGCGTATTCGGGTCCGGCCGCTGGCGATGCCAGCAGCCGGGCATCAGGAATTGCGGCAACTCAGCCTGACGCGATAACTCTCAACGGAACGATAGAGCGCCAACAATGTATCAATTCTCCCACGCCGACCTCCCGATCGGCTCCGTGGCCGAAGTAAGGAACCGCGAAAGGCAGCTTCTCACCCGCTCGATCGACATGCTGTCGGCGGCGGCGCTCGCCGGCCACGGCTCGACGCAAGCGATCGAGGCGCTGCATTTCACCAACAGCGTCTGGACAACCTTCGTCGAGGACCTCGGCTCCAGCGACAATGCCTTGCCCAGGGAATTGCGTGCCAACCTCATTTCCATCGGCCTGTGGCTGCTGCGTGAGGCCGAGGATATCAGCCAGGGCCGCACGGACAATTTCGAAGGGCTGATCGAAGTGTCGGCGATCATCAGGGACGGCATTCAATAACCGGCTGAGGCTGCCCGGCAAACGTCGAGGTTGCGGCTGGACAAGTTCCAGTCAGACCGCTCCGGCCTCCGCTATCCTGTTGTTGGACCATCATCTTTTTCGAGAATGCGTTCGCCCTTTGCGATGTGATGTTCTACTTTGACGGGACGGTGTGAGAGGACCGATTCACCGGAAGAAGCGCATTTTGAAGTCGGGAAGGCATTTATGATCGACGACGAGCCGGACAGCGAACGCGTCTCGGCGCTGGCGCCGTTCCGGCACGGGATCTTCCGCGCCGTCTGGTCCGCCAGCCTGGTCTCGAATTTCGGCGGCCTGATCCAGGGCGTCGGCGCCGCCTGGATGATGACGACGATTGCCACTTCGTCCTATCAGGTCGCGCTCGTCCAGGCCTCGACCACTTTGCCGATCATGCTGTTCGCGCTTGTCGCCGGCGCCATCGCCGACAGTTTCAACCGGCGCAAGGTCATGCTGGTTGCCCAGACCTTCATGCTGGTCGTCTCGGTGCTGCTGACGGTCTTCACCTATCTTGGCCTGATGACGCCGTGGACGCTGCTTGCCTTCACCTTCCTGATCGACAGCGGTACGGCGCTCAACAATCCGTCCTGGCAGGCTTCGGTCGGCGACATGGTGCCGCGCAACAAGCTGCCGGCGGCCGTCGCGCTCAACTCGCTCGGCTTCAACCTGACGCGCAGCGTCGGCCCGGCGATCGGCGGCATCATCGTCGCCGCCGCCGGTGCGGCCGCGGCCTTTGCCGCGAACGCTTTGAGCTATGTCGGCCTCATCGTCGTGCTTGCCCGCTGGAAGCCGGAACTGCCGGTCTCGACCTTGCCGCGTGAGAGTTTGGGGGCAGCGATGGGTGCCGGCCTGCGCTACGTCGCCATGTCGCCCAACATCGGCAAGGTTCTGGTCAGGGGTTCGGCGTTCGGTTTCAGCGCCGGCGCGGTCCTGGCGCTGCTGCCGCTGGTGGCGCGCGACGTCGTCAAGGGCGATGCCTTGACCTACGGCATCATGCTCGGCGCTTTCGGCATCGGCGCGGTCGGCGGCGCGCTGATCAGCGTCCGGCTGCGCCAGCTCCTGTCCAGCGAGACGATGGTGCGCATGGCATTCGCCGGTTTCGCGCTCTGCGCCTTCAATGCCGCCATCAGTGACCATGCCTGGCAGACGTCGCTCGGGCTGCTCGTCGGCGGCGCCTGCTGGGTACTCGCGCTGTCGCATTTCAACGTCACGGTGCAGATGTCGACGCCGCGCTGGGTGGTCGGCCGGGTGCTCTCGGTCTATCAGACGGCGACCTTCGGCGGCATCGCGCTCGGCAGCTGGATCTGGGGCGTCGTCGCCGATACGCATGGTGCCGAAACCGCGCTGATCGCGGCAAGCGTGGCGATGCTGGCGGGCGGCGCCATCGGCCTGCTTTTGCCGCTGCCGCAGCACGCTGTGCTCAATCTCGATCCGCTCAACCGCTTCAAGGAGCCGCACCTGGGGCTCGACCTCAAGCCGCGCAGCGGCCCTATCGCCATCATGATCGAGTACATCATCCGCGAGGAGGACGTAGCGGAATTCCTCGCCACCATGGCTGAACGCGGCCGCATCCGCCGCAGGGATGGCGCCCGCAACTGGACGCTCGCGCGGGACTTGGAAAATCCATCCGTATGGATCGAGCACTACCACACGCCGACATGGCTCGAATATATTCGCCACAACAAGCGGGCGACCCATGCCGACGCCGTCGTCGGCGAGCGCATACGGGCACTGCACAGCGGTGACGAGCCGCCCCGCGTCCGTCGCATGATCGAGCGCCCGACGACCGCCGGCACAGCCCTGGTAATGCCGAAAGGCCCGATCGAGCATTAATGCATGTCGCGCAAAAGTGTGAAGCGGTTTTGCGGTAACGACATGCATAAAACAAGAACCTAAAGTGCGTCGCATGAGGCCGGTCGAACGCGACGCGCTTTAGAGACTGGCGGTGCGTTCAGCTGGACGAGCAAATGGCGCTTCGGCCGAAGTTCTCCGACGCCGGCCCGAGAGCCGGTATCGACGTTCATAAATTTGACGGGACATAGCCTCTATGGGACACAATGACTGATCCGGAGGACTGGCAGGGTGCGCTCGCGGCGGCGCCGGTCAGTCCTGGTTCATTTGAGATTGAATTTCGGCGCCTGGCCTAATCCGCGAATGCACGAACAGGATGGCCATTACGAAGAGACGCTCTATAACGGTTGATCTGATTATCACCACCAAGGGGAGACGATGCGTTACATACGTCCGCTTTCAATAGAAGATGCCGCCGGCCTGCTGGCCGGGTCGACCGGCACGGCCGCCATACTTGCCGGAGGCAGCGACCTCCTGGTGAGAATGAAAGGCGGCTTTATCGAACCTGACCTGATCGTCGACATCAAGGCGATCGAGGGCTTGAGCGAAATCCGGGAAACGTCGGAAGGTTTCAGCATAGGTGCTGCGGTCCCCTGCGCCGTGCTGGGCGAGAGCAAGGCCCTCAAGAAGGCTTGGCCCGGCGTCGTCGAAGCCGCGAACCTGATCGGCTCGAAGCAGGTGCAGGGACGCTGCACCATCGTCGGCAACCTGTGCAACGCCTCGCCGGCCGCCGACAGCGTGCCGGCGCTGGTGGCCGCCGGCGCCAGGGCGGTGGTCGTCGGTCCGGCAGGCAGGCGTACGATTGCCGTGGAGAGCGTTCCGACCGGGCCGGGCAAGACGTCGCTGGCCAAGGGCGAGATCATCGAGGCGATTCTGCTCGACAAGCGTCATCCGCATTCGGGCGATGCGTATCTGCGTTTCATTCCGCGCACGGAGATGGATATAGCGGTGGTGAGCGCCGGCGTGAACCTGACGCTCGATGAGCAAGGACGTGTCAAATCGGCCCGCCTGGCACTGGGCGCGGTGGCGCCAACAGTGATTCTGGTCGAGGAGGCTGCGGAGGTTCTCAATGGCTCCAAGCTGGACGAAGCGACGCTGGAGAGGCTCGCCAAGGTCTGCTCGGGGGCCTGCCGCCCCATCGACGACAAGCGGGGCACCGTCGAATTCAGAAGGAAAGTTGCGGGTGTGCTGGCCAAGCGGGCCGCCATCACCGCCTATAAGCGTGCAGGAGGCAAATGATGGCCGGTGTAGCAGTTTCAACGACAATCAACGGCGACAATTTCGAGTACCTTTGCCAGCCCGATGAGACGTTGCTCGACGTCCTGCGCGATCGCCTGGGACTGACGGGCGCCAAGGAAGGCTGCGGCACCGGCGACTGCGGCGCCTGCAGCATCATCCTCGACGACCGGCTGGTGTGCTCGTGCCTGGTGCTTGGCGCCGAGGCCGAGGGCCGGCGCGTCGAGACCATCGAGGGCATGGCGCATGGCGACACGCTGCATCCGTTGCAGCAGAAATTCCTCGAGCACGCAGCCCTGCAATGCGGCATCTGCACGCCGGGCTTCCTGATCGCGGCCAAGGATCTATTGGCCAAGAACCCGGATCCGACCGAGGAGGAAATCCGCTTCGGCCTCGCCGGGAACCTTTGCCGCTGCACCGGCTATGACAAGATCGTGCGCGCCGTCCAGGACGCCGCCAGCGTGATGAAGGGAGCATGACGATGAATTTCGATCCACGTTACTCCGGACGCAGTTTCACCTCTGTCGGCACGCGTCCCATCCGTCCCGACGGCGTCGACAAGGTGACGGGCCGCGCACGCTATGGCGCCGACTTCAACATGGCCGGGCAGCTGGTCGGCCGCGTGCTCCGAAGCCCGCACGCCCACGCCAAGATCAGGAAGATCGACACATCGAAGGCGGAGAAGCTCGCCGGCGTGAAGGCGGTGATCACCGCGGCCGACCTGCCCGACCTCACCGACGGCGATGCCGCCATGTACGACATCCTCGACAACTGCATGGCGCGCACAAAGGCGCTTTATGACGGCCATGCCGTGGCCGCGGTCGCCGCTGTCGACGCCCGCACCGCCAAGCAAGCGCTAAAGCTTATCGAGGTCGACTATGAGGTGCTGCCGCATGTGACCGATGTCGACGAGGCGATGAAGCACACGGCGCCCTTGCTCAACGATGCTATCTTCACCGAGGGGCTTGAGGAAAAGCCCGTCAAACCTTCCAACGTCACCAAGCGCACGCAATTTGGCCATGGCGACATCCATGAAGGTTTCGGCCAGGCCGATTTCGTCGTCGAACGCTCGTTCAAGACCGAGCAGACGCATCAGGGCTATATCGAGCCGCACGCCTGCGTGGCCAATGTCAGCTCCGACGGCACCGCTGACCTCTGGGTCTGCACGCAAGGTCATTTCGTCTATCGCCAGCATTGCGCCCAACTGCTTGGCATGGAAGCCTCCAAGCTGCGCGTCACCTCCTCCGAGATCGGCGGCGGCTTTGGCGGCAAGACCCATGTCTGGGCCGAGCCGGTGGCGCTGGCGCTGTCGCGCAAGGCCGGCCGCCCGGTCAAGCTGGTGATGACGCGAGACGAGGTGTTCCGCGCCTCCGGCCCGACCAGCGCCACCTCGATCGACGTCAGGATCGGCGCCCGCAAGGACGGCACCATCACCGCCGCCGAGGCGACGCTGCGCTATTCCTGCGGCCCCTATGCCGGCATGTGGGCCGAGATCGGCGCCATGACGGCCTTTGCCTGCTACAAGCTCGAGAACGTCAAGACGGTCGGCTACGAAGTGCTGGTCAACCGGCCGAAGACCGCGGCCTATCGCGCGCCGTCGGCGCCGATGGCGGCGTTTGCGGTGGAAAGCGCGGTCGACGAGCTGGCCAAGGAAATCGGCATGGACCCGGTCGATTTCCGGATCAGAAACGCCGCGCAGGAAGGCACCAGATCGTCCTACGGCCCGGTCTACGGCCCGATCGGCATCGGCCCGACGCTTGAGGCGGTGAAGAGCCACCCGCACATGAAGGCGCCGCTCGGCAAGAACCAGGGCCGTGGCATGGCCTGCGGCTTCTGGTTCAACTTCGGCGGCCAGACTTGCACCGATCTCAACATCGGCATGGACGGCTCGGTCTCGCTCGCCGTTGGCACCGTCGATGTGGGTGGTTCACGCGCGTCGCTGTCGCTGGTGGCGGCGGAGGAACTCGGCATCGCATATGAGCATGTCAAGGCGGTGGTCGCCGATACGTCCAGCCTCGGCTACAATGACATGACGGACGGCAGCCGCGGCACCTTCTCGTCCTCCATGGCGACGATCTCGGCCGCCCGCAACGCCATCAAGATCCTGCGCGAGCGCGCCGCGCAGACGTGGGACATCCCGGTCGAGGACGTGGTCTGGGAAAAGGGCCACGCCATTGCCAAAGGCGAGAAGTACGGCAACCTCGCAGCGCTGTCCCTAAGGGAGATCGCGGCCGCCTCGGGCAAGACGGGCGGCCCCATCGCCGGCCACAGCGAGCTCGTCGCCGACGGCGCCGGCGTCTCCTTCGCCACCCATATCTGCGATATCGAGGTGGATCCCGAGACCGGCTCCACCAGGGTGCTGCGCTACACGGTCGTGCAGGACGCCGGCAAGGCGGTGCACCCGACCTATGTCGAGGGACAGTACCAGGGCGGCGCCGCGCAAGGCATCGGCTGGGCGCTCAACGAGGAGTATATCTACGGCAAGGACGGGCGCCTGCAGAACTCCGGCTTTCTCGACTACCGCATCCCGGTGTGCTCGGACCTGCCGATGATCGACACGCAGATCCTCGAGATCCCCAATCCCAACCACCCCTACGGGGTGCGCGGCGTCGGCGAGACCTCGATCGTGCCGCCGCTGGCGGCGATCGCCAATGCGGTGTCGAACGCGGTCGGCGTGCGGATGACACATATCCCGATGTCGCCGCCGCGGATTCTCGCGGCGCTGGAGGCGGAACGCTAGAGCATGATACCGAAAAGTGCGCAGCGGTTGTCGGATAAACATCATGCTCCAATAAGGGCCTGGCGCTGATGGTTGAAGTAACGCTCTGGGGATCGCTCGGCGCGATCGCCGGAGGCAAGAGCAAGGTCGAGATCGAGGCCAAGGACATACGGGAGCTGTTCAGGAAGCTGGCTGAACAGTATCCCGGCCTCGAGCCCTTGATCGAGAAGGGCATCGCCGTCGCCATCGACGGGACGATCTATCGCGACACATGGTCAAAGGAACTGCCGCAAGGGGCGGAGATTTTCCTGCTGCCACGGTTGGCTGGGGGATAGGTGGGGCGCGAGAGGACGCGAGGTATACATAGAATGGCAGCTTTGCGCCTCATGTCGGTCACTCGGGCCGAATTAACTGCGTCTCAAGAGGGACATTGCTGCCGGCCTAGATGGCCAACATCGCTCTTTGTGAGGGCGCATTGTTGAGCAGGATGATTCCCAGCTGACGTGTCGCAGGTCAAGGTGAAGATCGGCAAATTGGCGATGTGATCCGCTCTTTTGGATCGTCAACTTGATGACGGACCGCTCACATCGCGAACACTATGGCCAGCGAGCACCGTCACGCAAGGACGCGGTGATCGCCAAGGGTCTCGCCAACTTCTTGGGCGCCCCCCTGTCCGCTCGTCGCGAGGTAAGGGAGTACGAATGTCCAGGCTATACCGGGCGACGGCAGGTAGCGTGCTTGCCCAGTTCGAATCCTCCAGTGAAGGGAAATGCCTCACTATTGGGAGAAGGGTTATTTGCTACCCCGTTTTGCGCGCGGATGGTCGCCTTTGTCGGTTTGCATATGCCTGTTTTTGGCGGCCCGTTTCGGCGGCTCGCTCCCATAGCGCAGACTGAGCGCTTTTTCTATTTCCGTTAACGAGGCCTCGATCGACTCGGCGGTGAGATTCTCAATGGAGTCATCAAAGTATCGGTTGGTGAGTTTGTACCGACCGAGCGTCCCGGCTGGACCAACTGCCGGTCTACTCCTCTTCATCAGATCCCTCCTGTGTGTGCTTCCCGAACCGTCGCCACATATATCGCGGATTGAGATCGGCCTTGAAATGGTGCTTTCGCTTAATCCATACGAAGCCCTCCGCGCGAGTGATCAACGCCACATCGATCGGACCACCAACGGTTCCCGCGTCATCCGAAGCCTTTCGTTCAATCGCTGTGATACTAACTAGCGCTTCCGCCAGCTCAATCAAATCCTGCTTTGGCATCAGCGCTATGGTTTCCTTGAACTTGCGTTCAAATTCCGTGCGAAGGTTGGCTGCAAATTTGCTTTCGAACTGCGATGCTATCAGGTCACCGAGCAATCCACCCATCTCGCTGGGCGAGATCTCCGACCCGTCCGATCGCGAGATTTTCAGCTTCAGGCGCGTAAAGTTCCGCTCCAGGCTTCCGGACACATTTTCCTTGATGAAGGCCCGCGCGCCATCAATGAAGCGATTGTCCGTACCCTTGAGCAGGCGGTCGACCACATCGGTCTGCGCAAAAGATATCGCCGTACCAGTGTCCTCGCCACGCGAAATCGTGACGTCATGAGAGGCCCGGTAGCGGAGTTGGCCAGCGATAAACCCGTCTATGTCGACAGCGTAGAGTGAAGGAAAAAGGTCTTTACCGCCGAAGCCCGCGACGATGAGCCCGGTAGCAGTCAGGCGATCAAGATCGCTGAGCAATCTCTGTGCGATGACATTGGCGAAAAACTCCCGCTGATCGGCGTTGGCGTCGAACGGAATTCGTTGCGTCTCAAGTTCGGCCACGATTGAACGAACGGTCGGAAGGATGGCGTCTACGGTGACACCGGCGAGACTTTCAAGTAGCGGGTTCTGCGCCAGCGCCTGCACACGTTCGGCCATGACGGTTGTATAGAGCCCCCGCAGGACGTCATGAATGTTCTGTTCGCCGTCCTCGGCGGCCGCAGCCTCCAGTCTGTCCCGGACAATGGCGGTGATGGAGTCCAGTTCCTCTTCAATCAGACCATCTTGCCATCGACGCACATCGCCAGGCTTGACGGTTGGATGGCCAGCCAGAAAATTGAGGAACCGCTCCATCCACTGTTTGATTGTCAGCGTCGCCGCGCCGTCGGGAGTGGTGCACCTGAACTCCTTCGCGATTATCTCCCAGGGCACCCCCAGGAAATCCATGCTGCCATTGACCATCAAAGCTACAGGGTAGCGCTCGCTCAACTCGAAGAGCTTGTCCCCTGTGTTGAAGACCTTGTCGGCGCCATAGCCAGGTATTGTCACGGCGCTATCTGCGGCCAGGGCGACGCCCAGTCGATTAATTACAGCGATTTCCGTGGTCATCTGCCATTTCGCTCCGATCGATTGCAAAATTCATCAATGTCGACGCCAAAATTCTACTCGCCTGGCAGCTGCGCGAGCAAGATCGACTTCAAAGTTCGGTAAGGGCAGTAAGGGCGCTTCGAAGAAATTTCCTAAGGCGTCACGTTGTTGCGATTGATCGAATAGCCGAAAGTATCACTTCAGGCGCCTCTGGGTCGAGCACGATCTCACCTGACTTCAATTTTTCCGCCACAAGTTTAGGCTTGGCGGTCGAGTTGTCGTAAACATAGGCAAGATCCGCCTGCTCGACGAACCACGGAAGCTGCTCAAGCGAACGAGTAAATCTGGAGACGACCCTGTCCAGTGGAACACTGTGACCCCCACGCGCGACGCGCAAACGAACGCGTTCTATGTTGAGCTCGGGTGATTTCAATACGATGTATATCAAGCGAAATTCGAACCCCAGTCTCTTCGCTGCCCTCACCAGCTTCCGATATTTGGGTGTCGACAGCACAGTCTCGACGCCGACGGTTTGATGTGCGCGCAATGAGGCTCGCAGCCAGACCATTATTCTCTTGACGGCCTCAAGATTGGCCTGCTCCAGCGGCAATCCTTCGCTACCGACAATACGCTCAGTCAAAAGATCCGGATTGATGATCCAGACCGAACGACCAAAATCGTCGATAATCGTTGAATCGTAGAAGGTGCTTTTGCCCGAGCCATTCGGGCCTGCGACCATCCACAGTCGGGGCGGATTAGCCCTTGTCGTCGTCGCCATTCCCATGCCCGGTCATCAGTTTGTTCTCGCGACGCGCGCGGGCAACGGACCTGGCGAATGACTCAAGGAGGTCTTCGCTGAATGACGCGCTTTCCGGGTTCACGAGCCCGGCCTTGACCCGTTTGCCCTGAGCGCTCACCACTTGTCTTGAATCGAGCTTTCGCCGGGTCTTGCTCACACGGCCTATCGGCTTCTCTACGATCTTGATCATCTCAACCTCGAAAGCACTTTCTAGTGGGTTTCGTGCGAACTTAGTTCTCCTGTCCACCTTCCGGTGGCAGCAGGCCTCGTTTGGCGGACCTCTCCAGGATCGAAGCAATCTCATCATCACTGAGAGCGTCCACCTCGGATACGCCAGCTATCTTCCTCACGCGCGAGTCGGCAACGAGAAGCTGACGCAATGTCGCGCGATGCTTGGATGGTCGACCGACATAGGCTCCCGGTCGCGGCTGCTGTCGCCGAGACGTCGCCTTGCTGCGCGTCGCGCGCAAGGTGGCTTCCGCTACGGCCTTTGCCTGGCTTGCCAGGGACCTGAGCTCCGCTGAGCCGAGTATGTCCTGATCGCGCGAGGCAATGATGTCTTCCTCCATCTCCGCCAATATCGCGTCAAGCCGGTCTGAGGCTCTGATTTTGATGTCACTCATCCTAGCATCTCCGGTGTTGCGCGGGTGATCAGTCGTCGCAGGCGGCGACGAGCGCTGTTGTATTCCGTGGCGCTGAGTCCCACGCGAGCCTGAATATCTGTCGGATCCAGTCCCTCACCGATGCCCGCAACGATACCTGACAGAACAGGATCGTCAGCCACCAACCTTTCCAGATGTTCGACCAGATCGCGCGCTATTGCGCTTCGCTCGGGATCTGGTTCATCGGAAGCGATCGTCTCTATTTGGTCAGGGAAGCCTTCGTCGTTTGCTGGCTGCGCATCGCGCCGATCAAGCATCCGGCGCCGCCAGTGTTCGCTGGCAATGCTCCTCATCACGCCGCGAAGAAAAGCCACGAACGGCACATCGACCGGCCAGCGACGAGTTCCATCCAGCGAGCGCTGTATCGCATCATGCAGGATGTCGCGCCATTCCACCCCTGGCAATCCCCGCGCGCGGAGTTGGGCGATGCGCCCAAGACGAGCAAAGTCCGCCTCGCCCAGAGCCGCGAGAGCGATCGCAACCTCTTCGGGGGAACCATATTCATCCAGGGAACGGGCGTTTGTCGCTTCCATGGCTCCCTATGCTGAGTGCCTGCGGGGTTTCGGACAATCAATCATGAAAAAGTTCACCCCCGTCTTTTGTCCGCGTTTGCCCGCTTTGGCAGCACTAGGACACATCGGCAACAACAGGAGGTCAGTATGGATGAGGAGCAGAAGGGTCACAAGAAAGAAACCTATAAGGTACAGATCGACAAGCAGAAGTTCGAAACAGACAATCCCACGCCCACCGCGCGCGAGCTGCTCACACTCGCGGGCAAGGTCCCGGTTGAACATTTCGCGCTGTATCTCAAGGACAAGGGCCAGCCCAAGCGCCTCGAACTGGACGAGCGCGTGGACCTGCGCGAGCCTGGTGTTGAAAAGTTCGTGACGCTGCCCCTGGATCAGACGGAGGGGCTCGGCGCCGGCAGGCGCCAGTTTTCGCTCCCGCAAGAGGATGAGGAGTGGCTTGAAAGCCTAGGGCTGATCTACGAGTTGGTGGCGGAAGGGGGAACACCGCGCGTCATCATCTATGGATGGGTGCTCCCTGCGGGCTACAAGGTGGAGAAGGCCGACATAAACGTCAGGATCGATCCAGGCTATCCGGATGCGCAAATTGACATGGTGTATTTTAGCCCGGCCTTGGTGAGAAGGGACGGGCGAGCGATCGCCGCTACAAGCGACGACAGCTTTGATGGAAAGGTGTGGCAGCGTTGGAGCAGGCATCGGACTTCGGCCAATCCGTGGCGTCCGGGTCTCGACAGCCTGTCGACGCATTTCGCTCTGATTGATGATTGGCTCGCGCGTGAACTACGCAAAGGATGATGACGATGCGGGTCTCGCTCACGTTAAACGACAGCCAACATGCGCGCCTAAGGGACCATCTTTTCCCCGGTGACGGTCTCGAGGCGGTCGCCTTGCTGCTCTGTGGCCGAGCTCTGGACCAGGGGCGCAATCGCCTCATTGTGAGTGAGGTCCACCTCATTGCGTATGAAAGATGCGACCGCGCCCCGGATCGCGTCACCTGGCCTACCGACATGCTCCCGGAATTGCTCACTCGAGCGTCCAAGCGTGGCATGTCGCTGATCAAGATCCACGGTCATATCGGTTATGACCGCTTCTCCGAGATTGACGACGCCTCGGATCGTGAGCTGTTTGCCAGTGTGCATGCCTGGGCCGATGGACCGCATGGAAGCGCAGTCATGTTGGACGGTGATCGTATGTTCGGCCGCCTTGTAAGCGAGGATGGAGTCTTTTCGCCGTTCGCATGCGTGAATGTTGTGGGAGACGATCTTCGCTTTTGGCCACACCAGGAAAGCCATGGACAAATTCCGGACCATGCAAGGAGGATCGCGCAAAGTTTCGGCGCCGGGACCTACGAGATTCTCCGCCGTCTTCGTATCGGCGTTGTGGGCTGCTCGGGCACAGGCAGCGTGGTAGTAGACCAACTATCAAGGAATTGTGTTGCCGAGCTTGTCCTGGTTGATCCGGATCATGTGGAGGACAAGAATCTCAATCGGATTGTAAACAGTCGAAAGGTGGATGCTCAGCAACGTCGCCTGAAGGTTGAGCTCATGGCGGAATCCATCGAAGAGCTCGGCTTGGGGACCGTCGTCAGCGTTTTCGCATCCTCACTTTCTTCTGCCGATGCAATTCGCGCGATCGCGTCCTGTGATGTGGTCTTTGGATGTATGGATTCCGTCGATGGTCGCCATATGCTCAATCGTCTCGCAACATTTTACGGACTGGCCTACTTCGATCTTGGCGTGAAGTTGGAGGCGGATGGCGAAGGAGGGGTCGATCAGGTCTGTGGCACCGTCCACTACCTGAAGCCTGGAGGGTCTAGCCTCTACAGCCGACATGTATACTCTATGGAGCAGGTGCGAGCGGCAGGGCTAATGAGGACAGATCCGGCCACCTATCGCGAGTTGCGCCGGGAGGGCTACATCAAGGGCGTCGCTGAGGACAGACCTGCCGTAATCCAACTTAACAGCTTGATCGCGTCGCTGGCCGTCAACGAGTTGCTGGCAAGGCTTCACCCCTTCCGACTCGACCCCAATGAGGAGTATGCGGTTCACGCGATCAGCCTCAGCCACGGGATATACGACCATCACGGCGACGGTGAGCCGTGCGAGCTGCTCAGCAGACATGTCGGCCGAGGCGATGTGCGCCCCCTTCTCGATATGCCTGAGCTCAGCCTTGAGGCCGCGGCGGCATGACCTTGCTTGGTCGCGTCTGGCAATTCATTGATCGCCTTCTGGGTCGTGACATCTGGCGCGCCGAAATGTCGGCGGATATGCCGGAAAAACCCAGGCCGCGTACGGTCTATCTGATCGGTGATGACGAGACGCCATGGGCTGCAGCCTTTATCTGCCCCTGTGGATGCGGCGAGATTGTCAGACTGAGCCTCGTCCGGCGCGATACTCCCAGCTGGGTGGCGTCAGTCGGAAAGGGCGGAAGAGCGGATCTGCATCCGTCGGTGCGCCGAATACGAGGCTGCCGCAGCCACTATTTCATTCGGGACGGCCGGATTGTCTGGGCGCGGGATGAAAGACAGGTATCGACCTAGCGGCCAACGAGCTGGGAGTCGTGATCTGCCCAGCTTTCAATTTAGGACTCAAATCGAGCAGATTTGACTATGAGCAGTCAGAGTCTGCTACCCAGACGTAGCGAGCATCGGGACTTAGATAGCTATTCAGGTCTGCACGCCGGAAGCGGACGTTCCGCTTCCGGCTCCCAGTAGACTGTTGTCCTCGGCTAAATCGGGCCGCTACCAAACAATAAATCATCGCCCCCCTACGCCCCCAGCGTCGGCTCCGTATTCACCTCCAGCGCCTCCTCCGCCTCGCCCTCCTCACCAAGCACCTCGCCCTTCACCCCCAACGCCCGACCGATCCAAATCGGATCGACCAGATGGTCGCGCTTGGGGTTGGTGGTGTTGGGGTGGATGAGGATGCTCAGGCCGCCATGGTTCAGCATCAACCATGGAACCAGCGATGCGAAAATCCCGGTGGCGAAGGGGACCTGGTACATGGCCTGCTCGTGCGGGCCGATCGGCTCGGCGCGCCAATTGCCCAGGCGCACGCGGAAACCGTGTCCCTACGATCGACGACAAGACTTGGCCTAAACTCGACAAAACCACAGCTATCCACGAGAATCGTTGGCCAGTTCAGCCGGCGAGTTTGGTTCCTTTTCAATGACTGCTTCTGTGTCAATCACAGACATAGAAGCGAGCGACCTACACGTCTGATTGCCGACGGTCTGTTTTCGAATCGAACTCTGGAGAAAGCGGTCGCTCCGCTCACGACCTCAGGTCGAACGTATGTTTTCTCTACAAACCGGACATACTCTGATTTGGTGACGAGCAAAACAGCGGCCCTCTAGGGCTCGTCCCTCACATCGCGCAAATTGGACACAACGCGGCGGTTCTGCGACCTGCAGGCGGTGTCGGGGCACTCGCGGACAAGCCTGTCCTTGCCGTAGCCCTTGGCCCACATGCGGTTGCGGTCTATGCCGCCGGCGGCGAGGTAGTCCATCACCGCATCGGCACGCTGCTGCGACAGCGCCGTTTCACTTGCGCCGGGATCGTCGGCGAAACCCTGCAGCTTGAGCAGCCAGCGCGGATGCTTTGCCAACCAGGCGATCTGGGTGTCGAGGGTGGCCTTGGCGACAGAATCGAGCGCGGCCGAACCTTGCGTGAAATAAGTACGGCGGCCGACATTGAGGATAAAATCCTCCTCGCTGCCCGACTGTACGTTCTGGAAGCCGGCAATCTCGGCGTTGGTGACGTCGGGCGTGGAAGGGGCCAGCGTGTTGCTGGTCGAGCAGGATGCGGCCAGCAGCAGCAGGCCGGCGGCGAGTAGCCGGCGCGTGTTTTCAATCATGCGGTTCATGATGCGCCAATCATTCGACAGTGGTGGAAGCGGGCGCCTGGTCGGCGATATGCGGCAGGACCTCCACCGCGGTGCCGATCGGACACCGCTGGTAGAGGTCGATGATGTCTTCCGGGAACATGCGGATGCAGCCGCTGGAAGCGTCGGTGCCAATGCTCCATGGCTCCAGCGTGCCATGCAGTCGGTAGCCGATGTCGGCGCCGTCGCGGTACAGATAGAGCGCGCGCGGCCCGAGCGGATTGTTGGACGCGCCGCCTGCGATCATGGGCGGTAGGTCCGGCCTGCGCTTACGCATTTCGGGGGGCGGGACCCATTGCGGCCACAGCGCGCGGCGGTCGATCGTCGCGCGGCCGTACCATTTGAAGCCGTCCTTTCCGACGCCGACGCCGTAGCGGATGGCGGTCTTGTTCTCCATGATGACGTAGAGGAAGTGGTGGCGGGTATCGACCACGACGGTGCCGACCGGCTCGCTGCTGAAATACTTGACGATCTGGCGATGCCATCTCTTGTCAATCTTGACGAAGTTGGTCTTGCGATAGACAAAATTGTTGTCGCTGGCGGTACCGGCGAAAAAGGATTTTGCCGCCGCGGCTTGAACAATATTGCTGGTTGCACCCACCGCGACCAGCGCCAGACCGCCGAGCACGACACCCCTGCGTGATAAAACCATCGGCAATATTCCCCCATGCCTCAAGCCTAGCGACCATAGTTGAGAATTATTTCGCCTCAAAGTGGAAAATGCTGCGTTGCTTCAGTCCGCCGTTCGCGGACCGGTAGCCTCTGGCTGGGGGTGAGTGGGGGCGAGCACGTGCGATACGCGGCGAATTCGTAACCCTACTCGGCGACCGTCTCCGATGGCGCCTCTGCCGGCTCCGAAGGCTCGGCCTCGGCACGGGGCTTGCGCCGTGAAAACAGCGACCTGAGCGTGACGTAGAACACCGGCGTCAGGAACAGGCCGACGAAGGTGACGCCGAGCATGCCGGAGAACACCGCGGTGCCGAGCGACTGGCGCATTTCTGCGCCCGGGCCCGTTGCGATCATCAGCGGCACGACGCCGAGGATGAACGAGAAGGCGGTCATCAGGATCGGCCGCAGCCTGAGCCGGCAGGCTTCGACGGCAGCCTCGGCGG
This sequence comes from Mesorhizobium helmanticense, assembly GCF_003034915.1. Classification (GTDB taxonomy): domain Bacteria; phylum Pseudomonadota; class Alphaproteobacteria; order Rhizobiales; family Rhizobiaceae; genus Mesorhizobium; species Mesorhizobium helmanticense. The sequence goes on along the minus strand of NZ_PZJX01000026.1, from coordinate 142,753 downwards.
CCGACAGGCCGCGTTCTTCCGCCTGCCGCGCGAATTCGACGATCAGGATCGCGTTCTTGGCGGCAAGCCCGATCAGCACGATGAGGCCGATCTGCACGAGGATGTTGTTGTCCAGCCCTCGGAACGACACGCCGAGCAACGCCGCGAGCACGCCGAGCGGCACCACCAGCACAATGGCGAACGGCAGCACCCAGCTTTCATATTGCGCCGCCAGGGCCAGGAACACGAACAGCACCGACAGTCCGAAGATATAGACAGCGGCATTGCCGGTGTTGCGCTCCTGATAGGCGAGCTCGGTCCATTCATAGGAGGTACCGGCCGGCAGCGTCTTTGCCGTGATCCCTTCCATCAATGCCAGCGCGTCGCCCGTGGAAACGCCGGGCGCGGCATTGCCCTGCAGCGGCACCGAGACGTACATGTTGTAGCGCTGGACCAGCGCCGGGCCGGTGACGTCGCGGATCTCGATCAACGTGCCGAGCGGAACCAGCGCGCCGGTCGCCGAGCGCACCTTCAGTTTCAAGATGTCGGCGCGATCGAGGCGGAACGCCTGATCGGCCTGCGCCCGCACCTGGTAGACGCGCCCGAAAGCGTTGAAGTCGTTGACGTAGGCGGTGCCCAAATTGATCGACAGCGTCTCGAAGATGTTGGGGATCGGCACGTTCAGGATGCGCGCCTTGTCGCGATCGATCGCCAGGAAGAATTGCGGACTCGACGCGGAGAACGTGGTGAACACGCCCGTCAGCCCAGGCGTCTTGTTGGCCTTGCCGGCGATTTCGTTGGCAAGCGCCAGGATCTGCCGCATGTCGGCGCTGTTGCGCTCCTGGATCTGCAGCTTGAAGCCGCCGGCATTGCCGACGCCGCGGATCGGCGGTGGCGGCAGTGCGATGATGAAGGCTTCCTTGATGCTTTGCAGGCTGCCGAACAGATTGCCGATGACCTGGGGCGCCGACTGGCCGGCTTTCAGTCGCTCGTCGAACGGCTTGAACCTGGCGAAGATCACGCCCGCATTGCTGGCATTGGTGAAGGTCGCGCCGGAGAAGCCAGCGAAGGCGACTGCGTAGTCGACGCCAGGCGTTTTCTGGATGATCTGCGACGCCTGCTGGATGACCGCATCGGTCCTCGACAGCGAGGCGCCGTCCGGCAACTGGACGACGACGATCGCATAGCCCTGGTCGAGCGACGGAATGAAACCGCGCGGCACCGTCTGCACCATGTAGACCGTGGCGTAGATGAGGGCCGCGAAAACGGCCAGCGTGGCGCCGATCGCTATCCACGAGCCGACCAGCACGCGGACGATGCTCGAATACCAGTGGGCGACCCTGTCGAAGCCGCGATTGAAGCCGTCGGCGAGCGCCCGTCCGAACCGCGCCAGGAAAAAGCGCGGCGGCGCCGCCGCGGCGTGGTGCGGCTTGAACAGCAGTGCGGCCAGCGCCGGCGAGAGCGTCAGCGAATTGAATGCCGAGATCGCCGTCGACACCGCGATGGTGATCGCAAACTGCAGGTAGAACTGCCCGGAAATGCCGGGGATGAAGGCTGTCGGTACGAACACGGCTATCAGCACCAGCGAGATCGCGATGACCGCCGTGCCGACTTCGTCCATGGTCAGGTGCGACGCCGGATTGGGCGCCAGCCCTCTGGCGATATTGCGCTCGACGTTCTCGACCACGACGATCGCATCGTCGACGACGATGCCGATCGCCAGAACGAGGCCGAACAGCGTCAGCATGTTGAGCGAGAAGCCGGCGGCGTAAAGCACCGCCAGCGTGCCAATCAGCGACACCGGGATTGCCACGATCGGCACGATCGCCATGCGCCACGATTGCAGGAAGACGATGATGACGATGATGACCAGCACCATCGCCTCGAGGATCGTCTTGTAGACCTCCTGGATCGACTCGGCGACGAACTCGGTCGGATTGTAGACGATGTCGTAGCTCAATCCCTTCGGGAAGTCGCGGGAAAGCTCCTTCATCTTGTCCTGGATCTCCGCGGCTGCGGCGAGCGCATTGGTGCCCGGCCGCTGGAAGATGGCGAGCGCCACCGCCGGTTTGCCGTTGAGATAGGAGTTGGTGACGTAATCCTTGGCGCCGAGCTCGATGCGCGCCACGTCCTGTAGCGAGATCAGGCGGCCGTCGTCGGTCGATTTGACGATCACGTATCGGAAGTCGCGTGCGTCGTTGAAGCGGCCTTGCGTGGTGACCGTGTACTGGAACGCCGTGCCGGTGTTGGTCGGCGGCGCGCCGATCGAGCCGCCCGACACCTGGACGTTCTGGTCGCGCAGCGCCTGCACCACATCGCCCGAGGTCATCCCCAGGGCGGACAGTTTTTCCGGATCGAGCCAGATGCGCAGCGAATATTCGCGTTCGCCGAAGATGATGAGGTCGCCGACGCCGTCTAACCTGAGCAGTATGTCGCGCACCCGCGAGCGGGCGTAGTTCGAGACGTAGAGCTGGTCGTAGGTATTGTCGGGCGACAGCATGTGCACGACCATCATCAGGTCGGGCGAGCTCTTGATGGTGGTGATGCCGAGGCGGCGGACTTCTTCGGGCAGGCGCGGCTCGGCGACCGACACGCGGTTCTGCACCAGCACCTGCGCCTGGTCGAGATCGGTGCCCAGCTTGAAGGTGATGGTCAGCGCCATCGCCCCGTCGCCCGACGAATAGGACGACATGTAGAGCATGCCCTCGACGCCGTTGATTTCCTGCTCGATCGGCGTTGCCACCGTCGCTGCGACCGTCTCGGCGTCGGCGCCCGGATATTGCGCGCGAACGACGATGGTCGGCGGCGCGATCTCGGGATATTGCGCGATCGGCAGCTGGGTATAGGCAATCCCGCCGAGGATCAGCAGGACGATCGAAACGACCGATGCGAAAATCGGACGGTCGACGAAGAAATGGGCGAACCTCATTGCGGCAACCCGGCGGTCTCGGCCTTGGGCGGCAACGTTACCATCTCGACCTTCACCTTGGTGCCGGGCCTGGCGTGCATCAGCCCGTTGACGATGATCGTCTCGTCGCCGGTCAGGCCCGCGCGGATCACCCGGTAACCGTCAAGAAGCGGGCCGGTGCGCACGGGCTTCGCCGACACCATCCCGGCCTCATCCACCAGGAACACGATGCGGCGATCCTGATCGGCGCCGATCGCCTCGTCGGGCACCAGCACCCCGCTATGTGGCAGCGACCCCGGCACGTTGATGCGCCCGAACATGCCTGGCTGGAGAACGCCGTCGGCGTTGGGAAACGTTGCACGCACCCGCATGGTGCCGGTCGCGTTGTCGATCCGGTTCTCGGCAAAATCGAGCTTGCCTTTAAATACCGCCTCCTCGCGGTCGGCGACGCGAACCACCACATCGAGCCCGCCGGCGCCTTCCTGCATGCTGCCGCCGCGCTCCTTCGCGTCGCGGGCGTAGCTGAAATACAGGCGCTCATCGACGTCGAAATAGAAGTCGATCGGATCGCGCGTAACGATGGTCGTCAGCAAGGTGGAATCCGGCTGCACGAGGTTGCCGACCGACACCAGCCGGCGGTCGATGCGGCCGGACAAGGGCGCCTTGATCTCGGTGAATTCCATGTTCAGGCTGGCCGTCGTCAGCGCAGCCGTCGCGCCCTGCATCTGCGCCTGCGCCGAAAGGTATTCCCGCCGGCGGTCGTCGACCGTCGCGGTTGAGATATTGCCGGTCTTGGCGAGTTCGTCGGCGCGATCCAGCTGCATCTTGGAGAATTCGAGCAGACTCTTGGCGACGTCCACTTGCGACTTGGCGGCATCATAAGCCGCCTGGTACGGACGCTGGTCGATGGTGAAGAGCAGGTCGCCCTTGTTGACCAGTGCGCCGTCCTGGAAGCTGACCTTGTCCAGATAGCCGCTGACGCGCGAACGGATGGCGACCTGGTCGACGGCTTCGAAGCGCCCGACGAACTCGTCGTCTTCGACGATTTCACGGACCACCGGCTTGGCCGCCGTCACCTCGGGTAGCTGCTGGTCCTGCGCAAACGCAGTGCTGCTGAAAGCCATGCCGAGCAGGAATGCCGCCGACACGGCGGCGCGGGTAAGCCAGCCGGCCGATCGACGGGGTCGCCTGCCCGCGTCGCGATGCAATTGCCCATTCTCGGGGGTGTCCATTTGCGTCCCCACTCGCTGGACCCGGAGGTCGGTTGATCCGCTTCAACGCTCAGGCTTCTCGTCGAGATCAGAGCACTGCAGTGTTGTGCATGGCAACATGATCATTTTCCATGTGGGCTGAAATGTCCACACTGTGGCTGCTCCGCCACCGGGCTAAATTCAGTCGCGGATTAAAGGAGTGGCCGACAGCGACGTTGTCAGGCTCACCGCCAGAGCGAATTAGCACGCCTCGTGCCCGTTCGGGTTTTTCCAACCAGGGAAAGACTGGCCTGTCAGGTGCCCTACCCCTCGCCCGACAGAGCCCGCCGCGCCTTGTCGAGTTCTTCGGCGTAACGCCGCATCAGATGGCCTTCGGTCAGGAGCCCGACGACGACGCGGTCGGTGAAATCCTCGACCACGGCCAATTCCTCGGCGCCGGCGCGCTGAAAAGTCTCGGCGGCCGATTGCACGTTCATGGTCGGCACCAGGACGGCGTCCTTGTACTTGGCGAGCGATAGCACCGGCGTCTCCCCGTCGGACAGGTCGCTATGCAGTTCGGCGACGATCAGCACGCCGACATAGTGCCCGGCGTCGACCGCGATGACGCGCTGGGCCGAACCGAGCGGCACTTCCTTGCGGAAGGTGGCCAGCGTTTTCGAGGCATCGATGGTGCGGACATCCTTTCGCATCATCGAGCCGACCGTCAGGCTGCGCATCCAGCCGACGTCATGCGCGCTGCGGATCGTCTCGCCGCGCAGATGGAAACGCCATGTCGAGAAGGAATAGCCGAAGGTTTCGCGCACCAGGATCGCCGCCATGATCGAGGCCGCCAGCACCACGCCGGTGAGCGTCAGGTCGCGGGTCGATTCCAGCGCCAGGAACGTCATCGTCAGCGGGCCGCCGACGACGCCGACGGCAAGCGACGTCATGCCGACGACGGCGGCGACGGCGGGATCGATGCCCGTTGCCGGCGAAACGACGGCCATCACTTCGGCGAACATCTTGCCGAGCAGGGCGCCGAGGAACAGCGAGGCAAAGAACAGTCCACCGCGAAAGCCCGAGCCCAGCGAGACCGCCGATGCCGCCAGCTTCAGCAGGAAGACGCTGGTCACCACGGCAAGCCCGTAATTCATCGCGAATTCGCGATGCAGCGCGCCATGGCCGCTGGACAGAACCTGCGGCGTGATCAGCCCAAGCAGCCCGACAATGCAGCCGCCGATGAAGGGGCGCAGCGCGGCATCGATCGACAGCCGCACGAAACCGCGCTCGATCAGGGTCACCAGTTGCATGATGGCGATGGAGGCTGCGCCGCCCAGCAATCCCAGCAGCAGGAATGGCAGATACTGGCTGGCGGTGAGCGCCGGCAGGCCCGAGAGCTCCAGCGGAAACGGAACGCCGCCGAAGACCTCGGCGGTCAGCGAGGCCGCGATCGCCGCCGTCATCACCGGCGCTACGTTGGCGACCGAGTAGATGCCGATGACCAGCTCGAAACCATAGAAGGCGCCGGTCAGCGGCGCGTCGAAGGCGGCCGCGATCGCGCCGGCAGCACCACAGCCGACCAGGATGCGGACATCGTTGCGGCGCAGCCTGAAGGCCCGCGCCAGCCGCGATGCCATGCCGGAGCCGACCTGCGTGTAGCCGGCCTCCAGCCCGACCGAGGCGCCGAAGCCGCTCGAGATCATCGTCTGACCGGCGATGATGAACGTGTCGGTCAGGGACATGCGCCCGCCGTAAAGCGCATTGGCTTCGATCGGATCGACCGGCGTGCGGAATTTCCGGATCCTCAGCCAGATCACGGTCAGCCCGAGCAGGATGCCGCCGATCGCCGGGATCAGCGCCTGCACCGGGCTCTCCAGCGAAAACATCCCCGAAAGCCGCCCACCCGGCTGAACGCCGAACAGCAGCCCGTGCAGGTCCTGCACCATCTGGCTCATCGCGGTGACCAGCACGCCCGCCATTACCCCGACCACGCCGGCCAGAAGGACCACGGCGATGCCGCGCGCCTCGAGCAGCGGCAGCGACCTGATCAGCACTGCGCGCAGCCGGCGGGCATAGACTTGCGGTTGGTTTCTGGAAAGCACCGGGGCGGCTCGCCGATATCTAGGGAAAATGAAAGCCTGATACGCCCGGCGGCATCGCATGGCAACCGCAATGCCGGCCGTCGGCGGGTGGGCCGGACAGCACGACTTCATGCGTCGATAAGACCATCTTCGTCGCGGGAAACCGCGTTGACGTAAACGTCAACCCGAAGCTATATGCGCCCAGCGCCAATGCGCGACAAACGCAACGAGACGAGGAGAACGGCATGAGCGTTCAGGAAATTGCCGACAAGATCAGATCGCGCGTGGCGAGTGCCGGGTTCGATCGTTCCGTGAAATTCGATACCGGCGCTGACGGCGTCATCGTCATCGACGGCGCCACAATCTCGACCGACGACGCGCCGACCGACTGCACCATAAAGCTTTCGCTCGACGATCTGGATTCGCTGATTGCTGGTGATCTCAACCCGACCATGGCGTTCATGACCGGCAAGATCAAGGTCGAGGGCGACATGAGCGTCGCCATGGCGCTGAGCCAATTGATCGGCTGAGCCGCTTTGATGATCGGCTGACCAGTTCACGCATGAAACAAAAACGCCGCCCGGTGCATGTCGCCCAAAAGTGCGCAGCGGTTTTGGGATAACGACATGCACAAGTAAAGCGCGTCGTGCGACGCGCTCTATGGGCGGCGTTTCTGCTTCTACAGCCGGCTGAAGGCTTACGCCGCGAAAGTCAGCGCCATCGGCGCCTTCTGCTTGCGCCCCGCGGCCTTCAGCGTGCCTTGGGCGCCGCTCAGCGCACCGTCCACCAGTTCCAGAGCCAGCAGACGGTGCCGCTCATAGGGTCCCGGCATGGCGAGCGCGCCGGTCTTGGCGGCCGAGAATCCGAAACGCCCATAGTAAGGGGCGTCGCCGACGAGCAGGATCGCGGCATGGCCGAGCCGCGCGGCCTCCGCCACGGCATGGCGCATCAACGCCGAGCCGATGCCGACATTCTTGAGTGCCGGATCGACAGCGAGCGGACCGAGCAGAAGCGCTGCCGGGCCACCCTCGCCCAGCACCAGATCCCACAGCCGCACGCTGCCGGCGACCGCACCTGATGCATCGCGCGCGACGAAGGCCAGGCCTTCCGAAGGCCGGCGGCCGCGCCGCAGCTTTTCCGATGATTTCTTCCTGCGCTTCGGTCCCATCGCGCGATCGAGCAAAGCCTCACGCGCCGGAATGTCGGCAGCGGTTTCGGCGACGATCGAAAAGGCCGGCGAGCGGTCTACGATTTCAACTGGCATTTCCATTTCCGCGATCCTTCACGAGCGGAGATCTGTTCCACAGGCGAGCCCGGGCGGGCGACGGCGCCCACCTGGGGTGATCTGAGCAACTCTCGCGAGCCGTCAGATCACGTAGGATCGGAGAGGCTCGAAGCCGTTGAACGCGACCGCCGAATAGGTGGTCGTGTAGGCGCCGGTGCCCTCGATCAGCACCTCGTCGCCGATGGTCAGCGACAGGGGCAGCGGATACGGCGTCTTCTCGTACATCACGTCGGCCGAATCGCAGGTCGGGCCGGCAAGCACGCAAGGCGCGGTCTCGGTGCCGTCATACGCCGTGGTGATCGCGTAGCGGATCGCCTCGTCCATCGTCTCGGCGAGACCGCCGAACTTGCCGATGTCGAGGAACACCCAGCGCACATTGTCGTTGTCGGCCTTCTTCGAGATCAGCACGACTTCCGACTTGATGACGCCGGCATTGCCGACCATGCCGCGGCCCGGTTCGATGATCGTTTCCGGGATCGCGTTGCCGAAATGCCTGCGCAGCGCCGAGAAGATCGCCTGGCCATAGTCCTGCGCCACCGGCACGTCCCTGAGATAACGGGTCGGGAAGCCTCCGCCCATATTGACCATCTTCAGGACGATGCCTTCCTCGGCGAGCGTCGCAAACACCTTCTTGGCGTCGCCAAGCGCGCGGTCCCAGGCGTTCAAATCGGTCTGCTGCGAGCCGACATGAAACGACACGCCATAGGCATCGAGGCCGAGCGACTTGGCATGGCGCAGCACGTCGACCGCCATCGCCGGTACGCAGCCGAACTTGCGCGACAGCGGCCACTCGGCGCCCTCGCCGTCGGTCAAGACGCGGCAGAACACGCGGGCGCCGGGAGCCACGCGGGCGATCTTCTCGACCTCCTCGACGCAGTCGACCGCGAACAGCCGGATACCGAGCTGATAGGCGCGTGCGATGTCACGCTCCTTCTTGATGGTGTTGCCGAAGGAGATGCGATGCGCCGGCGCACCGGCGTCCATCGCCATCTCGACTTCGGCAACGGAGGCGGTGTCGAAGGACGAGCCCATCGTAGCAAGGAGGCGCAGGATTTCCGGCGCCGGATTTGCTTTCACCGCATAGTAGATCTTGGAATCGGGAAGCGCCTTCTCGAAAGCGCGGAAGTTGTCGCGCACGACATCGAGGTCGACGACGAGGCAAGGGCCGGTCGGACGTCGGGTGGCGAGGAAATCAAGGATGCGCTGGGTGGCCATCGGGGTCTCTCCATCAGCGCCTTGCGGCGCGCACAAAGGCTGCGGGACGCAGGCTCTCGGCCTCGCGAACACGCGGTCAAACAAAGGCGGGACGAAAATTCATGGAACCAGCCGGTGGAGACCCCGGAACCACGAATCGCCGTCTCGCGGCGGTGAACCTTGGCCTTGCCCGGCCTCGGTTCGCTTTGTCTGCCTTGGCTTGGATGGGAGACCCGTCCGCACTGCCGGCAATGAAGGTGTGCCTCTTCAGTAACCCCGGTCTTTGGACGACCGGCAGAACACCAGAAAGGCCCGCACCGTCGTTGCTTCAAGGTGTCCTCGGTTTGGTGGTTGGCCACTAAACCGACTGGAGGGGTTGGCTCCAGTTACCTTACCGATTGCCCTCACCATTCGAGGATCGGCGGACACCCACAGGCACGTGCGACTTTGGGCAAGCGCGATATAAGAGCGAAGGGTTTCACAATCAATAAAAATCGACAGGCAAGGTTGTAAAATTTCCAGCAGCGCACAATGTTGGACAGACTGTATCCGGATATTGAACGCATGACAGGCACTCGCGGCCCCCTGAACGCTTTTCTCGACCTCGACCAGATTCCAGTTGCGCATGCGCAATCAGGCCCGCTTGCCGGCCTTCGGCTGGCCGTCAAGGACATTTTCGACGTGGCCGGCTACCGTACCGGCTGCGGCAATCCGCAGAAATATGAGGAAGCCTCACCCGCCGCGGCAACCGCGCCTGCCGTCCAGGCGCTGCTTGATTCGGGTGCGCGCTTCGTCGGCAAGACGCAGACCGACGAGCTCGCCTTTTCCCTGATGGGGCTGAACGCGCATTTCCCCTCGCCGGTCAATCCGGCGGCACCCGACCGCATCACCGGCGGCTCGTCATCCGGATCCGCCTCGGCGGTCGCCGGCGGCCTTGCCGACATCGCCACCGGGTCCGACACCGGCGGCTCGATCCGCGCGCCGGCAGCTTTCTGCGGCCTGATCGGCCTCAGGACGACGCATGGCCGCGTCTCGCTCGCCGGCACCATGCCGCTCGCCCCTTCCTTCGATACGTTCGGATGGTTCGCCAGGGACATGGCGACCTATGAGAAGGTCGGCGAGGTGCTGCTCGGCGACGATCCGCAGCCCCGCGACTTGCAGCGCCCCCTTGCGCTCGATGCGCTGGACGGGCTCGTGCTCGGCCAGCAAGAGACCGATGAATATGCCGGCATGGTCCAGCGCGTTTCTTCGGTGATGGGCGCATCGCGCACGATCGCACCGCTGTCGCATTCCACCGACGATCTCTATTGGTGCTTCCGCAAGCTGCAGGGATACGAGGCCTGGCAAAGCCATGGCGCCTGGATTTCGCAGAGTGGCCGCATGCTTGGGCCCTTCGTCAAGGAACGTTTCGAGCACGGTGCGACCATAGATGCCGCGACGGCGCGACATGAAACGGAGCGGCGCGATGCCTTCGGCCGCGAACTTGCCGAGCGTCTTGGCGAGGACGGCGTGCTCGTGCTGCCGACCGTCCCTGGCGCGGCCCCGCTCAAGGCCGCTGCCTTCGACGATTTGCAGACCTACCGCGAACGCGCACTGAGGCTGCTGTGCCTTTCCGGCCTGGCGGGCTTTCCGCAGATCACGTTGCCGCTGGGCAAGGTAGACGGCGCGCCCTTCGGCCTCTCGCTGCTGGGGCCGAAGAACAGCGACCGGCATTTGCTGGCGCTCTCCGCACGCATCCTTGCTGCCTCTTCAGGGAGCCCATGACATGGACACGCTGACCCGCATGCGCGCCTTCATCGACGTGGTCGAGGCCGAAGGATTTTCGGCGGCCGCGCGCAAGATCGGCCGCTCCAAGGCGCTGCTGTCGAAGTATGTGCGCGAGCTGGAGGACGAACTCGGCGCGCTGCTGTTGAACCGCACCACGCGGCAGTTCTCGATGACGGAGGCCGGCCACACCTACTACCGCCGCGCCTCCGAAATCGTGCGCGAGGTCGACAGCCTGGCCGATGCGGTGCGCGAATCCTCCGGCGACGTGCGCGGCAGGATCAAGCTTTCGGCGCCGCGCACCTTTGCCGACGCACCGATCGGCCAGTCGCTGATCGACTTCGCCAAGCAGCATCCCGACATCGTGCTCGATATCCATCTCGATGACCGCTTCGTCGATCTGGTCGAGGAAGGTTTCGATCTCGCTGTGCGAATCTCGCGGCTGGAGAACTCCTCGCTGATCGCCAGGCGCCTGGCGCCGTTTTCGGTACGGCTCTGCGCCTCTCCCGAGTTGATCGTCAAGCATGGCAAGCCGACGCGGGCCCAGGACCTGGCTCGCATCCCCTGTATCGTCGACACCAACGGTCGCGGGCTGAACAATTGGCAATTCAAGGGCGACGGTAACGACACCGTGAGCGTTTCGGTCTCGGGTCCGATCGAGGTCAACAGCCCGATGGCGGCAAGAGCTGCCGCCGTGTCGGGACTGGGGTTCACCATACTGCCGGATTTCATCGCTGCACCCGACCTCGAGAGCGGCCGGCTGGTGGCCGCGCTGGACGACCGCATCCTGTCGGGCGCAGGCATTTTCGCCGTCTACCCGCATCGGCGCTATTTGCCCGCCAAGGTGCGCGTCTTCGTCGACTTCCTGGTGCAGTGGTTCAAGACGCGTGAAAACGCTTGATCCGTTTCAGTCGCGGCGCGGTCCCATTTTCGCCCCCTTTCTGGTCACTCTCCACAACTCTCCGAAGTCGGTGGAATCGCGGCCCAGAATGCAGCTGAAACGGCAAGCAACCATGATGGCTTCGGCCATGGCGGCAGCGTTTGCCGTGGCCGGGCCGGCCGGAGCGCATCCGCACGTCTTCGCCGAGGCCCGCCTCGAAGTGGTGCTGAGCCCGGATCACCAAAGTGTGAAAGCGCTGCGCCATCTCTGGCGCTTCGACGATCTGTTTTCGAGTACTGTGATGATGGAGTTCGACAAGAATTCCGACCTGAAGCTCGACGACAAGGAGCTGAAGGATGTCGCCGACACCGTCCACGCTTCGCTGGCGGAGTTCAATTACTTCCAGCTCGTCACCGTCGACGGCAAGGACGTGCCGATGAACCCGCCTCCGCATCTGATGGCCAATTTCGACAACGACCAGCTCATCATCCTGTTCGAATCCGAGCCGAAGACGCCGATCAAGCTGGCCGGCAAGATCGATATCGGCGTTTACGATCCGACCTTCTACACGGCGATCGATTTCACCGAGGACGCCAACATGCAGGTCGATGGTCTGCCGTCGACCTGCACCAGCAAGGTCGTTCGTCCCGATCCCGACGAGGCGATCGCCGAGAACCAGAAGACCCTGACGGACGCTTTCTTCAACGATCCGACAGGCACCGACATGAGCAAGATCTTTGCCACCAAGCTTGAACTGACCTGTCAGCCAGAAGGATAGATCCGGTGACGAAACCGTCCCTGCGTTTGGCATTCGGCCTCTTGGCCGTCACCTTGGTGATGACGCATTTCCTTGGCTCCGCCCACGCCCAGAGCTCGCTCGGCATCGGCACCAACGACGGCATGGCCCCCAGCGCCTCTGGCCCGTTCGCCCACATACTGATGTGGATCAATCTCAAACAGCAGGAATTCTACCGCGCGCTGGCGACGGCCATGAAGGCGATGCGCCAGGACGGCAGCAAGCTGTGGCTGCTCGTCGGCCTCTCCTTCGCCTATGGCATTTTCCATGCCGCCGGCCCCGGCCACGGCAAGGCGGTGATCTCGTCCTACATGGTGGCGAACGAAGTGGCGCTGAAGCGCGGCATCCTGCTGTCCTTCGTGTCGGCGCTGCTGCAGGGATTGACGGCAGTCGCCGTCATGCTGCTCGCCTATTTCGTGCTGCGCGGCACCGCCATCTCGATGACCGATGCGGCATGGTTCATGGAGATCATGAGCTTTGTCTTCGTCACCCTGTTCGGCGCCTGGCTGCTGTGGCGCAAGCTTGGCCCCTCCATCCTGCGCCTGTTCGGCGCCGGCCCGGCCTACAGCCTTTCAGCCGCTCACGCCGGCCACTCGCATGCAGGCCATTCGCATGCTGCCCATTCGGCACATGCCCATTCGCACGCGCATGGCGATCACGACCACGCGCATGATCACCATGCCCACGATCACGACCATGGCGCACATGACCACGATCATGGCGCACACGCTCACCACGATCATGCGGCCGGCGAGGTCTGTGAAACCTGCGGCCATTCGCATGCGCCGGACCCGGCGCTGCTTTCCGGCGATCGCTTCGACTGGCGCACGGCCTGGTCGGCAGTGGCCGCCGTCGGCATCCGCCCCTGCTCCGGCGCGCTGATCGTGCTGAGCTTCGCTTTGCTCAACGGGCTCTGGCTCGGCGGCTTGCTGTCAGTGCTGGCGATGTCTCTGGGAACCGCCATCACGGTTTCGGCGCTGGCGACGATTGCCGTGACCGCCAAGAACTGGGCAGTCTATTTCGCCGGCGACGGCCGCATGGGCAACCGCATCCACTCGATCGTCGAGATTGGCGGCGCGGCCTTCGTATTCCTGTTTGGTCTGCTGCTTTTGTCGGCAAGCCTGACGGGCGGCGTGTAACACCCTTTCGCGTCTCCGGCTGGACGCGTAGTGGTTCCGCCTTAAGCGGAAATCTTGCCGTCCAGCTCATCCTCGATATGGGCGCGGATGATGTCGTCGAAGCTTTCTTCTGCGACAAAGCCAAGCTCCCGCGAGCGCCGGGCCTCGAACCGCGTCGGCCAGCCCTGCACGATCGCCCAGATCGTGTCGTCGGGCTCCTCGCGGATCAGTTTCACAGCTTCGACGCCGGCAATGCGTTCCAGCGCCTCGATCTGTTCACCGACGGTGACGGCGACACCCGGCATCGTCAGGTTGCGGCGCGGCCCGACAGTGCCGCCATCGATCCCTGCCGCATGGATCAGGAAATTCACCGCCGAGCGCAGGCTGGCATGGGTATGCATCACCGAGCGCGGCACCGGCAGTATCGCCTCCTGGCCGCTCAGCGGCTCCCGGATGATGCCCGAGAAGAAGCCCGAAGCCGCCTTGTTCGGTTTGCCCGGCCGCACGCAGATGGTCGGCAGCCGGATGCCGATGCCGTCGAAGAAGCCGCGCCTGGAATAGTCGGCAAGCAGGGCCTCGCCCATCAGTTTCTGCGTGCCGTAGGAGGTCAGCGGCGTCGGATGGAATTCGTCCGGAATGATATCCGGGAACGGCGCGCCGAATACGGCGATCGACGAGGTGAAGACGACGCGCGGCGCAAAATCCGCCAGCCTTATGGCATCGAACAGCGCCCTCGTGCCGTCGAGATTGACGCGGTAGCCAAGGTCGAAATTGGCTTCCGCCTCGCCCGACACGACGCCGGCGAGGTGGAAGATCACATCCGGTTGCGAAGCGACCAGCCTTTGCGTCGCGCCAGACGCGGCAAGATCGCCGGTATGGATGGCGACGTTGACGCCTTCCAGGACCGGCGGTTGCGGCGGCACGATATCGTGGAGGTCGAGCGCGGCGATCTTGCGGCCGTTGAGCGTCCCATCCTTTGCCAGCCTGGCGACGAGCTTGCGGCCGACCATGCCAGCGGCACCGGTAATCAGAATGCGCATATCAAAGACCCTTTTTGCGCTGGTTGCGGCCACGCAGCCAGAACACGACAAAAATCGCCACCATGAAGACGGCGGCGACGACACCGGCAAGGACGGTCGAAACGCTGCCGACCGCCAGCATCACCGTTGGCAGATAGTAGGCGGCAATGCCGAACAAGAGCAGGACCCAGGCAGCGCCGATCGCCGCATTGCGCGTGTCGCGATCCATCACGCGGCTCCCGGGCGGCGGGGGTTCATCAAGCTCATTGCCAATGCCATGGAGTTTCCTGGATCAGTGATAGTGGCCACCATGCGGTGCCGCTTCGTGCGTATGGTCGTGCTCACGGTGCTCATCATGCTCGTGAAGGCTGTCGGCGCACTGGCCGAATTCCGGTTCGACGGTAGCATGTGAAATGCCATGCTCGGCCGCAAGCCGCTTCTTGATGGCGCTGACCGCGCTATGGGCGTCGACCCCCTCGTTGAGGCAGGCATGCAATGTCGCCATGTTGCTTGAACCGTCGAGCGACCAGACATGCATGTGATGCACTTCGCGCACGCCCTTGACCGTCCCCTCCAGATCCCTGGCGATCAGGTCGCGGTCGAGGCTTGCCGGCACGCCTTCGAGCAGCACATGGGCGGCTTCGCGCATCAGCGACCATGCCGTGGACAGGATCAGCAGCGAAACGAGCACTGACAGGATCGGATCGATCGGCGTCCAGCCCGTCGCCAGGATGACCAGCGCCGCCACGATCGCCGCCGCCGAACCGAGCAGATCGCCCAGCACATGCAGGATGGCGCCGCGCATGTTCAGGCTTTCACGATCGCCGCCATGCAGCACGAAGAAGGAACCGATATTGACCGCCAGGCCGGCGATCGCAACGACCAGCATCGGCCCACCGAGCACCGGCGCCGGCGCCTGCAGGCGCCCCCAGGCCTCATAGACGATCCACAGCGCAATGGCGAAGATGGCAATGCCGTTGGTGTAGGCGACCAAAGTCTTGACCCGGCCGAAACCGTAGGTGAGGCGAACGGTCGCCGGCCGGCTTGCCAGATGGAAGGCATACCAGGCAAGGCCGAGCGCGATGCAATCGGCGAGCATGTGGCCGGCATCCGCCAGCAGCGCCAGCGAGCCGGTGAGGAGGCCGCCGAGCGCCTCCACGACCATGAAGCCGGCGGTCAGGCAGGCAGCGATCAGGACGCGCTTCTTGTCGGTCGAGCCATGCACATGGCCGGCGCCGTGGTCGTGCTTTTGCGAACCATGGTCGTGGCTATGAGCCATCCGCCTGCTCCTGTTACGCCCCGAACTCGGCGCGGAAATCCTCGAGCCGCCGCTTCTGCTGGCCATCGCCATCGAAATTGGCCGGATCGAGCCATGCCTCATAGGCTCTGCGCAATGCCGGCCACTCCTTGTCGATGATCGAATACCACGCGGTATCGCGGTTTTCGCCCTTGACCACAAGATGCTGACGGAAAATGCCTTCGAACTTGAAGCCGAAACGCTCCGCCGCGCGCTTCGACGGTTCGTTGCGGTTGTTGCATTTCCATTCGTAGCGGCGATAGCCAAGCTCGTCGAAGATATATTGCATGAACAGGAACTGCGCTTCCGTCGCCGCCGGCTTGCGCGAGATAAGCGGCCCCCAATAGATGTTGCCGATCTCGATCACGCCATAGGCCGGATCGATGCGCATCAGGGTCTGACGCCCGGCGACCTTGCCGCTGGCCTTGTCGATAACGCTGAAGAACAGTGGATCCTCGCTGGCCTCGACCTTGTCCAGCCAGGGCTGGAAGGCGGCGCGGGTTTCCGGCGGATAATCGGGCAGCCAGGCGAAGCGGCCACCGATGTCAGGCACCGACGATGCCTCGTAGAGGCCGTCGCCATGCTTTGCCGCGTTCAGCGGTTCGAGCCTGACATAGCGGCCTTCGATGATCCTGCGTTCTGGCCGCGGACGCGGCTGCCAATTCTCGAGATTTTCCGACACCCCAATATTTTCCGACACCTGGGCTCCAATCCGTTTGACATTTGGCTACGGACGCTCACAAAAACGCTCGCCCACAGTAAGAACCACAGGGATGGGAAAAATGCTCCACACGATTGCGGCCTTCGACCGTCTCGGCGAGGAAAATGCCTTCGCGGTGCTCGCGCGTGCCACGGCACTTGCCCATCAGGGCCGCGACATTATCAATCTCGGCATCGGCCAACCCGACTTCAAGACGCCGCAGCACATTGTCGAAGCGGCGATCAAGGCGCTGCGCGACGGCCATCACGGCTATACGCCGGCCAACGGCCTGCTGGCGACGCGCGAGGCGGTGGTGCGCCGCACGCTGACCACTACCGGCGTCGAGGTGTCGCCCGAGGCGGTGATGATCCTGCCTGGCGGCAAGCCGACCATGTTCGCCGCGATCCTGATGTTCGGCGAAGCGGGCGCCGAGATCCTCTATCCCGATCCCGGCTTTCCCATCTACCGCTCGATGATCGAGTTCACCGGCGCCGCCCCTGTGCCGGTGCCGATGCGCGAGGAGAACGGCTTTGCTTTTTCGGCGCAGGAGACGCTGGCGCTGATTACGCCGAAGACCAAGCTCCTGATCCTCAACTCGCCGGCCAACCCGACCGGCGGCGTCACGCCCAGGGCCGAGATCGAGAAGCTCGTGAAGGGGCTCGAAGCGCACCCGCATGTCGCCATCCTCTCGGACGAGATCTACGACGTCATGACCTATGACGGCGAGACGCATTGCTCGCTGCTCAATTTTCCCGAAATCCGCGACCGGCTGATCATCCTCAACGGCTGGTCGAAGACCTGGGCGATGACCGGCTGGCGCATGGGCTGGTCGATCTGGCCGAACGGCGACAAGGGCGCCCACCTCTACGACAAGGTGCGCAAACTGGCGGTCAACTGCTGGTCCTGCGTCAACGCGCCGAGCCAATATGCCGGCATTGCCGCCATCGATGGTCCTCAGGACGATGTCGACACGATGATGCGCGCCTTCGACCGCCGCAGGAAGGTGGTGATCGAGGGGCTGAATGCCTTGCCCGGCGTTTCCTGCATCACGCCCAAGGGCGCGTTCTACGCCTTCCCCAACATTTCCAGGACAGGTCGAAAGGCTAAGAAACTCGCCTCGGCGCTGCTGGAGGATGCCGGCGTCGCGCTGATCGGCGGTCCTGATTTCGGCATTCTCGGCGAAGGCTATGTCAGGCTCTCCTACGCCAATTCCGAAGAAAACATTCTGCGCGCGCTGGAGCGGATCGAGGCCTTCCTGGGCAAGTGACACGGGAACCCGGGCTGACCATTTTGGCAAAGGCCCCCTTCGATCGTCCTTGGATATTCACGACCTGAGAAAGGAACCCTCGATGTTTTACGCCATCCTTGCCTATCACGTGGAAGAAGCGATCGAGGCGCTGACGCCGGAGCAGGATGCGGCGCTGATGACCGATCTGCTCGAGATCAACGATCGGCTCTACCGGGAAGGCACACTTGGGCCTTCGGCGCGGCTCGGGGCGACCCAGGATGCCTGGACCTTGCGCGGGCCGGGCGACGGATTGATCATCGACGGCCCCTTCGCCGAGACCAAGGAGCAATTGCTGGGTCTTTATGTCGTCGACTGCGCCACACGCGATGCCGCGATCGCGATCGCCCGGGATCTTCGCCGTGTCAATCCGACCGCCGTCTACGAAATCCGCCCGATTTCGCTGTATCTTCCCGGCGTGCCGCTATCGCAGGGATGAGCGGCTACCCTCGTCCGACGAACGGCATCTTCGTCGCCATCACCGTCATGAACAGCACATTGGCGTCGAGCGGCAGGCTGGCCATATGGACGACGGCATCGGCGACATGCTGAACGTCCATCACCGCTTCGGCGGCGATCGAGCCATTGGCCTGCGGCACGCCGACCGTCATCGCCTGCGCCATGTCGGTCAGCGCGTTGCCGATGTCGATCTGGCCGCAGGCGATATCATAGGGCCTGCCATCCAGCGCCAGCGTCTTGGTCAGTCCGGTAATGGCGTGCTTGGTCGCGGTGTAGGGCACCGAGCCCGGCCGCGGCGCATAGGCCGACACCGAGCCATTGTTGATGATGCGGCCGCCCATAGGCTGCTGCTTGCGCATGGCGCCGAAGGCAGCGCGGGCGCATAGGAACGAGCCGGTGAGATTAACCCCGACAATGTCGTTCCACACGTCGACCGGGATTTCGTCGATCGGTGTCGACTTGTAGCTCATGCCGGCATTGTTGAAGAGCAGATCGACGCGCCCGAAGGCGGCCGCCACCGTCTCGAACAGATCATCCACCTGGTCGGCCTTGCTGATATCGCAGGCGACAGCCAATGCCTTGGCCTGGGTCGGTCCGGCCTCGGCGATCGCCTCGTCCAGCACCTCCTTGCGGCGCCCGCAGAACACTGTGTTCCAGCCGGCCCCGAGCAGCGCCGTGGCGACGCTTTTGCCAATACCGGTGCCGGCGCCGGTGACGATGGCGGTTCTGGAAACTGTCTTGGCTGTCATCGCCGTCCTCCCGGGTCATGGCTGGAAGTGCCATCGCAAATGATGACGCCGATGGCAAGCTGAAGCTGCCAGCGGCAAGCCAAGCTGGCGAGGCAAAGCCGGACAAAAAGGGCGGCCAAGGAGCGGCCGCCCTGATCTGAACCGGGCTTGGGAGGAGGAAAGCCGATCCGACTGCCTAAAATCATGCGCTTGCCAGGTTAACGAGACGTTACCGGGTTAACGAAACGTTAGCGCGAAATCTTGCCAGTCGGCCCTCTATGGTTGCAGCCTACCAGCGCGAATTGGGTGCGGTCTTGCTGGCAGCCTTTGCCGTCTGGCTGGCGTCCGATGCCGGTACCTTTGCCGCCGACACCGTCGCCTCGACATGGTCGACCAGTGCATCCGGCAGGCCGAGGCGGCCGGCGAGCAGATCGAGATAGCCCCGTTCGGCACGCGTATCGGGATCGATGGTCAGGCGCGAAGCGGTGTAGAGTTCGAGCTTCTGCGCATCGGTCTGGGCGCCGGCGACCAGCGTATCAAGATCGAGCGGCGTCTCCAGCTCCGACATCAGGAATTTCTCTGCGTCGGGGCCGATGCCCGCGAGGCTGAGCTTGCCGGCGATCTTTTGCCGCTCGCCATCATCGATATGGCCGTCGGCCTTCGCCGCCGAAATCATCGCCCGCACCAGCGTCAGCGTGAAGGCGTCCTCGCCTTGCGGCGCCTGCGAGGGGTGGAAGCTGGTGTCGGCGGGCGGCGGCAGCAATTCCGGTTCGCCGGCCGTTTGTGCTTCCGCCGGCGCGCTGCCGCTCTTGTAATTCTGGTAGGCCTTGTAGGCAAGGCCGCCGATCGCGGCCAGGCCGCCAAGCTTGACCGCGGCACCGGTTACCTGACGCCCCGCGCCGGTCCCAAGCAACACAGCGGCCAGAGCACCCGCGGCCAGCGGATTGTCCTTGGCCATCTGCACCGCCTGACCCGCCTTGTCACGGACGGTCGACCCTGTTCCGGGAATTTGCGAACCAAGCAGATCGTCGAGAAGCTTCTTGGGATCGAGCATCAATGCCTCCAGAATTGGCCCGGCCGAACGTGCACGGGCAGGTTGCGGACGTTGAAGAGGTAGGCCCCGCATAGCGACATTACAATGACGGGCTGCCGCTTTGCCAACGACGGCGGAAGCAGGCGGATGATAAGGATTTACCCTGTCCTGACGCGTCGGC
This sequence comes from Mesorhizobium helmanticense, assembly GCF_003034915.1. Taxonomy (GTDB): domain Bacteria; phylum Pseudomonadota; class Alphaproteobacteria; order Rhizobiales; family Rhizobiaceae; genus Mesorhizobium; species Mesorhizobium helmanticense. The sequence continues at coordinate 122,856 of NZ_PZJX01000026.1, read as the reverse complement.
CCGAAAATCGGAATCGATTTTCGGGAAGCACGATGCGTAGATAAAAAGTGTTAGAGCGTACTTTGTGCGTCCAAATGGGCGCACGTCGCTCTAACGTCCGATATGCGGCTCTCTGCCATGCGCTTGCGCCAGTTCGACCTGGCGCTGGCGCTCGGCATAGCGCGCACGGTCCTCGTCGGAACGGGCATCGAAACAGTGCGGGCATGATATGCCGGCGGTGTAGTGCGGCGACAACAGGTCGTGCCCGGTCAGCGGATGGCGGCAGGCGCGGCAGAGTTCGGCCTCGCCCTCGACCAGTCCGTGCGATACCGAGACGCGCTCGTCGAAGACGAAGCACTCACCTTGCCAGAGGCTTTGTTCGGCCGGTACCTCTTCGAGATATCTCAGGATGCCGCCCTTGAGATGGAACACGTCCTCGAAGCCGAGCGACTTCACATAGGCCGTCGCCTTCTCGCAGCGTATGCCCCCGGTGCAGAACATGGCGATCTTGCGGCCATCGAGTTCGGCCCGATGCCGCTGGACCCAGGCCGGAAACTCGCGAAAGCTGCTCGTGGCCGGATCGACCGCGCCCTTGAAGCTGCCGATCGAGACTTCATAGGCGTTGCGCGTGTCGATGACGATCGTGTCGGCGTCCGAGATCAGCGCATTCCAGTCGACCGGTGCGACATAGGTGCCGGCGCTTGCCGCCGGATCGAGACCTTCGACACCCATGGTGACGATCTCGCGCTTTAGCCGTACCTTCATGCGGTGAAACGGCATCACGGCAGCGCTGCTGTATTTCACCTCGAGACCGGCAAGACCGTCGATCGCTTCCAGATGGTCGATGAGCGCGGCGATATCAGCCTCGCTGCCGGCGACCGTGCCGTTGATGCCCTCGCGCGCCAGAAGCAGCGTGCCCTTGATGCCTCGCCCGCAGCAGAAGGCAGCAAGCGGCGCCCGCAGCGCCTCAAAGGCATCGAGCCGGGCGAAGCGGTAGAGCGCGGCGACGCGAACAGGTTGATCGTGACTGGAAATTGTCATCGCCAAGCCACTAAACTCTGCTGAAAGCCATTTCAAGGCAGCGTGAACGAGGCACGGGCGTCGGGAGGCTGGGCTGCTGGCGTGCGTGACATCGCGACACGCCTGCCTTCGTGGACTCGAAATCCGCCTTCTGCTAATCGGTTGAAATCCTCGACACCGGAGAGACAAGCCAATGTCAGCCAAGACCGAGAAACTCCTGTCGCTCCTCAACGGCCAGCCGGTCATTCCGGTGCTGAAGATCGCCAATGTCGCTGACGCCGTACCCCTGGCCCGCGCGCTGGCGCGTGGCGGCCTGCCGGCGATCGAGATCACGCTCCGGACCGCCGATGCGCTGGAAGCGATCCGGCGCGTGGCCGGCGAAGTCGAGGGCGCCATCGTCGGCGCCGGCACCATTCTGGACGCACGCCAGTTCGACGAGGCCGCGGCAGCCGGCTCGAGGTTCATCGTCAGCCCCGGCATCACAATTCAGCTTCTGGCGGCGGCGAAAGACAGCCCGGTTCCGCTGCTGCCAGGCGCCATCACTCCCGGCGAGATCATGGCCGCCCGCGAGGCAGGCCTGCGCTTCCTGAAATTCTTTCCGGCGGAGCAGTCGGGCGGCATCGCCTCGCTCAAGGCATTCGCTTCGCCGCTCGCCGATGTGAAATTCTGCCCGACCGGCGGCATCACCGGCAAGAACGCCGCCGACTATCTCGCCCTGCCCAATGTCAATTGCGTCGGCGGCTCCTGGGTGGCGCCGGACGACATGGTCAAGGCCGGCAGATGGGATGAGATCGAGGCTCTCGCTCGCGCGGCGAGCCAACTCGCACGATAACGCGGCGGTGAAAAAAAGGCCCGATCGGCTTTCGCGGATCGGGCCAGTTCGCTCTTGTGCCGCGGGATCAGCCGCAGACCTTGACCTTTTCGACGACCTTGCGGTGATGCCGCCAGTGCGTGACCATTTTGGTCCTGCAATGGTTTTTCATATGCATATGGTCGTTGGATTTGACGATCATCGTCGCAGCCTGCGTTGGAGCAATGGCGGCCGGAGCCGCCGCCAATGCGAGAACCGACCCCAGTAGAATGGTCTTCATGAGTATTCTCAGGTTGGAACGCACCTATTCTAACCCGCAAACAGGTCGGCTGTTCCAGCCTCACGGGAAGTTTAGCTTGCCGTGATCCTGCAGGCCGGCGCTGGTGTCGACCGCATCGCCGGCTGGTGCACGGTCATAGACCTGAGCCGCGATCACACCTTCAAGGGCGCTGCACACACACAGGGGCTGCTTAAGAGCAAAAAGCCGCGCGGTTGCCCGGCGCGGCTTTGTATGTGGCTTGTTCGGTTCGCTACTTGGTCTGGAAGCGGGCGACCGACAGGAACTTGACGGCATTGCCGGTGAACCGGTTGGCCTCCAATATCTCGCCATTAGGCTGGAAGCCGACCGCGTAGACCTCGTTCGGTGGGGTGTGGACGATGTTGTAGGCGTAGCGCGGCGCCGTCGTCGCATCGGAAACGGCCGCGACAGTTTCGCCGCTGCCCAGCGCCCAGCGGGCGGCTTGCGGTGCGGCGGCAACAACCAGAGCCTTGGGGCCAGGCTTTGAATCGCGAGCAGTTGCCCGGGCTTCCTTGCGGGTGGTCTTCACACCTGCGCCGATCGCCGCTGCCGGATCGGAACCCGCCGGCCGGCCAGCGACAGCCTCGCGCGGCGATGCCGCGTCGGCGCTTGCCGCATCGCTGAAGACCGGGGCCGGTTCGGAGAGCGAAGCGACCTGGTAGCCGTCCGTGACGCTGACCTTTTCAAGAACCGCCTTGACCGCATCCGGTTGGGTGCTGTCGGGGCGCGCCGTCGGCAGCACCGAAAACGCATCGGTCGCGGTCTTGCCGTGCTCGGCCGTGCCGGCCAGCGCCATAAGCACGTCCTTGTCCTGCGGCGCCAAATCGTCCGCCGAAAGGTCGGCCGGCAGCGAGTGATCGGGACGCCAGGTCGGCACCGGTACGTTGTTGGCCGCAACCTGAGCCGGGTCGCCAGCAGTTGACGGCTCAGCGGACGGGTCCGCCATGCCGAAGGGAACGCTTGCCGGCGCTTGCGCGGTCGCCACCGTCTGCTCGGTGGTGGCGGTGGCATCGGCCATGCCGAAGGGAACGTCCTCGGGCGGCTGGGCACCGACATCGGCCTTTGGCCGCGGAGCGAAATCAGGCAACGGCACGCTGCGCGCCGGCAGGGCAGCGATAATCGTCTCCGGCGTATCCTGCTCCGGTTCCGGAGCCGGCTCAGGCGCATCGGCGATTTGCGGGATATTGGCGCGCTTCGCATCCTTGGGCGACACGATGGCAATACCCGGAAGGTTGTCGCTCTTGGCGGCCGGCTTCGCGTTTGCCAGCTTTACGCTCTTCGACTTCGGCGCGGGCGCGGCTGACGCCACATCGGCGCTGTCATCCGCCTCGTCTTCACCACCGCCAAAGAAGGCGGCTAGCAAGCCACCGGACCTTTTGGACCCGCCACCGGCGCTGGCCAGTTCGATGTTGGGAGTGCCGGCGCCCTTGCGCGCCTTATAGGCGGCAAGCGCCTGCGCATAGCCAGGCAGCGGCTTGCCGTCGCTCGGCACATGCAGCGTCTTGCCATTGGGGAACACGCGCGCCAGTTCCTGGCGGCTGATGCCGGGCCAGTGGCGCACATTGCCGACATCCATGTGGACGAAGGGCGACCCTGACGACGGATAAAAGCCGACGCCACCGCCCTGCATCTTGAGGCCGATGTCGCGCAGTTTCTTCAGCGGCACGCCGGGAATGTAGAAATCCATGGCCCTGCCGAGCATATGCTGGCTTTTCTGGGCGACGCCCCTGCTGCGGCCGCGCAGCATCGAATTCGTCGACGGCGAGCGATAACCGCAGACGACCTGGATATAGTCGGTGGCGCCGCTTTGCCGATAAGCCTCCCAGACCAGATCCATCAGACGCGGATCCATCTTGGTCGGCTCGTTGCGGCGCCAGTCGCGCAGGATGATGTTGATCTTCCTCAGGCCCGACTGGTCGTAGCGGCCATTTCGCTTGAAGACGATCTCCGCCTTCTCGTGCGTATGGAGGTTATACAGCTTGAGCGAGCGCGTATCCGCGCTGGCGCCCGTTGCAGCCGCTACAAGAAAACCACAGGCAAAAATCACCGCTGCCAGCCATTTCGGCCAAGCGCTCATGTGATCGTGCCGCCCGTTTGTGTGTCGTTCGACTTTGTTCAAATCAAAAGGCCTTGCAGGCTGCCGTTTGTCCCCGGATTTGCCCAAACGGATGCGTTGTTGTCACATCCGAATATCGATCCTAATGGTTAATCATCACTTATTGAAGCCGAAATGCGGTAACACCGTGGCGATATCCCGTCAAAAATATTGCACAGGGTTTCTTGGTAAACCGCTGGTTTAGATCATGTTTCAGCCCTTGCCCGAAACACGATCTGTTACAAATTGCCTCAATCCGTGAACATCGCCACGGACGTGCAACCCTCGCACCCGTCATGCGCGGATTCGTTGGCACAATCAGGAGGCGAGCCGGTCGACACGGCCCGTTTCGGGGTCGATGCCATGTTCCTTGAGCTTCCTGTAGAGCGTGGAGCGGCCGATGCCCAGGCGGCGGGCGACCTCGCTCATCTGGCCGTTATAGTGGTCGATGGCGAGCTTTATCATTTCAAGTTCGACGTCGGCCAGAGCCCGCACATTGCCGCGTTCGTCGAGCGCCCGCAGCGTGCCGAAGCGAGGTTGCAGCCTGGCCGGCGCATCAGGCCCGGTCGCGGCCATGCCGTCTTCGTCCGGCCCCTCGCCGCGTGATTCGGTGGCCAGGTCGAGCAATGCGGAAGGCGGCAATGCGCCATAGGCATCGAGATTGACGGTGCCATCGACCTGCGCCCGGATCTGCGGAAACTCCTCCACCGTCAGCACATCGCCTTCGCAAAGCACCGAGGCCCTGAAGACGGCATTTTCGAGCTGCCTGATGTTTCCCGGCCAGTCATAGGCCTGCAGCATGGTGAGTGCGGCGGCCGAGATGCCGTTGAGACGGCGGCGCGGATCGGCGGGCGCGACCTTTTCCATGAAGTGTTCGACAAGGTAGGGAATGTCGTCGCGACGATCGCGCAGCGGCGGCACGAAGATCGGATAGACGTTCAGCCGGTAGAACAGGTCCTCGCGGAACTTGCCGTCCTTGACCTGCTGCAGAAGGTTGCGGTGCGTCGCCGAGATCAGCCTGATGTCGACCCTGACGGTCGAGCGCCCGCCGACCGGATCGACCTCGCCGTCCTGCACGGCGCGCAAAAGCTTGACCTGCACGTCGAGTGGCAGGTCGCCGATCTCGTCGAGGAAAAGCGTGCCCGAATGCGCTTCCACAAACTTGCCGGTGTGCTTTTCGGTGGCACCGGTGAACGAGCCCTTCTCGTGGCCGAACAGGATCGATTCGACCAGATTGTCGGGAATGGCGCCGCAATTGACTGTGACAAAAGGTTTCGAGCGGCGGTCGCTGCTGCCCTGGATGGCACGCGCCACCAATTCCTTGCCGACGCCCGATTCGCCTTCGATGAGGATCGGGATGTTCGACGCGGCCGCCTTCTGGCCGAGGCGGATCACCCGGTCCATCGCCGGGCTGTGCGTGATCAGATCCTTGAAGGTCAAATGGTCGCCGCGCCGCCGCGACGTGCGCTTCACCTCGCCCTCGACCGCCTCGACCTTGAGCGCATTGCCGATCGATGCCTGCAGCCTGTCGGGAGAGGCGGGCTTGACGACGAAATCGAAAGCGCCGTGGCGCATCGCCGAAACGACGGTCTCGATGCCGCCCTGGGCGGTCTGCACAATGACCGGAACATTGATGCCGCGCTCACGCATCGCCTTCAGCACGCCGATGCCGTCGAGGCCCGGCATGACGAGATCGAGGATGACCACCGACACGTCGCGCGCATTGGGCCCGTCGAGAACGTCGAGACCTGCCTCGCCGCTGTCCGTGACAATAGCCGTGTGGCCGAATTTCGTCACCGCCGCCTCGAGCAGCCTGCGCTGCACGGGATCGTCATCGACTATGAGTATGGAACCTGTCATGACTGGATCAACTATGCCACCCAATATGCCCCAGGGAGACTGCGCCCTATGGATCATCTTGGCACAGGGTTCTAAATAAGGTTTCAAAAAACCCGGTGAACGAATTCCTTAGGATTTGACCGGCTTCCCATTCCCCTCGAATTTTGGCCCCTCGAATCTGGTTCTTGAATACATGGCAATGCATATGGTTTTTGGTCGGCAGCGAGCGGCGGCGTCCGGTCAGGGCGCGGCGGAACTCGGCAACCTGCCGGAATGGAACCTCGCCGATCTCTATTCGGGCATGGACGCCCCGGAGCTGAAGCGCGACATCGCCAGGGCGGCCGCCGATGCCATCGACTTCGAGAGCCGCTGGAAAGGCACGCTCGCCGCCGAGGCCGGGCGCGGCGACGGCGGCAGGCTGGGTGAAGCGCTTGCCGCCTATGAGGCGCTGGAGGAACTGATCGGCCGGATCGTCTCCTATGCCGGGCTGGTCTATGCCGGCAACACGGCTGATCCGCAGCGCGCCAAGCTCTATGGCGACATTCAGGAGAAGATGACCGACGCCAGCGCGCATCTTCTGTTTTTCGCGCTCGAACTGAACCTCATCGACGACGTTGCGATCGCGACCGCGCTCGCCGCCGATCCCGGTTTCGCCCACTACCGGCCATGGGTGCTCGACCTGCGCATGGACAAGCCCTACCAGCTCGAGGACCGGGTCGAGCAGCTCTTCCACGAAAAGTCGATCACCGGGCGCGGCGCCTGGAACCGCCTATTCGACGAGACGATGACCGATCTGCGCTTCGACATCGACGGCGAGGAACTGACGCTGGAGCCGGCGCTCAACCGGCTGCAGGACGCCGATGGCGACGTGCGCCGCCGGGCCTCCGAGGCGCTGGCCGCGACCTTCCGCAAGAATTTGCGCACCTTCACGCTGATCACCAACACGCTGGCCAAGGACAAGGAGATTTCCGACCGCTGGCGCGGCTTCGAGGACATTGCCGATTCGCGCCACCTCGCCAACCGCGTCGAGCGCAGCGTGGTGGACGCGCTGGCCTCTGCCGTTCGCGACGCCTATCCACGCCTGTCGCACCGCTACTACGCGATGAAGGCGCGCTGGCTCGGCATGGACGTGATGAACCATTGGGACCGCAACGCGCCGTTGCCCGAAACCCCGCAAGCGGTCATCGGCTGGGACGAGGCCAAGAACACGGTGCTGTCCGCCTATCAGCGCTTCTCCCCCGACATGGCGGAAATCGCCAGGACATTCTTCGATCGCAACTGGATCGATGCGCCGGTCAGGCCCGGCAAGTCGCCGGGCGCCTTCGCGCATCCGACCGTGCCGTCGGCGCACCCTTACGTGCTGCTCAACTACATGGGCAAGCCACGCGACGTGATGACGCTGGCGCATGAACTCGGTCATGGCGTGCACCAAGTGCTGGCCGGCGGCCAGGGCGCGCTGATGGCTTCGACGCCGCTGACGCTGGCCGAGACGGCATCCGTCTTCGGCGAGATGCTGACCTTCCGCTCGCTGCTCGAGCAGACCACCGACAAGCGCGAGCGCAAGGCCATGCTCGCCCAGAAGGTCGAGGACATGATCAACACGGTGGTGCGCCAGATCGCCTTCTACGAATTCGAGCGCAAGGTGCATGCCGAGCGCAAGAACGGCGAACTGACATCCGACAGGCTCGGCCAGTTCTGGCTGGAAGTGCAGGCGGAAAGCCTCGGGCCGGCGATCAAGCTGCGCGAAGGTTACGAGGTCTTCTGGACCTACATTCCCCACTTCATCCATTCGCCCTTCTACGTCTATGCCTATGCTTTCGGCGACTGCCTGGTGAATTCGCTCTATGCGGTCTACCAGAACGCCGAGCGTGGCTTTCAGGAGAAGTATTTTGCCATGCTGCGCGCCGGCGGCACCAAGCATCATTCCGAACTTCTGGCGCCCTTCGGCCTCGATGCCACCGACCCTGCCTTCTGGCAGATCGGACTCGGCGTCATCGGCGGCCTGATAGACGAGTTGGAGGCACTGGACAATTGATGCCCGCAGGCGAGCGCGCGGGGCAGGCAGAACAGTTTAGCCGCGATGCATATTGAAACCATTCTATTCTTGCGTTGAATATTTGTTCTTGAATAACTTTCTATGGAATTTTTCCGTTAGCTTTCCGGGGGCTGTATGATAGCGTCCCGCCTCAAGCTCAACCGGGCGCGCGGCTCGGGCCGGAAGATTCTCCGGCCGACAACGGCGCTTCGGCGAATGCGACAGCGGCCGTTGGCCTTGGCGGGAAAAGCCGGTTGCCGACAGCTCGATCGAAGCCGGCTGTTCCGCGGACCGCGGAACCACCATCGAATGGTCCTTCGCCAAGGTCGCTGCTCCTGACCGCGGCAGATGGACCGGACTGGAGAGAGAGACAATGGGCACTTTTTTCTACATGCTCCTGGCGTTCCTTGTAGGTGTGTTGGTTGGCTGGTTCATCTGGGGACGACTGCGTGGCGAACTCGACAGCCTGCGCGGCGACCTCGACCGTACACGCAGCGAGCGCGACAGGCTGCGCGCCGACTCCGATCGTCTGACCGGTGAGCTGGATGCATGCGGCCGCACCCGCGCCGATCTCGAGCGCCGGCTGGCCGAAGCGCAAGCCGCCAGGACCGGCCCGGCCAAGGCTGCGGCCCAGGCGCCGGCGGCGCTGATGTCGACGCCAGCGCCAAGCAAACCCGCGGCAGCGGCATCGAAGACAAGTGCGACCAAGGCAAGTGCCCCTAAGGCGAGTGCCTCCAAGGCGGGCGCATCGAAGGCGGCGACATCGGGCGTTGCGAAGACAAGCACTGCCGCGAAGAAGGCTGCACCGGCGGCAAAGAAGGCCACGACAGGCAAGGCGACAGCAGCGGCAGCCGGAAAGGCCAACGATCTGCGCCGGCTGATCGGCATCGGCCCGGCCAACGAGAAGCTGCTCAAGGGGCTGGGAGTCACGAGCTATGCCCAGATCGCCGCATGGACGGCAGCCGACGTCGTGCGCATCGAGAAGACCTTGAACTTCGATGGCCGCATCGAACGCGAGCGCTGGATCGAGCAGGCCAAGCTGCTCGCCGCCGGCGACGAAGCGGAATTCGCACGCCGCTTCCCGACCGCGGGGACCGCCAGCAATACCTGAATTGCCTGCCGGCATCGAACCCAAGACAACTGGCGGCGTCCCCGGGGCGCCGCCAGTTCGCTTTCTACATCACGGCTGTCTTTGCGTCCTGAGACGCCGTTCCCTCGATTGCGCGGGATCGAGGCCCCATATAGAGCGATCGATGATCGCCATTGGCCGCAGCATCCGAGCCTCATGTCCCTGCCCTCTGCAATTTTCCGCAACGACAAGAGCGCGCGTCAGCTCGTCTTCGACGATCCTGCCGACATCCTTGTGGCGCATGAGGCACAGGATTTCCTGCCGGCGCTCGAAGCCGCGCAGGCCGCGCACAATGCTGGCAAATGGCTGGCCGGCTATCTCTCCTACGAGGCCGGCTATCTGCTCGAACCGAAGCTCGTTCCGCTGCTGCCGGGCGGGCGCCGTGCCCCGCTTGTCTGCCTGGGCGTCTTCGACGCGCCTGTCGAACAGGCAGTCGGGCGCGACAACGCTGCTGCAACCAACGGCCCGATCTTCGACGCAAAAGCGGCCTGGTCATCGCAAGACTATGCAAAGCGCTTTGCGCGGCTCCACGACCACATCCGCAAGGGCGATTGCTATCAGGGCAATCTAACTTTTCCGGTCCATGCGCAATGGTCGGGTGATCCGCTGGCGGCGTTCGACGCGCTGACCGAACGCCAGCCGGTGAAGTACGGCGCGCTGGTTGCGCTCGGCGATCCCGTCGTTCTGTCGCGGTCGCCGGAACTGTTTTTCGAGATCGATGCCGAAGGCATGATCGAAACGCACCCGATGAAGGGTACTGCCCCGCGCGGCGCGACCAAGGCAGAGGACAAGCGGCTGAAGGCGTTCTTGTCCAACGACGAGAAGAACCAGGCCGAGAACCGGATGATCGTCGATCTCCTGCGCAACGACATCTCGCTGATCAGCGAGGTCGGCACGCTGGAGGTGCCGGAGCTTTTCCGCATCGAGACCTACCCGACCGTCCACCAGATGGTGAGCCGCGTGCGGGCGCGGCTTTTGCCCGGCCTGACAATCCGCGAGGTCTTTGCGGCACTCTTTCCCTGCGGCTCGATCACCGGCGCGCCGAAGATCAGCGCCATGGAGATCCTGCACGATCTGGAAACCGCGCCACGCGACGTCTATTGCGGCGCCATCGGCTGGATCGCACCTGGCGGCACGATGCGCTTTTCGGTGGCGATCCGCACCATCTCGCTCTTTTCCAGTGGCGAAGCAGTCTACAATGTCGGCGGCGGCGTCGTCTTCGATTCGACGGCCGAGGAGGAGTATCAGGAGTGTCTGCTGAAAGCGCGCTTCGCGACGGGAACGCCGCCGATTTCGAGCTGATCGAGACCATGCGCTGGGAGCCCGGCCAGGGCTTCCTGCGTTTCGACCGCCACCTTGCGCGCCTTTACGGCTCGGCAAGCGAACTGGGCTTTGCCTGCGATCCGCGCAAGGTCGGCGAGGTGCTGACAAACGTCATCGACCGGCCTGGCATCGCCTTGCGCACACGCCTCGTCCTGTCGCGCAATGGCAAGGCGACGGCGTCGGCCGTACCCTTCGAGCCGCTCGCCGCCGACAAGGTCTGGCGGCTGCAACTGTCGCGGGTACGGCTCGATTCGAACGATACGCTGCTGCGCCACAAGACCAGCCGCCGCGGAACCTACCAGCGGGCGCGCGCCGAATATCTGATCAGCCGAGCCGACGAAGTGCTGCTGGCCAACGAACGCGGCGAAATCTGCGAAGGCACGATATCAAATCTCTTCGCCGATTTCGGCGACGGCGCGCTGGCGACGCCGCGGCTCGATTGCGGCCTGCTCCCTGGTGTCCTGCGCGGTGAGCTGCTGGATCAAGGCCGCGCCCGAGAAGCGATCTACACTTTGGACGATCTCAAGTCGGCCAAGGCGCTGTTCGTCGGCAATTCGCTGCGCGGATTGATCCCGGCGCGGCTGGGCTGACGCGATCCGATTGGGCTCCCATATAAAAGGCATGAGCATCCCCGCCCACACGCCCTATGACGGCTCCTCGAAGCTTTTTGCCATCGGGCTGAAGCCGCTCGACTTCGATAGCTGGATCGAGGTCGATGGGCATCTGCTGCCTCATCTCGCCGAAAAGCGCCGGCTGTATACCGAAATCCCCGGCAGCGTCTTTGTCGAGGAGGACAGCACGCGCGACGCCCAGCGCGAGGTGCTTGATCTGCTCGGCGCGCATTTGCTGGCGAAGCATCCGGACGTCTATCGACGCTCTGGCACCGGGATCGAGGTGATCGGCACTGAGGCCGGAACTGCCGGCGGCTTCAGCGATGCGCCGCTTGTCGCAGCCTCGCTGCTTGTCCAGGAAGATCTGATCCTGATGCGCCGTGACGAGAGTGGCTGGCGGCTGGTTGCCGGCTCGCTCTGCTTTCCATCCTCGTGGTCGCTGATCGAAAAATTCGGCAGGCCGCTGCAGGAAATCCACGCACCGGTGCCGGGCTTCGGCCCTGGCACGCGACCGGCCGACCTTATCAACCGCATGTTCGACGGTCTTCAGGGCCAGGCCGTCGAGCGCTACAACTGGTCGATCCAGGCCGGCGATGCGCTCTACCATCCCCTCTCGAACCTCGAGCGCATCGACCGCACCGCCAGCCGCCCCTCCAGATTTCCGGATGGCGACATCGATGCCCGCGCCTTCATCCGTGTCGAGCGGCAGACGCTCAGGAAACTTCCCGCCTCGCGTGACGTCCTGTTCACCATTCGCATCCATCTCGATCCGCTCAGCGTGCTGGCGCGCCATCCCGATCGGGCAAGGCTGGCAGCATCTTTCGCCGCGCAACTCTTGGCCCTCGACGAGGCCCAACTCGACTACAAGGGCATGACATCGGACCGCGACCGGCTGGTTGCCTTCCTTAACCACATGGCGAATGCGGCCTAGCCGGCGGTTGGCGCTTTTCACTGGTTTATGACAATGATCTGTGGTGTAGCGCTTGGCCGTCCGGCGGAAAATGCCGGATTTTTCCCTGTATTTTGAGGAGTGTTCGATAAAATGGCGAATGAAAACTGGCCCGTTTACGGTGAAATCACCGGCCCTGTCGTGATGATCGGCTTCGGCTCGATCGGACGGGGAACGCTGCCGCTGATCGAACGCCATTTCAAGTTCGACAAGTCGCGCATGACGGTCGTCGACCCGCGCGATACCGATCGTAAGCTGCTCGACGATCGCGGCATCGCCTTCGTCCAGGAAGCGGTAACGCAGAAGAACTACAAGAAGCTTTTGACGCCGCTTCTGACCAAGGGCGGCGGCCAGGGCTTCTGCGTCAACCTATCGGTCGACACCGGATCGGTGGACTTGATGCGGCTTTGCCGCAAGCTCGGCGTGCTCTACATCGACACCGTCGTCGAGCCATGGCTCGGGTTCTACTTCGACGCCGAGGCCGACAATGCCAGCCGCACCAACTATGCATTGCGCGAAGCGTTGATCGAGGAAAAGCATAAGCATCCCGGCGGAACGACCGCGATCTCCACCTGCGGCGCCAATCCCGGTATGGTTTCATGGTTCGTCAAGCAGGCGCTCCTTAACCTCGCCACCGATCTCGGGCTGGAATTTTCCGAACCGGCCGAGACCGATCGCGAGGGTTGGGCCAAACTGATGAAGAAGGCCGGCGTCAAGGGCATCCACATCGCCGAGCGTGACACCCAGCGCACCAAGAAGCCGAAGCCGATGGACGTGTTCTGGAACACCTGGTCGGTCGAGGGCTTCGTTTCGGAAGGCATGCAGCCGGCCGAGCTTGGCTGGGGCACGCATGAGAAGTGGATGCCCAAGAACGCCAGGAAGCACAAGCATGGCTCCAAGGCCGCGATCTATCTGGAGCAGCCCGGCGCCAACACCCGTGTGCGCAGCTGGTGCCCGACGCCGGGGCCGCAATACGGCTTCCTGGTAACGCACAATGAGGCGATCTCGATCGCCGATTTCTTCACCGTGCGCGGCAAGAAGGGCAAGGTGCATTACCGGCCAACTTGCCACTACGCCTACCATCCCTGCAACGATGCCGTGCTGTCGATGCACGAGATCTTCGGCGCCGCCGGCAAGCCGCAGGCCGCTTACCACGTGCTCGACGAGAACGAGCTGGTCGACGGCGTCGACGAGCTCGGCGTGCTGCTCTACGGCCACGACAAGAACGCCTATTGGTACGGCTCGCAATTGTCGCTGGCAGAGGCGCGCAAGCTGGCGCCCTACCAGAACGCGACCGGCATGCAGGTTACCTCGGCGGTGCTGGCCGGCATGGTCTGGGCGCTGGAAAATCCTGAAGCCGGCATCGTCGAGGCCGACGAGATGGATTACAAGCGCTGCCTGGAAGTGCAGTCCCCCTATCTCGGACCGGTCAAGGGCTACTATACCGACTGGACGCCGCTCGATAATCGCCCCGGCCTGTTCCCGGAAGATCTCGACAAAAACGACCCGTGGCAATTCCGCAACATCCTCGTTCGATAGCGCTCCCACGAGCATACCGCACCGCCTTGCAATCGCCCGGAAATCGGGCGATTGAAGGAAGCGGCCTGGAGCGATGTGCGTCCATTGGAAAGTACGCTCCAGCACTTTGGATGTACGCATCGTGCTTTCCGAAAATCGAACAGATTTTCGGTCCGATGCTCGAGGAGAGGGTTTTTCATGACGATCGCGCGAAAATTGCTTTCGGCCGGCATTGCCGCGGCCACAGCCGTCGCCTTGGCGGCCTGCACCACCACCGGCCCGAGCGAGCCGCCGGCAATCTCTTCAAAGGGAGTCGAAGGCTCCTGGATCGATGCGCAGGGCACGGGGTTGTCGACCTTTGCCGGCGGCAGCTTCAAGACCGTCGCCACCGATACCGGCCAGAAGCTTGCCGATGGCAGCTACACCATGACCAGCGGCACTTCGGTCGAGATCCATGGCACCTCGCTGATCCGCCAGACGCCGATCAGCTTCAACTGCCTGCTGATCTCCACCTCGCAGCTCAATTGCACCAGCGGCAGCGGACAGAATTTCGTGCTGACGCGGCGCATCTGAGCGCTGTACTGAATTGCTTCCATAAAGGGACGGCAAGCTTGGCTCGCCGTCCTTTTTTGCGCCGGCAAAGCTGATCCCGATTCCGCTTGCATCGACCGAAACGCGATGTGAACATGACGAAAAAGCTGGCTGTTATGCTCCAGTCAAGCAAGGGCGTTAAACGCTTGATCAGGTCACCCGGGAGACAAATAATGAAGAAGATCGCTGCCATTGCCGCCCTGTCGGCGTCCACGCTTGGCCTGTCGGCCGGGGCATCCTTTGCCGACTACACGCTGAACATCCTGCACATCAACGACTGGCACAGCCGCATCGAAGGCAACAACAAATATGAATCGACCTGCTCGGCCGAGGAAGAGACCAAAGGCGAGTGCATCGGCGGCGCCGGGCGCTTGATCACGGCGATCGCCCAGGAACGCAAGAAACTCGAAGGCCAGAACGTGCTGCTGCTCAGCGCCGGCGACAATTTCCAGGGCTCGCTCTTCTACACGACCTACAAGGGCAAGGTCGAAGGCGAGTTCCTCAACCAGATGAAATTCGACGCCATGGAACTCGGCAACCACGAGTTCGACGATGGCGAGGCCGCGCTCGCGCCGTTCCTCGACATGATCAAGTTTCCGGTGCTCGGCGCCAATGTGAAGGCCAATGCGCAGTCCAAGCTCGGCGACCGCGTCAAACCGTCGATCGTCGTCGAAGTCGGCGGCCAGAAGATCGGCATCATCGGCGCGGTCACCAACGACACGCCGGAACTGGCCACCCCCGGCCCGAATATCACCATCGAGGACGACGTCAAGTCGATCACATCAGAGGTCGAGAAGCTGAAAGCGCAAGGCGTCAACAAGATCATCGCCGTCACCCATATCGGCTACAGGCGCGAGCGCGATGTCATCGCCAAGATCCCGGGTGTCGACGTGGTGGTCGGCGGCCACAGCCATTCACTGCTGTCCAACACCGACCCGAAGGCCGAAGGCCCCTACCCGACGATGGTCGACAATCCGGACGGCTACAAGGTACCCGTCGTCCAGGCGGCGTCCTATTCGAAATATCTCGGCGAGTTCAAAGTCGTGTTCGACGACAATGGCGTCGTCAAGCAGGCCAGTGGCGATCCGATCTATCTCGACAAGTCGATCACCCCCGATCCCGCCGTGCTTGCACGCATAAAGGAACTCGGCGCGCCGATCGAGGCCTTGAAGAACAAGGAAGTCGCCGAGACCACCAAGGCGATCGACGGCAGCCGCGAGAATTGCCGCACCCGCGAATGCGAGATGGGCAATCTCGTCTCCGACGCCATTCTCGACCGCGTCAAGGGCCAGGGCGTCGAGATCGTCATCTCGAATGGCGGCGGCCTGCGCGCCTCGATCGACCAGGGCACCGTCACCATGGGCGAGGTGCTGACCGTGCTGCCGTTCCAGAACACGCTGGCGACCTTCCAGATTTCCGGCAAGGACCTGGTCGCCGGGCTCGAAAGCGGCCTCAGCCAGGTCGAGGACGGCGCCGGCCGCTTCCCGCAGGTTGCCGGCCTGAAATATTCGTTCGACAAATCGGTCGCGCCCAATGCCGGTCGCGTCAAGTCGGTCGAGGTCATGGAAGGCGGCGCCTGGACGCCGATCAATCCGGACAAGGATTATCTGGTCGCCACCAACAACTATGTCCGCCAGGGCGGCGACGGCTACAAGATCTTCGCCGACAAGGCCAAGAACGCCTACGACTATGGTCCGGGCCTCGAACAGGTGGTCGCCGATTATCTTGGCACGCACCGGCCCTATACGCCGAAGCTCGATGGCCGCGTCACCGAGATCGCGGCGAACGTTGCGGCTGCTCCCGCGGCGCCGGCTGCTGAACCAGCCAAGCCGGCGGAGCCTGCTCCGGCCGCGCCGGCGAAACCGGCGGAGCCGGCAGCACCCGCTGAACCGGCGATGCCTGCATTGCCGGCCGGTTCTGGCGATATCGCCACGACGCCGCCAAGCGTGTCTGCAGAAACAACACCAGCTCCGGCGACGCCTGCGCCGGCAGAGGCTACGCCGGCCCCCGCCCCTGCGGAGACAGCTCCAGCACCGGCCGAACCGGCAAAGCCAGCCGAGGCCGCGCCGGCCGAAAGCAGCCATGTGATCGTTGCCGGCGATACCTATTGGGATCTGGCGGTGAAGGCCTATGGCGACGGCACCAAGTGGAAACTGATCTCCGGCGCCAACAAGGGCTATGAGCCGCGCCATCTCCCGATCGGCACAACCTTGGTCATTCCAACCGCCGGCAAGTAGCACTTCGGCAATCCGAATTAACGGCACCCGCCTGGGAAACCGGGCGGGTTTTCTGCTCTTGAGGTAAAGTGCGGCCAGACGCTGCATTGAAAACCCGCACGGCATCGCTAGTTTCGCGGATGTCCGGAGACCCCTTATGACGCTTTCCAGCCCTGTCGATCCCACGGCCGCAAAAGCCCTCGGCCCGCTGCCGGCCGGACATCCGCCAGTCAAGGCAGGCAAGATCGGCGTCATGCTGGTCAATCTTGGCACGCCCGACGGCACCGATTTCAAGCCGATGTGGCGCTACCTCCGGGAGTTCCTGTCCGATCAGCGCGTCATCGAGCTCAACAAGGCGATCTGGTACCCGATCCTCTATGGGCTGGTGCTGACCACGCGACCGAAAAAATCAGGCGCCAATTACGCCAGGATCTGGAACCACGAGCGTAACGAGTCGCCGTTGCGCACCTATACCCGCGCTCAGGCCGAAAAGCTGGCCGAAGCGTTGCGCGACCTGCCCGATGTCGTCGTCGACTGGGCGATGCGTTACGGCAACCCTTCGACCGAAAGCGTGGCCAAGAGGCTGGTCGCGCAAGGCTGCGACCGCATTCTCTCTTTCCCGCTGTACCCGCAGTACTCGGCAACGACGACCGCTACCGCCAATGACCAGTTGTTTCGCGCCCTGATGAAGATGCGTCGTGCCCCGGCGATCCGCAGCGTGCCGCCCTATTACGACGAGCCGGTCTATATCGAGGCGCTTGCCCGTTCGATCGAGCGTCATCTTGCGGGGCTCGATTTCGAACCGGAGGTGGTCATAACCTCCTATCACGGCATTCCGAAACCCTATTTCGAAAAGGGTGATCCGTATCACTGTCACTGCCTCAAGACGACGCGGCTGCTGCGTGAAAGGCTCGGCTGGAGCGACAAGAAGCTGATCACCACCTTCCAGTCGCGCTTCGGCGCCCAGGAATGGCTGCAGCCATACACCGACAAGACGGTCGAGAAACTGGCCAGGGAAGGTGTGAAATCGATCGCCATCGTCAACCCCGGCTTTTCCGTCGATTGCATCGAGACGCTGGACGAGATCGGCCGCGAGGCGGCCGAAACCTTCCATCATGCCGGCGGCCAGAAATTCGCGCACATCCCTTGTCTCAACGACAGTGCCGAGGGGATGGCGGTGATCGAGGCGATGGTGCGGCGCGAACTGTCGGGCTGGGTCTGAGCGAGCAGCTGAGCCGACGGCCCGTGCCGCCATGCGCCACAATCGACGATCACCTGATTGTAACGTTCCTGAAACACACTTAAGTGTTTGATGCGGCTGGTTGCGCAGGCGTCTGAGGGAGAGCCAAATGGATTTCAGTGGTTTCGATATTTCGCTTCTTGTTCTTGTCGCTCTTGTCGTGCTCGTGCTTTTCAAAGGCATCAAGACAATTCCGCAAGGCTACAATTATACCGTCGAACGCTTCGGCCGTTACACCAAGACATTGAGCCCGGGTCTCAACCTCATCGTGCCGTTCGTCGACCGTGTCGGCGCCAAGATGAACATGATGGAGCAGGTGCTCGACGTTCCGACGCAGGAAATCATCACCCGCGACAACGCCACCGTCGCCGTCGACGGCGTCGCCTTCTATCAGGTGCTCAACGCCGCGCAGGCCGCCTACCAGGTCTCTGGCCTCGAGAACGCCATCCTCAACCTGACGATGACCAACATTCGCACCGTGATGGGTTCGATGGACCTCGACGAGCTTTTGTCGAACCGCGACGCGATCAACGAGCGCCTGTTGCGCGTCGTCGACGAGGCGGCGCATCCCTGGGGTATCAAGATCACCCGCGTCGAGATCAAGGACATCAATCCGCCGGCCAATCTTGTCGAATCGATGGGCCGCCAGATGATGGCCGAACGCAACAAGCGCGCGCAGATCCTCGACGCCGAAGGTCTCAAGCAGTCGCAGATCCTGGAGGCCGAGGGCCGCAGGGAAGCCGCCTTCCGCGACGCCGAGGCGCGCGAACGCTCGGCCGAGGCCGAAGCTCGTGCCACACAGGTGGTGTCGGAGGCGATCGCCAAGGGCGACGTGCAGGCGCTCAACTATTTCGTCGCGCTGAAATACACCGAAGCGTTGGCCAAGATCGGTTCTGCCACAAACAGCAAGGTCGTATTGATGCCGATGGAAGCTTCATCGCTTATTGGTACGCTCGGCGGCATTGGCGAGATCGCCAGGGAGGTCTTCAGGGGCGAGGATTCCACCGGCACGCAGCGGCAGGCGGCCCGCCCGCCGGTGGTTCGCCCACGCGAAAATTGAGGCCGATCCCATGTTCGACCGTATCATTTCCGAACTCGGTCCCTGGAACTGGATGGTTCTCGGCTTCGTGCTCCTGGCGATGGAAATTGTCGCGCCGGGCGTCTTCATGCTGTGGATTGGCATCGCCGCGCTGCTGATCGGCGCGGTCTCCTTGCTTATCTGGGACGCAGGCTTCTGGACCTGGCAAATTCAGGTTCTCGCCTTCCTCGCCTTGTCGCTGATATCGGCCTATCTCGGCAAGAAACTGATGGGCGGGCGCCATGACCCGACCGACCAGCCGCTGCTCAACCGTCGCGGCGCGCAGATGGTCGGCAGGATGGCGACGCTGGCCGAGCCGATCAAGAACGGCCGCGGCCGCATCCGCCTGGGCGACACGCTGTGGCGCGTTTCGGGCCCGGATCTGCCGGCCGGCACGCAGGTGCGCGTAACCGGCGCCGCCGATACGGATCTGGAGCTGACCGTCGAGGCCGTCTGAGCTGAAAAGAGCTAGGCCGCACCGATGCGCAGCAGATCGTGCAGGTGCACGAGCCCGACCGGACGCTTGCCTTCTACCACCATCAGGCTGGTTATGGCCGAGTTATTGATCGTCTGCAGCGCCGTCGCCACCAGCGTATCGGGTCCGGCCGTCTTCGGCTCCCTGGTCATGACCTGATCGACGCTCATCGCCAGAAGATTGCCGCCGATATGGCGCCTGATGTCGCCGTCGGTGATGATGCCGACCAGCGCACCGTCCGCGCCGGTGATCGCCACGCAGCCAAAACCCTTGCGCGACAATTCGAGGATCGCCTCCTGCATTCCGGTGCCGGAGGGCACCAGCGGCAGTTGCTCGCCGACATGCATGATGTCACGGATCTGTGTCAGGTTGGCGCCGAGTTGCCCACCGGGGTGGAAGGTGCGGAAATGATCGGGCGTGAAACCGCGCGCCTCGAGCAGCGCGATGGCCAGCGCATCGCCGATCACCAGTTGCAGCAGTGTCGATGTCGTCGGCGCCAGGCCGTGCGGGCAGGCTTCCGGCGCACGCGGCAGCAGAAGCACCACATCCGCCTCGCGCGCCAGCGCCGATGTCTCCCCGGAAGTGACCGCGATCAGCGGGATCGAGAAACGCCTGGAATAGGCGACGATACCCATGAGTTCCCTGCTCTCGCCCGACCAAGACATGGCGATGATGGCGTCGTCGCTGGCGATCATGCCGAGGTCGCCATGATTGGCTTCGGCAGGGTGGACAAAGAAGGCGGGCGTGCCGGTCGAAGCGAGCGTCGCGGCGATCTTGGAGCCGATATGGCCACTCTTGCCGACGCCGGTAACGATGACGCGGCCGTCGATCCGCGACACCATGTCGACGGCGCGCGCGAACGGTTCGGCAAGCCCGTTTTCGAGCTCGGACGCCAGTGCTGCGATACCAGCCTGCTCGGTTGCCACCGTTCTGAGCGCCGAAGCGATTGAAGCTTGCCTGTCGAGCGGCTTCTTCTCTGGGGATCCCGCATGCATGGCTGATGCGATTAGCGCTTTGCCGCGCGCCTGTCCAACGGAATTGCCGCCTCATGCGTGCAGCGCCGCGCGTGAATCCCTTGGATCATAGGCGCGCGACCGGGTTAGTCGGCCGCCACCTCAACCCTCCGTTAACCATCCCCATTTACGGTTCGGTAAGTATGGCGCGCAGGCGCGGCGCAAGCAGTGGTGGCAATGTCCAAGGCCCAGCCCGAAAAGAAAAGAGGACGCAAGGGCAAGGCGGTCTGCGCCTTGTTGCTGGCGACCAGCGTCTTTGCCTTGCTGCGGCCGACGCTGCCTTACGCCCAGGAGACCGAGCTGCGCGGCGAGGTTTCGGAATCGGCTATCCTGGCCGACCAGCAGCGCAAGACCAGACAAATGAGCATGGCCGGTTCCCAGGATCGGGCGACCGGCGCGACCGCCCAGGGGGACGCGCCGGCACCCACCTATCAACCGGCCAGTCCCGGCGCCGTACCGGACGATGGCACGGGCACGGCATCGGCGACCGGCAGTATTTTCGATCCACCCGCGGCCGCTGACGACCCGTTTGCCGACAACCCCGCCCCCGTCCCGCCACGCCGCTCGGCGAGCGCCAGGCAACGCGCTGCCGATGAAGACAAGGCGCAGGACGGGGCCGCCGACAGCAAGAAGACAAAGAAAACCACCGTCGACGCAACAACCACGGCCACGACGGATGACACCGACACCGCCGAGACGGATCAGGACACCAATCGCCGCGCCCTGACCATTGATTCCGCCGACAGGCTGCAGCTTGACCCCGGCGCCGAGCGTACCGAGGCGATCGAGGGCCAGGACAAGAAGGTGGAGGACGACCCCTTCGCCGCCACTGGCCTCAGGTTCGGCTCCTTCGTGATCAGGCCGACGCTGGAGCAGGGCCTGACGGCCACGTCGAATGCCGATTCGAGCAATGGCGGCAAGTCCGCACTGCTGTCGGAAACGGCGTTGCGCTTCAACGCCGTCTCCGACTGGGCGGAGAATTCGGCCACCATCGACGGCTACGGCATTTTCCGCAACACCGTTTCGGGCCAGAAGATCAATGAGGCGCGCGGCCGCATCGAAGGCGCGCTCAACGTCGACCTCGACAATGAACTGCGCGCCATCGCCAAGCTCGGTTACGAGATTGCGCCGGAATCGGCCTCCTCGCCCGACGCCATTGCCGGCGTCAACTCGCAGCCGATACGCCAGACTCTCGACGGCAGCCTCGCCGTCGAGAAGGACGCCGGCAAGATGCGCTTCGCGCTGACCGGTGCCGTCTCCCACGACATCTATGGCGATGCCAAACTTTCGGACGGCACCGTCGTGTCGCAGAAGGACCGCGATTCCACCCTTTACACGACGACTTTGCGCACCGGCTACGAGATCTCTCCCGCCATCACGCCCTTCACCGAGGTCGAGGTCGGCCGCCGGCTCTATGATCAGCGCGTCGATAGCAGCGGGTACGAACGATCCTCGACACGGCTCGGCGCCCGGGCCGGCGTCGAACTCGACATGGGTGAGAAGCTTGCCGGCGAATTCTCGGCCGGCTGGCTCAGGGAAGCCATCGACGACGACCGACTGCAGGCGATTTCGGGCGCTACGGTGAACGCCGACCTCAAATGGTCGCCCGAGCGCGGCACCATAATCGGTCTCACTGGACAGACGACCATCGAGGACTCGACGACCGCCGGAGAAAGCGGCGACATCCTCTATTCCGGCCGCCTCACCGGCGAGCGGCTAATCCGTGCCAACCTGACCGGGAACGCCGCCCTTGGCGCGGACTGGCGTGATTACATAGGCTCCGACGGCCATGATCTGACGCTGAGCGCCGAGGCCGGGCTGACATGGTGGCTGAACCGCTATGCCGGCCTCACCACCCGCGTCAGGACCGAAAAGCTGACCAGCAACCTGGAGGGCCGCGACTACACGGCCAACAGCATATTCCTTGGCGTGAAGGTCCAGCGGTAAGGCAAGCCGACCGGCATCGACGAGTGGCCCTAAAAAGCAGCGCCCATGCGTTCCGACGGCTTCAACTCGTCGAGCAGTGTGCGGATGACGCCCGCCATGCTCGCATTCATATCGCTGCGCCACAGCGCGAAGGCGACATTGGCCTCGACAAAGCCCTCAGGCGATCCGCAATCGAAGGTGCGCCCCTGATAATGGTAACCGTAGAACGGCTGCTGTTTCTCCAGTTTCAGCATCGCATCGGTGAGCTGGATTTCGTTGCCGGCGCCCTTCTCCTGGCTTTCGAGGATCCCGAATATCTCAGGCTGCAGGATGTAGCGTCCGTTGATGTAGAGATTGGAGGGTGCGGTGCCTGCCTTCGGCTTCTCCACCATCTCGGTGATGCGGAACCCATGATGCGTGTCCTCGCCGCGGCCGACAATGCCATATTTATGGGCTTCGGCCGGGTCGCATTCCTGGACCGCGATGATGTTGTTGCCGGTCTCCTCGTAGAGCTCGACCATAGACTTCATGCAGCTCTTTTCCGACTGCATTATCATGTCGGGCAACAACAGCGCGAACGGCTCGTCGCCGACCAGCTCTCGCGCGCACCAGACGGCATGGCCGAGGCCCATCGGCACCTGCTGGCGGGTGAAGCTGGTCTGCCCCGGCCCGGGCTGCAACCGTTGCAGGCGGGCGAGCTGGTCGTCCTTGCCGCGCTGGGCGAGCGTGTCATAGAGTTCGAACTGGACGTCGAAATGATCCTCGATGACCGCCTTGTTGCGGCCGGTCACGAAGATGAAATGTTCGATGCCGGCTTCGCGCGCCTCGTCCACCACATACTGGATGACCGGCCTGTCGACGACGGTCAGCATTTCCTTGGGGATGGCCTTGGTGGCCGGGAGAAACCGCGTGCCGAGGCCGGCGACCGGGAAAACTGCCTTGCGAACTCTTTTCATGCTGCCATTTATCCTTGCTAGCCTCGTCGGCAACCTCTTGCAGACATTTTCATGCCGAAATCGGGGATTACCGACTATCCGATGAAAATTTGCAATCCCTAAAGCATCGACCTGTCTTTTCGTTCCCAACGGCACCTATGGTAAACTAAATCCTAACCGGCTTCGGCGATGAATGATCTTCCTGTGACGAAAAAGGAGGAAAAAGATGTCCCTACGCAAAGCAGCAAGGCGCCTGACAAGCGTCGTGGCGGCCGCCGGCCTCTCGCTTGCCTTGCTGATGCCAGCCGGGTCGGCTTTTGCCGACGCCGGTTTCCGCCAATGGGTTGCCAGCTTCCGCGCAACCGCGGTGCAGAGTGGCGTTTCCGGCGCTGTCTACGACCAGGCATTCAGGGGCATAAAGGATGCCGACCCGGAGGTGCTGGAGAAAGCACGCTTTCAGCCCGAGTTCACGGCGCCCGCCTGGGACTATTTCGACAACCGCGTCCATGACCAGTCGATCGCCGTCGGCCAGCAGATGGCCAGGAAATGGAAGCCGTGGCTGGACAGGATCGAGGCCAAGTATGGCGTCGACCGCAACGTCTTGCTGGCCATCTGGTCGATGGAATCGAACTATGGCGAAACCCTCAAGCGCGACGATATCATCCGCAATGTCGTGCGTTCGTTGGCAACGCTCGGCTATGCCGATCCCCGGCGCTCGAAATATGCCCGCACCCAGTTGATCGCTGCATTGAAGATCCTGCAGAGGGGCGACATCGACGAGAGCCATCTGGTCGGCTCATGGGCAGGCGCGATGGGCCATACCCAGTTCATTCCGACCAGCTACCAGTCCTACGCGGTCGATATGGACGGCGACGGCAGGCGCGATATCTGGAATTCTATTCCCGACGCATTGGCAACGTCCGCCAATCTGCTCAGGAAGAACGGCTGGCAGGCCGGCAAGACCTGGGGCTATGAAGTCGTCCTTCCGGACGGCAAGAAATTCCCGAAAGGATCGATGTCGCTGTCGCAATGGCAAGCGCTGGGTGTCAAGCGCGCCAACGGCAAGCCGTTCAGGAATGGCGCGGACAAGGCGACGTTGAAGGTGCCCGGCGGCCGCGGTGGACCGACCTTCCTGATGATCAAGAATTTTTCGGTCATCAAGCGCTACAACAATGCCGACAAATACGCGATTGCCGTCGGGCTTCTTGCCGATGATATCGCCGGCTATGGCGGGCTTGTGCAGGATTGGAAGCGGCCCTTCACCAAGCTTTCCTTCGAGGAAAGGCAGGAGCTCCAGCAACGGCTTTCCGAGCACGGCTACTATTCGGGCAAGTTCGACGGCAAGATCGGCGACGGGTCGAAAGCCGCCATCATGGCCTTCCAGGCGAAGGCCGGCTTGACCCAGGACGGACATCCGAGCATGGAAGTGCTCAAATGGCTCAGGCAGAAATAGAGCCGTCTACAGCGTGCGTCCCTTCGAACGCGCAGAGGACGCTGTAGCACGTTAATTCGCGCGCATGGCCCTTCCGAAATCCGCTTTCGGGCCATGCGCCCAGGGATGGAGAGGGTGATTGGTTTCGGCTGCGCGCATCCGGGTGATCCTTCGTCGCGTGCCGGTACTCGCTCTGGCCATTGTCGTCCTGGTGGCGGGCATCGCCGGCGCCTTTCACACACCGGCCATGGCGCAGGAAGAAAGCCGTGGCTGGTCGCTGCGCGATCTGTTGTTTCCGCGCCGGAGCGAGCGGATCGAGCCGCCACCGCGGCAAATCCAGCGAGCCAGGCCACCCACGAAGGCAAGAAAACCTCGCGCCGCGTCGCGCCGACCAGCTGAGCCAACAACCCCCATTGTCGAGAAGGCGCCGGATGCCCGCACTGTCCTTGTAGTCGGCGATTTCATGGCGAGCGGCCTTGCCGAAGGGCTGGATGCCGCTTTTGCGCAAAACGCTGGCGTCAGGATCGTCGTCCGCGGCAATGGTTCGTCCGGCCTCGTGCGTGACGACGTCTACAACTGGCCCGAACAGATCAAATCGCTGATCGAGACCGAAAAGCCCGCGGCCGTGGTCGTCATGCTTGGTTCCAACGACCGTCAGCAAATGCGCGTCGACGATGTGCGCGAACAGCCGCGATCGGAGAACTGGACCAAGGAGTACGAGCGCCGGACCGAGGCGCTCGGCAAGGCCATCGCGTCGACCAAGGTTCCCTATCTGTGGGTCGGCATGCCGCCTTTCCGGGTGGCGAAGATGACCTCCGACATGCTGGCTTTCAACGACATCTACCGGTCGGCGGCCGAAACTCACGGCGGCGAATTCGTCGACATCTGGGACGGTTTCGTCGACGAGAACGGCGCCTTCGTCATCAGCGGGCCAGATATCAACGGCCAGGCGGTGCGCCTGCGCACCGATGACGGCATCAACGTGTCGAAGGCCGGCAAACGCAAGCTCGCTTTCTATGCGGAAAAACCGCTGCTGAAGATCCTGGGGCTGAGTGCGCCGGGGGGCGTCACGACCGCCGCCGCGCCGGCCGGCGCTCCCGTGGAGGCGCCGGCGGCTGCGCCCATGGAAGTTGACCGAACCGTACCGATGCTGCTCAGCGATCCGGCGCTCGACGGCGGCTCGGAACTTCTCGGCGCCGCCCCACTGAAAAAGGCGGACAGACCCGGCGAAAAGTTCGCCGTCGAGGGCAAGGCCCTCAAAGCCTCGCCCGGCCGCGCCGACGATTTTTCCTGGCCGCCCAAGGTCAATCCCGCGACGGCAGCCGCTGGAAGCGACAAGACGACAGCCATCAATCCTTGATACGGCGGAAACGCCCGCAGATGGCCGCAGGAGTAGGGTTTCCAAACGATCTCAGCGTGGCAGGACGGTCGATCCCATAAGCGCCTCGTCGATCGCACGCGCCGCCTGGCGGCCCTCGCGGATCGCCCAGACGACCAACGACTGGCCACGGCGCACGTCGCCCGCCGCGTAGAGCCGTTCGACGCTGGTCCTGTAGTCGCGGTCGTTGGCCTCGACATTCCTGGAGCGGCGGGCATCGGTGGCGATCTTCATCTGCCCGTCCAGTTCCTGCACGACGCCAGCCGCGGCAGGGCCGGCAAAGCCGATGGCGATGAAGGCCAGATCCGCGCGGATGACGAATTCGGTGCCGGCGATCGGCTTGCGCTTTTCATCGACCTCGCAGCATTTGACGCCGGTCAGCTGGCCATCCTCGCCGATGAACTCCAGTGTCGCTACCTGGAATTCGCGTTCCGCGCCCTCGGCTTGCGAGGATGACGTACGCATCTTGGTCGCCCAATAGGGCCAGACCGCGAGCTTGTCTTCCTTCTCCGGCGGCTGCGGGCGGATGTCGAGCTGGGTGACGCGCACGGCGCCCTGGCGGAAGGCGGTGCCGACGCAATCGGAGGCGGTGTCGCCGCCGCCGACGACGACGACATGCTGGCCGCCGGCGACGATCGGGGGCGAGGGCCACGCCACCGACTGGATCGCTTCGCCGCCGACGCGCTTGTTCTGCTGCACCAGATAGGGCATCGCGTCATGCACGCCCTCAAGATCATCGCCGGGAATATCGGCGGCGCGCGGCGTTTCCGAACCGCCGCAATAGAGCACCGCATCATATTCGGCGAGCAATTCCTCCACCTTCTTGTCGACGCCGACATTGACGCCGCAGTAGAAGCTGACGCCCTCGCCCTGCATCTGCTCGATGCGCCGGTCGATATAGTGCTTCTCGATCTTGAAGTCGGGGATGCCGTAGCGCATCAGCCCGCCGGGCCGGCTCTCGCGCTCATAGACATGCACGTCATGGCCGGCGCGGCCGAGCTGCTGGGCCGCCGCCATGCCGGCCGGTCCCGAGCCGATAACGGCGACGCGCTTTCCCGTCTTCTTCTCCGGCGGATAGGGCCTGATATGGCCGGTCTCGTAGGCCTTGTCGGCGATCGCCTGCTCGACGGTCTTGATGGCGACCGGGATGTCCTCGAGGTTCAGCGTGCAGGCTTCCTCGCAAGGCGCCGGGCAGATGCGGCCGGTGAATTCCGGGAAATTGTTGGTCGAATGCAGGTTGCGGATCGCATTGTCCCAGTCGCCTTTGTAGACGAGGTCGTTCCAGTCCGGGATCTGGTTGTGGATCGGGCAGCCGGTCGGCCCATGGCAGAACGGAATGCCGCAATCCATGCAGCGCGCGGCCTGTTTCTCGACCTCCTTGTCCGACATCGGCAGCGTGAATTCGCGGAAATGCCGGATGCGGTCGGAAGCCGGCTGGTACTTGTGCACCTGCCGGTCGATCTCGAGAAAGCCTGTTACCTTGCCCATAGTCCAGTTCCTGCTGTCCAGATGGTGCGGCCGGAAATCTAACTTGCCGCCGCACCGGTTAACCTCTTGAGGCAGCCATGGCAACCTTCAGCCCGAGGTCAGGATTGTTGATGAGGCCCGTGCCGGGAAGCCAGGCTTCCCGGCCGTCGCAAAATCTATTCCGCTGCCACGCCCATGCGCATGCGTTCCATCTCGATCAGCGCGCGGCGGTATTCGACCGGCATGATCTTGCGGAATTTCGGCCGGAAAGTCGTCCAGTCGTCGAGGATCTCGCGGCCGCGCACCGAACCCGTATAGTGGACGTGGTTCGAGATCAGCTGATAGAGCCGTTCCTCGTCATGGCTGGTCATGTCGCCTGACACGTCGACGCGACCCTTGTGATCGAGGTCGCCGCCATGATGCAGCAGCTTTTCCATCAGATCGTCTTCTTCCGGAACCGGCTCCAGCTCGACCATCGCCATATTGCAGCGCTCGGCGAAATCGCCTGCCTCGTCGAGCACATAGGCGACGCCACCCGACATGCCGGCGGCGAAGTTGCGGCCGGTCTGGCCGATGACGACGACGATGCCGCCGGTCATGTACTCGCAGCCATGGTCACCGACGCCTTCGACGACGGCGGCCACGCCAGAGTTGCGCACCGCGAAACGCTCGCCGGCGACGCCGGCGAAATAGGCCTCGCCCTCGGTCGCTCCATAGAGCACCGTATTGCCGACGATGATGGATTCGGCCGCGACGATCTTGGCCTCTTCCGGCGGACGGATGACGATGCGCCCGCCCGACAGGCCCTTGCCGACATAATCGTTGCCGGCGCCGATCAGATCGAACGAGACGCCGCGCGCCAGGAAGGCGCCGAAGGATTGCCCCGCCGTGCCGGTGAGCTTGACCGAGATCGTGTCCTCGCGCAGCCCTTTGTGCTTGAAGCGCTTGGCCACTTCGCCCGATAGCATCGCACCCGCCGAGCGATCGACATTGCGGATCGGCAGCTCGATGGTAACAGGCTGCCGGCTTTCCAGCGCCGGCCTTGCCAGCTCGATCAGCTTGCGGTCGAGCACATCGTCGATCGGATGCTTCTGCCGCTCGGTCCAGTGCACAGCGTGATGCGGCGCATCCGGCTTGAAGAACATCTTGCCGAAATCGAGCCCGCGCGCCTTCCAGTGCTCGATCACGTCGCGCTTCTGCAGCAGGTCGGTGTCGCCGATGATCTGGTCGATGTGGGTGAAGCCCATTTCGGCGAGCAGTTCGCGCACCTCTTCCGCCACATAGAAGAAGAAGTTGATGACGTGCTCGGGCGTGCCCTTGAAGCGCTTGCGCAGCACCGGATCCTGCGTCGCCACACCCACCGGACAGGTGTTGAGGTGACACTTGCGCATCATGATGCAGCCGGCCGAAATCAGCGGCGCGGTCGAGAAGCCGAACTCGTCGGCGCCAAGCAGGGCGCCGATGATGACGTCGCGGCCGGTGCGCAGGCCGCCGTCGACCTGCAGCGCCACTCTGCTGCGCAAGCCGTTGAGCACCAGCGTCTGGTGTGTCTCGGCAAGGCCCATTTCCCACGGGCTGCCGGCATGCTTGAGCGAGGTCAGCGGCGAGGCGCCGGTGCCGCCATCATAGCCCGATATGGTGATGTGGTCGGCGCGCGCCTTGGCGACGCCGGCCGCGACGGTGCCGACGCCGACTTCGGACACCAGCTTGACCGAGACATCCGCCGCCGGATTGACGTTCTTCAAATCGTAGATGAGCTGCGCCAGATCCTCGATCGAATAGATGTCGTGATGCGGCGGCGGCGAGATCAGGCCGACGCCCGGCGTCGAGTGCCTGACCTTGGCGATGGTCGCATCGACCTTGTGGCCGGGCAGCTGGCCGCCCTCGCCAGGCTTGGCGCCCTGCGCGACCTTGATCTGCATCACGTCCGAATTGACCAGATACTCCGCCGTCACGCCGAACCGGCCGGAGGCGACCTGCTTGATCGCCGAGCGCTCGGGGTTCTTGCCGCCGCCCGGCAGCGGCAGATAACGGTCGGCCTCTTCGCCGCCCTCGCCGGTGTTCGACTTGCCGCCGATAGCATTCATGGCGCGCGCCAGTGTGGTATGCGCCTCCCGGGAGATCGAGCCGAAGGACATCGCCCCTGTCGAGAACCGCTTGACGATGTCGGCCGCCGGCATGACCTCGTCGAACGCGACCTTCTTGCGGCCGGTCTCATCCGCGAGCTTGATCTTGAACAGGCCGCGAATGGTCTGGGCGCGGGCCGTCGCACTGTCGATCTGGGCGGAATATTCCTTGAAGGTTTCCCACGAGCCCTGGCGCACGGCATGCTGCAAGGTGGCAACCGCATCGGGCGACCACATATGCGCCTCGCCGCGCATGCGGAACATGTATTCGCCGCCGACCTCGAGGCTGTTGCGCAGCACCGGGTCGTTGCCAAAACCGTCGGAGTGGCGGCGGACCGTCTCTTCCGCGATCTCGTCCAGCCCGACGCCCTCGATCAGCGTCGCAGTGCCGGTGAAATACTGCTGCACGAAATCCGACTTCAGTCCGATGGCGTCGAATATCTGCGCGCCGCAATAGGACTGGTAGGTCGAGATGCCCATCTTGGACATCACCTTGAGAATGCCCTTGCCGATCGACTTGATGTAGCGGGAGACGACTTCATAGGCGTCGACCTCGGCCGGCAATTCGCCACGCTTGTGCATGTCGAGCAGCGTGTCGAAGGCGAGATAGGGATTGATCGCTTCGGCGCCGTAGCCGGCGAGGCAGCAGAAATGATGCACCTCGCGCGGCTCGCCGGATTCCACCACGAGCCCGACCGAGGTGCGTAGCCCCTTGCGTATCAGGTGGTGATGCACCGCGGCCGTCGCCAGCAGCGCCGGTATGGCGATGCGGTCCGGCCCGAGCTGGCGGTCGGATAGGATGATGATGTTGTAGCCGCCGGCGACCGCTGCCTCGGAGCGCTCGCACAGCCGGTCGATGGCGCCCTGCATGCCGGCCGCGCCCTCGTTCGAGCCATAGGTGATGTCGATCGTCTTGGTGTCGAAACGATCCTCGGTATGGCCGATGGAGCGGATCTTTTCGAGATCGCCATTGGTCAGGATCGGCTGGCGCACTTCGAGCCGCTTGCGGCGCGAATTGCCGACGAGGTCGAAGATGTTCGGCCGCGGCCCGATGAAGGAAACCAAGCTCATCACCAGCTCCTCGCGGATCGGATCGATCGGCGGATTGGTGACCTGGGCGAAGTTCTGCTTGAAATAGGTGTAGAGCAGCTTCGACTTGTCCGACATCGCCGAAATCGGCGTATCGGTGCCCATCGATCCAACCGCTTCCTGGCCGGTCGTCGCCATCGGCGACATCAAAAGCTTGGTGTCTTCCTGGCTGTAGCCGAAGGCCTGCTGGCGATCGAGCAGCGAGACATCCTTGCGCAGCGCGCGCGGCTCGACCGGCTTCAGATCTTCCAGGATAAGCTGCGTATTGGCGAGCCAGCTCTTGTAGGGGTGCTTGGTCGCGATCTCCGACTTGATCTCCTCGTCGGAGATGATGCGGCCCTTCTCCAGGTCGATCAAAAGCATGCGGCCGGGTTGCAGCCGCCACTTCTTGACGATCCGCTCCTCCGGCACCGGCAGCACGCCGGCCTCGGAAGCCATGATGACACGGTCGTCATCGGTGACGATGTAGCGCGCCGGACGAAGTCCGTTGCGGTCGAGCGTAGCGCCGATCTGGCGGCCATCGGTGAAGACAACCGCCGCTGGCCCGTCCCACGGCTCCATCAGCGCCGCATGGTATTCGTAGAAGGCCTTGCGATCGGCATCCATCAGCTTGTTGCCGGCCCAGGCTTCTGGGATCAGCATCATCATGGCGTGGCTGAGCCTGTACCCGCCCTGGAACAGGAATTCGAGCGCATTGTCGAAGCATGCGGTGTCGGACTGGCCGTCATAGGAAATCGGCCAGAGCTTCGAGATGTTGTTGCCGAACAGTTCGGAATCGACGGATGCCTGACGCGCCGCCATCCAGTTGTTGTTGCCGCGCACGGTATTGATCTCGCCATTGTGGGCGACCATGCGATAGGGATGCGCCAGCTTCCACGACGGGAAAGTGTTGGTCGAAAAGCGCTGGTGGACCAGGATCAGCGCCGTCTCGAAGCGCGGATCGGTCAGGTCCTTGTAATAGGCGCCGACCTGATAGGCCAGGAACATCCCCTTGTAGACGATGGTACGCGCCGACAGCGACACGCAGTAGGAACCGATGTCCTTGTTGTCGTTCTCGGCGTAGATGCGGCCCGATATGACCTTGCGCAGCAGATAGAGCCTGGCCTCGTATTCCTCGTCATCGGTAATGTCGGTCGTGCGCCCGATGAAGACCTGCCGATGGTACGGCTCGGACGCGACGATATCCGGAGCCTTCGACAGGGACGAATTGTCGACGGGTACGTCACGGAAACCGATCAGCGGAAGTCCCTCGGACTGCGCCGATTCGGCGATGATGTCCTCGATATGGGCGCGAAGCGCCGCGTCCTGCGGCATGAACCAGTGGCCGACGCCGTATTGACCCGCTGGCGGCAGTTCGATGCCCTGGGCCGCCATTTCCTCGCGGAAGAAACGGTCGGGAAGCTGCACCAGCACGCCGGCGCCATCGCCGACGAGCGGATCGGCGCCGACGGCGCCGCGATGCGTCAGGTTTTCAAGCACGGCAAGTCCGTCCTTGACGATCTGATGCGACTTGACGCCTTTCATGTTGACGATGAAGCCGACGCCGCAGGCATCATGCTCGTTGCGCGGATCGTAAAGGCCCTGGGCGGCGAAGCCGTTGGCGGTTCGCCCAATTTTGGTCAGGCCAGTGGTGATGGACGTATTCTTGACGGCTGCCGCGTTCGTCTGCGCGGCCTGGCCGTTGATCGCAGATGGCGTCAATTCCGTCATCATCCTGTCCTCCATTCGGCGCCCTCTGGGCGCTGGTTTGCGTCGGGAAGCGCATGGCTCCCCTCCATCCTTGCGGCACGTCTTGCGAAATCCTTGCCGAACCATGCGGCTTTCCGCATGCATCGCATATGGTATTCGTACAGGCCAGAGCCGGACCGTCTACCTGTCGCTCGCGGCAATAGCCGGAGAGGCCAATGATACGCCACTCCAGCCTGATTTGTGCGACAAAATAAGACAGCACTACTGTCCTAAATTTTTATGACAGAAATCCTGGACGCGCACAAGACCGATTCACAAAAAACTTGGCCGTTCGGCGACAGAAAATTACGTGGAGGCGAAGGAAAACGTAAGCTTCAGTCGTCAGCCGCTGGCTGCCGGACAGGCTGGCTTTAACGGTTTTCCGACGTCTGGCCTCTTGCGGTCGGCCTGTGAAACCGGTCAACTTCATGCAGATTTCCCCAAAACACAGGCAGATGCATGTTCTTCGCTTCCGACAATTGGGCAGGCGCCCATCCCAATATCGTTGCCGGCCTGTCGGGCGCAGCCGGCGGCTTTTCCACCGCCTATGGCGACGGTGCGCTCGACCAGGCGGTTTATCAACGCTTCAGCGAGATTTTCGAACGCGAGGTTGCGGTGTTCTTCGTGGCGACCGGCACCGCCGCCAATTCACTGTCGCTGACCACCTACAACAAACCGGGGGGCATTTCCTTCTGCCATCGCGAATCGCATGTCATCGAGGATGAATGCGGCGCGCCGGAATATTTTAGCGGCGGCTCGCGGCTCTGTGCCATCGACGGTGCTCTTGGCAAGATCGACCCGCACAATCTGGAAAACACGATTGGCCGTTACGCACCGGAAATCGTCCATTGGGGACGGCCGATGGCGGTTTCGATTACCCAGTCGACCGAGGTTGGTACCGTCTACACGTTGGACGAGATCGACAAGATTTCGGCGATCGCCAGGCATTACAAGGTGCCGGTGCATATGGACGGCGCCCGTTTTGCCAATGCGCTGGTCGCGCTGGATACGACGCCGGCGGAAATGACCTGGAAGCGCGGCGTCGATATCCTCTCCTTCGGCGGCACCAAGAACGGCTGCTGGTGTGCCGAAGCGATCGTGCTCTTCGATCTTGACCGCGCCGGGGAACTGGCCTTCCTGCGCAAGCGCGCAGCGCAATTGTTCTCGAAATCGCGTTTTGTCGCGGCACAGTTCGACGCTTATTTCAAAGATGGCCTGTGGCTTGACACGGCTCGGCATGCCAACGCCATGGCGGCTCGGCTTGCGGCGGCGATCGAGGATTCTTCATCCGCTAGTCTGGCCTGGCTGCCACAAGCCAACGAGGTCTTCGCGGTGATGAAAAAGGCCGAGGTCGAGAGGTTGCAAGCGGCGGGAGCCGCCTTCTATGACTGGCACAGGCCGCTTGGTTTCGACGGCCATATAGGTGAGGACGAAGCGCTCTATCGCTTCGTCACCAGCTTTGCCACAACCGACAAGGACCTTGCGCAATTCGAGGCGCTGATAGCGGCATGATCCGGCAAACACGGAATCCAAGAACCGAAAGCGCGCCGCATGAATCCATCCAGATGCGACGCGCACATCTAGGCCAGGAAAGGCCGCGCCAGCAGTTCAAGGCCAAGCAGCATCAGCAGGATCAAAAACCAGCGCCGGAAGGTCGCCGGGCTGATCCGCTGCCTGAGCAGTTGGCCGAGCCACATGCCGAGCAAAGCCGGCACGACGGCCAGCGACGACAGCGCCATATGCTCGACCCGGAAGGCTCCATGCGAGCCAAGGCCGGCGGCCAGCGCGATTGTGGACACGGTGAACGATAGGCCGAGCGCCTGGATGAGGTCGTCCCGGCTCAGCCCCAGCGCCTGGATGTAGGGCACGGCTGGAACCACGAAGACCCCTGTGCCGCCGGTGACAAGGCCTGTGAGAAAACCGATGACAGGTGACGACCAGCGTTCAATCCCCGAGGGAATACTGAGTTGTCGCGCCAGCAAGGTGTAGACGGCATAGAGCACCAGGGCGGCACCCAGGCCGGTCGTCGTCCATTTGACATTGTCGCTGGCCAGCAGCCATGAGCCAGCCAGCGTGCCGATTGTGATGCCGGCCATCATCAGCCAGAGCCGGCGCAGGATCGACGCGAAGCTCGGCCCGGCCAGCAACTGCCAGACATTGGTGACGAAGGAGGGAACGATCAGCAGCGAGGCGGCGGTGACAGGCGGCATGACCGTGCCCAGCAGTCCCATCGCCAGCGTCGGCAGGCCCATGCCGGTGACCCCCTTGACGATGCCGGCCAGCAGGAAGGTGACGGCGACGGTACCTGTCAGCACCAGGGAAAAATCAGACATCGCCCTTCATGATCAGGCAAGGGCTGCCGTGAAAGGGCCAGTACCATCGGTTGGGGGTGGCACAGGCACCAGGGCAAACAAGAAGCGACGCCTTCCGGCGCCGCTTCTCAGAGACTTTACACTCAACCGCGATTAGGCAGCGGTCTTGGCCTCGATCTGCTTGGCCTTGCCCGAAGACGCGGTAATCG
Source organism: Mesorhizobium helmanticense (assembly GCF_003034915.1). Classification (GTDB taxonomy): domain Bacteria; phylum Pseudomonadota; class Alphaproteobacteria; order Rhizobiales; family Rhizobiaceae; genus Mesorhizobium; species Mesorhizobium helmanticense. The sequence goes on along the minus strand of NZ_PZJX01000026.1, from coordinate 88,034 downwards.
CGATCTTGCGCGGCTTCAGCTCCTCGGGGATGTTGCGCTTGAGGTCGACGAAGAGCAGGCCGTTCTTCAGCGTGGCGCCGACGACATCGACGTGGTCGGCAAGCTGGAAGCGGCGCTCGAAGGCGCGCGAAGCGATACCGCGGTAGAGCAGCTCGGAACCTTCGCCATTGCCCTCTTCCTTGCGCTCGCCCTTGACGGTCAGCACATTGCGGTGGGCCTCGATCGAGATTTCCTCGTCCGAGAAACCGGCGACAGCCATCGAGATGCGGTAGGAATCCTCACCGGTACGCTCGATGTTGTAGGGCGGATAGGTCTGCGCGCCGTCGGGCTGCGCAAGCGAATCGAGCATGGTGAACAGCCGGTCGAAGCCGACGGTCGAACGATAAAGCGGGGAAAAATCAACGTGACGCATGGTGTGTTCTCCTGTTGAGCAACATGGTTTGCGTATGGCCGGTGCGAAACCCGTTGAGGCGTTTCGAGTGGGCCAGCGGCCCCAACATTGGCGGCCGCATCCGACATTTGGGGAGCAGGCAGGAGCATTTCAAGATTTTCCTGCCGGCGAAAAACCGCTGGGTTTCGAGCCTTGATGAACGGCAGATGAACCGAGGCTTCGGCGGACGTTCAGCTAGGCAGAGCTAGATTGTTTTCCAGGATCAAGAAACAGCGGCAACCGGATGCGGTGCCGCGACGAGGCCGAACCGGGTGTAACGTCCCTTCCTCCCGGATCGACAGAGGCCGGAAGCCCGCCGCAGGCTGCTTCCGGCCTCATTCGTTGCCTTTCCATCTCCCCGCAACGCCTTTGCTTTTGGTGCATGGCCGTCTATCACCATGCCGACGTCTCGGCAGGATCGGCCGGGACAGCAAACAACGAAGCGCCGAATGACGGACCTCTTCCACGAAATTCCGGGCAATCCGATACCGGAAAATGCGTCCGGCGGCTTCTTCACCGCACGCGACGGCAAGAAAATCCGCTATGGCCTGTTTGCCGCCACCACCCGCCCGATGAAGGGCACCGTGGTGGTGCTGACCGGGCGCAACGAGTGCATCGAAAAATACTTCGAGACCATCGGCGATCTTACCGGGCGCGGCCTCGGTGTCGCCACCCTCGACTGGCGCGGCCAGGGCGATTCCGAGCGGCTGATCGGCGACCGCCAGCGCGGTTATGTCAGGAGCTTCTTCGATTATACCAGCGATCTGGAACAGTTCTTCGAGGAGATCGTGCTACCCGATTGCCGCGGGCCATATTACATATTGGCGCATTCGGCCGGCGCGGTGATCACGCTGCTTGCCGCGCCCTCGATGGTCAACCGCGTGCGGCGCATGGTGCTGATCGCGCCATTCCTGACCGTACCCGACCTGCCGGTATCGATAACGACAGTTCGCCGCGTCTGTACGCTGTTCTGTTACCTCGGCCTTGGCCGGCTCTATGCCGCCTGGGGTCCGCGGCCAAAGGAAACCGCGCCCTTTGCCACCAACAAGGTGACATCGGATCCGGAGCGGTACCGACGCAACACCTTGCTCTACGAAGCCCATCCGCAACTGGCGCTCGGCGGCCCGACGATCCGCTGGCTGAAAGCGGCAGCGGAAGCATCCGAAATCATCAGCGATCCGGACTTCATGGCCAGGATCCAGGTTCCGTTGCTGGTGATCGCCGCCGGCGCCGACCAAGTCGTCTCGACCAGGGCCGTGGAAGCCTACACCAGGCGTCTGCGTCTCGGCTCCTTGCTGATGATCGATGGCGCGCGCCATGAAATCCTTCAGGAAGCCGACCTCTACCGCGAGCAGTTCCTTGCTGCCTTCGATGCCTTCATCCCCGGAACCGACGACGCGGCTTGATCAGCCACGATCCGGCATCAGTTTACGCTTGCCCAGAGCATGATCCCGAAAAGTTGCAGACTTTTCGGACAAGATCATGCGCAAAAACAAAAACTTAGAGCAGGATGACCGACTCGATTTCAATTCATCCTGCTCTAGCGAAATCCATGATCCAGTTGGTTTCCCAGGTCTTGCCGCCATCGGGCGAAAAAGCCTGCTCCCAGCGCGCCGACTTTTCCGTCATCCGCGACCAGAGGAAACGAACCTGGATCTTGCGGCCGTCGAAAACGTCGTCGCACAGGAACGTACCGGCGCCCGCCTCGAAGCGGCCGCGCATCGGCACATCGATGCTCGAGGGGTTGCGGCCGTCGATCCACCAGATCGACCATTGTCCCGTCGCTGGATCGAAGGTCCGCACCGTAGCGGCAAGATAAGCGCCGCCGGGCAATTCAATGACATTATCGTCGACATTGCCGAGACCGCCGAGGATCCGGCGCACATCGCATGTCCCGCCGAACTCGTCCCAATTCGTATTACCCGCAAGCCGCGCTTGCAGCCTTCGATGACTGACGTCCCAGCGGCCGAAAAAGAAATCGAAGTCGGTCCGGCCGTCTGCCGGGCCATCGCCGGAACGGCCGGCTGCTGATTGCGTTGGCATGTCTTTCTCCCTCTGGTGACATCGTTCCATAGCAGAAGGCTACTGACATCCTGCTGTCAGGAGTACTGGCAATCGCCTCGGCGTTAGCCGCGCAGCGCCGCCATCGCCGCGGCATGAAGCTCCGGCGTCGCCGCGGCCACGATGTCGCCGCCCTTCTCGGCCGGTCCGCCGTCGAAGGTGGTGACGACGCCGCCGGCCTTCTCGATGATCGGGATCAGCGCGACGATATCATAGGGTTTCAGTCCGGGGTCGGCGACGATGTCGACGCTGCCCGCTGCGACCATGGCGAAAGCGTAGCAGTCAGTGCCGTAGCGGGCGAGCCGGACCGTTGTCTCGAAGCGGTCGTAACGCTGGCGCGCCTCGCCCTTGAACAGCGCCGGCGTCGTGGTGAACAGCGTCGCCTCGGCGAGATCGGTTGTCTTGCGCGTCGCCAGTTTTCGCGGTCCGCCCGGCCCCTCATAGTGGGCGCCGGAAGCATTGGCGTAGAACAGTTCGCCGGTGAAGGGTTGCGACATCATGCCGGCAACGGCATCGCCGTCGACCGTCAGCCCGACCAGAGTTCCCCACACCGGCAGGCCGGAAATGAAGGCTCGTGTGCCGTCGATCGGATCGATCACCCAGACATGCCGGCTGGATGTGTTCTCGCTGCCATGCTCCTCGCCAAGGATGCCATGATCTGGATATTCCGCCGATATCAACGCCCGGATGACCCGCTCGGCCTCGCGGTCGGCCTCGGTGACCGGATCGAAGCTGCCTGCTTCCTTGTTGACAACAGCGCCTTGGCTGCGGAAACGCGGCAAGGTCTCGGCGGCGGCGGCATCTGCAATGCGGCGCATGAAATCGATGCTGATGTCCAACTGATTCTCCCGCGTTGCAGCATGCCGGACCTGTCATTTGCCTGCGGTTTTCCGCCAAGACAAGGGCGTGCAGAGACATTTGCGCATCGACAACTGTTGCCTCAATGTCACGCAGGCGGCACCGAAATGCAATTTCCACATCAGAGTGATTTAAAAACCCGGGAGACAGCTTGACATTTGTGCAGCGCACAATAGATTTGTTCTCGAACAGGTTTTCCTGTTCATGCCCTCCTTGGGCGTTTCCTCCCTAGACTTCGACCGTGTCGTGCGAACGATGCGGTCTTTTTTTCAGGGCGGCATCCGGCGGACCAGGCGTCTTTCCCGACCAGCACTTGAAACTTTTATTTGGTCATTCTGCGGCAAGCGGAAGATCGACGAAATGGTGGTCGGGCATCGCCATCAGATCGGCCGAGAATTGTGCCAGATCGTCGGCGAGTGCGTCGAAGCCGGCGGATTTCTGGAACGTCCGCTCGTTCATGTAGAGCCCGCGATTGACCTCGATCTGCAGCGCATGGAGATGGCGCGCCGGGCGGCCATAATGCTCGGTGATGAAGCCTCCGGCATAGGGCTTGTTGTGGGCGACGGTATAGCCCATGCCGATGAGCAGGCCGATCGCCGTCTCGGTCAACGCCGGCGAGGCGGAGATGCCGAAACGATCGCCGACGATGAAGTCCGGCCGCAGCCCGTTGTCGCCGACCCGGATGCTTGCCGGCATCGAGTGGCAGTCTATCAGCACGGCATAGCCGAACCGCGCATGGGTCCTGGTCAACAGCCGTTTCAGCGTCTCGTGATAGGGCTTGTAGACGGCCTCGATGCGCGCGACCGCCTCCGCCAGCGGCAAACGGCCGGAATAGATGTCGAGCCCCTCTCCCACCAGCTTGGGCACGGTGCCCAGCCCGCCCGCCACCCGCGCCGAGCGGATGTTGCAGAAGGAGGGCACCGGTTCGGCGAACATGCGCGGATCGAGCTCCCACGGCTCGCGGTTGACGTCGAGATAGGCACGCGGGAAGTTCGCCGCCAGCATCGGCGCGCCGAGCGCGACGGCGCCGCCGAACAATTCCTCGACATAGCAATCCTCGGACCGGCGAATGGCGTTGCGGTCCAGCCGCGCCATCGCCAGGAAGCGGTCGGGATAGTAGCGGCCGCTATGCGGCGAGTTGAAGAGGAAGGGGACGCGCTGCTCGGCGCCCGACCGGATTTCGAAGGGTGGAACGACCGAAAAATCCTCGGCTGCCGTTTTCAATTTGAACGAACCCGGAAACACCAATGCATCATCATTGGAAAGTGCCATCTCACCGGGCGCATGTCCAGCATTTCAGCATCCGGGCCACCTTGTTAAATGCGGATCGCATCTGTCTTCGTTCACTTGATGTTTACCGTCACATCCTCATATACAGGATGGTTAACGGGCTTGCCCCACGGCAATCTCGGGCGGGTGATTCGGACGGGTTACAATGGCACGCATTCTATTGGCGGAAGACGACGACGATATGCGCCGGTTCCTCGTCAAGGCATTGGAGCGCGCCGGCTACCAGGTCAGCGACTTCGACAATGGCGCCAGCGCCTATGAGCGTCTGCGCGAAGAGCCTTTCTCGCTGCTGTTGACCGATATCGTCATGCCGGAGATGGACGGCATAGAGCTCGCCCGCCGCGCCACCGAGATCGATCCCGACCTCAAGGTCATGTTCATCACCGGTTTCGCAGCCGTCGCGCTCAATCCCGATTCCAAGGCGCCGAAAGACGCCAAGGTGCTGTCCAAGCCGTTCCACCTGCGCGACCTCGTCAACGAGGTCGAAAAGATGCTGCAGGCCGCCTGACGCGCTTCCCGCAGGGTTTCGGCGCGCCTTCAACGACGCGACACGGCGAGGTTTTCTTTCCCTTTTCGGGCTATTGACGCGCTGGACCAAAAATGGTGTATGCGCGGCTTCGGATGGGCGTGTAGCTCAGCGGGAGAGCACTGCATTGACATTGCAGGGGTCACAGGTTCAATCCCTGTCACGCCCACCATCCGGTTTAAAGTCATTAGGCCAGCCTGCACGATCTTGCGGTGGAACACCCAAGGGGAACATTCGTGCGCCAGCCGACAAACCGACCAGTCGACGATCTTGAAATACCTCATGAAAAAATTCGTCGTTCACCGAACGCTGATGCGAACTCCAATGCGTCCATCGTTTTCCAGATGGGAGGGTTTGGCCAGCGACTGAGGTTTTTGCCATCTGGCGAAGAATTCTGCCGTGCGACTGCCATTGTGCGTACCCTGGAAAGTCGACCTACCGGCAACCAAAGTGTTGAACCGTTCAATCGGCCACGACCCCCCATGTGTCATCCGGGTTGAAGCGGTCGATATATTTGACGATCGCCGTGGTGGCCGGGCCGAGGTCGGTCTCGTAGATGACACCGTGCTGGTTGACGGCGAAGGTCTTCACTCCCGTCTCTCCGTATTTGGCTGGCCAGGCGATGAGGCCGAAGCCGGCGATCATGTTGCCGTTGATGATATAGTCGTAAGCGCCGCCGGCTATCTGGTCGCCCTGGCCGGTCAGAATCTTGTACTTGTAGCCGAAATAGCCTTCGCCCCTGGCGGCGTCGTCGAGTTCGGACTGGTCGAGATCGCCGGCGGGGCTTTCGCCGTTGACGTCGTTGGCCGGCCAGTAGATGCCGTCGGTCGTGCCTTCCGTGCTGACGAGTTTTTGCGCGAACTCCTCGACGCCGTCCTCGTCGCGATCCAGCGATGCATAGTCCTCCTGCGCGTCGACATAGGCGCGCATCGTCTCGATCGCCGCGAGTTCATTCTCGCCGACGCGGCGGTTCACGATCTCTTCGAGCCCGTCAAAAGTATCGAAGGCCCATTTGCCGTCCTCGCCCTTGACGATCGGGAAGGGCAGCGGCCAGAGCTTCTCGCCGACCATGACCGTGCGGCGGCTACCTTCGCCGCTGAGCGACAACTGCTTGGCGGCGCCCTCCCTGATCGCGGCGAGCGCATCGTCGGTATTCTTGTCGGCCTTGAGTTTTGCCGCGTCGAGGCCGAGCACACCGGCCACGGCGTCGCTGCCCTCCGCCGCCAGCGCCTGTTTGAATGCCCCCAATGCCGCCTCAGGCGTTTCGAAGGCCGGCGGTTCGGTCGCCGCCGCAAACGATTCGATCTCCGGGACGGCGACGTCCGGCGTCGCCGCCATCTGCGACTCCTGCGCGTAGGCGAGCGGTGGCAGAGAGAGCGCGAGGCCAAAGACGATCGCGGCGGTGCAAACGCTTTCACGAAGGCCCATGAAACGGGCAGTGCTGAATATCCTGGTCATTATCGCTATCCTCCCGTTGTCTTAACGCCGGCGCCCGCCGCCACCGCCGCCGCCACTGGGGCGCCTGATCTGCTTGTGGCCACCGCCGCCGCGATTGCCCCCACCCATCGACTTGTGGCCACGGTTGGAACTAACCTTGGTCGACTTGCCGCGAGCTGGATTGCCAAGGCCGGACGGCTTCTTCGGCCGGTTGTCGACCTTGTGGGCAGGTTTCGGCTTGCCAGCCGGGCGCGTGGCCTTTGCCGGCGTCGTGGCAGGACGGTTGGCGGTGGGTTTGGCAGCCGGGCGATCCACATTCGCTTTGGTGGCCGGCCTGGTTGCAGCTTGGCCGCCCTGGCCCTTCAGCCCGTCGAGCGTGCTCTTGCGGACATCCCTGGTTCCGGACGTCTTGCCCGGTCCCCTGTTGGCGACCTGGTCCCGCTTCTTGATATCCTTGGCGCGATCTCGGATGGCGTTGTCGCCGTTCGCCTTGACCTTGTTCTTGATCTCGCTGCGGTCGAACTTGTTCAACTGATCGCGATCGATGTTGATCTTGTCGCGGTCGACATTCCTCCAGTCGACATCGTTGAAGTTGACCTTGCCGTTGAAGTTGCGGTTGTTGAAGCAGTTGTTGCAATCGATGTCGATGTCGCCACCGTCCCAGCGGCCGCCCCAGACGCCCCAGTCGTCCCAATCGACGGCGGCAGCCCAGATGGCCCCTGTCACAGCTCCGGCAAAGAACGTCGCCCCTGGATACCAGTAATATGGATACGGCTCGGGATAGTAGCGGATCGGCTCCCACGCATAGCCGGGCTCGTAGAGCATCTCCGGCGGATACTGAGGGACGTAGATCACCTCCGGGCTGGCAGACTTTATGACGACGTTGTCGTTCTCCTCGACCACCTGGATCTTGTCGTCGGTCTTGATCACACCCTTGGCAACCGCCTCATCGCGCAACTGCTGGATGGCGATCAGCACGTCCTTCTGCTGATATGCGATGGCGTCCCCGAGTGCTTGCGTCCATTCGAGGTCGTCGCTCATCATTGTGACGACTTCGGGATAGTTCAACAGCGACACGACAGAACCGTCCCAGCTCTCCTTAGGCTTCAGGCTCTTGTCCTTCTCGTACTTGTCGAGATACCGAGCGCCCTCGACAATCTGCAGGGGAAAAAGTGCTGCTGCCGTAATCACCGCCACAAGCTCGTCCGGATAGAGCGCGATGCGTGCCACTAGAACCTCCATCTCGTCGGCACTCAAAGGCTCGGGCGACAACCCGGCCGCATTCGCTGCATCAGCGGCCGCCACCTGCTCTTGTGCAATGGCTGGTGCTGTGGGGAGCGCCGACAGGGCTAGGAGCACGACTGCGGTGGCCGCCCCCAAGACACCACTACCCATCATTTTATCCTCCCGTTTGCAATCGCGTTGGCGGGCCCGCCCTTTTGCTACTGACCCGAAACTATGCGGCGTTGGGTGAAGCCTCTTTGATCTGGCGCAAAGAACCGCAGGTTTGTTCTCGTACTGCGTGCCTCTAGTCTAAGCGAACCGCGCCGCCCTTCGTTGGCGCCGCCGTAAAAATGGCCGACGCCCTGCAACAACCAGGCCGCTGAACCGAACAGAGCACTTAGAAACAGCAACACGGCCAGGCGAGCTGACGACAACACGGACACCAGCCAATTTCGCCTTAAGCCTGTCACTTCAAAGCGGCGAAACCACTCTCGCTCCGCTACTCCGTAGCCGCGCTGTGCCGGCTCACTCAAGCGGAGAATTCCAAGCACCGACCATAGCGAGTCACATCCGTTGCACACGGCACTCGTTTCTTTCAGATGCTGGCCGGTTCTGTAGGCTTTTCAATAGTTTAGCTGATTGGTGAGTGACCCTGTCACGCCCACCATCCGGTCCAAGCCTCATTGCATCGTCTGTTGCCGCTGCCTCTCGGATTGCGTGCAACCGCTAGCCTACCTCCTCCAGAACGTCCATCCGGATTTCTTGCGCGCGCGATTTCCCATCGGTTTGACCACTGCCGGGAAACTATTCCGGTCGCCGGCCTCGGCGAGAAACCGCCGCCGCCAGTCGTCACTTTGCGCGTTGCGCTGTCGCTGCATATCCACCTTTGCCGTCGCGGGCACGGGAGCTCCAAGACCCAGAAGTCCGCCCACGCGCTGGCAGACGCTGTCGAAATCATCGTGGATGTCTTCGTAGAAGATATGCAGCGGTTCGATGCCGCTTCTGGCGAAATAGGCTGACCAGCGCCCGTTGCCGGCAATGATCTTGGCAAGCGCGGCCTCTATCCTCTCGGCCGTATACTCGGCGTCTTTTACCGCATTCTCGCCACTGGTCCACACTCCATCCTGCATGGCCTTGGCCAGCGAAATCGCCTGGCCGAGCAGATCGCGTCTTTCAAGATGGACCCAAACCGGATCGGGAAACCATTCCGTGAGACGGATATCCTTTTGCAGCCTGTCGAAATGTTCGGGAAACAGCTTGAAGGCGACGACGCCATTTTCGCTTTTGCCCTCGCTGGCCGCCAGCAGACAGCGAGCCACCGTCGTCACCTCGGGGGTATCCCAATGGCGGAAATATTCGCCTGGATTGCCCAGCACGCCGGTGCTGGAAATCTTGCTGCAAAGAAGATTGCTGCCGCTTCGCGGCATGCTCGCTATGATGAGCGTCTTGCGAGGTCGTTCCCAGCTTTCAGGCGGGCTGATCGGCATGTCTGGCAGATAATCCCGGGAGAATGGTGGAGTCCATCCCGGCGAGCTGGGGCACCCAAGGGGCTAAATCCTGATCCCGGCCTTCCAGAGTTGCAACCGTGCTTTCGGCAACAGGCCGGACTTGCGCGGGGTGATTGGCCGTATGGATCTTCTGATTTTCTTGAACAATGTATTTGTCGGTTCCGTGTTCAACGATTGTGCGATCATCTGCAGCGCGGGTTTCAACTCCCCAAATGCACGATGCAGAATGTGCGCCGAACACGCCGCGGCAAAAGGATAGCCCGCCCGTCCCGCCGCAAGGAAAGGTTCAAAATCCTTTGACATGGCATGGCCGCTGCACAGACGGGTGGTTAGAACCTTCATGGCCCTCAGAGGCATTTCAGAAGAGACGAGAAATTCCCTGGTCATGAGCGACTTCAGAATTGCCTCGCCTGAACGACAGTCATTTTCACGAAAATAGGACGCGGCTATCTTCAGAACGTAGACATCGTTTTCCGGATCGAGCCCGTAGGCTTTCTCCAGAATTTCTCTCGCCCGCGCGGAACTGATCCGGTCCTCCAGATTGAGGAAAGCGGCTTGATAGCCGAAGGCGGCCTCCAGCGGATGATAGTCCGACTGATGAGCCTCCAATTCGCCGAGGATGATTTCGGCGGCTCGGGAACTGTCGAACAATGTCGTTGTCTCGGTAGAGGGAATATCACCCATCACCGACGCCACCGTCGCAAAGACACTGCTCCCGGCATAGATTTTCTGGCATCGCGCCATGAGCCGCATCTCAAAAAATGCCTTGAGTGTCGGATCGTCGAATTCCCTCGCCCCGAAATCATCGGTCAGCAAGGCTCCGGTTTCGGATCTCAGATATTCGAGCGTGGCGCGATCCTCGCCGATCAGCAGGGTCGAGAGGCCCTTCGACGAGAGTTCCGACACGATCGACCTGGCCAAGGTGGAAGGGACCACCTTGTTCGCAAAACCCAGGCTTGCGCGGTACTTGCCGCGGACGATATCGCCGCTACGAAGATGCAGTGCCGCCATCGGGCTGGGAAAGCGGCATCTGTCGGCGGCGTCGAGCGCCTGTTTCACATTCCCGGAAAAGCCAAAACCTCGCAAGGTCTCGGACCGTCGGATTGTTTCAGCGCCCTCGTCCTGAAATGCTTCCAGAACGCGAAATTCGTTGCAGATCCAGCCGCGGAAATTCCGTTTTACCGATGCAGCATCCAGCCTGGACCGTGTGAAGGCGGTCTTTTCGAGGCTGGCAAAATCGGATCTCTTGATTTTCTTGCCCAGCCAGTATTTCTCGATGAACTCGGCCGAGAATATCTTCTCCACCCCGTCGATGACATGAAATTCCTTGTCTCTGATGGCTTTCCAGGTGAACCCGAAACGGTATCCGAGCGCGTCCGCGAGCGACTTTGCATTGGCCATGGCCAGAAGCCGGCCACCCAAGCCGTCATCCCTGGTGGCGGCAATCAGAGTTGATTGAGGATCACGCCGCCCCGAGGCGGAGATCGCCTGTCTCAATATGCTGGAGAAACCACCCATAAGTCTGTTCCAAGCCGCTGCGAAGCGAATATTGCGGGCGCCAGCCGGTGGCAAACAGGCGCGACACGTCCATCAGCTTGCGCGGCGTGCCGTCCGGCTTCGTCGAATCGAATGTAAGCACGGCATTGGCGCCGACGACGGAGAGCACGGTGCGGGCCAGCTCGGCAATGGTGATGTCTTCGCCCGAGCCGACATTGACATGGCTGTCGCCGCTATAATTCTTCAGAAGCCAGACCATGGCGTCGGCGGCATCGTCAACATGCAGGAATTCGCGCATCGGCGTGCCCGATCCCCAGACCTCCAGGGTCTTGTCGCCGGCGCGCCTGGCCTTGTGTGCCTTGCGCATCAGCGCCGGCACGACATGGCTGGTGGAGAGGTCGAAATTGTCGCCCGGACCGTAGAGATTGGTCGGCATCGCGGAAATGTAGTCGACGCCGTACTGGCGCCGATAGGCCTGGCACAGTTTCAGCCCCGCGATCTTGGCGATCGCATACCATTCGTTGGTGGGCTCGAGCGGACCGGTCAGCAAGGCGTCCTCGGAGATCGGCTGCGCCGCGAACTTCGGATAGATGCAGGACGAACCGAGAAACAGCAATTTCTGCACCTCGTTGCGGAAGGCGCTCTCGATGACATTGGTCTGCATGACGAGATTGTCCTGCAGGAAATCGACCGGCAGCCGGTTGTTCGCCAGGATGCCGCCGACCTTGGCCGCCGCCATCACCACCGCGTCCGGTCTGCGATCGGCCATCCAGCGCCGCACGCCGGCCTGGTCCTGAAGATCGAGTTCATCGCGGGATGCCGTCAGGACCTCGCAATCCTCATCAGCCAGCCTGCGCAGGACGGCGGAGCCGACCATGCCGCGATGCCCGGCCACGAAAACACGCTTGCCCCGAAGTTCGAAATTCATTGGCGTATCCCTATGCAGAACGGCAGCCAGACCCATCGGCGTCGGCACGCCGGGTGGGCCTTGCGTGGGACGCATAGCGCATACGGATTTGCCCAGACAAGGCAAATCGCCAAACAGAGCAAAATCAGCGGCCGGGTATCCTGCGGGTATGGCGCTCAGACGCCCGCCACGGCGCACAGGCTCTTCATTCTTGCAATGGCCAGTTCCGGATCGGCCAACAATCCCGCCTGGTCGGCAAGGCGGAAGACATCGGCATAGTGGCGAATGCCGCGCGCCGACTGCATGCCACCGACCATCGAGAAATGCGACTGGTGACCGTTCAGCCAGGCCATGAAGACGATGCCGGCCTTGTAATATTCGGTCGGCGCCTCGAAGATCTTGCGCGACAGCGGCACTGTCGGCGCCATCAGCCCGTCATAGCCGGCGCGGTCGCCGTCGGCGAGCTTCGCCAGCGCTGCATTGGCGACAGGCGCGATGGCGTCGAAAATGCCGAGCAACGCGTGCGAGTGTCTTTCGCCATCGCCGGCGATCATATCAGGGTAATTGAAGTCGTCGCCGGTGAACATGAGCACTCCTTCCGGCAGCCGGTTCCTGAGCGCGATTTCCTTGTCGGCGTCGAGCAGCGATATCTTGATCCCCTCGACCTTGCTTGCATGGCGTTCGATGATGGCGACGACTGTGTCGAGCGCCGGCTCGAAATCGTGGCTGCCCCAGTAGCCCTTCAACGCCGGATCGAACATGTCACCCAGCCAGTGCAGGATGACCTTGCCGGAGGCTTGGCCAAGGATGCGGTCGTAGACGTTGACATAGTCTTCGGGACCCTTGGCCACGGAGGCCAGCGCGCGGCTGGCCATCATGATCGCCTTGCCACCCAAGCCCTCGATGAAGCCGAACTGCTCCTCATAGGCTGCGATGACGTGATCGAGATCTCTGGCGGCACCCGCTGCCAGATGGTCGGTGCCGGCGCCCGAGGCGAGATCGGCGCCCGGCACGGTGCGTGCCTCGGCGATAGAGCGCCGGATCAGTTCCCTGGCGTTCGCCCAGTCAAAACCCATGCCGCGCTGCGAGGTGTCCATCGCCTCGGCGATGCGGAAGCCGAGCCGCCACAGATGATGGCGGAACGCCATCGTGCGCTCCCAGTCAATCGCCGGCCTGGACCACGGATCGGTCATGGCAAACGGATCGGCGACAACATGGGCGGCAGCATAGGCGATGCGCGAAAACCTGGCGCCGGCGACCGGATGCGCCGGCTGGCCGACCAGGCGGTAGCGGCTGCTGCGATCGCCCTCCCCGGGCAAGGTGATATCCATGATGTTCTCCCTTGACCGCGCTATAAATGGAACGTTCCAATAAATCAAGAACCTTTAGAATTATCGACCCCACCAATGCCCAGTGCTGCGTCGCAGCACAGCAAGCCTTGGGTGGCAGCGCATTTTTAGTTGCCGTGCGTCAATTTTTTGAAGTCAGGAAAATCCCGGTTGACTCAAATCCGCCGCAGGGATTAGAACGTTCCAATAAATTCGATCAAGAAAAATAGCGGGAGGATGCATCTGGATGGCCAGCAGGGCCAAGGCGACGATACTCGACATTGCCCGCGAGGCGGGCGTGTCCAAGTCGACCGTGTCGCTCGTGCTCCAGGGCAGCGGGCTGATCCGGCCTGAGACCGCGGTCAAGGTACGCAAGGCGATCGAGGATGTCGGTTATGTCTACAACCGCGGCGCCGCCAATCTGCGCAAGGCCCATTCCAATGTCATCGGCATGGTCATCAACGACCTGACCAACCCCTTTTTTGCCGAAATGGCTGTCGGCATGGAACGCGTCTTCCAGTCGGCCGGCATCGTCCCCTTCATCGCCAACACGGCCGAGAACCCGGTGCGCCAGGAAGAAGTGCTGAAATCGCTGATGGAACAGGGCGTCGCCGGTCTCATCGTCTCGCCGGCGCGCGGCACTACGCCGGGCGCCTTCCGGCGGCTGGAGAGCGTGGGCCTTCCGGTCGTCTTCGCCATGCGCCGCTTGCCTGAAAGCCGCATCCCCGTGATCGCGCCCGACAATCATCGCGGCGCCTGGCTCGCCACCGCCCATCTGATCCGCAAGGGCCATCGCCGGCTGGCTTTCTTCGGCGGCTCGTCCGATCTGGTCGTCTATCACGAGCGTCTCGGTGGTTTTCGCGAAGCGTGCGAGGCGCTCGGCATCGCCAAACGCGATACGATCGTCGTCGAGGGCGAGACCAGCCGCAAGGGCGGCATTGCCTGCCTGGAAACGGCGCTCGCCATGACCGAACCGCCGACCGCGGCATTGTGCTTCAACGATGCGGTCGCCTTCGGCGTCATGCTGGCGCTGCGCAAGCGCGGACTGGAACCCGGAGCGGATTTCGCCGTCGTCGGCTTCGACGACGTGATCGAGGCACAGCATTACATGCCGGCGCTGACCAGCGTTGCGGTGGATTCGGCAGGCCTTGGCGAGCGCGCCGCCCATGTCATGCTGAAGATGATCCAGTCGCGCACCACGCGCGCCGAGGACCATATCGGCGCGGTCAACCTCGTGGTCAGGGACAGCTGTGGTCCCGATCGGCGTAAGGGAGACGCGGCATGAGCAAGCTCGTCTCCGCAGCGCAGGCCGCCAGCTTGATCAAGGACGGTATGGTCGTCTCGGTGTCCTCGTCGAGCGGCCTCGGCTGCCCGGACGCGGTGCTTGCCGCCATCGGCGAACGCTTCGATGCGGAGGGCCATCCGAAGGGTATCACGACGCTGCACCCGATCGCTGCCGGCGACATGTACGGCATTAAAGGTATCGATCATCTGGCCAAGCCCGGCCTGTTGAAGCGCACACTATGTGGATCCTATCCCTCCGGCCCCTCCTCTTCGGAACCGCCGCTGATCTGGCGGATGATCGGCGACAATTCGGTCGCCGCCTATAACGTGCCGTCCGGCATCCTGTTCGACATGCACCGCGAGGCCGCCGCCAAGCGGCCCGGCGTTTTGACCAAGGTCGGCCTCGACACCTTCGCCGACCCGCGTCACCAGGGCTGCGCCATGAACGACGCCGCCAGCGAGCCGATCGTGTCCGTGCAACAGTTCGACGGCGAGGAATGGCTCTATTTCCGCTCGATCGTGCCGCATGTTTCGATCATCCGCGCCACGACGGCCGACGAGCGCGGCAACCTGACCTATGAGCATGAGGGCGCCTATCTCGGCGGGCTGGAACAGGCGCTCGCCGCCTGCAACAATGGCGGCATCGTCATTGCGCAGGTCAAGCGCGTCGTCGAGAACGGCACGCTGAAGCCGCATGACGTGCGCGTGCCCGGCGTGCTGGTCGACCACATCGTGGTCGCGCCCGACCAGTTGCAGACGACGCTGACCCCTTATGACCCGGCAATCTCGGGCGAGATCTTCCGGCCGCTGTCGAGCTTCCGCAATGCCGAGATGAACGTGCAGAAGGTGATCGCCCGCCGCGTCGCCATGGAGCTTGCCGACGGCATGGCCGTCAACATCGGCTTCGGCATCTCGGCCAACGTGCCGCGCATCCTTCTCGAGGAAGGCCAGCACGGCAAGGTCACCTGGGTGATCGAACAGGGTGCCGTCGGCGGCGTGCCGCTGCTCGATTTCAAATTCGGTTGCTCGTCGAATGCCGATGCCTTCATGCCTTCGCCGCACCAGTTCATCTATTTCCAGGCCGGCGGTTTCGACGCCTCGCTGCTGTCGTTCCTGCAGATCGATCGCCACGGCTCGGTCAATGTGTCGAAGCTCTCGGCCAGGCCGCATGTCACCGCCGGCGCCGGCGGCTTCGTCGACATCACCGCGCGGGCTAAAAAGATCGTCTTCTCCGGCTTCTTCAATGCCGGCGCCAAGCTGTCGCTGGCCGATGGCGGCATTCGTATCGACCACGAAGGCAAGGTCAAGAAGGTGGTCGGCGAGGTCGAGCACATCTCCTTCTCCGGCAAGCGCGCCGTCGCCCAAGGACAGGACATCACCTACGTCACCGAACGCTGCGTGATGAAGCTGACACCGGATGGGCTGATGGTGACGGAACTCGCACCCGGCATCGACCTCGAGCGTGACGTGCTGGCGCAGGCCGAGATCCCGCTCGGTGTCGCCAACGACCTGAAAGTAACGCCTGACGCGCTCTATCGGGACCGGCCTATAGGCCTGTCGTTGAATGGCGGCGCCTCGCTTGGAGGCGCGCATGGCTGAGCCTCTTGTCACCTTCGAGATAGACGGCGCCATCGGCATCGTCACGCTGCGCCGCCCGGAGAAATTCAACGCCCTCGACATTCCGATGCTGCGAGCGTTGGAGGCGGCACTCGACGAGGCCGAAGCCGCGGATGGCGTGCGTGTCGTGTTGCTCTGCGGTGAAGGCAAGGGCTTTTGCGCCGGCGGCGATGTCGAGGCCTGGGCTCAAATGAGCGCCGCCGATTTCCAGGCGCAATGGGTGCGCTATGGCCACCGTGTCTTCGACCGGCTGGCGCGGCTCAGGCAGCCGACCATTGCCGTGCTGTCCGGCCATGCGCTGGGCGGTGGACTGGAACTGGCGGCCGCTTGCGATTTTCGCCTCGCCGAAGCGCAGGTCAAACTCGGCTTTCCCGAAACCTCGATCGGCGTCGTCCCCGGCTGGTCCGGCACGCAGCGTGCGGTGCGCCGCTTCGGCGCCCAGATCGTGCGCCGCATGACGCTCGGCGGCGAGGTCTTTCTCGCCTCGGAGGCGCTCGCCCTGGGCATCGTTGACCGCGTGATGGAGGCCGGCAAGGCACGCGCCGAAGCCGAGGCGTGGGGAGAAAAAATCGCCGAGCGCGGGCCACTGGCGACCGAGGCTGCCAAGCTGATGATTGCGGTCGCGGAAGGCGAGGAAAGTGCCGCCGCGACGGAAGCGCTGGCCAGCGGCTTCATCGCCATGACCGGTGACCTCAAGGCCGGCGTCGGCGCTTTCAAGACCAAGCAGAAACCAGCGTTTTCAAGATCTTAGAGCAACAGGCGGAATCTAGAAATCACATGAACTTGCCCCTCAACATCGCCATGCCCGCCGAGGCATCCACAGCGCCGAAGAGCTACCGGCTGCTGATCGACGGCAAGCATGTCGACGCCCGCGACGGTCGTACTTTGGAGCGCAAGAGTCCCGGCCACGGCTTCACTGTTTCGCGCTATGCGCAGGCTGGCGAGGCGGATGTCGAGGCTGCGGTGATCGCCGCCCACAAGGCATTCGAGACCGGCCCATGGCCGCGTATGAAAGCGGGCGAGCGCGCCACGATCCTGCTCAAGGCGGCGGACCTGATCGAAGCCCGGCTGGAGGAGATCGCCCGGCTCGATGCGCTGGAGTCCGGCAAGCCGATCGCCCAGGCGCGTGGCGAGATCGGCGGCGCCGTCGACATCTGGCGCTATGCCGCATCGCTCGCCCGCACGCTCTCCGGCGACTCCTACGCCAATCTTGGCGACGCCATGCTGGGCGTTGTGCTGCGCGAGCCGATCGGCGTCGTCTCGATCATCACGCCGTGGAATTTCCCGTTCCTGATCGTCAGCCAGAAACTGCCCTTCGCGCTCGCCGCCGGCTGCACGGCCGTCGTCAAGCCGAGCGAAATGACGTCTGCCTCGACCTTCGTGCTTGGCGACATCCTGATGCAGGCGGGCTTGCCCGATGGCGTCGTCAACATCCTCGCTGGTTTGGGCAGTGATGTCGGTGCGCCGATGGTCAGCCATCCCCTGGTCGAGATGGTGTCGTTCACCGGCTCCACCCGTGTCGGCAAAATGACGATGGCCTCAGCCGCGCAATCGCTGAAGAAGGTCTCGATGGAACTCGGCGGCAAGAACGGCCAGATCGTCTTTCCCGATGCCGACCTCGAAGCCGCCGCCGACGCGGCGGTGTTCGGCGGCTTCTTCAACGCCGGCGAATGCTGCAATGCCGGCAGCCGGCTGATCGTGCATGAGGCGATTGCCGACGACTTCCTCGGTGCCGTCAAGGCGCTCGCCGCCAAGGTGACCGTGGGTGATCCGCTGGACGACCGCACCAAGGTCGGCGCGATGATCTCGCCGGACCATCTGGCCAAGGTAGCTGGCTATGTAACGGCGGCCGCAAGCGACGGCAGCGATATCTACAGCGGCGGCAAGCAGTTGACGTCCAACGCCGGCCAATACCTCGACCCGACCATCATCCGTGGCGTGACCGAGGACATGGCCATCGCGCGCGAGGAAGTGTTCGGTCCGGTGCTCTCCGTGCTCACCTTTGAATCGATTGAAGAGGCGTTGCGCATCGCCAACAACACGCCCTATGGTTTGTCGGCGGGCGTGTGGAGCGCCAGCATCGACACCTGCATGTCGGTGGCGCGGAATGTGCGTTCGGGAACCGTTTGGGTGAACACGTTCATGGAAGGTTATCCCGAATTGCCTTTCGGGGGCTACAAGCAGTCCGGTCTCGGACGCGAACTCGGCAAACGCGCCGTCGAGGACTATACCGAGGAAAAGACGATCCAGTTTCATCGCGGCCAGCGCACCGGATGGTGGCTCGGCTGAGTTGGGAAGTACCCGGCGGACATCCGCCGGTCGTGTAATGCAACAAGGGAGGAAGTACATGTTGCGCAAACTGCTTATCGGAACGGCTCTCGCATCGGGCCTTGCCTTCGCGGCCCATGCCGAGGACGTCAAGGAAGTGCAGATGCTGCACTGGTGGACGTCGGGCGGCGAAGCGGCTGCCCTAAACGTGCTCAAGGAGGATCTGTCCAAGGAAGGTTATGCCTGGAAGGACGTGCCGGTGGCCGGCGGCGGCGGTGACGCCGCCATGACCGCGCTGAAGGCAATGGTCGCGGCCGGCAACTATCCGACGGCCTCACAGATGCTCGGCTACACCGTGCTCGATTATGCCGCCGCCGGCGTAATGGGCGACCTGACCGAGACGGCGGTAAAGGAAGGCTGGGACAAGTCCGTCCCAGTGGCCCTGCAGAAGTTCTCGGTCTATGACGGCAAGTGGGTCGCGGCTCCGGTCAACGTCCACTCGGTCAACTGGCTGTGGATCAACAAGGCGGTGATGGACAAGATCGGCGGCACCGAGCCGAAGACCTTCGACGATTTCGTGGCACTGCTCGACAAGGCCAAGGCGGCTGGCGTCATCCCGCTCGCTCTCGGCGGCCAGAACTGGCAGGAAGCCACCATGTTCGACTCGGTCGTGCTGTCGACCGGCGGACCCGAGTTCTACAAGAAGGCCTTCAACGACCTCGACGAGGAATCCTTGAAGTCCGACACGATGAAGAAGTCGTTCGACAACCTCGCCAAGCTGGTCACCTATGTCGACCCGAACTTCTCGGGCCGCGACTGGAACCTCGCCACCGCCATGGTCATCAAGGGCGATGCGCTGGTGCAGGTCATGGGTGACTGGGCCAAGGGCGAATTCAACGCCGCCAAGAAGGCCCCGGGCACCGACTTCCTCTGCTATCGCTTCCCCGGCACCGATGGCAGCGTGATCTACAACTCCGACATGTTCGGCATGTTCAACGTCCCGGACGACCGCAAGGCCGCCCAGGTGGCACTCGCCACCGCCACGCTGTCGAAGAGCTTCCAGTCGGCCTTCAACGTCGTCAAGGGTTCGGTTCCGGCCCGCACCGACGTGCCTGACACCGACTTCGACGCTTGCGGAAAAAAGGGCATGGCCGACCTGAAGGCCGCCAATGAAGGCGGCACGCTGTTCGGCTCGCTGGCGCAAGGCTATGGCGCGCCTCCGGCGGTTGCCAATGCCTACAAGGACGTCGTCTCGAAATTCGTCCATGGTCAGATCAAGACCTCGGACGAAGCCGTGACCGAATTGGTCAAGGCGATCGACGACGCCAAGTAAGCGTTCGCCACGTCACAGGCCTTCCCCGCCAGTGGGGAAGGCCTCCCTTGGGGCATGGTGGCGGCTGTCCTGGTCTGCGCACTTATGTGCCGGCCAATCCGCGATCCCAGGGCTCCGCTTGCGCTATCCTGTCCCTGGCCTCGCCGGGACAGGCGCACGAAACGGGATGAACCGATGAGCACTGTTGCTGAAACCAGTATGACGCTGACGCCGGAGCATGACAGCCGCCCGAGCGCCTCGGTGCGCTCGCGCCTGCAGGACGCCTTGCCGAAGATCGTGCTGGCGCCGAGTTTCGCCGCCACCATCGTCTTCGTCTACGGCTTCATCCTGTGGACGATCTATCTGTCCTTTACCAATTCCAAGACCTTCCCGTCCTACGCGATCACCGGGCCGCGCGCCTATCAGCGGCTCTGGCGCTGGACCTTCGAGAGCGATCCGCCGTCGAGCTGGTACACCTCGATCACCAACATGGGCATCTTCGGCTTTCTCTACATCTTCATCTGCCTGGCGCTCGGCCTGTTCCTGGCGATCCTGCTCGATCAGAAGATCCGCGGCGAAGGCATGCTGAGGCCTATCTATCTCTACCCGATGGCGCTGTCCTTCATCGTCACCGGTGTTGCCTGGAAATGGTTCCTCGACCCCGGTCTCGGCCTCGAGCAGACGTTGCATCAATGGGGCTGGACGAGCTTCCATTTCGACTGGATCAAGAACAAGGATTTCGTCATCTACACGGTGGTCATCGCCGGCGTCTGGCAGGCCTCCGGCTTCATCATGGCGATGTTCCTGGCCGGCCTGCGCGGCATCGACGGCGAGATCATGAAGGCGGCGCAGATCGATGGCGCCACCACTTTCCAGCTGTACCGCCGCATCGTCATCCCGTTGCTCAGGCCGGTGTTCCTCTCGGCCTTCATCGTGCTCGCGCACCTTGCCATCAAGTCCTACGATCTGGTCGTAGCACTCACCAGCGGCGGCCCGGGCGGCTCGGCCTGGCTGCCGTCCAACTTCATGTATGAGTACACTTTCAAGCGCAACGAGATGGCCGTCGGCTCGGCCAGCGCCGTGATCATGCTGATGACCATCACCGCGATCATCGTCCCCTATCTCTATTCCGAGCTCAGGGAGAAGCCGCGATGAGCGTCGTCACCACGACCGCTCGCCAGGATACCGGCGGCACCAACACCAAGACCCTGAACCGCATCGTCATCTACGGGCTCCTGGCGCTGTTCGCGCTGTTCTACCTGATGCCGCTGTTCGTCATGCTGGTGACCTCGTTCAAGACCATGGATGAGATCCAGAACGGCAACATGCTGTCCTTGCCCAGGGCGCCGACCTTCGAGCCATGGCTGAAAGCGTGGGGCGAGACCTGCGTCGGCCTGACCTGCGCCGGCATCAAGGGCTATTTCTGGAACTCCATCAAGATGGTGGTTCCTGCGGTGCTGATCTCGACGCTGCTCGGCGCGCTCAACGGCTATGTCCTGACCAAATGGCGCTTCCGCGGCCACACGCTGGTGTTCGGGCTGATGCTGTTTGCCTGCTTCATCCCGTTCCAGTCGGTGCTGTTGCCGATGGCGACGATCCTCGGCAGCCTCGGCCGTTTTGGCGTGACGCTGCAGAATGCCACCGGACTGACGTTCGGGCTGGGCAATCCGACCGTCAACCTGGTCTTCGTCCACGTCGTCTACGGCCTTGGCTTTACCACGCTGTTCTTCCGCAACTACTACGAAGCGTTCCCGACCGAACTGATCAAGGCGGCGCAGGTCGATGGCGCCTCCTTCTTCCAGATCTTCCGGCGCATCATGCTGCCGAACTCGATGCCTATCTTCGTCGTCACCGTGATCTACCAGTTCACCAACATCTGGAACGACTTCCTGTTCGCCTCCGCCTATGCCGGCACCGGCGACTCCATGCCGATGACGGTGGCGCTGAACAACGTCGTCAACACCTCGACCGGCGTCGTCGAATACAACGTCAACATGGCGGCCGCGATGATCGCGGCACTGCCGACCCTCCTCGTCTACGTGCTCGCTGGCCGCTACTTCGTGCGCGGCCTGATGGCCGGCGCCGTCAAAGGATAATCGGATGGCTTTTCTGGAAATTGATGGGCTGAAGAAGCGGTTCGGATCGGTCGAGATCCTGAAAGGCATCGACGTCGATCTCGAAAAGGGCGGCTTCCTCGTGCTGGTCGGTCCGTCCGGCTGCGGCAAGTCGACCTTGCTCAACACCATCGCCGGTCTGGAAACCATCACCGAAGGCGAGATCCGCGTCGATGGCCGCACGATTAACGATCTGCATCCGTCGAAGCGCGACATCGCCATGGTGTTCCAGAGCTATGCGCTCTATCCGAACATGACGGTGGCCGGAAACATCGCCTTCGGCATGGAGATGCGCGGCGTACCCGCTGCCGAACGCCAGAAGGCGATCGACAAGGTGGCCAAGGTGCTGCAGATCGGCCACCTCTTGCAGCGCAAGCCGAGCCAGCTTTCCGGCGGCCAGCGCCAGCGCGTCGCCATGGGCCGCGCGCTGGTACGCGACCCCAAGCTGTTTCTGTTCGACGAACCTTTGTCCAATCTCGACGCCAAGCTGCGTGTCGACATGCGCATCGAGATCAAGCGCCTGCACGCCACCACCGGCACCACGATCGTCTATGTTACCCATGACCAGATCGAGGCGATGACGCTGGCCACCAAGATCGCAGTGATGCGCGACGGCGAGGTGCAGCAGTTCGGCACGCCGGCCGAGATCTACAACAATCCGACCAATATCTTCGTCGCCGACTTCATGGGCTCTCCGGCGATGAACCTGGTGCCGGCGACGATCGGCGGCAATGGCGGCGGACTGTCGGTGGTGCTGCAGCGCGACGGGCGCGAGCCGATCTCGCTGCCGCTCGCCAAACCGCCGGCAGGCCTCTCGGCATTCCAGGGCAAGCCGGTCATCTTCGGTGTCCGCCCCGAAGCGCTGACCGATCCGGAAGGGGCCGAGCGCAACGCCTCGAACATCGCCACCGCCGACTGCCATATCGAGGTGATCGAGCCGGCCGGCTCCGACACTTTCGCCGTCACCAATCTCGGCGGCAAGGCCGTGGTGGCGCGGCTGCGCGCCGACGCCAAGATCCAGCCGGGAACGATGACGCCGCTCGCCTTCAACCTGACCAAGGCGGTGTTCTTCGACCCGGCGACCGAGAACCGCATCCTTTAGCGCCATGAGCAACCCGGACATCGTCATCATCGGCTCCGGCATCGGCGGCGCCACGATCGCCTCGGGCCTGGCCGGCAGCGGCGCTTCGATCCTGATGCTGGAGCGTGGCGAGAAGCTGCCGGCGACACCGCATACGCGCGACACCCGCGCCATCTTCGTCGACGGCCACTACCGGCCAAAGGAGATGTGGCGCGAGGCCGGAGGTGCCGCCTTCAACCCCGGCAATTATTACTATGTCGGCGGCAATTCGAAGTTCTACGGCGCCGTGCTGATCCGTTACCGCCGTGAAGATTTCTTCGCCATGGAACATTTCGGCGGCGTGTCGCCGGCCTGGCCGTTTTCCTATGACGAGTTCGAGCCCTGGTATTCGAAGGCCGAACAATTGTTTCGCGTCCGTGGCGCGCTCGGCGAGGATCCGACCGAGCCGTTCCACTCTATTCCCTATGCGTTCAAGCCGGTTCCCGACGAGGCACCCATTGCCCGCGCTCGCGCCGAGCTGAAAGGCCTTGGCCTGCATCCGGCGTCATTGCCGCTCGGCGTCGACATCGAAGCCTGGCTGAAGGACGGCAAGACGGGCTGGGATGCTTTCCCTAACACCGGCACGGGCAAGATCGACGCACAGTCAGGGCCACTCACGGCGGCGCTGACAGACACCAACATCCGGCTCGAGACCGGCGCCTATGTCGAGTATCTCGAAGCCTCGGCGGACGGCAAGAACGTTGCCGCCGTACACTACCGCCAGAGTGGAGCGCTGAAGAAAGTATCGCCGAAGCTGGTTATCCTTTCGGCCGGCGCGGTCAATTCCGCTGTCATCCTGTTGCGCTCGCCCTCGCCCAACAACGGCAAGGGAAGCGGCAAGGGCCTCGCCAACCACTCCGACCAGGTCGGCCGTAACTTCATGAACCACAATTCGAGCGCCATGCTGGCGATCGATCCGCGCCGCAGGAATGATGCCGTCTACCAGAAGACGCTGATGCTGAACGACTATTATCTGTCCGACGGCAAGGGCGGCAAGCCGCTCGGCAACGTCCAGCTTCTCGGCAAGATCGACGGCAACATCCTCAAGGCCAATGTCAAATTCGCACCCAAATTCGCGCTCGATTTCATGGCCGGCCATGCTGTCGACTGGTACCTGATGTGCGAGGACCTGCCCGATCCGGAAAGCCGCATCATGGTCGACGGCAAGGACATCGTCATGCAATGGCGGCGCTCCAACATGCAGTCGCTCGACGGGCTGACCAAGGTGATGCGCGAGAATTTTCGCGCCTGCGGTTACCCGATCGTGCTCTCTCGCGCCTTCGACAAGCGCACGCCTTCGCACCAGTGCGGCACGGTGAAGATGGGCGACGATCCGGCGACGTCGCCGCTCGATCCGTTCTGCCGCTCGTTCGACCATAAGAACTTGTTCGTCGTCGACGGGAGCTTTCTGCCGAACTCGGCGGCTGTGAACCCGGCCTTGTCGATCGCCGCGCAAGCACTGCGCGTCGCCGACCATATCCGCAAGACGGAGCTTGTCGCATGACCCGCCCGGCGGCCATCGTCACCGGCGGCGCGCGCGGCATTGGGCTGGCCTGCGCCGAGGCGCTCGCGGATGCCGGCTTCGACATCATGGTCGCCGATCTTGCCGACGACCCCGCCAAACGGCTTATAGAGAACATCACGACGCGTGGTGCAGCGTTCGCCTACCATCGCTGTGATATTGCCAACCTTTCCGATCACACAACGCTTATCGGTGCCGCCATGCGCGCCTTCGGCCGCATCGACTGTCTGGTCAGCAATGCCGGCGTCGGCGCGGTCGTGCGCGGCGACCTGCTGGAGCTGAAGCCAGAGAATTTCGACCGCACGCTGGGCATCAATCTGCGCGGCACCGTCTTCCTCAGCCAGGCCGTCGCCAAGGCAATGCTTGCCACGTCAAGCGATCATGCGAAATCGATCATCACGGTCACCTCGGTCAGCGCCGAAATGGCTTCGCCGGAACGGTCGGACTACTGCATTTCCAAGGCCGGGCTTTCGATGTGGGTGAAGAACCTGGCGCTCAGGCTCGCAGCCGAAAATATTGGCGTATTCGAAGTACGGCCAGGCATTATCCGCACCGACATGACCTCGGGCGTCACTGCCAAATATGACGCACTGATCGATGACGGGCTGGTGCCGGCCAGGCGCTGGGGTGAGGCTTACGATGTCGGCGCCGTGGTCGCGGCACTCGCCAGCGGGAAACTCGGCTTTTCGACGGGATCGATCATCAATGTCGACGGCGCGCTGTCCGTGCCGAGGCTGTGAACAGGTGACGCCATGACCGACTACATCATCGTTGGCGCCGGCCCGGCCGGTTGCGTTCTCGCCAACCGGCTAAGCGAGGATCCCTCGAACTCCGTGCTGCTGCTCGAAGCCGGCGGCAAGGACTGGCATCCGCTGATCCATATGCCGGCCGGCTTCGCCAAGATGACCAAGGGCATCGCCTCCTGGGGCTGGTCGACGGTGCCGCAAAAGCACATGAAGGACCGCGTCTTCTGGTACACGCAGGCCAAGGTCATCGGCGGCGGCTCCTCGATCAACGCCCAGATCTACACGCGCGGCAACGCCCGCGACTACGACGCCTGGTAGAAGGAGGAAGGCCTTGCCGGCTGGGGCTATCGCGACGTGCTGCCCTATTTCAAGCGCGCCGAGAACAACCAGCGTTACGCCAACGATTTTCATGGCGACCAGGGTCCGCTCGGCGTCTCCAATCCGATTGCGCCGCTGCCGATCTGCGAGGCCTATTTCCGCGCCGGCCAGGAGATGGGCATCCCCTTCAACCCGGATTTCAATGGTATCAGCCAGGAAGGCGTCGGCTATTATCAATTGACGCAGAAGGACGCCAAACGCTCCTCCGCTTCGGTCGCCTATCTCAGGCCGATCCGCGCGCGCAAGAATCTGACTGTCAGAACAGATGTTCTGGTGACGCGCATCGTCATCGAGAAAGGCCGCGCCATCGGTGTCGAGATCGTCGACAGGCCGGGCGGCGAGAAGAAAATCCTGCGCGCCGAACGCGAAGTGATCATCTCGTCCGGCGCCATCGGCTCGCCGAAGCTGCTGATGCAATCCGGCATCGGCCCGGCCGACCACCTGAAATCGGTTGGCGTGACGCCGGTCCATGACCTACCCGGCGTCGGTTCCAACATGCAGGACCATCTCGACCTGTTTGTCATCGCCGAATGCACCGGCGACCACACCTATGACAACTACGCCAAGCTGCACCGGACCGCCTGGGCCGGCCTGCAGTATCTGCTGCTGAAGAAAGGCCCGGTCGCCTCCAGCCTGTTTGAGACCGGCGGCTTCTGGTACGCCGATCCGACTGCTGCCTCGCCCGACATCCAGTTCCATCTCGGCCTCGGCTCCGGCATCGAGGCCGGCGTCGAGAAGCTGAGGAATCCCGGCGTGACGTTGAACTCGGCGTTCCTGCGCCCGCGCTCGCGCGGCACGGTGCGGCTGAAAAGCGCCGACCCGGCCGACCATCCTCTGATCGACCCGAACTACTGGTCGGACCCTTACGACCGCGACATGTCGATCAAGGGGCTAAGGCTGGCGCGCGAGATCATGCGGCAGAAGGCGCTTGCCCCTTACGTGTTGCGCGAAGTGCTGCCGGCCCCTGCCCTGCAGAGCGGCGAGGAGCTGTTCGACTATGCCTGCCGCAGCTCCAAGACCGATCACCACCCTGTCGGCACCTGCCGCATGGGCCACGACGATATGGCCGTGGTGACGCCCGATCTCAGGTTGCGCGGCATCGAGGGCTTGCGGGTTTGCGACACCTCGGTGATGCCGCGCATCCCTTCCTCCAACACCAATGCGCCAACGATCATGGTCGGCGAAAAGGGCGCCGACCTGATCCTCGGCCGCGAGCCGCTGCCGCCGGCGGTCTTCTCAGGCAACTACTGCGCCGCGCGTCCTATGGACGCGCAAACGACGCTGTAGCACTTTGATTTTGCGCATGATCCTTTCCGAAAACCGATTCCGGTTTTCAGGGTCATGCGCTGCGCAGTGTAGGGAGTAGAAAAATGATCAGGCATTGTGTCTTCGTCAGATTCCGCAACGACGTTCCCGACGCCGAGCGCGCGGCGATCCATGCCGACCTCGAAGCACTGCGCTCGGTGATCTCAGGCATGGCCGAGGTCGAGTTCAGCGCCAATGTCAGCCCCGAGCCGTTCGCACGCGGCTTCGGCCACGGCTTCACCATCGACTTTCGCGACAGCGCGGCACGCGATGCCTATCTCGTGCACGAAGCGCATCAGCGGGCCGGCGCACGACTGGTCGCGGCGCTCGAAGGCGGCACCGATGGGCTGATGGTGTTCGATCTCGATCTTACGGAAAAGTGACCGCCGGTTTATCGAAAACCGGCTGACAGGCCGTTCTCTTTTGCGAACCGGGCGACATATCGTGCCTCCGGGTGGCAAAGGAGCAACGCCTTGAACCTCAATTCTCAGCAGAAGAAAACCGTCCTGGCGTCGTTTCTGGGCTGGACGCTCGACGCCTTCGATTTCTTCCTTCTGACATTCCTGCTCACCGATATTGCAGCTGAATTTCGGACCGACGTACCGGCGGTCTCCAAGGCGCTGTTCCTGACCCTGGCGACCCGCTTCATCGGCGCATTCTTCTTCGGCATGCTTGCCGACAAATATGGGCGCAAGCCCATCCTCATGCTCAACATCGTCAGCTATTCGGTGATCGGCGCGCTGGCCGCTTTCTCGCCCAATCTCGGCATCTTCCTGGCGCTGCGCGCCTTGTTCGGCATCGCCATGGGCGGTGAGTGGGGGCTTGGCAGCTCGCTGGCCATGGAATCCATCCCGCCCAGCGCGCGCGGCATGGTTTCGGGGATCCTGCAATGCGGCTACCCGGCCGGCTACCTGCTGGCGGCAGTGGTCTACGGGCTGCTCTATCAGCACACGATCGCTGGCTACACGATCGGCTGGCGCGCCATGTTCCTGCTCAGCTTCGTGCCGGCTCTGATCGTCCTGTTCATCCGCTCGCATGTGCCGGAATCGCCGGCATTCGTCGATGCCCGGAAGGCGGCCAGACCAGGGCTCCTCGAAACGCTGCAGAAGCACTGGGGCGTCGCCCTCTATGCCGTCGTGCTGATGATGTTCTTCAATTTCTTCAGCCATGGCACGCAGGATCTCTATCCAACCTTCCTGAAGAAGCAGCACGGCTTCGATCCCCATACGGTGAGCTGGATCACCATCGTCGCCAACATCGGCGCCATCGTCGGCGGCCTGGCGTTCGGCGCGCTTTCCGAGAAGATCGGCCGCGTCAATGCGATCACCATCGCTTGCCTGATCGCCTTGCCGTCGATTCCATTGTGGGCTTACAGCACCACCCCCTTCATGCTGGCCATCGGCGCCTTTGTCATGCAGGTCGCGGTCCAGGGCGCCTGGGGCGTCATCCCGGTCCATCTCAACGAGCTTTCGCCCGGCGCCGTGCGTGCGACCTTGCCCGGCTTCATCTACCAGGCCGGCAACCTTGCGGCGTCCTATGGCGGTCCGTATCAGGCGGGCATCGCCGAGAGCCCCGGCAGCAGCTACGGATACGCGTTGGCCCTTTTTGCCGGCGTGGTCGCCGTCTGCATCATCGTCGTCATCCGCTTCAGCCCGGAAAGGCGCGGCCAGGTGATGACGGTGCTCGGCTGAAGTATTGGCGGCTTTTTTACGCATGATCTTTTTCCGAAAAGTCTGCAACTTTTCGGGATCATGCTCAGCCAAGCCTGAGCGCCACGACGCCGGCAACGATGCTGAGTACGGCCGCGCCACGCCATGCCGTCATCTTCTCGCCAAGCGCGAACACCGAGATCATCATGGCGAACAGGATCGATGTCTCGCGCAGCGAGGCCACCGAGGCGATCGGCGCCTTGGTCATCGCCCACATCACGATCCAGTAGGCAGCGCCGCTGAGCACGCCGGTATACGCTCCCGCCTTCCAGTCGCGCGCCAGCACCGGCAGCGCCTGCGGCCCGCGGAAGATGACACACAGCACCAGCGCCCCCAGCGCATCGCAGACGAACAGCCATGCCGCATAGCTCGAGGCCGTCGCTGCCAGCCGCGCGCCGCTGCCGTCGGACAGTGTATAACTGGCGATGAAGATCGATGTCCCCAGCGCAAAGCCGACGGCGCGCAGGTTCAGCCGCTCCAGATGCGCGCCGCCGCGAAACGACAGCACCAGTGTGCCGGCCGACAGAAGAACAATGCCGAGAATGGCCAGCGGCGCCGGAAGCTCGGCAACGACCACAATGCCGCCGAGAGCCGTCAGCAGCGGCGCGGTACCGCGCGCCAGCGGATAGGTCTGGGCGAAATCGCCGGCCTTGTAGGCGCCGATCAGGAACGTCCTGTAGCCCATGTGGAAGATCACCGAGGCGATGATATATGGCCACACCTGTGCTTGCGGCACCTCGACAAAGGGCAATGCCACCAGCGCCGCCGCGCCCATGCCGAGCGTCATCAGCGTGATCGACAGGAAGCGGTCGAGATGGACCTTGACCAGCGCGTTCCAGATCGCGTGCATGGCTGCGGCGGCGAGCACCGCGAGGAAGACGAAAAGCGTCATTTCAAGCTCATCCGCCGCCAGGCAATGCGAGCGGCGTTTCCAAGTCGATGTCGATCCGCAGCGGAAAATGGTCCGAGACGATTTCACCGATATCGGCACTGACCGAGCGCACGCGTCCAGCAAACATGCCGCCGACGAAGCAATGGTCGAGCCGGCGCTTTGCCAACTTGCCTTCGATGATCTTCTCATGGGTATGGAAGTCCGCCGCCGGCTCCCGGGCGACGGCGGCGGCATCGACGAAGCCGTCGAGGTAGGCCGCGCCTCGGTGGTATGGCGTACCGCCGGCGATGCGCCGGTATTCGGCGCTGTCCGGCTCCATGTTGAAGTCGCCCATCCAGATCGCCGCCAGCGGGTTTTCCGGCGCCGGTTCGCCATTGCTCCAGTTGCGCGCGGGCTCGTCGTCGACACCGCTCCACGGTCCACCTTCAAGCGACGACCGGCGATGCTCGGCAAGCAGATAGTCGATCTGCTCCAGCCGCTCCTCGGCGGCGATATGCGCCAGATGCAGCGAGAAGAAACGTACAGGGCCGGCCGGCGTGCGGATCATGCATTCAAGCGCGGCGTTGCGGGTGTTGAGCGGACGCAGCGTGCGGCGCATGGGCAACGTATGCAGGCGCGACCAGGCGATCGGCAGCTTCGACAGGATCATCGTGCCGAATTGCCGCCGCCGGTTGACGATGCGGCCATCACGCTGTTCGCTGGCATCCATGTCGAAGCCCGGCCCATAGACCCAGTGGTAGCCGGGCAGCAGTTGGCAAAGAAGCGCCGGCTGGTCGTCTTCATTTGTGCGCAGCCAGTGTCGTTCAACCTCCTGCAGCGCGATGATGTCGGCGCCGGCAACCACCTTGGCACAGCGCGCGAGGTCATAGCGCCCATCGCTGCCGAACCCGTACTGGATGTTGTAGCTGACCAGCTTCATTGCTTACCCGGCTCAATTTCCTGATGGCTGTAGCGGTTAGGCGATAACGACGCAATGCACCGGGCAAATGGCGGGCTGGGCCAAGAGGCGGATTGTCTGCGCTTTAAGTCGTCAGCGGCTGGAACCGCCCCGCCGGCGAAGCCGCCAGTTCCGACCAGTCGATCTCTTCCTCCAACCGGTGATAGGCCTCGTCGCCGATCGTCCCGTTGCGGCGCAGTTCCTCCAGGGCGTCGCGCTGGCTGTTGATGGCATAGAGGCGCAGCCGGTCGTACTCCGTTGCCGCCTGCGCGTTCTCAGGGTTTTCGGCAATCGCGCGTTGGGCCGTATATTGCTCGCGCACGGCGGCAGCCGCATTCGACGTCTTGCCGCTCAACACTTTGAGGGCCGCCTCCATGATGACAACGCGCGCTTGCGCCACTTCGCGATCGACTGTCGTGTCCGGATCGAAGTTGAGCCAGCGCAGCAGCGGCTTCAGTGTCATCCCTTGCAGCACCAGCGTGCCCAGAACCACCGCGAAGGCGGCAAGCACGATCGGATCGCGGCCGGGGAAGTCCGCCGGCAGGGCAATGGCCACCACCAGCGTCACCAGCCCCCGCATGCCGCACCAACCGACAAGCATGGCGCCGCCAAACGTCGGCAAATCCCGCCTTTTGTCTTCGCCGTCAAAGCGGGCAAACCATCTTATGATCGCAACGTAACTCGTCACCCAGACGAGGCGCGCCACGACGACCACCACCAGCACCGTTGCAGCAAAGACAAAGGCCTCGCCCTGCCCTTCGCCGGAGAGCCTGCCGAGGATCGAGCGTGCCTGCAGGCCCATCAGCACGAAGGCCAGCACGTTGAGCACGAACACCGCCGACTCCCAGACCGAATAGGTGCTGACCCGTCTTCTGGCCGACATCAGGCGCGGTGCTGTGCGCGCGATCGTCATGGCATAGACGACGATGGTGATGATGGCGGAAAGGCCGAGCCTGTCAGCCAGGATCCAGACCCCGAATGTTCCGGCGAATTGCACCACCGTGCTGCTGGCCGCATCCTCGATACGAGTGAGCGTCAGCAGCGAGAGCCGTCCAAGCACATAACCGGCAGCAAGGCTGCCGATCGTCGACAGCAGGATCGTTGGTACAGCGCTGCTCAACAGAATCGGGCCGAGCGCTGCTGTCACCGCGATCCGGTAGATCAACAGCGCGGTGGCGTCGTTGAGCAGGCTTTCGCCTTGCAGGATGGCGGTGATGCGGTGCGGCACCTTGAATTGCCCGAGCACAGCAGATGCCGCCACCGCATCCGGCGGCGCCACGATGGCGCCAAGGGCGATGGCAGCCGCGATCGGTAGACCGGCCATCTTCCAGCCAACGACCGCAACGACCGCAGTGGTGAAGACAACGGCGCCAAGCGCCAGCAGCGCCAGCGACAGCCGGTAGCGCTTCAGGTCGCGCAACGAGGTGTCATATGCAGCATCCAGAAGCACCGGCGCGATGAACAGGGCAAGCGCCAGTTCCGGGTCGATCTCGATCGTCGGCGCACCAGGCACGAAGGCAATCCCGACCCCAGCCAAGGCCAGCAGGGAGGGATAGGGAATCTCCAGACGCCGCGACAGTCCCGTCAGCGCGACGGCGATGAGCAGGAGAACAAGGGTGAGCTCGAAAAGGACCATATCCAACTATAGCCGTGAAAAGCGACTGTCGGCAGGGGCCTGGACGGTTAGATCATGACCGAGGGCAATCAGCGACGCGCAGCGGCGCGCTGAAATGCGTCAAGAAGCGCATCCGCATAGATCTGGCGGCGCGCGGCATGATCGGCGCGAAGCTTTTCGGCCGTCTCACGCACTAGCGCCGGCCCCTGAGAGACGGTGAGCATGGCGGACGCTAACGCCGCGCTATCGCCGGTAGGAAAGAACGTCGCGTTAGGCGCCTGTTCCCTGTGAAGGCCGATATCCGACAGAAGCATCCTTGTGCCGAGCGCCTTGGCCTCCTCGACCGTGGTTGACCAGCCTTCGAACAGCGAAGGATTGATGAGAGCATCGGAAGCGGCGTTGAGGCCGAACACATCCTCGTAAGGCACAAGGCCCAGGTGACGGAAATGACTCGACACGCCGGCCTCCCTGGCGCTGGCCATCAGTTGTTCGAAATGTTGGGGATTGTACGGATTGTCGGTTCGTCCTGTCAGGATCACCGGCGCGACCTTCTCAAGGCCGCCATTCGCCGCGATGTGCGCCAACGCCTTGATCACGATCGCATGATTCTTATGCGACCAGAATTGGTTCGGCAGGTAGAAATAGCGTTCCGGAAGCTCATAGCGCGCGATCACATCGGCTTGCCGTGCGACATGCGGGGCCGGATCGAGATCGATCGCAAACCGGACCACGGCCGTCTTGCCGCGTGCTGCAGGATAATACGTCTCGCAGTCTCGCCTGGCGTCATCGCTCGACAAAAGGATGATGCGCCTGCCCGATGTCTGCAGACGGAATCCCAAGTCGCGGCGCCACCACATGGAGCGCGAGAATAGGTGTGGCAGGCGTCGGTGCTGGAAATCAGGAATCCACGAGACAACAGGAATCGGAAACCGATTGCCATAAAACTGCGCCGGCTCGAACACCACGTCGACGCCTTCGGCCTGCATGATTGTCGCCGCCTCGGCGTCGCTGCCGGTTGCCAGCGCCCGCACGACGCTGCGTCCGCGCCCAAATCCGCCCACCCTTGCATCGACAATCGGCGGCGAGGCCAGAAAGGCATTCATGGAAGAGCCGATTTTTTCCGCCTGCGCCGGCGTCAGGAACAGCTTGGCCTTAACCTTGCCCGCCAGTTCATGCGAGATCACCCCGAGCATATTGCGCAGATAAGTTTCCCCACCCGACCAGTTGCCTCGGCCGATGAGCGTGAAGCCTGCGGTAATCATCTTCAGCCCTCGATGCCTCAGCCTGCCTTTTTGAAAGGAAACCGCGCAACGATATCGGTCACAGCGGCAGGCAGTCCGATCTTCGCGGACCAGCCAAGTCGATTTCCGATCTTGTCCACCTTGGCCAGTTGCGTTGCGCGGTCGACCCTGCGCACGCGCTCCTTGTCCTCGACGATCTCGATATCGACCTTCATCGCCGCTCCGATCAGGCGAACAAGCTCCTCCACCGATGCATCCTTGCCTGAACCGACATTCATGACGTCGAAATTCGCCTCGCCAATGTCGCCGGCCAAGGCCGCCACCCCGGAAGCGGTATCCTCCGCGTGGATATAGTCGCGACGCGGCTTCAGATTGCCCAATGCGATCCTGGCCTGGCCCTTGGCGTTGTAGAGCTGGTTCAGGATATCCGGAATCAAATGCGCATTGGGGTCGTCATGGCCGATGGTGTTGAATATGCGGGCGACGCGCCCTCTCCCACCGGTCCTCTCCGCCCAGAAGCGAAGCTGGCTTTCATTGGTCAGCTTGGACAGTGCGTAGTTGTCGCAGGGCCAGGTCTTGGTTGCATTCTCGTCTAGCGGGGCATCGACCCAATCATACACCGCACCGCTGGACGCCAGCACGACCGTTCCGACACCAGCTTTTTCCGCGGCATCCAGAATATTTTCGGTGCCGACGATGTTGACGTCCAGCGCATAGGCGCGCTGTCGCTCGCATGTCGGGATGTGATGAATGGCCGCCAGATGGACAATGGTGTCGGGCTTGAAATCACCAACCAGTTCCATCATCCCGTCCTTGTCGCGGATGTCGATCTCCCGCGTCTCGCATGCCTCGATATTTGGCATCGGCATGCCGACCGAAAGATTATCGGCGATCAACACCCGAGCGCCGGCGCTGGCGAGATTTCGCGAGCACCGCCAGCCTATGAATCCGGCTCCGCCCGTAACGAGCACGCGTTGAGGGTTCGTCATCAGGATTTTCTCTCCGGCTGTCTGAGTTCAGGTGGACCTGGCTGTCGGGGCGGGTGCATCGTCGCGCGGTCGACAAAGCACCATGAGGGAAAACCCGCCCAGCAAAAGCGCTCCGGCACCGGGGGCAACGCTGCCTATCAGTTTACGCACCGGGTTGAGCAATTTGGTGCGCAGCGCCCGCGTGGAGACATTGGCCTCGCCCGCCACATCCGTAAAATGCCAGTCGACCACCGTGTAGCCTGTGTCCTCAAGCGTCGCGAGCGCTGACTCACGCGTGAAATAGTGGAGGTGCCCGACCTTCTGACGTGCATGCATGTATGCTCCCCGAACCAGTCCCTGGACGTGAAGGTCTAAGGGGATATGAAAAACATGGTAGCGGCCATGCGGGCGCAGTGCCCGCAAAAAGCCCATATAGTCTTCGACATGCTCGAACACGTCGATCAGCATGACAAGGTCATGCACCGACTTGGTCGCCAGAAAATCCTCGTGGTGGAAGATCGCGCCGGAAGCCTTTTGCATCGGCCAGAGTTTTGCGGCGTCGTCAGAAATATCGTATCCGTGAATAGGTCGCCCCGGATATCTCGCGGCCAGTTTGCCGACTATGCCGCCACTGCCGCAGCCGACTTCGACCGCGTCGCGCCAGACAACCTTGTTGCGTTCCAGGATACTGGCGATCTCACGCGCCTTCCAGGCCGTATCGGCCAGATGCCAGTCGGGATTGTTGGCAAGATATTGACTGTCCGAATAGACATCGGCGGCGGCATCAGTGACGGCTATCGGCCGCGCGTCCTCAACTCCTTTAGCCGGCATCACGAACTTCCTTTTCACAAATGAATGACACCAGGCGACCGGGGCGTTTGTCTAACAGAGTTGCAACAGCGCCGATCGCCTGCAAAGGCAGCAATGACAGGCCCGCGCGCAGCGGGGGCCCCAGGAAAGAGAGTTTGCTGCCAACGCGGTCGGCGATTGCAGCCCGAACCTGATCCGGACGCATCGGATCGTAGTTGATGACGGACGCAAACGATCCGAGTTCTTTGCTTATCCGCAGGCCCGCGCCCGTCAGGGCATCCCTGTACTGTCCCGCTTCAAACGCATTCTCTCCGCCATAGAGATGATGCAGGGGATGCTTTGCGAGAAAGGCCGGCAATTGCTTCGGGCTGGAAATCACGTGGTCGCGAAGTGTTATGACAAGTCCGCCGGGTCGCGCCAGACGCGCCATCTCGCGACAGAACTGCCCAAGATCGTTGGCATGGTGCAAGACCTGACGCGCGATCACCAAATCATAATTTGCGGCTTCAAGCGGAATGGCTTCGCCGAACGCCTCGACGACATCGATGGCAGTGCCGGTGTCTTTGGCAAGCGCCCGAATCGCGCCAGCTCCGATCAAGGCGCTGGGATCCGGCTCAACCGCAGTGACCTGCCATCCATCGACTGCCAGCGCAAAAGACAGGATTCCATTACCCGCGCCGAGATCAAGGGCCCGCCCAGGCTGTTTCGGCAAGTAGCGGCGCAGTTCGGCAAACTCGGCGCTTCCATGATATCGGCGGGCCGGCACGGAAGTCGGCTGATCGAAGTAAGCCGCGCGGGCGAGTTCCGCCTGGTCGGGCTGATCGAGCAACCAGTTTACGGCACCTTCCCAATCGAGCAATTTGTTACCGGCCATCAGCCAAAGCACCTCGCGCAACGAATAGCCGTGACCTCAATACTGGGCAAGTCGACGATGATATCTTGCTCCTGTCGGTTGCACCGGTTGATCTGCTTGCATCTTCTGCTCATGAACAACGATTGCCGACCGCAGCGGCGCTCTGTCCGTGACGACACATGCTATGCCTGGAATCCCATACCATCGAGCGCGCTCTATAACCGCCCGATCGACGATTGTCACGGTATCTGGTCAAGCCGACGCTCCTTGCCCCTTCTGCACCTCTCGCCCGGGTTTGCCTGTCCATGGCAGATCGTCGCCTCCAGTTTGATACCTGCCATAAACGCTCTTTGAACCGCCCTGATGCAAAGCCTCGATGGCCTCGATCTCGCCGTCCGGATCGGATGAACAAACTGTTGAAACTCAGAGCTAGTGCAGCACCAGCATGTCGCCTGACGAGAACGAAATCTCGGCCTTTTCGCCGACGGCTGGCGGCGGGGTGGCCGGGCTGTTGAACGTGTCGAGCGATACGGTGCTGCCGCCGATGCCGACGCGCACCCTGATCACCGAGCCGAGGAAATGCACTTCCGAGATTTCGCCCGAAAGGCTGGAATCGCGGCCGGGCTGGCGGCCGAGCGAAATTGCTTCCGGCCGCAGCGCCAGCGAGAGCGTGTCGCCGGATTTCGAACCGTTGAGCTTGCCCTTGAGCGAGACTTCCTGCGTGTTGACTTGCACCTTGCCGGACGCGGCATCGGTGACGGTGCCTTCAAGCACGTTGAGCGTGCCGACGAAATTGGCGACGAATTTCGTCGCTGGCCGGTTGTAGATCTCGAACGGCGTGCCGACCTGCTCGGCCTTGCCGCCATACATGACGGCAATACGATCCGAGATCGACAGCGCCTCTTCCTGGTCGTGCGTCACGAAGATGGTGGTGATGCCGAGCTTCTTCTGGATCGAGCGGATTTCCTCGCGCAGCGACACACGCACCTTGGCGTCGAGCGCCGACAGAGGCTCGTCGAGCAAAAGCAATTTCGGCTTCGGCGCGATCGCCCGCGCCAGCGCGATGCGCTGCTGCTGGCCGCCGGAGAGCTGGTAGGGGTAGCGGTCGCCCATCTGCGGCAGCTTGATGATGTCGAGCATCTCGGCGACACGCCTGTCGGCATCGGCCTTGGGCATGCCGGCGACCTTCAGCCCGAAGGCGATGTTCTGCGCCACGGTCAGGTTCGGAAACAGCGCATAGGCCTGGAACACCATGCCGACATTGCGCTGGTTCGGCTTCAGCCGGGTGATGTCCTTGCCGGCCACGACGATCTTGCCGGCTGATGGCTCCTCGAAGCCGGCGACCATGCGCAGCACCGTCGTCTTGCCGCAGCCCGACGGTCCTAGAAAGGAGACGAATTCTCCGGGCTCCACATCGAGGTTGAAGTCCTGCACCACCGTGGTGGCGCCGAAGGATTTTCGCACATGCTGGATGGAAAGGAACGGTTCGGCCATGGCTTTGACTTTCAGTTCGGACGGTTCGACGATCGCGGCGCGAAGCGCGATAGGATCTGGATAAGCGACATGCAGCCCCAGGTGATGACGAAGGCGATGATGGCGAGCGCCGCCGGCTCATAGGCGCGGTTGGCGCCTATGTTCTGCAGGTACGGACCAAAGGCCGGTCGGTTGAGCAGGCTCGCCATGGTGAACTCGCCGATGACGATGGCGAAGGTCAGGAAAGCGCCTGACAGCACCGCGATCAGCACATTGGGCAGGATGACGCGGGTGATGATTGTACCCCAGCCGGCACCGAGGATCTGTGCTGCTTCCGTCAGCGTGCGCACGTCGATGGTGCGAAGGCCGGTGTCAACCGCGCGATACATATAGGGCAGCGCCAAGGTCGCATAGCCAACGACCAGTAAGGCATTGGTGCCCATATCGCTGGCCAGGAACGGCAGCGGCGAGTTCGAGCCATACATTCTGATGTAGCCGAAGACGATGACAATGGCCGGGATGACCAATGGCAGAAGCGTGATGAACTCGACGATCGGCCTGATCTGCGGCAGCCGCAGCCGGATCCAGTAGGCGGCGGGCACCACGATCAGCACGCCAAGGATGATGGTGAAGATGGCGGCGACCACCGAATACAGGAACGTTGCCTGGAAGCGGGCATCGCCAAGCACGATCTGGTAGGCGTCGAAGGAATAAGCGCCACGCCGCATGCGCATGGAGAATTCCACCGTCGCGATCAGCGGAATGAAGAAATAGGCCGCGCCAAGGATGAAGACGACCCAGGCCCAGAATCTGCCGCCCTTCATTTAAGCCACCTTTCGGAACGGGTCCGGAACCAGATGTAGAAGACGTTGGCGAGGCCGGTGATGACGATCATGCCAAAAGCGATCGCATAGCCGAGATGCGCGTTGTGCAGCACGTCGCCGCGGATCTGCGCGTAGAGCAGGATCGGCACGATATTGAGCGATGAGCCGGTCAGCGCATAAGCGGTGGCGATGGCGCCGAACGCATTGGCAAACAGCAGGATGACGGTGCCGAGAAAACTCGGCCAGATCACCGGAATGACGACCATGCGCCAGTATTGCGCCGTGGTTGCTCCGAGCGTGGCGGCGGCTTCGCCCCATTCCTTCTTCAGCCCGTCTATCGCCGGCACAATGATGACCACCATCAGCGGGATCTGGAAATAGATATAGGTCAGCGTCAGGCCCCAGAACGACAGGATGTTGAAGCCGTGAGCGTAGATGTTGAGGCCGAACACGGTGTTCAGGATCACAGTCGCCAGGCCGAGGCGGCCGAGCGTGGCGAGGAAGGCGAAGGCCAGCGGCACGCCGGCGAAATTGGAGGCCACGCCGGAGAAGGTCAGCGTCGCCGAGCGTATCCAGTCCGGCAGGCCGCCGCGCACGATGGCAATGGCGATCGCCAGGCCGGCAAAGGCGCCGATCAGCGCCGAGGCAAGGCTGACCTTGATCGAGATCCAGTAGGCGGCAACGATGGAGGGCTGCGCCAATGCCGCGATGTTCTCGAGCGTGAATTCGCCGGCATCGTTCTGGAATGCGCCAAGCATCAGATAGAGCGTCGGCAGGATCAGGAACATGATGGCGAAGATGAAGAATGGCGCGACACCGAGCCATTGCGTCGGCAACCGCAAGGCGCGCGCCTCGCCTGAGGGCGCGGTCTTCCCGGCAATTGCCTGATCGGAAAGCGAGAGATCGGTCATGCGCCGGCTACCGTCCTGGAGGGATACCGGGCGGCCATGCAGCCGCCCGGATCGATTTCAAAACTTACTTGACGTTGGCGCCGACGACGGCATCCCAGTTCTTGGTGATGGCTTCCTTGGCCTTGCCCTGCTCGTCGAGCGACGGGAAGACAGCCGAGGCATAGGATTCCGCCGGCGGCAGCTTGGCCAGCACGTCGGCCGGGATCTTGCCGTTCTTGGCGAGATCGTTGAAGCGGATCGGGTGGCAATAGCCCTTCAGCCAACCGATCTGGCCTTCGTCGGAATAGAGATATTCCATCCAGAGCTTGGCAGCGTTCGGATGCGGCGCATAGGCGCTGATCGCCTGCACGTAGACGCCGGCGACGACACCGGTCTTCGGCACGACGACGTCGACCGGCGGGTTGCCTTTCAGCGTGTCGCGACCGGCAAGCGCATTGTAGTCCCAGTTGATCAGGATCGGAGTCTGGCCCTGAGCCAGCGTTGCCGGCTTGCCGATGACCGGCACGAAATTGCCGGCGGCATTGAGCTTCTTGAAGAAGTCGAGACCGGCGGTGCCAGCGGCTTCGCCAGCGGCCGCACCGGACGAAAGGCCGGCTGCGTAGACAGCCTGGATCGCCTGGTTCGAAGCACGCGGATCGCCGGCGAGGGCGACGGCATTGGCGAATTCTGGCTTCAAAAGGTCAGCCCAGTCGGCCGGCGCTTCCTTGACCAGATCCTTGTTCACCATCATCGCCAGCACGCCGTAATAGTCGCCGTACCAGGCGCCATCGGCATCCTTGGCGCTGTCGGGGATCGAGTCCCAGGTCGACACCTTGTAGGGCATCAGCAGGCCATCGGCCTTGGCGGTCGGACCGAAGGACAGGCCGACATCGATGACGTCGGGCGCCTGTGGGCCCTTGTTGTCCTTGTTGGCCTTGATCGCCTCGATCTCGTCGCCGGAGCCGGCATCGGGATTGAGCTCGTTGATGGTGATTTCCGGATACTTCGCCTTGAAGCCGTCGATGACAGCGCCATAGCCGCACCAGTCATGCGGCAGCGCGATCGTGGTAAGCTGACCCTCTGCTTTCGCGGCCTTGACGAGATCGTCCATCGCATCGGCGGACGAAATCACCGTCGACGCAAGCAGCGCCGCGGCCGAAAGGGAAAGCAGTCTCCCCGTGAAATTGAACATTTGTTCTCTCCGTTGAACTGACGCCATTGGACGCCTGCGATGCGGTATCGTTTTCGTGTGACAGCCAGATGAAAGCTGTGTGAAAGCGATGCGCTGCAGACCAAAAAGTAAACTCTTTTTAACCTGACGTAGCAATCGCTTCGCGATTCTTTTTCCGGCTAACTAGTTTCTGCCCTGCCTTTAGCCCTTCCCCCTTTCCTTTCCCCTCGTTTTCCAAATCACGTCCGGCACGAAATCCGCCTTACACCGTGCCAGCGATGGCATTTTCCAGCAGTGTCAGCGCCGCCTTCTTGGTCAGCTTGACCGGATTGCCGCCGGCGGTCGGATCGACCACCGCCATGTCGGCGATCAGCCCCTTGCGCTTCTTGTCCATGTCGAGCCCTTTGATCAGGCCCGGCAGCGCATGCGGCACCTTCAGCTCCTTGCGCAGCTTGATGATGGCCTTGGCGAAGCCGTCGAAGCCGCCCTTGATGCCGCAATAGGCGGCGAGCCTGGCGATACGCACCTCAATGGCGTCACGGTTGAAGGCCAGCACATAGGGCATGAACACGGCGTTGGTCATGCCGTGATGGGTGTCGTAGAGCGCGCCGATAGGGTGCGACAGCGAATGGATGGCCCCCAGCCCCTTCTGGAAGGCGGCGGCACCCATGGCGGCCGCACTCATCATGTGGGCGCGGGCGACGAGGTCCTTGCCGTTGGCATAGGCCTTCGGCAGGTTCTCGAAAACCAGCCGCACGCCTTCCACCGCGATGCCGTCGGCCATCGGATGATAGCCCGGCGCGCAATAGGCCTCGAGGCAATGCGCGAGCGCATCCATGCCGGTGCCGGCGGTGATGAAGCCCGGCATGCCGACTGACAGTTCCGGGTCGGCGATGACGATGGTCGGCAAGAGTTTCGGATGGAAGATGACCTTTTTGGTGTGGGTGGCCTCATTGGTGATGACGCCGGCGCGGCCGACCTCCGAACCGGTGCCAGCCGTGGTCGGCACGGCGATGATCGGCGCGATCACGTCGGAATTGGCGCGCGTCCACCAGTCGCCGACATCCTCGAAATCCCAGACCGGGCGCGTCTGCCCGGCCTGGAAGGCGATCAGCTTGCCGAGGTCGAGCGCCGAGCCGCCGCCGAAGGCGATGACGCCGTCATGCTTGCCCTTTTTGAACACAGCGATGCCGGCGGTCAGGTTGGAATCCACCGGGTTCGGCTTGACCTCGGAAAACACGCCGTAAGGCACCTTGGCATCGTCGAGGATCTTCAGCGTCGAGGCGACGACCGGCAGCTTGGCCAGCCCCGGATCGGTGACGAAGAGCGGCCGCTTGATGCCGGCAGCCGCCAGCACGTCCGGCAATTCCTTGATGCGCCCGGCGCCGAAGCGGACGGTGGTCGGGTAGTTCCATTTGGAAATGAGCTTGGACATTTTTTTCTTTCGAGATCAGATGGCTTCGCGCAGGTGATATGATTTCGGCCGGGTCAAATTGTCGTAGCCGATGGCCGATAGCGCCGCGCCCTTGCCGGTGTCCTTGACGCCGGTCCAGACCAGCGCCGGATCGAGATAGTCGCAGCGGTTCATGAATACGGTGCCGGTCTCGACGCGGTCGCCGATCGCCACCGCGTGTTCGACGTCACCGGTCCAGATCGAGGCGGTCAGCCCGTAGGGGCTGTCGTTCATCAGCGCGATCGCCTCCTCGTCGTTGCGCACCTTCATGATGCCGACGATCGGGCCGAAGCTCTCTTCGCGCATGACGCTCATCTGGTGGTCGACCCCGGTCAGCACCTCCGGCGCCAGATAGGGCGAACCAGCCATGTCGTTGGCGACCTTCATGTTGATATGGGCCTTGGCGCCCTTGCGCAGCGCTTCGGCCTCTTGCTCGCGGATCAAGTCGGCGAAGCGCGCCTGCGCCATCGGCCCCATCGTCGTCGCCTGTTCCAGCGGATTGCCGACGACATAGTTCTTCGTCTCGGCGATGAAGCCCTCGACGAATTCGTCATAGACCGTCTCGTGCACATAGACGCGCTCGATGCCGCAGCAGCACTGGCCGGAATTGTAGAAGGCGCCGTCGACCAGGTTGGCCACCGCGTGATCCATCTTGGCGTCGGGCAGCACATAGGCCGGGTCCTTGCCGCCGAGCTCGAGGCCGAGCGTCATGAACGTGCCCGCGGCAGCCTTTTCGATGGCGCGGCCGCCGCCGACCGAGCCGGTGAAATTAACATGGTCGATCTTGCCCGAGCCGAGCAACTTCTCGGTCTGGGCATGGTTCATGACGAGGTTCTGGAACAGGCCCTTTGGCAGGCCAGCTCTGTCGAAGGCCTGCTGGAACCGCTCGCCGACCAGCAGCGTCTGCGCCGCATGCTTGAGGATGACGGCGTTGCCGGCCATCAGCGCCGGCACGATGGTGTTGACAGCGGTGAGATAGGGATAATTCCACGGCGCGATCACCATGACGACGCCGAGCGGCACCTTCTTTACATAGCGACGGAACCCGTCCTTCGGATTGGAGGCCGGAACCGGCTTGAGTGCGGCTTCCGCGATCTCGACCATGTAGCTGGTGCGTTCCCTCACGCCGCCGAATTCGCCGCCATAGCGCACCGGACGCCCCATCTGCCAGGCGATCTCCGGCACGATCTCATCGGTCATCGCAACCAGCGCTTCGAGCATCGCCAGCATGCATTTGCCGCGCTCGACGACCGGCGTCTCGGCCCATTTCTCTTGGGCCGCCCGGGCACGCTCGACCGCGGCATTGATCGCCTGGTCGGTGGCCAGAGGCCGCTCGGCGTAGATCGAACCATCGACAGGAGATTTTATCTTGACCGTTTCGGTCATTCTTTCAGTCCTTGCAGTTTGTGAAATGCTGGTTTGATGCCGCCCTCCATCCAGGTGACGGCGCCAAAGGCTGAAGGGCGATTGATGTAGTTCAATACCGCTCGAACCCCCTGTGCAGTTCCCAGTCCGTGATCCGGCGGTCGTATTCGAACTGCTCCCAGCGGGCCGTGTGGACATAATGTTCGAGCACGTCCT
The DNA here is from genome assembly GCF_003034915.1 of Mesorhizobium helmanticense. Lineage (GTDB taxonomy): Bacteria > Pseudomonadota > Alphaproteobacteria > Rhizobiales > Rhizobiaceae > Mesorhizobium > Mesorhizobium helmanticense. The sequence continues at coordinate 44,885 of NZ_PZJX01000026.1, read as the reverse complement.
CACCGAACGCCTGCTTCAGCATCTTCGACTTGGCCAGCGTCTCCGTCGCGTCGCGCAGCGTCTTCGGGATCTCCGGCAGACGCGAGGCCTGGTAGGCATCGCCGACGAAAGGTTTTTGCAGTTCCAGCTTCTCGTCGATGCCGGCAAGGCCGGCGGCGATGAGTGCCGCGAACGCAAGATACGGGTTCAAGTCGGCGCCGCCGATGCGGCACTCCATGCGGATGCCCTTGGTGCCCTCGCCGCACAGGCGGAAGCCGGCGGTGCGGTTGTCCTCGCTCCACATGATCTTGGTCGGCGCGAAGGTGCCGGCCTGGAAGCGCTTGTAGGAATTGATGTAGGGCGCCAGGAACCAGGTGAATTCCTTGGCATATTTGAGCTGGCCGGCGGCCCATTGCTGGCCGAGCGTCGACAGCATCCAATCGGCCTTTTTGTCGTAGAACAGCGGCGTCTTGCCATCGGCGCTCCACAGCGAATTGTGGATGTGGCTGGAGTTGCCGGCGAGCCCGTAATTGTACTTGGCCATGAAGGAAATCGCCTTGCCTTCGGACTCGGCGATTTCCTTGGCGCCGTTCTTCAGGATGACGTGTCGGTCGGCCATGTCGAGCGCCTCGGCATAGCGCACATTGATCTCTTCCTGGCCGGGACCCCACTCGCCCTTTGAGTTCTCGATCGGGATGCCGGCCGCTTCCATCTCGTTGCGCAGCCGGCGCATGACGCCTTCTTCCTTGGTGGTGATGCCGATCTGGTAGTCGCCAATATAGGGCGAGGCAGTGTCTAGCCCTTGCCAGTGCTTCTTGCGCGCCGAATCGTAGGTTTCGCTGAACAGATAGAATTCGAGTTCGGAAGCGAAATAGCCGATATAGCCGCGTTCGCTCAGCCGCTTGACCTGCTTCTTCAGCATGGCGCGCGGCGAATGCGGCAAGTCGTCATGGGTATGGTGGTCGAGCACGTCGCAGATCACCAGCGCCGTCTTTTCCAGCCACGGAACGCGCCGCACCGTCGACAGGTCCGGCTTCATGACGAAATCGCCATAGCCCTTCGACCAGCTCGCCGCCTTGTAGCCCGGCACCGGCTCCATATCGATGTCGGCGGCAAGCAGATAGTTGCAGCCATGCGTCTCGTCATGCGCGGAATCAACGAAATACTGCGCCAGGAACCGCTTTCCCGCGAGCCGCCCCTGCATGTCGACGATGCAGGCCAGAACCGTGTCGATCTCGCCGTTGGAGACCGCTTTCTTCAACTGATCGAACGAGAAATTTCCGGCCATTCCTGAGGCACTCCAGCGCTGGTCGATTGAAACGGGGTAAACGAACCATGGCCGGCGCGAGGCCGGCCATGGCAGTGATGGTGGGGTTAGTGGCCGGTTTCGCCGACGGCCTGCTCAGCCGCCCTGATTGCTGCCTGGCGCTTGGCGATCTGGTCGCCGATCGGCGGGCCCCGGAAGCGCCGATTCTCGAAACCGAACCAAAGCACGGCGGTCAGCACGATGAAGCCCAGCGTGATGTAGAACACCTTGTCGTTCGGCGGCTGGATGGCAATGTAGAAGATGATCACCATGCCAATGACCGACAGGATGCAAAACAGCTTGAACAGGCCGGCGCCGAGATTCCAGGGGCCGGGATTTGGCCATTTCGCGGTTCCGAAAGCCATCATGCCAAGCACGATCGGGATAATGAAGGACAGGAACAGGAACACCAGCGTCGAATTGACGACGATGGTGTAGATGTTGGTGCCGCCGATCGAGATGAACTGGGCAAGAAAGACATAGATGATTTCAAGGATCGCAGCCGTCCAGATGGCGTTGACCGGCGTGCGCCAGGTCGGGCTGACCTTGGCGAGCGCGGCCGAGCCGACTGGCATGCCGCCGTCGCGCGAGAAGGCGAACAGCATGCGCGAAGCCGAGGTGACCGTGGCGAGACCACAGAGGAACTGCGCGATCAGGATGGCCAGATAGAGCAATTGCTTCAGCCAGCCTGGCAGGATCGCGTCCATGGTGGCAAAGAAAACACCCCAGCCCTGCTTGGCGCCGACAGCCAGATCCGGAATTGCCAGCACGATGGCGCAAAGCATTACCCAGCCGATCAGCGACGACCAGAGCACGGACGAAACGATCGCCCTCGGCACGGAATGCGCTGCCTTAAGCGTTTCTTCCGAAGTATGCGCCGACGCGTCATAACCGGTGATGGTGTAGACCGGCAGCAGCAGGCAGAGCAGGAAGAGGTACATCATGGAGTCGGTTTGCGGGAAGACGTTGCCGCCCGCTTCACCCGAATAGTTGGTGAACGTCCACAGCCGCGTGATGTCGATCGCCGGTGCAAACACCAAGCATGCCACGATCAGCACCGCCGTCGCGCCGAGGATCAGGAAGCCGGAGGCGTCCGTCAGCATGGCCGTAAGCTTGATGCCGAAGTGATTGAGCAGCGCCTGAAGGACGGTGATGAACGCAACGAACCCGACGATTTCGCCCGGCGTGCCCGTAATGCCGAAAGCTCCGCCGAAAGTGCCGACGAAGAAGAAGGCGGTGCCGATGTTGATGGCGCCGAGCACCGTGATCAGCCCAAGCAGGTTGAGCCAGGCGGTGAGCCAGCCCGTAAAGCGGTTGCCGAGGATCGACGCCCAGTGATAGAGGCCGCCGGCGGTCGGGAATGCCGAGGCGATCTGCGCCATGGCAAGTGCGAAAAACCCCGAAACGCAGCAGCCGACGATCCAGCCGATGCCGGCGCCCGCGCCGCCGATCGACGATGTCGCCTGAGCGAAGGAATTGATGCCGCCTGAAAGGATGCAGATGATCGAAAACGAGATCGCGAAATTCGAGAAGCGGCTCATGCTTCGCGACAGTTCCTGGGCATAGCCCATGCCGTGGAGAACCTTCAGGTCCTCCTTCTTGTCGACTTCGGTATAGTCTTGCGCTGACATTTTTGTCCCCTTTTGGTTCTTAGCTGGCCGATTGTACTGACTTTCCCACTGCGCTTGGTCGGGAGCCCCTGGCCTCCTCGGGCTCCAGATCTAGAAAAATGCCTGTAAGCAGATCCGCCCATTTCCGCTGCCCGGCTGCGCCGGAGATTTCGTCGTTGCGGATTTCGATCATCGCGCAGGGCAGTCCGCGCGAGCGCGCATGCCGCTCCAGCGTGAAGTAAACGCGGTCGGCCGGCGAATAGGGTTCGTTGACGCCGACCGTGACGCCGGCGAGGCGCCTCAGGGCACCAATGAGCGGAGCCGCGAGCCGGCAATCCTCGTCATGAATGATACCGATATGCCATGGCCGCCTCTTGCCCTTGTAGACCGGGGTGAAGGAGTGGACGGACACCAGCCGCGTTTCCTGCCCACGTGCCAACCTTTTGTAGATGACGTGCCCGACCGCGTCATGGAAGGGCTGCCATGACAAGGCGACGCGCGCCGTGCGCTGCTTGTCCGACAGGCCGGCATTGCCGGGAATGATCGTGCTCTCGCTAACCGGCGGCACCAGGTCCGGCGCGTCGAGCGGCCGGTTGCAATCAACGACGAGGCGCGAAATGCAGGACTCGACCAGCGTTGCATCGAGCGCCTCGGCCATGCGGCGGGCGACAGGCAGCGCGCCGGGATCCCAGGCGATATGGCGGGACAGCTCTTCGGAGGCAAGGCCGAGCGTTCCGAATTCGGCCGGCAGGAAGTTGGAAGCGTGGTCGCAGGTGAGCACGAAAGGGCTCGATCCGCCGGGGTTGGTCACCCTTACGGACCCTGACGATGCAAGGCTGGCGGGCCGCGCTGTCACCATTGTCTGCCGTCCCCGGGGAGCGCTGTATCGTATGTTACGTATTTTGCCTCATTGCGTCCCTGTGGATGATTTCATACAGTTTGCCCGGCTTTGTCAAACGCGATTTCGGTTGGCCGGACCAAGGGCGGGGGAAAACATGATTTCCAGCATTGCCGAACTGATCTCGGACCGCATCGGCGCGATGCCGGCCGGCGAACGGCGCGCCGCGCAGACGCTGATCGCCAACTATCCGCTGATCGGCTTGAAGACGGTCGCGGAATTCTCCGCGGCAGCCGGCGTGTCGTCGCCGACGATCCTGCGTTTCGTCGCCCGCCTCGGCTTCCAGAACTATCCGGAATTCCAGTCTTCGCTGCAGGACGAGCTGGCGGCGCAATTGCAGTCGCCTGCATCGCGCACGCTCAGTCCATCGTCGCCCGGTGGCGGCGCGGTGTCGCCGATGCTGGAGGCGACGCTCGACAATATGCGCGAAACCTTCAGGCACCTGTCCGACAAGCAGCTTGCCGACATCGTCGCAAAACTCGCCGACCGGCGCGGCAAGACGTTCCTGATCGGCGGCCGCTTCACCGATCCACTGGCGCGCTACATGGCCGCCCACCTCGCCATCATTCAGCCCAACGTGTTCCATCTGGCGGGGCAGGAGAGCGTCTGGCGCGACCGGCTGATCGACATGGGCAAGCGCGACGTGCTGATCATTTTCGACATCAGACGCTACCAGGACAGCCTGGTCCGCTTTGCCGAGACCGCGCATCAGCGCGGCGTGCAGATCGTGCTTTTCACCGACCAGTGGCTGTCACCGATCGCCCGCTTCGCCCGCCACGTTATTGCAGGTCGCACCGCCGTGCCTTCGGCCTGGGATTCCTCGGCGGCGCTTTTCGTCGTCGCCGAAACGCTGATCGGCGCCGTCACGAGACAGCTCGAGGCCGACAGCGCCAAACGTATCCGCGAGCTGGAAAGCCTGCGCTGATGCTGTTGATTTGTAGTTGCCGCTATATTTAGCCAATCCAAACGTTACACATATTTAATGTTTGGCAGCGGCAGAATTGCCATAAAGCCATGATATCAGCGCGACTTCGCACGTACCGGGTGCGTCGCTGCGTTTTTATGCTTGGGGAAAACCGGTAGACGTTTTTTTGCCAACCGGAGTGCCGATGGCCGCCTGGAAACAGTTAATCTTCGCGCTTGTGATCCTCGTGGCGGCGGCTGCCGCCTGGGTTCGCTTCTTTCCCGGCGCGCCGGATGTGCTGGCGCGTTGGGGCATCGACTGGGCTTATGCCGCGACGCCCCCGGCCGAGACGGGCGCAATCGCCAATGGCAGGCAGGCAGGAGGCCGAGATGGCGCCCGTCAGTTGGCAACCATCGTCGCCTTGCCGGCGTCGAAGGCTGTGATCAACGACCGCCTGCAGGCGATCGGCACCGGCCGCGCCAACGCGTCGGTGACGGTCAATCCCTACAGTTCCGGCCGTCTCGTCGAGTTCCTGGTCAAGTCCGGCGTCCATATCGAGAGGGGCGAGATCATCGCCACCCTCGATTCCGACACCGAGGTGATCGCCCAGAACCGCGCCAAGCTTGCCGTGCAGGACGCCCAGGCCAAGCTCAATCGGGTCAAGTCGCTCAGGGCGTCCAATGCCGCGACAGGGGTCGCCGTCGCCGATGCCGAGGTGGTGCTGGCCAATGCCAAACTGGTGCTCAGCGATGCGGAACTGGCCTTGCAGCGCCGTTCTATCGTCGCGCCGATATCAGGCACTGTCGGGATCCTGCCGATATCGGCAGGCAACTACGTGACCAGCCAGTCGGCGATCGCCACCCTTGACGACCGCTCCAGCATACTCGTCGATTTCTGGGTGCCGGAGCGCTTCGCCGCCGCCGTCAAGGTCGGGGCGCAATTGTCGGCGACGCCGATCGCCAATCCCAACAAGGCCTATACCGGTACGGTCTCGGCAATCGACAACCATATCGACGAGACCAGCCGCACCCTTCTGGTCAAGGCGACGATCGCCAATCCAGCCGACTCGCTGCGTGCCGGCATGTCCTTCCAGATCACCATGAAATTCCCCGGCGACAGCTACCCCGCGGTCAGTCCTCTGGCGATCCAGTGGGGCTCCGACGGCGCCTATGTCTGGGCGGTCGAGGACGGGAAGGCCAGGCGTGTTGCCGTGCGCGTCATCCAGCGCAACACCGAGACCGTGCTCATCGACGCCCCGATCGTCAGCGGCGACATGGTGGTGACCGAGGGTACCCAGAGCGTCAGCGAAGGCGGCGAGGTCCGCATCGCCGGCGAGCAACAGCGCGCCGCCGACGCTGAAGGCCTATGACCGGAGCCGTCAATACCGGCAGCGAGACCGGCTTCACCGCCCTGTTCATCCGCAGGCCGGTGATGGCCTTCGTGCTGAACACATTGATCGCGGTTGCCGGTCTTGCCGCCTTCTATGGCGTCGAGATCCGCGAATTGCCGGATGTCGACCGCCCCGTCATCACCGTCAACACCACCTTCGAAGGTGCCGCGTCCGAAACCGTCGACCGCGAATTGACCGACGTGATCGAGGGCGCGGTCGGCCGTGTCTCCGGCGTCAAGTCGATCTCGTCCACCTCGTCGTTCGGCTCGAGCCGCGTCACCATCGAGTTCAACGACGGTGTCGACTTGAACGTCGCCGCCTCCGATGTGCGCGATGCCGTCGGCCGCGTCGCCAACCAGATGCCGGACACCGCGGATCCGCCGCGCATCGTCAAGGCCGACGCCAATTCCGAGCCCGTGATGCGGCTGGCCATCACCTCCGACACCATGTCGGTGCAGGACATGACGGTGGTGGTCCAGGACCAGATCGAGGATGAGCTTGCCGCCGTGCCCGGCGTTGCCGACGTCCAGGTCTATGGCGACCGCGACAAGATCTTCCGCATCGACGTCGACCAGACCAAGCTGGCGAGCCTCGGCTTCACGGTCGCCGATCTGAGGACCGCACTTGCCTCGGTTGCCTTCGATTCGCCGGCCGGTTCGATCACCACGACCAACCAGGATCTGATTGTTCGCACGACGGCGGACGTGACCACGCCGGAAGAGTTCGAGAACATCATCATCGGTGGCACCACGCGTATCCGCGACGTCGCTACCGTCACGCTCGGCCCCGATATCGGCCAGACCACATTGCGTTCCGACGGCAAGACCGGCATCGGCCTCGGCATCATCCGCCAGGCGGAATCCAACACGCTGGATATTTCGACCGGCGTGAAGGCTGCTATCGCCCAGATGCAGGAGAACCTGCCCGAGGGCATGTCGATCAAGGTCACCAGCGACGATGCCGTCTTCATCAACGGCGCCGTGCACGAGGTCGAGATCGCGCTCGGCCTGTCCGTCTCCATCGTGCTGATCGTCATCTACGTCTTTCTCCTCGATTGGCGCGCCACGCTCATTCCAGGCCTGTCGATGCCGGTCGCCATGATCGGGACGATCGCCGCGATCTACCTCGCCGGCTTCTCGGTCAACATATTGACGCTGCTCGCCCTGGTTCTGGCCACCGGCCTCGTCGTCGACGACGCCATCGTCGTGCTCGAAAACATCGTACGACGACGCAACGAAGGCATGGGCCCGCGCGCCGCCGCCGTGCTCGGCGCCCAGGAAGTGTTCTTCGCCGTCATCGCCACGACGCTGACGCTGGTCGCCGTTTTCGTGCCGATCTCCTTCCTGCCCGGACAGACCGGCGGACTATTCCGCGAATTCGGCTTCGTGCTTGCCATCTCGGTGCTTTTGTCCTGCGTGGTGGCGCTGACGCTGTGCCCAATGCTCGCCTCGCGCATGCTGTCCAAGGCCTCGCTCCATCATGAGGGCGGCAGCGGCGTCGGCGCCCGCATCGGCGCTGCGCTCAACACGCTATACCGGCGCTGCCTGCACGCCTGCCTCGACGCGCCGTGGATCGTGCTTCTGGTTGCGGTGCTTTTCGCCGCCACTGCCTTCACGCTGTTCGGCACCATCCGCCAGGAACTGACGCCGACAGAGGACCGCGCCGTCGTGCTGCTGCGCATCAATGCCCCGCAAGGCGTCAGCCTCGACTACACGACGCAGCAGATGCAGAAGATCGAGAAACTGATCCAGCCGCTGCGCGATTCCGGCGAAATCCGCAGCACCTTCGAGCGCGCCGGCTGGAGCGGCGAATACAATAGCGGCTTCATGGTGATGACGCTGGCCCCGTGGGAAGAGCGCACGCGCAGCCAGCAAGAGATCATGGCCGACATCAGCCGGCTCGCCAGACAGGTGCCGAGCGTGCGCGTCTTCCCGATGCAGCCCAACAGCCTCGGCATCCGTGGCGCCGGCAACGGCCTGCAATTCGCGCTGGTCGGCAACAATCGCCAGGCGCTTGGCGACGCCGCGGTCAAGATCATCGCCGAGATGCAGAAGGACCCGCGCTTCCAGTCTCCGCGTCTCTCCGTCGATCCGACGCAGCCGCAACTGGCCGTCGCCATCGACCGCGAACGCGCCTCCGATCTCGGCGTCGACATCAACGGGCTTGCCGACACCATGCAGGCCATGCTCGACGGCAATGACGTCGTCGACGTCTACATCGCCGATCGCAGCTACGGGGTGAAGCTGGTCTCGACCACCAACCCGATCAATGATCCGACCGACCTGGAGAACGTCTTCCTGAAGACGGGTGACGGCCGCTTCGTGCCGATGTCGACCATCGCCACGCTGACCGAGCGCGCCGTGCCGCCATCGCTGACGCGCGAGCAGCAGCAGCCCTCGGTGGCGATCACCTCCAACCTTGGCGGCGATTTCGCGCTTGGCTCGGCGCTCTCGCGCGCCGAGGAGATCGCCACGCCGCTGCTGCCGCCGGGCAGCCGCATCCTGCCGCTGGCCGAGGCCGCGACGCTCGGCGAAACCAACAGCGCCATGATCACCATCTTCGGCTTCGCGCTGGTCATCATCCTTCTGGTGCTCGCCGCCCAGTTCGAGAGCTTCGTCAGCGCAATCATCATCATGGCGACGGTGCCGCTTGGCCTTGCCTGCGCGATCTTCGCCCTCTTGCTCAGCGGCACCAGTCTCAACGCCTACAGCCAGATCGGCCTGGTGCTGCTGGTCGGCGTCATGGCCAAGAACGGCATCCTGATCGTCGAATTCGCCAACCAGTTGCGCGACCGCGGGCTCGGCGTGCGCGAGGCGATCGAGCAGGCCTCCATAATCCGGCTGCGCCCGGTGATGATGACGATGATCTGCACCGTGCTCGGTGGCGTGCCGCTGGTGCTGGCCAGCGGCGCTGGCGCCGAGGCGCGCATCGCGCTCGGCTGGGTGATCGTCGGCGGGTTGGGGCTCGCCACCGTCTCGACGCTGTTCTTGACGCCTGTCGCCTATCTCCTGCTCGGCCGCTTCGTCACGCCAAAGGTGGAAGAAGAGAGCCGGCTGAAGCGCGAACTCGAGGAAGCCGCCTATGCCAACATCGAGCCGGCGGAGTAAATTAGCCCTCCTCGCCCCGTTTACGGGGAGAGGATGCCGGCAGGCAGGTGAGGGGCAGCGCCAACCTTGCAAGCGAAAATGCCGCCCTTCATCCGGCCCTTCGGGCCACCTTCTTCCCGTAAACGGGGCGAAGGGAAGTCCGCATCTACGGCCGTATGAACACCTTGCCATTCGGCTTGGTCAGTTCGGCAGGCACGCGCCCTATCGCCTCGGCCAGCGGCACGATCGCCGTCACATCGGTCGACCAGCGCCCGTCGGAAAAGCGCTTCTGCGCCTCCATGATCGCCGGTCCGCGGCGGTCGCGGAACTGGCGCATCCATTCGCTCAGCCAGAAACCCTCGATACGCTTGTGCTGGAAGATCAGTTGCCCAGGCTCGCGGATCACCGTGGTGTCCGGGTCGAGCCGCCCATAGACGATCCAGCGTGAGCGCTTTGGCATGGCGTCGAAGATGGCCGAGGCCAGCGGCCCGGTCACCGCGTCGAGAAAGATGCGCGGTTGCTCGGCCTTGATCACCTCGCGCAGCGTCGCCTTGAAATCCGGTGCTTTCTCGTTGAGCACATGGGCCGCGCCGATCTCCTTCAAAAGCGCGATCTGCTCGTCGCGGCGCACGGTGACGATCGGCCGGAACCCTTCCTCCCTGGCCAGGCCCGATATCAGCTTGCAGAGCTGGCTGGCGCCGGCGGTCATGATGAAGGCCTTCTCACCTTCCTGTTTGACGATGTCGAACATGGCGAGCGCGGTGAGCGGGTTGACGATCATCGCCGCGCCATCCTCGTCGCGGACCGTATCGAGCAGCGGGATGCAGGCGACCGCCTCGGCGACGGCGTATTCGGCCCAGGAGCCCCAATTGCTGACGCCGGTGGCAAAGGCAACGCGCTTGCCGACCAGGCTTTTGGGATAAGGCTCCTCGCCACTGGCGACGACGATGCCGACGCCCTCGAAACCGGCCGGCTGGCCCTTGACGCGCGGCTGGCCATACTGGCCCCTGATGAAGGCGACGTCGGACGGGTTGATCGAGGCGAGGTCGACCTTGATCAGTGCCTGGCTTTGGCCGGGTGCCGGCACCGTGATCACGCCCAGCTGCACATAGGGCCCCATCGCCTCCAGCGCGCTACCGGAAGGTGTCCTGCTGTAGCCGTCGCCAACGAGCATGAGCGCTTTCATCTCTGATGGAACGTCCATCGCCCTTCACCCTCCCTTGAACGCATGGGCACTTTACCCGTGGCAAGGATGACCGTACTTCGGATAGCCTTGTCAACGCGAGCCCCTCAGCCGGATGGCGAGAAGGCGCGGAGGAGTTGCGATGAGCTATCTGGACGAACTGTTTTCGGTCGCCGGCAAGACCGCGCTGGTGACAGGCGCCGCGACCGGCATCGGCCGCATGGTGGCAACCGCCCTGGTCCAGGGCGGCGCCAGCGTGATGATCGCCTCGCGCAAGGGTGAGGACTGCGTCAGGGTCGCCGGCGAATTGAACGGCCTCGGCGCCACCGGCCGGGCCGAGGGCTTTGCCGGCGATGTTTCCAGCGAGGCCGGCATCGCCGCGCTCGTCGCCGAAGTGAAGGCGCGGACCGAGCGCCTGCACATACTGGTCAACAATGCCGGCGTTTCCTGGGGCGCGCCGCTGGAGGACTTCCCGTACCACGCCTGGGCCAAGGTGTTCGGCGTCAACGTCACCGCCGTTTTCCATCTGACGCGCGAGCTTCTGCCGCTGCTCGATGCCGCCGCCAGCGATGCCGATCCGGCCAGGGTAATCAATCTGGGCTCGGTGATGGGCACCCAGCCGCTTGCCGACGACGCCTATTCCTACGCGGCCTCGAAGGCCGCGGTTCACCATCTGACGCGTACGCTGGGGATTGAATTCGCCGCGCGCCGCATCACCGTCAACGCCTTTGCCCCCGGTCCCTTCCAGAGCCGCATGACCGCCTTCGCCACCGCGACCGAGGAACAGGCGAAGCATGTAGGCGACCATGTTCCGATCGGGCGCATCGGCACACCGGATGACATTGCCGGCGCAACGCTCTATTTGTGCAGCCGTGCTGGCAGTTATGTCACCGGCGCCATCCTGCCGATCGACGGCGGGCAGTCGGTGCAGCATGGGCTGACACTGTTCAAGGAATGAAACCGCCCGGGCGGCTGAAATGGAGGACATCAGCGTGGAACCGATCAGTCTCGATGTGCTTCTGGCCAGCGTCGGCAAGGAAGTCGGCGTGTCGCCGTGGCGGGTGGTTTCGCAGCGCATGATCGACCAGTTCGCCGACGCCACGGACGATCACCAGTTCATCCACTGCGATCCGGAGCGCGCCAAGCGCGAGACGCCGTTCGGCGGCACCATCGCGCACGGTTTCCTGTCGCTGTCGCTGTTGTCGGCGATGACCTTCGAGACCATGCCGCCGCTCGAAAACAGCAAGATGGGCGTCAATCACGGCTTCGATTCATTGCGCTTCCTCGCCCCGGTGAAGACCGGCTCGCGCATCCGCACCCGTTTCGTGCTTGCCGACGTCAAGGTCAGGCCGTCGGGCTGGGTGCAGACGGCGCATGACGTGACCATCGAGATCGAAGGCTCGAAAAAGCCGGCGCTGACCGCGCGCTGGCTGACGTTGACGCTGATCGAACGCCAGCCGGAGGCGGCTTGAACGTCTCGATAGTGCAGCAATCGATGTCCGGGAAAAATGGCCCCCGAAGCGCCATGGCCAATCGCTGTGCCGCAAACCCGGTTTGATACCGGGTTGTCCGATTCCGTACAGCGTATATAATTTAGCCAGCCACCAACAACCGAAGGCAGAAAAAATTGCCGCTGAGCGTCCAGACACGCCGCGAGAAACAAAAGGCCGAACTGCGCGCCGAACTTGTCGCGGCGGCGCACAAGCTTGTCCAGGAAGAAGGCTATGAGGGCCTCACCATCCGCAAGCTGGCCAAGCGCGTCGGCTATGCGCCGATGTCGGTCTATTCCTATTTCGCCGACAAGCAGGACATTTTGTTCGCGCTGGCCGAGGACGCCTTCGAGACGCTTGCCCGGCGCATCGAGGAGCATCCGTCCGACGATCCGATCGAGGCATTGCAAGCGGTCATGACCGAATATGCCGCCTTCGGGCTTGGCAATCCCAACGAATACCGCACCGTGTTCATGACCGAAAAGACCAAGCCGCCGGAGGGCAGGAGCTACGCCGAGATGGAGGAAGGCAACCCGGCGATGAAGGTGTTGATCAAAAGGGTCGAGGCCTGCGTCGCCGCTGGCAAGCTCAAGGGCGATCCACGCGCCATCGCCACCACGCTGTGGGCGGTCGGCCATGGCACGATCTCGCTGCTGATCACCTTCCCCTTCTATCCGTTCGGCGACCCGCAGGCTTTCGTGAAGCGCATGTGCGATTTCGCGCTTGCCGGCCTGATGACGCAAGATATGCCGCCGCTGACCGAAACGCCGCCCAACTGCTGATCGGCATTCCTGTGGTTTGATCCGCCGATGCTTTTGCAGTGCGGCATTTTGGCTTTTTATGAAAATTTGATCGTACGTGTACGATTTCTGACTTGAAGTCCCGTGTCTTCGGGCGTATATGTACGCTGTATCGTACACGTACGAAATGGATTGACCGGAGACAGATTATGAAAAAGCCAATCCTCACCCTCGCGGCCCTGCTTGTTTTCTCGGGCGCCGCCTTCGCCGGCAGCAGCCAGCCGGCCAAGCAGGCGCCAGCAGCGGCCTGCATCCATACCAACGCCAATGTGAAGCTCGATTGCGTCGCGACCGGCTCGGTCGAAAAGACTGGCGCCGCAACCAAGACCGGCTCGGTCGACGGCAAGGGCCAGAAGCTCGGTATCGACGTCAATCCGTGGATCGTGCCCAGCACGTTCTGAGGTTCGACCACCTCAGCACGATATGAAGACAAAGGGCGGCAGGAAGTCCTGACCGCCCGTTTCGGGACTACCCCGTTTTCAGGCTGCCAAGCGCGCAGCCCCAGTGCATTGAGCTACCTACGCTTCTTTCTTCCCGCCACCGTCTTGGCTTTGCCGGGTCTTGCGGGAGCGCCGGAAATGGAAGTCCCGGTGATCGAAACCGGATCGCTGGCCGGAAACGTATCCTCGAGACCTTCCTCGAGTTCCTCCTCCGCGACCTCGCGATTTCTTTCCTGTTCGAGCGAGCGGACAGCCGAGCTTTTCCCGGCTGGCCTCGGCGCTGATTTCTGCGGCATCGGCACTCTCCCTCGACTTGCTCTGGCAAACGAGCCAGCGCGGCGATGGTTCCTGATATCCAGTCCGCAGGAGACTGTCGCTTTCGGCTTCAGGCCGCCGCGTCGCGCGTCGCCTCCGACAGGAAAGTAAAGACATAATCGGAGAAGGAACGCCAGCATTCGACCCGGAACGCATCCTCGGCGGTGCGCAACAGCACGATCTCGACCTTGCCCAGAATGGTGCGCGACGCCGCCCCCATCGGAAAGGCGTCGAGCGACAGGTCCTGCGGACAGCCTGAATTGACCGCCGCGGCAGCCGCCGGGCCGGTGACGGAAATGGCGATGTTGCGATGCGAGATGCCGACCGCCGAATGCAACGCAGTTACCTCAGCGCAATCGGCCAGCGGATCCTTTCCGGCCTCGTCGATGATCAGCCATTCGTCCGGTCCAAGCCACAGCGCCGTGCGGCCGGCCTTGGACGCCGAGGTCTTCGGCTTGCGTGGCAAGGTCACGCCAAGCGCCTTCGCAAGCGCCGCCACGGATGCCTCAGGCGCGCGCAGCGAGATGCGCTCCGCCGGCGGCAGCACGGCAAGCCTGACGCCGGTGGCTGAAAGTTCCTGACCAGCGAGCGCGGCACGGCGTTCGGCTGAGGGCGCGGCGGCGACGGTTTTCCTGGTGGCGGTCTTAGCCATTGAGGCGCTCCCCCTTCTCGTCGAAGAACACCATGCCGGCGACCTCGACCTCGATCACTCCGTCCGGCATCGGCACGTACAATGTCTCGCCCATGCGGTCGCGACCGCCGGCGACCAGCGCCAGCGCGATCGAACGGCCACAGTTTTCCGACCAATAGCTGGATGTGACATGGCCGATCATTTTCATCGGGACCGCCTGCTTCGGATCCGCGACGACCTGCGCGCCCTCTTCCAGCACCACTTTCGGATCCTTGGTCTTCAGGCCGACAAGCTGCTTGCGGCCCTTGGCGACGAGATCCGGCCGCGCCATGCCCCTGATGCCGACAAAGTCGGTCTTCTTCTTGCCCACCGCCCAGTCGAGACCGGCATCGTTCGGCGTAACTGTGCCGTCAGTGTCCTGACCGACGATGATGTAGCCCTTTTCGGCGCGCAGCACGTGCATCGCCTCGGTGCCGTAGGCGGTCGCGCCATGCTTCTGGCCTTCGGCCCACAGCGCCTCCCAGACCGCCTGGCCGTAATCGGCCGGCACATTGACCTCGAAGCCGCGCTCGCCGCTGAACGACATGCGGAACAGCCTGGTCGGCACGCCGCATATCCTGCCTTCGCGCACCGACATATGCGGCAGCGCCTCGTCCGACATGTCGATGCCTTCGACCAGCGGCGCGATAATATCGCGCGACTTCGGCCCCTGCACCGCAATGACGGCCCATTGTTCGGTGGTCGAGGTCAGCCAGACATTGAGATGCGGGAACTCGGTCTGGAGATAGTCCTCCATATGGTTCATGACGCGCGGCGCGCCGCCCGTCGTCGTCGTCACATGGAAGCGGTCCGGCGCCAGCCTGCCGACAACGCCGTCATCATAGATGAAGCCATCCTCGCGCAGCATGATGCCATAGCGGCAACGGCCGGGCTCGAGCTTCTCCCAGGGGTTGGTGTAGAGCAACTCCATGAACTTCGCCGCATCCGGCCCGACCACCTCGATCTTGCCCAGCGTCGAGGCATCGAACAGGCCGGCCGTCTTGCGCACCGTGACACATTCGCGATCCACGGCGGCGTGCATGTCCTCGCCGCCCTTCGGGAAATACCAGGCGCGCTTCCATTGGCCGACATCCTCGAACACCGCGCCTTGGGCCTCGGCCCACGGGTGGATCGCCGTCTTGCGCGTCGGATCGAAGAGCGGACCGCGCGCATGCCCGACGATCGAACCGAAGGTGACGGGCGTATAGGGTGCCCGGAACGTCGTCAGCCCGACTTGCGGGATCGGCTTGCCCAGCGTCTCGGCGGCAATGGCCAGACCATGCATATTGGAAGTCTTGCCCTGGTCGGTCGCCATGCCATTGGTGGTGAAGCGCTTGACATGCTCGATCGAGCGCATGCCCTCATGCACGGCCTGGCGGATATCCTTGGCGGTGACGTCGTTCTGGAAATCGACAAAGGCCTTGACCGTCGTGTCCGGCCCGGCGCCGGGTGCCGCACCCAGCATGCCGCGCGACCAGCTTTCGCTGGCGTCGACCTTCGGCTTCGTGCCCCTGGCGGCCTTGGCACCGGTGTCCTTCGCCGCCTTGGCGCCTGCCGCATAGGCCTCGTCGATCGTCGCCGACAGCCCGTCGGTGCCGTTGCAGGCGCCGACCGAGACACAGTCCTGCGCATAGGTGCCGGGCACGAAACGCTTGGTTTCGTCGTTGAAGGCGACCTTGCCGCGCGATTGCGAGAACAGGTGCACCGAAGGCGTCCAGCCGGCCGACATCAGGATCGCGTCGACGGGGATGGTGCGCTCACCACCACCATTCTTCGGTTGCACGGTCATCGAGGTCACCCGCAATTTGCCGCCGGCGCTGATCACCGCACGGCCGAAATTGATCTCGATGCCGAGCGCCCTCGCCTCGTCGATCACTGGTCCGGTCGGATTGTCGCGCAGGTCGACGATGGCTGCCACGTCGACGCCGGCCTTCTTCAGGTCGATCGCCGCCGCATAGGCGGAATCATTGGCCGTGTAGACGCCAACATTCCTGCCGACGGCGACGCCATAATGGTTGAGATAGGTGCGCGCCGCCGACGCCAGCATGATGCCCGGCCGGTCGTTGTCGGCAAACACCATGTGGCGCTCGATGGCGCCGGTCGCCAGCACCACGCGCTTGGCGCGGACCTGCCACAGCCGCTCGCGCGGCAGGTCGCGGCCCGGATTTTGCAGATGATCGCTGACCCGCTCGACCAGCGCGACGAAATTCTGCGCGTAATAGCCGAAGGCCGTCGCGCGAGAGAGAACGCGGACATTGTCCAACGCCTTGAGCCTGGCGATCGCCGCTTGCGCCCAGGCAAAGCCGTCCTGGCCGTCGATCTTCGCGCCGGATTCGAAACGCAAGCTGCCGCCGAACTCCGCCTGCTCGTCGGCAAGGATGACGCGCACGCCGGTCTCGGCCGCGGCAAGTGCGGCCGCAATGCCGGCAGCACCGCCGCCCAGCACCAGCACATCGCAATGCGCGAACCGCGCTGAGTAGTGGTCGGGGTCCGGCTGGTCGGGAGCGACGCCAAGGCCGGCCGCGGCACGGATCTTGGGTTCGTAGAGGCTTTTCCACGCGGCCTTCGGCCACATGAAGGTCTTGTAGTAGAAGCCGGCCGAAAACAGCGGCGAGGCGATGTCATTGACCGCGCCGACGTCGAAGGCGAGCGACGGCCAGCGGTTCTGCGACTGCGCGGCGAGCCCGTCATAGAGCTCTTGCACGGTCGCCCGCACATTCGGCGTCTTGCGCGCCGCGTCGCGCTTGATCTCGACCAGCGCGTTGGGCTCCTCGGCGCCGGCCGACAGGAAGCCGCGCGGCCGGTGGTATTTGAACGAACGGCCGACCAGATGGACACCGTTGGCGAGCAGTGCCGAGGCCAGCGTGTCGCCCTCAATGCCGGAATAGGACTGGCCGTCGAAGCTGAAGCGCGCCGTCTTTGCCTGGCTGAGGCGCCCGGCGCCTGGAATGCGCAACGCGCCGCTCATTTGGATGCTCCCGGCAGCTTCGCGGGCTTCGGTTCGCCAGCCTTGTAGGTCATCAGGAACTTGTCACTGACGGTGTCGCGCACGGCGTTGAAGAAGCGCGCACAGCCATGCATGTGCCGCCAGCGCTCATAGATGATCCCCTTGGGGTTGGAGCGAATGAAGAAGAACTTTTCGAAGTCGTCGTCGCTCTCGCCGGCAATATCAGCCGAACGCGCGATATGCGCTTCGCCGGCATTGCGGAATTCGAGTTCCGGACGCTCTTCCTCGCAATAGGGGCAGCGGATGAGAAGCATGGTGTTTCCTACAATTCGCCGTGGCCGACATGGGCGCCGGCCGGTTGGTCGCAAAGCCGCTGGCCGAGCACCGCGAAGGGCGCGACCAGCCGGATGCGTTCCTCGACACTCGCTGCCGGGCGGAAAAGGTCGCGATCAGCCATGTTGCCGATCGTGAGTTGCAACGGGTCGGTGGTCACAATGACGTGGCGCGGCTGGAACGTCTGGTCGTCCTCAAGGTCGGCCGGCCGATTTTCCAGGAAGGTGACCACCTTCTGGCCACCGCTCCAGACACAGGCGAGCACGCCCGCGTCGACGGAAAACGGCCATCCGGTCTCGTTCTCAGTGCGGCTGATCGGTTGCAGGCGCACCTCTTCCACCGAGGGAAAATGAAACAGGCCCTGCTCGCCCGCGAGCAGCAACGGCATCGCCACGGCGACCTCGGCCATCATCAGTGCGCCACCGCCGCCGCCGCCGCCTCGTCGATCAAGCGGCCTGTGCGGAAGCGCTCGATGGTGAAGGGCGCGTTGATCGGATGCGGATCGTCCCTGGCGATGGTGTGGGCAAAGACATGGCCGGAGCCCGGCGTCGCCTTGAAGCCACCCGTGCCCCAGCCGCAATTGACATAGAGGCCGGGCACCGGCGTCTTCGCCAGGATCGGCGAGCGGTCGGGCGTCACGTCGACGATGCCGCCCCAGGAGCGCAACATCTTCATGCGCGTGAAGATCGGGAACATCTCGCAGATGGCGTCGAGCGTATGCTGCAATATGTGCAGGCCGCCGGTCTGCGAATAGGAGACATACTGGTCGGTGCCGGCGCCGATCACCAGTTCGCCCTTGTCGGACTGCGAGATATAGGCATGCACCGTGTTCGACATCACCACGCACGGCACCACCGGCTTGACCGGCTCCGACACCAGCGCCTGCAGTGGATAGCTTTCCAGCGGCATGCGCACGCCGGCCATGTTCATGATGACGGAGGAATGGCCGGCCGCCACGACGCCGACCTTCTTGGCGCCGATGAAGCCGCGCGTCGTCTCGACGCCGGTGACCGCGCCGTTGGCCGCCCGCTTGACACCGGTGACCTCGCAATTCTGGATGATGTGGACACCGCGCGCCGAAGCGCCGCGCGCATAGCCCCAGGCAACCGCATCGTGGCGAGCAGTGCCGCCACGGCGCTGCAAGGCAGCCCCCACTACGGGATAACGCGCCTGCTTCGAGATGTTCAGCGGCGGGCAGAATTCCTTCGCCTGTTCGGGCGTCAGCCACTCATTGTCGATGCCGTTCAGCCGGTTGGCGTGGACGTGGCGCTTCAGCACCTGGATGTCGTGCACATTGTGGGCGAGCATCATGACGCCGCGCGCCGAGTACATGACGTTGTAGTTGAGCTCCTGGCTCAGCCCATCCCACAGTTTCAGCGCATGGTCGTAGATGCCGGCGCTCTCGTCATAGAGATAGTTGGAGCGGATGATGGTGGTGTTGCGGCCGGTGTTGCCGCCGCCGAGCCAACCCTTTTCCAGCACCGCGACATTGGTGATGCCGTGCACCGAGGCCAGATAATAGGCGGTGGCCAGGCCATGCCCGCCGGCGCCGACGATGATGACGTCGTATTCCTTCTTCGGCTCCGGCGAGGACCATTGCTCTTCCCAGCCCTTATGGCCGCGCATGGCCTCGCGGGCGATGGCGAATACCGAATATTTTTTCAACGCTCAAGCCTCGCAGATACCGGCCGGGCATCCAATCGAGCGCCGGCGCGCGAGGTGTATCACTAGCGAAACAGCGCTGCCACCCTTGCGCTGTTTGCGACGGCGCTTGCCGTTTTGCGCCGCGACGAAAAAGACGCATCGGAAGCAATGAACTATCAAACCCTGTCATGAGGCCTTCGCAGGTATCGGGTGGCTCGTGCCGCCCTAAGCTGCGATCAACATCCCGATTGCCGGCAAAGCTGGCGCGAATAAAAGGATGCAGAAGATGCTCGCACTGACCAACAAGGTCGCCATCGTCACCGGCGCCAGTTCCGGCATCGGCCGCGCCACAGCAAAACTCTTCGCCGAGGAAGGCGCCAAGGTGGTCGTCGCTGCCCGTCGCCAGGCGGAGCTTGACGTACTCGTCGCTGAAATCGAGGACGCCGACGGCGCGGCAATCGCCCTCGCCGGCGATGTCAGGGATGAAGCCTACGCGAAAGCCCTGGTCGACCTGGCTGTCGAAAGCTTCGGCGGGCTCGACATCGCCTTCAACAATGCCGGCTCCGTCGGTCAGATGGGGCCGGTTCCCGACATGTCGCTGGAGACGTGGCATGAGACCATCGATACAAACCTGACCGGCGCCTTTATCGGTGCGAAATACCAGGTGCCGGCGCTGCTGGAGCGCGGCGGCGGCTCGCTGATCTTCACCTCCAGTTTTGTCGGCCGCACCGCCGGGATACCGGGCATGGCGGCCTATGCCGCGGCCAAGGCCGGCCTGATCGGTTTGACGCAGGTTCTGGCCGCCGAATACGGAGCACAAGGGTTGCGCGTTAACGCGCTGCTCCCGGGCGGCACCGACACGCCGGGCGCCACCACGACCACGCCGGAGGCCAGGGCTTTCGTCGAAGGCATTCATGCCCTGAAGCGCATGGCGCAGCCGCAAGAGATCGCCCGCTCGGCACTCTATCTCGCCTCCGACGCGTCGAGCTTCACCACCGGAACCGCGCTGTTTGCCGACGGCGGCGTCTCGATCAACCGGACGTGAACTGTTCGGCGGCGCGGCGCATATCAGCCGAAATGTCGCAAGACCGCCCTTGATTTTCAGTGCGATTTGACGATTTCGTTTCTCGTCGAGAACGGTCCTGGAAAACATGCTGCTGATCAGAACCTATATAGCCCAGAGCGCAATCGAAGGCGTCGGCGTGTTCGCCGCCGAGCCGATCCGGAAGGGAGCGTCGATCTGGCGCCTCGATCCGGACTTCGACCGGCTGATCCCGATGGAAAAATACGAGGCGGCACCGCCACACCTCAGGGAATTGCTCGACAGATACGCCTATCCGAGCCCAGACAGGCCGGGCTTCATGGTCTATGAAGTCGACAATGGACGCTTCATGAACCATGCCGAGCGGCCGAACACGGACTTTTCGCAGTATGGCGGCGCGACCGCTACCCGCGATATCGCGGCAGGCGAGGAAATAACCTGCGACTATGGCGAATTCTTCGAGAATTTCGCCCAGCTTCATTTGGCGACGGCATAGAGCTCAGCCAAGAAGTCGTCTAACGACGATCGATGGTGGTTTTGGCAGCCGGCCTTCATTGGCTGTGGACACAGCGCCCTGATTCTGCTATCAGCCGCCACAATTCGTGGTGTAATTCGCCGCGGAGGCTTTCGGCTATGGCCGCTTGCCTATTGATATCAAACCCGAAAGACAGGATTGCCCGTGCAGGTACTCGTTCGCGACAACAATGTTGATCAGGCGCTTCGCGCGCTCAAGAAAAAGATGCAGCGCGAAGGCATCTTCCGCGAAATGAAGATGCGCGGACATTACGAGAAGCCCTCCGAGAAGCGCGCTCGCGAAAAGGCGGAAGCCGTTCGCCGCGCCCGCAAGCTGGCCCGCAAGCGCGCCCAGCGCGAAGGCCTGCTGCCGATGACGCCGCGCCCGGTCGCGGCCGGTGCGGCCGGTGCAGCGCGTCCGCCGCGCTGATACCGCCAATTTTTCGTCCTTTTCGAAGGATACCCAAGGTGGCGCGATGCGGAATCGCCGCCACCTTTTTGTTTTGAATGCGACCCAGTTCGGAGAAGGCCGGTTCGGAGGGGGGAACGGACCTGACGGCGCGGCGGCAGTTAAGGACAGAGCAGACATGAACGCAATTACCGTGGAGCGCAGAACCGCACTGCGCGGCTTTGCACTGACGGCAGCCCTGCTTTCCGGCCTGGCGCTGGCCGGCTGCCAGACGGCCCCGACTGGCGAATTCAACAACATCGACAAGGCGCAAGGCTCGACCGAGAATATCTCCTCGCTCTCGGCCGTGATCCAACGCAATCCCCAGGATCCTGAAGGCTACAATGTGCGCGGCTCCGCCTATGGCCGCGGCGGCCAGTATCAGGCGGCGCTGAAGGATTTCAACACCGCCATCCAGCTCAATCCGAATTTCTACCAGGCCTATTCGAACCGCGCCCTCATCCAGCGCTTCCTCGGCAACCAGGAAGCCGCCCTTGCCGATTACAACCGCGCGATCCAGATCAATTCGAGCTACGACGCCGCCTATATCGGCCGCGGCAACCTCTATCGCAAGGCCGGCCGCACTCAGGAAGCCTTCAACGATTTCCAGAAGGCGATCCAGCTCGACACGACCGATGCGCGCGCCTATCACAATCGCGGCCTGATCTATCAGAGCCAGGGCCAGCACGCTTTCGCCATCGAGGATTTCTCGACCGCGATCTCACTGTCGCCGGACGCGGCCGAGCCCTACAATGGTCGCGGCCTGTCCTACCTCGCCATGAACGACGAGGACAACGCCTTCGCCGACTTCAACATGGCCATCAAGCTCGACGGCAAGAACGCCGAAGCCTGGTCCAATCAGGCGCTTATCTACGAGCGGCGCGGCGACAAGGCCAGGGCGGCGAAATCCTACCGCGAAGCGGTCCATCTCGACCCGACCTACCAGCCGGCCAAGGATGGCCTGGCGCGCACCAACGCCGGCTGATCGAAAACGGCGTTGCCGCCATGTGTGGCAGACCTGCCCGTTTGGCTTCGAAACGGATCAATAACGCCGATTACAGCGCCGCGCGTCCTTGGAGGCGCAAAGGCGCTGTAACACTTTGATTTTGCGCATGATCCTTTTCCGAAAATCGATCCATTTTTTGGGATCATGCCCGAACTCCTGCCTTGATCGCGCCAAGTTTTCGGCGGAACGCTCGACGCATTCGACCGTTTAATCCAGGCAATTGCGAAAGGATTCTCCCATGATCAAGAAAATCGGCTGCGCCGCAGCGCTCGCCACGACCCTGCTTGCCGTTCCCGTCAACGCCGGAACGCTCAGGCTTGGCACGCTTGATTGCACCATCGACGGTGGCACCGGCTATGTCATCACGTCAAACAAGGGCGTGTCCTGCACCTTCCGCCCCTATGATCACGGGCCGTCCGAGAAGTACACCGGGATGATCTCCAAGCTCGGCGTCGATATCGGCCAGACCCATCAGGGGCAACTGGCATGGGCGGTTCTGGCCGCCACCCGCAGCCGTGACGAGGGCGACCTTGCCGGCAGATATTATGGCGTCAACGCCGAGGCGAGTGTCGTGACCGGCGGCGGCGCCAATCTCCTGGTCGGTGGACTGGACGGCGCCTTCATGCTGGAGCCGCTCAGCGTCCAGGCGCAGACTGGCGTGAACCTGGCGGTGGCGGTCGCCTCGTTGGAGCTGATCCACTCCTTCAAGTAAGCGGGCACATTTGCCCCCCTCTACGTACGGCGCGGAACAGGATACTGTTTCGCGCCGTATGCTTTTTGGGGGACCGCCATGCAGAAGACTATCATCGCCGCTGCCATGATCGCCGCCGTGTTTGCAGGACGGGCTCATGCGCGAGACCAGGGTGTCGAGCTTGGCGTTCTGGATTGCGCCATCGGCGGCGGCACCGGTTTCATTTTCGGCTCGAGCAAGGATCTGAGCTGCACCTTCACGCCCGCCGACAAGACGTTTGCGCCGGAAGCCTATTTCGGCGTCGTCAACAGATACGGGCTGGACATCGGCACCACCAGACAGAGCGTGATGCAGTGGCTGGTGCTGACGCCGCTGAAAAACATCTACGCGCCGGGCGCGCTGGCCGGCGATTATGTCGGCGCCAGTGCCGAGCTGACGGCCGCGGTCGGCGCCGGCGCCAACCTGCTGGTCGGCGGCTCCTCGCAGGCCTTCACATTGCAGCCGCTCAGCCTGCAGACACAGACCGGCGCCAACATCGCCATCGGCGTCAGCCAGTTCCAGTTGCGCAGCATGGCCGACTGATCGAGGCGGATCGCCCACGCGAAAAAAACGCTTGAGCTCAACAGCGGTTGAGGTTCTACAAGCCTCCCGGCCAGAGCCGAGCGCCGTCCCAGACGCTGACGCTCCGGCGCTTTTTGGCAGAGTCGGGAGGTCGAATTGGTCGCAGGCGGCAGCAACAAGGTGGACTGGCGGGCGCTGTGGGCAGGCGGCGATTTGGCGCGCTTCTGTTTCATCAATCTCGGCATTTTTCTCTACGCCACCAACGAGACGATGCTGGCCACAGTGACGCCGGCGATGGTCAGCGAGCTGGCCGGCGTGCAGTTGGTCGGCTGGTCGCTGGCGGTCTACGAGCTCGGCGCCATCGTTGCCGGAGCGGCTGCCGGCCGGCTGGTGAGCTACGTCCCTCTGCGCACCAATATGATAGTTGCCTCGCTGCTCTATGCCTCAGGCGCGCTGATCAGCGCACTGGCGCCGTCAATGCTTGTCTTTCTCGGCGGCCGCGTCGTCGAGGGGCTTGGCGGCGGCGCATTGGTGTCTCTGGCCTTCATCTCGGTCGAGCGGCTGTTTCCGCGCGCCATCTGGCCGCAGCTCTTCGGCGTCATGTCGGCGATCTGGGGCGTCGCCGCCTTCAGTGGACCGATGCTTGGCGCGATCGTCACCGAAATCTCGTCCTGGCGCTGGGCCGTCGGCATCTTCGCGGCTGGCGGCGGCGCCATGGCATTGGCGAGTTTCATCGTGCTCGACACGCCCGGGGCGGCAAGCCCCGCAACGTCGGGCAAGGCGCCGCCTTTCCCCTACGCGGCACTCTTCTGTCTCGCCATCAGCGTGGTTCTGGTCGCCGCGGCCGGCGTCGACATTGCCGTGCTGCGTTCGTCGCTTCTGATGATCCTTGGCCTGGCCGGTCTTGCAGCCTTCTTTCGCATCGATGCCCTGAAGCCCGGCTCCCGGCTTTTCCCGTCATCGCTGTTTTCCTGGCGCTCGCCGGTCGGCGCTGGCATGACCATGGTCGCCGCCTTCTCGGTGGCGACCTGCTCCTTCGGCGTCTACGGGCCTTTGCTGCTGACCAGCCTGCACGACATCCCGCTGCTGACCACAGGCTACATCATCGCCACCGAATCGATCGCCTGGTCGATCCTGTCGATCCTTGTCGCCAACGCGCCGCAGGAGCGCGAACGGCCGATCATCGTCTGCGGCGCACTGATGATCGCGGCGGGCGTCGCCGGCTTCGCCTACACGGTGCCGTCGGGCTCCATTCCGCTGATCCTGCTTTGCGCCCTGCTGCAAGGGGGCGGCTTCGGCATCGCCTGGCCATTCATGACACGCGTTGTCGTTGCATCGGCATCTGCAAGTGAACAGACCATCGCCGCGGCCGCGGTGCCGACCATGCAGCGTATCGGTTATGCTGTGGGCGCGGCGCTTGCCGGGATCATCGCCAATGCGAGCGGCTTTTCCGACGGCCTCAACCGCGAGGCGGCGGCGAACGTCGCAAGCTGGCTGTTCCTCGCCTTCGTGCCGCTCGGCATCTTGGGATCCCTTGCCGCGCTCAAGCTGGCGACAGTGACAGGCAGGCCGCAGGAAGCGGCGGGATAGCCTAATTAGACCACAATCGTCTTCAGCCGTTCCGCGATCAGGGCGGCGAGCCGCGCCGCCACTTCGTCCTTGGTCATCTCCGGCCACTCCTCGACGCCGGTCTTGGAGACGATCCGCACCTTGTTGCGGTCGCCGCCCATCACGCCCGATGAACCGACGCCGCTTTCATGTGACACATCGTTGGCGACGATGAAATCGGTGCCTTTCTTCCTCAGCTTGGCCTCGGCGTTGCGGATGAGATCCTGCGTTTCGGCGGCAAAGCCCACGACCAGCCCCGGCCGCAGCTTGTGGTGGCCGACTCCGGCCAGGATGTCCGGATTCTCGATCATCTGCAGCGCTGGCGGCCCCTCACCCGCCACCTTCTTGATCTTCTCACCGGCCGTACCGGCGGTGCGCCAGTCGGCGACCGCCGCGACAAACACCGCCGCATCCGCTGGCAACAAGCTTTCGACCGCATCCTTCATCTCGGCCGCGGTTTCGACATGCAGTGTGGTGACGCCGGCTGGATCGGCAATCGACACCGGACCGGAGACGAGGCGGACATCGGCGCCCAGCCTGGCAAGTGCCGACGCGATGGCATGGCCCTGCTTGCCGGACGAACGGTTGGCGATGTAGCGCACCGGATCGATCGGTTCATGTGTCGGCCCCGAGGTGACGATGATCCGTCGGCCCGAAAGCGGCTTCGGCCTGGTATCGAGCAACGCCTCAATGGCGGCGACGATCTCCAGCGGTTCGGCCATGCGGCCCTCGCCGGCCTCGCTGCTCTCGGCCATCTCGCCCCTTGCCGGGCCGATGAAGACGATGCCGTCCTTGGCGAGCGTCGCGCGATTGCGCCGGGTCGCCGGATGCGACCACATTTTCGGATTCATGGCCGGCGCCAGCAGCACCGGCTTGTCGGTCGCGAGAAGCACGGTCGAGGCCAGGTCGTTGGCATGGCCATTGGCGAGTTTTGCCATCAGGTCGGCGGTGGCCGGCGCCACGACCAGAAGGTCGGCCTCGCGCGACAGCCTTATATGCCCGACATCATGCTCATCATTGCGATCGAACAGCTCGGTGAAGACGTGGTCGGCCGACAGTGCCCCGACCGACAGCGTGGTGACGAATTCCTGCGCCGCTGATGTCATCACCGTGCGCACCGACGCACCGCGCTCGCGCAGCCGGCGGATCAGGTCGAGCGCCTTGTAGGCGGCAATGCCGCCGCCGATGATGAGCAGGATACGCTTGCCGGAGAGGGTCATGCCCATGACTTCTTGTCCAGTGTCATGCCGGCTTCAGCGCCGGTTCGATATCGGTATGGATGAAATCATTGCCCTTGAAAAGAAGTGGCAGGTTCCGCGTCTTGGCCAAGGCGTAGGCAAAACAATCGCCCATATTGAGTTTGGCCGGATGGCCGGTGCCGCGACCATAGAGTGCGTAGGCTTCAATTCCGGCCTGTGCATGTTCGGCAGAGAGAGCGACAATCGTGACTTTCAGTCTTGCCAGAAGACCCGTCAACTCGACGGTGCCGGCCACGCCATAGCGTCCGACAATAACCGTGCCGCATTCCATCAGAGTCGCGGCGCTCATCAATATCTGTTGGTTTCCGGCGAGGCGCTGGGCGATCACTGGTGCGTCAGGTTCCTGCTTCAGGATAGCCACGATCGCTGAGGTGTCGACCACCACTCTCAGTCCTCCTCGATGAAGGACCAGAGATCATCGGTGAGTTTCTTCTGGTCGAAATCCACCCTTGGCAGCCGTCGGCCGAATTCAAGGATTTCCTCCGCCGTAACGACATTCTCATCACGGTCGCGGGCCGGCGCTTTGAGCAGCAGGCTTCTTGCCTCCTGCTCCATCGACACGCCATGACTGGCGGCCCGCTCGCGCAGCCTTTGCTTCAGATCTTCGTCGAGATTGCGAATGGTAAGGGTGCCCATGATTACCTTTGCGTCCCTACTGTCGGTTGAACCGTGGACTCGTCCTTGAGTACCAGGCCTCGGCGGTCGAAGCCCTTCGTGGTCGGAAGACCAACGGAGGCAGCGAGTACGTCCCGTGCCTCCTGTTCCATGGAGACGCCGCGCGCAGCGCCGCGCTCACGCAGCCGCTGCATGACATGGTCTTCCAGATTGCGGACAGTAATCCTAGCCATAGTTGCACTCCTGGGTGCAATATAGCGATCCTATTTTCCGACCGCAATGACAGCACTGCTGTCATTGCATGCACTCAGAGCAGTTTCCAGGCGATATAAAGCAGCGTCAGCGCGATCACCCACAGCGCCAGCCGGCCGGACCTTGTATAGCGCGCCTCGGCCTTGCCTATGGCGCGGGCGGTCGTCTCGTCGAAGCGCAGGCCATGTTCGGCCATCAGGTCGATCTCGCGCGACAGCCGCTCGGTGCGGGCGGCGAGGTCGGGCGCCTGGCGGGCCAGCGCCAGCATCGCCTTGGCGCCATCGCGCGCATCGGTGAGCAGGCCGCGCGGGCCGAGATTGCCAGCGATCCAGTCGCCGACCACCGGTTCGGACGTCTTCCACATGTTGAAGGCCGGATCGAGCGTGCGGGCTACACCTTCGACCACCACCATCGTCTTCTGCAGCAGGATCAGCTCCGGCCGTGTCGCCATGTCGAACAGTTCGGTCACCTCGAACAGCAGCGTCAACAGCTTGGCCATCGAGATGGTCTCGGCCGGCTGGCCATGGATCGGTTCGCCGATGGCGCGGATCGCCTGCGCAAAGGCGGCGACATTGTGCTGGCGCGGCACATAGCCGGCCTCGAAATGCACTTCGGCGACGCGCAGATAGTCGCGGGTGATGAAGCCATAGAGGATTTCGGCGAGGAACCGGCGCTCCTTCTTGCCGAGCCGGCCGGCAATGCCAAGATCAACGGCGACGATGGTGCCGTTGGCCTCGACGAACAGGTTTCCCGGATGCATGTCGGCATGGAAGAAGCCGTCGCGCAGCGTATGGCGCAGAAACGACTGGATGAGGTTGACGGCGATCGCCTTGAGATCGTGACCGGCATCGATGAGGCCGGCGATGTCGTTCATCTTGACGCCATCGACCCACTCCATGGTCAGCACGTCGCGGCCGGTCCGCTCCCAGTCGACGGACGGCACGCGAAAACCGGGATCGTCCTTAGTGTTCTCGCCGAGTTCGGAAAGGGCCGCCGCCTCAAGCCTCAGATCCATCTCGATCTTGGTGGTCTGCGCCAGGGTCTCGGTCACCTCGACCGGCCGCAGCCGGCGTGACGACGGTATGTATTTCTCCTGCAGGCGGGCAGCCAGGAAATAGCTTTCGAGATCATGGAAGAAGCGGCGGCGCACGCCGGGCCGGATGACCTTCACCGCTACTCTTGTAGCAACGCCGTCATGAACGGTTTCAGCGGAATGAACCTGGGCGATCGAGGCGGCAGCGACGGCATCGCCGAAACTGACGTAGAGATCGCCGATCTTGCGCCCGAGCGAGGCCTCTATCGCAGCGACGGCCGCGGCCTGCGGAAAGGTATGCATCTTGTCCTGCAGCATGGCGAGATCGAGCGCCATGTCGTTGCCGACGACGTCGGGCCTTGTCGCCAGGAACTGGCCAAGCTTGACGTAGGATGGCCCGAGCCGCACCACCGCCTTGGCCAGCCGATCGCCGCGTTCATAGGCAAGCGCGCGGCGGCGGGTGAACAGCCGCGCCAGGCGCCAGCCGAACTTCGGCAGGCCGGAAAGCTCTTCGCCCGGCAGAGCGGCGACGACGCCTTCGCGGACCAGCACCCAGCCGGCCCGTACGAGCCTGAAAGCAGCGCCGACGGAACTCATGATCGGGCCAGCCTCAAAGCTTCCAGCCCGAATGCAGCGCGGCGATGCCGCCGGAATAGTTGCGGAACGAGACGCGGTCGAAGCCCGCGCGGGTGATCATGTCAGCAAAATTCTGCTGATTGGGAAATTTGCGGATCGATTCCACCAGATAGGAATAAGGTTCGCCGTCGCCGGTGACCGCCTTGCCGATCCTGGGGATGGCGTTGAACGACCAGGCCTCATAGGCCTTGTCGAGCAGCGGCATCTCGACCTCGGAAAATTCCAGACAGAGAAAGCGCCCGCCGGGCTTTAGGACGCGATAGGCTTCGGCAAGCGCGACATCGATGCGCGGCACGTTGCGGATGCCGAAAGCGATCGTGTAGGCATCGAATGTGGCATCGGGGAAAGGCAGTTCTTCGGCATTGGCCTCGACGAAATCGGTATTGTCGGCCAGCCCTTTTTTCTCGGCCCGGTCGCGGCCGACGGCAAGCATCGAGCCGTTGATATCGAGAACCGTGGCATGGGCATGACCGTGGCTCGCCTCGACGATACGGAAGGCGATGTCGCCGGTGCCACCGGCAACGTCGAGAACCTTCCAACCTGGGCGTTTCGGCGGATTGAGCCACGTCACCATGGCGTCCTTCCACAACCGGTGCAGCCCGGCCGACATCAGATCGTTCATCAGGTCGTAGCGGTTGGCGACCTTGTGGAAAACGTCGTTCACCAGCGACTGCTTGTCGCCTGCCCCTACGCGCTTGAAACCATAGGAGGTTTCCATGCCGCCCGCAGCCGTGGTTCTCTCAACTGACATTATTTTGATCCGTCATAAAACCGGCGGGACCATAGCCGATCGATGGTGCGGGCGCTATTGTTTAAGGCGCGGTGTTCGGCCGCGCTTCTGGTGCGGCTTTATATCCACACCGGACGGATCTGACGGGATGACTGCATGCCATTGAAAGCGGAACTGCACTGCCATATCGAAGGGGCAGCGGCGCCCGAACTCGTCATCCGCCAGGCACAGAAATATGGCAAGGACACCTCGCCCTACATACGGGACGGCGCATTCGTCTGGCACGATTTCAGCTCTTTCCTCGCCGCCTATGATTTCTCCTCCGACCTGTTCCGCACCGAAGAGGACTATGCGCGGCTGGCTGACCACTATCTGACCAGTCTCGCCCGCGACGGCGCCATCTATTCCGAGATCTTCACGTCGCCCGATCACGCGACAAAGGCCGGACTGTCGCCCAAGGCCTATACGGATGCGCTTGGCGAAGGCATGTCTCGCGCCAAGGCCAAGACCGGCATAGAGGGCCGCATGATCGTCACCGGCGTGCGCCATATCGGCGTCGAGGCGATCGAGCAGGCGGCGCGTTTCGCGGCGCGCTGCGGCCATCCGCTGGTGACCGGCTTCGGCGTCGCCGGCGACGAGCGGATCGGCGACCTGGAGGATTATGTCCGGGCCTTCGAGATCGCCCGCGAGGCCGGCCTCGGCATCACCGTCCATGCCGGCGAACTGATGGGCTGGGAGAGTGTGGCGGCAGCACTCGACCATATCCGCCCCTCCCGCATCGGCCATGGCGTGCGGGCCATCGAAAACCCCGACCTTGTCAGGCGCATTGCCGACGAGGGCGTCGTGCTCGAATGCTGCCCCGGTTCCAACATCGCGCTGAAGGTTTTCGACAGCTTTGCCGACCACCCTTTTCCGGCACTCAAGGCAGCGGGCTGCAAGGTGACGCTCAACTCCGACGACCCGCCCTATTTCTGGACGTCGCTGAAGCGCGAATACGACCTTGCCGCCGAGCATTTCTCGATGAACGACAAGGCGCTCACCGCCGTCACCAGAACGGCAATAGAGGCCGCGTTCGTCGACAGGAAGACCAAGGCGACCTTGCTAGCCCGCCTCAACGGTGCGGGGCGTTAAGGCTCTTTTTTTCCGGCAAAAGCTGTGGTCGGCGCCAGCAACCAGTTCCTTGGCTGGCGTATTGCCGATAGGGTTTGCGCAAGCAGCCGGAATTTCAGGAGAGCACCATGCAGGGCGTCACCGTCGTCGACCATCCGCTTGTCCAGCACAAGCTGACCATCATGCGCAAGAAGGAAACCTCGACGGCCGGCTTCCGGCGGCTGCTGCGCGAGATCTCGCTGTTGCTGGGTTACGAGGTCACCCGCAACCTCGAACTGACGACGACCACCATCGAAACGCCGATCGAGACGATGGAAGCGCCGACTCTGGAGGGCAAGAAGCTGGTCTTCGCCTCGGTGCTGCGCGCCGGCAACGGCTTGCTCGAAGGCCTGCTCGACCTGGTGCCGGCGGCGCGCGTCGCCCATATCGGCCTCTACCGCGACCACGAGACGCTGGAGGCGATTGAATATTTCTTCAAGGCGCCGGGCGATCTCGCCGACCGGCTGGTGATCGTCGTCGATCCGATGCTGGCCACCGCCAATTCGGCGATCGCTGCCATCGACAAGCTGAAAGGGCGAGGCGCCACCAACATCCGTTTCCTGTGCCTTCTGGCGGCGCCCGAGGGCATCGAGCGCTTCACCAAGGCGCATCCGGATGTTCCGGTTTTCACCGCCTCGATCGACCGCCAGCTCAACGAAAAGGGCTACATCATGCCCGGCCTCGGCGACGCCGGCGACCGCATGTACGGGACCAAATGATCGAAGCATGGTTCTGGCGCCCGCTGTGGAGTTATCCGCCGGCCGTTTACCTCTTGTTTACGCAAAGGCGCGGTTTCAGCGCCAATTAAAGCGGTAAACACCATACCCGATTAAGGATCGGCGTTCACGAAGGCCGGTCCATGCTGCGCAAGCTTCTCATTCTTGGCGTTTTTGCCGGAACATCGGCGTCCATCCCGATGCTCTATCAATCGAACCCGCACATGCTGGACGGCCTGCTGAAATCGGCGGCCGGGTCCAAGCCGAATGCCGAAGCACCAACGGACCTGAACCTGGCCACCGTCCCCAGCAAGCCGGCGATAGCGCAGCCGCTTGGCCGCAAGGTTGTCGTTGCGGCGGACGCGCGTGGGCATTTCACCTCGACATTCAGGCTCAATGGCCGTCAGGTCGATGGCATGATCGACACCGGCGCGACGTTCGTCGCCCTTAACACCTCGACCGCGCGCCGGATCGGCATTTCGCTGAATGCCTCCGACTTCCGCAACGAAATCAACACCGCCAATGGCACGATCAAAGCTGCATTGGTGACGATCGACCGCCTGCAGATCGGCAAGATCTCAGTCGAAAGCGTCCAGGCGGTCGTGCTCGACGACAAGGCGCTGCGCATCAACCTGATCGGTATGAATTTTCTCCAGCGGCTCGAAAAATACCAGGTCGAGAACGGCGCACTGCTGCTCGTTCAGTAGATCCGGCCGTGCAACAGAATAACTAGCCGCGCGGCAGGATCCGCCGGATCACGGATTTTTCCGCCGCCGGCTTCGAAGGTCCGATTGCATAGGCCGAAAGCACGGTGGCCGCTGCCACTTCGGCATCCGCGATAGTGCGGGCATGGACCAGCGACAGCGCTTCACCGGCCCGCACCTCCGCGCCGACCGGCAGCAGCCTGGTGATGCCGACCGCGTGGTCGATCCTGTCGTCCGGATGCTTGCGGCCGCCGCCGAGGCCCACCACCGCAAGCCCGACATCACGCGTCGCGATACCGATGACAAAACCGTTTCCGGCCGCCTTGACCGCAAGTTCCACCGCCGCCTTCGGCAGGTATTTTTCCGGCTTTTCGACGAAATCGGCCGGACCGCCGAGCGCCGCCACCATGCGCCCGAAGACAGAAGCCGCGCGGCCGCTGGCAAGCGTCTCGGTGGCGCGGCGCATGCCGTCCTGGTTGGACGGCACAAGGCCTGCCGACTGCAGCATGTCCGCGGCCAGCGCCAGCGTTACGTCTTCCAGCCGACGGTCGCGAAAGCGGCCGGTGAGGAAATCGACGGCATTGCGCACTTCGACCGCATTGCCCGCGGCCGACGCCAGCGGCTCGTTCATGCCGGTGACCAGCGCCGAGGCCTTCAGCCCCGCACCGTTGGCGACTTCGACCAGGCTGCTCGCCAGTGCCGTTGCATCGCGCGACTTCTCCATGAAGGCGCCATTGCCGACCTTGACGTCGAGCACCAGCGACTGCAGGCCGGCGGCCAGCTTCTTCGACAGGATCGAGGCGGTGATCAGCGGTACGGATTCGACCGTTCCCGTCACGTCGCGGATCGCATAGAGCCTGCGGTCGGCGGGCGCCAGATGCGCGGTCTGGCCGATAATGGCGCAGCCGGTTTCGAGCACTGCCTTGTGCAAGCGCGCCACATCCGGCTGGCTGACATAACCGGGGATCGCATCCATCTTGTCCAGCGTGCCGCCGGTATGGCCGAGACCCCTGCCCGATATCATCGGCACATAGGCGCCGCAGGCGGCAACGATCGGCGCCAGCATCAGCGAGACATTGTCGCCGACACCGCCGGTCGAATGCTTGTCGGTGACCGGACCGGGCAGGTCCGACCAGTCGAGCACCTCGCCCGAATCGCGCATGGCAAGCGTCAGCGCCACCGTCTCGTCGCGGCTCATGCCGTTGAAGAACACCGCCATGGCGAAGGCTGCCGCCTGGCCCTCCGAAACGCTCCCCGATGTCAGGCCTTCGATGAAACCCGCAATCTCCTGCGGCGACAGTCGCTGGCCGTCACGCTTGCGGCGGATGATTTCCTGGGGAAGCATCAGCTCTCCGGCAATCCGTCCTGGAACACGCGCTGGAGAATGGTCGCCAGCCGCGCGCCGCCGACCGGCGCCATGTCCTTGGTTTCCTGGTGCGAAAGCTCCGCCCCGGTCATCCCTGCGGCAAGGTTGGTGATGACCGAACAGGCGGCCACCCGCAGGCCGAGGAAACGGGCGAGGATGACCTCCGGCACTGTCGACATGCCGACGGCGTTGGCACCCATGACGCGCGCCATGCGGATCTCGGCCGGCGTTTCGAAGCACGGCCCCGAGAACCACATGTAGACGCCCTGGTGCAGCGCGGTGGCCGTCACTGCTGCTGCCTTCTCGATCGCCTTGCGAATGCCGGCATCATAAGCCTCGGTCAGGCCGACGAAACGGCGGTCGCTCGGTTCACCGATCAGCGGATTGGAGCCCGAGAAATTGATGTGGTCGGTGATCAGCATCACCGAACCCGGCCCCATCGCCGGATCGACCGAGCCAGCGGCGTTGGTGAGGATCAGCTTCGATATACCGATGCCGGAAAGCACCTCGAGCGCCGGGCGCATCGCGGCCGCATTGCCATGCTCGTAATAATGTGCGCGGCCGGACAGCATCAGCACCGGCGTTCCGGCGAACAGCCCCGCCACGACCTCGCCGGCATGGCCGCTGACGCCGCTCCTGGGAAAGCCCGGCAAGTCGGCGTAGGAAATGCGCACGGCACCCTCGACCTGATCGACAAGCCCGCCGAGGCCCGAACCGAGCACCAGCGCTGTTGTCGGCGCCAGCCCGTCCAGCCTTTCGACGAGATGATCGAGTGCTTTTTCCGTCATTTCATCCAGTTCTTCATTTCAAGACGTCGCCCTTGAAGCCGTAGGGCAGCATCTCGCCCATCGTCACGGCCTCGACCACACCGCTATTGTCGCAGAGATAAAGTTTGGTTTCGGGCTGGCAGAATTCGGCCAGCCGCTGGCGGCAGCCGCCGCAGGGCGAACATTTGGCCGTGCGCTCGGCAACCACGGCGATCTCGGTGATCTTGCCGCCGCCGCCCATGATGTAATGGCCGAGCGCGGTGGTCTCGGCGCACCAGCCTTCCGGATAGGACGCGATCTCGACATTGGCGCCGGTAAAGACACGGCCGTCCTCGGTGCGCAGTGCCGCCCCCACCGGGAACTTCGAATAGGGCGCATAGGCCTTGGCCATGGCAGCCTTGGCCGCTTCGAACAGATCATGCGACATTCAATTCTTCTCTCCGATGATCTTGTTCAAATCCCGGCGCTTCCTTTCCCCGCGATGCCTATCCGCATTTTCAGGATCAGTTCAGCGTTCCTTGACATAGGGCACGCCGCCGGCGCGTGGCGGGATCGCCTTGCCGATGAAGCCGGCGAGCAGGATCACGGTCAGCACATAGGGCAGCGCCTGCATGAACTGCACCGGCACCTTGCCTATGACAGGCAGCGGCGTGCCCTGCAGGCGGATCGACAGCGCGTCGAGGAAACCGAACAACAGGCAGGCGAACATGGCGTTGACCGGCTTCCACTTGGCGAAGATCAGCGCCGCAAGCGCGATATAGCCCTTGCCGGCGGTCATGTCCTTCACGAAGCCGCCATTCTGCACCATGGACAGATAAGCGCCGGCGATGCCGGTCAGCACGCCGGTGCAGATCAGCGCCCGGTAGCGCAACCAGGCGACGGAAATGCCTGCGGTGTCGACGGCCGCCGGGTTCTCGCCGACCGCGCGCAACCTGAGGCCGAAGCGGGTGCGAAACAGCACCCACCATGTGAACGGCACTATCAGGAAGGCGAGATAGACCAGTATGGAGTGGCCGGAGATCAGTTCCGCATAGATCGGTCCGAGGATCGGTACAGCCCTCAGTGCCTCGGCGCCGGGCCAGTTGATCGCCTCGAAGCGCTCGCCAGGCGCCAGCGCCGGCGTGCGACCGCCTTGGCTGAACCAGGCCTGGCCGAGCATGATGGTGGAGCCGGCGGCGATGAAATTGATTGCCACGCCGGAGACGATCTGATTGCCGCGATGGGTGATCGAGGCAAAGCCGTGGATCATGGCGAAGGCGACCGAGATCAGGATGGCCATGCCGAGGCCGATTAAGGCCGAGTGGAAGACCGAGGCGGCCGCAGCGCCGGCGAAGGCGCCGACCAGCATCTTGCCCTCGAGCCCGATATCGAAGACGCCGGCGCGCTCCGAATAGAGGCCGGCGAGGCAGGCCAGCAGCAGCGGCACCGACAGGCGGATGGTCGAATCCAGTACCTGGATGATGGCGTTGAACAGATCCATCTCAGGCACCCTTCCCCTTGGCCGCTTCGATGCCGACCGATCGCGGACTGAACGAGGCAAACAGCGCCTGGACATAAGGGCGGAACATGTGTTCGAGCGCGCCCGCAAACAGGATGACCAGACCCTGGATGATGACGATCATGTCGCGGGAAATCGCCGGCATCTCGAAGGCGAGCTCGGCGCCGCCCTGGTAGAGCATGCCGAACAGGATCGCAGCGAGCACGATGCCGACCGGATGCAGGCGCCCCATCAGCGCCACCGCGATGCCGACGAAGCCGGCGCCCGAGACGAAATCGAGTGCGACATTGTGCTGGTCGCCCATCGTCGGGTTGAGCGCCATCATGCCGGCCAGCGCGCCCGAGATCATCATGGCGATGATGATGATGCGGGTTTCCGAAATGCCGGCATAGCGCGCCGCTTTCGGACTGTGGCCATAGGTGCGCATCTCATAGCCGAGCCTGGTGCGCCAGATCAGCAGCCAGACCAGGAACGCCATCACCAGCGCCAGCAGGAAGCAGATGTTGAGCGGCGCCGAGCGGATCTTGGCGCCGAACAGCTCGATCACCCAGTTGAGTTTCGGCAATTGCGCGCCGTCGAGAAAGGTTCGCGTCTGCGGCGCCATCGAACTGGGCGGTTTCAGGAACCCGACCAGCGCATAGACCATGACGCTGGCGGCGATGAAATTGAACATGATGGTGGTGATGACGATGTGCGAGCCGCGCTTGGCCTGCAGATAGGCCGGGATCAGCGCCCACAGCGCGCCCATCGCCGCCGAGGCGACGATGGCGATTGGAAAGGTGAGCCACCACGGCAGCACGCTGTCGAACGCCAAGCAGACGATGCCGATGCCGAGGCCGGCAATATAGCCCTGCCCCTCGCCACCGATGTTGAACAGGCCGCAATGCGCCGCGACCGCCACCGAAAGCCCGCTGAAGATGAAGGTGGTGGCGTAGAAAAGCGTGAACGCGATTCCCGATCCTCTGCCGAAGGCGCCTTCGACCAGGATGACGGCCGCGCGGAACGGGTTCTCGCCGACCAGCATGACGACGAAACCGGCGACAATGAAGGCGACAGCGAGATTGATCACCGGGATCAATCCGTAATCGGCCCAGGCCGGCAGCTTGGCGTAAGGCGTGCTCATTCCGCCGCCTCCCGCTGCTCGACGCCAGCCATCAGCAGGCCGAGTTCGCCTTCTGTTGCCTCGGGGCCGCGCTCGCCGACGATACGGCCGGCAAACATCACCAGGATGCGGTCGGACAGCGAACGTATCTCGTCGAGCTCGACCGAGACCACCAGCACCGCCTTGCCCTGGTCACGCATGGCGATCAGGCGCTTGTGGATGAATTCAATGGCGCCGACATCGACGCCGCGCGTCGGCTGGCCGACGATCAGCACGCCCGGATCCTGTTCCATCTCCCGCGCCAGCACGATCTTCTGCTGGTTGCCGCCGGAGAAATTGGCGGTTTTGAGCCGGCAGTCCGCCGGGCGGATGTCGTATTTGGTGATCTTGTCCTTGGCATCGTTGCGGATGGCGTCGATATCGAGGAAAGGCCCCCGGAGATAGCGCTCGTCGTCGTGATAGCCGAGGATCGAATTCTCGTTCTCCTCGAAGGCCAGCACCAGGCCGACATGATGGCGGTCCTCCGGCACATGGGCGAGCCCGCGGTCGCGCAGCTCGCCGGGATCGGCGGCCCCGGTGAGGTCGATCGGCTTGCCATCGAGCATGACGGAACCGGAGACGGCGCGCCTGATGCCGGAGATCGCCTCGAGCAGTTCGGACTGACCGTTGCCGGCCACACCCGCGATACCGACGATCTCGCCGGCACGCAGGTCGAAGGAGATATCGTCGACCATGGTGACGCCGCGCTGGTCCTTCACCGTCAGGTTCTTGACCGCGAGCTTGACGGCGCCGGCCTCCGCCTCGCCCTTCTCGACCCTGAGCAGAACGCGCCGCCCGACCATCAGCTCGGCCAGCTCCCCGACCGTGGTCTCCTTTGTCACCCTGGTCGCCACCATCGTGCCCTGGCGCATGACCGAGACCTTGTCGGTGATCGCCATGATCTCGCGCAGCTTGTGGGTGATCAGCACCACCGTCTTGCCCTGCTCCTTCAACTGCTTGAGGATGCGGAACAGATGGTCGGCCTCGGCCGGCGTCAGCACGCCCGTAGGCTCGTCGAGGATCAGGATTTCGGCGCCGCGATAGAGTGCCTTCAGTATCTCGACGCGCTGCTGCAGGCCGACCGGCAACTCCTCGATGATCGCGTCTGGATCGACCTCAAGCCCATATTCGCGCTCGAGCCGCTCCAGTTCGGAGCGCGCCTTGGCAATGCTCTTCTTCAAGAGCGCATCGCTTTCGGCGCCGAGGATGACGTTTTCCAGCACCGAGAAATTGTCGACGAGCATAAAATGCTGATGCACCATGCCGATGCCGAGCCCGATGGCATCGTTGGGCGTCTTGATCGAGGCAGGCTTGCCACCGACGCGGATCTCACCGCTGTCGGCCTGGTAAAAGCCATAGAGGATCGACATCAGCGTCGACTTGCCGGCGCCGTTCTCGCCGACAATGCCGTGGATGGTGCCGCGCGCGATCTCCAGGTTGATGTCGCGGTTGGCGCGAACGGCGCCAAAACTCTTGTTGATGCCGATCAGCTCGATTGCGGCTTGCGCCATGCAGCCAGTCCCACTGTTATTTTTTTATCGCTTGGTCAAAACGCCTAGCATGACGCCCCGCCCGTGCCAATTGGCCGGAACGGCACCACTCTCGACAAATCCCTGCGCGCTTGTCAATTTCGAACGTGGCCACGGCCTTCACATTCGCTAATGTAGCACGGCACAAGACCCTGAGGATTTTCACATGATCATGCCCGCCGACCGGCTGACGACGCTGGAAATCCGCGCCGCCGAGCAAGAGAAGACCATCGAGGAACTGTCCGGCCAGATCGCCGAGCAATGGAAGGTGATTGAGCGCATGCAGCGCAAACTCGATGCGTTGACCAACCGCTTCCTGGCGCTTGAGGAACAGGCTGCCCCCGACGTGCCGGTGACCAAGCCGCCGCATTGGTAGAGGGGCAACAACGGCCATGACCGACGAAAACGGCCGCATCGCCCACGACAAGGCAAAACCGCCGCCGATCGACAGCTTGCGGCAGCCGCCCCATGGCATCGGCCTGCATGCACTCGGCGGCCGGCGTGGATTTGTCGTCGCCATGGGGCTGATTGCAGCCTTGGCGCTGGGCTATCTGGCGGGGGTATGGTCGGAGGCACTGCCCTGACAGGCAGCAATATTCGAAGGCTGCCATAAAGCAAAACCGCCGGGTTTTCACCCGGCGGCTTCGATCATATCTGCAGTGGCGCGATCAATAGGGGCAGGCGTTGTCCGACATGTAGTCGTGCACTTTGACGGTGCCGGCGATGATGTCGGCCTTGGCCTTCTCGACCGCTGCCTTCATCGCGTCGTCGACCAGCGCCTTGTTGTTGTCGTCCATGGCGTAGTCGACGCCGCCTTCCTTGAGGCCGAGATCGTTGATGCCGGCGGTGAACTTGTCGTTCTTGGCGTCCATGAAGGTGTTGTAGACGGCAACGTCGACGCGCTTGACCATCGAGGTCAGCACCTTGCCCGGCTGCAGGCCGTTCTGGTTGGAATCGACGCCGATGCCGAGCTTGCCGGCGTCTGCCGCTGCCTGCAGCACGCCGACACCGGTGCCGCCCGCTGCCGCATAGACCACGTCGGCACCCTGGTCGATCTGCGTCTTGGCGATTTCGCCGCCCTTGGCCGGATCGTTCCATGCCGCCGGCGTGTCGCCGGTCATGTTCTGGAGGACTTCGGTAGCACCGGCCGCCTTGGCGCCGCCGACAAAGCCGCAGCCGAACCTGCGGATCAGCGGAATGTCCATGCCGCCGATGAAGCCAACCTTCTTCGACTTGGAGGCCATCGCCGCCATCACGCCGACGAGGTAGGACCCTTCCTGCTCCTTGTAGACGAGGGAGCGGACATTGGGCTTGTCGACGACCATGTCGATGATGGCGAATTTGGTGTCGGGAAACTCGGTGGCGATCTTGTCCAGCGCATCCGACCAGGAAAAGCCCGCCATGACGATCGGATTGCGGCCATCCTCGGCGAAGCGGCGCAGCGCCTGCTCGCGCTGGGTGGCGTTGGAGACCTCGAATTCCACATAGGGGATGCCGGTCTCGGTCTTGAACTTTTCGGCGCCATTGTAGGACGCTTCGTTGAACGACTTGTCGAACTTGCCGCCCAGATCATAGAGAATCGCGGGCTGGATGTCCGCGGCGAAGGCCGGAAGAACCATTGCAGCTGCGGCCAGGAGGCCGAGAACGATACGTTTCATGTGATCCACACCCTGTCGGTTATTTTTTCCGTTACGCACCGTCTGCCTGCCCGGTTCTCCGGCACGCATGCGGCATCAGGCAGGAGTGTCTTCCTCCCGCTTGGGGCCAATCTGGCACGGCCCGAAACAAAATTCACGTGGAATTTTGACCTTTTGGAAAAGCGTGGCGCCGCGCATCGGCGCCACCGCTTGTTCGTTTCACCAAATGCATGTCGTTATCCCAAAACTGCGCTGCGGTTTTGGGATAACGACATGCATCCAAGCAAAAGTTTGCTCGTCAACTCAGGCGGAGACGGAAGCCGGAATGGCGCAGGCGACGCCGGTGCCTTGCAGATTGCAATAACCATAGGGGTTCTTCGCCAGATATTGCTGATGGTCTTCCTCGGCGAAGTAGAATTCGGGTGCTGCCGCAATCTCGGTGGTGATCTTGCCGTGATTTGCGCCATGCAGCGAAGCCTCGTAGGCGTCGCGCGAGGCGATCGCCGCCTGGTATTGCGCGTCGCCAAAAGTGTAGATCGCCGAACGATAGGTGGTGCCTACATCGTTGCCCTGGCGCATGCCTTGCGTCGGGTCATGGCTCTCCCAGAACAGCTTCAGCAGTTCCGCATAGGAAACGATCTTCGGGTCGTAAACGACCAGCACGACTTCGGCATGGCCGGTGAGGCCGGTGCAGGTTTCCTGATAGCTGGGGTTGGGGGTGACGCCGCCGGCATAGCCGACCGCCGTGACCCATACGCCCTCGACCTGCCAGAACAGGCGCTCGGCGCCCCAGAAGCAGCCCAGCCCGAACAGCGCCGTCTCCAGCCCCTCGGGATAAGGCCCCTTGAGCGGCCTTTTCGAGACAAAGTGCCTGGATGCCGTCGGGATCGCCTTGGCGCGACCCGGCAACGCTTCGGCAGCCTTCGGCAGATTGAGCTTCTTGTTCAGCACGTCGCTGAGAAAAAACATTAAGCAGTCTCCCTTTCTCTGATTTGGGATTTCTCTTCGTTTAGGGACGCCAGAAGGTCATCAACGTTCATGTCGGGGCAAACCGCCCATTCGGCCGCTCCCGCCTGTAGCCGATCATGTAGAGAATGAGCGCAAGCACCGCGAACACCGCAAAACCTGGCTGGTTGAGCACAAAGGCGATGACGCCGTCCCACAGCAGCGACCCGGCCTTGTCGCGGACGAAGCTTTCGAAGGCGCTTCGCGTATCGGGCGAGACGGCGAGCCAGCTGGTATTGAGCGGGGTCAGCACCAGCGCGGAGGCCGCCACCGACCGTGTCGTGTCGAGCACTGCCATGATGACGGAAACCGAAAGCGCCGCCATCGCCGCGAGACGGAAAAGAAAGCGCAGCATCCAGACCTTCCCTCCCCAGGGACTTTGCCAGACTTGTCTGTTTCGGCCAGATTTGTCTGTTTCGGGCTAAGAGATAGTGCGCGCGCCCCTTGTTCGCAATCGCGACACGCGAAATTGAAGCTTCTGGTCAATCAGCGTTCATGGAGCGACACATCGCGGGCGCGACCTCGGCAGCGCGGCAAAACCACCTTTGCCCGGCAAAGCGAATAGAGCGCCGTTATGGCTTGGCATTCGACGCCGGATCGACTAGATGAGCCCCGCGCCTGTTGCTTTGACGGCTTGGGCGCCAAGGGCACGCCGCTGGTTGACGGCGCCCGCGGTGCGGACATTCCGGGCCGGATTTCAAGGGGAGTTGCATGTCCCCCAACCCGCGCGGCGAAACCGGCCGGTGCGACATGCCAAGACGGAGAGGTGGCCGAGTGGTTGAAGGCGCACGCCTGGAAAGTGTGTTTACGGGAGACCGTAACGCGGGTTCGAATCCCG
Source organism: Mesorhizobium helmanticense (assembly GCF_003034915.1). Classification (GTDB taxonomy): domain Bacteria; phylum Pseudomonadota; class Alphaproteobacteria; order Rhizobiales; family Rhizobiaceae; genus Mesorhizobium; species Mesorhizobium helmanticense. The sequence continues at coordinate 3,146 of NZ_PZJX01000026.1, read as the reverse complement.
CTCTCTCCGCCATCATGCTTGAATTCATTGAGTTTTTTGGCCGAATTATCCTGTTGCCATAACCAAGATAAAGCCCGCGCGAGGCGGGCTCTTGTCGTTTTGCGGTGCTGTGCGATCAGGCGGGGATGTAGCCGTCGATCACGTTTCGGCAGACTTTTTTGGTGTGTCCGAAATGGGTCCGCACCTCGGCCGGCCGCATATCCTTCTTATGCAGCACCAGAACGTGAGAGCCGACTGTTTGGGGCTGGACAAGGGTGTACCTTCGATCGACGTGAACAATGTGCCCAAAGCCAAGGCCGTGTTTGCTCTTCTCCGCAATCTTATCCGACCATACAAAATCACCTTTCCTAAACGTCGGTCGTGCCTTCGATACTGTGGATACATCCATTTTGGCTTACCCCCTTTTGGTGTTGCTGCCTTGATCGGATTCGATCACGTGCATACCGTGCGTTGACAACCGAACAGAGTCAAGCGATATTAATCAACATGCACGATATTAATCAACTTACCGGTAGGCAGATAGCAGCGGCAAGGGCACTGCTTGGTCTGAGTCAGACAGAGCTTGCCGAGCAGGCTAGCATCTCAGCCCCTACACTTCGGAGAATGGAAGCGTCGACAGGTCATGCGTCTGGCTATGTGAACAACGTTATCGCAGTCAGGCAGGCATTGGAGTCAGCCGGGATATCATTCCTTGCCGATGGCGAGACGGTCGACGGCGGGCCAGGTGTGAGGCTGCGGCAGGCCGGTTAACTACCTCCCGTGATACCGTGCAGCGGAATCGCGGTTGGCGAGTTCCTCATTATGGAAAATCACCAACACAGATTTTACTGTCATATTGAGGCTGGCGGAACGTGGGGAGTTTGGGACCGCATAGCTAACCAGCCGGCTAGGCTAGGAGGAGGTGATCTCCTCCGTTGCACACCACAGCGAGCAGAGGCTGCCAAAGGCGTCCTGAGCCGAATTTACGACAACGGGTTGGACGCTCTCACTGTCCGCATAGCCGGGATGGGCACTAGCGCTTCACCTTCGGGATAATTTCCTCGATCTGGCCGGTCTTGCCGATCTCTTTCAGCCGCGCCTGACCCATTTTTTGGGCGTTGATCCCTATATTGAATTTGCCACAGGACGGAATTATCATTCTCAATCACCATTTTGTTTCCGGCCCTTGGATGGGAGGTTGCACCATGGACAAGCTGGCTGTTTCGATATCGGCTTTCGATTGCGACGTACTGCGCAGTGCCTTCAAAAATTCCGTCTTTGAAGATAATATTCCCGAGGATGAGTGGCGCGAATACGCGGCGCAGATGATCCGCGATCTTACCGGGGTTGAGACGGTCGATCCTGACTTGGTGGAATGGATCGTGCGACGTAGCCAGAATGCTAGATTGGGCGCATACTCGGCCGATGAAGCCGCCAGTTCCCGCTGATCTCGCCAATGACAACGGCACGCGAGAAGATCACCTAGCAGCCGCGACAATTGCGCTGCACAAGGCGGCTAAAGGCATAGACGCCCCGGCGAAGTTGATAGTGGATGTGTTGCCCGTCACACGTCCTGTGGGGCGCTGCCAGCCATAGGGACGAAGGCCAGCGCCTACGCCTGCATCTCGATAAGATCGCGCGGCTCTAGGGCTTCTTCAGCATTCGGGCTTCTCGCATGAGCGAGGACCAGTTGTACGGCCCAAGAAAGCCGATAAGCTCGCGAGCCTGTGCTTCGGTGATGCCGGTTTCGCTGACCAGACGGCGCATGGCAAGGCCGGTCGCTGTTTCCGGCGCCTTGCCTACATTGTCAACCATGAGTGGATGTCCCTTCCGCGAACGCAACGGGTGCGCCAAAGAATGGTTCCGCTGGCGCTATCCAGCCGTAGGGAAGCGTATTAGATTTCCTACCAAGGACTTCGGAGCCGAAACGTCACGATAAGCGTAGCTGAACGATCGATCAGCCATCCCGACTTCAGTGACGCGCACGCTAGAAAATTCGCCTGACCATATCGTCACCAAGCGGCCAGTTGATTTGGTAGCGGCTCTAAATGGCGACGGCGCTATAATGTCACGAGACGTGCAAACAGTGCTGCCATCTATTTCTTCGACAAAGTACTTTGGCATTCCCCAATCCCCAACCCCGGAATACTGATTACACTAAAACGCTGCGAGATGTTGGATTTTCTTCAGACTTTTTTAACCTCGTTCGACACGACCGAGTGACTACTACCCGCCACTCATCGGCGCCCCATGCGGCCTTTCATAATCAGCAGGCCGACCGTTCAACACGTTGAGCGCCCTGTTCAGATCCCGGTGCAATTGGTCAATCGCGTCCCAATGCGCGCAAAACGGTTTTAGCGATAGCTGCGCACTCCGCAGCTCAAACGTCAGCAGCGAGGCCTGCCGTTCAACCCGCTCGAGGTAATAGGTCGAAATCTCGGCGTGGCGATGGTAACGCGGCATCCTGCCCTCCATTGGAATGAGGAGAGCATGCTAGGAATATATTCAGCCCTAATTATGGCGCGTCGTCCTAAAACCGGAACCGGATCTGCTGACCGCCAGAGGCAGTGAAGTCAAAGCCCGAAGCGCCGTTGTTCTTGATCGTATACTGAACCTCGCCGACCGCCGTACGGAAGCTAATTGCGATATCGGGATTGCCGGATAGCGCCGACGTCAGTCGCTCCAGAATCACGCTATCGGCAGCAACAAGGCCGGTAACTGCCGACGTCTGCAACGACGTAGTAGCGCCCGCGGCAAGCGTGCCAAGCGACGTAAGATCTATCGTGACAGGGGCAAAGGATCCCGCCCCGGCTTGCCGGTAGTTCGATGCGCCTTGCCTTACTTTTCGCACTCGCGGTTCGTCGTCCGACGCGTACTCATAACGCGATGTAGCGCAGACGTCGGATGCGTTGAAGCCGTTAGACACTAGAGAAGCTGGCACCCGTTCCGGTCCAATAAGCGACGGCGCATCATTGGTGCCGCTGATGCTGTGGCGGTACCAGGACTCGAAAGAGTTGTCGCCAATGTTGTGCGAGCCGCCATCGTAGGTCGTGCCGCTATCGGCGTCGGCTGCGAACGAAAACGCATATTCAAGGTTGCTCGCCAGTTCTCGCATGCGGAATGTGTTGCCGCGGACAACCGCGCTGGTCGTACCCGCCAACCGGATC
>NZ_PZJX01000025.1 GCF_003034915.1 Mesorhizobium helmanticense | reverse complement strand
GGGCGCGGGCGCGGGCGCCTGCGCCGGTGCCGGTGCCGGCGCGCCGGACGGCGGCGGCGTGGGCTTGGCAAGAACCGCCGCTTCCGACGGGTTTGCCGGCACCGGAGCGGCAGGCGCAGGTGCCGGCTGACGGAATTCCGGCGTGAACCGGCTGCCGTCGTCACTGCCTCTCTTACCAAACATGATCGACTACCAATTTCGCCACGGAAACATCATTTCTTGTTGCGCGAGAACTTGCCGAGGAGATTGCCAAGGCCCGCTTTCTTTCTCGCCTTGATTTCGCTGCGCCCGGTCAGCACATGCGCAATCTCGTTGACCATGCCGACGACCGGATTCTTGGCATCCATTTCACCGAGCATGCGCCCATTGTTGGCGGCGTTTCCGAACAGCAGAGGCTCGAAAGGAATGACCGACATTGGCGAGATGCCGAGCGAGTCGGCGAAATCGGACGACGCGATCTCCGGACGCTTCGGCACGCCAGTCTGATTGATGATCAGCTTCGGCGGCGGATCGTTCGGGCGAAGCCTTTTGAACATGTCGACCAGGTTCTTGGTGTTGCGCAGATTGGCCAGTTCCGGCGTCGCCGTGATGACGATTTCGTCGGCCTTGGTCAGCGTGTTCTTGGTCCAGCCCGTCCAGATATGCGGGACATCGAGCACCAGAAGCGGCACGCTGCGCTGGGCGATGTCGACAAGCTGCGTGAAGGCGTCGGGATCGAAATCGTAGACGCGGTCGAGCGTTGAAGGCGCTGCAAGCAGCGACAGGTGCTCGGCGCATTGAGCAAGCAGCCGGTCGAGATAGACCTCGTCGATACGTTCCGGTGAAAAGACCGCCTCGGCAATGCCCTGGGCCGGATCCTGATCGAAATTGATGTTGGCGGTGCCGAAAGCGAGATCGAGATCGGCGACGAGCACTTCCGACTTGAACAGGGACGACATCGCCCAGGCCACATTGTGGGCGATGGTCGAGGAGCCGACGCCGCCCTTGGCGCCGATGAAGGCGATCGAGCGGCCGATCGGCTCGGCTTCCGGATCGACGAAGATCGACGATATCACGCTGACGATATCGGCCATCGACACCGGCGCGATGACATATTCCGAAATGCCGGAACGGATGAGCTCGCGGTAGAGGCCGACATCGTTGTAGTGGCCGATGACGACGACCTTCGAGGTCGGATCGCAATATTCGGAGAGCTGCGTGAGTTGTTCCAGCAGCTGCTTCGGCTCGCTGCGTGATTCCAGCAGGATCAGGTTCGGCGTCGGCGCCGATTGGTAGAATTCTATGGCGGTCGGGATGCCCCCCATATGGACCTTCAGATGGGCCTTGGCCATGCGGCGGTCCTCGCCGGCGCGCTCGACCGGATTGGCAACACCATCGGTCTCGCAAAATGCCTGGATCGAGATGCGCGGGATCGGCCGCAAGGCCTGCATAGCGGCGATGTCCTGCTGCGAGGTTTCGCCGCCATCCACCCCGGTTTCGTAAGCAAGATTGCTCATTGTCATCTCTTTCCGTGACTGGCGCAGCCTACAGCGCACCGCGTTTGACGGGATTTACACGGCGCGCCTGAATCTCAGTTTCATGCATATCATCATCCCAAAACCACTGAGCACGTTGGGCAACATGCATTAGTAATCCACTTCCGAATTGCCGAGGAATTCGCCCGAAATGGCCCTGTCACGGTAGACGTCGATCACCGCGCTCCGATTCTCCGCGTCGATGGGCGTCTGCTTGCGCGGCCCGAGCAGATCGGCCGGATTGGACATCTGGGCGGCAAGATTGTTCTGATACGAGCAACCGAAATCGGCATAGTGCTTGTTTTCCGACGTTTGCAGCAAGTCTTCGGGCCAGCGTCCGCATTTGTCGGTCTGGGCCTTCACCGAGACATAGGCGACGCGGATCGGCGCGGACGCTTCGGCCGAAACCGACTGATAGGTGGTCATGACGATCCGGTTGCGGCTGATGCCGCTGGCAATCGCCAGCCTGGCGAAATCGCGGCCGGCAGCGGTGGCGGCGATTTCGTTTGCCGAGCCGCTCGGGATCGCTATGGTCAGGGTGGGAGCGGCGCTCTTGTCATAGCCGTCGAGGAAGCCCAGCAGCGTGTCCCTCTGAGAGCGGGTCATGCCGCGGTCGCCGGCGCCGACCGGGAGGTCGATCTTCTCGTTCTTCTCCGCGATCACGATCGGATGGGTGGTGCGATAATCATCCGGAACAGCGCCGACCGTGATGCTGTCGCGCCTGAGGTCGGCGCAACCGGCCAGCAATGCCGCGACCGCGACCGCCAGCACCGGGACGGCTGGCCGATAGGCTCGCAAATAGCCGGACCACACCGCCGCGGTGATCGTCCTTGCCTTCGATGCTGACTGAGACATATCCGCTTCCCCGCTTACTTGTAGATGAAGCCGACAACGCCGTGATAGCGGCCATTAGGTCTGTCGGTCTGCATGGTGCCGTAGACGCGATTGACGCGGCCAAGGAACATGGCGGCGCCATCGCTGGCGGCGTTGAAATTGTCGTCCGGCTTGGCGAGATCGTTGCGCGCCACCGGCTTTACCAGATAGGGCGTGATGATGATGACGAGCTCGGTCTCGTTGCGGACAAAATCCCTGCTGCGGAAGAGCGTGCCGAGCACCGGTATCTTGGTCAGGCCGGGCAATCCCGATACCCCCTGACGAACGTCATCGCGAACGAGACCGGCGATCATCATCGAACCGCCAGAAGGCAGTTCAACGGTGGTGTCCGCGAGGCGTTTGCGGATTGACATCAAAGTGAGACCGGGCAGGTCGCCGCCCCCTTCGAGCGTTGTTGCGCCCTCCGACGTGGGTTCCGAAACCGACGTCCTCACCTTGAGACTGATGCGGCCCGCCGAGAGCACCACCGGCTGGAATTCAAGCCCAATGCCATATTCGAGCTTTTCGTTGGAGTAGGTAACCTGGCCCGTTTGGTTGTCGTTTGAAACGTTGTTCGTTCGGGCTGTGATAAGATTGAATTCACCGCCGACCTTGAACGTTGCCTTCTCGCCCGAAACGGCAGTGAGAGTCGGTTCGGCAAGCGTCTTCATGACGCCGCTTTGTTCCATCGCGTTGATATAGGCCTGAAGTCCATTTCCCAGCCCGTCGCCCAGTCTCAAGACTGAATTCGCCGAAATTGGCTTGCCCAATCCGTAATTGGGCGAACTTAGCGCGCCGTAGCTGATGCCATTCGCGCTGCCGCTGCCGATCATGTTGACGCCGAGCTGCTTCATCACCGAGCGGCTGACTTCGGCGACCGTTACCTTCAGCGTCACCTGGTCGTCGCCAATGATCTGCAACAGGTTGACAATCTGGCTGACGCGGCGCTCGGCATCCGGATTGTCGATGGCGACGCCAGCGTCGGCCGAGCCGCCGGCAGCGGTCTGCGAATACTGGCCCGTGGTCGCTTCGCCGCCGGACACGAATATGTCGGCCAAATCGGCGGCACGCTTGGCATCCAGCGGGGTGTCAACGGTCCCGGTCAGAACGACGTTGTCGTTCAGCAACTCGACTTTGACCTGAGACGACGGGATGAAGCGCTTTATATAGTCTTCCAGGCCTGCCACGTCGCGTTCGATCGACAGATCCAGGCTGGCGATCTGTTCGCCATTGGGGCCGAAGACGAAGATGTTGGTCTCGCCAACCTGCTTTCCGAACAGATAGATGCGCCTGGCGGTGCGCGTCACCGCGTCGGCGACCGCCGGATTGGCGACGAGAATGTCATAGGCGTCGCTCGGCAGGTCGATGACCACCGATTTGTTCAATCCGAGCTTGACGCGCTGGGTGGCGGTCGAAGCCGTCACCTCGGCATTCCTACCCGCCGCATTCGCCTCGACGAGGCCATGCGTATTCGTTGCAAGGAGAAGGCCGATTGCCGCAGCCAGGGTGACCGGTAGTTTGCCGTTTAGCCTCATTTCCTTGTCCCCACTTCGGAAACTTCGCCCGACTTGATCAATCGCACCGTTCCGCGCCGCCCATTACCGGAAACAAGATAATCGGCCTCGCCCAGATTCTTCTCCTGGGTGTCGGTGATCGACCGCAGCGCCAAGGTCAGGCGATCCGCCATCTGCTGGGCGACGGTGATGATCTCCGCCTGTTGCGGCGTCAATTCCAGCGTGGCGGTCTGGCCGACCCTGGTCTTCTTGCCTTCCTCGTCTTCCTGGATGGTCTGGTCGATCGCCAGGATGCGGATGTTCTTGAGAATGGTTTCGGTCGTGAAGCCAGCGGGCGCGCCGTTGGCGGCATCGGCTCTGCGGGTCATGATAACGTCGACGAAGTCGTTGGGGAGGATGAAGCCGCCTGCCGACGTGTCGGCCGATATGGTTGTCGCGACAGCCCGCATGCCAGAGGGCAGGATCGACGACATGAAGCTTTGTCCCTCGCCGACCAGCTTGGAGCGCCGCAGCGGCTCACCGGCATACATCGCCACACGGGCGACTGCGCCTTTCAACTTCTCCAGCGCTTCCGGCTCGGCGGCGCGCGTGATGAAATTCGCGTTGATCCCGTTAGCCGGCCAGGACTGCCAACTGATGTTGTTCTCGAGCTGGCTTCCCATCGTAACATCGCCGGACAGGACAAGGACGTCCTGCAGCGCGATCGCCGGCGCCTGGGGCCCGGACTCGACGATTTGCGGCGGAGGAGCCGCCACCATGTTTTTCGCAACATAGCCTGCGCCACCCGCCGCAGCCACCGCCACGCCTAGAATGATCAGTCGGGATGCTGGCATCTGTCCGAACCTCGCCCTTGGCAAACCACGTAGCCAAGCCGGACATTGCAGCGGCAATCGTCAAAACAAGGTTAATGTAATGCTTACGATCGTGATTAATTTAAGGTTTACATAAATTAGAGCGATCCGGCCTGGCAGGCAAAAAGGCGGCCAAGCCGCCTCTGGCATGGCACGAAGAAAGAGGCGGCCAAGCCGCCTCTGGCATGGCACGAAGAAAGAGGCGGCCAAGCCGCCTCTGGCATGGCACGAAGAAAGAGGCGGCCAAGCCGCCTCTGGCGAACACATCCTGGAAAAGAAGCTAGGCCGCCAGCCTTGCGAGAGCCCACGCCATCAACGGCGAAGCCGGAAAGGTGAGCAGCCCGCCAATGCCAAGCGCGATGCCATAGGGAACGCCGGTCTTCTCGTCCGCGAAGTGGCGCAAAAATGGGTTGTGGCTCGTAATGGCCGCGAGCGGCGATTTCCGATAGACGAGAATGGCAAGCGTCAGCAGGCCGCCGATGAATGTCGAGGCCACGAGATATTCGACGAGATGGATGTTCAGCCCCATCCAGATGGCGGTGGCGGCCAACAATTTGGCGTCGCCACCGCCCATGCCGCCGAGCGCAAACAGACCGAACGTCACGGCGAGAACGAGGCCGCCGGCGGCGAAATGCCAGCCATAGGTCGCCCAGTCCATGCCCGTCAACGGCGCGACCAGCGCAAAGACAACTACAAGCAGCACCGGCACGCGATTGGCGATCGTCATCGACAGCATGTCGGAGATCGCGGCGAAAAGCATGCAGAACGGGAAGACGACGAAGATCAAGGCTTCAAGCATCGGCGCGGCGCCCATGGTCAACTATCCGGGTGTACCCAGGGTCAAACTGTAACTGGCCCCCAGCCTAGGCAAGTTGGATTAACGATTGATGAGGTGGCCAACTGAAAAAACGACCGGCACAGCGAAAAAGGGCCGCCAACGAGGCGGCCCTTGCTCTGGAAGACGACGAGACGTCTTTAGTTGGTGCTATTAAGCGTTTCGGCGACGTTGGTGAACTTCGCGTTCAGCGCGGTACCCAGCGAGCCGGCGCCGACCATGATGGCGAGCGCGATGAGAGCGGCGATCAGACCGTATTCGATAGCGGTCGCGCCGGATTCGTCCTTCACAAAACGTGCAACGAGATTAGACATCGGGAACTCCTACTCCACGTGTTACAGCAATTCCGTCAACTTCTCTTGGTGGTTGATCGGATGCTGCCAATCTATGGAGAAGCTCTTTCGATCGGCTTAATAAACAGCCTTACCGATTCCTTTCGAGCTTCCTGGGCATTGTGTGGTTAACCATCAGCTAAAGTAAGGCCAAGGCGCTGAAAAGCAGATCACCGGCCCCAAGGGACCGGGTTTCGGGATTTGAACCCGGCGATCCGGCCGAGCAAGCGGATCACAAGGTTTTTCCCCGGCACCTTCGGGAGTTCCCATTCGCTTAACCGTTGGTTCACCAATCTCCTTCATATTCCGTTGAGCAGTTTGTCGCCGTGGAGCGCTTCAATGACCAGGCCGAGATCGTCATTTTCGATTGCCGCGTTTCTGGCGGCCGCGGCCTTTGTCGTGCCGGCCAAGGCCGGCGCCGGCATCGAGGTCACGATGAACCAGGCCAAGATCGTCAAATTGTCGCGCCCCGCGGACACCGTCGTCGTCGGCAATCCGGCTATCGCCGACGCTTCCGTGCAGGATGCATCGACGATCGTGCTGACAGGCAAGGGCTTCGGCGTCACCAACCTGGTTGTCCTCGATCAGGACGGCAGCCCGATCGTCGACGAGCAGATCACCGTCGTGCGGCAGGCCGCGTCGTCGGTGCGCATCTACCGACGCGCCGAAGTGCAGACCATGTCCTGCGCGCCATATTGCGAAAGCTCCTACAAGAGCGAAGCGGAGAAGACCTCCGAAGCCGAAATGAATGCCGGCCGGTAGGCGAACGGACTAGTCTCTTCTTCATCTCGCTGACATGTCGCTTCGGTTACCGGCCGGTTAAAATCCTTCCGCAGAATTTATCGACCATCCAAACTGGACCTCAATGCATTTCCGCTAATGATCCTCCCGACACCGCGTCAGGATCGGCAGGAACAGAGTATGGGCAAAGCAGGGCGAACAGGTTTTTTCGGACGCTTCGTCCGCGACCGGCGCGGCAGCACGGCGCTGGAATTCGCGATCCTTGCCATTCCGTTCGCCCTACTGGTCTTCGCCATACTGGAGAGCTGCATTTCCTTTGCGGGGCAAGAGGTGATGGCCAACGCCACCGACGACGTCGCACGCCGGCTGCGGACGGGCCAGGAAAAGCAGGCCGACATGAACGAGGCCACGCTGAAGGCCATGATCTGCAGCCGGTTGGAGATCATGGTTGCCAAAGACTGTCCCGGATTGGAGGTGGATCTGCGCAAATACGATACCTTCGCCGCAGCCGCGGCCGCGGGCTTCAAGATCCAGGACCGCAAGATCGTGCTGACGGGCACGACTCCAACGACTTTTACGGTATCCCCGGGCCCGGCTGAATCAATAAACATGCTGCGGGTTTTCTACAAATGGCCTGTCATGACCGATTTGATGGCCAGTTCGATGGCCAATCTGGAAGGCGGCAAGACGCTGCATTTCGCGTCGATTACCTGGCAGAACGAGCCGTTCGACAACTGAGAATTGCACCGTCGTGCGAGCAAAAAAGGACAAGGGCATGGTTCGTGCGGGGGCACATCTGGGCATCACGGGCTTCTGTACGAGAGCAATCCGGTTTTGCTGCGACCGCCGCGGTATCGCGGCCGTCGAGTTTGCCTTGATCGTGCCTGTCCTGCTGATCATGTACTTCATGACCATGGAAGCCTCGCAGGCCATCGAGACCAGCAAGAAGGTCAGCCGCATCGGCAGCATGGTGGCCGATCTCGTCACCCAGCAGCAGTCCGTCAGCAAGGCCCAACTCGATGCGATCATGCAGATCGGCAATTCCACTCTTCAGCCCTATAACCGCTCGACCCCGAAAATCATCATCACCGCGATAGAGGTCACGAGCGATACGACGCCGAAGGTGCAGGTTGTCTGGTCGCGCAAGATGGTCAATGGCGCCTTCAGCGCCGACGCGGCGAAGGCCTCCATCACGACGGTTCCACCAGCGCTTAACGTCAAGGGCACTTTCCTCATCCGGGTCGAAAGCGAGCTCGGCTATGAGCCGATCATCGCATGGACGGCCGAGAAGGCGAAGCCACTTGGATTGACCGCCGCCTTCGCCAACATAACTATGGGTGAAACCTACTTTCTCAGGGCACGCAGGAGCCCGACGATCTCCTGCAGCGACTGCTGAAGCAACCGTTTGAGCAATATGCACTATCGTTGATGGTCGCTGCCTGACACCAGGCGCACGACAGCCGCGGCCATTGCGTAATCCTGCGGACGGGCAACGGTGAACCCGCCGGAATGTTTCGCTTCCAGAAGATCGTAGATATCCGGCGATATCGATCTGAGGTTGGTGAGGAACACGGTGAGCCGCCGCTTGGCCTCGGGGTCGAGGTCGCTGCGAACCGCATGGGGCCCATATCGCAGCAGGCCGGACTTCCACACGACCTGAAGCGCCGTCTTCGAAAGTCCTGCCGCTTCCAGCCTGGCGACGGTGCCACCCGCAATACCCGGCCTGTCGTCGGCCGCTGACGGTATCCAGCCAAACAGGGCATCGGCCTCGCCATCGACCAGCATTGCTTCGGCCGCCGCAGCCGAACTGGCGTGCGTCAGAAACGGCGCGTCCTCGGCGACCTTGACGCCTTCAGCGGCCAATCCTGCAAGCGGCAAGAGCGAGCCGCCGATGCTGTCCGAGGGCGCCATGACGATACGGTGCCCTGCCATCGCCGCCAGACCGGGAACCTTGTCATCCCGCGTCAGCAGAACCGATCGGATGCCGACGGCGCCGTCGGAATCGACCGGCGCCACGAGAGGTTCGACGCAGCCGCAGCGTTCCGACGCGGTGGCGTAGGCGGTCGCCGAATAGACCGCATATTCGATGCGGGCATCGGCCTGCGCCTCGATCAGCGCCGCATAGTCGCGGGCAACGACGAACTCCACCTTCATGCCAAGCGCCTTGGTGTAGGCGTCCGTCAACAGAGCCAGACCCGGAACGCTGTTGCCGGCGCCGGATTCGGCGACGATGCCGATGCGAAACGTACCAATATCATCCCGCCAGTCGGCGCGCGCCGGGCCGGGCCATGAAGCGCCAAGCAGCGCCAGGATGGCAGTGGAGGCCTTCAAGGCATGTTTCATGTGTTTCCCCGCCGCATTTCCATCGAGCCATGCCATTCGGCAATCGCTGTGTCTCAACTATCGCGCCATGCCGTTGCCGTTTGGTTTCCGAATTGCCAATGGCGGCGCGGCCCCCTATGTCTTGGCCAACAGACAGAGAATAATGAATTCCTGATAATGGCGCGCGCCTTCCTTTTCGTTCTCGATTCCTTCGGCATCGGCGGCGCAGCCGACGCCGAGCGCTATGGCGACGCCGGCGCCAATACATTCGGCCACATCGCCATCGCCTGCGCGGAAGGCCGCGCGGATCGTGAAGGCTTGCGCAAGGGACCACTCGCCGTACCCAACATGTTCTCGCTCGGGCTTGCCCGTGCGGCCGAGACCGCGACCGGGCTGAAACTCGGCAATGGCGAGTTGCCGCAGGCGACGGCCTTTCATGGGGCGGCGCAGGAAGTCTCCAGCGGCAAGGACACGCCGTCGGGCCATTGGGAAATCGCCGCCCTGCCGATCCGCTTCGACTGGGGCTATTTCCCGGACACGGTCCCTGCGTTTCCAGCCGAACTGACCGAAGCAATCATCCGGGAAGGAAAGGTGCCGGGCATTCTCGGCAATTGCCACGCCCCGGGCACCGAGATCATCGAGCGGTTCGGCGAGGAGCACATCCGCACCGGCAAGCCGATTTGCTACACCTCCGTCGATTCGGTGCTGCAGATCGCCGCCCATGAAACTCACTTTGGCCTGGAGCGGCTCTACGAATTCTGCAAGATGGTGCGCAGGCTGGTCGATCCGCTGAACATCGGCCGTGTCATCGCACGGCCGTTCATCGGGGAAAACGCGGGCAGCTTCGAACGGACGCACAACCGCCGCGACTACGCCGTGCCGCCGCCGGAACCGACCTTGCTCGACCGGCTGACGGCGCGCGGCAGCCGGGTCATCGCGGTCGGCAAGATTGGCGACATCTTCGCCCATCGCGGCATCTCGGAGGTGCGCAAGGCTGCCGGCAATATGGCGATGTTCGACAAGGCACTGGGCGCGATCGACGACGCCGGCGAGGGTGATCTCGTCTTTGCCAATTTCGTCGATTTCGACACCGAGTTCGGCCACCGACGCGACGTCGCCGGCTATGCGGCGGCACTCGAGGCCTTCGACCGGCGCCTGCCCGAAGCACTGGCCAAATTGAAGCAGGGCGACCTGCTCATCCTCACCGCGGACCATGGCAATGATCCGACATGGCGCGGCACCGACCACACGCGCGAACGCATTCCGGTGATCGGCACCGGACCGGGGTTGAAGGGCGGCGATATCGGGTTGCGAACAACCTTCGCCGACATCGGTGAAACCGTCGCCGAGCATCTCGGGCTGGCGCGCGGCCGCCACGGTACCTCCTTCCATGCAACGATAGGCGCCCATGCCTGAGCTGCCGGAAGTCGAAACGGTCCGCCGCGGCCTGCAGCCGGTGCTGGAAGGCGCACGCATCGCCGGCGTCGAGGCGCGCCGAGCAGACCTCAGATTTCCGTTTCCGGAGAGATTTTCGGAGCGGCTGACCGGCAAGACGATCACGGCGCTCGGCCGCCGGGCCAAATACCTGACGATGCATCTGGACGGCGGTCCGGTGCTGATCTGCCATCTCGGCATGTCGGGTTCGTTCCGCATCGAAACGGCCGACAGCAGCGACCTGCCGGGCGTGTTCTATCACGAGCGTTCAAAAAGCGCCGCGCATGATCATGTCGTGTTCGATGTCGTCTCGCCGGAAGGCGGCCGATCGCGCGTGATCTTCAACGACCCGCGCCGATTTGGTTTCATGTTGTTTGCGGAAGGGGCGCCCGACACACACCCGATGCTGGCGGGGCTGGGTGTCGAGCCGACGGGCAATGCGCTGGATGGCGCGCTGCTCGCCTCGCTGCTGAAAGGCCGCAAGTCGCCACTGAAAGCAGCACTGCTCGACCAGCGGCTGATCGCCGGGCTCGGCAACATCTACGTATCGGAAGCGCTGTGGCGCGCCGGCCTGTCGCCGCTGCGCGAAGCAGGCACCATCGCCAAGGCCGGGAAGAAGGCTGGTGAGCAGGCTGAACGCCTCGCCGCGGCGATCCGTTCGGTTATTGCCGATGCGATCGCCGCCGGGGGATCGTCGCTGCGCGACTATATGCAGACCGATGGCTCACTGGGTTATTTCCAGCATTCGTTCGCGGTCTACGATCGGGAAGGCGAACCCTGCTCCAGGCCTGGTTGCGGCGGCCATATCGAGCGCATCGTGCAAAGCGGACGCTCGACCTTCTATTGCCGGACCTGCCAGGGGTAAGCTAGGACCGATCGACATTCACCGATTGCCTGGAACGAGGAGGCGAAGCCATGGCCTATGAGACCATCATTGTGGAAACGCGCGGCAAGGTCGGGCTGATCACGCTGAACCGGCCGAAGGCGCTCAACGCGCTGAACTCCGAAGTTCTGAAGGAGGTGGTGGCGGCTGTGAACGGATTCGGCGCGAACCCCGATATCGGCGCCATGGTCATCACCGGTTCCGAGAAGGCCTTTGCCGCTGGCGCCGACATCAAGGAAATGCAGGCGATCTCCTTTGTCGACGCCTACGTGCAGGACTTCTTCGTCGGTTGGGAAGAGCTCACGCGGACGCGAAAGCCCATCATCGCGGCGGTTGCCGGCTACGCGCTCGGGGGCGGCTGCGAACTGGCGATGATGTGCGATTTCATCATCGCCGCCGACAATGCCAAGTTCGGACAGCCCGAAATCACGCTTGGCGTCATGCCGGGCATGGGCGGATCGCAGCGCCTGACCCGCTTCGTCGGCAAGTCGAAGGCGATGGACATGTGCCTGACCGGACGGATGATGGATGCGGCGGAGGCCGAGCGTTGCGGCCTGGTGTCACGCGTCGTGCCTGCCGGCGAGTTGATCGAGGAAGCGCTGAAGGCGGCAGCCAAGATTGCTGATTTTTCGTTGCCGTCGGTGATGATGGCCAAGGAGGCCGTCAACCGGGCCTTTGAAACGACACTGGCCGAAGGGTTGCGGTTCGAACGCCGCCTGTTTCACTCCTTGTTTGCGCTCGACGACCAGAAGGAAGGCATGGCGGCCTTTGCCGAAAAGCGGAAGCCGAATTTCACCAACCGCTAGGACCCCGGCATTGCCGGCCAAAAAGAGCGAAGCGGCGTTGACGCGCCGGAAAAGCTGAACTATAAGCCGCTCCAACCGAGGCGGCCGCGTGGCTGCCCGTTTGTTTTTTGCGCCCTGCGGCATCCCGCGAGCGCCCACCAGATCAGAAGAGAGGCATCATGGCCAACACCTCCTCGGCCAAAAAGGCAACGCGCAAGATCGCCCGCCGCGCAGCGATCAACAAGAACCGCCGCTCGCGCGTGCGGACCTATGTCCGTCAGGTCGAAGAGGCGCTCGCTTCGGGCGACAAGGCTGCCGCGCAGGCTGCCTTCAAAATAGCGGAGCCGGAACTGATGCGCGCCGCGACCAAGGGCGTGGTGCACAAGAATACGGCATCCCGCAAGGTGTCGCGACTCGCCCAGCGCCTTAAAGTGCTGTCGGCCTAATATACCTTTCCTAAACTTGTCTTCTTCAAGCCCGGCCGATCGCGCCGGGTTTTTTCGTTTGCCGGCAAGTACTTAAAAAGGAAAGCCCGCAAACGACACTGCGAGTGGATTTCAAAGTCCCAAATGCTTTGCCGGCATATACATGTCCGCTGATGTTCGAGTCCTCGAAAGAGGCCTGCCTATAAAATATAGGCTGTCATAAATTATCTAATTATTTCAAATCGTTACAGGTGGTCGTCCACAGCTTGTTCACATCGCAGGCGGGGGATCGTGGACAATTGGCTGTCAAGGAAATTATTTCAGAAAATTTCGCGCGGTGCGGCCTTTTTCATATTCGCCGGAAAAGGGTTTGAATCACAATGGCTTTGTCAAAATGTGCGGTTGCAGTATAGCGCCCTGACCCGCCTGTGCTAACCAGATTCCTTAAAAATCCGTTAGTCGTGGCCTTGCCCTATCCACAACGATTTCGTTAATGTCTCCCTATCGAGAGGGACGGGCCATTGGCCCTTGAACCCAGCCTGAATCGGCCAGCTGAAAATGGCGGAATTCATGACGTGGATCGTTTCCGCGCACGGGTTTGGTTTGTCTTTCGATGCGGTAGGGGACTGGCGTAACTGTACATGGCAGGTCAACGACGCGCCGGCGTTTTCGCCGGGTGGAATTGCTTTGCCTTGGCATGACCAAAGCGGGCTGACTCTTCAGAGGTCGGCGCCGGTCCCTTGGCAACGAGACGACATCATTGCCGGCGGCGGTGATGATGTCGCAGCGAAGACACGGTCGCCGGAAACATGGATGCAGGAGGCGTATCCCCGGCGGAAATAAGGTACAAAAGGACAAGGAACTCTATCATGCAGAGCGGCATCGAAAGGGAGCTTACGAGCGACCTCCCATTTCCTGGAACCTTGATCGGAGGGGACGACATGTCGGCTTCCAACGACGCGGAACAGAAGTTCGACCGGGTGAAGGCCCAGTTGAAGGCGCGTCTGGGAACCGAGGTTTATTCGAGCTGGTTCGGACGCATGAAGGTCGCCGAGGCTTCCCGGGGGATTGTCCGTATCTCCGTGCCCACCGCCTTCCTGCGCTCGTGGATCAACGGCCACTACCTCGACCTCATCGCCGAGCTCTGGAAACACGAGGATCCCGAAATCCTCAAGATTGAGATCGTCGTGCGCAACGCTACCCGCCCGGGGCGCAATGGCGTCGAGCCCGAAGCGGCGCCGGCGCGCAAGATGACAAGGCAGGCGCAGACGGCGCTGGCCGCCGGAACGGCAAGTCCAGGCAGGGTCGAGCGTGCACCGACACCTCGCCCAGGCATGCCGACCGAGACCGAGTTCAGGCACAATGTGCTCGGTTCCCCGCTAGACCCGCGCTACACGTTCGGCTCCTTCATCGAGGGACCGTCGAACCGGGTGGCGTTCGCCGCCGCCAAAGCGGTGGCGGAATCGCAATCGAGCGCGGTGCGCTTCAATCCACTCTTTCTCCATGCGACGGTCGGGCTCGGCAAGACGCACCTTTTGCAGGCGATCGCAGCGGAATCGTTGAAGCAGAATCCGAAATCGCGCGTCGTCTATCTCACAGCCGAATATTTCATGTGGCGCTTCGCCACCGCGATCCGTGACAACAACGCGCTGACGCTGAAGGAACAGTTGCGCGACATCGATCTCCTCATCATCGATGACATGCAGTTCCTGCAGGGCAAATCGATCCAGCACGAATTCTGCCACCTTATCAATATGTTGCTCGACAGTGCCAAGCAGGTGGTGGTTGCCGCCGACCGGCCACCGTCGGAGTTGGAATCGCTGGAGCCGCGCGTCCGCTCACGCCTCAATGGCGGCGTCGCGCTCGAAATGTCGGCGCCGGATTTCGCCATGCGCATCGGCATGCTCAAGCTGCGTCTTGCCACTGCCAAGGCCGATGACGCCTCGCTCGACATTTCCGAGGAGATCCTCAACCATGTCGCCCGCACGGTGACCGGCAGCGGGCGCGAACTCGAAGGCGCGTTCAACCAGCTTCTGTTTCGCCAGTCCTTCGAACCGCAGATTACCATCGACCGTATCGACGAGATTCTCGGCCACATCTATCGTTCGGGCGAACCCAAGCGGGTGCGCATCGAGGACATCCAGCGCATCGTGGCGCGCCACTACAATGTGTCGAAGACCGAACTCTTGTCCAACCGGCGCACGCGCACCATCGTCAAGCCGCGTCAGGTCGCCATGTATCTTTCGAAAGTGATGACGCCACGCTCCTTGCCGGAGATAGGCCGGCGTTTCGGCGGCCGCGATCATACGACGGTGCTGCATGCCGTGCGCAAGATCGAGGATCTCTCGGGCGTCGACAACACGCTGGCGCAGGAGCTCGAATTGCTGAGAAGACTGATCAACGATCAGGCTTGATCGGCTCCAAAGAACGAAAGCGCGTCGCGTTTGGTTGGTTCATGCGACGCGCTTGAGATCTCTGTTTTCATGCATGTCGTCGTCGCAAAACCGCCGCACACTTTTGCGCGACATGCGTTTGTTTTCATGCATGTCGTCGTCGCAAAATCGCCGCACACTTTTGCGCGACATGCATTGGCAGGCTTTATCCCCAGAAAGCCCGCGTAACCGGCCCGAACCGGTAGCGCGGGCTTGCGTTTGCGGGGTTTTTCCTGTCAGTTTGTGCAGATTCTGAGCCTGTTCAGACCTTTCGCGGGGAGCCGCTTGCCGGAGACCCGTTCATTCATTCAAGCGAGCCTGTTTCGTCATGCGTGTTATCCTGGAACGGTCAAATCTCCTGAAGTCGCTCAATCACGTTCACCGCGTGGTCGAGCGGCGCAACACCATACCGATCCTGTCGAACGTGCTGTTGAGCGCCGAAGGCGCCACTCTCGAAATGAAGGCGACCGACCTCGATCTGGAGGTGACCGAAGCCACGCCCGCCAAGGTCGAGCGCGGTGGCGCGACGACGGTCCCGGCGCACCTGCTCTACGACATCGTGCGCAAGCTGGCCGATGGAGCGGAGGTCATGCTGAAGACCGACGAGGACGGCAACGCCATGACCGTGACCTCGGGCCGCTCGAGCTTCCGGCTCCAATGCCTGCCGCAGTCCGATTTCCCTGAGCTTTCGGCCGGATCGTTTTCGCATATCTTCCGGCTGGATTCGGTGGCGCTGAGGGGACTGATCGAGAAGACCCAGTTCGCCATCTCGACCGAAGAGACGCGCTACTATCTCAACGGCATCTATCTGCACACGCATGAGGCCGGCGGCAAGCTGAAGCTGCGCTCGGTTGCGACCGACGGCCATCGCCTGGCGCGCGCCGAGATCGATGCGCCGGCCGGATCCGAAGGTATGCCGGGCATCATCATTCCGCGCAAAACGGTCAGCGAGCTGCAAAAGCTTGTCGACGACCCCGATGTCGCCGTCACCACCGAATTGTCCGACACCAAGATCCGCTTCACCATCGGCAGCGTGGTTTTGACGTCGAAGCTGATCGACGGCACATTCCCGGACTATCAGCGCGTCATCCCGACAGGCAACGACAAGAAGCTGATCATCGACCGCCAGAGTTTCGCCGCCGCCGTCGACCGTGTCTCGACCATTTCTTCCGAACGCGGCCGAGCCGTGAAGCTTTCGATCGCCGAGGGGCAGGTCACGCTTGCGGTCAACAATCCGGATTCGGGCAGCGCCACCGAGGAACTGGCCGCGGACTATTCATCCGATCCGATCGAGATCGGTTTCAACGCCAAATATCTGCTCGACGTCGCCGCCCAGCTGACCGGCACGGAGGCAAAATTCATGCTGGCGGACGCCGGTTCGCCGACGCTGATCCACGACATGGCCGACGAAACCGCACTCTATGTGCTGATGCCGATGCGGGTGTAGCCGCGCTGCGTCGGTGATCCGGCCGCGCCAGACGACAATGATTGCGGCAACTTCTAAAAGCGCGCCGCATTCGACCGGCCTTATGCGATGCGCTTTAGATCCTTGTTTTATGCATGTCGTTATCGCAAAACCGCTCCACACCCTCGGGTCAGACCCGTGGGCATGCTTTTGCGCGACATGCATAACAGGCGGATAGCGGTTGCCGGAACAAACCTATATAAGTAAGCTTACACTTACTAATTTCCGCAACTATGCCGCGCTGTCGATCGAACTCGCGCCCGGAGCCGTGGTGTTTTCCGGCGACAACGGCGCAGGCAAGACCAATCTCCTGGAAGCGATATCGCTGCTGACGCCGGGACGTGGCCTGCGCCGCGCCCCTTACGCCGATGTGGCTCGCGAGGGCGGCGATGGTGGCTTCGCGCTGCATGCCCGGCTCGACGGGCCGGATGGCCCGGTCGAGATCGGCACCGGGATTTCGGGCGGCGACAACGCTGGCGACGGCGGCCGGCGGGTGCGGATCAACGGCGCCGCAGCGCGCTCGGCCGACGACATGCTTGAATGGCTGCGCGTCGTCTGGCTGACGCCGGCGATGGATGGCCTTTTTCCTGGCCCGGCCGCCGACCGGCGGCGCTTCCTCGATCGCCTGGTGCTGGCGATCGATCCCGGCCATGGCCAGCGCGCGCTCGACTATGAAAAGGCGATGCGCGGCCGTAACCGATTGCTTACGGAGAATTCGCGCGACGGCGCATGGTTCGACGCGATCGAGACGCAGATGGCCGAAACCGGCGTGGCGATTGCCGCGGCTCGTGCCGAATTGGTGCGCCTGCTCGCCGCCATGATCGACAGGCTGCCAGGCGACAGTCCGTTTCCGCAAGCCGATATCGGCCTGTTCGGCGAACTGGAAGGCCAACTCGCCAACTCGCCAGCTGTCGATGTCGAAGAACGGTTTCGCCGCGCCCTTGCCGAAGGCCGCGATCGCGACCGCGCCGCCGGGCGCACGCTCGACGGTCCGCACCGTTCGGATCTCGTGGTGCGGCACCGGCCAAAGGCGATGCCGGCCGAACTCTGCTCGACCGGCGAACAGAAGGCGCTGCTTGTCGGCATCGTGCTGTCGCATGCAAGGCTGACCGGCGAGATGTCCGGCATGACGCCGATCCTGCTGCTCGACGAGATTGCAGCCCATCTCGACAGCGGCCGGCGCGCCGCGCTGTTTTCGATCCTGGAAGAGCTGAACTGCCAGGCCTTCATGACGGGAACCGACGCGGCGCTGTTTTCCAGCATCAAGGGACGGGCACAGTTCCTGACGGTCGACCACGGCATGGTTGGGCCAACGGAAGACGCCTGACAAGTTTTTTGCACCGCAGTAAGGTTTGCAGATGACCTCTCTGACCGACCAAGAACTCGAACGCTATGCCCGCCACATCGTGCTGCCCGAAATCGGCGGGCCCGGCCAGCAAAAATTGAAACGTGCGCGGGTTCTGATCATCGGCGCCGGCGGACTGGGTGCGCCAGTGCTCGGATATCTGGCGGCCGCCGGCGTCGGCACGCTCGGCATCGTCGACGACGACGCCGTCTCGCTGTCAAACCTGCAAAGGCAGGTGATCCATGGCACCGACACGGTCGGCATGGCGAAAACCGGAAGCGCCAAGGCGGCGATCGCCCGTATCAACCCCCACGTCACCGTGGAAGAGCACAATTTCAGGCTGACGGCGGACAACGCCCCTGCCCTCGTCGCCCGCTATGATGTTGTCGTCGACGGCTCCGACAATTTCGAGACGCGTTATGCCGTGGCCGACGCCTGCGCGGCGGAAAAACGGCCATTGGTGCACGCCGCCGTCGGCCGCTTCGACGGCTCGGTGACGGTGCTGATACCGTTCGAGACCGGCACCGACGGCAGGCCGAATCCGAGCTATCGCGATCTTTTTCCCGAGGCGCCGCCGCCCGGACTGGTGCCGTCCTGCGCCGTCGCCGGCGTGCTCGGCGCGCTGACCGGGGTGATCGGCACATTGCAGGCTATGGAGGCGATCAAGCTGATCGCCGGCATCGGCGAGCCGCTCGTCGGCCGGCTGCTGCTCTATGATGCACTGGCCGCGCGTTTCGACACGATCCGCTACAAGAAGAACTAGACCATGGACCGCACCGCGGGTGTTGCAGTCACGCAGCTTCCGGCCGATTGCGGTCGTTGGGACGAGGTGCTGGCGCTGATCATGCGTGCCTTTGCCACGATGGACGGCGTCATCGATCCGCCATCCTCGGCGCATCGCCTTACCGCGGAAGATCTCCGGGACAAGGCCGGGCGGGAAACAATCTTCGCGGCGCTGAAAGGCGGCAGAATCATTGGCTGTGTGTTCGTTCTGGAGCGGACTGAGGATTTCTACGTCGGAAAGTTGGCGGTCGACCCGGGCTTTCAGGGACAAGGTATCGGCAGGGGACTGATGCAGGCTGCCGAAGCTCTTGCCCGCAGCCGAGACAAGCGCGCGATCGAGTTGCAGACGCGGATCGAACTGACCGGAAATCACGCGGCCTTCGCCCGCCTCGGCTTTCGCGAAACGGATCGGACGGCACATGACGGCTATAGCCGAGCGACCTCGATCACCATGCGCAAGGTGCTTTCGTAAGCCTGCGCTGATCGCAGATGAGTAAGCGCTGTCAGCCGATCACGCCCGTAACGGCAGCACGCGGTCCGGCGGGCGGTGACCATCGAAAAAGGCACGGATGTTGATGATGACCTTCTCGCCCATGTCGATGCGGCCCTCGAGCGTCGCCGAGCCCATATGCGGCAAAAGCACGACCTTGCCCTTGGCGGCGAGCTTCAAGAGTTTCGGGTTCAGCGCCGGCTCGTGCTCGTAGACATCGAGGCCGGCACCGGCGATCTTGCCGTCCTGGACCAGCTTGACCAGCGATTCCTCGTCGATGATATCGCCGCGCGCCGTGTTGACGATGTAAGCGGACGGTTGCATAAGCGCCAGCCGCCGCGCCGAAAGCAGGTGGAAGGTTGCCGGCGTTGATGGACAGTTGACCGAAATGATGTCCATGCGGGCAAGCATCTGGTCGAGGCTTTCCCAGTAGGTCGCTTCCAACTCGTCCTCGACGGCCGGCAGTACGCGATGACGGTTGTGGTAGTGAATCGAAAGACCGAAAGCCTTGGCCCGCCTGGCAACCGCGGTGCCGATGCGGCCCATGCCGACAATGCCGAGGCGTTTGCCCCAGATACGCCGGCCCAGCATCCAGGTCGGCGACCAGCCGGCCCATTTCTTGTCGCCGGTCAGCACATTGGCGCCTTCCGCCAGCCGCCGCGGCACCGCCAGCATCAGCGCCATCGTCATGTCGGCCGTATCCTCGGTCAGCACGTTGGGCGTATTGGTGACGGTGATGCCCTTCTTGGCCGCCGCCGCCACGTCGATCTTGTCGACGCCATTGCCGAAATTGGCGATCAGCTTCAGATTCTCGCCGGCCTGGGCGATCAGCGCCGCGTCGATCCGATCGGTCACGGTCGGCACCAGCACGTCGGCTTCCTTGACCGCCGCGACCAGCTCCGGCTGCGTCATCGGCCTGTCCTCGACATTCAACCGGGCGTCGAACAGCTCGCGCATGCGGGTCTCGACCGGGTCGGGCAGCTTGCGCGTTATGACCACGAGCGGCTTTTTTTTGCCTGCCATTGTTCCCTCGAATCCCGATCCCGTTGAGACCTCTTTAACCAAGACCGGCGAAACTGCGAACCGATCACGGCGCCGGTCATCCATGTAACAAGCGGTGCCGCCGAAGACAAAGAAAAAGGGGCGCCGGGGCCGATGGGCGAGCGCCGAAAGGAACGAAAGTGTCTGGTTTCGCGTCGCTCCGCCTGACCATTTGCGCAGCATTTCTCGGCGCTCTGCTCTACACCCCTGTTGCGGCGGCGCAAAGTGCGGCAGCACCCGCACAGACGATCACGCTCGGGCCGAGCGGCCTGCCGCTGCCGCGCTTCGTCAGCCTGAAATCAGGCCGCGTCAACTCCCGCGTCGGACCAGGCGTCAACTACTCCGTCGACTGGATGTACATGAAGCCTGGCCTGCCGATGGAAATCATCCAGGAATTCGATACCTGGCGTCGCGTGCGCGACGCCGACGGCTCGGAAGGCTGGATCAACCAGTCGCTGCTCTCGGGCCGCCGCACGGCGATCGTGGCGCCCTGGCAGCGCGGCAAGGGTGGCCGAATCAACCTTCTCGACGACCCGGAGAAGGGTGCCAGCGTCGTCGCCATCGTCGAGCCCGGCGTGATGGGCACGATCAAGTCCTGCGACGGCCAGTGGTGCGAGATGACTTTCGACGGCCACACCGGCTGGCTCGCCCAGTCACTCGTCTGGGGCGCCTATCCGGGCGAGCGGGTCAAGAACTGACCAAACTCGGATCCATCCCGACAGATCGGGGTATGATCTCTATCTTCTTGCCCTGCCGATGCGCCCGAGATGAGTGTCCTGGAACCCGCTCGGCAATTTCAGGCCGTACCCAAGCGCACGGTCGATGGCGATATGGACGATCCAGATGAGTGCAACCGCCGTCGCCGTCGAATTGGCGAAGACATATCCGGCAATTGCCAGGATCAGCGGGACGATCAATATGTGCAGGGCGTTGTAAGCGATGGCGCCGACGCGCGGCCCAGCCAGATACCCCAGCATCGACAGATCTGGCACCAGGATGAGCAGCACAAACAGCCACCAGGAAACGCCGGTCATCGTGTAGAGAACGACCGCCATTACCGTGACGGCGATCCATTCAAGCCTGATCGCCAGATCGACTGATTTCATTGGGAATTGGTCAATCGCAGCGTTTGGGGCGCAGCCTCACCACGATGTCGACATTGGCGATCTCCATGCCTTCCGGCGGCTCCGGCAGGTTGGAAACCGTGACGGGACCGCTGGCGATGTCGAAGATCCTGTTTTCGCCTTCGATGTAGAAATGATGATGGTCGGAGGTGTTGGTGTCGAAATAGGTCTTCGACCCTTCGACGGCGAGGATGCGCAGAAGGCCAGCCTGGGTGAATTGGTGCAGGGCATTGTAGACGGTGGCCAGCGACACCGGCACGCCGGCGGCGATCGCCTCCTCGTGCAGTTCCTCCGCCGACAGATGACGGTCGCCCTTGGCGAAAAGCAGATCGGCCAGCGCAATGCGCTGACGCGTCGGCCTCAGGCCGGCTTCGCGAACCCGCTTGTCCACAGCGACATTTTCCTTCCGGCAGCCCAGATCCATCGATTCGTCGAAGCTCTCAGTTCCGCCCCAAGACGTGCCCAGAATGGCAAGAAACCCATATCGGCCGAAGCTGGACACCTCCTGACATATATTCTGTCGGCCGAATACGATCAATAGAGCGAAGTGCGTCCTGTTGGACGCACAAAAATACGCTCTATCACTTTCTTAGCCTCGCATCGTGCTTTCCGGAAATCGATTCCGATTTCCGGGCCGATGCGACCGCGCGCATTGACCCGGGCAGACGGGCAGGTTAAGCGCAGACGCCGGTTTCCGGCCTGAAACAGATTGTGTTAGGAAACCAACGACAAGGGCACCTACCGCCCGGGATGATTACGGGGACGATTGATGGCGGGTTCGAAATCCAGCTACGAATACGAGGAATTGCTTGCCTGCGCCCGTGGCGAGCTGTTCGGAGCAGGAAACGCCCAGCTCCCCTATCCGCCGATGCTGATGTTCGACCGCATCACCGAGATCAGCGAGACGGGCGGCGCCTTCGACAAGGGCTTCATCCGCGCCGAATTCGACATCAAGCCTGACCTCTGGTTCTTCGCTTGCCACTTCATCGGCAATCCGATCATGCCGGGGTGCCTCGGCCTCGATGCCATGTGGCAGCTGACGGGATTCTACCTCGGCTGGCTCGGCGAGCCGGGCAAGGGAATGGCGCTGTCGACCGGCGAGGTGAAGTTCAAGGGAATGGTCACGCCATCGGTCAAGAAGGTGGAGTATGGCGTGGACTTCAAGCGTGTGATGCGCGGGCGGCTGGTGCTTGGCATTGCCGATGGCTGGCTGAAAGCGGATGGCGAGCCCATATACGCGGCAACGGATCTCAAAGTGGGTCTGTCGAAGCAATCGGCGGTCTCCTGACCGTCACCGGACACTCTGGAAGGAGCAGCCCATGAGACGGGTCGTAGTAACAGGCCTCGGCATCGTGTCGTCGATCGGCAACAATGCCAACGAGGTGCAGGCCTCGCTCCACGATGCCAAATCCGGCATCAGCTTCTCCGATTCCTTCGCCGAGCACGGCTTCCGCTGCCAGGTCTGGGGAGCGCCGACGCTGGACCCCTCGGCCATGATCGATCGCCGGGCCATGCGTTTCCTGTCGCAAGGAGCCGCCTGGAACCATGTCGCCATGGATCAGGCGATCGCGGATGCCGGGCTTGGCGAGAACGACATCACCAATGAACGCACCGGCATCGTCATGGGGTCTGGCGGACCGTCGACCCGAACCATCGTCGAGGCCGCCGAGACCACCCTCAAGAACGGCAGCCCCAAGCGCATCGGCCCGTTCGCGGTGCCGAAGGCGATGTCGTCGACCGCCTCGGCGACGCTCGCCACCTGGTTCAAGATCCACGGCGTCAACTATTCGATCTCCTCGGCCTGCTCGACCTCGGCGCATTGCATCGGCAATGGGTACGAGCTGATCCAGTGGGGCAAGCAGGACATGGTCTTCGCCGGCGGGCATGAGGATCTCGACTGGACGATGTCGGACCTGTTCGATGCGATGGGCGCCATGTCGTCGAAATACAACGACAGGGCATCGGTCGCGTCCCGCGCCTACGATGTCGATCGCGATGGTTTCGTCATTGCCGGCGGCGCCGGCGTGCTGGTTCTGGAAGAGCTCGAACATGCCAAGGCGCGCGGCGCCAAGATCTATGCCGAGATCGTCGGCTACGGCGCGACCTCCGACGGCCACGACATGGTGGCGCCTTCGGGCGAAGGTGCGGTGCGCTGCATGCGGCAGGCGATCGCGACCGTCTCTTCGCCGATCGACTACATCAACACGCACGGCACCTCGACGCCGGTCGGCGATTCCAAGGAAATGGGCGCGATCCGCGAGGTGTTCGGCGAAAAGATGCCTTTCATCACCTCGACGAAATCGCTGACCGGCCATTCGTTGGGCGCGGCCGGCGTGCAGGAATCGATCTATTCGATCCTGATGATGCAAGGCGGCTTCATCGGCGAAAGCGCCCATATCGAGAACCTCGACCCTGAATTCGAGGGCATGCCGATCGTGCGAAAGCGCATCGATAACGCCAGTATCGACACTGTTTTGTCCAATTCGTTCGGTTTCGGTGGCACCAACGCAACGCTGGTTTTCCAGCGCTATTCCGCATAAGGGATTTCGCCGGCCATGGACGGATTGATGAAGGGCAAGCGCGGGCTTGTCATGGGTGTCGCCAACGACCACTCGATCGCTTGGGGCATCGCCAGGAAATTGTCCGAACATGGGGCGGAGCTCGCTTTCACCTATCAGGGCGAAGCGTTCGGGCGGCGGGTCAAGCCGCTCGCCGACAGGCTTGGCGCATCCCTGGTGGTGCCTTGCGATGTCGAGGACAGCGCATCGGTCAGCGCCACCTTCGAGACTTTGGGCAAGGAATGGGGCGGGCTGGACTTCGTCGTCCATGCCATCGGCTTTTCCGACAAGAATGAGCTCAAGGGCCTTTACGCCGACACCAGCCGCGACAATTTCATCCGCACCATGGTCATCTCCTGCTACTCTTTCACCGAGATCGCCCGCCACGCCGCCAGGCTGATGGGGGACAGCGGCTCGATGATCACGCTGACTTATGCGGGCTCCGTCCGCGTCATGCCGAATTACAACGTCATGGGCGTCGCCAAGGCCGGGTTGGAGGCCAGCGTTCGCTATCTCGCCAATGACTACGGCCCCCGCGGCATCAGGGTGAACGGCATATCGGCGGGACCGGTGCGGACACTGGCCGGCGCCGGCATTTCCGATGCACGCCACATGTTTTCCTACCAGCAGCGCAACTCGCCGCTACGCCGCACCGTGACCATCGACGAGGTTGGCGGCTCCGCGCTCTATCTCCTGTCCGACCTGTCGTCGGGCGTCACCGGCGAAATCCACTACGTCGATTCCGGCTATCACATCGTCTCCATGCCGACACTCGACGAATTGAAGCAGACTGACGACGGTAAGGACTAGCAGGTCCAGTAAAATTATTAATATTCGCTGCAACTAATTTTAAGGATGTGTCCGCTAGAAGGTCCCGTTACTGGGGACTTTGTAATGGCTGTTGCTGGCAATCCGACGCGAACACCGATATTCCGATTGCTCACCATTGCCAGTTCGGGCATCGGCAGTTTCATCCTCGGGCTGTGGGGCCTCAGGTTCGGTTTCGGCGACAGCCTTGCCGGCGTGCAGACCGGAACGATGATCGGCATCATCGCGGCACTTTGCGCGCTCGCTTCGGCGGGAGCAGCGTTGTCCTTCTTTGCCGGCGTCGATGAATCGGCGGACTATGTCTTCAAGGAAACCCATCTCGACAAGCTGACCGGCCTGCTGGCGCGCCCGGCAATGGTCGGCAGGATAGCCGACGCCGCATCCGCGACCATGAAAACCGGCGAACCGGTGTTTCTCATCGACATCGATATCGACCGTTTCAAGCAGATCAACGACGCGATCGGCTACAGCCAGGGCGACGAGCTGATCAGCGCCTTCACCAGCCGGTTGAAGGCATCCATGCCGGAGGGCGCGGTGATCGGGCGCATCGGCGCTGGCGAGTTCGCCGTGCTCATTACCGACCGGCAGATAGAGGGGCCGCTGGAAAGCGCCGTTGAAAAGCTCATCGAGAAGATGATGGAGCCCTACCAGCTCGGCTCCCACCTGCAATCGGTCAGCCTGTCGGTGGGCATCGTGGCCATGCCGAAGGATGGCGTCGATCCCGTGCTCGTCCTGCGCCGGTCCAATCTGGCGCTGCAGAATGCGCGCGCCAGCGGGGTAGGCAATTGGTCGGTCTTCCATTCCGACATGGGCCAGGTCGCGGATTATCGCCAGTGGATCGAATCGGAATTGCACATCGCCTTCGATCGCGGCGATTTCGATCTCCACTACCAGCCGCAACTCGACCTTCCGAGCGGCCGTATCGTCGGCTATGAGGCGCTGATCCGCTGGCGGCATCCCGAACGCGGCATGATCGCGCCCATGGAATTCATCCCGATCGCCGAGGAAACCGGCATGATCGGCCCGATCGGCGAATGGGTGCTGCGCAAGGCCTGCAGCGATGCCCGCCATCTGCCCGAAGACTGCTTTGTTGCCGTCAACATCTCGCCGGTCCAGTTCATGACCAAGGATTTCGTCGGCATCGTGCGCGATACGATGGCGAGCACCGGCATCCGGCCGTCACGGCTGGAGCTGGAAGTCACCGAGACGGCGATGATGCAGGACCGCGACCGCGCCGCCACGATCCTGCGGCAGCTTGCCGAGATGGGCATCTCGGTCGCCGTCGACGATTTCGGCACCGGCTATTCCAATCTCAGCTATCTGATCGATTTCTCATTCGGCAAGCTGAAGATCGACCGTTCCTTCGTCAGCCGCATCGACACCGATGCGAGCTCCGGTGCGGTGGTTTCGACCATTGTCGGGCTCTCGCGGGCGCTCGGCGTCAGCATCATCGCCGAAGGCGTCGAGACCGAAAACCAGGCGACGCTGCTCAGGGCAGCCGGGTGCGAAGTGGTGCAAGGCTTTCTGTACGGACGGCCAGCGCCGCTCAAGATCGAGTTTGCTGAAGCGCTCACTGCCCGCGAACAGCGCGTCGCCAACCTGAACTGAATTTTGCTTTCCTTAACGCCGCGCGGCGAAGACTTTGAACATGCCGTCGCGGGCGAGTTCGGCGTGGCTGGAGAAGGCGGCTGCCAACACCGGCTCGTAGGGCAGCTGACGGTTTGCCACTATGAACAGCCGCCCGCCCGGTTTCAGCGCCTTCGCCGCTGCGCGGATCATGCCGGCGCCGATTTCCGGTTCGGCGGCCCGGCTGCGGTGGAAGGGCGGGTTCATGACGATTGCGTCGTAGCGGCGCTCGACCGGTTCGCTCAGCAAATCAATCCAGAAGAAGCGCGGTTCAACGGTGCCTTTGCCGACATTGCGCTTTGCCGCTTCGAGCGAGGCGAAGTCCGCCTCGTAAAGGTCGAGCCCCGATATGCCAGGCGAGCGTGCCGCCACCTCGGCCGCCACATAGCCCCAGCCGGCGCAGAAATCGGCGATGTTGCCACGTAGGTCCACGGGCAGGTTTTCCACGAGCAATCTGGAGCCGTTATCGACCTTGTCGAAGGAGAACATACCCGGCGCAGTGTGGAAACGGCCCTCTAACACAAGGTCCGGATTGCCGGCGCGAAGCGCTGCCGCGACCTCTGCGGCGGCCGCCCGGCGAAACCAGAAGGCGATGCCGTGATGTTTCGGCAGATGACCGTCGAGTGGCACAAACTCGTCGATGCGCTTGCGAAGGCTGGCAATGCCGTCGTCCTTGCCACCGGCAACCACGATCAATCCGTTTGATGCCACGCGCTCCAGCGCCTCGGCGATGCGCAATTCGTTTTGTCCCCGATGACGGCCGGCAAGGATCAGCGCCATGTCAAATGCGCTGCCTTCGGCTTGCGGAGCGACGCTGAAACCCGAAGCCTGCAAGGCGCGAAAATGCGGCCGGAAACCCTGCACGAGATGGAGCGCTGCCTCAAAGCCTTCGGGCAAACGAAAGCCGGGCTCCGCACCCAGAAAGAGCACACGCTCTCCCTTTCGCGGCAAGGCGATCGCCTCGGCCTCGAACGGATGGAACAGCGTCTTCAGCGGCTCGACGGACATTCTTCGATCTCATGTCTTAAACGAAAACGGGCGCGACATGTGCCGCGCCCGTTTCAACTTCATTGTATGACAGTTCAGGCGGCGTTTTCTTCGCCTTCGGCCTTCTTGTCGCGAGCGATTTCCTTGCCGGTGGCCTGGTCGACGACCTTCATCGACAGGCGGACCTTGCCGCGCTCGTCGAAGCCCATCAGCTTGACCCAGACCTTGTCGCCTTCCTTAACGACATCTGAGGTCTTGGCGACCCGGTCGTTGGCAAGCTGCGAGATGTGGACGAGGCCGTCACGCGGACCGAAGAAGTTGACGAAAGCGCCGAAGTCGGCGGTCTTGACGACCGTGCCTTCGTAGATCTCGCCGACTTCCGGCTCGGCGACGATGGTGTGGATCCACTTCTTCGCCGCCTCGATTTCCTTGGCGTTGGACGAAGCGATCTTGACCGTGCCATCGTCCTCGATATTGATCTTGGCGCCGGTCTTCTCGACGATCTCGCGGATGACCTTGCCGCCCGAGCCGATCACGTCGCGGATCTTGTCGGTCGGGATGTGCATGACCTCGATGCGCGGCGCGAACTCACCGAGTTCGGGGCGGGCGCCGGTCAGGGCATGAGCCATTTCGCCGAGGATATGCTGGCGGCCATCCTTGGCCTGGTCCAGCGCGATCTTCATGATCTCCTCGGTGATGCCCTCGATCTTGATATCCATCTGCAGCGAGGTGATGCCGTTGGCGGTGCCGGCGACCTTGAAGTCCATGTCGCCGAGGTGATCTTCGTCACCCAGGATGTCTGACAGAACCGCGAAGCGCTCGCCTTCCTTGATCAGGCCCATGGCGATACCGGCAACGGGCTTGGCCAGCGGCACACCGGCATCCATCAGCGCCAGCGAGGTGCCGCAGACGGTGGCCATCGACGACGAGCCGTTGGACTCGGTGATCTCCGAGACCACGCGCAGCGTGTAGGGGAACTGGTCGGCGCTCGGCAGCATCGGACGAATGGCGCGCCAGGCGAGCTTGCCATGGCCGATTTCGCGGCGGCCCGGCGAACCCATGCGGCCGGTCTCACCGACGGAATAGGGAGGGAAGTTGTAGTGCAGGAGGAACTTCTCCTTGTACATGCCGGTCAGCGAATCGACATACTGCTCGTCCTCGCCGGTGCCGAGCGTGGCAACGACCAGCGCCTGGGTTTCGCCGCGGGTGAACAGCGCCGAACCGTGGGTGCGCGGCAGGACGCCGACTTCGGAGACGATCTTGCGAACCGTCTTCAGGTCGCGGCCGTCGATGCGCGAGCCGGTGTCGAGGATGTTCCAGCGCACGACCTTGGCCTGGAGCTCCTTGAACACGCTGCCGATCTGCTCGGAGGTGTACTTGGCCTCTTCGCCTTCGGCCGGCGCGAACGCGGCCTTGACCTTCGCCTTGACGGCGTCGACGGCGGCATAGCGCTTCTGCTTGTCGGTGATCTTGTAGGCGTCGCGGAGCTCGTCGCCGACGATCTTCAGCATCTCGGCTTCGAGCGCCGAATAGTCCGGCGCGGTGAAATCGCGCGGGTCCTTGGCGGCGACTTCGGCCAGCTTGATGATCGCGTCGATCACCGGCTGGAAGCCCCTGTGGCCGAACATGACGGCGCCGAGCATCAAATCCTCGCCGAGTTCCTTGGCTTCGGACTCGACCATCAGCACGGCGTCGGCGGTGCCGGCGACGACGAGGTCAAGCTTGGATTCCTGCATCTCGTCGACATGCGGGTTGAGAACGTATTCACCGTTGATGTAGCCGACGCGGGCGCCGCCGACAGGTCCCATGAAGGGCACGCCGGAAAGCGTCAGGGCCGCCGAAGTGGCGACGATCGACAGGATGTCAGGATCGTTCTCGAGGTCGTGCTGGACGACGGTGACGACGATCTGCGTGTCGTTCTTGTAGCCGTCGGCGAAAAGCGGGCGGATCGGGCGGTCGATCAGGCGGGAAACCAGCGTTTCCTTCTCGCTCGGACGGCCTTCGCGCTTGAAATAACCACCCGGGATCTTGCCGGCGGCGTAGGTCTTTTCCTGGTAGTTGACGGTCAGCGGGAAGAAATCGAGGCCGGGCTTCGGCTCCTTCATCGAAACGACGGTGGCGAGAACCTTGGTTTCGCCGTAAGTGGCGAGCACGGCGCCGTCAGCCTGGCGCGCGATCTTGCCGGTTTCCAGGATGAGCGGGCGACCGCCCCATTCGATTTCCACTTTGTGGTGATTGAACATGTCTTGTCCTTACTATGCGGAAAGGGCCGCGCCGTTTCAGCGTGCGCGGATGCCCTTTCCCTGGCTTCCTTTCTCGGGCAGCCACGGGCAAGACAACGGGAAGCTCGGGTAGTCCGGCACGATGGCCGCAACGAGCGTCCTGCAATCCTGCCCCATGACCGTCCATGGGCGGTTTCGAATGGCCCTCTGCTGTCTCGAAACCGGGTCTGGCCAATCGATCCGACTGGCCTTGCGCGTGACCCCGAAAACCACGGCTTTCGGCAAGCGTCATGCGCAAATTCAATTTTCAGAGCGTCCTTTGCCCATCAGATCGAGGCGCGGCGCTCTGTTCCTTCATTTGAGCAACATCCGACACTCAAATGCGCGACCGGCGGGCTCTCCCAAGGAAAGCCCGCCGGCCAATTCGTCAACGGCGCAGACCGAGCTTCTCGATCAGCGTCTGATAGCGCGCGTCATCCTTGCGCTTGAGATAGTCAAGCAGGCTGCGGCGTTGGGAGACGAGAGCGAGCAGACCACGTCGGGAATGGTTATCCTTCTTGTGGTCCTTGAAATGGTCGGTCAGGTTCTTGATGCGCTCGGAAAGGATGGCCACCTGGACTTCCGGAGACCCGGTGTCGCCCTTGGCGGTTGCGAATTCACCCATCAGTTCCTTCTTGCGCTCGGCAGTAATCGACATCGTGTTTTTCCTTATCTGTTTGAGGAAACGGGTCGCCCTCAGCCGGGATGTCGTCCAGCAGGGGCCGGTGCAAGCAAGGCGTCAGAGCGCGATGCTGCGGCGCATATAGTGCAATTCCCCGGAAAACACCAGCCCAATTCACAAGCCGGCTTTCGCGCGGCTTTCGCGAGAGAAACGAAGACTTTCAAGCTGACGTTGATGCATGGCGCGCAAAAGTGCGCAACGGTTTTGGGATAACGACATGCATCAAACAAGAATTTAAAGCGCATCGCATGAATCTGTTCAACCTGACGCGCTTTAAAGCCACTTCTTCCATTTGAAGAAGGCGACGAGAGAAAACGCGACAAACAACATGAAGACGAGCGCGACCGGATAACCATAGTGAGCCTTCAGCTCCGGCATGTTCCATGGCGAGCTCTCAGGATCGAAATTCATCCCCCACACGCCGACGAGGAAGGTGAGCGGCATGAAGATGACGGAGACGATGGTAAGATAGGAGATGACGTCGTTGGTGCGCGCCTGGCTCAGCGACAGATGCATCTCGATCAGGCCGGTCAGCATGTCGCGCTGGGTCTCGACCAGTTCGATCAGCCGAAGCGAATGATCGAGCGTGTCATTGAGGAAGACCTTGGTCTCGGCCTTCACATAGGGCACGTCGTTGCGGATCAACGTCGCCAGCGCATCGCGCATCGGCCAGAGCACGCCCTTCAGCACGTTGGCGTCGCGCCGCAATTCGTGCAGTTGCCGCATCTGGTGCTTGTGCGGCGTGTGCAGCATCTGGTCCTCGATGCTGTCGACTATTTGGCCAGCGGTCTCTATCGGGGGGAAATAGCTGTCGACGATGGCGTCGATCAGCGCATAGGCAAGGTAATCGGCGCCGCGCGAGCGCAAGCGGTTGGGCACCGAGCTTTCAATGCGCTTGCGCACGGGATCGAACGGGTCGCCTTCGCGCTCCTGGAAGGTGACGACGAAGTTCTTGCCGAAGAAGACAGCGATCTGCTCGTAGCGATGCGCCGTGACATCGTCGATCATCCTGACGACAACGAAAGCATGGTCCTCGAAGAAATCCACCTTCGGCCGCTGGCCGGTGTTGACGACATCCTCCAGCGCCAGCGGATGCAGGCTGAAGGTCCGGCCGATCTCCTCGATCAGCGGGATGTTGGCAAGGCCGGTGCAGTCCAGCCAGATGACCGGCCAATTGTCGCAATGTGTGTTGAGATCGTCGATGCTGGCATTTTCGATCGTCTCGAACTTGTCGGGAGCGATCAATGTCAGCCGCAGTTCGGACCGGCGGGCCGCGGGATCTGCAATCAGCGTGCCGGGCGAAGCGCCGACCGGCGGTCGTCGCGTTACTATCGGCGCCCGCTTCTTGATCGTCTCAACCTTTGCCATAGGCCCCTCGGGTGTACTCTCTGGCCGAGATCACGATGAGAGCCGTCACCCGGCAAAGACCCGCTTCGGCTTGAACATCCCTTGCTCGATGGCGCCGATGGCGACCAGCTTGCCACGAGCGGTGGCGCAGGCTTCCTCGGCCTCCACCGGCGCGTCGCGGCCACGGATGATAACCGGATTGCCGAGCCGGATTTTCGTCGCGGCATCGTCGCTGATCGCAATCTGCGGCAGGCAATCGAGCGCCGCCGATGTGTCGACCAGAAGCGCATCGATGGCCGTGAAGTCGACCGGCAGATCGGGAGCGTCGGATGCATCATCGGCCGTATCCGGTTCCTCATCGCCCCGTTCACCGAAACGCGCTGCCTCCAATTCGGCGATGGTGACGAAGTCTTCCTGCGTGAACGGCTCGACCTCGATCCGGCGCAGCTCTGCGATGTGGCCGAAACAGCCGAGGTCGCGGCCCATGTCGCGGGCCAGCGAGCGGACATAGGTGCCCTTGCCGCATTCGACCTCGAAAATGGTGTGGTCGGCGGCGTGCTCGATGACGTCCAAGCGGCCGATTTCGATCTCCCGCGCCGGTATGTCGACGGTCTCGCCCTCCCGAGCCAAGTCGTAGGCGCGCTCGCCGGCGATCTTGATGGCCGAGAATTGCGGCGGCGTCTGCATGATGATGCCAGTGTATTTCGGCAGCAGCACCCGCACATCGGCTTCCGCCGGCCGCTGCTCGGAACTCTTCGTCACCGGACCTTCGAGGTCATCGGTCGAACGCTCCTCACCCCAGGCAACGGTGAAGCGATAGATCTTGGCGCCGTCCTGAACGTAGGGCACCGTCTTGGTCGCCTCGCCGAGCGCGATCGGCAGCATGCCGGAGGCGAGCGGGTCGAGCGTGCCGGCATGGCCGGCCTTTTCCGCCTGGAACAGCCATTTGATCTTGGAGACGGCTTCGGTCGAGCCCATGCCGACCGGCTTGTCCAGCACCAGCCAGCCGGAGACCGGCCGGCCCTTCTTCTTGCCACGGCGCGCCACTACTTTTCGTCCTCGTCGTTGCCTTTGCGCTGGCCGTCAATCCCGGCGTCGGGGCCGAGATCGCGCGCCACTTCGGGCGAGTGCAGCAATTCGTTGATCTTCTGGAAATTGTCGTAGCTGGTGTCGAGCCGGAAGCGGAATTCCGGCATGTACTTCATCTGCCGGAGCGCGCCGGAAACGCGGCCGCGCACGAATTTAGCATGCTTGTTGAGCGCTTCGACCACTGCCGCGGCATCGCCGGCGCCGAGTGGCGAGACGAAGGCTGTGGCGATCTTCAGATCGGGCGACATGCGCACTTCGGATACCGAAACCACGGCATTCTCGATCAACGGATCGATGATCTCGCCGCGCTGCAAGGTTTCCGACAGCGCATGGCGCACCTGTTCGCCGACGCGGAGCATGCGCTGGGACGGGCCTGATGTGGTTGAACGAGGCATTTTTCTTGTCCTGGAATCGTGAGGCTCGGGATGGGACCGCACCGCATGTCTCATAGCCTGATCCATGGATCAGGCTCTATCTTCTTGTCTGACCATGATCTTATCCGAAAACCGGATTCCACTTTTCGGGATCATGGCTCTAGGCGGCGGCCTTTCGACCACCGCCCGGTCATTCGACAGTCCACGAACTCAGAGCGTCCTGGTCACCATCTCGACGCGGAAGCACTCGATGACGTCGCCGACGCGCATGTCCTCGTAGTTCTGGAAGGCCATGCCGCATTCCTGGCCGCCGGGGACCTCCGAGACCTCGTCCTTGAAGCGCTTGAGGGTCTTCAGCGTGCCTTCGTGGATGACGACGTTGTCGCGGATCAGGCGCACGCCCGCGCCACGCTCGACCTTGCCCTCGGTAACACGGCAGCCGGCGATCTTGCCGACCTTGGTGATGTCGAAGATCTCGAGGATCTCGGCATTGCCGATGAAGGTCTCGCGACGCTCCGGCGAGAGCAGGCCCGAAAGCGCTGCCTTCACGTCATCGACGAGATTGTAGATGATCGAGTAGTAGCGGATCTCGATACCCGCCGCCGCGGCAGCGGCGCGCGCCTGTACATTGGCGCGGACATTGAAGCCGATAATCGCGGCCCCGGAGGTCTCCGCCAGCGACACATCGCTTTCGGTGATGCCGCCGGCACCGGCATGAACGATGCGTGCCCGCACCTCGTCGGTGCCGAGCTTGTCGAGCGCGGCATTGATCGCCTCGATCGAACCCTGCACGTCGCCCTTGATGACCAGCGGGAATTCCTTCAGCCCACTTGTCTGCAACTGCGACATCATCTGTTCGAGCGAGCCGCGCTGGCCGGCGTGCTTGGCCACCGCCTTCTCACGCGCCAGACGCTGGCGATATTCGGTGATCTCGCGGGCACGGGCCTCGTTGTTGACGACGGCGAAGCGGTCGCCGGCCAGTGGGGTTCCCTGCAGGCCGAGCACTTCCACCGGCATCGCCGGCGGCGCTTCCTTGACCTGCTCGCCGCGGTCGTTGACCAGCGCGCGCACCCGACCCCATTCGTTGCCGGCGACAAGGATGTCACCCGGCATCAGCGTGCCGGTCTGCACCAGCACGGTGGCGACGGGACCACGGCCCTTGTCGAGCTGGGCCTCGATGACGACGCCCTCGGCGGTACGATCCGGATTGGCCTTGAGGTCGAGGATTTCGGCCTGCAACAGGATCGCTTCAAGCAGCTTGTCGAGATTGGTGCCCTTGGTCGCCGACACCTCGACGTCCAGCACCTCACCGCCCATCGATTCGACGAAGACCTCGTGGCGCAGCAGTTCCGAACGCACCTTCTGCGCATCGGCTTGCGGCTTGTCGATCTTGTTGATCGCCACGATGATCGGAACGCCGGCCGCCTTGGCGTGGCTGATCGATTCGATCGTCTGCGGCATCACGCTGTCGTCGGCCGCCACCACGAGGATGGCGATATCGGTGGCCTGGGCGCCACGGGCGCGCATCGCCGTGAAGGCGGCGTGGCCGGGCGTGTCGATGAAGGTGATCTTGTGACCGTTCTTCTCGACCTGATAGGCGCCGATGTGCTGGGTGATGCCGCCGGCCTCGCCGGACACGACATTGGCGTTGCGGATGGCGTCGAGCAACGAGGTTTTGCCGTGGTCGACATGGCCCATGATCGTCACCACCGGCGGACGCGGCTCAAGATCCTCGGGACGGTCAGCGATGTTGAACAGGCCTTCCTCGATGTCGGACTCGGCGACGCGGCGGACCGTATGGCCGAATTCGGTGGCCACCAGCTCGGCCGTGTCGGCGTCGATGACGTCGCCCGGCTTCAGGATCTGGCCCTGCTTCATGAAGAACTTGACCACGTCGACGGCGCGCTCGGACATACGCTGCGCCAGTTCCTGGATGGTGATGGTTTCGGGAAGGATCACTTCGCGCATGACTTTCTCGCGCGGCTCGTTGTGCATCGCGCGCTTGAATTTCTCCTGACGCCGACGCATTGACGACAGCGAACGGGCGCGCGCATCCTCGTCGGACAGCGCCGAGTTCAACGTCAGCTTGCCACGGCGGCGATCTTCTTCGCCCTTGGTGGGCTTGGCCGGACGCGCCACTTCGGGCGTAACCAGACGGCGCACAGGAGCACCGGCGCCGGTGCGTTTCGGCTTGACGTCCTCTTCCTCGTCGGCGGTCGCCAGTTCGGCGGCCAACGGGGCGCGGCGGCGTGCCTCCTCTTCGGCACGGCGACGGGACTCGGCCTCGGTCTGCAGCCGCGCCTCTTCCTCGGCCTGACGGCGCGCGGATTCCTCGCGCTCGCGCTTGCGGCGCTCTTCATCATCGGCGCGGCGCTTGGCCTCTTCGATGGCGCGCTGGCGATCCTCGACGTCACGCACCTTCGACCCTTCCAGGGCCCGGCGGCGCGCTTCCATCTCATTGCGGGACAATTCGTTCAGCACCATGCCGCTGCGTTCGGCCTGCGGCGGAGGCGGCGGCGCCTTGGGCGCTTCCTGTACGACGGGTGCCGCCGCGACCGGCGGCTTCGGCGTGAAGACGGACACAGGAGCAGCGGCCGGCTCCGGCTTGTCGCCGGGCAGCGAGAACTTGCGCTTCTTGGTCTCGACGACGACCGACTTGGTGCGGCCGTGCGAGAAATTCTGGCGCACCGTGCCCTGTTCCATACCAGGGCGCTTCAGCGTCAAGGTCTTCTTCGGCGTAACACTCAACGTCTTGTCGTCGCCAGATTTCGTATCGCTCATTCCATATCCTCTGCGGCATCATCTTCGTCAGCAACGGCCGCAAGCATTGCCAGATCGTCCGGGGAACCGCCCCGATACCGGTCGAGCGCAACCATGCGCTTCTGGACCGCCCTGCCCGCGTCTCCCGCGAGAACGGCAGCATGTATCACATTTGTACCCCCCAATGCCAAGCTCAACTCGGCTTCGGAGA
The DNA here is from genome assembly GCF_003034915.1 of Mesorhizobium helmanticense. GTDB lineage: Bacteria > Pseudomonadota > Alphaproteobacteria > Rhizobiales > Rhizobiaceae > Mesorhizobium > Mesorhizobium helmanticense. Next base: position 205,673 of record NZ_PZJX01000025.1, on the reverse strand, counting down.
AAAGTTTGTAGGCAAGGATGGCGGGGCCACCAAGATGGACGGTTGCCCGCCGCGCCTGGTTGATCTTGCGAACCCCATCATCGGACGCCTCGGCTGCGTGGAGCACGAAAAGCGCCAGTCCGCCGCGCACCGCGCTCTCGACCTTGGTGGCGCCGAGCGCGATTGCGCCTGCCTTGCGAGCAAGGCCCAGCATACCCAAAGCGGATCTGGAAAGCAGCCCGTCGACCATGCCACCGAGTTCGGCCGGCACGGTCACTTGCGCCTTGAAGGCGCGGGCAAACAGGTTTTTCGCAGCCGCCTTGTCGATATGTAGGCGGTCGGCCGTCACCCAGCAACCACGGCCGGGCAGGTTTTTCTTGATGTCCGGAACGACGGCCGAATCCGGGCCGACGACGAAACGGATCAATTCATCCGGTTCGGCCTGTCTGCGCGTGACGATGCAGGTGCGATCGTTCATCTCGTCCAAGGGCGGGTTGTGTGCGATGCGGTTTCACCTCACGCACCAACGGCTTCGTCAGCCGGCGCTTCCTGGGCCGCAACCTCGTCCTCGGTGATCCAGCCAGCCTTGAGGCGGGCAGCCAGAACCATCTGCTCGGCATCGGCGCGCGACACACCGTGACTGGCAAGCACCCCGGGGAAAACCTTCGTCTCGCCGTCCTTGCGTTCCTTCCATCCGGTCAGATCGTCGGCGGCATAGCCGGCGAAGTCTTCGATCGTCTTCACACCATCCTCGCCGAGCGTCACCATCATGGCGGTGGTGACGCCGGGGATCTCGCGCAATTCGTCCGTCACGCCCAGCGCCTTGCGTTTCTCGTCGTGCTCGGCCTCGATCTTCTCGAGATATTCGCGGGCGCGGGTCTGGATTTCCGAAGCGGTGTCTTCGTCGAAGCCGTCGATCGACGCGATCTCGTCGGCATCGACATAGGCGACCTCCTCGACGCTGGTGAAGCCTTCGGAGGCGAGCACCTGGCCTACCATCTCATCGACGTCGAGGGCTTCCATGAACAGCGCCGAACGCTCGACGAATTCCTTCTGGCGACGTTCGCTCTCTTCCTGCTCGGTCAGGATGTCGATATCCCAGCCGGTGAGCTGCGAGGCAAGCCGCACGTTCTGGCCGCGGCGGCCGATGGCCAGCGAGAGCTGGTCGTCCGGCACCACGACCTCGATGCGCTCGGCATCCTCGTCGAGGACGACCTTGGCGACTTCCGCCGGCTGCAGCGCGTTGACGATGAAGGACGCGGCCGAAGGCGACCACGGAATGATATCGATCTTCTCGCCCTGCAATTCGCCGACCACCGCCTGGACGCGGGAACCGCGCATACCGACGCAGGCGCCGACCGGGTCGATCGATGAGTCACGCGAGATGACGGCGATCTTGGCGCGCGAACCGGGGTCGCGGGCCACCGACTTGATCTCGATGATGCCGTCATAGATCTCCGGCACTTCCATGGTGAACAGCTTGGCCATGAACTGCGGATGGGTGCGCGACAGGAAGATCTGCGGGCCGCGCTGCTCGCGACGCACGTCATAGACATAGGCGCGGACGCGATCGCCATATTTGTAGTTCTCGCGCGGGATCAGCTCGTCGCGGCGGATGATCGCCTCGCCGCGGCCAAGATCGACAATGACGTTGCCGTATTCGACGCGCTTGACCGTGCCGTTGACGATCTCGCCGATGCGGTCCTTGTATTCGTCATACTGGCGATCGCGCTCGGCCTCACGCACCTTCTGCACGATGACCTGCTTGGCCGACTGGGCGGCGATGCGGCCGAAATCCATCGGCGGCAGCTGTTCGGCGATGAAGTCGCCAAGCTGGGCATCGGGGTTGCGCTCGCGCGCCGAGGAAATGGCGATCTGCGTGGCGTAGTCGTCGACCTTCTCGACCACTTCCATCAGCCGCTGCAGCTTCATCTCGCCGGTGTTGGCGTTGATATCAGCGCGGATATTGGTCTCCTGGCCGTAGCGCGAGCGCGCGGCCTTCTGGATCGCATCGGCCATGGCGGCGATGACGATCGACTTGTCGATCGACTTTTCACGCGCGACCGCGTCGGCGATCTGCAGCAGTTCAAGCCTGTTGGCGCTTACAACCATTTCTTTTCTCCCGAGCTTGTTGCCGAGCCTTCGCCCGGCAGCCCAATCACATTTCCTGTTCGGTTTCTTCCGTGGCGTCCGCTTCCGCGCCCTCTGGCGCGTCGTCTTCGGGTTCGCCGCGGCGCTTTTTTGCTTCCTTGCGCGCCCTGTTGTCCTTCGACAGGGCATCGCGGATGAGATCGTCGGTCAGCACCAGCCGCGCATCGGCAATCGCGTCGTAGGGCACGCGCACCGTCGGCTCCTCGCCATAGGCGGCCTTGTCGCGAGCGATCAGCACGTCGTCTTCACCGGCCTCGGCGATCTTGCCCTTGAAGCGCTTGCGCTCGGCGACCAGGACCGAGGTTTCCATCTTGATCAGATGGCCGGTCCAGGTGACGAAGTCCGACTTGCGCACCAGCGGCCGGTCGATGCCGGGCGACGACACTTCGAGATGATACGCCTTTTCGATCGGATCATCGACATCGAGCGCCGGCGAAACCGCGCGACTGACCTCTTCGCAATCCTCGACGGTCATGGTGCCGTCCTCGCGTTCGGCCATGATCTGCAGCGTCAGCCCGTTCTGGCCCGACAGATGCACCCGCACCAGGCGGAAGCCGATGCCGCGCAGCACCGGCTGCACGATCAGCGCGATACGCGCATCGATGCCGCTTTCGCGGATGATGCGGTCGTCGGCCTGGCTTGCCGCTGCTGTCATTCGATCCTGTCGCTATCTTTTCCGTGACTGGCCGGCAGGTAATAAAAAAGAGCGGGACCGGGTGGACCCACTCTTCGTCATACCGACCAAGAATTTGAGGCTGATATAGACGATACCGGCCGGCGTTTCAAGTCTGCTTAGAAGTCCTGTGTGGGTCGGGCAGCAGATGGGTAGCCCGGCAATGATGCGACTGACCGAGGAGGAGACGGGCAGCCTTGCGCCTGACGCAGGGCGACCATGCAGTAACGCGGCTGTGATTGGAGGTGCGCCACACCTATCTATGTTGCATCGCACAAAGAGCGCGCGGTGGCGCGCGGAAGGTTTGATATCATGAGCAGCCGTAAACTGTTTTCCGCCATTGGCGACATCTTCACCACATTCGGCAGCGCCGTTGCCGCGTCGAGAGCCGTCGAAGCTGGCCGCAAGCCGCGCGCCGACGATCTGCGCAGGCTCGGCATGGATCCAGCCGCGTTCGACAAGATCGGCCGCTTCTGAGGCAGCCTGCTGCCGGCGTGACGCCTGGGCCAATTGGGCGTCCGAGCGTCATGCTGCGGTATTTCCGAAAAGGCGCTATTTTCTGATGAAGGTGAGATAGGCCGGCCGCCGGCCCTCGCGAATGGCCTTTGCCTCGTAGCGCGTCCCCGGCCAACCCTCATAAGGCTGATGCCAGTCGGCCGCTTCGCCGGCCTGCCAGGCGAACGCATCATGCGCCCGGCAGTTGAGCAGCGTCCAGTTCACATAGCTGTCGATATCGGAGGCAAAGCGGAATTTTCCGCCAGGCTTCAGCACGCGCGCGAAACGGTCGAGATTGAGCGGACTGACGAAGCGTCGCTTCCAGTGTTTCTTCTTCGGCCAGGGATCGGGATAGAGCAGGTCGATGCCGTCGAGCGAGGCTTGCGGCAGCCAGTCGAGCAGGCGCGTGGCGTCGTCATCATAAACCCGAAGGTTGGCAAGCGGCCGTTCCCTGACCGCCATCATCATCTTGGCCATGCCGTTGACGAAAGGCTCGACGCCGATAGAGCCGGTCGCCGGAGCCGCCGTCGCGCGATGCAAGAGGTGCTCGCCGCCGCCGAAACCGATTTCGAGGTGGATGGCGCCGACATCGGCTTCGAACAGGCTGCGCAGATCGGGCGGTGGTGCCGCCGTCAATTCGAGCCTGTATGTCCTGAAGCCGGTTTCCAGTGCCGCCTGCTGCTGCGGGCGGATGGTCTTGCCGCGCCGGCGGCCGAAAAACGCTTCGGTCGCACGGCTTGGCCGGTCTTTCGGATCCCGGTCCTTCGGGTCCATGGGCGCCGCGGTTAGGCGGCGACCGGGTCGGCGACCGCGTCCTTGAGCGCCTTGGCCAGATCGGTCTTCTCCCAGGAGAACGACCCGTCACGGCCGGCCTTGCGGCCGAAATGGCCGTAGGACGACGTCTTGGCGTAGATCGGCTTGTTAAGATCGAGGTGGCGGCGGATGCCGGACGGCGACAGGTCCATTACGCTGCGCAGAGCCTGCTCGAGCCTTGCCTCGTCGACCTTACCGGTGCCGTGCAGGTCGACATAGACCGACAATGGCTGGGCGACGCCGATGGCGTAGGAAAGCTGGATGGTGCAGCGGTCGGCGAGCTTGGCCGCCACGACGTTCTTGGCGAGGTAGCGCGCCGCATAGGCGGCGGAGCGGTCGACCTTTGTGGTGTCCTTGCCGGAGAAAGCACCACCGCCATGGGGCGCCGCGCCACCATAGGTGTCGACGATGATCTTGCGGCCGGTCAGGCCAGCGTCGCCGTCAGGGCCGCCGATGACGAACTTGCCGGTCGGGTTGATGTACCAGTTGCAATTGTCGGCGATCTTGAGATCGCCAAGCGCCTCGCGGATATAGGGTTCGACGACCTTGCGGACCTTCTGGGAATCCCAGCTCGCATCGAGATGCTGGGTCGACAGGACGATCTGCGTTGCCTCGGCCGCCTTGCCGTCGATATAGCGGACCGTGACCTGGCTCTTGGCATCCGGGCCAAGCCGGCCGGCATCGCCACTGCCCTCATGCCGCGCGGCAGCCAGCAGTTCGAGGATCTTGTGGCTGTAGTAGATCGGCGCCGGCATCAGGTCGGGCGTCTCGCGGCAGGCATAGCCGAACATGATGCCCTGGTCGCCGGCCCCTTCCTCGCCCTGGCGGTCGGACGCATTATCAACGCCCTGGCCGATATCCGGCGACTGGCCATGCAGCAGAACGTCGATCTTTGCCGTCTTCCAGTGGAACCCGGCCTGTTCGTAGCCGATTTCGCGGATGGCCTTGCGGGCGACCGATTTGAACTTCGCCGGATTGACGATCGGATGGCCGGCGGCATCCTTCAGGATGTTGCCTTCCTTGTCCTTCTTGAGCAGCGTATCGGGGACGCGCACTTCGCCGGCGATGACGACGCGGTTCGTGGTCGCCAGCGTTTCGCAGGCGACGCGGACCTTCCAGGGATCCATGCCGGTCTTCCTGGCCTCGCGATAAACCAGATCGACGATCTCGTCGGAGATACGATCACAAACCTTGTCGGGATGGCCCTCGGCAACGGATTCCGAGGTAAAGAAGTAGTTCTGCCGCGTCACGGGTGTCCCCTCTCGAAAAAGTATCGGCAGGCTGCCGATCCTGGCGCGCCACGTGTTAGCGGTGCCAGCCGCCGCTCGTCAAGCGGGGTCTCCGCCCTGGCGTGAATTTCGATGCTATTATCTTGGTATCCTGGACAGCGGGCAGGGCGCAGCCGTCGTCCCATGCTTTTTCACAGGTCGCAAGAAAAAGGGCTTTGGGGACGCGTGTCGAGCAAAACCGATCCCGTCCCGTGGTGTCTATGGAACGCGAATTCCACAATGCCCGCGACCGCGGGAATTCGCGTGCCCCGCCACAACGCCCCGGTCTTTTTCGACCTTCTCAGCGGCCTGCCAGATCAATCAACTTCCCGGATCAATCAACTTCGTCGACGGAAAGGGCTTTCACCAGCTCGATGATCTTGCGGCGAACCTTCACGTCAGCGATCTTGACGAAGGCCCGGTTGAGCTGGAGACCTTCCGGACTGCCGCAGAATTCAACGGCAAAAGTCATCGATGCGTCTTCGGCAAACCCGCGGTTACCCACGGCCTCCTGGCCCGGCGCGTCCTCGAAAAAGAAGGCGACAGGCACGCCGAGAATCGAGGCGATTGCCTGCAAGCGGCTGGCGCCGACGCGATTGGTCCCCTTTTCGTATTTCTGGATCTGCTGAAAGGTGATGCCGAGGTTCTCACCCAGCTTTTCCTGGCTCATTCCCAACATGTTGCGCCGAAGCCTGACACGACTTCCGACATGGATATCGATAGGATTCGGTTTCTTCTTGTTCTCTTCTGTCATTATTTTTCCTCGCCGAATTTTTCCGGCTTTTTCTATTTTTTTCCGCCCAACCTAATCTGGCGGCCAGTGCCCCAACACTACGACCCACCGACTTCGAGAAATTTCAGGCGCTTACAGTATGAGTTTCTAATGTGTCGACTGTCAATTCACCCGTAGCCTTTGCCTTACATTCAATGCGCATGCCGCAAGGGCAAGCAGCAACATGATCAGCATTCCGTTAATGCGTCTTTGGCCGGAGGAGACGATGGCTTGATTGGAAATCGGCACGCGGACATCTATGGCTCCGCGGGCGTCGATCGCCAGCGCGTCGACGATGCGTCCGCGCGGATCGACCACGGCGGAAATGCCGTTATTGGCTGCGCGCAAGAGGGGCACCCCGTTCTCCACCGCACGAACCTGCGCCTGTCTGAAATGCTGGTAGGGGCCAGGCGTGTCCCCGAACCACGCATCGTTCGTGACGTTCACAATAAGCTCGGCTGACGTTGCGTCAACCGCTACGAGGTCGGGAAAGATGACTTCATAGCAAATGAACGGAAGCGCACGGATGCCGCCGGGAAGCGTGATCGGATGCCGTTCATTGCCGGCCGCGAAATTCATCGGCCCGGCGACCAGCTGCTCGAGCCCGAAGCGACCGAGCAATCCGGCGAAAGGCAGATATTCTCCAAACGGCACCAGGTGAACCTTGTCGACGGCGTCTGCGATTTCGCCCTTGTCGTCGATGGCCACCACGGAATTGTAGTACCGGGCGTCGGCGCTTGCCGCCGAGCCGCCCTCCTCCCGGACGACGCCGGCGATCAGCAATTGGCCGTCGCTGAGCATATTTCCCAGCGCGGTCAGCGCATCGGGACGTTCGGTGAAAAGAAACGGCACGGAGGTTTCCGGCCACAGGATCAATTGCGGCTTGCCGTGGCCAGGCTCGGGCGTCTTGGCCGAAAGTCCCATCATGGTGGCGAAGATGCGGTCGCGCACCGAAGCGTCCCACTTCTCCGAGAGGTCGACAGCCGGCTGCACGATACGGACATCGAGACTCCGCTCAGCCGGCTTCTGCGGAGCGGCAAGCCTGACATAGCCGAAGCCGACATGGCCCGCGACGAGGACGACAAGCAATGCGGTACCCAGGCGGACATGCCGGCGCGCCGCAAGCAGGGCAGGCAGCGCGAAGACGAAGACCGCCAGCGCGTTCATGCCGACCATACCGGTCACCGACACGCTCTGCATCAGCAAGGGCACCGGCATCGCGGCGTAGCCGATCGCATTCCAGGGAAAACCGGTGAACAGGAAGCCGCGCAGCCATTCCGCCAGGGCAAAGCCGAAGGCAAGGGCTGCGATGCGGCCGATGTCGTTGCTCCACAGCAGCCGGGCAACCACAGTCGCGAAGCCGTAGAAGAAGGCGAGCGCCAGCGGAATTCCGACCACGGCGAAGGGGAGTGCCCAGGCGAAGCTGTCAGCCTCGACCAAAAGCGCCTGGCCGATCCACCACAGGCCGGCGAGGAAATAGCCGAAGCCGAACCACCAGCCGATGGCGAAAGCCGGCCGCAGACGCCTGAGCCAACCATCGGAAGCTTCGCCGGTCGCGCCATCGAGCAGCCAGACCAGCAGCGGAAACGAAACGAAACAGACGGCGAAGAAATCGTAAGGCGCCTGGGCAAGAACCGCCAGCGCCCCGGCAAGGAACGCCACCAGTGCGCGCCGCCAACCCCATAGCAGAATTATCCGGCCGGCCAGGCGCTCCATGCACATTTCCCGAGTCGCGCGAATCAGGGAGCAAGATTTATCAGGCTGCGCCCCGCGTACCAAACCCCGGGGGAGCGAAATCCGATCGAAGCGCTACCGGTGCCAGCCCTCGATCCGCAGGCCGCTCAGCCGCTCGGCTTCCTCACGTGGAACGGAGCGTATGGTCTGCGTGAACGTCCAGACATGGCCTTCGGGGTCGCGCGCCCGGTATTGCCGTTCACCGTAGAACCGGTCGGTGGGTTCCTGGACGATTTTCGCGCCGGCCGCCCGCGCTTGCTCGCAATGTGCATCCAAGCCGTCCTTCAGGCGCACATAGACCGACTGTGTGTTCTTGCCCGAGACTGAAGCCGGGCTGGCGACGTAATCGGCCCATTCGGAATCGACGATGATGTAGCAATCACCAAACCGCATTTCGGCATGGACGAGCTTTCGGTTGGCGTCGCTGACCACCATGCTCGGTTCGAAGCCGAAGGCTGCCTCAAGCCAAGCCAGTGCGGCGCGCGGGTCCTTGTAGAAGACACCCGAACCCAGGGTCGAGTGCTTGAAGGGGTCGCTGACCGTCATCAGCCAATCGGTGCTCAGGCCTGTTCGGCGCGCGCTGCGCGTCGGCGGCGCTCGCTCTTCTGGGTCTCCACGATGCGCACGCGCTTGACCCGGCGCGGATCGGCATCCAGCACATGGAATTCGAAGCCGGGTATGGCCTGCACCACCTCGCCGCGGGCCGGAACGCGGCCAAGCGTGTTGAAGATCATGCCGCCGATGGTGTCGACATATTCGCCATGCTCGCCGGCGGCGAAATCCTCGCCGATCATCTTGGTCACATCATCGATTTCAGCCTTGCCATCGACAACGAACACGCCCTCGCCGGTCTGGGTGATCATCGGCTCGTCGTCGTCATGCTCATCCTCGATGTCGCCGACGACCATCTCGACGATGTCCTCCAGCGAAGCGAGGCCGTCGGTGCCGCCATATTCGTCGATGACCAGCGCCATCTGGGTGCGCGTCGTCTGCATCCGCGCCATGAGATCGGAAGCGAGCATGGACGGTGGCACGAACAGCACGGGGCGGATCAGGTTGAGGTCACCGATGGTGCGCGCGAGATCGACCTTCGCGAGATCGAGAACCGTCGCGACCGGCGTCTTCCTGGTCGTCCTGCCCTTCTTGACGCGGGCGATCTTGGTGATATGGGCCAGCACGTCGCGGATGTGGACCATGCCGCGCGGGTCGTCGAGAGTTTCGGAATAGACCGGCATGCGGGAATGGCCCGACTGCTCGAACAACCCCAGAAGATCGCCGAGCGTCGTGGTGATCTCGACCGCCTCGATGTCGGCGCGCGGCACCATGACATCCTCGACGCGCACTTCGCGCAAGCGCAGGATGTTGTTGAGCATTGCCCGCTCGCCGGGCGAGAAAGATTCCGCATCGCTCGTCGTCTCGGCGAGCGCGCCAGCGATCTCCTCGCGCAGGCTGGTGCCATTGCGCTGCCTGAACAGGCCGAGCACACGATCGAACAGGGAAGGACCGGCAGGCGATGGCTCGCTGGCGATGCTGCCGGTCGTGGTACTCGGACTCGAGCCCTCTTCCGCCGTTTCGGAAGGCTTGGTCGCACTGCCGGCGTCGGGGCGGGCGGCAGTTTCTGGTTTGTCGTTCATCGTCGTCCGGTCAATTGGTCTTTTTAGTTACGCGTAGGGATCGGGAATGGCAAGCCTCGCAAGTGCTGAGCGCTCGATCGCTTCCATCTCCTCGGCTTCGGTGTCGGTCTCGTGGTCGTAGCCCAGCAGATGCAGCAGGCCGTGGATGACGAGATGGGTGATATGGTTGTCCAGGGGCTTGTCTTCCAGTGCCGCTTCCCGCGCCACCGTCTCGGCGGCGAGCACGATGTCGCCCAGCATCGGCGGCAGCGGACCGCCCTTGGGAAAAGGAAAAGCCGGGAAGGACAGAACATTGGTCGGCTTGTCCTTGCCGCGCCAGTTGGCATTGAGACCGCGGATATGGGCGTCGTCGGAAAAAACGATGCTGAGTTCGGAATGCCCGGCCACGCCGGTTTCGGCAAAGGCGGCCAGCACGGCGCGATCGACCAGCCGCGTCAGCGCCGCCTCGTCGGGCCAGTCTCCTGCTTCGATCGAGATATCGATGTCGGCGGGAACCGAAAAATCCCCGTCGCCGGACTTTCTGTCTTCAGCCATGCGGCCGCATCGTCACATCAGCTCTCGGCGTCCAGGCCACGCGCCAGCTTGCCGTCGCGATCGTAGGCCTTGACGATCTCGGCGACCAGCGGGTGCCTGACGACATCGCCTTCGTTGAAGCGCACCGTCACCATGCCAGTGACCCCGTCAAGGATCCTCAACGCCTCGACCAGACCCGACTTGGTGTTTGGCGGCAGGTCGATCTGGGTTGGATCGCCGGTCACGATCATGCGCGAATTCTCGCCGAGCCGGGTCAGGAACATCTTCATCTGCATCGGCGTGGTGTTCTGCGCCTCGTCGAGGATGACGGCGGCGTGCGCCAGCGTGCGGCCACGCATGAAGGCCAATGGCGCGATCTCGATCACCTCGGCGGCGATCGCGCGCTCGACCTTGTCGGCCGGCATCATGTCGTAAAGCGCGTCATAGAGCGGCCGCAGATACGGATCGACCTTCTCTTTCATGTCGCCAGGCAGGAAGCCAAGCCGTTCGCCGGCCTCGACGGCGGGGCGCGACAGCACGATGCGTTCGACCATGCCGCGTTCGAGCAGCATCGCCGCGTGCGCCACCGCCAGGAAGGTCTTGCCGGTGCCGGCCGGGCCGATGCCGAAGACAAGCTCGGACCGCTCCAGCGCGCGCATATAGGCGTCCTGGTTGAGCGAACGGGCGTAGATCGTCTTCTTGCGGGTGGATATCTGGGCCGCGGACACCTTGCCCTTGCGCTCCAGCGTCGGCAGCGTCAGTTGATCATCGGCGGCGATCGCCATGCGCACGGCGCCATCGACGTCCGACTGGCCGATGTCGACGCCTTTCTGGAGAATGCCGTAGAGATTGTCCAGGGCGCGCCGCGCCTGTTCGGCGGCCGAGGCGGACCCCTTGATGGTCAACTGGTTGCCACGCGAGCGGATGTCGACGCCGAGCTTCTGCTCAAGCCTGGCCAGATTCTCGTCGAACTGGCCGTAAAGGGCGCTGGCAAGCTTGTTGTTGTCGAAAGTCAGAACGATGTGCGCCATATCTGAGGCCCCTGAAGGTGGATTCTGGGGCAGGTTCTTCACTTCCGCAGCGCTCAACCGTCTCTCCTCATCTGCCGAGACCCTCAGGCCAATTCGGCGAACAGGCTGTTGTAGCCCGTCTTCGTGATTCGCACCTGGATAATGTCACCGATTTCGCCGGCCTTTTCATCAACAATAACCGGCTGCAGCCAGGGCGAGCGGCCGACCTTCTGGCCGGCCTGGCGGCCCGGCTTCTCGATCAGTGTATCGATGGTGCGGCCGACCAGGCTCAAGCCGAATTCCTGCTGCTGTTGCAAAAGCAGCGCCTGAAGCCGCTGCAGGCGCTCGTCCTTGACCGCTTCCGGCACGTGGTCGGCCATCTCGGCCCCCGGGGTGCCGGGGCGCGGCGAATATTTGAACGAGAACGCCGAGGCGTAGTTCACCTGGCGCACGAGTTCCATCGTCGCCTCGAAATCCGCTTCCGTCTCGCCGGGGAAGCCGACGATGAAATCACCGGAAAGCGCGATATCCGGCCGCGCGGCACGGATGCGGTCGAGCAGCGCCAGATAGTCTTTTGCCGTGTGCCTGCGGTTCATTGCCTTGAGGATGCGATCCGAGCCCGATTGCACGGGCAGATGCAAATAAGGCATCAACGAAGGCAGGTCGCGATGAGCCGATATCAGCTCGTCGTCCATATCGCGCGGATGGCTGGTGGTGTAGCGCAGCCGCGCCAGGCCGGGGATCTCGGCCAGCCTGAACAGCAGCCGGCCAAGGCCCCATTCCAGGCCGTTGTCGCCCTGGCCATGCCAGGCATTAACGTTCTGGCCAAGCAGCGTCACCTCGCGCACGCCGGCTGCCGCCAGCCGTTCGGCCTCGGCGACGATCTGCGCAACCGGCCGTGAAACCTCGGAGCCGCGCGTATAGGGCACGACGCAGAAGGTGCAGAACTTGTCGCAACCTTCCTGAACGGTGAGGAAGGCGGTAACGCCACGCTTGATGATCTCGGCGCGCCGGGGCTGCGGCAAATGATCGAATTTGTCTTCGATGGCGTAGTCGGTCTCGACGATCTTTTCGCCGCCGCGCACCCGTGCCAGGACATCGGGCAGACGGTGATAGGTCTGCGGGCCGATGACCAGATCGACGGCCGGCGAGCGGCGGATGATCTCGGCCCCCTCGGCCTGCGCCACGCAGCCGGCAACGCCGATCAGCATCTCGCGCCCGGCCTGAGCCCGTTCGGCCTTCATCTCGCGGATGCGGCCGAGCTCGGAATAGACCTTTTCCGCCGCCTTTTCACGGATATGGCAGGTGTTGAGCAGCACCAGATCGGCCTCGCCGATGGCGTCCGTGGCGACATAGCCATCGGCCGCCAGCGCATCGGTCATGCGCTGCGAATCGTAGACGTTCATCTGGCAGCCATAGGTCTTGACGAAGACCTTTTTGGCTGCGGCGGACGGCAACGCCGTGCTTTCGGCGGTAATGTCGGTGTCGTTCCGCTCTATCGTGTTCAAATCCATCCGGCGGCTTTTAACGCCTTTCCGTGACAAAAAACAGACGATTCTGCCTGATCCTGTTCCGGCTTACCGGCTCGGACGCGGGTCGGCGAGCGCCGCCCGCATCATGTCACGCACCTGGCTTTCCATCAGCCTTGCCGTTTCCTTGCGGTTGGAGCCCTTGGAAAAGGCAACGGGATCGCCGAAATGCACCTCGACGTCGAGACCGCCTTGCGCCATCAGCACCTTGAGGTGAGGCATCAGATCCTCATCGCCGATCCAGGCGGCGATCGGTCGGTGGCGGCGGCCGAGCGGCACGCCGTGCAGGCGCGTATAGACGATCGCCACCGGCTGGATGAAGACCTGTTCCGCAGCACCTTCGGAGATCGCCATCGAAGCGGCGCCGAACAGCGTGCTCTTGAACGGCAGGACCATGTTGCCGTCGCCGGTCGAGCCTTCGGCAAACAGCACCATGGCGTCGCCCTTGGCCATGCGGCTGGCGATCTCGCTCGCCTGGTCGCCCGATGAACGTTTGCGCTCGCGCTCGATGAAGACAGTGCGCTGCAGTTTGGACAGCATGCCGATCAGCGGCCAGCCTTCCATGTCAGCCCGGGCGATGAACTTCACGTCGACCATGGAGCCGAGCACCATGATGTCGGTCCAGGAGATGTGGTTGGACGCAACCAGCAGCGGACGCCTGTCGGACAACGCACCCCTGACATGGATGCGCATGCCCAGCGCCCTGACGATCAGCCTGTGCCATATCTTGAGGATGATGGTTTCCGGCCACCAGCCGGTCTTCATCGACAGGATCTGCAACGGCACGAGGATCGATGAGCCGGCGACGACGAGGCCCAGCGCCATCGAAATCCTGATTTTTCCGATCATGCGGTCCTGGCCCTGTCCCAGCTTCTAGAACTACGTGCGTCCACTTTCGGGCCTGCGCTAGCGAAGATCGCGGCGCATGACAAGCGCGCCGGTGGGGCCGTGCTCCGGCGATCTGTAGTAATTGGCGCGCTTGCCGACCTCGCGGAAGCCCAGCCGCCGGTAGAGCGCGATGGCGGCGGTATTGGTCTCGTCGACCTCGAGGAAAAGCGCTTCGGCGCGCTGCGCATGCAGCTCGCGCAGCACGGCATCCATCAATTGCCAGCCGAGCCCCTGGCGGCGATGGGAACGCGCCACCGCGACAGTGAGGATCTCGCCCTCGCCGGCCGCCAACCGCGCCAGCACGAAGCCGACCGGCGGCTTGCCGCCCTGTCCGGTCTCGCGGGCAGCGTAGCCGAACACCGTGTCCTGCTCGAGCAGCGCGGCGAACTCGCCATCTGTCCACGGCCGGACGAAATCCTCGCGATGCAGCACGGAAACGGCCGGGCTGTCGGCAATCGTCAGCGGTTCGAGCGCATAGTCCCTGCGGCGAGGCTGGAGGAAAGGAATGCGCATCAGTTTTTTTGTCTCGCTAGAATAAAACCCGCCTGCGGCTTTGCATCGGCTCCGCGCAAGTAAAGCGGCTTTGGCTTTTCGCCTTGGCGCTTTTTATCGGCATATTGGGCAGCACCCAGCCGGGCATAGACGGCGATGTCGGCAGTGGCGCTTGTCGGACCGATGTCGAAGGTTCGGCCAGCCGATGCGGCGACCTGCGTTGCCGCCGTGCCGGCAAGAATCGCAGAACCGTCAACCGCCATGGCGACTACTTCCGAGAGCGTGGTCACCGCCGGACCATAGCGCAGAACCGAGCCTTCGTCGTAAAATGCCGCGTGGATTTCCTCGCGCCCGGCGTCAAGGGCGGCAAGGGCCGCGCGGCCGGGAAACGTCGTCACCGCCTCCGCCGCCAGTGCTTCCAGCGTCGTGACGCCAATTGCCGGGATTTTCAGCGCCAGCGCCAGGCCACGCGCCGCCGACACGCCAACGCGCAGGCCGGTGAAGGAACCTGGGCCGACGGAGACAGCGATGGCGCCAAGGCCGGCATAACTGGTTCCAGCGGCTTTCAACGCCTCATCGATGACTGCCATCAGATGCTCGGCATGCCCCTTGCCGAGATCGAGCACCGAGCGGCCAAGCTCCTTGCCGGCCACCGCGTCATAGACGCAGACGGCGCAAAGATTGGCGGCACAGTCGATGGCAAGCAACTTCATGAGGCGGCCGGTTGGAGCATGGGTTCGAAAGACAGTGGTTCCCCTCTGCCTGCCATGGCCCGTGCCCGCAAGGGGATAATGCATAAATCGTTTGACGGCTTCGCTTCGGCCTGGTCCGAAGGTAAGGTTCGACGAACATAACCTTCGGGAAAACCAGGAGCGCTAAGCAACCTGCTCGATGCGCAACATGTGGTTGTCCCAGACATAGTCCGGCTCGGAGCGCGTCGCACCGCCCGCCTCGACGATTTCGCCCGTGCCTGTCGTTGCCATGAAGCTCGTTCCATCCGGCGCCACGCCACAGACTTCGACCAGTGTGCTGGTAGCAAGGATGCGACCGCTGGCTGCGTCGATGACGGCCAGCGAATTGCCTTCCGGCGAGGACACGGCAACAGTGCCGGCGGCAGGGTTCGCCGCGACCGAGCCGATATAATTCCTGAAGCCCGAGAGCACGTCTTGCGGCATGTGGAGCAGTTGCAATTCCTTGCCGCGCGCGGCGCGGCCGACCAGCAGCGGACTATCGGTGCCCGGCCCCCGGTACTGGCAACCGAACCAGATCGTGCCGGACTGGTCGGCATCCATGTGGCGGATCGACAATTGGTGCAGCTTCGGCGGCAGTTCGTGCTTTTCGATGAGGTCACCGGTGATCCTGTCGACCAGCACATAGGACGGCTTCATCGTCGCGATGTTGAGCTCGGCGCGGCCATAGTCCGGATGGGTTTCGATGCCGCCATTGGCGACGGCGATCGTTCGGCCGTCGCCCAGCAGCAAAAGCTCGTGCGGCCCCATGCCGTAGGTCGGGAACTCGCCCACACGCTTGAATTTTTCGCGCGCGTCATAAACGCCGACGACGCCGGCGGCATTGTCGAAATCGTTCTCGGTGGCATAGAGCAGCGTACCGTCGACCGAGAATACGCCATGACCGAAGAAATGCCGGCCGGGGATGCTGGCAATGGTCAGCGGCGCGGCGCGGCCGGTGTGATCGAAGACCACGGCAAAGGTACCGGGCTGCCTGGCAAAGATCACCGAGCGCTTCGATACCGGATCGAAGGTGACGTCGTGGCCGCGGTCGGGCAGATCGATCGCGTGCAGCAGCTTGCCGGCCTCGGACAGGACCGCCGCGCCATAGCTGCCGTCACGCTTGACGAAGGCGGTGGCGAAGACGGCATCCGTGCCAAGCGTCCTTGCCCAGGCCGAAGGCGCCATCGCCGCGATGAAACCCGCGCCTGCGGCCTTGAGGAAATCACGGCGGTCGATCAAAGGTGTGCGCATGGCAACCATGCTCAGTCCCCATCCAGCGAGGAAAACCCGGCGGTCAGGCCGAATTCAGCGGTCAGCCTTGTGCCGATCAGGGTCGTCAGGCTGGATGTCACCAGCGAGAAGTGGTCGAGCTTCTGGCGTTGCGCGGGGTCGGCAAGAGCTTTGCCAATCGGGCCTTTGATGGCCGTGGCGTCGGCGGCCCCGTTGACGAGCTGGATATGGATCGATTCCGCCATCCAGCGCGCGTCGGGCGGCAGCGCGTCGCCGAGCCGCGAGGCCTGGAACAGCGCGTCCATCCCCGACAGATTCCCGGCCAGCGAAGGTGTCGTGTTTTCGGAGCGCCAGTAGATCGCCTGCTTCGGCTTGTCGGTCTCCGGGCTGCCGCCGAAAAACCCTTTCAGCCGCACGTCGCGGACCATCTCCAGCTCGTTGATGAAGACGCCGACCAGTTCGGTCACGGCTTCAGTGCCGTCGCGGTAAAGCGCATTTTGCGGCCCCGGATTGGCCCAGAGCGCGGCAAATCCGTCAGGCTTGTTCCAGGCATCGCTGACATCGGCGGCAATCGTCTCGATGTTGCCGGCGACGGCCGCGCCATAGGCGCAACGATAGGGATCGTCCTTGCCGGCGAGCGTTTCCGCGCCGTCGCCGTGAAGCACGAATTCCAGGGCGCCGAGCCCTTGCATGGCGACGCTCTTGCCGGCCAGTTGCACCGGGTCGGTGGCGGTTGGATCCTTGCCGGCCAATGCCGCCTGCACCTGCTTCAGGCCGATGCTTTTGCGGTCCGGCCAGTAAAGCATGCGTTCCAGCCGGTTGTTCTCCTTGATCGGTCCGAAACCGATGATCTCGGCGACCGACCAGGCATCGACCGTGGCCGAAAACGCGGCGCGCGCCGCATCGAGCTCCTTTTGCGAGGGCGCGGCGCACAGATTGCGCATCGATCTGGTCAAGGTTTCAGCGTGCTGGTGCAAGCTGGCGTAGGCCGGTCGGACAAAGCCGTCGATTGCTCGCTGGATGATTTCAGGGGCCTTCACCGCCGCCGACGCCGGGTGGGCGCCAAACAGAACCAACGGCAGAACAAGCGCAGGCAAAAGACGTTTCAGCATCAGAGCGACTCCAGGAATTTGACCAGCGCATCGCGGGCGACCGCATCGGCGGCGGCAAAGCGGTCGCGCGCCTTCCGTGCCTCGCCGCCATGCCAAAGAATGGCCTCGGCCAAGGTGCGGGCGCGCCCGTCATGCAGGAAGAAATTGTTGCCGTTGACGATCTCGGTCAGGCCGATCCCCCATAGCGGCGGAGTGCGCCATTCGCTGCCCGTCGCCTCGCCCACGGCCTGCCCATCGGCCAGACCCGGCCCCATGTCGTGCAGCAGGAAGTCGGAATACGGCCAGATCAGCTGGAAGGCTTGCGCCTTGTTGGGCGCGTCGCGACGGGTGACGAATTTCGGCGCGTGGCAGGAGATGCAGCCCATGTCGTAGAACAGCTTCTTGCCGGCGAGCACTTGCCGCGTATCGAGATCGCGCCGCGCCGGGACCGCAAG
The DNA here is from genome assembly GCF_003034915.1 of Mesorhizobium helmanticense. GTDB lineage: Bacteria > Pseudomonadota > Alphaproteobacteria > Rhizobiales > Rhizobiaceae > Mesorhizobium > Mesorhizobium helmanticense. The sequence continues at coordinate 188,215 of NZ_PZJX01000025.1, read as the reverse complement.
GTTTTGCGAGTAGAAGGTAACGAGGTCCATGACCGGCGGCGGCGCCTCGACCGGACCGAGGCGCTTCTGCACACCGTTCGGCATGGCAAGACATGGCTTTTCGGCAGCGGTGCAGTCGCCCTCGCTTTTCGGCATTTCGGGCGTCGAGATGCCAATGTCGCCCGAGAATGCATCCGCCGCCTGCTCGCGGATCGATGGCGTCTGCGCCTTCCAGCCGAAGCGGCCGAGCGTCAGCTCGCCGCTACGGCTATCGCGCACGATGTTGGGCTTGCCGGAAATGCCGTCACCGTCGCGGTCGTCCGGATCGGCATGGGCAAGGATGTCGGCCGGCGCGATCTGCTCGATCAGGCCGAGGCCGATCATCGGCGGCGTGAGGCGCGGCGACAGCCTAGTGTGCGGGTCGAGCGGCCCGTATCCCAGACTGTCCACGGTGTAACTCGGCTTGCGTAGCGAAACGATGCTGCCGTCGCCGAGCGTCACCTTTTCTTCCCTGTAGTCGACATGCATTCTGCCCTCGCCCTTGAGGCCCGGCACCGCCAGTTCCTGCAGTTGCGAGCCGTAGACCGGATCGGGGAAATTGAGCACCTTACGGTCGGCGAGCGCGGCTTTCTCCTCCTCATTGCTCGCATCGCGCGCCAGCCGCAGGAACATCGAGGTGGTGCGCGTGTCGCCTTCCGGCGGATGGCCGCGGCCGTCCTTCAGATGGCAATTCTGGCAAGCCCGTTCGTTGAATAGCGGGCCAAGCCCGTCCGAGGCCTGCGTCGAGGAGGGCGACGACACCCAGTTCTTGCGGAAAAGGGCGTTGCCGAGCTTGAACGTGCCTTCTTCCTCGAAGGTGATGTTTGCGGAGGATTGCGAGAAGGCGTCGCGGTTGACGTCCTTGCGCGACGTGCCGGCGCCGCCCTGCATAAGCTCGAACTGCTCGGGCCTGGAAAAATCAGTGGTCGGCCTGGTGACGGCGATGACGCGCGCCAGATCCTTCGGCGTCAGGTCGGTGCGGCTGGTGGCGAGGCCCGCCGATTCCGGCGGGCCGGCCAGGGCCGAGGCGGCAAACGACGCCAAAACGGCAAACGAAAGCCCGCGAAGCAATCGATATCGCGGGTTCTGAAGGGACGGCAGGCCGAAATTCCCGGCCCGCCGCAAGCGGCGCAAGAATGCTAGGGGGCGCCGCATTCCCGCATGTCCTTAATCCGATTCGTCCGCCGATGCGGCGTTGAGCTGGCCGTATTTTTCCTCGCCGATCGAGGCGAGCAGGTCGAGCTGGGTCTCGAGGAAGTCGATGTGACCTTCCTCGTCCGACAGCAAATCCTCGAACAGTTTCATCGACACGTAGTCGCCTGCTTCTTCGCAAATCTCGCGCGACCGCTTGTAGGCGGTGCGCGCGTCATATTCGCCGGCAAGATCGGATTCGAGCACTTCCTTGACATTCTGCCCGATGCGCAGCGGCGCCACGGACTGCAGGTTAGGGTGCCCTTCCAGGAAGATGATGCGGGCCACGAGCCGGTCGGCATGGTGCATCTCTTCGATCGATTCGGCGCGTTCCTTCTTTGCCAGCTTGGCGTATCCCCAGTCTTCCAGCAGCCGGAAATGCACCCAGTACTGGTTGACGGCTCCAAGCTCCAGAAACAGAGCCTCGTTAAGCCGCTCGATGATCTGCTTTTCGCCCTTCATGGGTTCTGCTCCCGTATTGGATGCGCAGGCCTCTGACGCGATCCAGGTGTGAAACGATGTCCACGCCGCTCGCCTCCGAACGGGCGTGGTAGTTCTCGGTTACCCGAATGATCGTTTCGACCACATTTGGGAAGCAGCCGCAACAGCGGCCGCGCTTCTGCATGGCATGATAGATCTTCGCCGGCACGATAAGTTGCCAGGGATCCTGATCCAGCAGGCCGACGATCGTCTGCTCAATCTCCTTCTCGGTGATGATGTTGCAATGGCAGATCAGCATTTATTTGCTCTGGCTGACGGCGTTCCCAGGCGCCGTGTGGCTGGTTTTGATGGAGGACGATCCTGAAGGTCCGCCCTTCGGGATCGTGCTCAAGGCTTACTGGAACACCTTGTCCGGCGCGTCGAGGCTGTCGGAGCCCTCGAAGGCGATGGCATTGAGTTTCAGGGAGCCTACGGCGCGTTCGATCGACTTGGTCTGGTCGATCAGCGCATCGATCGCCGCCTGCACGGTGGCATTGCCTTCGGTGTTGCCTTCGGCGATCTGCTGGTCATAGGCCTCGCCGGCAACCGCCCGCGCCTTGATCGCCTCCACCTTGGCGACAGTGACATCCAGCTTGTCCGAGAGTTCCTTGTCGATCGCCGGATCGGCGGCCTTGACCATGTCGGACACCGACGGCCCCTCGACGACGCTGCCGTCGAGCCTGACGTAGCTGGCATGATAGGCGGCGCGGATGCCGATCACGTCATAGAGATGGGAGTTGTAGGTGTTGTCGGAGAAGCAGTCGTGCTCTTCCTCCGGATCGTGCAGCAGCAGGCCGAGCTTCATGCGCTCGCCGGCCAATTCGCCATAGGACAGCGAGCCCATGCCGGTGAAGATGGTCGAGATGCCGGCATTGGGTTCGCCGTCGACGAGGTTCTTGCGGGCGGCGCCGCCTTCCTTCCAGTCATTGACCATGTCCTGCAGGTCGGAAACCAGAAGGTCGCTCGCCGACTTCAAGTACTGCGCGCGGCGGTCGCAATTGCCACCGGTGCAATTGGCAAGGTCGTAGTCCGTATAGAGCCGCTCGCCGGCGCCCGGGCCGGTGCCGTGCAGGTCCTGGCCCCAGAGCAGGAATTCGATGGCGTGATAGCCGGTGGCGACATTGGCCTCGATGCCGCCGGCCTCCTGAAGCGTGCCGGAGAGGAACTCCGGCGTCAGGTTCGTGGCGTCGACCTTCTTGCCGTCGATCTCGATCTCCTTGTTGGCGATCACATTGGCGGAGTAGAGCGAGTTGGCGTCGGACTCGGTGCCGTAGCTCTTGGCAACATAGTCGATCAGGCCTTCGTCCAGCGGCCAGGCATTCACCTTGCCCTCCCAGTCGTCGACGATCTTGTTGCCGAAACGGTAGACCTCGGTCTGCTGATAGGGAACGCGCGACGCCTTCCAGGCCTCGCGGGCGGCGTTCAGCGTTTCCACCGACGGCCTGGCGAGCAGCGCGTCGACCGCTTTGTCGAGCGCCTGGGCGGTGGTCAGCGAATCCTCATATTTGGCCAGCGCGATGTCGGAATAGGTCTTGATGACTGCCTTGGCATCGGTTTCGGCCTTGGCCGGCAGCATGAACACCGCCGCCGTCAACATAGCCGTAGCGCAGATCGCAGCCAGCCTGCCGCCATTGCGTACTGTCATCATCGTTCTCCAGTTTCTTGGAAATTCAGTAAAAGGCGCACGCGCCGACGGGCCCCAAGGCATTCGCATGCCTTCAAAGGCAAGAGACGCCGCGCCATTGCGCGGTTCGCGTAAGAAAGACACCGAAATGCCTCCAATCGAAAGGGTTCAAGGCCCAGACATCAAAGGGATGCGCTTGACGCGCAAGCTTCCATAACACGATGAAGGAGCCGGAAGTCAACTGGCATCGAAGAGAAAAATCAATTGAAACAACAGTTTAGAATAATTCTAAACTAGAAATATCAACTTTAAATGCCTCACGCACCGGGTTTGCGATGAGATCGCGATTGACAGGCGGCCATTCCGGGTGCGACCCCGACCAGGGCTCTTGCGGCGGCGCCAGACAATCGCCACCTGGCGGGACGTCCTAGAATCGTAGAATCGAAAAAGAAAATCGGGCTGCGATGAAGAACGGTGTGGTCATTGTCGGTGCGGGTCACGCGGGCGTACAAGCGGCCGCCAGCCTGCGCGAGGAGGGTTACGACGGGCCCGTGATCCTTGTCGGCGACGAGAGCGAGCTGCCTTACCACAAGCCACCGCTGTCGAAGACCTTCATCAAGGACCAGGAAGCCAAACCGCAGCCGCTGCGCGGCGAGGCGTTCTACACAGGCAGCACCATCGACTACCGGCCAGGCATCAAGGTCGAGCGCATCGATGCCGCAGGCCAAAGGCTGGAAATATCGGGCGGCGGCATGCTGCCCTTCGACCGGCTGATCCTGGCGACCGGCTCGCGGCCGCGCGTGCTGCCTTTGCCAGGCGTCGATCTTGCCGGCGTGGTCTCGCTGCGCTCGCTCGCCGACGCGCGGCTGATCCGCGAGCTGAGCGCGCAAAGCGAGGATGTCGTCATTCTCGGCGGCGGCTTCATCGGGCTGGAGATCGCCGCGACGCTCAAGGCCGCCGGCCGCAAGGTGACCGTCGTCGAAGCTGTCGACCGGCTGCTCGGCCGCGCGGTAGCGCCGGTCATCGCCAGCCATGTGCGGCAGCGCCTGGAAGCTAGCGGCGTGCGCATCCTCACCGGCACCACAATTTCCCGGCTGGAAGGCGAAAACGGCCGCGTCTCGGCAGCGGTGACGTCGTCCGGCGAAAGGCTGCCGGCGCAAATGGTCATCATCGGCATCGGCGTGGTGCCGAATGTCGAGCTGGCGCAAGCCGCCGGCATCGCGATCGCCAACGGCATCCGCGTCGACCAGCAGATGCGGAGTTCGGTGCCCGAAATCCTCGCCATCGGCGATGCGGCGTCCTACCGGCACTGGTTCACCGGCGCGGATGTGCGGCTGGAATCGGTGCAGAACGCCACCGACCAGGCGCGGCTTGCCGCGCGCACCATTCTCGGCCATGCGGACGCCTTTGCCGCGGTGCCGTGGTTCTGGTCCGACATTGGCGACATGAAGCTGCAGATGGTCGGCCTGACCTCGGGCGGTGACAGCCATGTCGTATTGGGCGACCTCGGCGAGAACAGATTCTCGATCTACCACTATGCCGCAGACCGGTTGCTCGGCATCGAATCGGTCAACCGGCCCGGCGACCATATGCTCGGCCGCAAGATGCTCGGCGCCGGCTTCTCGCCGCCGCCGCAGAGCGTGGCTGAGGGACCCGATGGGCTGAAGGCGGCACTGGCCGCCTTCCAGAAGGAGCCAGCCAAGGCGAGTGCTTAGGGTTGCCAATTTTGCCATCGGCAATACGATCTCTCAATGAGCACAATGAATATCTCCCTGCCTGACAGCTTGAAGCATTTTGTCGATCGGCAAGTGGCGGATCGCGGCTATGGGTCGAGCAGCGAGTATGTGCGTGAATTGATCCGCCACGATCAGGATCGTCAACGGCTGCGCGGTTTGCTCCTTGAGGGCGCGTCATCCGCGCCGGGCACTCCCATTGACGACGACTATTTCGCAGCGCTGCGAAAACGAGCGCAGGACCAATAAATCAGGTGGCCACAAAGACAATTATTCCTCGACACCTTGCCTTGCGGGATATCGAGGACGCTTTTGATTTATGCACGCGAAGTCGGTTCTCATGTGACGTTGAGCTATGTCGAAGACCTTCAGAATGCCTACAAACTGATAGCCAGCCATCCGGCATCCGGCCTGGTTACAGAATCCGAACTCCTGACGGCACGTTCGGCATAGGCCGCCAGGAGAAATGAGGCGCTGCCCGTTCAGGCAGCGCAGACTTCGCGGATCGAGCTTTCCAGAATGTCGAGCGCTTCGTTCATCACGTTGTCCTGGACGGTGATCGGCGCGAGGAAGCGGATGACATTGCCGTAGACGCCGCAGGTGAGCAGGATCAGCCCCTTGTCGAGCGCCTTCAGCCTGACCGCATTGGCGATTTCCGCCGAGGGCAGGCCTTTCTTGACGTCGTTGAACTCGACCGCGTTCATGAAGCCCGGACCCCGGATATCGACGATCTCGGGCACATCGTCGCGGATCGACTGCAGCCGCTGCTTCAGCCGGGCGCCCAGCGCATTGGCGCGGTCGCAGAGCTTTTCCTCGTCGATCACGTCGAGCACGGCGTGTGCCGCGGCGACGCCGATCGGGCTGCCGCCATAGGTGCCGCCGAGCCCGCCGGGGTTCGGCGCATCCATGATCTCGGCGCGGCCGGTGACCGCCGCCAGCGGAAAGCCGCCGGCCAGGCTCTTGGCCATGGTGGTGATGTCGGCGGCCACCTCATGGTGATCCATGGCGAACATCTTGCCGGTGCGGGCAAAGCCGGTCTGCACCTCGTCGGCGATCAACAGCATGCCGTGCTGGTCGCAGATCTTGCGCAGCGCCGTCATGAAGTCGCGCGGCGCCTCGTAGAAGCCGCCCTCGCCCTGCACGGGCTCGACGATGATGGCGGCGACACGGGCCGGGTCGACATCGGCCTTGAACAGCCGGTCGAGTGCGGCCAGCGAGTCGGCGACGGAAACGCCGTGCAGCGCCACCGGGAACGGTGCGTGGAAGACGTCGGCCGGCATGGCGCCAAAGCCGACCTTGTAGGGCACGACCTTGCCGGTCAGCGCCATGCCCATGAAGGTGCGGCCATGGAAGCCGCCGGAAAAGGCGATGACGGCTGGGCGACCGGTGGCGTTGCGGGCGATCTTGACGGCGTTCTCGACCGCCTCGGCGCCGGTGGTGACGAAAATCGTCTTCTTGTCGAACTTGCCGGGCAGCATGGCGTTCAGCCGCTCGGCCAGCCTGACATAGCTCTCATAGGGCACCACCTGGTGGCAGGTGTGGGTGAAGCGGTCGAGCTGCGCCTTCACCGCCTCGATCACCTTGGGATGGCGGTGGCCGGTGTTGACGACGGCGATGCCGGACGAGAAGTCGATATAGCGGCGGCCCTCGACGTCCCAGATCTCCGAATTCTCGGCGCGGTCGGCATAGATCTGCGTGGTCATGCCGACGCCGCGCGAGATCGACTGGTTCTTGCGTTCGGAAATGGCTGAGTTCTTCATTTTTGCCCCTCGCCGGGCCGGCGCCCGTTCTCGTTTGGATGACTGCTGGGAGTTGTTCTGACCTTATTTCACGTTTTCCTCAAGTTGGCACCGGCGGGAGGCGATTGGGCCTGCCGCCATTAGCGTCGCTGACAGTTGAGTTTGACTCACGCCGTCCTTACAAACCCCTCGCTCGCCCTGAGCAGGTTGCGCGTATAATCCTTGGTCACGCGGTGTCCGACAAGCTGGCTTGCCGTGAGATTTTCCACCGCCTCGCCGCTCTGCATGACCATCAGCCGCTCGCACATATGGGTGATGATGGCGAGGTCGTGGCTGACCATCAGGAAGGTCAGTTTGCGCCGCCGCCGGACCTCTTCCAGGAGGTTGAGCACTTCCGCCTGCACGGACGCGTCGAGCGCCGAGGTCGGCTCGTCGAGCAGCAGGATCGACGGCTCGAGGATGAGTGCACGCGCGATCGCCACGCGCTGGCGCTGGCCGCCTGACAATTGATGCGCATAGCGGAAGCGGAAGCCGGTGCCCAGGCCCACCTCGTCCAGCGCGCGCTCGATGCGCTTCTCGCCGTCGGCGAAGCCATGGATGGCGAGCGGCTCCTGCAGCAGCCGGTCGACGGTCTGGCGCGGATGCAGCGAGCCATAGGGATCCTGGAAGACCATCTGCACCTCGCGATAGAAGGCCTTGTCGCGGCCCTTGCCGAGGTTCTTGCCGTTGACGGTGATGCTGCCGGAGGCGACGGGCGCGAGTCCCGCGATTGCCCTCAGCAGCGTCGACTTGCCGGAACCGGATTCCCCGACGAGCCCATAGGACTCGCCTGACCTGACTTCGAGGCTGACGCCCTTCAGCGCGCGGAAGCGGTCGAAGATCACCTCCAGCCCGTCGACGGAAAGCGCCGCATTCATACCGCCCACTCCGGCTTGCGGTCGAGTACCGGCAGCGGGTGGCGTTCGAAGCCGATCCTGGGCATGCAGTTGAGCAGGCCGCGCGTGTAGGGATGCTGCGCGTCGCGGAGCTCCGATGCCTTGAGCTGCTCGACCACCTTGCCGGCATACATGACGATCACCCGGTCGCAGAAGGAGGAGACCAGGCGCAAATCGTGCGAGATGAAGATCAGCCCCATGCCGCGCTCGCTGACCAGCCGGTCGAGGATGCCGAGCACGTCGAGCTGCACGGTGACGTCGAGCGCCGAGGTCGGCTCGTCGGCGATCATCATCTCGGGACCGGCAATCAGCATCATGGCGATCATGGCGCGCTGGCCCATGCCGCCGGAGACTTCGTGCGGATGCAGGTCGAAAACCCGCGAAGGGTCGCGGATCTGCACGGCCTCCAGCATGGCGAGCGCGCGGTCGCGGGCTTCCGCCTTTCCGACCTTCTCATGCGTGCGCAGCGTCTCGACGATCTGGCGGCCGATGCTCATCACCGGGTCGAGCGAATATTTCGGATCCTGCAGGATCATGGCGATGCGTTTTCCCCGCAGCGCCCGGCGCTCGCGCGCCGGCGCGGCAAGCAGGTCGATGCCGTCGAAAGCGAGCGTCCTGGCCGTCACCTGCGCCTGCGGCGGCGTCAGGCCCATGATGGCGCGGCCGGTCTGCGACTTGCCGGAGCCGCTCTCGCCGACAATGCCCAGCCGCTCGCGGCCAAGCGAGAAGGAAACGCCGCGCACCGCCTGGACCTGGCCGATGCGCGTCGGAAAGTTGACGCGCAGGTCCTCGACCTCCAGCAACGTGCTCGTCTTGCCGCTCATTGGTCGCCGCTCCGGGGATCGAGCGCGTCACGCAGGCCGTCGCCGAGCAGGTTGAAGCCGAGACTGACGATGAGGATGGCGAAGCCCGGCGCACCCGCCACCCACCACTGGTCGAGAATGAAGCGGCGGCCCGATGCGATCATGGTGCCCCATTCGGGCAGCGGCGGCTGGGCGCCGAGGCCGAGGAAACCAAGGCCGGCGGCGGTGAGGATGATGCCGGCCATGTCGAGCGTCACCCTGATGATCAGCGAGGAGATGCACAGCGGCATGATGTGGCGCAGCACGATGCGGAAGGGCGAGGCACCCATCAGTTGCACCGCCTTGATGTAGTCGGAATTGCGCACCGTCAGCGTCTCGGCGCGGGCGATGCGGGCATAAGGCGGCCAGGAGGTGATGGCGATGGCGAGCACCGCGTTTTCGATGCCGGGGCCAAGAGCGGCAACGAAGGCCAGCGCCAGCACCAGCTTCGGGAAGGCCAGGAAGATGTCGGTGATGCGCATCAGGATGGCGTCGGTCCAGCCGCCGGCATAGCCGGCGACGGTGCCGACCAGCAGGCCGACGGGCGCGGCTATGATGGCGACCAGGATCACCACATAAAGCGTCCAGCGTGAGCCGTAGATGATGCGCGAATAGATGTCGCGGCCGAGGTCGTCGGTGCCGAACCAGTGCGCGGCGCTCGGCGCCAGCAGGCGCGCGTTCTTCAAGTCGCCGATGGTCGGCGAATAGGGCGCCAGCACATCGGCGAAAGCCGCGACCACCAGTAGCGCGAGGATGATGAGCAGGCCGACAAACGCCAGCCGGTTGGCGGAAAAGCGCCGCCAGGCGACATAGGCGCGACCGAGCCGCGCCTGCATGCGTGAGGCCGGCCGCTCGCTGAGCAGCCAGTCGCGGCGGCTCTGGATTGCTTCGGTACTCATCCGGCCTTGGTCCTTGGATCGAGCAGCCGGTAGAGCAGGTCGGACAGAAGATTGATGGCGATGAAGACCGAGCCGATAGCGATGGTGCCGCCGAGCACGGCGTTCATGTCGGCGTTCTGCAGCGAATTGGTGATGTAGAGGCCGATGCCGGGCCAGGAAAAGACGGTCTCCGTCAGCACCGAGCCTTCGAGCAGGTTGGCGTAGGAAAGAGCAATCACGGTCACCATCGGCACCGCGGCGTTACGCAGCGCGTGGCCCCAGATGATGCGCGTTTCCGACAGGCCCTTGGCACGCGCTGCAACGATATATTCCTGCCCCAGCTCGTTCAGCATGAAGGAGCGGGTCATGCGGCTGATATAGGCGAGCGACAGATAGCCGAGCAACGAGGCCGGCAGGACGATGTGGCGGAAGGCGTCGTAGAAGACGTCCCATTGCCCCTGCATCGCGGCGTCGAGAAGGTAAAAGCCGGTGATCGGCGTGAAAGTGTATTCGTAGACGACATCGAGCCTGGCCGGAAAGGCGACCCATCGGAGCTTGGCGTAGAACAGCACGAGCCCAAGCAGCCCCAGCCAGAAGACCGGCACGGAATAGCCGATCAGGCCGATGATGCGCGCGACCTGGTCGATGAGGCTGCCGCGCCTGACCGCCGCCAGAACGCCAAGCGGCACGCCAATGATTGCACCGATCAGCGTGCCAAGCGTCGCCAGCTCGATGGTCGCCGGAAAGGCGCGGCGAATATCGGTCATCACCGGATTGGTGGTCAGCACCGATGTGCCGAAATCGCCATTGAGGGCATTTTTCACATAGATGTAGAACTGCTCGATCAGCGGCAGGTCGAGGCCCATCTCGCGGCGCGTGCGCTCGACGACGGCGGTAGGAGCCCGGTCGCCCAGCACGGCCAGCACCGGGTCGATCGGAATGACGCGGCCGATGAAGAAGGTCACCGCGAGCAGGCCGAGATAGGTCGTTATCGCGATGACTAGGAAACGGCCGATCGACGAAAGAATGGCGGTGGCGCGGGCGCTGCCGCGCCCGGCCGTCGCCTGGTTTTCAGCCACGCTCACGCGGCGCGTCCGCCGGCATCACTCCTTGGAGACCGGCCCGACGAAGTTGGTGTCGAAGCTCGGGCCGAGCGCAAAGCCCTTGAGGTTCTTGCGCAGGCCGGCCACTTCCAGCTGCTGGTGAATGACGACGAAGGGGCTGGTGTCGAGGATCTTCTTTTCAAGTTCCTGGTACATCGCCGCGCGCTTGGCCGAATCTTTCTCGAGCAGGGCGGCCTCGGTTTCCTTGGTCAGATCCGGGATGTCCCAGGCATTGCGCCAGGCGAGCGTCTTGGTCTTGCCTTCATCCGAATTGTCGGGGTTCGAGGCGAAGGTCTGGGCATTGGAGTTCGGATCGAAATAGTCCTGGCCCCACTGGCCGATATAGATGTCGTGGTTGCGGGCGCGATACTTGGTCAGCGTCTGCTTGCCGTCGCCGGGGATGATCTCCAGCTTGATGCCGGCCTGTCCCAGCGTCTGCTGGATCGATTCCGCCATGCCGGTGGTCGGCTGGCCGGTACGCACGTCCATGGTCACGCTGAAGCCGTCCGGCAGGCCGGCCTTGGCCAGCAGTTCCTTGGCCTTGGCGACGTCGAACTTGAACGGGTTCTCGTCGAGCTCGCCGAGGACGCCCTTGGGCAGGAAGGTCTGGTGGATCTCGCCGATGCCTTTGAGGATGGTTGAACTCAGTGCGTCATAGTCGACCAGGTATTTGAACGCCTGGCGAACTTCCGGCTTGGCGAGGTTCGGGTTCTTCTGGTTGAGGCTGATGTAGTACACCGTCCCCTTCGGCGCGCTGGTCGAGGTGAGATCGGCGTTCTTGGCGATGGCGTCGAGGTCGTTCGGCTCGAGGTTGCGGGCAACGTCGATGTCGCCGGCCTCGAGCGCCAGGCGCTGTGCCGAGCTTTCCTTCATGTTGCGGTAGATGACGCGGGCGAGCTTGGCCTTTTCGCCAAAATAGTTGTCATTGCGCTCCATGACGACGGCTTCATTGGCGCGCCATTCACGCAGCTTGAACTGCCCGGAGCCGGCATAGCCGGTCTTCAGCCAGGCATTGCCGAAATCATTGTCCCATTTGTAGTCGGCGCTCGGCGTCACCGTCGCCACATGTTCCTTGACCAGCTTGGCGTCGACGACCGAGGCGACGGTCGCCGACAGGCAGTTCAGCACGAAGCTCGGCGCATAGGCCTTGTCGACCGTGAACTGGAAGGTGGTGTCATCGACGGCCTTGGCTTTTTCGGCGACATTGTCGCCGCTGATGCCGAACTGCCCGATGATGAAGGCCGGGCTCTTGTCGAGCTTGATGGCGCGCTCGAAGGAATAGGCGACGTCGGCCGCCGTGATCGGATTGCCCGAAGCGAATTTCAGGCCGGGCTTGAGTTTGAAGGTATAGACCAGGCCATCGTCGGAGACGGTCCAGCTCTCGGCGAGATCGCCCTTGACCTTGGAGGTGTCGCTGAGGTCGAGGCGGACCAGAAGATCATAGGTGTTGCCGGTGACCTCGGCGGTCGACAGCTCGAACGCCTCGCCCGGATCCATGGAGATGATGTCGTCGATCGCGAAGCCTTCGACCAGCGTATCGGCGGGGGTCACGGCAAGGGCGGGCGCGCCGGCCAGAAGCAGCGCGGACATGGCCGCGCCGGCGAGCAAGGTACGCGAGCGAAGAGCAAACTTTTCCATCATCATGGCGATTGTTCCCTGTTTTGTTGACCTGAGTTCCCGGCTCAGGTTGAAATGTTCTCATGCCGGCCCGAACGATGGCCCTGGACCCGTTATCGTGGCAATTTTTGTCCAGTTGGTCCACACCATATCCGGCGACCGCAAGCCCGGCAACGAGCATTTTGCAACCCGCCCACCGCAGCCAAAATAGCTACGGCGAGCGACCGGCAATACCCATCAATGGTCGTCGGTAAACAGGAAATGTGCTGTTTTCCCAGCTACTTAATCGCCGCGACCAGATCGGCGTCGGGAAAACAGGTGGCTGCCTGGCCGTTCTTGGCCTGCCATTTGCCGATCGACCGGCGCGTCTTGAACCCGGGCAGGCCGTCTGCGCTGCCGACATCATAGCCCTTGGCTTCCAGTGCCCGCTGCAGGGCGGCGATATCAGACCTGTGCAAACCGCCGACCGCGCCCCAGCTGCCCGAAAAATTGCTGTCGCCATTGGCGATGCGGTCGGCTCCATGGCCGATGAACAGGGCATAGAGGTCGCTGGTGTTGTATTGCTTCAGCACGTAGAAATTCGGCGTGGCGATGAAGGCCGGACCGCTGCGGCCGGCCGGCATCAAGAGAAATCCTTCCTTCTTCAACTCGCTCGCCGGGAACGCCTTGCCGCCGACGCGCTTGATGCCCATCGCCGCCCACTCGGAAATCTTCTTGCCCTGGTCGGGGCCTTCGAGCGAGCAGGAAACGCTCTCGGGCACCGTCACCTCGAAGCCCCAGCCACGGCCCTTCACCCAGCCGTAGTGCACGAGATAATTGGCGATCGAGGCCAGCGTGTCCGGTACCGAATTCCAGATGTCGGCGCGGCCGTCGCCGTCGAAATCGACAGCGTGTTTGAGGAAGGAGGTCGGCATGAATTGCGGCTGGCCGAGCGCGCCCGCCCAGGACGATTTCATCGCGCCGACCGGAGCCAGCCCGCGCTCGACGATTTCCAACGCCGCCAAAAGCTCGGTGCGAAAGAACGCTTTCTTTGTCGACATGAACGCCTTGGTGCCCAGCACTTCAAAGGCGTCGTAGGGCATCTTCGCCGCGCCAAAGCCGGTCTCGCGGCCCCAGATCGCCAGCAGCACCTCGCCCGGCACGCCGTAGCGCTCCTCGATCGCGGCCAGCGTCCTGGCATTGGCCGCCTCACGCGTCCGGCCGCCCGATGTGACGGCGCGAACCGTCTTTTCGGCGAAATAGGCGCCGGGCGAACCGAACTCCGCCTGATGCTGCTTCCGCGGCGTCGTCGCCTTCTTTCCCGGCAGCACGAGGTCGGGCAGTTTGAGGTTCGGTTTCACGCCGTCGAAGGCGGTATCAAAGGTTTTCTCGGAGATGCCTTTTGCCTTGGCTTCGGGCCAGAGGTCGTTCTGCAGCCAGGCGCGGAACTGGTCGTCGATTGGTGCTGCGGAGGCAGGGGTGGCGAGAAGGAGGACGAGTGTAACCAGAAAGGGAATGAGGACCAATCCGCGAAGCGCGCGCTCTACGGCGCCCCCCTCTGTCCTGCCGGACATCTCCCCCACGCGGGGGGAGATTGGCTGTCGTTTCCACTTTCGCCAATCACGAACGTTGGAAGGGAAGCGCCGCCCGCGAAGCTGCCAATCTCCCCCCTCGTGGGGGAGATGTCCGGCAGGACAGAGGGGGGCGCGAAGGAACGCAGTCATCTCAGGTTCCTTCCCCCACCCCGTCAAAACGCCGTCCGCGAGCGCAGCGCCGCGGCCAGCGTGCCTTCGTCGAGATAATCGAGCTCACCACCGACCGGCACACCATGCGCCAGCCGTGTCACCTTGATCTCGAAGCCGGAGAGCTGATCAGTCAGGTAATGCGCCGTGGTCTGGCCCTCGACCGTGGCGTTGACGGCGAGGATGACCTCCTTGACCTCGCCACCGGCGACACGATCGACCAGCGAGCGGATGTTGAGCTGCTCGGGGCCGATGCCGTCGAGCGGCGACAGCGTGCCGCCAAGCACGTGGTAGCGCACATTCATGGCCGCCGCCCGCTCCAGCGCCCACAAGTCGGAGACGTCCTCGACGACGATGAGCGTGCCGGCATCGCGGCGAGGATCGGTGCAGATCATGCAAGGGTCCGAAGTATCGACATTGCCGCAGGTCGAGCAGATGCGCACCTTGTCGACCGCCTCGCTCATGGCGACGGCGAGCGGCGACAGCAACTGCTCCTTCTTCTTGATGAGATGGAGTGCCGCGCGCCTGGCCGAGCGGGGACCGAGCCCCGGCACCTTGGCCAGGAGCTGGATCAGGCGTTCGATCTCGGGACCGGCGATTCGCTTGGACATCGCATCGGTTTAGGATTTTTCCGCGCGCTTTGGAACACTACAACAGCGTATCCCAATCAACGGCAAGCACACTGCTGCCAAGGCGATCGCAAGAACCCTTGGCCGTCAGTTCTCCTCCAGCGGACGGGTCTGGCCGACGATCATCGCAGCGATGGCATCGGTGTTCTCGGGCGTCGATTCAAACGCCATTGTCGGCTCGGCCGGCGCCGCCTGGGATGCGGTGACAGGTGGCGGTGCGGCAGTGCCACCGAAGCGGGCCGCGTCCGGTTCCTGCATCGGCTCTTGCAATGCCACGATGGTCTCAGGCCTCTCCTGCTTGGCGGTCGCGTTCACGAGAGCGGCCTTTGCGGGCCTTGCCGGCCATGATGCGGCTGCAGTCACATAGGTTGCCTGGGTGGGGGTCGCCTTGTCCGAAGTCATCCTGGAGGATGTTGCATTGGCCACCCTCACCCGCGCGGCGGAGGCGACGAGCGTTACCGGAGCGGTGGGCGCCGACGTTCGCGGCGCAGCCTGGGCCACGGCGACCATCGGCTCGTCGGGCAGCGGCTGCCAGTTGCGTCCGCGCTTCTCGTAGAAGGCGTTGCCGCCGGCAACCATGGTGTAGTGCATGTTCTTGTAGGGGAAACGCAGGCCGGCGGTGTGGAAGAACATCGTGTTCTTCAGCTTGGCCTTGCGCTCGCCCTTGAGGACGGCCTCGGCGGCTTCCTCGACATCGGGCATCGCCTTGGAATTCATCGGCCGCGTCATCACGCCCGGCGCGAACTGGCCGCGCTCGCCGACCACCTGGCATATGGTGCTGCCGTGCTTGCCGGAGCGCAGCCGGTTCATGACCACCGTGCCGACGGCAATCATGCCGTCACGGCTCGACCGGTTGGATTCGAAAAACATCGCCCGCTGCAGGCATTCCTTGTCCTTCGGCGTGTAACCATAGGCCCGCGAACTCAGGAAGCTCGGCGTTATCGCATCAGTCAGGCTGGACATGCCGTGCGAAGTGGTCTGGCTGCAGGCGGCCAAAAACAACGGAGAAGTGACGACGCCGAGCAACAACGGCATCTTCCATGGGGTAGAGATCAAAAGTGTCCCCTCGTTTCTGCTGCCCAGCCCGCCCCTGGTTGCGGCAAGAATGAGACACTTTCAGGCAAAAAGATGGCTAAAGGGTTATTAAGTGGAAGGTGGCAGAATAGCCACACCCGATAAGGAGCAGGTTCAATTGGCTGACGGCACGAACCGTTGCCCGGGTTCGGCCTCTTCGAACGCCTCCGAAAACAGCCCGCGTTGCAGGAACAGCAGCCGTGCATCCCTTGCTTTGGGCGCTATCTGACGCGGCCAGTCACTCTCGACGAACTCGGCTTTGGTGAAGTCAGGGGTTGCCGCGCAGGCTGCTTCGAGAAAATCGGCGATTTCCAGCACGATCGCGCGTTCGTCCCTCGAAAGAGCCGACATGCCGGACTCGATCGATGGGCGGTGGACGAAATCCTCGAAGAGATTGAGATAACCGCTGATCCCGACCAGATCCACGCCGTTGTCGCAGTCGGCGAGGATTTCCAGGATCTCATAGATCCTGTTTCGGACGCGCTGCTCTATCAGCCTGGCGGAAGGGTCTTCGGTCACGGGCGCCGCTGGCATGGCCGGATCCCGATCCTAGAACGGCAGCTTCATTCCCGGCGGTATCGGCAATCCCGCCGTCAGCGCCTTGGTCTTCTCCTGCATGACCTGCTCGACCTTGTTCTTGGCGTCATTGTGAGCGGCGAGGAGCAAATCCTCCAGGATCTCGACCTCGTCCTCCTTGAACAGCGACGGGTCAATCTTCAGCGACTTCATCTCGAACTTGCCGGTCAGCGTCACGTTGACCAGTCCGCCGCCGGCCTGGCCGGTAGCCTCCAGCGTGGCGATCTCATCCTGCATGGCCTGGAACTTGGCCTGCATTTCCTTCGCCTTGCCCATCAAGCCGAGAAGATCTTTCATGGTCCGATCCTTTGCAGGTTCACACGGTTGGTCAGGTTTCGTCGTCGTCCGCCGCCGGCTCGACCGGCATTTCGGCCTCGGCCTCATCGGCTTCCGGCGCGTCGGGAATGCGCACATCGATGATCTTGGCGCCGGGAAACCGCGCGAGGATGGCGGCAACGGTCGGGTCGCTCTTGGCATCGAGGAAGGCATTTTCGCGCTTTGTCGATTCCATCTCGGCCAGCGTCTGGCCGCCTTCTTCCTTCGACAGCGACACCAGCCAGTTGCGGCCGGTCCAGGCGCGCAGCTTGGCGGTCAGATCGTTGAGCAACATCTTCGGCGCGTCGGCGGTCAGGCTGACGTCGATGCGGCCGGGCTCGATGCGCACCGGGCGCACGCAGCGCTTCACCAGCACCTTGAAAGCCATGTCGCGATTGGCGTCGGCAAGGGCGACGATGTCGGCCAGCGATTTGACCGGCACCGGCGGGGTCTCGACGACCGGCTCTGGCGGTGCAACAAAGGCAACCGGCATGGGTTCGGGCTCGACCAGCCGCATCGTCTGCGCGCCGCCAGTGGCCGCTGGCATCCGCGTCTGGGTCACGGTGCTGGCGCCGCCGCCATTACCAGAACTTGCCTGGCCAGAATTTATCGGGCCGGAGCTTGCCGGCGCCCCGTTCGAACGCGGCGCGCCGTTCGGGCCCGCGCCCTCCAGCGACTTCAGCGCCTCGTCCAGTGTCGGCAAGTCGGCGGCATGCGCCAGCCGGATCAGCACCATTTCGGCGGCGCTGACCGGCCGGTTGGAAGACTGCACTTCGGGAATGCCCTTGAGCAGCATCTGCCAGGTCCGCGACAGCACCCTGACCGACAGCGCCCTGGCGAAGTCGGCGCCGCGCCGGCGCTCGTCCTCGGACAGCGAGGCATCTTCAAGGGCTGTCGGCACGAAACGCAGACGGGTGACGAGGTGATTGAACTCGGCAAGGTCGGTCAGCACCGCGGCCGGATCGGCGCCGATGTCATATTGGGCCCGGAACTCGGCAAGGGCAGCGGCCACGTCACCCTTCATCACATGTTCGAACAGGTCGACAATGCGGGCGCGGTCGGCCAGCCCCAGCATGGCGCGCACGGCCTCGGCAGTGACCTTGCTGGCGCCGTGGGCGATCGCCTGGTCCAGGATCGATTGCGCGTCGCGCATCGACCCCTCGGCGGCCCGCGCAATCATCGCCAGCGCCTGATCCTCGGCATCGATGCCTTCGAGGCCGGCAATGCGACCAAGATCAGTCTTGATTACCGCCGGATCAATACGCCTGAGATCGAAGCGCTGGCAGCGCGACAGCACGGTGATCGGCACTTTGCGGATTTCAGTGGTGGCGAAGATGAATTTGACGTGCGGCGGCGGCTCTTCCAGCGTCTTCAGCAAGCCGTTGAAGGCCTGGGTGGAGAGCATGTGGACTTCGTCGATGATGTAGACCTTGTAGCGGGCCGAGACCGGCGCATAGCGCACGCGCTCGATGATGTCCCTGATGTCGTCGATGCCGGTGTGGGAGGCGGCGTCCATTTCGATGACGTCGACATGGCGGCCTTCCATGATCGCCTGGCAATGCTCGCCGGGCACGGAAAGGTCGACCGAAGGCTGGTCGATCTCGGCCGTCCTGTAATTGAGCGCCCGCGCCAGGATGCGCGCCGTCGTCGTCTTGCCGACACCGCGCACGCCTGTCAGCATCCAGGCCTGGGCGATGCGGCCGGTTGCAAAGGCGTTGGTCAGGGTTCGGACCATCGGCTCCTGGCCGATCAGTTCGGAGAAATTCGAAGGACGGTATTTGCGCGCCAGAACGCGATAGGCGACGGCCCCGCCTTGAATCGCTCGGTCGGTTCCCGAATTTCCGGCTTCGCTCATTCGCCCGTAAAGCTCCAAAGGCCACGTCTGCAAGGCGGCCGATTCCTGCCCGTAGTCTCGCCCGCAGGGCTTGGCGCCGTCAATGTCGCGGGAGAAAGGCGAAGAGGCGGGAGGCTGGAACAATGACCCGTTCCGGGCTCGTTAGGGCTGCTTCCTTCCGGACCTGACCCGGTTGGCGAGTGGATCGTCCACCACCAACCTCCCGCTTTCCATATCGGCAATTCGGCGGTGAAATGCAAGAGCGCAGGACCAATCAGCCGGGATGGAGCCAAAGGCTGAAACAAAACCCGCCTTGGCGGCAGGTCATCGGCGCAAATCAGCACCCTGCCGAAATGTGTAGCATAATTGCGGGCACAAAGCGAGAACAAATTTGCACGCCTTCGGTTTTGGAGATTGGCGAAAACCAAGGCGACATCCGATCTACTTCCTTGCGGGAATGATCGACGGCTTCGCCGATGGCGCCTGTTTCGGAATGTTCCAGGTGCCCGGCAGAGCGACGAGGGCAGCGCCGACCTGAAGCGATTGCTCCAATGATTCGCTTGCAGGCCTCTTGCGGCCTCTTGGCAGCCGCTCTAGCGTTCATGAGCTTGAGAAAAAAACTACAAAGCGAGGAAAACGCCGATGCTGCCGGGCCTCAAGGCCGGATTCACGCTGGATACCCGCCTGGAGGCAGACAGCGAGCAGCTCATGTGGCTTGGGCTGTGCGAGCTGCGGGTGATGAACGATCGGCGCTGGCCGTGGCTGCTGCTGGTCCCGCAGCGGCCGGGCGCGGAGGAAATCCACGACATGACGCCGCTCGACCAGGCGATGCTGACCTTCGAGACCAATATGGTGGCGCAGGCGCTGAAGCGCGTGACCGGCTGCACCAAGATCAACACCGGCGCGCTCGGCAACATCGTGCGCCAGTTGCATGTCCACGTCATTGCCCGCTCGGAAGGCGATCCCGGCTGGCCAGGCCCGGTGTGGGGGCACGGCATGCGCGAGCCTTACCAGCGCTCGGACCTGCGCCGGTTTGCCGAAACGATCAAGGCAGCGTTATAAGCCTGTCTTGTGTCCATCCCTGAGTTTTGCCCGAGTCCCCCATGAGCTTCCGCCTGTTTGACGCGCCCTTGCGCGAGCCGAGCCAGTTCGTCGGCTTCGCCGGCAACACAATTGACCGGCAATCCGAAAACCGCGCCGACGATTCCGTCGAAAAGGCGCTCGCCGATCCAACGACAAGGCTTTTGCTGATGCATGGTGGGCGGCTCTATCTGAAACCCGGAGACGGCGGCTTCGATCCCTGGTTCGGCGCCGACGAGAGCCAGCCGCTTCAGGCACCGCTCGACCGTGGCGTCCTGCTCGGCTTTTCCGAACATGGCCCGGTGCTTGCCGTGCCCGCTGGCATCGAGCCCGAACAATTGCCGGAGGCGATCAAGGCCATCGACTACCGTTCGGTCTATATGCAGGGGCTGATCGACGAAGCGGCGGCCGGCGCGCTGGCGCAAGGGGCCGCACTGCTCGCCTGGCATGCGAGCCACCGCTTCTGCAGCAAATGCGGCACGGAGTCCGAAATGCGGGCCGGCGGCTACAAGCGGCTTTGCCCGGCCTGCGGCACCGAGCATTTTCCGCGCACCGACCCGGTGGCGATCATGCTGACGGCGACGCCCGAAAAATGCCTGCTCGGCCGCGGGCGGCATTTCGCGCCGGGCATGTATTCGGCACTTGCCGGCTTCATCGAACCCGGCGAAACGATCGAGGCGGCGGTGCGCCGCGAAACGCTGGAGGAAGCCGGCATCCGGCTTGGCCGCGTCGTCTACCACGCCAGCCAGCCCTGGCCGTTCCCCTATTCGCTGATGATCGGCTGCTTCGGCGAGCCGCTCAACGACGACATCCAGGCCGATCTCAACGAGCTGGAAGACTGCCGCTGGTTTTATCGCGACGAGGTGCGTTCGATGCTCGCCAAGGAGCATCCCGGCAATCTGTTCACGCCGCCGAAGGGAGCGATCGCCTATAACCTCATCCGCGCCTGGGCAGACAGCGCGTAACGCAGGGAGAACGAAATGATCCGTCACACCGTCGTGTTCACGCTGAAGCACAAGCCGCACTCGATCGAGGAGAAACGGTTCCTGACCGACGCCAAGAAGATCCTCACGGGGATTAAGGGCGTCACGCATTTCGAGCAGTTGCGGCAGGTCAGCCCCAAGAACGATTTTCGTTTCGGCTTCTCGATGGAGTTCGCCGACCAGCGGGCCTATACCGGCTACAACGACCATCCCGACCATGTCGCCTTCGTTCGCGACCGCTGGATCCCGGAGGTCGAGGCCTTCATGGAGATCGACTACGTGCCGCTCGGCCTGCTCTGATTTTGGCTTGCGCCGACGCCCGGGCCGAGGGCACGCGGGTTACGCGCCTCAATCCGCCACCTTCCATTGCTCGCGCGATTCGCTGGCTGGATAGACACCCAAGATCCGCATTTCGCGCGAGAAGAAGCGCAGCTCGTCGAGCGCCAGCTTGACCAGCGGATCGTCGGGATGGCCCTCGATATCGGCATAGAACAGCGTCGCCGTGAAGGCGCCGAGCTGATAGCTCTCCAGCTTGGTCATGTTGATGCCGTTGGTGGCGAAACCGCCCATCGCCTTGTAGAGCGCGGCCGGCACGTTGCGGACGCGGAAGATGAACGTCGTCATCATCTTGGTGTCGGCCGAGGGGCGTTCGGCCCATTGCCTGTTCTTGGTCAGCACGACGAAGCGGGTGACGTTGCTGTCGGTGTCCTCGACATTCTCCTCGATGATGTCGAGCCCATAGAGCGTCGCGGCCAGGGCCGGCGCAAGCGCCGCCATGGTGCGGTCCTTCACCGCGGCGACCTGCTTGGCGGCGCCCGCCGTGTCGCCGGCGACGATCGCCTTCCAGCCGTTCTTGCGGATGTATTTGCGGCATTGGCCGAGCGCATGGATATGGCTGTGCACGGTTTTGATCTCGTCGCGCTTGACGCCAGGCAAAACCATGAGCTGGAAATGGATCGGCAGGAAATACTCGCCGATAATGTGCAGTTTCGATTCCGGCAGGAGATGATGGATGTCGGCGACGCGTCCGGCGATGGTGTTCTCGATCGGAATCATGGCGAGGTCGGCCTTGCCGGTCTCGACGGCATTGAAGGCATCCTCGAAGGTCGGGCACGGCAACGGCTCCATATCAGGGAACATGTTGCGGCTGGCGGTGTCGGAATTGGCGCCCGGCTCGCCCTGGAAGGATATTCTGTTGGTCTTTTCAGGCATGCCAAATGTCTCGGTTGAAATGTCTCAGATTGAAAGGATGGTTCTGGCGCGTTCCAGATCTTCCGGCGTGTCGACGCCGAGCGGCAGCGACTGCACAATCTCGGCGTCGATGCGCATGCCGGCCTCCAGCGCCCGCAATTGCTCCAGTCTCTCGCGCCGCTCCAGCGGCGATGGCTTCAGCGCGACGAAGCGCTCTAGCGCTGACCGGCGGTAGGCATAGAGGCCAATGTGGTGATAGAGCGGCCCCTCGCCCCAAGGTGCGGTGGCACGGGTGAAATAGAGCGCCCGCAACCGCGTCCCTGACAGGGGCGAGCCGACGATCTTGACGACATTGGGATTGGTCTTTTCCTCGTCGCGGACGATCTCGACGCCGAGCGTGGCGATGTCCACCGCCGGATCATCGAAGGGCTTCAGCGCGGCATTGATCGTATCGGGATCGATCGTCGGCAGGTCGCCCTGCACGTTGACGATGGTTTCGACCTTGCGCCCGGGGTCGAGGGTGGTCAGCGCCTCGAAGATGCGGTCGGAGCCCGATTCGTGGTCCGTGCGCGTCATGACAGCCTCGAAGCCGTGCAGGCGCACCGCGTCGGCGACGCTTTGCGTATCGGTGGCGACCACCACCCGGCCAAGCCCGGCATCCGCCGCGCGGCGGGCGACATGGACGATCATCGGAGCGCCGGCGATGTCGGCCAGCGGCTTGCCCGGCAGGCGGGTCGAGGCCATGCGGGCCGGGATGAGGATCAGTGTGGACATGACGACGGCAAGCGTTCGAAAAAGAGGATGGGAAAAGTGGCAAAAGGTCTCACTGGAAGCGCCCTTATAGGTGTTGCAACGCCGGAGCAAAAGACCTAGTTTCCGCCCGATTTGACCGGCTCCGAGGGCTGGGTCACGATACCGACGGACGGAGTGGACGGATCGGTCCGCCGGAAAAGGGAGCCTGGGGCGTATGGACTCTTTCGAAATCAACAAGCTGATCGGCGGGCTGCTCGGAACCGTGTTCGTGGTCTTCTCGGTCGGCCTTGTGTCCGATGCGCTGTTTGCCTCCCCCGCCCCGGAAAAGCCCGGCTTCATCATCGAGGCCACCGAGCCCACCGAAGGCGGTCCGGCAGCTCCCGCGGCGGAAGCCAAGCCGATCGCCGATCTGCTCGCCACCGCCAATGTCGAAGCTGGTGCGGCCGTGTTCAAGAAATGCCAGGCCTGCCATTCCGGCGAGAAGGGCGGCCCGAACAAGGTCGGCCCCGACCTGTGGGACTTGATCGACCGTCCGGTGGCCGAGCATGCAGGCTTTGCCTATTCGGCCGGCATGAAGGAATTTTCCAAGGGCGGCGCCGAGAAGTGGACCTACGACAACCTCAACCACTTCATCACCTCGCCGAAGAAGTTCATTAAGGGCACGGCGATGGGCTTTGCCGGCCTGCCGAAGGACGAGGACCGCGCCAACGTCATCGCCTATCTGCGCACGCTGTCGGACAATCCCAAGCCGCTGCCGACGCCCGGCGCTTCGGCCGATGCGGCCAAGCCGGCTGAAGGTGCGGCTCCGGCCAAACCAGCCGAGGGTGCCGCGCCAGCCAAGCCTGCGGAAGGTGCCGCACCGGCCAAGCCCGCCGAACCTGCTGCGCCGGCTCCTGCGGCGCCCGCCCCCGCCCAATGACAGAATTGTAATGGGCATATCCATAGAAAAGCCGGGTTCAGCCCGGCTTTTTTGTTAGGAAAACCGCATATGCGGCGACAAAGCCGGCCTGCGGCGGTTTTCATGGGCGTCAAATGATCTAGATTGCCTGAGGACGTGCATCGCCAAGAGGAGAACGCATGACGGTTGGCCGAACGCTTCTGAGGTCGCTGCTGACGGCGGTCCTACTGACCGCCGGATTGCAGGCAACTCACGCGGATGAATGGCGCACCACCTCGTCGCTGATCGGCAAGTCCAAATATGGCGACAATTTCCAGCACTACGACTACGTCAATCCGAACGCGCCGAAGGGCGGCACGCTGAATTCGGTGGTGCTCGGCACCTATGATAGTTTCAACCCCTATATCGTCCAGGGATCGCCAGCCGCAGGCTTCGCCGCGTTCGGCGGCGGCATGCTCTACGACACCCTGATGGAGCAAGCGACCGACGAAGGCGGTACCAGCCATCCGCTGATCGCGGACGCCTACAAATATCCTGACGATTATTCCTCGGCGACCTACCGCCTCGACCCACGCGCCAAATGGCATGACGGCCAGCCGATCACCGTCGACGACGTGATCTGGTCGTTCCAGGTACTGAAGGCCAACAGCCCGCAATACAGCCGCTATTTCGAGAATGTCACCGACGCGGTCGCTATCTCCGACCGCGAGGTCGAATTCCATTTCAACCAGAAGGGCAACCGCGAACTGCCGCAAATTCTAGGCGATCTCGCCGTGCTGCCGAAGCACTGGTGGGAGGGCACCGACGCCAACGGCAAAAAGCGCGACGTCACCAAGCCGACGCTGGAAATTCCACTCGGTTCGGCCGCCTATAAGATCGTCAGTTTCAAGCCGGGGTCGGAAATCGTCTGGCAGCGCGTGCCCGACTATTGGGCCGCCAAGCTGCCGGTGAAGATCGGCCGCGAGAATTTCGACAAGCAACGTTTCACCTATATTCTCGACAACAACGCCGCATGGCAGGCCTTCACCAAAGGCGGGCTGGAAGACATCAACCGGGAATACAGTTCCCGCAAATGGGCGACCGCGTACAATTTCCCAGCCGTCAAGGCTGGCGACGTCATCAAGAAGGATTTCCAGACCCAGTCGCCGCAGCCGATGCAGGCGTTTGTGCTCAACCAGCGGCGGCCGCTGTTCCAGAACCGTCTGGTGCGCGAGGCGTTAACCTATCCCTTCGACTTCGAGAGCATGAACCGCACGCTGTTCTTCGGCTTCAACACCCGCACCAGCAGCTACTTTCAAGGCACTGAACTGGCGTCGAGCGGGCTGCCGCAAGGCAAGGAACTCGAAATCCTCGAGCCTTATCGCGACAAGCTGCCACCCGAACTGTTCACCCAGGAATTCAAGCTGCCAGTCTACGACTCGCCACAAGCCGAGCGCAGGAATCTGAAAGCTGCGGTCGATCTTTTCACCAAGGCGGGCTGGGTGATCAAGGGCGGCAAGATGGTCAACGCCAAGACCGGCGAGCCATTCAAGTTCGAAATCCTCGGCTGGTATGACACGGACGAGGTCATCGCCAGCCCCTACATCGCCAATCTGCGCAAGATCGGCATCGACGCCACGCTGCGCATCATCGACCAGTCGCAGTATGTGAACCGTGTCAACAATTTCGATTTCGACGTGGTGACCGGAATGCTCCAGCAGTCGGATTCGGCGGGCAACGAACAGCGTGATTTCTGGAGCTCGAAGGCAGCGGACAAGCCGGGTTCCCGCAACCTGATGGGGATCAAGAATCCGGTCGTCGATGCGCTGGTCGACCGCGTGATCTTCGCCAAGGACCGCGACGATCTGGTCGCCGCCACCCATGCGCTCGACCGCGTGCTGTTGTGGAATTTCTACGTCGTGCCTCAGTATTATCGCTCGGCGGTCTGGCTGGCCTATTGGAACAAGTTCGACATGCCCACGAAGCAGCCTGCCTATCTTGGTGTGGATCAGGATTCCTGGTGGATCGACCCGGACAAGGAAAAGGCGCTGGCCGCGAAATACAAGGGTACCAATTGATGGGACCTCAATCGGCACTACCCCGCCGTGACTTCCTGGCGCTCGGCGCCGCGGCCGCGGCGGTCGCGCTGTTGCCCGGCCGGGTCTTCGCCACCATCCCGACCGGCGTAAAACTGCACGGTCTGTCGGCTTTCGGCGATCTTAAGTATCCTGCGGATTTCAAGCATTTCGGCTATGTCAATCCGGACGCCCCAAAGGGCGGCCAGATGAATTTCGCACCGCCCAACTCCACCTTGAATCAGAGCTTCCTGACCTTCAACACGTTGAATTCCCTGGTGTTGAAGGGAGATTCACCGCCGCGGACCGAACTCTGCTTCGATTCGCTAATGACAAGCACACTCGATGAGCCGGATGCGGTCTATGGGCTGCTTGCCGAGTCCGTCACCTTGTCGCAGGACCGCAACGGCTTCCGCTTCAGCCTGCGACCGCAAGCGCGCTTCCATGACGGCTCGCCGCTGACCGCCGAGGACGTTGCCTTCGCCTTGAAGCTTTACAAGGACAAGGGCCACCCGAACCTTTCCCAAGCGTTGCGGCATATGACGGAAGCGGTCGCGGTCGATCCGGTTACCGTCGACCTCACCTTCGACGGCAAACAGTCCGCGCAGAATATCCTTTCGGTCGTCGTAATGCCGATCGTATCCAAGGCCTTCTATACGGCCAATGAGTTCGATGCCTCGACAATGAAACCGCCACTCGGCTCGGGACCATACAAAATCGGGCGGGCGGCAGCCGGACAGACGGTCGAATATGAACGCGTCGCCGACTATTGGGGCAGCGATCTCGCGGTGAACCGCGGCCTTTACAATTTCGACCGAATCCGCATCGACTTTTATCTTGATCGCCAGGCAGCGTTCGAAGCCCTCAAGAAAGGCGACACGCATTTTCGTGAGGAATTTACCTCGCGTGTATGGGCGACGGGCTACGACTTTCCGGCGCTGAAGGACGGCAAGGTCGTCAAACGGGAGTTTCCCGGCGAGAAGTCGCCTGACATGCAGGCCGTGGCGCTGAACCAGCGCCGTCCGCAATTCCGCGATGCGCGCGTGAGAAGAGCGATCGCCAATTGCTTCGATTTCGAGTGGATCCAGCGGGTTCTGTTTTTCGGCTCCTACGAGCGCTCGCAATCGAACTTCGAACGATCGGACTACAAGGCCGAGGGCCTGCCCTCACCTGGAGAATTGGCCTTGCTCGAGCCGTTTCGAGCCGAGTTGCCACCAGAAACCTTCGGCGAACCGGTGATGCAACCTGTGTCCGACGGTTCGGGCCACGACCGCAAGCTGCTGGGCGCGGCTTCGAAACTGCTTGCCGCGGCCGGCTGGAAGCGAGCGGGCAATTTCGTCGTCAATGAAAAAGGCGAACGGCTGCGGGTGGAAATGCTGGCCGAGGACGATGGCCTGGTGCGCATTTTCACGCCATGGGCCGAGAATATGAAGGCGATCGGGATCGACGCTTCGATCCGGCAGGTCGATTCGACACAATATGAAAAGCGGCAGAGCGATTTCGACTTCGATTTCAACCTGCTCCACTGGTCGATCGGGGCGACGCCCACGGCCAACAGCCTGGAGATGCTGTACGACTCCCGGATGGCGAAGACGCCGGGGCAGCGCAACTATCCAGGTACCGAAAGCCCTGCCATCGACGCGCTGATCGAGGCAGCCGGCAAGGCGAACAGCCGGGTGGAACTCGTCACGGCGCTCCGGGCGCTCGACCGGGTCTTGCGCGCGCGGCTAGACTGGATTCCAACATATTACGGTGCGAATCACCGCGTTGCCTATTGGGACATGTTCGGCTTTCCCGAGCAGAAACCCGATTTTGGCTTTCCGGTCGAAACGCTGTGGTGGTTCGACAAGGGCAAGGCGGCAAAAATTGGCAAAGGGTGAATTTCTTGTGGGCGTCGGCGCCGCCCCTCACCTGTCTGCCGGCATCCTCTCCCCGCATAGTGACGGGGAGAGGGGCGCTATCATCGATGGTTTCGCCAATCACAAACGTTGTAGTAAAAGTGCCGAGACTGCGGCCAACCCCTTTCTCCCCGTCACTTTACGGGGAGAAATGTCCGGCAGGACAATGAGGGGCTGCGCCGGCGTCGACAACTGGCCTGAAGCAATTGCCTCGGAGGCACCTTCCGACACGATGATTCTCCTCAAGGAGGACACGATCTGATGGGCGCCTATATACTGCGCCGCATCCTGTTGATGATCCCGACCCTGTTCGGCATCATGGCGATATCCTTCGCCGTCATCCAGTTTGCGCCGGGCGGACCGGTGGAGCAGGTCATTGCCAGGCTGACCAACCAGGGCGGCAACGATCGCCTGGGCGGCGGCGGTGGCGGGGACACAGGCGGCAGCAATTTCGATGTCGCCGGCGACGTCGGTTCGAAATATCGCGGCGCGCAAGGGCTTGATCCGGAATTCATCGCCAAGCTGGAAAAGCAGTTCGGCTTCGACAAGCCGCCGCTCGAGCGCTTCGGCATGATGCTGTGGAACTATATCAGGTTCGATTTCGGCGACAGCTATTTCCGCGACATTTCGGTGCTCGACCTGATCCTCGAAAAGATGCCGGTGTCGATCTCGATCGGGCTGTGGATCACGCTTCTGTCCTACCTGATCTCGATCCCGCTTGGCATCCGCAAGGCGATCAAGGATGGCTCGGCGTTCGATGTGTGGACCAGCGGCGTCGTCATCGTCGGCTATGCCATTCCCGGCTTCCTATTTGCCATCCTGTTGATGGTGCTGTTTGCCGGCGGCTCGTTCTACGACTGGTTTCCGCTGCGCGGGATCACCTCCGACAACTGGGACCAGCTGTCGTGGCCGGCGCGGATCGTCGACTATTTCTGGCATATGGCGCTGCCGTTGACGGCGCTGGTGCTGTCGGCCTTCGCCACCACGACGCTGCTCACCAAGAATTCGTTCCTCGAGGAGATCCGCAAGCAATATGTGGTCACCGCCCGCGCCAAGGGCCTGACGGAACGGCAGGTGCTCTACGGCCATGTCTTCCGCAACGCCATGCTGATCGTCATTGCCGGCTTTCCCGGCGCCTTCATCTCGGCCTTCTTCACCGGTTCGCTGCTGATCGAGAACATTTTCTCGCTCGACGGTCTCGGCCTGCTCGGCTTCAACTCGGTGCTGCAGCGCGACTATCCGGTGGTCTTCGCCAATCTCTACATCTTTTCGCTGCTCGGGCTGTTCGTCGGGCTGCTGTCCGACCTGATGTACACCTGGGTCGATCCGCGCATCGACTTCGAGCGGAGAGACATCTGATGGCGGAAGCTGCCGCCGAAACGACGCCGGACCGGATCGCCCGGCCCCGGATGTCGCCGCTCAACCAGCGCCGCTGGCAGAATTTCAAGGCGAACCGGCGCGGCTACTGGTCGTTGTGGATATTCCTCGTGCTGTTCGTGCTATCGCTGTTTTCCGAATTCATCGCCAACGACAAGCCGATCGTCGCCTCCTACAAGGGCGAAATCCTGTTTCCGGTTCTGGTCGCCTATCCCGAGGAGAAGTTCGGCGGCTTCTATGCGGTCACCGATTATCGCGATCCGGTCATCCAGGACGAGATCAAGGCCCATGGCTGGATGATCTGGCCACCGGTCCGCTACTCCTACCAGACCGTCAACAACGCCATTCCCGAGGCGGCGCCGACCAAGCCTTCCTGGCTCTATGACAAGAAGACCCTTTGCAACCAGTATCCGCAAGGTGCGGCCGATCCCAATTGCATCGTCGGCAACTGGAATTGGCTGGGCACCGACGATCAGGCACGCGACGTGCTGGCGCGCGTCATCTACGGCTTCAGGGTCTCGGTGCTGTTCGGCCTGATCCTCACCGCCGGCTCGGCGCTGATCGGCGTGACGGCGGGCGCATTGCAAGGCTATTTCGGCGGCTGGACCGACCTTCTGTTCCAGCGCTTCATCGAGATCTGGTCTGCGATCCCGGTGCTCTATCTGCTTTTGATCGTCGCCGCCATCCTGCCCCCCGGCTTCTTCATCCTGCTCGGGCTGATGCTGCTGTTCTCCTGGGTGGCTTTGGTCGGCGTGGTGCGGGCCGAATTCCTGCGCGCCCGCAATTTCGAATATGTCAACGCGGCGCGCGCGCTCGGCGTGCCAAACCGCACCATCATGTTCCGGCACCTCTTGCCCAATGCGATGGTGGCGACGCTGACCTTCCTGCCATTCCTGCTCAGTGGCTCGATCTCGATGCTGACCTCGCTCGATTACCTTGGCTTCGGCCTGCCGCCCGGTTCCGCTTCGCTCGGCGAACTCCTGAAGCAGGCCCAGCGCAACCTCAACGCGCCATGGCTTGGCATTTCCGGCTTCGTCGTCATCTCGCTGATGCTGTCGCTGCTGGTCTTCGTCGGCGAGGCGACCCGCGACGCGTTCGATCCGCGCAAGACGTTCCGATGACCGAAGCCCCTCTCCTCTCCGTCAGGGATCTCAGCGTCGCCTTCGTGCAGGAAGGGCGCCAGTCGATGGCCGTCGACCACATCTCCTTCGACATCGCCAAGGGCGAGACGGTGGCGCTGGTCGGCGAATCCGGATCCGGCAAGTCGGTCTCGGCGCTGTCGGTATTGAAGCTGCTTCCCTACCCGACAGCCAGCCATCCGTCGGGGCAGATCCTGTTCCAGGGCGCCGACCTGCTCGCCACCAACGAGAAGGAACTGCGCCGCGTGCGCGGCAACAACATCACCATGATCTTCCAGGAGCCGATGACCTCGCTCAATCCGCTGCACTCGATCGAGCAGCAGATCGTCGAGGTGCTGAAGCTGCATCAGGGGCTGGGCGACCGCCAGGCCAAGGCGCGCACGCTGGAATTGTTGAACGAAGTCGGCATCCGCGAGCCGGAGAAACGGCTCGACGCCTATCCGCACCAGCTTTCCGGTGGCCAGCGCCAGCGTGTCATGATCGCCATGGCGCTGGCCAACGAGCCCGAGCTTCTGATCGCCGATGAGCCGACGACGGCGCTCGACGTGACCGTGCAGGCGCAGATCCTCGAACTGCTGGCGGACCTGAAGAGCCGCAAGAACATGTCGATGCTGTTCATCACGCACGATCTCGGTATCGTCAGGAAGATCGCCGATCGGGTCTGCGTGATGACCAAGGGCAAGATCGTCGAGACCGGTCCGACCAAGGACATTTTCGCCAATCCGCAGCACGCCTACACCAGGCATTTGCTAGCCGCCGAACCGAAGGGCAAGCCGCCGGCCGCCAACAATGCCGCCAAGCCTGTGATGACGGGCAAGGACATAAAGGTCTGGTTTCCGATCAAACGAGGCTTTTTCCGGCGCACCGTCGACAATGTGAAGGCAGTCGACGGCATCGACGTCACAGTGCGCGCCGGGCAGACGCTCGGCGTCGTCGGCGAATCCGGTTCGGGCAAGACGACGCTCGGCCTGGCGCTGGCCAGGATGATCTCGTCGACCGGGAGCATCCAGTTCAACGGACGCGACATCAACAAGCTGACCTTCAACGACATGCGGCCGCTCCGGCGCGAGTTGCAGATCGTCTTCCAGGATCCGTTCGGCTCGCTCAGCCCGCGCATGTCGATCTCCGAGATCATCGAGGAAGGGCTGAAGATCCACGAACCGAAACTGTCGCCCGATCAGCGCGACAAGCGCATCGTCGATGTGCTGAAGGAGGTCGGGCTCGACCCCGCCACGCGCAATCGCTATCCGCACGAATTCTCCGGCGGCCAGCGGCAGCGGGTCGCCATTGCGCGCGCCATGGTGCTCAACCCGCGCTTCGTCATGCTGGACGAGCCGACCTCGGCGCTCGACATGAGTGTGCAGGCGCAGGTCGTCGACCTCCTGCGCAGCCTGCAGGCCAAGCACGATCTCGCCTATCTGTTCATCAGCCATGATCTGAAGGTCATCCGCGCCCTTGCCAACGACGTCATCGTCATGCGCAATGGCAAGATCGTCGAGGCCGGTCCTTCCGAACAGATTTTTGGAAACCCGCAAACCGACTATACTCGGGCGCTGATCTCCGCCGCCTTCAAGATCGAGACGGCGCCGGTCGGCATCGTCAGCGAGTAGGCTGCAAAAGGCTCGGACAACAGGGAAGAATACTCCACGAATGGAAAAAGGCCGTATCCTGCTTGCCCTTAGCGGTATCCATCCACGGCGCTGGCAAGAGCTGCTGTCGGCGGAGCGCGAAGTCGTGCTTGAGCCGGAAGGCGCCAGCGACCCCTCGATCACCTATGCGGTGGTGTGGAAGCAGCGGCCGAACCTTCTGTCGTCGCTGCCCAATCTGCGCGCCATCTTCTCCATCGGCGCCGGCGTCGACCACATCTTTGCCGATCCCACCTTGCCCGATGTGCCGATCGTGAAGATCGTCGCCGACAATTTGACCCAGCACATGACCGAATATGTCGTGTGGCGGGTACTCGACCACCACCGCCAGGGCATGCTCTACCGCTCGCAGCAGCCCAAGAAGATCTGGCACGAGCCGCCACAGCGGCCGGCCGGCGACATCTCCGTCGGCATCATGGGGCTTGGCAATCTCGGTCGCGCCGCGGCATCGGCGCTCAAGTCGCTCGGCTTTGCGGTCAATGGCTGGTCGCGCAGCGACCGGCCGATGGAAGGCGTCTCGACCTATTCGGGCGAGGCCGGATTGATCCCTTTCCTCAATGCCACCGACATTCTGGTGGTGCTGTTGCCACTCACCCCGCAGACGCAAGGCATGATCAACCATGGTGTGCTGAAGGAGCTGCGCAAGCGCAACGGCCTTGGCGGCTCGGTGCTGATCAATGCCGGGCGCGGCCGCCTGCAGAAGGACGCCGACATCCTGCGCGCGCTGGAGGACGGCACGCTGAAGGAAGCGAGCCTCGACGTGTTCGAGGTCGAGCCGCTGCCCAAAACCAGCGCGCTGTGGAGCCACCCGAAG
The DNA here is from genome assembly GCF_003034915.1 of Mesorhizobium helmanticense. Lineage (GTDB taxonomy): Bacteria > Pseudomonadota > Alphaproteobacteria > Rhizobiales > Rhizobiaceae > Mesorhizobium > Mesorhizobium helmanticense. The sequence continues at coordinate 156,073 of NZ_PZJX01000025.1, read as the reverse complement.
GTGTTCGTCACCCCGCATGCGGCGGCGACCTCCGATCCCGTGCATCTGGTGCCGATCATGCTGCGGCAGATGGCGGCGTTCGAGCGTGGCGAGACGCTCGACAACCTGGTGGATCGCAAGGCGGGATATTAGCTCGGCAAGGCGAATTTGTTCTGCTTGGCCGGCTTGCCGCATTCGCGGCGGGTGATCGACCGGTTCATGGCGTCGATCCGGCCGCTGGCCTGTTCGGCATCGCGCTGGGCCTTGGAACGGACATCGGGCGTGAACGGGCCGAAGCCTACCCCCGAATTGGAGAAGGCGGGTTTGGCATCCTGCGAAAGGTGATATTGCTGCGCCAAGGCGTTGCGTTGCGCCAGCAATTGGTCGCAAGGCACGCTGTCGAATTGCAGCGACGACTCGACGTTTTCATCCTGCCGTTCGGCCAGCGAAGAGCCGGCGCAGCCGGCCATTGCCAGGCAAGATGCCAAGACCACCAAGTTCCAGCGCATGGGCGTGCTCCGTGTCAATGTTCTATCTCTCGGGCAAGGGAATCGGACTTTTTCGCAGCCAATGCAACGACGGCGTGGCCTGTATACCAAAATCCTGTTCACACATCGCCCAGTGAAGCGCAGACCACGGCCAGCCCCTCGATCGGCAGGCGGCGATCCTGCCGGATGACGGTTGTTTGCGCCGACAGGATCGAAAAGCCATTGGCGGCCAGCACCTTGCGCACATAAATTGCCGAATGCGCATAGCGGCGTGACGGCTGCAACGCGAAGTCAGTGGTGCCGGCGAGCGTCTCGACCGAGAACGCGAACAGACCATTACCGGCAAGCATCTTTGCAACCGTGCCGACGATGCCTTCGAGCGCGCCCACGTAGATGAACACGTCGGCCGCCACCACCAGATCCGCTCTTTCGCCGGCATGCGAAAAGTCCTGCAGGTCCGCCTTGGCGAGATGATCATAGACGCCTTTGGCCCGCGCCTTGCCCAACATCCTGGCGGAGATGTCGTAACCTTCCAGGCGATCGGCGATCGGCCGCAGCCTCTGCCCCATCAGCCCGGTGCCGCAGCCAAGGTCGATCGCCAGCCGAAAACGGCCCGGCCTTGCCGCCCGAATGGCCTGGTCGAGGAAATCGGGCAGCAGGTAACCGAGCTTGTCGACCAGCGCCTCGTCGAAGGTACCGGCGTAGTGGTCGAACAGCGTTTCGATGAAGGCGCTGGGGGGTGCCGCGCTGGCTGGCGCCTTGCCTATCAATTGCAGTTTCAGCCCCGCACCAAGCCTATCCACCGGCTCCAGCTTGAGCGCCATAGTCCAGGCCTGCGCCGCCTGCTCGAAGGCGCCCGCGGCTTCCTGCATCTCGCCGAGGCGGAACCAGCCCATCACCCATTGCGGCGCCAGTTCCAGCGCGCCGAGCAGCAGCTCGGCGGCTGCCGGATGATCGCCAGATGCGTGAAGCATTTCAGCATAATCGGCACGACGATCGGTGTTGAGGTCGCCGGAAGAGGTGTGGAGCGGTTTCATGGACGGTTGTTCCGCCAGCAGATGAAGCCGGCAGGCGTGTATGCTGGAGTCAGCAGTCTCTTGCAACAGGCTTCCCGCGGCGGAATTAGCAACTATCTTGGAAAAATGCGCGACAGCGACCTGCTTCACCCCCGGCCCGAAGGCCTCTATTGTCCGCCCGGCGATTTCTTCATCGACCCGGTGCGACCGGTCAACCGGGCACTGATCACGCATGGGCATTCCGACCATGCCCGTTCCGGCCACCGTTGCGTGCTGGCCACCAGGCAGACGCTCGACATCATGGGGTTGCGCTATGGCGAGGGCTTCGCCGGGACGACGCAAGCCGCCACACTCGGCGAGACAATCGCGCTCAACGGGGTCACCGTCACCTTTCATCCGGCCGGCCATGTGCTCGGCTCGGCGCAGATCGCCGTCGAGCACATGGGCAGGCGCATCGTCGCCTCCGGCGACTACAAACGCCAGAAGGACGCCACCTGCGAACCGTTCGAACCGGTCCAATGCGATGTCTTCATCACCGAGGCGACTTTCGGCCTGCCGGTGTTTCGCCATCCGCCCGACAGCGAAGAGATCGCCCGGCTGCTGAAATCGGCGGCGCAGTTCCCCGAACGATCGCATCTGGTCGGCGCCTATGCGCTCGGCAAGGCGCAGCGGGTGATGCGACTGCTGCGCGATGCCGGTTACGACAGGCCGATCTACATCCATGGCGCGCTGGCCAAGCTCAGCGAGTATTACCAGAGCCAGGGCATCGACCTCGGCATGCTGGAGCCGGCAACCGTCGAAAGCGGCGCCAAGGACGATTTCACCGGAGCAATCGTCATCGGCCCGCCCTCGGCCTTCGCCGACCGCTGGGCGCGGCGCTTTCCCGATCCGATCTCGTGCTTTGCCTCCGGCTGGATGCGCATCCGCCAGCGCGCCAAGCAGGGCGGCGTCGAGCTGCCGCTGATCATTTCTGACCATGCCGACTGGGACGAGCTGATTGCTACGATCAAGGAGACCGGCGCCGAGGAGATCTGGGTCACGCATGGACGCGAGGAAGCCCTGGTGCGCTGGTGCGAGCTCGAAGGCATTGCCGCACGGCCGTTGCATCTCGTGGGATATGAGGACGAGGGCGATTGATGGCGCTCATGGCCGATGCAGCGCTCTACGGCGCCCCCCTCTGTCCTGCCGGACATCTCCCCCTCAAGGGGGGAGATTTGCTGTCGCGACTGCTTTCGCCAATCTCCAACGATGCAGAATGGGCGGTAAGGCCAAAGCTGCCAATCTCCCCCCTTGAGGGGGAGATGTCCGGCAGGACAGAGGGGGGCATCGTAGAGCGCGACGCTGGCCCACGGCGCGCGCCGTCATGAACCGCTTCGCCGAACTCCTCGACCGCCTGGTGCTGACGCCGTCGCGCAATGGCAAGCTGACGCTTTTGACCGATTATTTCCGCGGCATCGAGGATCCGGATCGCGGGCTGGCGCTGGCCGCGATCACCGGCGACCTTTCGATCGCCGCGGTCAAGCCGGCCATGCTGCGCACGCTGGTCATCGAGCGCATGGACCCGGTGCTGTTCGGCTATTCCTACGACTATGTCGGGGACCTCGCCGAAACCGTGTCGCTGGTCTGGCCGCAGCCACCCGGAGACATGCCGAACCATTCGCCGACGCTCGCCGAAGTCGTGGCCAAGCTGCAGGCGGCCAGCCGTTCCGACGGACCGAAGGTGCTGGCGAGGCTGCTGGACAGCGCCAGCATTTCGGCGCGCTTCGCCATCATCAAGCTGGTGACCGGTGGCCTGCGCATCGGCGTCTCGGCACGGCTGGCCAAGCAGGCGCTGGCCGACCTCGGCCAAGTCGACGTCGCCGAGATCGAGGAGCTCTGGCACGGTCTGACGCCGCCCTATGCCGGCCTCTTCGCCTGGCTGGAAGGCAAGGCCGAAAGACCCGAGAAGACCGCACTGGCGCTGTTCAGGCCGGTGATGCTATCCAATGCTGTCGGCGACGGCGATCTCGAAAAGCTCAATCCGGCCGACTATGCGGCCGAGTGGAAATGGGATGGCATCCGCGTCCAGGCGGTTTGCGAAGGTGGCGTTCGCCGGCTCTATTCGCGCACCGGCGACGATGTCTCAGGCGCCTTCCCCGACCTTGCCGAAGCCATGGATTTTTCAGCCGCGCTCGACGGCGAACTGCTGGTCGGCGATCCCCAGGCGACCGGCACGTTTTCGGATCTGCAGCAGCGGTTGAACCGCAAGAGCGTGTCAGCGAAGATACAGCAGCAATTTCCGGCGTTCATGCGCTGCTATGACGTCCTGCAGATCGGCGACGAGGATTTGCGCGCGCTGTCGTTTCGCGAGCGGCGCGGCCGCCTCGAAGCCTTTGTGGGAACACTCGATCCTAGCCGCTTCGACCTGTCGCCGCTGGTCGAGTTCGCCGACTGGCCGACCCTCGAGGAATTGCGCAGCGCGCCGCCGCACCCGATCATCGAGGGCGTCATGCTGAAGCGCTGGGATTCACCCTATCTCGCAGGACGGCCGAAGGGCCCGTGGTTCAAGTGGAAGCGCGATCCGCATACGGTCGACGCGGTGCTGATGTATGCCCAGCGCGGCCATGGCAAGCGTTCGAGCTTCTATTCCGACTACACGTTCGGCGTCTGGTCAGGCCCCGAAGGCGCTGAAGAGCTGGTGCCGGTCGGCAAAGCCTATTTCGGCTTCACCGACGAGGAGCTGAAGCAGATCGACAAATATGTCAGGGACAACACGGTCGAGCGTTTCGGCCCGGTCCGCTCGGTGCGGGCCGATCGCAGACAAGGCCTGGTGCTGGAGGTGGCGTTCGAAGGGCTCAACCGCTCGACACGGCATAAATCCGGCGTCGCCATGCGCTTCCCGCGTATATCACGGCTGCGCTGGGACAAGCCGGCGGCCGAAGCCGACCGCATCGAGACGCTGCAGGCGCTGCTCGATAGCTAGATTTTCTACGGCACCACCGAGACGCGGATCTCGTAGATGTCGACCGATTTGCCCTGCTTGTCGAAGTCGGAATTGATGGCGATGGTGCCGGCGGCACCCGGACGCTTGTCGGGGAACCGCACGTCAAACAGATATTCGTTGCGCTCGCGGCCAACTGCATAGCGCTTGCGGCCGCAGTCGCCGAGTTCGCCGAAATTGCAGTCGATGGAGATCTGCGTCTCCTTGCCTTCCTCGGAGCGGGCGAGGATGTCGAACGTCGCATGCTTGCCGGCGAGCTTGTCCAGCACGCCTTGCCCGACATCGAAGCTGATGGCCGAGCCGGAAGCACCCGAACGGATGCGCAGGAAGGAACCACTGTCGTCCTGCATGACTTCGGCCTTGGCATCCGAGGGTGCACTGACGAGCGTGGGGTCGCTCGGCGAAAACACATTGATCCAGTCGCGCGCCTGATCCGCCTCGCCGGGCTTCTGCGGCGAGGCCGTGTCCGCCGGCGGCGCGAAATCGTCGTCGCCCACCGTCGGCGGCTCCTGCGGCGGCGCCGTATCGAGCTCTGCCGGTGTCTTGAAGACGCCGGTCTGCGCGGCGAAATACAGGCCGATGCCGGCTGCCGCGAGCAGCGTGACGCCAAGGAAGATGGCCGTCAGCGGCAAGCGGCGCCCCACCACCCGCCTCTCGTCGCGGTCGGGCGTCACCTCGGCCTCGTCGGTTCCGGTCGGTGCGGGGGCCGACATGTCGATCTCCGGAACGCCGGGAAAAACCGCTTCGGGCATGATATCGGGGACGACGGGCAGCACGCGCGACCTGGGTTCGTCGGATGGAGGAGGTTCCACCGGCCCGTCGACAACGATGTCGGGCGACGGCTCGGCAGGTTCGACCGCGGGGTCGCCATTTGCCGGAAGCTCGACTGCGGGCGCCGCCGTAGCGTCGTCCTCCGGCACTGCTGCTGCAGCGTTGTCCCCCGGCGCTACCGCAGCGCTGTCCGCCCGCGCGGCAATGTCGGGTACGGCCGGCAGGAATTCGGATTCGATTTCGGCGATCTTGGCCTGCACCGCCTTGCGGCGCTTGATGGCGACCTCCACCGTCACGTTCGGATTGGCCTGGAGGGCCCGGTCAAGTGCCGCGAAGGCCGACCGATAGACCCTCTCGCGAAACGCGCGGTCCTCGGCATTGCCTTTTTCGAAAGCATTCCGGATCGCTTTTTCGATGGCGTCCAAGCCGGATCCCTCTGCACGTTCGCTCACATTGTCATGATCGTTAGCCGCAGGCGACCAATCAATCAACGGGCGAGCACCCGCATTCTGCCTTGCCGATGCCCCCAAAGCCCATTTCGGCGGCTTTTCGGTAAAGAAATCAACATTTTTCGCCGATTTTTCCGCCGCGTCGGCAAACAACCTGCTGGTGTGGCATCACACGAACAATGGCGAAGCGGCCGCGCGCGCTTCGTTTCGGTCAAACAAGGGATCGATACGAATTGCCAAGTCCCATCTTGAATTCGCGGCAGGTTGCGTCTATCACCCAGCGCATCTTGGAGGCCTCGGGCTTCCCGGGCCGCTTTAGCTCAGTTGGTAGAGCACATCATTCGTAATGATGGGGTCAGGTGTTCGAGTCACCTAAGCGGCACCAGTTGTTTCATCCCGCAATCACGCTCTTTCAGATTGCCTTCAAGCAGGCAAAGCGCGCTTTGGTATCGAGCACAGCACGCTGAAAGACGGGTTGACCAGATTGCCGATGCGCAGTTTGCAGCATTGGCTGACGAGCTGGTGCGCGTCCATCAGGTCCAGCCCTGTCCGCCGCGCGACCCAGCGGACCAGACCGGATGCGGCGATGCGGACGGCATCGTCGACAGGTCGCGCGCAGCCGATGACGCCGATATGGCTCGCGGTTTCCAGCCTCGGCCAATCGAAGCCCTCTTCCGGCGCAAGCCGGTCGATCGAAAGCGTGGTGTTGAAGGCGCCTTCGATCGCGGTGCCTGATATCTCGCCGTCACCCTGCGCATAGTGGCCGTCACCGATATAGACCTGCCCGCCATCGACATTGGCGCGCAGGTAGAGCGTAGTGCCCGGTCCGAGATCCGGGATGTCGAGATTGCCGCCGAAGTCGCCGGGGACGACGCCGAGACGAACTTCGCCATGCGCCGGCGCGACACCGAGCGTTCCATGAAACGGCCGGAAAGGCACCTGCAGCGGGGGGCCGGAGCGCGTCGGTGTCGTGAGCGACGTCCGGCCGGGATCGAAGGTCCAGATCCAGACGCGCTCGTCCTGCGGCCGCTGCAGGTTCGGATTGGCACGCGTGCCCGAGAGCAGGCCGAAATCCGGCGAGATCGTCGCGACACCCCAGTCGCGAGCGGGCTCCAGCGCGATCAGGCGGATGGCGAGAATGTCACCCGCCACGACGCCGTCGACGGCAATCGGCCCGGTCAGCGGATTGACTTTCGGGTAGGGCGCCACTTCGCGCGGCCGGCCGTCGACATCGGTCAGCTTGCCGCAGAAGCAGTCCTCGGTGAACACGGTGAAGACCTCGCCGGACCGCACGGTTCTTGAGGGCGCATGGCCGCCGAAATGAAACACGAAGCCGTCTTGTCCCTGCATCTGTCAGGCGCCTTGCGTCATGATGGTTCGAGGTCCGCACGGTGCGAACCGGACGGCTCGCTCGTCGCCTGCGGCTTGAGTATCCTGGCCGGCCGGTTGCGGATGTGAAGCCGCCAGCGCGCGAATGTCAGTCCGAGAATGGCCGCGAGATAAGGCAGCATCAGGACGAACTGCGAGGGGATGTCGAGCGCCTGAAGGCGGTCTCCCAGAGCGCCGAAGAAGCCGAACAGCACGGCCGCGGCAGCCGTCGTCCAGGGCAGGCCGCCGCTGAACAGGGTCGCGGCGAGGCCAATGAAGCCGCGGCCGCTGGTCATTTCGGGGAGGAAGAAGTGAAGCTTGTCCATCGAGATCTGCGCACCGGCCAGACCGGCCAGCAATCCGCTTATGGCGAGCGCCAGCGCCTTCATGCGCGCGACGTCGATACCGGCCGAGCGGGCCGCGTGTTCGTCCTCGCCCGAAGCGCGCAGATAGTAGCCGGTCGGCGTCTTGTAGAGGAAGACGAAGCATGCCGGCACGGCCAGGAAGGAGAGCACGACGATGATGCTCTGCCCCTCCAGCGCCGGACCGAGCACCGGCAGCCAGGAAAGCGCGCCGGCCGGAATATGCCAGAGATCGGGGAAGGTGATCGGTCGCAGGCCGCCCGGGCTGCGGTAGAACCATTCCAGTGCGAACAGGCTGCCACCGGCGGCCAGAAGGTTGATGCCGAGGCCGGCAACGATGAAATCCGCGGAAAACCGCAAGGTCATCAGCGCCAGAAGCTGGGACATGACGATTGCCGCGACCAGAGCGCACAAAAGCGCAAGCGCGGCACTCCCCGATGCATTGCCTACGGCGATGGCGGTGAAGGCGCCGACCAGCATCATCCCTTCCACGGCGACGTTGAGGATGTTGGCGCGCAGCGTGATCATCGCCGCGAGAGCCGCCAGCATGATCGGCGAGGATTGCTCGAGCACCGAGGCGAGGAACGAGATGTAGGCCATGCCGCTCTAGCCCTGCCGCTGCCGGAGGCCAAGCCGCGCCGTCATCAACAGCACGAGAAGGCCGGTGAGGAGATCGACGAGCGAGCGCGGCACGTCGGTGGAGATCTGCATATAGGCGGCGCCGTTGATGATCATGGCATAGAACAATGCCGTCGCCAGCGCGCCGATGGGATGGATGCGGGCCAGGAGGGCGCAGGTGAGGCCGACCAGCCCGTAGTCAGGCGAGAAATTCTGCTCGAAGCGGTGGCCGATCCCGAGAACGTAGAGCGTGCCGGCGAGGCCGCCAAAACCGCCGGCCAGGAGCATCGCCGTGATGATGCGCCTGTCGGCGGGAACGCCGATCGTCCTGGCAAAGCGCAGATTGGTGCCGGATGCACGCAGCTGCGCGCCCCATTCCGTCCTGAAGAGAGCCACCCAGCTGACGATGGAAAGCAGGACGGCAACGATGATGCCGCTGGTGGCGCCGGGCACGCCCGGGAACGCCGGAAGCCATATCTTCTGCGGCAGCATCTGGCTGACCGCGCCGTAGCTGGTCGGGTCGCGGATGACCTGATTGGCGAGATAGGAGGTGAACAACAGCACGATGATGTTCAGCATCAGCGTTGTCACGACCTCGTCGACGGCAAGCCTGACCTTCAGCACCGCTGGAATCCAGCCGAGGAATGCACCGGCCAGAATGCCCGCCGCGACCGCAAGCGGAAACAGCACGATCGCCGGCAGGCCGGACAGGAAGACACCGACCACAGTGGCGGCAATCGCGCCGGCATAGAGCTGGCCTTCACCGCCGACATTGAAGACGCCGGCACGGAACGAGAAGATCACCCCCAGCGCGATCAGCGTCAGAGGCGTGGCACGGTTGAGGAACAGGGCGAAATTGCCGAGGGAATCGAAATTGGCGAAGAGCAGATCGCGATAAGCGCGGACCGGTTCGTCGGTGATGGCGGCAACCAGCACGAAGCCGATGGCAAGGGTCAGCGCGATCGCGGCGACCGGCGCGCGAATGGCCTTCAGCAAGTCGACGACGGCGCGGCGCATCAGTTGACCGCCCCGACGGAGCCGTTCATCAGCGCACCGATCGTCACTTCGTCGGCGGCGCTGCGTTCGAGAACCCGCAGCAGCTTGCCCGAATACATCACGCCGATCCTGTCGGAGAGCGCCAGGATCTCGGACAGTTCCGACGATATCAACAGGACGGCGCGGCCGCGGTCGGCCGCCGCCATGATGCGCTCGTAGATGAACTCGGCAGCGCCGATGTCGAGGCCACGCGTCGGCTGGCTGACCACGAGAAGCGGCGGATCGCGATTGAGTTCGCGGGCGATGACGACCTTCTGCATGTTGCCGCCCGACAGGCTGCCGGCCGGTGTCGAGGGCTGCGCGCCGCGAATGTCGAACTCCGCGATCTTGCCTGCGGTGAAGGCCTCGACCCTGTCGGTGCGCACGAACCCGTGCCTGGTCAGGCCTGCCAGCGCATAGTTGGTCGCGGCGAGGTTCTCGCCGACGCTCATGGTGACGCTGAGGCCGCGATCGAGGCGGTCTTCCGGTACGAAGCCGAGGCCCGCCTTCTGGCGGCCCGGGACGCCGACAGCGGTGACGTCGCGGCCGTCGAATTCGATCGATCCGGCCTGGATGTCGGTGAAGCCGGCGATGACTTCCGACAGTTCGGTCTGGCCGTTGCCGTCAACGCCGGCGATGCCGAAGATCTCGCCGGCGCGGACCTCGAACGAAGCATCGTCGAGCAGCCGCCTTCCGGCGGCATTGGTTATTGCGACGTGGCGAAGCCTAAGCCTGGTCGGGCCGAAGGCGCGCGTGCGCGGCCGGCCGGCGCGGCCGACCAGAAAGACATCGCGGCCGACCATGTCGCGGGCGATATCGGCCTCGCTGACGTCGCGCGTGAAGTGGGTCGATATGGTTTTGCCGTGCCGCAGCACCGTCACCCGGTCGGACACCGCCTTCACCTCACGCAGCTTGTGGGTGATGAAAAGGATCGTGCGGCCGCGAGAACGCAGCCCATCGATGACACCGATCAGTTCGTCGACTTCCGGAGGCGTCAGCACCGCCGTCGGTTCATCCAGGATCAGCAGCTTCGCGTCGAATGCCAGCGCCTTGAGGATCTCGACGCGCTGACGTTGTCCGACTGAGAGTTCGCGCACCGGCGTCCGCGGATCGAGACCGAAATTGTAGCGTTCGATGAGTGCCGCGGCCTGCGCAATCATTGCCTGGCGATCGGAGAAGATTCCCAGGCGGGTCAGGTGCCGGCCGAGGAAGACGTTTTCCGCGACCGTCATCGACGGAACCAGGGTAAAATGCTGGTGGACCATGCCGATGCCGAGCCGGCTGGCGACGATCGGGCTGGCGATCTCGACCTTGCGGCCGTCGAGTTGGATGACACCCGCGCTCGGCTGGTGGATGCCGGCCAGAATATTCATCAAGGTCGACTTGCCGGCGCCGTTCTCGCCGCAGATGACATGGACTTCGCCGCGCCGGACGCTCAGCTCGACATCCCGCAGCGCCACCTTCTCGCCGAATGTCTTGGCGATGGCCGAAAGGTGCAGGATTTCATCCGGGCCGGTCATTGCAAGTCCGCCAACAAGGCGATGGGCGGGAGCGAACCCACCCATCTGTTTTACAAGTCTACTTGAAGGCGGTCTCGACCTTAAGCTCGCCGCTGACGACTTTCGCCTTCGCCTCGTCGATCTTCGCCTTTACCGATGCCGGCACCAGGGCATCGTTGTAGACCAGACCGACACCATCATTGGCCAGGCCATAGATCTTGAGCTTGCCGAACTCGGCCTTGCCGTCGCGGACCTGGCCGATCGAATCGTAGATCGAGTTGCCGATCTGCTTCAGCATCGAAGCGATGACATTCTCCGGGTGCAGTCCGTTCTGATCGGAATCGACGCCGATGGCATATTTCTTGGCGTCAGCCGCGCCTTTCAATATGCCAAGGCCTGCCGGACCGGCCACGTTGTAGACGACGTTGGCGCCATTTTCGATGGCGGTCTTGGTAAGGTCATAGGCCTTCTGGGCGTCGTTGAAATTGCCGATGAAAATCACCTGGACCTCGATATTGGGCACGACGGTCTTGGCGCCCTGCTTGAAGCCGACGATGAAGTCCTGGATGACCGGCAGATCCATGCCGGCAACCACGGCGATCTTCGGCTCGCCGGAGGACAGCGGGAAATCGGCCTTGTCCGTCGCCGCGATCGCGGCGAGCGCGCCGGCGAGATAGGAGCCCTCATTCTGCGCGTATTTCACCGAAAGGACGTTCGGCAGATCCAGCTGATCGTCGAAGAAGACATATTTCTGTTCGGGATGCTGGGGCGCGACCGCCGCCAGATTGTCGTGCATGTTCGGCCCGGTGAAGATGATGCTCCATTCGCCGGAATTGGAGACCGCTTCCAGGTTCTGCCGCCACAGTTGTGGATCGCTCGGCGAGGCCTGCAGCAGACGCGTGCGCACGCCATCTTTTTCGGCGCGCGCAAAGCCGGTCGCGGCATTGTCGTTGAAACCCATGTCGCCCAGATTGTCGCTCATCACATAGACGGCGCTGAGCTTGTCGGCCGCGTTCGCCGCGCCGGCCAGGATCGAGACGGACAGCAATGCGCCGGCAACGCTGGCCAATGATTTCGATAGGATTGTCATCATCATCATGTTCCCTTGTTATGTCGTTTGATGTGCTGCTGCTGGAATTGCGTTGCCGCTCTCGAGATCGCCGGGCTGGAGTGCCGCAATCGCGGCGATCGACGCGATGAGCGCCTCTTGCGTGGCGTCGACGTCGAACTCGATGACGACGTCGCAATTGGCTGGAGTGACGGACCGGCCGTGAAAATCGACGACCGTGCGGCCGTAATTCAGCCCCGGCGCCGTCTCGATATCGACGCGGGCCTTGACGGTCTTCGCAATGCCCGGCTGCGCCGCCACGAGCACGGCACAGGGATCGTGCAGCGGCGTTTCGATCGGCGTCAGGACATTCGGCCGGTGTGTCGAACGCAGCGACGCCAGCAATTCCGCCGCCAGCTTGGCAACCGGGGCGCGGAGCGCTGCTACGCGATCGATCAGCGCGGGCGTGATCGGCACTGTCCCACTCGCGTCCACCGGCACCATGGTCAGGGGAATGCCGGAGCCATAGACGATGGCCGCCGCCTCGGGATCGCACAGTATGTTCCACTCGGCCGCCGCCGATTTTGTCCCCAGGCCCCAGGCACCGCTAAGGGTAACAATCCTGCCGATCAGCGGCTGGATATGGGGGTAGCGGCGCAGCGTCAGGGCGATATTGGTCAGCGGTCCGGTCGCGACGATGGTCAGGCCGGGCCGCGCGGCGGCCTCGGCTGCGATGCGGTCGACGGAATGCTGCGGGTCGAGCTCGACGCGCGCAAGATCGTCGCGAACCGGATCGAGTGCGCTCTCCATGTCGAGGACGCGGGCGATCAGACGTTCGCGAAGCAGCGGCCCGACAGAACCCTCGCATACCGGCGCAGCCAGTGGGTGGGCCATGGCGACGGTGATCGCGGCATTGATGGCGGTGCGGTCGCTGGAAAGATGGCCGGCGCCTGTCGTCACGGCGAGAAGACGGACCGCCGGGTGTCCGAGTGCTGCCAGGATGGCGAGCGCGTCGTCGTTTCCCGGGTCGCAATCATGGAGGAGATCAATCATCGATGCCATTAACCGCGACCCGTCCAGACGCTCGACAGAACCATGCCTGCCTGCTATCTACACGAGTAGAATGATGGTTGCAAGCCAGTTGGCCGAAACATCGGCGCGAGACGGAGCTTCGAAGCGCGAGCCCGACGTGATAGGTCCGTTACACCAATCTGCCGACCGTCGGTTTTTTTGAAGAGGACTTTTCGAATGCCGCTGTACCGCCAGTTCGAAACGCAGGAACAGCTCGACTGGGAATACAGGCCGGAGCTCAGGATAGACGATCCGAAGGCCTTCGAGAAAATCATTGCCGGCCGGATCGCCGAGGCTGAAGAGGCGAGAAAAACCCTCAGCCGCACGCCGGATGTCTATTACGGGCCGACGCGGATGGAAAAGCTCGACATCTATCCGGCCAGCACGGCCAACGCCCCGATCGTGATCTTCATCCATGGCGGCTACTGGTTCGATGGCCGCCTGAAAAAGGAAAACTACATCTGGGTGGCCAAGGGTTTCACCGGCAATGACGTGACCACCGTCATCATCGACTACGATGTGTGCCCGAAGGTCACCGTCGACGAGATTGTGCGTCAGTGTCGGGCGGCGATCGCCTGGACCTACAAGAACGCCGCGACCTTCGGCGCCGACAGCAACCGGATTTATGTGACGGGCAATTCCGCCGGCGGCCACCTGACCGCGATGATGGCGGTGACCGATTGGGTCAACGAGTACGGGCTGCCGGCGGACGTCATCAAGGGAGCCTGTCCGATCAGCGGCCTCTACGACATCGAGCCTTTCCGGTACACCTGGATCCAGCCGAAGATCCAGTTCAACGGCCAGCAGATCAGGCGCAACAGCCCGATACTGCATGTGCCGGAGAACGGGATACCGCTGCTCGTCAGCTGGGGTTCGAACGAGAGCGCCGAGTTCTGGCGGCAGTCGCAGGAATTCTGCGCGGCCTGGCAGGCCAAAGGCAATGATGCAAAGCCCCTGCCACAAGAGGGCCGCGACCATTTCACGGCGATCAGCGGCTATGCCGACAAGGAGAGCTCCTTCTTGAGGAAGGTCATGGATCACATGCAGGAATGCTGGGCCTGATGGTCACCCGATCAGACGTTGCAAGGCGCGCAGGGACTTCGACAGCCGTCGTCAGCTATGTCGTCAATGACGGCCCGCGGCCTGTCGCGGCCGAGACCCGGCAACGCGTGCTCGACGCCATCGCCGCGCTCGGCTACCGTCCAAACCGCGTCGCGCAGGCGCTGCGAGGACAGCGATCGCGCGTTCTCGGCCTGATCGTGCCCGATATCTCCAACCCATTCTATGCCGAACTGGCCCGGGTGATCGAGAACTGCGCCGACCTGCTTGGATACACGCTTGTGCTTGGCAATAGCGAGCAGGACGCGCAACGCGAGCTGCGCTACGTCCATACATTCCTCGACCGGCAGGTCGACGGGCTGATCCTGATCAGCGGCAGCAGTTCCGAAGAATTGACCGCCCTGTTTCCGGAGATTGCTGTTCCGTTCATCCTGCTCGATCGCCGTATCAATTACGCCCCGAACGCCTTTCTTCTGGCGACGGACAGCTTTGCCGGCGCCATCACCGCGACCCGCCATCTGCTCTCGCTCGGGCATACCGACATAGCAGCACTTTGCGGACCGGCGCGCATCGCCAGCGAGCGCGCGCGCGGCTATGCGCATGCGATGACCGAAGCGGGCCTGAAGCCGGTTCTCCATCACAGCGACGAATATGACCGGCAGTCGTCGCATGCGCTCGCGCGCACCATATTGTCGGGGCCGGACAGGCCGAGCGCGATCTTTGCCAGCTACGATCTTGCCGGCATCAGCATTCTGCGCGCCGCGGCGGATGTCGGGTTGAACATCCCCGGGGATCTTGCTGTTGTCGCCTACGACAACATTCTGGAGGGCCAATACACCGTCCCTCGCCTGACGACGGTCGCCCAGCCCACCGAGGAACTGGGCAACAGTGCGACCAGACATCTGATCGGCCTGGTCGAGGGCAATATCGAAGTCAAGTTCGGAATGGAATTCATCGCGCCGAGGCTGATCGTGCGGGAGAGTTGCGGCGGGCTCACGCCACAGGGATAGAGCGCGACAGGAACGCCCGCGCCTTATCCGACGCGGGCGCTTTTTCGACCCGTCAGCGCCTACCGGGCCCAGTACCCGGGGTGCCAGCGGTGATGAAACCAGACGCCTCGATGCCAACGGTGGACTGGGCGAAACCGCCGGTTCGGCACGCAATTGCCCCAATTGTTGATGTGCCAGCCGGGGCCGCATCGCCAGCCGACCGTTTCGACGGGGATCTGGGCCGCGCCTGGCCTTGCCACCGGCATCGCCTGCGAACCGGTGCTCGACAACATCAGGGTGCCCGCCGCAAGGGCGATGGGCAGAATGTGTTTGGTGAGCATGACTGTATTCTCCATGGTTCACACCCCTGGGGAATAAATACCACCCGATCGGCTGAACGCCGGATGACATCGCAATCAAAAGTTCGTTGGCCCTTGGTCAGCCGGCAGCAGTTGACTGTCTCGACGGCCAGCGCATGGTCTTCCCGGACATGGCCGAGCGCCAGCACAAGAGGGGCCTTCCCTCAAACGGACGAAGACAGGCCCGGATTTAAGCGTAATTTCCCACGCTCGCTTCCCAAGTAGCATTGCGGACCGGAAGCTCTGTACGAAGTTCAAGCATTTACATGCAACGGAATGGTCAACCTTGGGCGGGAGGCAATCCGGAGGCAGAGAATGTTAATTTCAGCAACCGCACCTGTTGTCCAATTAGCAACAAAGCTCAATAGAAAGATCCAGCAAGCAACACACGTCCTGAGAGCAGAAGGGTTCGGTCGATTCCTGCAATTGTCTGCCTGGTCGCTGAGCGAACCACTTAGGTCGGTATGGCTCCGCCGCCGTGTTGCGGCCGATGCAAGGCAGGCATCGTCCAAGCTCAGGGCGGCAGAGCGAAATCGCGGATTGTTTATCGATTGTGGTTCAAACGTCGGCCAAGGATATAGATACTTTTCTCGGTACTACACACCCGACCGCTTCGACTACGTTCTGGTCGAGCCCAACAGGAATTGCCTGCCGCACCTTGACGCCTTGCGTTCAGAAAATGCGACCATGGAGATCATCGTCAAGGCGGCAAGCGTCAAAGATGGCTTTGCCGAACTATTTGGTCCCCCTCCGGAGCGGTCGGGGCCCACCCACCAAGGTTGCTCGATCGTCTTTGACCACAACGAAAGCTTGTATCAATCGCTACGATTTAGTCCGGACCTAGTCGAAACGTTTTCGCTATCGCAGATGATCCGAGCGAAGCGTGAAGTGTATGACGTGGTCGTTCTCAAGCTCGATGTCGAAGGGGCAGAGTACGAGATCCTTGACGACATGATCCGGTCCGGAAGCCATCGCGATCTCTATGCCGCATATGTGGAATTCCACTCTCTCAAAATGCGGACTCCCGAGAGACGAAGGAAACGCATCGCAGAATTCCAAGTCATGGATGCATTCCGCAAGGCGGGCACGCGCTTTCGCGAGTGGATATAGGCGCTATGATCAAAAGGACGGGCAAGCCGGTTATCTCGATATGACCGGCTTGCCCGGACCCCTGAGTGGTTCGGTACCGAACCGGGCGTTTCAATTCTCCAGATCCGAGCCCAACGACGCCACGGTCTTCAGCGCACCGTCCAGCATGTCGCCCCTCTCGTCCTTGAGCGCTGCTTCGCGCAGGCGCCTGATCCAGTCGGCGGCATCGTCCCGGCCCTTGACCAGATCGAGCGCCGAGAGCACGCGATCGAACTTGGATTGCGCGCGGGCATGGGTGTCGCTGTAACCCTTGATCAGCCGGCGGCAATTGAGGATCTCGACGGCCAGGGCGTAGTCTTGCCGGACATGGCCAAGCGCCAGATCATACCAGCGCTCGAGATGCGCGGTCTCGACCTTGTGGCGCAGCAGGCGACGACGCCAGCGGCGCAGGCCACCGATGAACCAGAGCGCGGCAAAGCCGGCAAAGCTGTCGGTGCGGATGTGGCGGCCGCGATTGATGCGGCGGTCGAGAAAGGCGGCGAGCTTCGGCCGGTTCTCGATGTAGCTGCCAAGGCCTGCCGGCAGCGTGCCACAGAATTCCTCGATGCGCGGATGGAAGTATTCGGTCACCTGCAGGACCGTCCCGTCCTTGACGCCGACCTCGCGGCGCACCCGTCTGTCGCGGGTCGAGCGGGTCTTGAGATCGGCGACGCGGATCATGTCGTCGTAGCACATGGCGTTGGCCAGATGCTTTGCCGCTGATATCGACAGCGCGTAGGCATGGTCGGCCCCGTAGCGATCGGCATTGTCCAGAGCGATAGCCTTGTCGAGCCGGTCGAGATATTCGCCGCCATAGGCGATATCCTGATAGTCGACGATTTTTTTCAGGCCAAGCATTGCCATGTCGCGAACAGCAGCCGGCAAAGCATCGATGCGAGCAGCCAGTTGCTGCCAGCCCTGCATGAGGTTTTCCGGCCCGCTCACCTTCGCCTTCATGCCAGAACCGGTTTCGGTAGCCGCCGGCTTCTCCACCGTTTCCGAAGAGGCAGCGCCAGCAATGCCACGCGCGCGGTCAAAGGAAGCGCCGAAGGCGGCGAGGCTGGCCTTGACGCCGCGGTCGCCGGCACCGACCGCCTGTTCGTAGCTTTCGCGGGTGAACGGCAGCGCGCCGGAGCCGGCAAGCGCGCCGAGCAGGCTGGCCGAGATCATCGAGCCATTGTCGGCGGCGATCTTCTCCATGTCGAAGGCGATAAAATGTTTGGCGGCTGCTTCGGCAGTCGCCTGGACCTTGGCGGACGAGGCGCGGCCATCGCCGGGTTCGATCTTTTCCGACACGGCGGCGATGCGGTGCGAGGAAGTGATCAGCGTGGTGCGTTCGGGCGTGACGAAGCCCCTGATGATGGCGCGGCCGGCTTCCATCAATTCGGCCGCAATCAAGATGTCGACATCACCCTGCGACGGGGACAGCGCAAAGACCGGCAGCCGGCCGGTGTCTCTGGCCATCTCGACATAGTAGATGGTGGCGCCGGTGCGCTGGGCGACGCCGGCGACCGAGGTCGATTGCGCGACATAACCGTTGCGCTCGGCGACATCGGTGATCCAGTCAGCCAGAACGCCGCCGCCCTGGCCGCCGACCGCCAGCACGGCAAGCTTGATGACGGGCTCGTCCGAAGCGTCGGCCCCAGGGCGAGATGATGGGACGGCGTCAAGCATCGGCGAAGGTCAGGCGCCGGCTTTCGCGCCGCCGCTGTAGCATGCCGATCGTTGAACGACGTGCGCTTTCGAGAAAGCGATCCCAGCGGCTTGGGTTGTGGACAACGTCGGCGCGATAGAAGGACGGGCACAGCACCGCGGCATCCGCCACCTCACCGCAATTGCCGCAGCCGACGCAGCTCTGGTCGATATGCGCCACCGGATCGTCACGCAGCGGATCGTCGAGCGACTTCACCGATAGCGACGGGCAGCCGGAAAGCCGCATGCAGGCATGGTCGCCGGTGCAGATGTCCTCGTCGACGCCGAATTTCGGCTTCACTATCCGCTCGCCGCCCTTGATCGCCTTGTCGACCAGCGGCTTTTCACGCCGCTGCCGGTTGAGCATGCATTCGGACGAGGCGACGATAACCTTCGGCCCCTTCTCGTCCGTCGTCAGCGCCTCGCGCAGCGTGTCCTGCATCTTGCCGACATCATAGGTGCGGTCGATGTGGCGCAGCCATTTGACGCCCATGCCCTTCACCGCTTCGGTGATCGGATGCTTGGTCGACTTGGTCTTGTTGCCGGCGCGAGACGAGAGGATGTCCTGCCCCCCCGTCGCAGCCGAATAAAAATTGTCGACGATGACGATGACGCCGTCGTTCTTGTTGAACACCGCATTGCCGATCGAGGAGGTCAGGCCGTTATGCCAGAAGCCGCCATCGCCGACGAAGGAGATCGAGCGGCGCTTGGCGTCAGGCGAATTGAAGGCCGAGGCCGAGGCCGGCCCCAGCCCGTAGCCCATGGTGGTGGCGCCGAGCTCGAAGGGCGGCATGATCGAGAACAGATGGCAGCCGATGTCGGAAGCGATGTGATGCTTGCCAAGCTCCTGTTCGACCAGCTTTGTCGCGGCAAAGATCGGCCGCTCCGGGCAGCCGATGCAGAAGCCGGGCGGACGGCCAGGAACGACGTTGATCAGGTCGGCGGTGTCGACCCCCTCGCCTGACTTGTTCGGCGCCCGCACCTCGCCCGGCAGCAGATACGGGGCCTCGGTGCGCAGGAAGGAGCCGATGCCGTCGAGCATGACCTGGCCGGTGTATTCGCCGGCCATCGGCAGGTGCTCCTTGCCGACGAGCTTCGTGCCGCGTCCGGCCTTGTGCAGCATCGCGGCAAAGGCCTGCTCGATATAGTTGGGCTGGCCTTCCTCGACGACGAGCACGGCGTCCTTGCCCTCGCAGAAGGACAGGAACTCGTCGTCGATCAGGGGATAGACCGCATTGAGCACATAAAGCGGCACGTCAGTGTCGCCATAGGTGTCGGCGAGGCCGAGACGCTGCAGCGCGCGGATGACCGCATTGTACATGCCGCCTTGCATGACGAGGCCGACCGAGCCGTGATCCGAGCCGAAGAATTCGTTGATCTTGCGGCTCTTGATGAAATCCACCGCCGCCGGCCAGCGCTTCTGCACCTTCTCCTTCTCATGCAGGAAGGAGGCGGGCGGCAGCACGATGCGGCCAGTGTCGCGACGCGGCGCGTCCAGCGCATCGGCCACCGACATTGGCGGCCGCTTGTTGTCCTTGGCGATGAAATGGCCGTGCACATGGCAGCAGCGGATGCGCACCTGCAGCATGACGGGCGTGTTGGATGCTTCCGACAGCTCAAATCCGTCCTCCACCGCCTTGACGATCGACGGCAGATTGGGACGCGGATCGAGCAGCCAGACCTGGCTCTTCATGGCAAAGGCATGGCTGCGCTCCTGCATGATCGAGGAGCCCTCGCCATAATCCTCGCCGACGATGATCAGCGCGCCGCCGGTGACGCCGCCCGACGCCAGATTGGCGAGCGCATCGGAGGCGACATTGGTGCCGACCGTCGACTTGAAGGTGGCCGCACCGCGGATCGGATAATGCACCGAGGCGGCCAGCATGGCGGTGGCGGTGGCTTCCGAGGCACTGGCCTCGAAATGGACGCCAAGCTCGCCAAGGATATCCTGCGCGTCAGCCAGCACGTCCATCAGGTGGCTGATCGGCGCGCCCTGGTAGCCGCCGACATAGCCGACGCCGCATTGCAGCAGCGCCTTGGTAATGGCGAGGATGCCTTCGCCGGCAAACTCCTCGCCGGCGCCGAGCCGGAGTTTTTCGACTTCCTTGGCAAAAGACCGTTCGGCCATGGTGGCCTCCTTCCGTTGCCGCCCGCCAGGGCGGCGCGTACTTCAACTCAAATCTCGTGCTTGCGAATGTTCGTCAGCATCTTCAGCAGCGTGGCGATAAGGGCGGCGTATTCGGCATCGTCGATGCCATCGAACATCGCGTCGAACGCGTCATGCATGGCCGGCCAGGCGCGGGTGAACTCGGCGCGGCCATCGTCGGTCAGGAATACATGGCGAATGCGGCTGTCGGTAACGCCCTGCTCGCGCCGCACAAGGCCCTGCCCTTCCAGCGTGTCGAGCGTGCGGCTCAAGGTCGACTGCTCGATCACCGTATAGACCGAGAGGTCGTTGACGGTGACGCCGTCGGTGACCGACAGCACGGCCAACGTGCGAACCTGCGGAATGGTCAGGCCCTGCTTGCGGAAATCGTCGCGCAAGGTGGCATTGTAGCGGCCCATGATGCGGTTCATCAGATAGGGCGCGAATTGCTGCAGGCCGATCTGGCCGAGTGTCGAGATGCGCTGGCGTTTTTCGGGAACGCTCTGCTCCATCACAGCCTCCCCGCCAGCAGGAAGCCGGAGCCGCCGCCAAGCCCGGCGCCGGGATGAGTGGAGGCGCCGATATGATAGAGGCCCTTGATGCCGGTGTCGTGGTTGCGGCTCGCCTTGAACGGCCGCCACAGAAACGACTGGTCGATGGTCGAGGAGCCGCCATAGGGATCGCCGCCGACCAGGTTGATGTTCATGGTTTCGAGATCGGCCGGCGAATAAGCGCGGCGCGCGATCACGCTGTCTTTGAAGCCATCGATATGGTTGCCGAGGATCGCTTCGACGCGATCAGCATAGGCCTCGCGAAGCTTCTCGGTCCATTGCCCGTCGGCCGGTGCCTCAAGTTTGCCGGCGGCATCGCCCTTGATGTGGCGTGGCGCCTCGGGCAGTTGCAGCCACAGAATCGCCTTGCCGTCGGGACAGCGCGACGGGTCGAGCGCATGCGGCTGGCCGACGCAGATGGTCGGTACCTCCGGCAGCAGGCCACGCACCGCCTCGTTGCAGGCCTTGGACACACCATCGAGTCCCGGCGTCAGATGCAGCAGCGCGACATTGCCCAGGCCCTCGCCGCGCCATGCGGGCGGCCGGTCCAGCGCATAGTGGATCTGGAAATTGCCCTTGCCGTAGCGGTATTTCCGGGTCGCCTCGACGGCAGCCGCCGGCGCGTCCTTGCCTAACAGCCGGCCGTAAAGCTGTGTCGGTGTGACCGAGCAGATGATGCTTTTTCTTGCCGTGACGATTTCGCCTGACGCAAGTCGCACGCCCGTGGCCCGGCCTTCACTCTGGACAATGGAGGCAACGTCGCCTTCAGTCCGGATCACGCCGCCGCGCTCCTTGATCAGCGCTTCGAAGGCAGAAAGCAGATTCTTGGCGCCGCCCTTGACGATCGGCGCGCCGGCCGCCTCCAGCGCGAAGGCGATAACCTTGGCGATCTGGCTGGAGAAGGCATCCTCCGGCCCAAGGCCGGCGTGCAGCACCCAGGGCGCCCAAAGCGCACGGGCGGTTTCGGATTGGTAGCTGTTTTCAAGCCAGCCCCGCGCTGGCGCCAACGCGTCGCCGAGGAAGGCGGCGAGATTGCGCGGACCACGCCGCCAGGCCTCGCCTGCCATAAGCCTGGTTGTCGGATAGGACCACAGGCTGCCGCCGAGCAGGCCGAACAGCAAGCCGGCATTGCGTTCTATCTCGCCTACATCGTTTGCGTGCCTGTCGCCATCACCGGACGCAATCTCATTGAGCACGGCGACATTGGCGGCACGGTCGGTGCTAAGCACAGCATGGCTGCCATCTGGCCTGAGCACACCAGTAGGCGTGGCGGTGTGGCAGAACTCGAGCCCGTGCCGCGCCAGATCCTTGCCAAGCGCGGCAAAGGCCGGCGAGGTGATGAACAGGACAAAGGTCGTCGCCATCACATCATGGACGAAGCCCGGCACGGTGACTTCCTCGGTGCGCATGCAGCCGCCAATGCGGTCGTTGCGCTCAAGCACCAGCACCTTCGCGCCCTTGCCGCCCAGCATCGCCGCACAGACCAGCGCGTTGATGCCGCTGCCGACGATGATGTGATCGGGCGCGTTCATAGAGGGTTGCTCGCTGGAAGCTGAGATTCAATCTCGCAAGTTGGCGTTCCTTCGCGCCCCCCTCTGTCCTGCCGGACATCTCCCCCTCTAGGGGGGAGATCGGCCATCACCACTGCCTTCGCCAATTTCCAACGTGGCAGGAATAAACGGGGCGCCGAGGCCGCTGATCTCCCCCCTAGAGGGGGAGATGTCCGGCAGGACAGAGGGGGGCGCCGTAGAGAGACAGCTTTGCAAGGCTGCGGCCCCCACCTCGTCACTACAGCGTTGCCTGCGAGCATGATCTTCTCCCGAAGACCGCCAACTGCCCTATTTCCCTGGCACCAGCGCTAGCGCGCGGATCGGGCTGCCGGTGCCGTGTTCGATCTTGAGCGGCGCGGCGATCAGGATGGCGCCCTTGGGCGGCAGCCGATCAAGGTTGCAGAGGCTGGCGAGGCCGTAGCGATTGGCCTTGTGCATAAGCGTGTGCGCCGGGAATGGCGGCTCCATCCCCCCTGCTTTGCCTGCATCTGTGCCGATCGTCTCGCTGCCCCAGCCCTTGATGTCCTTGCTTATCAGGAACTGGATGGCTTCCGCCGTCGGTCCGGGCGTATGCGGGCCGGTCTCGTCGGCATTGAGGAACTCGGCTTCCGAACCGTTGCGCTTGTACCAGTCGGTGCGCATCACCACCCACTCGCCGGCATTGATCGCGCCATGCTTGGCTTCCCATGCATTGATGTGGTCGACGGTGAGCAGGAAATCGTGATCGGCGGCGGCTTCCCTGGAGCAGTCGATGACGTTGACCGGGCCGACGAAGTTCTGCGCCGGAATGGTATCGGTGGCGCCGTCCGGATAATCCTTGCCGGTGATCCAGTGTTGCGGCGCGTCGAAATGCGTGCCCGAATGCTCGCCGAGCTTAAGCCAGTTCCACGCCCACCACGGACCGTTCTTGTCATAGCGGGAGATCGAATGGATCTCGACCTTCGGCGTATCGACGGCAAGCTCCGGCGGCAACTTGATCAGCGGCGTGTCCGGCCCGAGCGGTGCCGACAGGTCGACCACCTGGATGGCGCCGGAAAGAAGCTGGCCGGCGACCTCGCCGAGAAGTTTTTGCGTGTCCATGGTCTCTGTTCCCTCTTTGTCGATGATGCTGAAGGCTCGTTGCGGCCCTTAATATCCTACTAGACGAAAACATATGCATCTGCAATTATCTTTAAGCATAAAGGAAATGGGTTGGGTGGGCGTGAGCGAGTTTGACGCCATATTCGTCGGTGCGGGCCACAACAGTCTGGCATGCGCCGCGCATCTGGCGGTCAAGGGTTGGAAAACAGCGATTTTCGAGCGCAACGCAGCGATAGGCGGCGCCGTCCAAACTCGCGAATTCACACTGCCCGGCTTCCGGCACGATTTCGGTGCGATGAATCTGAGCCTGTTCGCCGGATCTGCCTTCCACCGGAAATATGCAAATGAATTGAAAACCCACGGGCTGGAATTCTCCCCCGTAGCCGACTGCTTCGCCAGCGCCTTCCCTGACGGTCGCTGGTTCGGCGTCAGCAACGATCTGGAAAAGACCGCCTCGCGCCTCGCCGCCTTCTCGCAGGCCGACGCCGCCACCTGGCGGCGGCTGGTCGCGGCCTTCCCTGGAGAAGCCGAGCATCTGTTTAGAGTGCTGGGTTCACCGATGAGTGCCCGCGCTCTTGCCGGCACCGCGTGGAACCTGTGGCGCAAGAAAGGCATGCCCGGTGCGCTCGACACCGGGCGGTTGTTGCTGTCGTCGCCCCGCGCCTGGCTGGAGGAAAATTTCGAAACTGCGCATGTCAGGACGACACTCGCCGCCTGGGGCATGCATCTCGATTTCGCCCCCGACATCGCCGGCGGCGCCGTGTTCCCCTATCTGGAATCGATGGCCAACCAGTGCTTCGGCATGGTGCTGGGCAAGGGCGGCGCCGACACCATCATCCGCGCCCTGTCGGGCATGGTCACATCAGCCGGCGGCAAGATCGCCACCGGCGCCGAGGTGGCCGAGATCACCGTTGCCGCCGGCAAGGCGACCGGCGTGCGGCTTGCGTCCGGCGACTTCCATGTCGCCAGCAAGGCAGTCATCGCCGGCGTTGCGCCGAGGGCGCTGCCCGGCAGGCTTTTGCCCGATGGTTCCGGTGACGCCGGCTTCGACATGGCAATGAAAAAATTCCGCCACGCGCCGGGCACGATGATGATCCACCTGGCGCTGGACGATTTGCCGGACTGGCGCGCCGGGCCTGAGCTTCGGCAGTTCGCCTATGTGCATCTGTCGCCGTCGCTCGACGCCATGTCGCGCACCTATCAGCAGGCGATGGCGGGCATGCTGCCGGACGAGCCGGTGCTGGTCGTCGGCCAGCCGACCGCGATCGATCCTTCGCGCGCACCTGAGGGCAAGCATGTGCTGTGGCTGCAGGTGCGCATGCTGCCGGCCGAAATATCGGGCGATGCGGCAGGCCAGATCGCCCCGGGACAATGGGATCTGGTCAAGGAGCACTATGCCGAGCGCGTGCTCGACATCATCGAGCGCTACGCGCCCGGCCTGCGCCAGAAGATCCTTGGCCGCGCCGTGTTCTCGCCGCTCGACCTCGAGCGGGAAAATCCCAACCTCGTCGGCGGCGACCAGGTCTGCGGCAGCCACCATCTGGCGCAGAATTTTTTATTTCGCCCGGCACGTGGATACGCCGGCTGGAACACGCCGGTCGCCAATCTGCATCTCACGGGCGCGGCGACCTGGCCGGGCGCCGGCACCGGCGCGGCCTCGGGCTACATGCTCGCGCAACAGCTTGGCGGGAGGTAGAAACGGGATTCTTCCGGGTGAAGGAAACTTCTGGTGTGAAGGAGGGGCGAGGCGCGGTCGCCCAAGGAGCCTGAACCCACTGATCAGTCACAGACGCCGCGCAAAGAAAATACAACCAACAGGGGAACGACCATGACAATCAACAGACGCGAATTGCTTGGATACAGTGCGGCGGCACTTGGTGCAGCCGCCATCGGCCTGCCGCAGATCGCCAAGGCGGCGGGGGAACTCACCATCGCCTACAATGTCAACCTGCCGTCCTGGGATCCGACCACGGGGCCTTCGGCGGTCAACCCGACCATCCAGGGTCTCTACCAGTCGGTGTTCGACCAGTTCATCCCGCAAAAGCCGGACCTGTCCTTCGCGCCCGGCCTGCTTACCGAATGGGGCTGGAACGAGGACCGCACCAAGGTGATGATGACGGTGCGCGAGGGCGTGACCTGGCATGACGGCTCGCCCTTCACGGCCGAGGACGTGGTGTGGTCGCTGCAGCGGGCGGGCGACGAAAAGACCGGAAACCCCATCCAGTTCGTCTGGAAGAACGTCAACAACTTCAAGATCGACGGCAACAAGATCACCGGCGACGTGGTGCAGTTCGACCCGGTGTATTTCAAGTGGATGTCGTTCCTGACCGGCTACATCATGCCGAAGGCTTATTACGAGAAGGTCGGCGCCGAAGGCTTCGAAAAGGCGCCTATCGGCACCGGCCCCTACATGGTCGACAAGTTCGAGCGCAACGCCTTCCTGCGGCTGAAGGCCAATCCGAACTACTGGGGCGGCAAGCCGGCCTTCGAAAACGTGACGATCAAGTTCGTCACCGACGCGGCGAGCCGCGTCGCCGAAATCGAATCCGGCTCCTCGCAGGTGACGCTCGAAATCCCCTATGAGGAGTATGACCGGCTGATCGCCAAGGACGGGCTGGCCGGCTCATGCAAGAACGTTTCCGACATCGGCATGATCTTCTTCAACGACATCGAGGTGATGCTGGACAAGAATGTGCGCCAGGCCGCGGTGATGGCCGTCGACAAAAAGCTTTTGGTAGACCGGCTGCTGCGCGGCTACGGCCAGCCGATCGACACGCTGGAAACGCCGGAATACGCAGCTTACGATCCCTCCATCAAGGTCGAGCACAATCCGGAAAAGGCCAAGGAACTGCTCGCCGCATCCGGCTATTCGACGGAGAAGCCGGTCAAGTTCACGATACAGACGACCAAGGGCTTCAAGCCCAAGGATTACGAGATGATCCAGGCGATCGTGGGCATGTGGCGCAAGGTCGGCATCGAGGCGACGATCGAGGTCTACGAGATCGCCAAGCACTATGAGCTGCGCGCCGCCGACAAGCTGGCGCCGGCCGCCTTCTACAATTGGGGCAACGCCATCGGCGATCCGACGACGTCGACCGGCTTTGCCATGTACGGGCCGAGCCCGCATTCGGTGTGGGACAGCCAGGACCTGATCGACATGATCAACCCGCTGTGGGGCGAGAAGGACGAGGCCAAGCGCATTGCCGGCTGGAAGGCCGTCGACAAATACATCGCCGAGCAGGCCTATGTGCTGCCGCTGATGCAATATGCGCAGCCGATCGTGCATGCCAAGGGCATCAATGTGGTGCAGCATGTCTCCGGCGCGCTGCTGCCGGCGCTGATGACCCCGACCTGATAGACTGCATGCGCGCCACCGCAAAAGGTGGCGCGCCCCTTTTCGCCAGATGTACAGGCGACCATGCTTCTGCAAAGATTTCTGATCCGCCTGCTGACGATGGCGATCACGCTGTTTGGCGTGGCCGTCGTGGTCTTCGTCGTCATTCGCGTCGCGCCCGGCGACCCGATCGCGATGATGTTGCCGCCAGGTGCCACCGATGCCGACATCGCCCGGTTGCGCGCGCTTTATGGGCTCGACAAGACCATCGTGCAGCAATTCTTCATCTGGCTGTCCGGCGTCATCAGAGGCGATTTCGGCACATCGATCTCGCTGCGCCAGGATGTGCTGGGGCTGGTGTTCAACCGGCTGCCGGCGACGCTGGAGCTCGCCATCACAGCGCTTCTGATGGCAGTGGCGATCGGCGGCACGGCGGCGATCCTCGGCGCACGCGAACGCGGCACCGCGGTCGAGGCCGGCATCGACATTGCCAGCGGGACGGCGCTTTCCATTCCCGATTTCCTGTGGGGCCTGGTGCTGATCCTCTTGTTCGGCGTGCTGATCCCGGTGTTCGACATTTCCGGCCGCGTGTCGCCGCAGCTCGACCTGCCGTTCGTCACCCAGTTCTATCTGTTCGAAAGCATCCTGCGGCTGCGCTTCGACCTGACCTGGGATCTGTTGAAACACATGCTGATGCCGGCGGTTGCGCTAGCGCTGCCGCTCGCGGCAATCATCGCGCAACTGCTGAAACAATCGCTGAAGGAGGTGCTCGACCTCGACTATGTCGTGCTCGCGCGGGTGAAGGGATTCTCGGAGACGCAGGTCATCCTGCGCGAGGCGCTTAAGAACGCGGCGCTGCCGACGCTGACCCTGGTCGGCGTGCAATTCACCTTCCTGATCGGCGGCACGGTCATCGTCGAGCGGCTGTTTTCCTATGAAGGTCTCGGCAACATGGCGATCGATGCCGTGATCAACCGCGACCTGCCGCTGATCCAGGGCATCGTGCTGGTCTTCGCGCTGCTGTTCGTGCTGATCAACCTGACTGTGGACATGATGTACGCGCTGCTCAATCCGAGGCTGCGCCATGGATGAGGCACGCATCGCCAGGCGTGGCTTGGGGCCAAGGCTGCGGCTTGCCGGCGGCTGGCTGCTGCTCGCGCTTCTCGCAGCGATCTTTGCACCGCTGGTCGCGCCGCAGGATCCGCTGGCGCAGGACCTGATGCTGGAGCGGCTGCCACCTTTCTGGATGAACGGCGCCGAGCCGGGCTACTGGCTCGGCACCGACAGCCTCGGCCGCGATCTCCTGTCACGGCTGATCTTCGGCGGCCGCGTAGCCTTTGTCGTCGCCTTCGCAGCGGCCATTGCCGCCTGCCTGGTCGGCTCGACGCTCGGGCTGATCGCCGGCTATTTCGGCGGCTGGGCCGACCGTATCATCTCGCGCATCGTCGACATCTGGATGGCGTTTCCGCCGGTGCTGTTCGCCATCCTCCTGGTTGCCGTGCTCGGCACTGGCCTGAGCTCTGTCATCATTGCCATCGCCGTCATCGACTGGACGCGCTTTTGCCGGGTGATCCGTGCCGAGGCGATGGGGCAGACGCGCATGGACTATGTCGAGAATGCACGTATCGCCGGCTATGGCCGCATCGGCATCATGCTGCGCGAAGTGCTGCCCAATGTGGTGCCGTCGATCGTGGCGCTGCTGTCGCTGGAAATGGGCATTGCCGTGATCGTCGAAGCGATCCTGTCCTTCGTCAATCTGTCGATCTCGACCGACGACCCGACCTGGGGTGGCATCATCGCCGAGGGCCGGTTGTCGATCCATCAGGCCTGGTGGGTGCTGGTGTTTCCACTGATCACGCTGATCCTGACCGTGCTGTCATTCAGCCAGTTCGGCGAGGCGCTGAAGGCTCGTTTCGATCCGGTGCTGCGATGAGCGCCGCTTGCCTCGATATTCGAAACCTCAGCGCCGTGCTGGCGAACGGACAGCGCGTGCTGCGTTCGGTATCGCTCGCCGTCCAGCCCGGCGAGGTGCGCGCGCTGGTCGGCGAGAGCGGCGCCGGCAAGACGATGATCGGCAAAGCGGTGCTCGGCGTGCTGCCGTCCAGCGTGCACATCGTCGAAGGCGAAATGCTGCTGGAAGGCGAGGATCTCGGCCGGCTTCAACCGAAGGCGCGGCGCACGCTGATCGGCGCCCGCACGGCGCTGATCCCGCAGGATCCGCTGACCGCGCTCAACCCGTCGCGCCGCATCGGCCCGCAGATGACGGATAGGCTGGTGCGCATCCTTGGCTGGAGCGGACAGAGGGCGGACGCCCGCATCCGCCAGTTGCTGGACGAGGTGCAGATCCGCGACCCGGACCGCGTGCTGAGAAGCTATCCGCACGAGCTTTCCGGCGGCATGCGCCAGCGTGTGCTGATCGCGGCTGCCTTTGCCGCCGAGCCCCGGCTGATCGTTGCCGACGAGCCGACGACGGCGCTCGACGTGACCGTACAGAAACAGATTTTGCGGCTGATCGCGCAATTGCAGCGCGAGCACGGCACGGCGATCCTGTTCGTCACCCATGATCTCGGCGTCGTCGCTAAAATCAGCCAGAAGGTGTCGGTGCTCTATGCCGGCAAGGTGGTGGAGGAAGCCGACACGGCGGCGCTTTTCGCCGCGCCGCAGCACGCCTATACGCGGGCGCTGATTGCGGCGACGCCGCGCTACACCGATCCGCTCGCCTCGCTGAAACCGGTGGATGAGGCGGTGCTGGCCGGACTGGCAGCGGAGATCGCCGCCGCCGAACAGGCCTGGAGGCCGCCGCATGGCTAAGCCGCTCATCTCCGTGCGCGGGCTGAAGGTCGCGCTGCCCGACATGACGCGCAAGCCGCTGATCGGCCGTGCGCCCTTGGCCGAAATCCTGAAAGGCCTGGATTTCGACCTGCCCAGGGGATCGGTGACCGGCATCGTCGGCGAATCCGGTTCAGGCAAATCGACGCTCGGGCGCGCCTTGGTGCGGTTGCTGGAGCCGAGCGCCGGCAGCATCACATTCGACGGCTGCGACATCACGCATCTGCCGGAAGCGGAGCTGCGGCCGCTGCGCCGCAATCTGCAGATGATCTTCCAGGATCCGATGTCGTCGCTCAACCCGCGCCGCACCATTGCCAGCATCATCGCCGCCCCGCTCAAGCAGAACGGTCTCGGCGACAGGCTCAAGGAGCGTGTGGCGGAGGCCTTGCAGCGCGTCGGTCTGCCGCAAAGCTTCGCCAGCCGCTACCGCCACGAACTGTCGGGCGGCCAGCGCCAGCGTGTCGGCATTGCGCGAGCGCTCGCACTGTCGCCTAGATTCGTGCTGGCC
Source organism: Mesorhizobium helmanticense (assembly GCF_003034915.1). Taxonomy (GTDB): domain Bacteria; phylum Pseudomonadota; class Alphaproteobacteria; order Rhizobiales; family Rhizobiaceae; genus Mesorhizobium; species Mesorhizobium helmanticense. The sequence continues at coordinate 126,164 of NZ_PZJX01000025.1, read as the reverse complement.
GACGAGATCGTCTCCGGGCTCGATGTGTCGACGCAAGCGCAGATCCTGACGCTGCTGGAAAAGCTGGCCGCAGAGATGGGCCTGACCGTTGCCTTCATCAGCCATGATCTGTCGGTGATCCGGCGGCTGTGCCAACAGGTGATCGTCATGCGCGAAGGCAGGATCGTCGAAGCCAGCGCCACCAATGCCTTGTTCGAAAATCCACAGCAGGCCTACACGCGCGACCTCATCGCGGCCATTCCGCTGCCCGAGATCGATGCTGATTGGCTGCAACCCGCCGCGAGATCCACGGCATGAGAAAGCTCAACGCATCCGCACGCCGAAAAATCGGGCCCCGGACGTGCGCCGACAAGACAGCCCGCGAAACGGAGGGTGACTGGAATGAAATACGCGATCAGAAACACGATGCTTGCGGCCGCCTTGCTTGGCTCAATGAGTGCGGCCTCGGCTGATACGATACCCGGCATGCGCGGCCACGACCACACCGGCATCACCGTGCCCGACATGAAGCAGGCCGTCGATTTCTTCACCGAAGTGGTCGGCTGCAAGAAGGCGATGTCCTTCGGACCGTTCGCCGACGACAAGGGCACGTTCATGCAGGATCTGCTTGGCGTCGACCCCAAGGCGGTGATCGAGGAGATCACCTTGGTGCGCTGCGGTTACGGATCAAACATCGAACTGTTCAAATACACCGCGCCGGACCAGAAGGACGCGACACCGAAGAACAGCGATATCGGTGGCTATCACATCGCCTTCTATGTCGATGACGTCGCCGCCGCCAAGGCATATCTCGACGCCAAGGGCGTGAAGACACGGATGGGGCCGCTGCCAGTCAAGGAGGGGCCGGCCGCCGGGCAGACCATCCTCTATTTCCAGGCACCCTGGGGACTGCAACTGGAAGCGATCAGCTATCCCGAGGGCATGGCCTACGAGAAGGGTGCCGAAACGGTGCTGTGGAGCCCCAAGAGCCCGGAAAAGTAATCCGGGAGCGTGCTTGCGGGCCACCCGCAAGCACGCCCCAGATACGCGCCCGAATTGTTTCGATATGAAACTTTAAGCTTGAAATAATTTGCCTGCGGCGCGATACTGAAAGTCGGGATCGCCGGCCTTGCCGGTGGCCCGAGGCGAAGAGGAGATCGCAGATATGAAGGTTGCGGTTCTCGGCGGCGGACCGGCCGGGCTCTACTTTGCCATCTCGATGAAGCTCCGCGACGCCACCCACGAGGTGACGGTGTTCGAGCGCAATCATGCCGACGACACATTCGGCTGGGGCGTGGTGCTGTCAGCCGAGACGCTCGACAATCTGACCAGGAACGATCCGGTCAGCGCCGTCTGGATCAAAAAGCACTTCGCCTATTGGGACGACATTGCCGTCATCCATGACGGCGTGCGCACGGTCTCGACCGGGCACGGCTTCTGCGGCATTGGCCGCAAGCGGCTGCTCATTCTCTTGCAACGGCGGGCGCGCGAACTCGGCGTCAAGCTCGTCTTCGAGACCGATATCTCCGACCCCCGACCCTATATGGAAACGCACGACCTGGTGGTTGCCGCCGACGGGCTGAATTCGAAAGCGCGCGCCACATTCTCGGATGTTTTCAAGCCCGACATCGACACCCGTAAATGCAAGTTCGTCTGGCTTGGCACACGGCAAAAATTCGACGACGCCTTCACCTTCATCTTCGAGAAGACGGAGCATGGCTGGGTTTGGGCGCACGCCTATCAGTTCGACAGCGAGACAGCGACCTTCATCATCGAATGCAGCGAGCAGACCTGGGAGCGCTTCGGCTTCGGCGCCATGACGCAGCAGGAATCGATCGCCGCCTGCGAGAGGATCTTCGCCAAGCATCTCGGCGGCCACGCGCTGATGACCAATGCCAATCACATCAGGGGTTCGGCCTGGATCAATTTTCCGCGGGTGTTATGCGAGCGCTGGTCGTACAAAAATCTGGCGCTCATGGGAGATGCGGCGGCATCGGCGCATTTCTCTATCGGTTCAGGCACCAAGCTGGCGCTGGAAAGCGCGGTGGCGCTGGCCGATTATGTCAAGTCCGAGCCTGATCTCGAGGCGGCGTTCCGCAAATATGAGGATGCACGGCGCACCGAAGTGCTGAAGCTGCAGTCGGCGGCGCGCAATTCGCTCGAATGGTTCGAGGAGGTCGAGCGCTATCTCGGCCTCGATCCTGTGCAGTTCAACTATTCGCTGCTGACGCGCTCGCAGCGCATCAGCCACGAGAATCTCAGGCTGCGCGACGCCGAATGGCTGGCCGGTGCGGAAGAATGGTTCCAGCGCCAGGCCGGCGCCGGCGGCAACAGCTTGCGCCGCGCACCGATGTTCGCGCCGTTCAAGCTGCGCGACATGGCGCTCAACAACCGCATCGTCGTCTCGCCGATGGCACAGTACAAGGCCGTCGACGGCTGCCCGACTGACTGGCATTTCTCCCATTATGCCGAACGCGCCAAGGGCGGTGCCGGCCTTCTCTATATCGAGATGACCTGTGTCAGCCCGGAAGGCCGCATCACACCCGGCTGTCCCGGCTTCTACGCGCCAGAGCACGAGGTGGCGTGGAAGCGGCTGGTCGACTTCGTCCATGCCGAGACGGAAGCCAAGATCTGCGCCCAGATCGGCCATTCCGGCGCCAAGGGTTCGACCCGGCTCGGCTGGCAAGGAACCGATGTGCCGCTGCCATCCGGCAACTGGCCTGTCATGGCGGCGTCGGCGGTCGCGTGGTCGCCTGAGAATCAGGTGCCGAAGGCAATGGACCGCGCCGACATGGATCTGGTACGCGATCAGTTCGTGGCCTCGGCCGAGATGGCTGATCGTTGCGGCTTCGACATGCTGGAGATCCATGCCGCGCATGGCTATCTGCTCTCCTCCTTCATCACGCCGCTGACCAACCGGCGCACCGATGCCTATGGCGGTTCGCTGGAAAACCGCATGCGCTATCCGCTGGAAATTTTCCGCGCCGTACGCGCTGTCTGGCCAGCGGAAAAGCCTGTTTCCATGCGCATCTCAGCCAATGACTGGGTCGGCATTGAAGGGGTGATGCCGGCCGATGCAGTCGAGATCGCGCGCATGCTGCACGAGGCCGGTGTCGACATCTGCGACGTGTCGGCCGGCCAGACCTCGGCCAACGCCAAGCCGGTCTACGGCCGCATGTTCCAGACGCCGTTTTCCGACCGTATCCGCAACGAGGTCGGCATGGCGACGATGGCGGTCGGCAACATCTATGAGCCGGACCATGTCAATTCGATCCTGATGGCCGGCCGCGCCGATCTGGTGGCCTTGGCACGACCGCATCTCACCGATCCTTATTGGACTCTCCATGCGGCGGTGACGCTTGGCGATCGCGGCGTCAAATGGCCGGATCCCTATCTGCCCGGCCGCGACCAGATTTACCGGCTGGCCGAACGCGACGCCGCTGCGGGGCTGAAAGTATGAGCGCGGCCGGAGCAATCGCGGGCAGGCACGCCCTTGTCACCGGTGGCGGCTCCGGCGTCGGCCGGGCCATCGCATTGGCATTGGCAAGGGCCGGCATCACTGTCACCATCTGCGGCCGGCGCGAGGCGGCGCTTGCCGAGGTCGCGGGGGAAAGCGACCGCATCTTCGGCATTGCCGCCGACGTCACCGACGAGGCCTCGATGGCGTCGCTCTACAGCAACGCGGAAGCGGCGCGCGGACATTTCGATATTGTTGTCGCCAATGCCGGTATGTCCGGCAGCGCCCCGGCGCATAGGACTTCCCTGGCGGACTGGCAGCGCACGCTCGACGTCAACCTCACCGGGGCGTTCCTGACGGTGAAGCCGGCGCTGGCCGGCATGGCGGCGCGAAAGACAGGCAGGATCGTCTTCGTCGCCTCCACGGCCGGGCTGAAGGGCTATGCCTACGTCTCGGCCTATGTCGCGGCCAAGCATGGCGTCGTCGGGCTGATGCGAGCGCTGGCCGCCGAGACCGCCAAGTCCGGGGTTACAGTCAATGCCGTCTGCCCGGGCTTCGTCGAAACCGAGATGCTGGAAGAATCCATCCAGCGCATCGTCGAAAAGACCGGCCGATCAGTCGAGGAGGCCCGGACGAGCCTTGCCTCGACAAACCCGCAAGGACGTTTCATCCAGCCAGAGGAAGTCGCCGCCGCGGTGCTGTGGCTGTGCAGCGATGCAGCCGGGTCTATCACCGGCCAGGCGATCTCTGTTTCGGGAGGCGAGACATGGTAGCCGGCCCCCTGCCCGCGCGCTCCGAAGCTGGCAAGGATCGGCTGCGCCTGTGGATACGGCTGTTGCGCGCCTCGCGCACGATCGAAGCCGAACTGCGCGAGCGGCTGAAGAAGGAATTCAACACGACGCTGCCGCGCTTCGATGTGATGGCGGCGCTCTACAGGTCGCCTGAAGGCATGCTGATGAGCGACCTGTCGCGTTTCCTTCTGGTCTCCAACGGCAATGTGACGGGCATCGTCGACCGGCTGGTCTCGGAAGGATTGGTCGCCCGCGCCCGGCGCAATGGCGACCGTCGCACTTCGATGGTGCGGCTGACCGAGGAAGGCTCGAAAGCCTTCGCCGTAATCGCCGCCGCGCATGAAGGCTGGGTCGGCGAGCTGCTGGGCACTGTGAGCGAGGAAGAGGCGCGCCGGCTGATCGGCATGCTGAATTCCTTCCGCAGCAATTGGGAGGGACGGGAATGACAAGGATGGCAAACCGCAAGCCGAAGCATTTCCTGTGGCAGGTCGAAGGCAAGGTCGCAAGGATCCGGCTCGACCGGCCGGAGCGCAAGAACCCGCTGACCTTCGACAGCTACGCCGAATTGCGCGACACTTTTCGCGACCTGGTCTATGCCGAGGATGTCGACGCCGTGGTGTTCCTGCCCAATGGCGGCAATTTCTGCTCCGGCGGCGATGTGCACGACATTATCGGCCCGCTGGTCAAGATGGACATGAAGGCGCTGCTCGCCTTCACCCGCATGACCGGCGATTTCGTCAAGGCGATGCTCAATTGCGGCAAGCCGATCATTGCGGCGGTCGACGGCGTGGCGGTCGGAGCCGGCGCCATCATCGCCATGGCGTCGGACATCCGCATCGCCACGCCCGAGGCGAAGACCGCCTTCCTGTTCACCCGCGTCGGCCTTGCCGGCTGCGACATGGGTGCCTGCGCCATCCTGCCACGTATCATCGGCCAGGGCCGCGCCGCCGAACTGCTTTACACCGGCCGAACCATGAGTGCCGCCGAAGGCGAGCGCTGGGGTTTCTATAACAGGCTGGTCGACGCCACTGCGCTCGAAGCCGACGCGCTCGACATGGCAGCGCGCATCGTTTCCGGACCGACCTTTGCCCATGGCATCACCAAGACGCAGCTGAACCAGGAATGGTCGATGGGGCTCGACCAGGCAATCGAAGCGGAGGCGCAGGCGCAGGCGATCTGCATGCAGACCGGCGATTTCGAGCGGGCGTACGAGGCTTTTGTGGCCAAGGGAAAACCAGTGTTCGAGGGCAATTGAGGATGGCCTCTTCGATCAAGATGGACATGTTGGCGGGACAGCGCCCCCCTCTGTCCTGCCGGACATCTCCCCCTCTAGGGGGGAGATCAACCTTCCTCTCGGCCTTCGCTAATCACCAACGTCGCAAGACGAGCACCGCAGGCGGAGCTGCCAATCTCCCCCCTAGAGGGGGAGATGTCCGGCAGGACAGAGGGGGGCGCCGTAGAGCACAGGGGCAGAAGAATAGCGGGGGCAGAAATGCCTGACCGTTCCTTCCTCTCCTGGCCTTTCTTCGAGGACCGCCATCGCCAGCTGGCCGAGCGGCTGGAGGCGTGGTGCGCGAAAAACCTGCCGGTCGATCATCACGATGTCGATGCGGCGTGCCGCAAGCTGGTGGCAAAGCTTGGCAAGGAGGGCTGGCTGAAACCAACCGCGATCGACGCCGACAATCCGGGACCACTCGACGTGCGTGCGCTGTGTATCACGCGTGAGACGCTGGCCCGACATGACGGGCTGGCCGATTTCGCTTTCGCGATGCAGGGGCTCGGCACCGGTGCGCTCAGCCTGTTCGGCACGTCTGACCAGCAGCGCTGGCTGGCAAAGACCCGCGCCGGCAAGGCGATTTCCGCTTTCGCGCTGTCGGAACCGCGCTCGGGATCTGATGTCGCAGATATGGAGATGGCGGCCACGCGCGACGGAGACGACTATGTGCTGTCGGGCGAGAAGACCTGGATCTCCAATGGCGGCATTGCCGACCTCTACATCGTCTTTGCCCGTACCGGCGAAGCGCCGGGCGCAAAGGGGCTTTCAGCCTTCATCGTGCCATCAGACACAAAGGGGTTGACCATTGCCGAGCGGCTGGAAGTCATCGCCCCGCATCCGCTCGCACGCCTGTCCTTCGACGGCGTTCGTGTTCCCGGCTCGGCGCTGATCGGCAAACCGGGCGACGGTTTCCGGATCGCCATGTCGGTGCTCGATGTGTTCCGCTCGACGGTCGGTGCCGCGGCGCTCGGCTTTGCGCGCCGCGCGCTGGACGAAAGCATAGGCAGGGTGGCGGAGCGCAAGCTTTTCGGGGCGCCGATGGCCGAATTGCAGATGGTGCAGGGCCATATCGCCGACATGGCGCTCGACGTCGATGCAGCAGCGCTGCTGGTCTACCGCGCCGCCTGGACCAAGGACATGGGCGCCGCGCGGGTGACACGGGAGGCGGCCATGGCGAAACTATTTGCAACCGACCACGCCCAGAGCGTCATCGACAAGGCCGTGCAACTGCATGGCGGCGACGGCGTGCGCAAGGGCCATATCGTCGAGAGCCTCTATCGCGAGATCCGAGCGTTGCGCATCTACGAGGGCGCGTCGGATGTGCAGAAGGTGGTGATCGCCAGACAAGTGATGGGAGCGGCTTGAGGGCTGCTCAGCGGATTTACAGACCGGGCTGTTTTTCAAACCTGACATTTGAGAAGCAGATTGAATATCGGGAGGCCAGACATGCACACCATCCTGCAGCCGGAAGGCTGGGCTAAACCCATCGGTTACGCCAACGGCGTCGCCGCGCGTGGCCAGCTCGTGTTCGTCGGCGGTCAGGTCGGCTGGAACGAACAATGCCGGTTCGAGACCGACGATTTCGTCGGCCAGGTGCGGCAGACGCTCGCCAACATCGTCGCCGTGCTTGCCGAGGCTGGCGGCAAGCCTGAGCATATTACCTCGATGACCTGGTATTTTACCGACAAGGCGGAATATCTGGCGAACCTTAGAGGTATCGGCGAAGCCTATCGCACCGTCATCGGCCGGCATTTTCCAGCCATGGCCGCCATGCAGGTGGTGGCACTGGTCGAGGATCGCGCCAAGGTGGAGATCCAGGCGACGGCAGTAATTCCGGAGGAATGATAGACCTCTTGAGGTAGCCAATTGTCGAAATAGGCGCCGCCCCTCACCTGCCTGCCGGCATCCTCTCCCGTAAACGGGGCGAGGGACGCTTCACCAGCGATCTCACCAATCACCAGCGCTGCGGAACCAAGGCCGAAGCAGCGGCCAGCTTGGCTCGCTGCACATTTTGTGATCAGATGATCACACTGCTTCGGTAGGTGAGTCTGTTTGCACATAGCTTTTGTCGGAACCCAAGGAAAGCGAAACCGTGGCTCTGGGATTTGAACCTGTATCGGGACGTGTGACCGTCCAGGACGGCGTCTACCAGCAGCTTCGGCATGCGCTGATGGTCGGCAGTTTCGATCCGGCTCAGGTGCTGACCATTGCTTCGCTGGCGGAAGCCTTCGGCACCTCGAACATGCCGGTGCGCGAGGCCTTGCGGCGGCTCGCCGCTGAAAATGCGCTGGAGATCTCGCAGAACGGCTCGGCCTGCGTGCCGGTCGTCACCCGGGCGCGGCTCGACGACCTCTGCCGGGCTCGCGTCGCCGTCGAGGGGCTGGCGGCCGAACTCGGGGCGCCACGCCTGGCCGCTTCCGATATAGCCACATTGGAGAAGATCACCGCCGAGCAGCAGGCGATCGGGCGCAATGGCAGCATCTACGAACTGATCGCCAAGAACCAGCAGTTCCATTTCACCATCTACCGTGCCTCCGGCTCCGACGTGCTGTTCCAGTTGATCGAGACGCTGTGGCTGCGCTTCGGCCCCTATATGCGGCTGTTGTCAAACCATGTCGCGCCGTTGATGCGCGCCGGCACCATGGAGCCCTCCGGGCGGCACACAGCGATCATCGCAGCACTGAAGGATGGCGATTTTGGCCGTGCCCGCCAAGAGGTGGTTGCAGACATCCAGACAACGCAGGAGACGCTGCGCGCGATCTGCCCCGACGTGCCGGAATCCAAGCCCGTCGAGTTCGCCGGTTTCGGCAGGGCCTCCTGAAGCTCCGGTGCAGTCGAACGACAAATCGACGCCGGAAGGCGCCGATTCGCGATCGTTCGCGGTCGCAAAAGACCGCCCCGATTTTCCCGATTGAATCGCATTTCTTCGCAGGCAGCGATTGATCCGTGTTCCATTTTGTGATCACATGATCACAAGGAGCGAAAAGCGCAGTGTCTGGTTATTTTCTCTACCATTCAATCGGGACGTTTCCCGGCAAGGCGGAGCGTATGGCTGCTGCCCTGGCGGAATTCTCCGGGACCTGGGCGGCGGAAGATGACGGCCAGTGGCCGGCGGCGCTTGCCGCGCGGCAGCGCTTCATCGATGCCTGGAGCTCGCTGATCGATGCTCCACAAAATACTCTCACCACCGCCGAGAATGTCACGTCGGCCCTTTACAGCCTGATCGGCGCCTTGCCATCCGAGCGCCTGAAGGGAAAGCGCCTGCTGATCGCCGCCGACTGTTTCCCGAGCCTGCACTTCCTGCTTGCTGGTCTGGCCGAGCGCTTCGACTTCACCCTCGACACCGTGCCGCTGCGTCCCGGCGAGAGCTGGGTGCGCGACGAGGATTTCATCGCCCGCTGGCAGGACGATGTCGGCCTGGCCTTGCTGACCTTCGTCACCTCGACGGCCTCGCACCGCTGCGACGTGGCGCGGCTTGCCGCGCATGGCCGGAAGATGGGCACCATCGTCGGTGTCGACATTACGCAAGGCGCCGGCGTCGCACCCTTCTCGGTTGTCGAGACGCCGGTCGATTTCGTCGTCTCGACCTCGCTGAAATGGCTGTGCGGCACTTCGGGCGCCGGCATCCTGCAGGTCACGCCCGATCTCTTGGCAACATGCCGGCCCGAGCTTCGCGGCTGGTTCAGCCAGCCAAACCCGTTCTCCTGGGATCTCGACAGTTTCGCCTATGCCGACAATGCACGCCGGTTCGACCACGGCACGCCGGCCATCCTGGCCAGTGTCGCATCGCTGCCCGGCCTCGAATGGGTCGCCGACACAGGCGTCGAGGCTATGCGCGCACAGAACGCCAGCATGATCGGGCGCATTATCGGCTGCGCTCTGGACAATGGCTGGGCGGTTCGCTCGCCGCTCGATCCAGACAAGCGCGGCGGCAGCGTCATGTTGACCTTGCCGCAAGGCGTCGACCCGGCGAAGACAGTGTCGACGCTGCGCAGTGAGCGACTTTACTGCGACGCGCGCGGCGCGACGCTCAGGCTATCGCCCGGCATGGTCACATCAGGCGACGCGGTCGATGCCCTGCTTGCGCGTCTGCAAGACGTTATCGGCGCGCGGCAACGCCGCGCATCCTGATTTCAGGTCGCCTCGCCTGCAGCGTCCGAAAAATACGGCGCTGAAAGGGGCGGAAGTGGAAAACGCCACAGGGAGTGGCCAAACCAGAGGGAACAAAAATGAGCTTCACTCGTCGCAACCTGCTTCTTCTCGCTGCCGCCATCGGCATCGCCGTCGGCCCAACCGCCGCCTATGCCGCGGACGTGCTGAATGTCGGTGCCTATCCGACCAATCCGCCCTTCGAATACAAGAATGAAAGCGGCACTTTCGAAGGTTTTGAAGTCGATATCGTCAACGAGGCGGCGAAGCGTATCGGCATGATCACGGAAATCGCCGATCTCGGATTTCAGGCGCTGTTCGCCGCCACGACGTCGAAGCGCATCGACGTTGCCATCTCGTCGATCACGATCACCCCGGAGCGGCTGAAATCGCAGGCGTTCACGCAGCCCTACTACGATTCCGACATGGGCATCGCAGCAAAGGCCGACAGCCCGATCAAGACCGAGGCCGACCTCAAGGGCAAGATCATCGGCGTGCTGTCCGGCTCGACCGGCGAGGCCTGGACCAAGCAGCACCAGGAGGCCGACGGGTTCAGCGAGGTGAAGGGCTACGACACGCAGCAGAACCTGCTGCTCGATCTCAGCGCCGGCCGCGTCGACGCCGCGGTCAGCGACGTTCCAGGCCTGGAATACTCCTTCACCAGGATGAAGGATCTCGCTGTGAAAGAGCGTATCAAGACCGGCGAGCAGTACGGCCTGATGATGGCCCAGGACCACCCGTTGCTCGGCAAGCTGAACGACGCGCTGACCGCGATGAAGAAGGACGGCACGCTGGCCGCGATCCACAAGAAGTGGTTCGGCAGCGACGCACCCGCCGATTCTTCGACCGTCAAGGAAATGCCTATGCCGAAGGCCTGAGCGGCAGCTGCTGAAATCGTGCCGGCTTTCCACGTCGGCACGATTTCATGGGATAGCGTTGCGCGCCTCCTGGACGCGCAGCGGACGCCGTAGCCCTTCTTTCACGCATGAATCGCTCCGAAGGCCGATTTCGGGGTTTCGGGAGTCATGCTTTAGCGTCGCGGGACGCCAATCTTTCAGGAATGCTCCCATGTCGCTGATCGAGACCTTCTTCAACGCCGATGTCATGATCTCCAGCTTGCCGGCGCTGCTGCGCGGCTTCCTGAACACGTTGCTGCTCGGGCTCTTCAGCATCGGCATCGGTATCCCCGTCGGCCTGGCGATCAGCCTGATGCGGCTCTATGCGCCAAAGCCGCTGCGGCTGCTGGCGGTCGGCTATATCGATATTTTCCGGGCGATGCCTGTGCTGGTCGTGCTGATCCTGATCTACTACGCGCTGCCGTTCCTCGGCATACGCCTGTCGTCCTGGGCCTCGGCGGTGACGGCATTCGCCATCATCATGGCGGCTTATTCGGCCGAGGTGTTCCGCTCCGGCATAGAGAGCATTCCGCGCGGCCAGTTCGAGGCGGCGCAGGCACTTGGCCTGCCGTTTTTGCTAACCTTGCGCAAGGTGGTGCTGCCGCAAGCGATCCGCGTGGTCATTCCGCCGATGACCAGCAACTGCGTTTCGATGTTCAAGGACACCTCGCTCGCCTCAACCGTGGCGCTGCCCGAACTGCTGAAGGAGGCGACCAATGCGCAGTCACTCTACGCCAACCCCTCGCCGTTGATCGGCGCGGCGCTGGTCTATCTCCTCTTCCTCTGGCCGATGGTCCGCCTCGTCAGTCTGCTGGAACGCCGCTTCAAAACCGAAAAGACCCGCTGACATCGCCAGTTCCCCCATCTGTCAATTTCGCAGGAGCCATCTTGAACAAGCATCAGACCCACAATGCAGGCACCGTCTCCGCAGCCTTCCCGGTCGATACGATCCGCGCCATGTTCCCCGCCTTGCTGCAGGCCGGCGACTTCATCTTCATGGACAATGCCGCCGGCGCGCAGATCCCGCAAAGCGTGCTCGACGCAGTGACAAACCATCTGGTGGCGCACAATGTGCAGCGCGGCGGCCGCTATAGCCGCAGCGTCACGGTCGATCAATCGGTCACTGAGGCGCGCGAGAGCGTGGCGCTGCTGATCAACGCCTATAGTCCGTCGGAAATCTGCTTCGGCATGAACGCCACCTCGTTCATCCGCCTCGTCAGCCTCGGCATCGGCCAGATGCTGAAGGAGCGTAACGAGATCGTCATCACCGACATGGACCATGATGCCAACATCGCGACCTGGCTGGCGCTGGAGCAGGCCGGCGCGAAGTTTCGGTGGTGGCGCATGCGCGAGGACGGCAACCTCCATGTCGACGACCTCAGGCCGCTGGTCTCGGATCGCACAAGGCTCGTCGCCTGCACGGTGACGGCGCATTCGATCGGCTCGATCGTCGACGTCGCTTCCGTCGCCAGGATCGCGCACGCGGCGGGTGCGGAAGTGTTCCTCGACTGCGTGCATTACGGACCGCATGGATTGATCGACGTGCAGGCCTGGGACTGCGATTACCTCGTCTGTTCCGGCTACAAGAATTTCTCGCCGCATATGGGCTTCCTTTGGGGGCGCTTCGAAACGCTGAAGCGGCTGCCGACCTTCCGCGAGGATTTCATCCCCGACGAGCCGCCCTACAAGGTCGAGGCCGGAACCTTCATCTACGAGAACGTCTCCGGCATGGATGCCGCGGTGCAATATCTGGAATTGATCGGCCGCAATCTCGCGCCTTCAAACAACCGCTCGCGGCGCGAAAACATCGTCGCCGGCATGGGCGCCATCCGCGATTACGAGCTGGTGCTGGCGCGCGAGATGCTGAAGGTGCTCAAGGATTGCGATGCCACGATCTACGGCGTCGCCGATGAGGCCCGCATCAACGAACGCGTGCCGACCTTGTGCTTCAACATCGGCAAGCTGTCGCCGCAGCGCATCGTCGAGGAGATGGCCGAGATGCAGATTGGCATTCGAGACGGGCACATGTACGCGCCGCGGCTGATGAAGCGCCTCAACCTCTCGATGGACAGCGGCGCCATCCGCGCCTCGCTGGTGCACTACAACACGGTCGAGGAAGTGCACCGCTTCGGCGAGGCGCTACGCGCCACTATCGCCAAGCTGTCCTGATGGTTCCGGCGCCGGCCTGACGGTCGCGGCGCGGGCGTCAGGCGGCCTTCTTCTTCGCCAGCCTGGCCTTGATCGAGGCGACGTCGGCGCGCGGCGTCGCCGCGAACAGCGTCCTGGTGTAGTTGTGCTTGGGGTCAGCAAAAACCTCGTCGCGCGAGCCGTATTCGACCGCCTCGCCGAAATACATCACCATCACGTCGTCGGCGATGTAGCGCACCACCGACAGATCATGGCTGATGAAGACATAGGTGAGTTGGAACTCGTCCTGCAGGTCGGCGAGCAGATTGAGCACCTGCGCCTGCACCGAAAGATCGAGCGCCGAGACCGGTTCGTCCAGCACCAGCAGGCTGGGGTTCAGCATCAGCGCGCGGGCAATGGCGATGCGCTGGCGCTGGCCGCCCGAGAACATGTGCGGGTAGCGGTTGTAATGCTCGGGGCCGAGGCCGACCTTCTTCAGCATCTTCATGGCGAGGTCGCGGCGTTCTTCGGCCGGCTTGTCGGTGTTGATGATCAGCGGCTCACCGAGCACATCGCCGATCTTCTGGCGCGGGTTGAGCGAGCCATAGGGGTTCTGGAACACGATCTGCACCTTGCGGCGCATCTCCTTCGTCAGGCCGTCCTTGGCGATGTCGACCTTGTTGCCGTCGATGAAGAGTTCGCCTGATGTCGCAGGATCGATCAGCGTGATGATGCGGGCGAGCGTGGACTTGCCGCAGCCGCTTTCGCCGACGATGGCCAAGGTCTTGCCTTTCTGCACGGTAAAAGAGACACCCTTGACCGCATGAACGGTGCGGCTGGGGCGAAACAGGCCGCCGCCGACATGATAGTCGCGCACGATGTTCTTGCCTTCGAGAACCGTCACACTCATGAGGCAGCCCCCGTTGGCGACCCAGATCTCGCGGCAGAGGGGGCCGGCTCGAACAGCATGTCGGAAACGGTCGGAAGCCGGTCGCCGACGGCGTTTTCCGGCAGCGCCGACAGCAGCGCGCGCGTGTAGTTGCTCTTCGGGGATTCGAAGAGTGAAAGCACGTCGGCCTCTTCCATCTTGCGGCCCTTGTACTGGACGATGACACGGTCCGCCGTCTCTGCCACCACGCCCATATTGTGGGTGATCATGATCAGCCCCATGCCATATTTGGCCTGCAGGGAGACCAGCAGATCGAGGATCTGCTTCTGGATGGTGACATCAAGGGCTGTCGTCGGCTCGTCGGCGATCAACAGCTTCGGATTGCAGGCGATGGCAATGGCGATCATGACACGCTGGCACTGACCGCCCGACATCTGGTGCGGGAACGAGTTCAACCGTTCTTCCGGATCGGCGATGCCGACCAGCGTCATCAGTTCGATGGCGCGAGCCCGGCGCTGGGCGCGATCCATGCCCATGTGAAAGCGCAGCACCTCCTCGATCTGGAAGCCGGCGGTGAAGCACGGGTTGAGACTGGCGATCGGCTCCTGGAAGATCATCGAGATGTCCTTGCCGACGATCTTGCGCCGTTGCGACGGGCTGAGTCCGAGCAGGTCGATGCCGTCGAAGGCCATGCGGTCGGCCTTCACCGTCGCCGTGTTGGGCAACAGCCCCATCACCGCCAGCATCGCCACAGACTTGCCGGAACCGGATTCGCCGACGATCGCCAGCACCTCGCGCGGTTCGATCGACAGGTCGATGCCTTGCACGGCCATGAACGGACCGGCGGCGGTGTCGAAGGAGACGGTCAGGTTCCTGATCTCGAGAAGAGGCATGGGGCTCACGACCTCTTCAGCTTGGGATCGAAGGCGTCGCGCAGGCCGTCGCCGATCAGGTTGATGGCCAGCACCGTGATCAGGATGGCAAGGCCGGGGAAGGTTACCACCCATGGGGCGCGCAGGATGAACTCGCGAGCCGAAGCCAGCATGGTGCCCCATTCGGGCGTCGGCGGTTGCGCGCCAACGCCAAGGAAGCCGAGCGCGGCGGCCTCGAGGATGGCGTTGGAGAAGGACAGCGTCGCCTGGACGATCAGCGGCGCCACGCAGTTCGGCAGGATCGTCACCAGCATCAGCCTGATGTGACTGGCGCCGGCGACCTTGGCGGAGACCACATATTCGCGGTTCTTTTCGGCCATCACCGCCGCACGGGTGAGCCGGGCAAAATGCGGCTGCAGCACCAGCGCGATCGCCAGCATGGCGTTGAACAGGCCAGGCCCAAGGATCGCCACCAGCACCAGCGCGAGCAGCAGCGACGGGAAGGCCAGGATGATGTCCATGACGCGCATGATCAGCGTATCGACCCAACCGCGGAAATAGCCGGCGAGCACGCCGAGGATGATGCCGCTGGTCAGCGAGAAGACGACGACCACCAGGCCGATGAACAGCGAGAAACGCGCACCGAAGATCAGCCGCGAAAGCATGTCGCGGCCGACCGCATCGGTGCCGAGCAGGAACATCGATTTGCCGCCCTCCTGCCAGGCCGGCGGCGCCAGCAGCGCATCGCGAAACTGCTCGTCGGGCGAATGCGGCGCGACCAGCGGCGCGAAGATCGCCACCAGCACGAGCAGAGCGAACACGACAAGGCCGATGACGGCGCCGGTGTTCATCGAATAGTAGTGCCAGAACTCGGCAAAGGCGCGTTGCCGGCCGCCGGGTTGAACGGAGGCAGCGGTGGCTTCGGCCGCGGACTGGTCTGTCATCTCACTGCACCCGGATGCGTGGGTTGATGACGGCATAGAGCACGTCGACGATCAGGTTCACCGCCATGACGATCAGCGCGATGATCAGCAGGCCGCTCTGAACGACGACATAGTCGCGCTTGCCGATCGCGTCGATCATCCATTTGCCGATGCCGGGCCAGGAAAAGATCGTCTCGGTGAGGATGGCGCCGGCCATCAGCGTGCCGACCTGCAGGCCAATGGTGGTGACGACCGGGATCAGCGCGTTGCGAAAGGCATGGAGCCCGATGACGCGGCGCGGCGCCAGACCCTTGGCGCGCGCGGTGCGGACATAATCCTCGCCCAGTACCTCCAGCATCGCCGACCGCGTCTGGCGCGCTATGACGGCGAGCGGAATCGTCGCCAGCACGATGGCCGGCAGGACCAGGTGACTGGCAGCGGACCTGAAAGCGCCGCTCTTGCCGGAGATCAGGCTGTCTATCAGCATGAAACCCGTGGTCGGCTTGAAGAAATACTGCAGGCCGATGCGGCCGGAGACCGGGGTCCAACCGAGATAACCGGAAAAGAAGATGATGAGCAGCAGGCCCCACCAGAAGATCGGCATGGAGTAGCCGGTCAGCGCCACGCCCATCGTCGCCTGGTCGAACCATGATCCGCGCTTGATCGCGGCGAAGATGCCGGCGGGAATGCCGAGCAGGACGGCGATGATCAATGCGATCGTCGCCAGTTCCAGCGTTGCCGGAAACAGCGCCTGGAACTCGCCGAGCACCGGCCGCTTGGTGGCGATCGAAATGCCGAAGTCGCCGGTCAGGACTCTGCCGATATATTCGAGATACTGGATGACATAGGGCCTGTTATAGCCGAATTGCTCGAGAAGCTGCGCATAGCGCTCGGGGCTGACGCCGCGCTCGCCGGCCAGGGCGAGGATCGGGTCGCCCGGCAGCAGCCGAACGAAAGCAAACGCCGCCAGCGATATGCCGAACACGGTCGGAACGATCAGGGCGAGCTTATGGAGGAGATAACGGAGCATCTTACTTCATAGAACGGCGGCGCTGGAAGTCCAGCGCCGCCGCCCAATTTCTCATGGACTTATTCGGTGACGTCGACGCCGTCAAACCGGTGAATGCCGAGCGGATCCATGACGAAGCCCGAGACCCTCTTGTTCATCGGCATGAAGACCTTGGAATGGGCGATGGTCAGCCACGGGGCCTCACGCTTGAACACGACCTGAGCTTCTTCGTAGATCTTGGTGCGTTCGGCAACGTCCGTGGTGGCCTTGCCCTTCTTGAGCAAGTCCTCGAACTCCTTGTTGCACCAGATCGCGTAGTTGGACTGGCCGATGGCGTCGCAGCCGAGCAGGAACAGGAAGTTGTCCGGATCGCCATTGTCGCCGGTCCAGCCGAGCTGGAAGGCGCCGTCACGATCCTTCTGCTTGCCGCGCTCGCGATACTCGGTCCATTCGTAGCTGACGATCTCGGCCTTGACACCGACGGCGGCGTAGTCGGCCTGGATCATTTCAGCGACGCGCTGGGCGTTCGGGTTGTACGGACGGCTGACGGGCATTGCCCAGATCTTCATCGACAGATCCTTGACGCCTGCGTCGGCCAGCGTCTTCTTGGCCGCTTCGGGATCATAGGGATCGTCCTTGATGTCCTTGTTGTAGGACCACATGGTCGGCGGGATCGGGTTGGTTGCCGGCTGACCGGCGCCCTGATAGACGGCGTCGATGATCGCCTTCTTGTTGACCGCCATGTTGAGAGCCTTGCGGACCTCGACCTTGTCGAAGGGCGGCATCGTGGTGTTGTAGGCCAGGTAGCCGATGTTGAGGCCTTCCTGCTCGTCGACCTTGAGGTTCGTGTCAGCCTGCAGGCCGGCAATGTCGGCCGGCGCCGGGTACGACATGATATCGCACTCGCCTGCCTTCAGCTTCTGCGCGCGCACGGCCGGGTCGGTCGTGATGGCGAAGATCAGATCGTCGATCTTCTGGCGTCCGCCATAGTAGCCGTCCCATGCCGCATAGCGCACGACCGCGTCGACCTGATAGTCGACGAACTGGAACGGACCGGTGCCGATCGGCTTCTGGGTGAATTGCTGCCTGGTGCCGGCCTTGTCGAGCTGGTCGGCATATTCCTTGGAGACGATCGATGCGAAATCCATGCCGAGGTCGGGCAGGAAGGCGACTTCAGGCTTGTTCAGCACGAACTTCACCGTCAGGTCGTCGACCTTGACGATTTCCTTCAGGAGATCCGGGAAACCCATGCCGGTGAAATATTCCCAGCCGGTGCCTTCCAGATAGCTGTACCACGGGTTCTCCTTCTTCCACTGCCGTTCGAAGGAGAAGATCACGTCGTCGGCATTGAGGTCGCGCGTCGGCGTGAAATAGTCGGTGGTCTGGAACTTCACGCCGGGCCGAAGCTTGAACGTGTATTCGAGACCGTCGTCGGAAACCGTCCAGCTCTCAGCGAGGCCGGGCGAGATGGTGGTCTTGCCATGTTCGAACTCGACCAGGCGCGAATAGATGGTGCGTGACGACGCGTCGAAGTCGTTGCCACCGCTCCATGGCGACGGGTCGAAACCGGCCGGCGCCGCCTCCGAGCAATAGACCAGCTGCTTGGCGTTAGCCATGCCGCCGATGACGCTTGCGGCCAGCAACGCGGCCGCAAAAGTCAGTTTCTTTTTCATTGAGCACTCCCTGATGTTCTTCCAAGCCCCTCTATCAGGCTCGCGAAGCGCGCATATAAGCACCGTTTCTCCGGCTTTGGAACTCCCCGTTTGCCTAACCCACCGTAAGCAGAAAATAATTCTTTGGTTTTGCTAAATTTCAGAAAAAAATAGCAAAACCTGCTAATCACACTATTATTAACGACCGCATTTTTTTATTGATCGCCGATCTCGCCGATACAATAATCCACTGACTTCGAGCTCGCCGCCAACAGAACAGGAAGCAGCTTCCCAAGGCGTTGTCGGCGAAAGATTTTGACGGCAAATCTTTCCTGCCTTGCCGCAGGGGCAAGACTTGCACGGTCGCCGATAGTCGCAATACATAGATGGTACACTGGATTTCTTGGGGAATCCGCAACGCCGCCGTCCCTGTCATCCGGGAGATGACGCGACATCAGGCAAGCAGCGACAACAAGAAGAATGACGAGGGAGGGACAGATGGCAAAATCCGCAAAGACTCCGGCGAAGGCCAAAGCCGGAGCAAAACAGACCGGCGCCGACACGCCAAAAGCGCCATCTGCCAAAGCTGCCGCCAAAGGGACTGCCAAAACAATCGCAAAGCCCGCCGCGAAAGGTGCGGCCAAGGCAGCGGCCGGAAAGACCGCAGCGGCGGCGAAGCCCGTTGCCGCCAAACAAACGGCGACACCAAAATCAGCGCCGGTCAAGAGATTGCCGAAGGCGCTAACGGCGCTTGCCGCCGGGCTGCCGGAAAAGCCATGGCTCAAAAACTATCCGAAAATCGTTCCGGCCGAGATCGGTCCGCTGCCCCACAGTTCGATCGGCGACTTTCTTGTCGCCGCCTGCAAACAGTTCGCCGGCCAGCCAGCCTTTACCTGCATGGGCAAGGCCATCACCTATGCGGAACTCGAGCGGCAGTCGGCAGCCTTCGGCGCCTATCTGCAGTCGAAGGGATTGCAGAAGGGCGCACGCGTGGCGCTGATGATGCCGAACGTGCTGCAATATCCGGTGGCGATGATGGCGGTGCTGCGCGCCGGCTATGTCGTGGTCAATGTCAACCCGCTCTACACCCCGCGCGAACTGGAACACCAGCTCAAGGATTCCGGCGCGCAGGCCATCGTCATTCTCGAGAACTTCGCCAACACCTTGCAAGCGGTCATCGCCAGGACGGCGGTCAAGCATGTCGTGGTGGCCTCAATGGGCGACATGCTTGGCACGCTGAAAGGAACGATCGTCAATTTCGTCGTACGCCGGGTGAAGAAGATGGTGCCCGCATGGTCGTTGCCTGGCCATGTCAAGTTCAACGCGGCGCTGAAGACGGGCGCCGGTATAAGCTTCAAGCCCGCCAGGGTGGCGGCCGACGATGTCGCCTTCCTGCAATATACGGGCGGCACCACCGGCATTTCGAAGGGCGCGACGCTGCTGCACAGCAACGTGCTGGCCAATGTCACGCAGAACGCGCTCTGGATCGAGGACGCCTACACGGTCAAGCCGAAACCGGCGCATCTCAACCTTGTCTGCGCACTGCCGCTCTATCACATCTTCGCGCTGACGGTGAATGCGCTGATGGGCATGCAAATGGGTGGCCAGAACATTCTCATCCCCAACCCGCGCGACATTCCCGGCTTTGTGAAGGAGTTGCAGAAATACCCGGTCCACATCTTTCCGGGCCTCAACACGCTGTTCAACGCGCTGCTCAACAATGAGGATTTCCGCAAACTCGACTTCAAGCCGCTGATCCTGACGCTGGGCGGCGGCATGGCGGTGCAAAAGGGGGTCGCGGAGCGCTGGAAAGCGCTGACCGGCTGCCCGGTCACCGAGGGCTACGGCCTTTCGGAAACCTCGCCGGTGGCCACGGCCAACAAATTCAGCGACGGCAATTTCACCGGCACGATCGGCCTGCCGCTGCCCTCGACCGAGATCGCCATCCGCGACGACGACGGCAACAATCTGCCGCTCGGCGAGGTCGGCGAGATCTGCATTCGCGGACCGCAAGTGATGGCCGGTTACTGGAACCGGTCGGACGAGACAGCCAAGGTGATGACCAAGGACGGCTTCTTCAAATCGGGCGACATGGGCTTCATGAACGAGGGCGGATACACCAAGATCGTCGACCGCAAGAAGGACATGATCCTGGTGTCCGGCTTCAACGTCTACCCGAACGAACTCGAGGAGGTCGTGGCGCTGCATCCGGGCGTGCTCGAAGTGGCGGCGATCGGCGTGCCGGACGAGCATTCAGGCGAGGCGCCGAAGCTGTTCGTGGTCAAGAAGGATCCGATGCTGACCACTGAGGCGCTGGCCGCCTATTGCCGCGAGAACCTGACCGGCTACAAGCGGCCCAAATATATCGAGTTCCGCACCGAATTGCCGAAGACGCCGGTGGGCAAGATCCTGCGGCGGGCGCTGCGGGAATAGGCGCTATCTTGAACGATTGCCTTGCCGGCGGCGAAGCGGTCGACCCGCGTTCCAGCCCTGACCCGGTCGCGTTCATCAGGGCGAACATGCGCCTGATGCCGGTGCCCCCGCTTCCCGAAATCCGGCTTTACACGGCCCATCCGGGAAGCGGTCTCAGACGGCTCACCGATCCGGAAGAAGAAGACACCGAAGCCGACGGAAACGAGCCGCAGCCACCCTATTGGGCCTATGCCTGGGCCGGCGGCGCGGTGCTTGCCCGCTACATAGTCGACCGGCCGCGGACGGTGATGGGGCGCCGCGTGCTCGACCTTGGCGCCGGTTCAGGCCTCGTCGGCATCGCCGCGGCAAAGGCCGGCGCCAGCGAGGTGATCGCCGCCGAGATCGATCGCAACGGCGTTGCCGCGCTCGGCCTCAATGCCGCGGCCAACGGCGTTACGATCACGGTCATCGGCGAAGACATCACCGCCGGACCACCGCCCGCGGCCGATCTCATTGTGGCCGGCGACGTTTTCTACGACCAGCATGTCGGTGAGCGGGTCATGCCCTTCCTCGACCGCTGCCTGGCGGCCGGCATCGATGTGCTGGTTGGCGACCCTGGCCGCGCGTGGCTGCCCCGGTCACGGCTTCAACTGCTCGCCGAATATATCGTGCCGGATTTCGGCGAGGCTAGGCACGCCGCAACGAAACCGAGCGGCGTCTTCTCGCTCCAGCCGGTCAAATCGTTTCCTTGACCCGCGTCGAGAGAAAATCGGGCAGATCGGCCACCGAATCCAGAATGACGTCGGCGATTTGCGACAGAGATTCGCGCGTGCCGGTGCCGGAGAGGACGCCGATCGCCAGCCCGCAGCCGCCGGCCCGCGCCATCTCCAGATCGTGACGGTTGTCGCCGATCATGGCGATCTCGCCCGGCCTCAGGCCAGTCAGGTCACAAAAGGCGAGGATCGTATCCGGCGCCGGTTTCGGGTTGGCCACCGCGTCATAGCCATAGGCGGCGTCGAACAGCTGTGCGACGCCGAGCGTAACCAGCGTCTTTTCCGCGCCGCTGGTCGAATCGTTGGTGGCGACGCCGAGCCGGTAGTCTTTCTTGTGGAGGACGCCAAGCGTCTCGACAATGCCTGGCAGCGCCACGGCCAATGCCGAACCCTTCATCGAGGTAATCTCGTTGAAATGCGCAACGGCGCTCATCTGGTCTTCGTCGGACAGCCTGGGAAACCACAGTTCAACGACGTCGAGGTTTGAGCCGGATGCGAAGATCGAGTCGGGTTTGAAGCGCTTGGCGGCGAAATCGAAGCCCGCCGCGGCGAGCAGCCTGTCGGCCTTCCAGCGATCGCCCTCGGCCGCTTCCAACGCCATGAAATCCGCGATGCCGAGCCATGTTGCGTTGAAGTCGACAAGCGTCCCATCCTTGTCGAACAAAATTCCCTTGATGTCGCCCAAGCTTTTACTCCGATGCACGCAAATGGTGGATATGCCCCACTAGGCCAGCCGTCGAAGCGTCCCGCTTTGCGGCACTCTCCTTGCCTTCCACGACAGGCAGCAGTCCGGTCGCCAGTTCCTTGCCGAGCTCGACGCCCCACTGGTCGAAGGAATTGATGTTGAACAGCGTGCCTTCGACGAAGACCCGGTGCTCATAAAGCGCGATCAGCCGCCCGAACGTATGCGGATCAAGCTTCTTGTAGAGGATCGTCACCGAAGGACGGTTGCCGGAGAAGACGCGATGCGGCGCGATCTTGTCGACATCGGCAGGCTTCATGCCCTTGGCCAGCATCTGCGCGCGCGCTTCCTCGAGCGTGCGGCCCTTCATGAAGGCTTCCGACTGCGCCAGACAGTTGGCGAGCAGCAGATCGTGTTGGTGCTTGAGATCGGGCTCATGGCCGATCGCGGCGGCGAGGAATTCGACCGGAATGAAATCGGTGCCTTGGTGCAGCAACTGGAAGAAGGCGTGCTGGCCGTTGGTGCCGGGCTCGCCCCAGACCAGCGGGCCTGTCGGTGTCGTCACCGCGCCGCCGTCGAGGGTGACGCTCTTGCCATTCGATTCCATGTCGAGCTGCTGCAGATAGGCCGGTAGCCTAGACAGCCGCTGGTCATAAGGAATAACCGCGCGGGCGGGATATTTGCAGATCACCCGATGCCACCAGCCGATCAGCCCCAACAGCGCCGGCAGGTTCTTGCCCAGCGGCGCGGTGCGAAAATGTTCGTCCATTTCGTGGGCGCCATCGAGGAAGGCACGAAAATTCCTCGGGCCGACGGCAATCATGACCGGCAGACCGATCGCGCCCCAGACGGAATAGCGGCCACCCACCCAATCCCAGAAGCCGAACACACGGTCAGCCTCGATACCGAACTTGGCCACCAGATCGAGCGCGGTTGAAACGGCGGCGAAGTGCTTGCCGACGGCTTCCTTGCCGAGCGCCTTTTCTATCCATTTGCGCGCCGTCTCGGCATTGGTCATCGTCTCGACCGTGGTGAAGGTCTTCGAAGCGATGATGAACAAGGTAGTTTCGGCGGACAGGCCTTTCAGCGTGTCGTGGATGTGGGCGCCATCGATGTTGGAGACGTAGTGCGCGCGCGGCCCGTCGTGATAGGGCGCCAGCGCCAGCGTCGCCATGGCCGGGCCAAGATCGGAACCGCCGATGCCGATATTGACGATGTCGGTGATCTTCTTGCCGGTGGCGCCCGCCGCCTTGCCGGAACGCACGGCGTCGGCGAAAGCGCCCATGGCGTCGAGCACGGCGAGAACCTCGGTCTTCACGTCCTGCCCGTCGAGCACCACGCCCTTGCCGCTGAGGTTGCGCAGCGCCGTGTGCAGCACTGCGCGATCCTCGGTGATGTTGATCTTCTTGCCTTCGAACATCGCGGCGCGCCGGCCCTCGAGGTCGGCCGCTCCCGCCAGCTTCTCCAGCAGGTCCATGGTGCGCGCATCGACCGCGCATTTCGACCAGTCGAGCAGCAGGTCGCCATCGGTGGCAGAGAATGTCTGGAAGCGCTTGGGATCGGCGGCGAAAACCTCGCGCATGCTGCCGGACGCGGTCGCGCGGTGATCGCGCAACGCGGCGAGCTGTTCTTGAAAGGACGATTGATCCACTGCCAAACTCCGAGCCTTAACATGTCATCCCTAATGACCGGATGTTTCCGGCGCATGTCGTCGCGCCACTGTATCGAGCCGAATTCCATTCGTTTCAATGCGCGGGGATGCCGCACTGCATCACACTGCTGTGTTGCGATGCAGCAAAAAGCCGTGAAGGATCACTGGCATAAATCCCAGCGATCAGAAAAATTGATTGGCGCAACACCTTGTGCCACCGTTACATTCGACTGGTCCAGCCAAGCAAAAAAGGCTGGCCATCGAGGAAACATCTTCCATGCCACAGCGAAACGATACGGCCATATGGTCTGGCCTGTTCCGGATTTCGGCGGAATCCGGCCAGACCTTGCAGGCGCAGATCCGTCAGGCGATCGTCGCCGCCATACTGGACCGGCAGATTGCCGCTTCGATGCCGCTGCCGTCGTGCCGGATTCTGGCCGAAAAGCTCGGCGTCGCCCGCGGCACTGTGGTGCTGGCTTTCCAGCAGCTGGTCGACCAGGGGTTTCTTGTGGCGCGCGAACGGCGCGGCCATTTCGTCAATCCCGACGTGCTGGCGACGCCGGCCAAGCCGCACCAGAAGGCGCCCGACCAGGCCAATGAGATCGACTGGAAGGCGCGCCGGCAGATCGCCGCCAGCGACATGCCGCCACCGGCCAAGCACGACAACTGGATCAAGTCGTCCTACCCCTTCGTCTACGGCCAGTTCGATCCGGCGCTGTTCCCGACCGCCGAATGGCGCGAGTGCAACCGCATGGCGCTGGCCGTGCTCGAAATCCGTAACTGGGCCTCCGACATGGTCGACCGCGACGATCCGCTCTTGATCGAACAGATCCAGGCGCGGCTGTTGCCGCGCCGCGGCATCTTCGCCAATCCGGACGAGATCATCGTGACGCTCGGCGCCCAGAACGCGCTCTATATGCTGGCCACGCTGCTGATGACCAAGGGTTCCAAGGTGGCGATGGAGGATCCCGGCTACCCCGACGCACGTTCGATCTTCCGGCTGGCCGGCGCCGATATCGCGCCGGTTCCGGTCGACCAGTCCGGCATCGTAACCACTTCCATCCCCAACGATTCCGGCTTCGTCTTCGTGACACCCAGCCATCATTGCCCGACCATGGTGCCGCTGTCGGCGGAGCGCCGGCAGGATTTGCTGTCGCGGGCCAACCGCTACAACCAGATCATCATCGAAGACGGCTATGACAGCCAACTCCTGGACGAGGCGCCGCAGCAGGCGCTGAAGAGCCTCGACCGCTCAGGCCGCGTCGTTTATGTCGGCTCGATGTCGAAGACGCTGGCTCCTGGCCTGAGGCTCGGCTACATCGTCGCCTCGGCCGGATTGATCTCGGAGCTTCGCGCGCTGCGCCGCTTCATGCTGCGGCATCCGCCGGCCAACAACCAGCGCGCGGTCGCGCTGTTCCTTTCGCTTGGCCATCACGAGGCGCTGGTGAGGCGGCTGTCCTCCGCCTTCGATGAGCGGCGCAAGCGCCTGGTCCATGCGATTTCCGCTTTCCTGCCGGAGTGGCGTTCGACCGATTCGGCCGGCGGCACATCGCTCTGGCTCGAGGGGCCGCGCGGCACCGATTCGCGCGGCCTGGCCGAGGCCGCCGCCTCGCGCAGCGTCATCATCGAGCCCGGCGACCGTTTCTTCGACCGCACCGAAAAGCCTTCGCGTTTCATGCGCTTGGGCATTTCCTCGATCGCGCTGCAGCATATCGAGCCCGGCATCCGCGAACTGGCGACAGCGGCGGGCCGCAGGCCAGCGGCGGCCTGATCCTTCTCCCGAACGGAGCCGGAACCGGCTCCGTTCCCTTGGAGAGGTCCTTTAGCACTCTGGCATATGCGACCATGTCGGCTGGCCCATAGGCTGTGCCAATGCCGGCGGCATAGTCGAGGGATAAAGGGGACGAAGCAGGCCGATGGTGGACCTACCGCCGCCTCCCGCTTCGCAGCTAAAGGTGGAGTGCCTCGATGTCAGTGGCTCTTGAGAAGCCGGATTCGCCCGCGGACCAGCGTTCGCGGCGATCGGGCGGGCGCGAAGCGCGCCGCGCCATGCGGGCAGCCCCCCTTGCCGACGACATCAAGCCGGTGCGCGCCGGCCTCGAGGGCGGCAGCTACGGACCGCTCAGCGAAAACGACCGCGAGCGCATCCACGAGGCGGTGCTGACGCTGCTCGAGACTGTCGGCTTCGCCAACGCCATCCCCTCCTGCATCGAGGCGCTGACCAAGGCCGGCGCCACCTATGGCGACGATGGCCGCATCCGCTTCCCTCGCGCGCTGGTCCTCGACACCATCAGACGAGCGGCACGGCATTTCACCCTGCACGGTCAGGATCCAAAACACGACATGCTGATCAAGGGCAAGCGCGTGCATTACGGCACGGCAGGGGCCGCCGTGCACCTGGTGGATGTCGAGAAGCGCGAATACCGCGAGTCGCTGCTGCAGGACATCTATGACGCCGCCCGTATCGTCGAAGGGCTGGACAACATCCATTTCTTCCAGCGGCCAATGGTGCCGCGCGACATTCCCGATCCGCTCGATATGGATTTCAACACGCTCTACGCCTGCGTGATGGGAACTTCGAAACATGTCGGCACCTCGTTCACGGTGCGCGAGAACGTCAAGCCGGCGCTCGACATGCTCTACGCGATCGCCGGCGGCGAGGAGAATTTCCGTGCACGGCCGTTCGTGTCGAATTCGAACTGCTTCGTGGTGCCGCCGATGAAATTCGCCGAGGATGCCTGCGGCGTGCTCGAAGCCTGTGTCGAAGGCGGCATCCCGATTCTTTTGCTCTCCGCCGGCCAGGCCGGCGCCACCGCTCCCGCGGCTATTGCCGGTGCGGTGGTGCAGGCGGTGGCAGAAGTGCTGGTCGGCCTCGTCTATGTCAACGCCATCAAGCCGGGACATCCGGCGATCTTCGGCACCTGGCCGTTCGTGTCGGATCTCAGGACCGGCGCCATGTCGGGCGGTTCGGCCGAGCAGGCGGTGCTGACCGCGGCCTGCGCACAGATGGCGCAATTCTATGACCTGCCCGGCGGTTCGGCCGCCGGCATGACGGATTCGAAATTGCCCGATATCCAGTCCGGCTACGAAAAGGGCATCACCGACGTGATGGCCGGTCTTGCCGGCCTCAACCTCGTCTATGAATCGGCCGGCATGCATGCCTCGCTGCTCGGCTTCTGCCTGGAAAGCCTGATCATCGACAATGACATGCTCGGCCATTGCCTGCGCTGCGTGCGCGGCATCGAGGTGACAGACGAAGCGCTGTCGATCGACACGATCGCCGAGGTCTGCCTGAATGGACCGGGTCACTATCTCGGCAACGAACAGACGCTGAGGCTGATGCAGACCGAATATTTCTATCCGGCCGTCGGCGACCGCTTTTCGCCGAAGGAATGGAACGAGAAAGGCCGGCCCGACATCCTGCAGCGGGCGATCATCGAGAAGAAACGCATCCTCGCCGAGCGCTTTCCCCGCCATGTGCCGAAGATGATCGACGACAAACTGCGCGCCCGCTTCGGCGAGATGATCAAGCTGCCGCGCGGCAATATGGGCGGGTGAGCCCGCCTCGCCTAGACAATTAGTCCGCGCTCAGCCCATAGCGTTCGACGACTTCGGCGCTGATCAGCTTGGCATGCAGCGTCATCAGCACGATCTGCGCATCGAAGCTGTCGCCGGTCTCAAGCGCCGCCTCGATCCGGCGCTCCGCATCCAGCATGTTTTCACGGCCATTGGACCGTTCGAACGCTTCCGGTCCGGCAATACAATAGCCGAACAGCCGCGCCACCGATGGATAGGCCTGCGGCGGCGGCTCGTCGGACCAATGATCCTTCATCAGATTGACGATGGTGAGTTTTACGCCCTCCGGCACAAGGGCGGGATGGAGGTCGGCACCCCGCAACGCCGCGTCGAGTTGCCTGAGATCACCCGAGCGGCCGAACATTCCGAGGAAACCTGGAGAAGAGCGCCGTCGGGCCATGATGTTCCTATCCGTTTCCAGTCATATGGCACCGCGATCGCTGTTATGCACGCGCAGGCTGGGCGCGGCGAAGCGCCTCTATCCGCTTGCGGCCAGCAACAGGACACCGGCGAGGACCGATCCCGCCAGCGTCGGCAGCATGCCGATCTTCAGCTTCAGGATGGCGATCATGGCGGCGCATGACAGCAGCGCCGCGCGCCAGTCGATGGATGAAAGTACAGGAACGTTCATTCCACCCATGCTGCGCACCTCACCGAAAATGACGTGCAAGGCGAACCATAGGGCAAGATTCATGATGACGCCGACGACGGCGGCGGTGATCGCACCGAGCGCCGCCGACAGCGCCTTGTTGCCGCGCAGCGCTTCGATGTAGGGCGCACCGAGGAATATCCAGAGGAAGCACGGGGTGAATGTGACCCACAACGTAAGCAACGCCCCAAGCGACCCGGCAAGCAGCGGGGTCAGCGCGCCGGGTTGGCGGAACGCGGCAAGAAAGCCGACGAACTGCAGGACCAGAATGAGCGGACCGGGCGTCGTTTCTGCGAGCCCAAGGCCATCGACCATCTCACGGGGTGCCAGCCAGCCAAAGGAGCCGACCGCTGCCTGCGCGACATAGGCAAGGACTGCGTAAGCGCCGCCGAAGGTGACGACTGCCATGATGCTGAAGAACCTGCCGATCTCACTCCAAACGCTGGCGGATCCGGTGAACGCCCAGATCAGAAGCACAGGCCCGAGCCAGATCGGCAACCAGGTCGCCAAGGTGCGCGGCGCATGCCATCTCGTCGGCCTGGTATGGGTCAGTTCACCACGCTCGAACATCAGGTCGACCGCGCCCTTGATGTCTGGAGCATCGCCCTTGCCGTGCGCAGAACCGGAGAAACGGCCCGGCGCAACGCGATTGCCGATCCAGCCTGTCAGGCCCGCAAGCAGGACGATGAGCGGAAACGGCACATTCAATGCGTAGATGGCGATGAAGGCGGCGAGTGCGATCGACACCATTGCCCGGTTCTTCAAGGCACGCCGCCCGATCCGGATGACCGCCTCGATGACGATCGCGAGCACGGCCGCCTTCACCCCGAAGAACAGCGCCTCCACAAGCGGCGCGTCGCCATACAGCGCATAGAGGGTGCTCAAGGCGAGCATCACAACCGCGCCCGGCACGACGAACAGGAGGCCGGCGACCAGACCGCCGAGCGTCCGGTGCAGCAGCCAGCCGATGTAGATAGCAAGCTGCTGGGCTTCCGGACCGGGTAGCAGCATGCAGTAATTCAATGCATGCAGGAAACGCTGTTCGCCGATCCAGCGCCGCTCCTCGACCAGTTCCCTGTGCATGAGCGCGATCTGCCCGGCCGGCCCGCCGAAGGAGAGCAAGCCGATTTTCGCCCAGACCTTCACGGCCTCGCTGAACGTCGGCGCCAAGGCGGCCTCGCCCAAATTTTCGGAAGCCCCCGTTTTGCCAGAAGTCTGGACACTCATGCTGGTTTGCCCGCGCTTGGCCAGTTGTGCGTCTCCTCGGTGGCGTCGCGGCACCAGCGAAAAAACGCGTCGTAAAGCAGCATGCCCGCCTGCAACTGTTCCAGATCGTCGCGAAACATCCGTGACAGACCAAGCGAGGCGGCCAGGAAACCGGCCGCCTGGGGAGCCAGATCGAGGCTTGCCGTATCGGCCGCGCGCACAATCATGGCGAGACGGTCGAGCGGCTCGGATTCGAGCCCGAACTCTTCGATCATCGTGTCGAAGGTGCAGCGTTCGCCCCGGTGCGACCAGAACACATCGTCGATGTCGAAAGGCACGGCCTGAAAGCGATCCGCGGCGGCCGCCACTTCGGCGGCCTCGACAAAGAGAAAAACCGCGCCCGGATCGATGAAACGCCGGATCAGCCAGGGACAGGCGATGCGATCGACCTTCGGGCGAGCCCGCGTCACCCATACCGTGCGGCTTTTATGGTCGCGGGGCGGCATCTTGTCGGTGCGGACCAGGAGCCCCTTGGCATCGCGCCAGGCCTCGAACCCGCCTTCGAGGGATTCGGCGGCAATGCCCTCATGCCGCAGCCACGCGGCCACGCCTTGCGAGAGCTTTTGCCCTTTCTGGCAGACGACCGCCACCCGACTGCCGGCAAAGTCAGCCGCCCAGGCCTGGACGGTTTTGAAATGACGCCGGCTTGAGGCCGGCAACAGGCGCGGATCGGCGTTGTAATCATCATCGACGCGAACATCGACGATCGCGGGCGCACCCGGCAGACCAATCAAACGGGACAATTGCGATACGGTGATAGCGGTTGTTGACGGCATGGCGTCCACCTCCTTGAAAGAGAAGCTTGGACGCGAACGTTGGGCTGACGCCTCACGGGGTCGTCGCGATGCACCCCTTGCGATGATGGTGGGTTTGTCGCGCCCGCTTGTCAAGCATCATCCGGCGCCCTTGTCCCATTCCGTTGCCAAGCGGTTCAGGAGAAAGGACACAGCTCGATTGCACTTGCGTGGGTTGACAGGCGGATAGGTCACTTATATTTAACTCATTGGTTAATTAACTTTAAGGCTAATCGATATGCCAATGGACCACCTCTCGACGACATTCGCCACGCTGGCCGATCCGACGCGGCGCGCCATATTGGCAAGGCTGGCAGTTGGCGAAGCGACCGTGAATGAGCTGGCAGCCCCCTTCGCCATGAGCCTGCCGGCAGTCTCTAAGCACCTCAAAGTGCTGGAGCATGCCGGGCTGATCACGCGCGGACGGGAGGCGCAGTGGCGACCATGCCGGCTGGAAGCCGGGCCACTGAAGGAAGTTGCCGGCTGGCTGGAGCACTATCGCCGCTTCTGGGACGACAGTTTCGATCGCATGGCCGACTATCTCAAGGAAATCCAGACCAAGGGAGACCCGGATGGCCGCAAGAACTGAGACAGCCGAAGCACCGCAATACGCACTGGAGATCTCGCGCTTGTTCGATGCACCGCCGGGTCTGGTGTTCAAGCTGTGGACGACGCCGGAGCATCTGGTGCGCTGGTGGGGGCCAAGGAATTTTTCCTCGACCACGGAGACGCTCGAATTCCGCGAAGGCGGGCGCTACCGTCACCTCATCCACGGGCCAGACGGCCAGACCTATGCGATGTCGGGTATATTCCAGGAGATTGTCGAGCCGAAGCGCATCGCCTTCACCTTCTCTTGGGACGAAGGCGACTTCCAGGACCGGGTCGAGACCCTGGTGACGGTTTCCATCACCGCCGAAGGCGACCGCACACGGCTGACTTTCAGGCAGGAGTCGTTCGCCGACATCGAAACCCGGGATTCTCATATTGAGGGCTGGAGCGAATGCCTGGACAAGCTCGGCGTCTATCTGGCGAGCAATTGAGAAGAAGTCTCGCTCGGCGGCTTGTCGGGCGCGGCCAGCACAATTCAAACCCACGAGGCAAGACGATGAAAAAGACCTATCACGGCAGCTGCCATTGCGGCGCGGTGCATTTCGAGGCCGATATCGACCTCACTGACGGCATCCGCAAATGCAATTGCAGCTTCTGCTGGAAACTCGGCTACCGAAAGTCGTTCGCAGCCTATGAGGCTGTGCGGGTGACGGACGGCCGCGACCGGATGCGGGAGTACCAGGCGACGCCGTCCAACTGGCCGGAAGGCGACATCAACCACTATATGTGCCCGAACTGCGGCGCGAATTTTCTCTCGCGCGGCTATCTCGACTTCATGGGCGGGAACTTCTGGGCGGTGAACGTCGCCTGTCTCGACGACGTCACCGAAGAGGAACTAGACGCGGCACCAATCGTCTATGAGGATGGCAAGCGCGACCGGCAGATGGAAGCGCCTGCGGTCACCAGCTATTTGTAGAGCAGGGACGCACCGGCGGCGGCTCGATCCGGATCAAGCCGCCGTTTGTGCAGCCGCGGCGCTCCAGCGTTCAGTGATTGTCCCTTGGCACGCCGCTGGTGTGCGCGACATCCTGATATTTCACCGCCGGCTTCAGCACCATGCCAGCCGAGAACTGGTCGACCATGCCGCGCTGGATCTCCTGCCAGGGCGTCTGGTGCTTGGGATAGTGATAGCCGCCATTGTTCTGCAGTTCGGCGCGGCGCCGCGTGATCTCGTCATCGGTGACGAGGATGTCGGCGGTGCCCTTGCGCAGGTCGATGCGGACGCGGTCGCCGGTCTTCAGCAGCGCCAGCCCGCCGCCTATTGCCGCCTCGGGCGAAGCGTTGAGGATCGACGGTGAGCCCGATGTGCCCGACTGGCGGCCGTCGCCGATGCAGGCCAGCGCGTGGATGCCCTTCTTGATGAGATAGGCCGGCGGCTGCATGTTGACGACCTCGGCGCCACCGGGATAGCCGATCGGGCCGGCGCCACGCATGAACAGGATGGTATGCTCGTCGATGCCTTGCGCCGGATCGTCGATGCGGGCGTGGTAATCCTCCGGCCCGTCGAAGACCATGGCGTTGCCCTCGAAAGCCTCGGGGTCCTTCGGGTTGGACAGATAGCGCTCGCGGAATTCCGGCGAGATGCCGCTGGTCTTCATGATCGCCGAATCGAAGAGATTACCCCTGAGATTGATGAAGCCGGCATTGGCTTTCAACGGCTCCGCGACGGTGCGGATGACATCGAGATTCTCGTTGACGGCGCCTTTGCAATTGTCGCCCATGGTTTTGCCGTTGGCGGTCATGGCATCGGGATGCGGAAGCAGCCCGGCCTTCATCAGTTCGGCGACCACTGCCGGCACGCCGCCGGCATGATGATAGTCCTCGCCGAGATATTCGCCCGACGGCTGCAGGTTGACGATGAGCGGGATACTGAGGCCGACCTTCTGCCAGTCGTCATTGTCGAGCGGCACGCCGAGATGGCGGGCAATCGCGTTGAGATGGATCGGTGCGTTGGTCGAGCCGCCAATGGCCGAGTTGACGACGATGGCATTCTCGAAGGCCTTGCGGGTCATGATGTCGGACGGCTTCAGGTCCTCATGCACCATGTCGACGATGCGCTTGCCGGTCTCATAGGCGATCTGGCCGCGCTCGCGATAGGGTGCCGGAATCGCGGCCGAGCCCGGCAATTGCATGCCGAGCGCCTCGGCCAGCGAATTCATCGTGGTGGCGGTGCCCATGGTGTTGCAATAGCCGGTCGACGGCGCCGAGGAGGCGACAATGTCCATGAACTCGTCATAGTCGATCTCGCCGGCCGACAGGCGCTGGCGCGATTCCCAAACGATGGTGCCGGAGCCGGTGCGCTTGCCCTTGTGCCAGCCGTTCAGCATCGGGCCGACCGAGAGCGCGATCGCCGGAATGTTGACAGTAGCGGCCGCCATCAGCAGCGCCGGCGTGGTCTTGTCGCAACCGATGGTGAGCACGACGCCGTCGAGCGGATAGCCGTAGAGCACCTCGACCAGGCCGAGATAGGCGAGGTTGCGGTCGAGTGCGGCGGTCGGACGCTTGCCGGTCTCCTGAATCGGATGGCACGGGAATTCGAACGGGATGCCGCCCATCGAGACGATGCCCTCGCGTACGCGCTTGGCCAGTTCGATATGATGGCGATTGCAGGGCGACAGATCCGAGCCGGTCTGGGCGATGCCGATCAGCGGCTTGCCCGACATCAGTTCGGCGCGCGTCAGTCCGTAATTCAGGTAGCGCTCGAGATAAAGCGCCGTCATGCCCGGATTGTCGGGGTTGTCGAACCACTCCTGCGAGCGAAATTTCTTCTTGTCCGTGGGGGCGCCTGCCATCATGGTCTCCGTATTTGTAGGACAAATCGATATGACAATGCGCGAGTGCAAGCAAGGGGCTCGCGCAATCCTGACCCGCACTTTGGTGCGATAGACATGTCCCCACCCCTGCGCTAGGGCTTCGGGCCTGTCTTTTCCGGGGAGATTTAGATGGCTTTGGTGATTGAAGGCGAGGAGCGCATCGCCGCACCCCTGCAGAAAGTGTGGGAAGCGCTGAACGATCCGGACATTCTGCGGCAAACCATTCCCGGCTGCCAGAGCCTGGAGAAGAAGTCGGATACAGAGATGGCGGCGACCGTCGTGCTGAAGATCGGGCCGATCAAGGCGACGTTCAAGGGCGAGGTAACCTTGAAAAACCTCAAGCCGCCGCATTCCTACACGATCCAGGGCGAGGGCAAGGGCGGCATTGCCGGCTTCGCCAAGGGCGGCGCCGACGTTACGCTGACATCAGATGGGGAGGATACCACAATCCTCAAATACGCGGCCAAGGCCGATGTCGGCGGCAAGATCGCCCAGCTTGGCAGCCGGCTGATCGAATCGACCTCGAAGAAACTGGCGGGACAGTTTTTTTCGAGCTTCGGCGAAAAAGTGGGCGGCTGAGCTTCCCGTCGAGGAGTTACTCGAACACGATGCTCGGCACCGCCGCTTCCGCCGCCCCGCGTTCCTCGTTGACCCGGCTCCAGACCTTCGCGGCAATGTCGCGGTAGATCTTGGCCTCGGCGCCATCCGGTTTCGAGACGACCACCGGCGTGCCGGCATCCGAGCTCTCGCGGATGCCCATTTCGAGCGGCACTTCGCCGAGGAAGGTGACGCCGAGACGCTCGGCCTCGCGGCGGGCGCCGCCATGGCCGAAAATGTCGTAGCGCTTGCCGGTATCGGGAGCGAGGAAGTAGCTCATGTTCTCGACGATGCCCAGCAGCGGCACGTCGACCTTTTTGAACATGTTGAGACCCTTACGCGCATCGATCAGCGCCAGGTCCTGCGGCGTCGAAACGATGACGGCGCCAGCCAGCGGCACTTGCTGGGCCATGGTGAGCTGGGCGTCGCCGGTGCCGGGCGGCATGTCGACGACGAGCACGTCGAGCGCGCCCCACTCGACCTCGCGCAGCATCTGCGTCAGCGCCGACATCACCATCGGCCCGCGCCAGATCATCGGCGTCTCCTCGTCGACGAGAAAACCCATCGACATGACCTTCAGACCGTAATTCTGCATGGGTTTCAGGATCTTGCCGTCGACGGTCTGCGGACGGCCATGGATATTCAGCAGCCGCGGCATGGACGGGCCATAGATGTCGGCATCGAGCACGCCGACCTTCAAGCCGTTGGCGGCGAGGCCGAGCGCGAGGTTGACGGCGGTGGTCGACTTGCCGACGCCGCCCTTGCCGGAGGCCACCGCGATGATCGTCTCGATGCCGGGCACGCCACGCTTGCCGTGGCTGTGCGAAGCGGGTGCCTGAGGCGGCCGGGCGGGCGCGGGCTGCGGCGCGGGCCTGGGTGCGGGCCGCTGCGGTACAGGAGCCTCCATGCCGCCACCCTTCTTCTCCGCCGTCAGCGCAACCACCGCGCCGGCGACACCTGGAATCGCCTTCACCACCCGTTCGGCAGCGGCGCGCAGCGGCTCCATTTCCTGGGCGCGGGCCGCAGGAACGGTAATGGAGAAAAAGACCTTGGCGTCGGCAATGAAAATCTCGGACACCATGCCGAGATCGACGATGTTGCCGGTGAAGTCCGGCCCGTTGACCGTCTTCAGGCGCTCGGTGACGATTTCCTTGGTGACGTTTTCCTGGAGAGCGGGCATCAGCTTTTTCCTTACGCAACTTGCGCATGAGATAATGCAGTTCCCGGGCAGAACCAAGCGGCGGAACGACACGCCGGGTGACATGCGCCCAAAAACCTGCGTTGGCTTGTAGGATTTTGCGGAAGCCGAACGTCCTTGGGAAGACGCCCGCCAGTCGTGCAGGCAGCGGTCGCCCGAAGACGAAGCGGCCCTATTTCCTGCATGGCTTTCGGACGTGCCCACAAGGAAAAGGAGACTGTCATGCTCGCAAACAGCAACGCAACAGCAAACCTCGCGGTGAAGGACCTTGCCAAGGCCAAGGCCTTCTACCACGACATCCTGGGTTTGACGGAGGTTCACGATGAGGGCGGCGAACTGATCGTCTACAAAAGCGGCGACACCAGCATCAATGTGTACCACTCGGATTTCGCCGGCACCAACAAGGCGACGGCAGTGACCTGGATGGTCGGCGACGAGATCGGCAATATCGTCAAGGCGCTGAAATCGAAGGGTGTTGTTTTCGAGCACTACGACATGCCTCATACGACGATCGAAGGCGATATCCACGTCGGTCACGGCATGAAGGTTGCTTGGTTCAAGGATCCGGACGGCAATATCCTGAACCTTGTGGACAGATAGTTCGTCCATTCGGCTGGCAACGGCGCGACGTCAACTTGCGAGGCTGACCGCCAGGTAGGTGAGTGCCGAAATCGCGGCGGTGGCAGGCAAGGTCACCACCCAGGCGATGACGATGTTGCTGGCGATGCCCCAGCGCACCGCCGAGACGCGGCGAGCAGCACCGACACCGACGATGGCGCCGGTGATCGTATGCGTGGTGGAGACTGGGATGCCGAGCCAGGTGGCGGCGAACAGCGTGATCGCGCCGCCGGTCTCGGCGCAGAAGCCCTGCATCGGGTTCAGCCGCGTGATCTTCGAGCCCATCGTGTGAACGATGCGCCAGCCGCCGAACAATGTGCCCATCGCCAATGCCGACTGGCAAGTGAGCACGACCCACAGCGGCACATGGAAACTTCCGCCCAGCATGCCTTGCGAATAGAGCAGCACGGCGATGATGCCCATGGTTTTCTGGGCGTCGTTGCCGCCGTGCCCGAGCGAATAGAGCGAGGCGGAGACAAACTGCATGACACGGAAGGTACTGTCCACGGCAAACGGAGTCTGACGCACGAACAGCCAGGAAACGAGAAGGACCAGGAGCAGAGCCAGCAGGAACCCTGTCGCTGGCGACAGCACGATGGCCGCAATGGTCTTGCCAAGACCAGACCAGACGATGGCGCCGGCGCCAGCCTTGGCAACCCCGGCGCCGACCAGGCCGCCGATCAACGCATGCGAGCTGCTCGAAGGGATGCCGGCAATCCAGGTGACGATGTTCCAGACAATGGCGCCGACAAGGGCAGCGAAGATCACAGCCGGCGTGACGATGCTGGCATCGATGATGCCCTTTCCCACAGTCTCGGCAACATGGAGGCCGAAGAACATGAAGGCGATGAAGTTGAAGAAAGCCGCCCAGAACACCGCATAATGTGGCCTCAGCACCCGGGTGGAGACGATGGTGGCGATGGAGTTGGCGGCGTCGTGCAGGCCGTTGAGAAAATCGAAGAACAGCGCGACGGCGACAAGGCCGATCAGCAGGGGAAAGGCGATTGTCGCTTCCATCGCCTACACGTTCTCGATGACGATGCCGCTGATCTCATTGGCGACGTCCTCGAAACGGTCGACCACTTTTTCGAGCTGACCATAGATCTCGCTGCCGATCAGGTAGGCCATCGGGTCGCTGCGGCCATGCTTTTTGAACAGGTCCTTCAGGCCCTGTTCGTGCAGATCATCGGCACGGCCCTCGGCACGCATGACCTCCTCGGCGATGGCGTTGAGGCGCGCGCTGTTGGCGCCGACCTTGCTGAGCAGCGGGATCGCCTCGGCGACCAGCTTGGCGGTATCGACGATGACGCCACCCATCTCCTGCATCAGCGGGTCGAACTCCCTCTTCTCGAACAATCTTACCGTCTTGACGGTCTTGTGCATCATGTCGATGGCGTCATCCATCGACTGAATCAGATCCTTGATGTCGCCGCGATCGAACGGCGTGATGAAAGAGCGGCGCACGGAAAGCAGGACTTCGGCGGTGATGTGATCGGCCTCGTCCTCGAGATCGATGATCTTCTGACACCAGCGGTCGATGTCCTTGCCCTGGAGAAGCTGCTGGAGCGCTTCAGCGCCGCCGACCACGGTACGGGAATGCTGCTCGAACAGATCGAAGAAGCGATCTTCGCGCGGCAGCAGCTTGCGGAACCAGCCCAGCATGTTCGATCTCCCGTCGTGCCGTTTCATCCACATAGCGCTGCGAGCAGCCGGTGGAAACCGCTAAGCCGGCTTAAAGATGTGGATTTGCCGGCTGACTAGTGCCCGCTCAGTCGAAAGACAGTTCCAGACGTCTTTCCTTCTGGGAAACGACACGACATTTCGTTTCGAATTTGTCTGCCCTGATAACCAGCAGGAACTGCTCAGGAATACCGGCGATATTCGAGACGTCGATAGTGGCGCCGTCCTCGCCGAGGCTGCGGACCGTGCAGTCGATGGTAGACATGCGCGCGTTGAACACGATCTGGCCAGCCTTGAGTACCCTTCGACGTGGCCGTGCCTCGTCGTTTGCCAGCGAGTTCCAGACGGTCGTCCGATTGCGGCCAGCGTGCTTCGAGCTGTACATGGCCGTGTCGGCGCGTTCGATCAGGTCATGCAGGCTGGAGATTGTGGAATCGAGCGGCGCAACGCCCAGGCTTGCGGTAACCGCTATCTCAACCGTGCCATGCGCGAGCTTCATCGCTTCGATTGCGCCGCGCAGTCGCTCGGCCGATTCAAGCGCACCTTTGCGGCTGGAATACATTAATATGGCGAACTCCTCGCCGCCGACGCGCCCGAATATGTCGACATCGCGCAAGGCCGCGCCGCATCGCCTGGCAACGCCGCTCAAAACCTCGTCGCCGACGGCGTGGCCGAATGTATCGTTGACCGATTTGAAGTGATCGACATCGAAGACGATGCAGGAGAGATCGAAGCGCTGCCGTTTCGCCAGCGCAAACGCCCTGCGACCCTGCTCCATGAAAGCCCGTCGCGAGAGCACACCGGTGAGCGCATCGCTGGAAGCATGCTGGCGCATTTCCAGCTGATCCATGACCAGGTCGGAGAAATCCTGCAGTATGGCCGTCTCAAGCGAGCCGAATTCTCGCGGCTTGTAACCTATGGCACAGACACTGCCGATGTTGTGGCCATCGCGTGTGCGCAAAGGCACGCCTGCGTAGAACCGGATGTGAGGATCGTTCCTGACATGAGGGTTGTCGGCAAAACGCGGATCTTTTGTTGCATCGCGAACGATCAGCGGGCCGTCCATGAGGACCGTATGGCGGCAAAATGTGTCCTTGCGCTCGGCTTCGCCGGTGGAGAGACCTTCGCAAGCTTTGTACCATTGCCGATGCCTGTCAATGACCGACACAATGGCAATCGGGACATCGAGGACGGTCCGTATCAATCGCGTGATGCGGTCGAATGAGGCTTCACGCGGCGTGTCCAGTATGTCGAAACGATCGAGCGCCTGCAGGCGCGCCGCTTCGCGCAGATCCGCTGCGGTTTGCATTTCTGGCGGATGCTGATGGAGCGTGCTAACCAATCTCACCTCCAGCAGGCCGCTGCAGTGTTGATATCGCCCATGATGACAAGGCAAATCTTATCAATTGGTTATTGCATGTTGCCGCCACCCGCGGCCTGATAGACGATATCTAGCAAACGGCTCGGCCGTTCGACCTTTGCAGAAGGGCTCGCGGCATGATCGACAAGCTGGAATTCTTCATCGCGCTGGCCAGGGAAGAGCATTTCGGCCGGGCGGCGGAGCTGTGCGGCGTCACTCAGCCGACGCTTTCGGCCGGGATCAAGCAGCTCGAGGGCCAGCTCGGCGTGATGCTGGTGCTGCGCGGCTCACGCTTCCAGGGGCTGACGCCGGAAGGCAAGCAGGTGCTGGTGTGGGCGCGACGCATCGTCGGCGACAGCCGCACCATGCGCGAGGAGATGCGGGCGGCGCGCCACGGCCTGTCCGGCCGCATCCGCATCGCCGCCGTACCGACCGCGCTCGCCATGGTGGCGCGGCTGACGACGCCCTTCCGCGAAAAGCATCCGGGCGTCACCTTCTCGGTGCTGTCGCGGACCTCGATCGAGGTGCTGACGCTGCTGGGCAATTTCGACATCGACGCAGGCATCACCTATCTCGATAACGAGCCGCTCGGCCGGGTGACCAGCGTACCGCTCTATGACGAGCGCTACCAACTGATCACCGCGACCGGAAACACCTATTCCGACCGCGACAAAGTGACATGGGCCGAACTCAGCCAGCTGCCGCTCTGTCTTTTGACGCCGGACATGCAGAATCGCCGCATCATCGACCAGCATCTGGCCGAAGCCGGCGTTCAGGTGCGGCCGACGCTCGAATCCAATTCGATGATCGTGCTGTTTTCACATATCCGGACTGGCAAGTGGTCGTCGATCATGCCGCTCAACCTTGCGGAAACATTCGGCTTTTCCGAACCGATCCGGGCCATCCCGATCGTCGAGCCGGATGCCAGCCACACAGTCGGGCTGGTGGCGACGCCGCGCGAACCGCACACGCCGCTGGTCTCGGCGCTGCTGGACGAGGCGATGGCGCTGGCGGACGATTTCCGCGCCCAGCACTAGGCTAAACAATGCGTGCTGAGGGAGCTTGATAGAAAATTTCTATCAAGCGACGAAACAGCTTTATTGATTCCACGGGTTTCCTCTGATTTTGTAAAGACTTAGCGACAAATCGCTATCGACCAGGGAGGGCGCTGCATGACGATGCAGCTAGCAA
Organism: Mesorhizobium helmanticense; assembly: GCF_003034915.1. Taxonomy (GTDB): domain Bacteria; phylum Pseudomonadota; class Alphaproteobacteria; order Rhizobiales; family Rhizobiaceae; genus Mesorhizobium; species Mesorhizobium helmanticense. Next base: position 86,275 of record NZ_PZJX01000025.1, on the reverse strand, counting down.
GTACCGAGATTGCGTCGCGCACGGCGGCGATCGTCCAGGAGATGAAGGGCCTCGAAGGCCCGCTGCTGCCGATCCTCCACGGCATCCAGGAAGAGTTCGGCCATGTGCCGCAGGAAGCACTGCCCGTCATCGCCGATGGGCTGAACCTCTCCAGGGCCGAGGTGTATGGCGTCGTCACCTTCTATCATGATTTCCGCGCCCGTCCGGCCGGCCGGCATGTGCTCAAGCTCTGCCAGGCGGAAGCCTGCCAGTCGATGGGTTCGGACGCTGTCGCCGCCAAATTCAAGCAGTTGCTCGGCATCGGTTTTCACGAGACCACCCGCGATGGCTCGGTGACACTCGAGCCGGTTTATTGCCTCGGGCTTTGCGCCTGTTCGCCATCGGCGATGCTGGATGGCGAGGTGATCGGGCGGCTCGATGACGAGAAGATCGAAGAGATCGCCGCGGAGGTGCGCTCATGATCCCCCGCATCTACATTCCCGGCGATTCCGGCGCGCTGGCGCTCGGCGCGGAAAAGGTCGCCAAGGCGATCGCGAAGGAACTGGCCGATCGCGGCATCGAGGCCAAGATCGTGCGCAACGGTTCGCGCGGCGCCTATTTCCTCGAACCGATGGTCGAAGTGGCAACCGCCAATGGCCGCGTCGCCTACGGACCGGTCAAGCCATCGGACGTCAAGAGCCTGTTCGATTGCGGCTTTCTCACCGGCGGCCATCACAAGCGCTGGCTGGGTGCGCCCGACAAGATCCCGTTCCTGGCCAAGCAAACGCGGCTGACCTTCGCGCGCTGCGGCATCAACGACCCGCTGTCGCTCGATGCCTACAAGTCGCTTGGCGGGCTGAAGGGATTGCAGAACGCGGTGGCCATGGCGCCGGCCGACATCGTCAAGCAAGTCACCGAGTCCGGCCTGCGCGGCCGCGGCGGCGCCGGCTTCCCGACCGGCATCAAGTGGAAGACGGTGCTCGATACGGCGGGCGACCGCAAATACATCGTCTGCAACGCCGATGAGGGCGACAGCGCCACTTTCGCCGACCGCATGATCATGGAGGGCGATCCCTTCGTGCTGATCGAAGGCATGGCGATCGCCGGCATCGCCACCGGCGCCACCAAGGGCTTTGTCTATATCCGCTCGGAATATCCGCATGCGGTGGCGACAATGAACAAGGCTGTCGAGGTCGCCCGCAAGGCCGGCGTGCTCGGCGTCAATGTGCTGGGTTCGCCCAACACTTTCGACATGGAAATCCGCGTCGGCGCCGGCGCCTATGTCTGCGGGGAGGAAACCTCGCTCTTGAACAGCCTGGAAGGCAAGCGCGGCGTGGTGCGCGCCAAGCCGCCGCTGCCGGCGATCCAGGGGCTGTTCGGCAAGCCGACGGTGATCAACAACGTCATCTCGCTGGCCTCGGTGCCCATCATCATGGACAAGGGTGCGGCCTTCTACAAGGATTACGGCATGGGCCGCTCGCGTGGCACGATCCCGATCCAGATCGCCGGCAACGTCAAGCATGGCGGCCTGTTCGAGGCGGCCTTCGGCATGACGCTGGGCGAGATCGTCGACGATATCGGCGGTGGCACGGCCTCGGGGCGTCCGGTCAAGGCGGTGCAGGTCGGCGGGCCGCTCGGCGCCTATTTCCCGCGCGCCCTGTTCGACACGCCGTTCGACTATGAAGCCTTCGCCGCCAAGGACGGGCTGATCGGCCATGCCGGCATCACCGTGTTCGACGACACCGCCGACATGCTGAAGCAGGCGCGTTTCGCCATGGAGTTCTGCGCCATCGAGAGCTGCGGCAAGTGCACGCCCTGCCGCATCGGCTCGACCCGCGGTGTCGAGACCATCGACAGGCTCGCGGCCGGCATCGAGCCGGAGAAGAACCTCGCCCTGGTTACCGACCTCTGCAACACGATGAAGTTCGGATCGCTGTGCGCGCTGGGCGGCTTCACGCCTTACCCGGTGATGAGCTCGATCACGCATTTCCCCGAGGATTTCAAGCCGGCGCCAACGCGCGTCGCTGCTGAATAGGAGCTGGCAGATGAACATCAAGGCCGACTTCCCGTCACTCATCGAAGAGATCGACTTCGGAACTCCGCAATCCAATGCGGAAAAGCAGGTCACGCTGACCGTCGACGGCCGCAGCATCACCGTGCCGGAAGGCACGTCGATCATGCGTGCGGCGATGGAGGGTGGGGTCGAAATCCCGAAGCTCTGCGCCACTGACATGCTGGATTCGTTCGGTTCGTGCCGCGTCTGCCTGGTCGAGATCGAAGGACGCGGCGGCACGCCGGCGTCCTGCACGACGCCGGTCGGCGAAGGCATGGTGGTCAACACGCAGTCCGAGCGGCTCGACGCCATTCGCCGCGGCGTCATGGAACTCTATGTCTCCGACCATCCGACTGGCTGGAACGAAAAGGCCGGAACCGGCGCCAGCGAATTCGACGCGGTCGCGAAGTCGGTCGGCCTCAGCGAGAACCGCTACGGCGTCGAAGGCCGCAACCACGTCAAGCAGGAGAATGGGGTCGCGCCCGGCCACGGCTCGTTGGCGGTCGACTACATCGCGCGTGACGAATCCAACCCCTATTTCGCCTATGATCCGGCGCAATGCATCGTCTGCTCGCGTTGCGTGCGGGCCTGCGAGGAGGTGCAGGGCACCTTCGCGCTGACCATCGAGGGTCGCGGTTTCGAATCGCGCATGGTCGCTGGCATGCACGAGGATTTCATCACTTCCGAATGCGTGTCTTGCGGCGCCTGCGTGCAGGCCTGCCCGACCGATGCGCTGCGCGAGAAAACGGTGCTTGAGAAGGGCCTGCCGGAGCGCTCGGCCGTCACCACCTGCGCCTATTGCGGCGTCGGCTGCTCGTTCAAGGCCGAGGTGAAGGACGACGAGGTCATCCGCATGCTGCCCTACAAGGAGGGCAAGGCCAACCATGGCCATTCCTGCGTGAAGGGTCGTTTCGCCTACGGCTACGCCACCCACAAGGACCGCATCCTGTCGCCGATGATCCGCGAAAAGATCAGCGATCCCTGGCGGGAGGTAAGCTGGGAAGAGGCGATCGCCCATACCGCCAAGGAATTCCGCCGTATCCAGTATCAGTACGGACGCACGGCAATCGGCGGCATCACCTCCTCGCGCTGCACGAACGAGGAGACCTATCTCGTGCAGAAGCTGGTGCGGCAGGGCTTCCGCAACAACAATGTCGACACTTGCGCGCGCGTCTGCCATTCGCCGACCGGCTATGGGCTCGGTCAGACCTATGGCACCTCGGCCGGCACGCAGGATTTCGATTCCGTCGAATTCACCGACGTCGCCGTGGTCATCGGCGCCAATCCGGTTTCGGCCCATCCGGTGTTTGCCTCGCGGCTGAAGAAGCGGTTGCGCCAGGGCGCAAAGCTGATCGTGCTCGATCCGCGCCGCACCGAGATGGTCAAGTCGGCGCATGTCGAAGCGGACTATCATCTGCCGCTGAAGCCCGGCACCAATGTGGCTGTGCTGACGGCGCTGGCGCATGTCGTTGTCACCGAAGGTCTTTTCAATGAGGCTTTCATCCGCGAGCGCTGCGACTGGGCGGAGTTCCAGGACTGGGCCTCTTTCGTCGCCTTGCCGGAAAACAGCCCCGAAACCGTCGGCAAGCTGTCCGGCGTCGACCCCGAGCTGATCCGGGGTGCCGCGCGTCTCTACGCCACCGGCGGCAATGGCGCGATCTATTACGGCCTCGGCGTCACGGAACACAGCCAGGGTTCGACCACGGTGATGGCGATCGCCAACCTCGCCATGGCCACCGGCAACATCGGCCGGCCAGGCGTCGGCGTGAACCCGCTGCGCGGCCAGAACAACGTGCAGGGCTCATGCGACATGGGCTCCTTCCCGCATGAGTTGCCGGGCTATCGCCACATCTCCGGTGAAGCCGTGCGCGACATCTATGAGAGCCTGTGGGGCGTGAAGCTCGACGACGAGCCCGGCCTGCGCATCCCCAACATGCTGGACGCCGCCGTCGACGGTACATTCAAGGGCATCTACATCCAGGGCGAGGACATTCTGCAGTCCGACCCTGATACCAAGCATGTCGCGGGCGGCCTTGCGGCGATGGAATGCGTGGTCGTGCACGATCTCTTCCTCAACGAGACCGCGAACTATGCGCATGTGTTCCTGCCGGGCTCGACCTTCCTCGAGAAGGACGGCACCTTCACCAATGCCGAGCGCCGCATCAACATGGTGCGCAAGGTTCTGGAGCCGAAGGCGCGCTACGCCGACTGGGAGGCGACGCAGGAGCTTGCCCGCGCGATCGGTCTGGACTGGAACTACCAGCATCCTTCCGAGATCATGGACGAGATCGCCAAGACGACGCCGAGCTTCGCCAACGTCTCCTTCGAGCTGCTCGACCGTGTCGGATCGGTGCAATGGCCCTGCAACGAAAAGGCGCCCCTTGGCACGCCGATCATGCATGTCGATGGTTTCGTGCGCGGCAAGGGCAAGTTCATCCGCACCGAATATGTGGCGACGGACGAAAGGACAGGACCGCGCTTCCCGCTGCTGCTCACCACCGGCCGGATTCTGTCGCAGTACAATGTCGGCGCGCAGACGAGGCGCACCGAGAATGTGATGTGGCATGCCGAGGACCGGCTGGAGATCCATCCGCACGATGCCGAGAACCGCGGCATCCGCGAAGGCGACTGGGTGCGGCTGGCGAGCCGTTCCGGCGAGACGACGCTGCGCGCGCTGATCACCGACCGGGTGTCGCCGGGCGTCGTCTATACGACGTTCCATCACCCTGACACCCAGGCCAACGTGATCACCACCGACTTCTCGGACTGGGCGACCAACTGTCCGGAATACAAGGTCACCGCGGTGCAGGTGACGCCGTCCAACGGTCCGACCGACTGGCAGAGGGACTATAACGAGCAGGCCCGCCAGAGCCGGCGCATCGCCCCGCTGGAAGCGGCGGAATAGTCTTGGCCGCGCGCCGCAAAGCAACGACGCAGATATCGCGGCTGGCGCACCGCGCCAGCGGCACGGTGGCGGCGAATCGCATGGTGCCGGAGGAGACGCCGGTGGCGTTCTCCTTTGCCGGCACCACGCATGCGGTGATGATGGCGAGTCCCGCCGATTTCGAGGATTTCGCGCTCGGCTTCTCGCTGACCGAAGGCATTATCGCTGCGCCGGAGGAGATCGAGGCGATCGAAGTCGAGAATCTCGGCGCCGGCATCGATATCCAGATACGGCTCAGGGATCAGGCCAATACGCGCTTCGAGGCGCGGCGCAGGCGGCTAGCCGGCCCCGTGGGATGTGGGCTTTGCGGCATCGAATCGATCGAGGAAGCGATGCGCTCGGTCGACATGGTCGGTTCGTCGAAACTTACGCTTGATGCCCAAGACATCACCCGCTCGGTCAAGCTTTTGTCGAAAGTGCAGCCGCTGCACACGGAAACGGGAGCCGTGCATGCCGCCGGCTTCTACGTACCCGGCAAGGGCATCGTCATGGCGCGCGAGGATGTCGGCCGCCACAATGCGCTGGACAAGCTGGCCGGTGCGCTGGCCAAGGCCGGCATTGACGGCGCATCTGGCGCCGTTGTGGTGACGTCGCGCGTTTCGGTGGAGATGGTGCAGAAGACGGCGGCCATCGGCGCGGCCATCATCATCGCCGTTTCGGCGCCGACCGCCCTTGCCATCCGCACCGCCGAGGCCGCCGGGATGACGCTGGTGGCGCTGGTGCGCGGCGATGATTTCGATATTTTCACCCACCCCGAACGGGTGGTTTGCGGAGTTGCCAAGCATGTCGCATGACGAAGACCACATCACCAGCACCAGGGAAAAGCTGGTGCGCATGGCCAACCAGATCGCGGCCTTCTTCCATTCCAAATCGCGCGAGGAAGGCATTGCCGGCGTCGCCGAGCACATCAACAAGTTCTGGGAGCCGAGGATGCGGCGGCAGTTCTTCGAGATGCTGGACAGCGGCACCGAGAATTTCGACGAGCTCGTGGTGGCCGCTTCGGCCAGGATCAAGCGGCCAAAGTCGCCCGAACAGGCCGACATGAGCCTTGGTTACAGCCAGACTACCCAGGCCGAGAGCGCGGCCCACTGAAATAGCCTTGGCGCACCCTTCCGGCCGCCAGAGGTCTTATATTCCAGCCCGCTAAAGTTTGTCTGCCGCAAACGGCTTGGCTCTGCTATGGTTGACGACAGGAAATCGTCTGGCCGGGCGGGGTGGTTGCGTGAGGCCGATCGAGACCAGATATGCCCGTAGCGGTGATGTGCGGATCGCCTATCAGGTGGTCGGCCAGGGGTTGTTCGATCTCGTTTTCGTGCCGGGCTTCATCTCCAATCTCAACCTGCAGTGGGAAGACGAGGGCTACAGCCGGCTGCTGAAGCGGCTTTCGGCTTTCTCGCGGCTGATCCTGTTCGACAAGCGCGGCACCGGCCTTTCCGATCGTGTCGATACCCATCACCTGCCCAGTCTCGAAACCGCCACTGGTCGACAATGCTCAACGGCAGCCAGGTCGATCCCGCCACTTTCAAGCAGCAGGCCGATGAGGTGTTCGCGGCCGTCAAGGCCAAGTCGCAGTGAAACGATCCCGCCTGGCGATGAGCGCCGGGCGGCGCTTTGATCATCAATCGCCCGAAGGCGGGCACATGGAGGAGAAAATGCTGACCAAGACTCAAGCCGTGGACGGAGCGGCGATCAAGAAAGCGATCGAAGGCCGTGATGGAAAGATGCTGGCGAGCTTCTATGCCGACGACGCGCTGGTGCGGGTGATCGACCGCAACAATCCGCCGAGCAAGCCGCGCGAAATCCGCGGGCGCGCGGCGATCAGCACGTTCTGGGATGACATCTGCAGCCGGGCGATGACCCACAAGGTCGACACCACCATCGCCAACGGCGACAGCCTGGCCTTCACCCAGGCCTGCGCCTATCCGGACGGCACCAAGGTGTTCTGCGCGGCAATGCTGGAACTGAAGAACGGTCGGATCGCGCGGCAGACCGTCGTGCAGGCCTGGGACGAGTAGTCAACCGCTGATGGAGCAACCGCGGCCTCGGCCGCAATCTTTGGAGGAGAGTGGAAGATGTTTAGCGCCAGATGGCAGATCGACGCCAAGTTCGGACACAAGCAGACCGTGCTCGAACTGTTGAAAAAATGGGAGCGCGAGATCGGCTCGCAAGTCGGCATCGCCGATCTGGAGTTCCAGATCATGACCGGATCGATCGGCGCGCGGGAGGCGACGGTCGAGTCGCATCATCAGGTTGAAAGCCTGGCGAAGCTGGAGGAGTTTTTCGCCAAGATCAGCAAGATCGAGGCCCACGCCAAATGGGGCAAGGAGATGGAGCCCTATGTCGTGTCGGGCACCAGCCTGTGGAACATCTATCGCATTGTGGAGTAGCGGCTAGCGCAGCGGTCTTACCTCTCCCCTTGTGGGAGAGGTCGGATTGCCCCGATTTGTCCTTCACAAATCGGTTGGCAATCCGGGTGAGGGGTAAGCTAGCGCCAAGCTGGAACACCCCTCATCCGTCTTGTCGCTTCGCGACAATCCACCTTGTCCCACAGGGGGAGAAGGAAACGCGCTGGTCTACCCGTGCGCCACCATGACATGCCGCACGGCGGTGTAGTCCTCGAGCGCGTAGAGCGACATGTCCTTGCCGTAGCCGGATTGTTTCAGCCCGCCATGCGGCATCTCGTTGGTCAGCATGAAATGGGTGTTGATCCAGGTGCAGCCATATTGCAGGCGCGCGGCGGTTGCCATGGCGCGCGAGACGTCCTTCGTCCAGACCGATGAGGCTAGGCCGTAGTCGCTGTCATTGGCCCAGTTCACGGCTTCGTCGACTTCCGAGAAGCGGGTGACCGAGACGACCGGCCCGAACACTTCGCGGCGCACGATCTCGTCTTCCTGCAACGCGCCGGCGACCACCGTCGGCTGGTAGAAGAAACCGGAGCCCTCGCCCGGCTTGCCGCCGGTGGTGATCTCGATGTGCTTCAGTTCCGAGGCGCGCTCGACGAAGCTTGACACACGGTCGCGCTGGCGGCGGGAGATCAGCGGCCCGATCTCGTTTTCGGTGTCGTCGGGACGGTTGTATTTGATGGTCGAGACAGCCGAGGAGAGGTCGGCGACCAGTCTGTCGTAGATCTTCTTGCCGGCATAGATGCGGCACGCGGCCGTGCAGTCCTGGCCGGCATTGTAGAAGCCGAAGGCGCGCAGGCCGTTTACCACCGCGCCGAGATCGGCGTCGTCGAAGACGATGACCGGCGCCTTGCCGCCAAGCTCCAGATGCGTTCGCTTGACCGACTTGGCCGCCGCCTGCAGCACTTTCTTGCCGGTGGCAACGTCGCCGGTGATCGAGATCATGTTGACCTTGGCGTGGTTGATCAGCGCGTTGCCGACGCTGTCGCCACGGCCGAGCACGACATTGACGACGCCCTCGGGCAGGATGTCGGCCAGGATCTTCGCCAGCTTCAGCGCTGTCAGCGGCGTCTGTTCGGACGGCTTGAAGACGACGGTGTTGCCGCCGCCGATCGCCGGCGCCAGCTTCCATGCCATCATCATCAGCGGATAGTTCCAGGGCGCGATCGAGGCGACGATGCCGATCGGATCGCGCCGCACCATCGAGGTGTGGCCGGGCAGATATTCGCCGGCGACCACACCGGGCATCGAGCGGACGGCGCCGGCAAAGAAGCGATAGCAATCGACGATGGCCGGGATCTCGTCATTGAGCACGGCATTGATCGGCTTGCCGCAGTTCAGCGCCTCGAGTGCCGCGAATTCCGGGGCCGCGGCCTCAATGCGATCGGCGATCTTGAGGAGATAGCCCGAACGCTGCGCCGGCGTGGTGCGCGACCAGGTAGCAAACGCCTTTTCCGCCGCCAGCACCGCCGCCTCGATCTGCGCCTGGCTGGCCTCCGGCAGGTTGAGAATGGTCGCCCCGGTCTTCGGATTGAGAATCGGCTCCTCGGTTTCGGTGCCGTTCTCGAATTTCGAGCCGATCAGCATCTTCGTGTCCATGGACGTCTCTCCCCTATGAACTCTCTTGTTCACTGCTTGGGTTATTTGCCCGAACCGGCAATCTGGTCGCCGTCGCGGGTCAGGTAATAGGCAAGAAGGATGGGCAGCAGCGTCACCAGCACCACCACCATGGCGACGACATTTGTGACCGGGCGTTGGCGCGGCCGGATCAGTTCCTCCAGCATCCAGATCGGCACGGTCTGCTGCTGGCCGGCGGTGAAGGTGGTGACGATGACCTCATCGAAGGACAAAGCGAAGGCGAGCATGCCGCCGGCAAGGAGCGCCGTGGCGATGTTGGGCAGCACGACATGTCGAAAAGTCTGGAAGCCGTCGGCGCCGAGATCCATCGAGGCCTCGATCATCGAGCCTGAGGTGCGGCGGAAGCGGGCGACTGCGTTGTTGTAGACGACGACCACGCAGAAAGTGGCGTGGCCGAGCACGATCGTCCAGAAGGAGAACGGAATCTCGGCCAGCGAAAAGGCCGAACGCAGCGCGATGCCGGTGATGATGCCGGGCAGTGCGATCGGCAGGATGACCAGCAACGAAATGGTTTCGCGGCCGAAGAATTTTGTTCGCGATACGGCTGCGGCGCAAAGCGTGCCCAGCACCAGGGCAATCGCCGTCGAGATGGCGGCGACCCTGACCGACAGCGACAACGCCTGCCAGACATCCGGCCGGTTCCAGGTGACGGCGAACCATTGCGTGGTCAGCCCGGGCGGCGGCCAGACGAAGCTCTTCTCCTCGGTGGTAAAGGCATAGACGAAGATCAGCAGGATGGGCAAATGCAGGAAAAGCAGGCCGATGGTGGCGGCGATCTTCAGACCGAGCGGAGCGGATTGGCCGCGGTCAGAGCGCATCGAAGGCTCCCATGCGCTTGGCGCCCCAGAGGTAGAAGCCCATGATGACGATGGGCACCACGGTGAAGGCGGCGGCGAGCGGGATGTTGCCGGCGGTGCCCTGCTGCGAATAGACGGCCTGGCCGATGAACAGCCGCGAGGTGCCGATGATCTGCGGGATGATGTAATCGCCAAGCGTCAGCGAGAAGGTGAAGATCGAGCCGGCGACGATGCCGGGCAGTGCCAGCGGGAACAGCACGTTGCGGAAGGTCTGGCCAGGCGAAGCGCCGAGATCGGACGACGCCTCGACCAGATTGCCGGGCACGCGCTCGAGGGCGGCCTGCACGGGGAGGATCATGAAGGGCAGCCAGACATAGACGAAGACGATGAAGGTGCCGGTGGAGGACACCGACAGCGAGTTGCCACCGACCACAGGCAGCGACAGCCAGCCATCGAGCAGCCACAACAGGTGCAATTTGGCGAGCAGCCAGGTGAGGATGCCTTCCTTGGCGAGGATCAGCTTCCAGGCGTAGATTTTGACCAGGTAGCTCGACCACAGCGGCAGCATGGCGCCGAGATAGAACAGCGCCTTCCAGCGGCCGCGCGCATAGCGCGCCGCGTAATAGGCGATGGGGAAGGCGATGATCGCCGAGGCCAGCGTGACCAGGGCCGCCATCGTCACCGTGCGCAGGATGATGTCGAGATTGGCTGCCTGCAACAAATCGCCGTAGGTCTTCAACGTGAACTGTCGGTTGATGAGGCCGGAGAACTCGTCGATCGAAAAGAAGCTTTGCAAGAGCAGGGCGAAGAGTGAACCGATGTAGACGATGCCAAGCCACAGAACCGGCGGCAACAGCATGAGCAACAACAGGAATTGCGGCCGGCGCCAGAAAAGATCCGACAACGCGCCGCGCATGCCGCCATTGCCCGGCAGGATGGCAGGGGCGGGATTTGCCTGGGTCGCGGTCAGAGTCATGGTATTATCGAGAGGCCGCGATCCTTCGCGCTCCCCTCTGTCCTGCCGGACATCTCCCCCACGAGGGGGGAGATTGGCAGCTTCGGCGCCGCCGCCCTTCCTTCAACTTTGGTGATTGGCGAAAGCCGGCGTGACATCCGATCTCCCTCCTTGTGGGGGAGATGTCCGGCAGGACAGAGGGGGGCGCCGTAGAGCGCTTCGTCTGACCTATTGCCCACGACTGCCTTGAGCGCCATCATGACGGCTCATCCATCAGATGCAAATGCTCGCGGTTGAAGGTGAGCACGACCGTCTCGCCTTCCCTGGGCAATTTCGCACCAGCCGGCACGATGGCGTGCAGCCTCAGCCCATCGGCGTCGAGCGCCAGTCTTGTCGTGGCGCCGAGATAGTTGGTCGAGACCAGGCGCGCAGCGACGCCGTCGCCTTTCGCAGCGCGGCCGATACGGATGGATTCGGGGCGCAGGCTGCCCCAGCGGCGCTGGCCGGAATAACGCTGGACGAAATCCGGCGGCAAGACATTGGAGGAGCCGACGAAATCGGCGACGAAGCGGGTCTTCGGGCGCTGGTAGATGTCTTCCGGCGTGCCGATCTGCATGATCCTGCCTTCATTGAAGACGGCGACGCGGTCGGCCATCGACAGCGCCTCGCCCTGGTCATGGGTGACGAAGACGAAGGTGATGCCGAGCGCCTTCTGCAGCGATTTCAGCTCTTCCTGCATGTTCTCGCGCAGCTTGAGGTCGAGCGCCCCGAGCGGCTCGTCGAGCAAAAGCACCTTGGGCTGGTTGACCAGTGCACGGGCAAGCGCAACGCGCTGACGCTGGCCGCCGGAGAGCTGGCCCGGTCGACGCGCGCCATAGCCGGGAAGCCTGACCAGCGACAGCGCCTCCTCCGCCGCCTTCCGCCGCTCGGGCTTGCCGACGCCCTTGACCATCAGCCCATAGGCGACGTTGTCGAGCACATTGAGATGCGGGAACAGCGCATAATCCTGGAACACGGTGTTGACGTTGCGGCGATAGGGCGGGACGCCCTCGGCGCGCTCGCCGAAGATCGAGATCGAGCCCGCTGTCGGCTGCTCGAAGCCGGCGATCAGGCGCAGGCAGGTCGTCTTGCCGGAGCCCGAGGGGCCGAGCATGGCGAAGAATTCGCCCGGCGCGATGTCGAGATCGACCGCGTCGACCGCGCGCACTGCGCCGAAATGGCGGGAGACCTTTTGAAAAGAGACGGCGGATGTCATGGGTTGTCCTGATCTGTCAGGCTCGTCAAGTTCGGGCGCTGCGCTGCCCCTCATCCGCCTTCCGGCACCTTCTCCGCTATAGTGATGGGGAGAAGGGACTTGGCGGAAACGCTGGCGACCCCCTCTCCCCGTTCTTCACGGGGAGAGGGTAAGGGTGAGGGCAGCGCTATTGCTCTCAGCGAAGCGGAATCACCGCCCGCCGATGACGCCGATATAGTCCGACACCCAGCGGTAATAGGGCACGCACTGGTTGTTCTGGCTGGCGCATTTGGTCACCGGCGTCTTCCAGAACTTGATCTTGTCGAAATTGTCGTAGCCATTGGTCTTGCAGCCCTCGTCGCCGAGCAATTCGTTGCCCTTGCAGGCGGCCGGCACCACGGGCAGCGAACCGAACCAGGCCGAGACATCGCCCTGCACCTTCGGCGAGAGCGAATGCTCCAGCCACATATAGGCGCAGTTCGGGTGGGCCGCGTCCGCCTCCATCATGGTGGTGTCGGCCCAGCCGGTGACGCCTTCCTCGGGAACGGTCGAAGCGACCGGCTTCTTGGCTGCGACCAGCGTGTTGACCTGATAGGGCCACGAGCCCGAGGCCACGACGCCCTCGTTCTGGAAGTCGTCGACCTGGATGGCTGCGTCATGCCAGTAGCGGCCGACCAGCGTGCGCTGGACGCGCAGCAAATCGAGCGCCGCCTTGTACTGGTCCTCGGTCAGTTCGTAGGGATCCTTGATGCCGAGCTCCGGCTTGTGGAACATCAGATAGTTGGCGGCGTCGGCAATGTGGATCGGACCGTCATAGGCCTGGACGCGGCCCTTGTTCGACTTGCCGTCGGGCAGGTTCATCTCCTCGAAGACGACGTTCCAGCTCTTCGGCGCTTCCTTGAAGACTTCCGTGTTGTACATCAGCACGTTCGGTCCCCACTGGTACGGAACCCCGTAGTGGGCGCCGTCGACCGTGAACCAGGGCGCGTCCTTCAGCCGGTCGTCGACCGTCTTCCAGCTCGGAACGAGATCGGTGTTGATCGGTTGCACCCGCTTGCCGGCGACCAGACGCAGCGAGGCGTCGCCCGACGCCGTGACAAGGTCGAAGCCGCCCTCGTTCATCAGCGAGACCATCTCGTCGGACGTATTGGCGGTCTTGACGTTGACCTTGCAGCCGCTTTCCTTCTCGAAGGATGTCACCCAGTCATAGCCCTTGTCAGTCTCGCCGCGCTCGATGTAGCCCGGCCAGGCGACGATATTGACCTCGCCTTCGCCCTTGCCGAGTTCCTTGACCTGGGCGACGGCCTGGCCGGAGAAGGCAAGTGCTACCGTCAATGCAGTGCATGATTTCAGGAATGAATTCATCATCGATCTCCCCTTTGAAAAGCCGCACTGTTGACGGCGACTTTGGTTCCCTGGCTGAAAAGTGCTGCGAAAATCCCGGTTTCGCAAATTCATTTATCAGAAGGCCGATATCGGTTTTACCGATAGCTAGACGCTCTTTCAAGCCAGCGCCGTCACCAGCCAGCAGGCGGCATTGAAGTGGGCCTCACCGTGCTTCACGAAAGGCGCGAACGCAGTGGGCAACACCGCAGTGATTTTTTCGGCCGTTGCCCGGTCAACCTCGCGCAGCGCGGCGCCGACCGGCCCTAGCCGGGTGACATACGTCATCAGATCGCCTTCGGCGATCCGACACGGCACGTCCGCCCGTTCGACTTCGATTGACGACCAACCGCTCGCTTCAAGGATCCGCTTGACCTTGGCGCCGTCGGCAAAGGCAAACTGCCCCGGCGCATCGGGGTCCGGCACGGGTGCGGGCGGCAGGAAAGGCGCAGCCGCTCGTGCGGCGGTCGTCATGAAGTCATTCTCGGCCGGACTGCGCCAGGCGGCAAAGGCGAGCTTGCCGCCGCGCCTTGCGGCCTGTCTTACATTGGCGAACGCTGCTACGGGATCGTCGAAGAACATGACACCGAAGCGCGAGACAACAGCATCGAAGCGCCCGGATTCGAACGCATACGCCTGGGCATCGCCCCCTTCAAAGCTTGCGTTTGCTACCCCTTCCACCCGCGCGCGCTCCGTCGCCAAGGCGACAAGCGGCTGCGAGATGTCGAGCCCAACACAATGTCCGTCGCCCACGCGGCGCGCCATCGCCAGAGTTGTGGCGCCGGCACCGCAGCCGATGTCCAGGACATTGCCCCCTTCCCCGGGATAGCCGGCATTGACTACCAGCCGCTCGAACGGCGCCAATATCTCGTCGAGAATTGGCTGCATTTCGACCCAGGCCTTTCCACTCGCATCGTTCCAGAGTGCGGCTTGCTGCGTGTTCGGCTGCGCGGATTTCGGCATAACGGACCTCGCTTTTTTGTTGCTCCCACCGATCGTCGCGAGCACTCTACGAGTTCAAGTCGACTTGAGGTCAAGCATGAAAGATATGGACATTGCCGAAGTGTCGCGCCGCACCGGCGTGCCCGCCTCGACACTTCGCTACTACGAGGAGAAGGGCCTCATCGCCTCGGTCGGCCGTCGCGGCCTGCGTCGCCTGTTCGATCCGGCCGTCCTCGAACGACTCGCCTTGATCGCGCTTGGACGCGCCGGTGGATTCGCACTGGACGAGATTTCCGCGATGCTGACGCCCGACGGCCTGCCGCAAATGGATCGAGAGCGCCTGGCCGCCAAGGCGGACGAACTGGACCGCACCATCCAGCGCCTGACCGCGATCCGAGAGGCTTTGCGTCACGCCGCCCGATGTCCGGCCCCCCGGCCGATGGAGTGTCCGACGTTCCGCCGCGCCGTCAGGCTTGCCGGCACCGGCCGCTTCGAGGTTGCTCCGATCGGGCCTTTCAAGGCGGAGGCGGTTTCCGTCACAAGGCGCAAGCGCAAGACTGACGACGTCAGCCTGGCGTAGGCTGCATCAGCGGCGCACCATGCGCTGCGACTGGGCAAGCCCGATGAAGTCGCGCGCAGCCTGCGGCAGGCCGGAGCCGCGCCGCCAGACCATGCCGACCTGCACAACCGGCAAGGAACCCGAAATATCGCGCGATTCGATGCGGTCGCCTTCCAGCGACCAGGGCCGGTAGACGAGGTCGGGCAGCAGCGCGACGCCGGCGCCGGTAGCGACAAGGCTGCGTACCGCTTCGACCGAACGGGTGCGGAAAGCGACATGCGGCTTGGCGCCGATCGCGGCCAGCAATTTTCCGGTATTTTCCTCGATCTCGTCGACGGTGAGCATGATCAGCGGCTCCGAGGCGATGTCACTGACGCCGATAATGTCGGCGCCGGCCAGCTTGTGGCCGAGCGGCACCCATAACCGATAGGCCGAGACTTCGAGGATTTCCGACTGCAGCGCGGTGCGGTCGCGCAGGTTCGAGGTGACCATGACGGCGATATCGAGCTTGCCGCCGATCAGCAGGTGTTCGAGATAGTCGCCATTGTCTTCGATGGCCGACACTTCGACGCCGGGATAGGCGCGGCGGTAGCGGGCGAGAAGGTCCGACAGCACATAGCCGGCGACCAGCGAGGTGACACCGAGCTGCAGGCGGCCGCCGGCCACGACCTGCTCGCCGAAGAAGGCGCGGCGCGCATCGGACACGTCGGCCAGGATCTTGGTCGCGTGGCGCAGGAACTGGTGGCCCTTGTGGGTGATGTTGAGGCCGCGCGGGTGGCGCTCGAACAGCTCGACGCCAAGATCGCTTTCCAGCTCCTTGATCGCCTCGGTGACCGACGATTGCGAGATCGACAGGTTCTGCGCGGCGCCCGACACCGTGCCTTGCTCGGCAACGGCGATGAAGAACTGCAACTGGCGGATGGTGAAGGCCATCGCCGGACTAAACACGGCGAAGGCCACGCTGGGAAGTGGGAGGACGGCGAAGGCTTGACACAACAAGATTCGTAACTAAGTAAGTTACATGAAACGAAACAGCAGACTGTCCTCCACCTTGCATATTCTCGTCCACATGACCGAGACGCGGGAGCACGCGCTGACCTCCGAGCAACTCGCCACCTTCATCCACACGAACCCGGTGGTCGTCCGCCGGACGATCGCCGGCCTGCGCGACGCGGGCATCGTCACCTCGGCGCGCGGCCATGGCGGCGGCTGGCAGCTTGGCCGTGCGCCCGAGAAGATTTCGCTGGCCGAGATCAGCGCTGCCCTCGGCGAAACGCTGCTGCCTTTCAGCAACGAGCCGGAAAGCCCCGGCTGCCTTGTCGAACAAGCGGTGATAGCGGCGCTCGATGATTTTCGGATCGAAGCCGAAAGGTTGCTGGCGGAAAAGCTCAGCCGCATCACGCTTGCCGACCTCGCCGCCGATTTCCGTCGCCGTTACGAACTGATTGGAGTGACCAGCCATGCAGTATGATCTGCCAACCACGCAGTATGATCTGATTGTCGTCGGCGGCAGCTTTGCCGGCCTGTCGGCCGCGATCCAGGCGGCGCGGGCGCGGCGCCATGTCCTGGTGATCGATGCGGGCCGGCCGCGCAACCGTTTCGCGGAGCATTCGCACGGCTTCCTGGGGCAGGATGGGCGCACGCCCGGCGCCATCTTGGACGACGCAAGGCAGCAACTGCTGGCCTATCCGACGGCCAAGGTCACCGCCGGATTGGCGGACAAAGCCGTTGCCGCCGGCCGCGGCTTCGAGATCACCACGGATCGCGGCGAGACATTCGGCGCGGGCCGACTGGTGCTTGCCACCGGCGTGCGCGATGTCCTGCCGGATGTTCCCGGGCTTGCCGAGCAATGGGGCAAGAGCGTGCTGCACTGCCCCTACTGCCATGGCTTCGAGGTGGCAGGCGGACCACTTGGCGTGCTCGCAACCGGCCCGATGGCCATGCATCAGGCGCAGTTGATCGCCGACTGGGGCGATGTCACGCTGTTCGCCAACGGCCTGTTCGAGCCTGACGCCGAGCAAGCATACGCATTGGAAAGGCGCAAGGTGAGGTTTGAGCCGGCCGCCGTGGCCGAACTGCAAAACGACGGCGCTGGCGGATTGATCGTCCACCTTGAAGACAGCCGTCAGGTCGGCGTCAAGGCGATGTTCACCGCGCCACGCAACACCATGGCGAGCCCGCTTGCCGAACAGCTTGGCTGTGCTTTCACGGAAGGTCTTCTCGGTCCGGTAATCACCGTCGATGAAAGGCAGCGCACGACAGTTTCCGGTGTCTATGCCGCCGGAGACGCGGCACGATCGATGCACAACATCGCCTTCGCCGTATCCAGCGGCGCCTTCGCGGGCGTATGCGCACACCAATCGATGGTTTTTGACTAAGACCCGGTTTCCGCGCCTGCGATGCTCAGCCGCGCGCCGGACTGGGCGAGGGCCGCGGCGATGTCGCGCGGCGGCTGCCGGTCGGTGGCGAGCTCGGAAAAACCGTCGAAACCGCAGACCTGGACGAGACCCTGACGGCCGAACTTGGTGTGGTCGGTGATGACCAGTGAACGCTGGCCGCGCGACAGCACCATGCGGGCGAATTCGGCTTCCTCCAGATCGTAATCCATGACGCCCGTGACGGCATCGACGGCGCCCGCGGAGATCACCGCGTGGCTGACGGAAAAGCGGCTGACGAATTCGATGGCCGAGGCACCAAAGGCCGCACCCGAATCGCTGCGCAACTCGCCACCGGCCATGTAGACCTTGTTACCGTTGACGGTGGCCAGTGTGCGGGCGATGTCGGAGGAGTTGGTGACGACGGTCAGCCGCCGATGGCCGAGCAATTCGCGGGCCAGGAACGAGGTCGTGGTGCCGGTGTCGAGCATGACCGATTCGCCGTCGCGGATGGTCGTCGCGACCATGCGCGCGATCGTCCGCTTGGCATCGGCATTTTCGCGCATGCGTCGCTCGAACGGCGCCTCGCCGACCATGGACGACAGGCCTACCGCGCCGTGCATCTTCAGAATGGAGCCGTCATTGGTGAGCGGCTTGACGTCGCGGCGCACGGTTTCCAGCGAGACGCCCAGCCGGTCGGCCAGGCTGGCGATTGTGACGGTGCCCTCCTCCTGCAGGAGACGCAGGATCTCACCATGCCGCTTCGAATGAACCATCAGGCTTTTCCGCTCGCGTTGCTGCGATACTGTCTGCTTTTATGGCAAATATGCCCATATTTACAAGAATTTCGAACTACTTCGGGCAAAAAGACATAAAAAGCCACAGATTCTTGTTGACAGGCCGGACCAGATGGCGCGAGATTGTCGTTGTGACAGGCTCGTAACTGCTGCGGGAGAACGATGGCTGAGCCGCACAAGAATTCGCCTTTCCGAACGCCTGCAAAGCGCTCGGCACAGGGGAATAGAGTTTTGGGAATCCGCGGGGGCGGACGCCGGTGCCAAAGAACCCGGCAAAGGGGCTCGTCGGTGCGGTGCGGGATACCAATCCTGGCATCCCGCACCGACGAGATTTTCACCTTCCCCCCTCCGACCGGCTGCCATCTTCGGCTCACCCGCGGCCTTGTTAAACCTCCGCCAAACGAGGGATGAGTTCTTGACTGCCGAAGACCGCATCCGCGCCCTGCCCTGCTGGACCGGCAGCATCGACATTGAGCCACTGCCGGGCGGCCTGAGCAACGCCAACTATGTGGTCAAGGATGCGGCCGGGCGGCATGTCGTACGTATCGGCCAGGATTTTCCGTTCCACCACGTCTTTCGCGAGCGCGAGGTGATGACGGCGCGCGCGGCGCAGGCCGCTGGCTTCGGGCCGGCCGTACGCTATGACGAGCCCGGCATCGTGGTGACGGAATTTCTCGGCGCCAAGGCCTATGTCGCCGAAGATGTGCGGGCCAATATCGGCCGCGTCGCCGCCCTGATGCGCAGCTTCCACCGCGAAATGCCCAACCATGTCTCGGGCGCCGGCTTCATGTTCTGGGTGTTCCACGTCATCCGCGACTATGCGCGCACGCTGGAGGAAGGCGGCAGCCGCAAGCTGAACGACCTGCCGCGCTTTCTGACCCTGGCGGACGAACTCGAACGGGCGCAGAAACTGCTGCCGATCGTCTTCGGCCATAATGATCTTCTGCCAGCCAATATCCTCGACGATGGCCACAGATTGTGGCTGATCGATTTCGAATATGCCGGCTTCAACACGGCGATGTTCGACCTTGCCGGCGTCGCCTCCAACGCCAGCATGAGCGACGAGGAATCCTTCGCCTTCCTCACCGCCTATTTCATGAAGGAGCCGGACGAGGCGATCCGCCGCTCGCACGCGGCCATGCAATGCGCGTCGCTGCTGCGCGAGGCGATGTGGAGCATGGTTTCCGAACTTTACCTCGATGCGCCCGGCATCGACTACGTCGCCTATACCGACGAAAACCTGACGCGGCTGGACGCCGCGCTGGACAACTACAGAACAAAATACGGGATGCAGACATCATGACCTTGCCCAGCCATGCCGAGATCGTGGTCATCGGCGGCGGCATTATCGGCTGTTCGACGGCCTATCATCTGGCGCGCGACCACAAGGCCGATGTCGTACTCCTGGAGCAGGGCAAGTTGACCTCCGGCTCGACCTGGCACGCCGCCGGACTGGTCGGTCAGTTGCGCTCGTCGGCCTCGATCACGCGCGTGCTCAAATATTCGGTCGATCTCTACAAGGGGCTGGAGGCCGAAACCGGGCTGGCCACCGGCTGGAAGATGACCGGGTGCCTCAGGCTGGCGACCAATGCCGACCGCTGGACCGAATATAAGAGGCTGGCGACGACGGCAAAAAGCTTCGGCATGGACATGCAGTTGCTGTCGCCGGCCGAGGTCAAGACGATGTGGCCGCTCCTGGAAACAGGCGATCTCGTCGGCGCCTCCTGGTTGCCGACTGATGGGCAGGCAAGCCCTTCCGACATCACCCAGTCGCTGGCCAAGGGCGCACGCATGCATGGCGCCAGGCTGTTCGAGAACGTCCGCGTCACCGGCTTCGAGATGAAGGACGGCCGCATCGTCGCGGTGAAAACAGCCGAGGGCGACATCGCCTGCGACAAGGTGGTGAACTGCGCCGGGCAATGGGCGCGGCAGGTTGGGGCGCTGGCCGGCATCAACGTGCCGCTGCAGCCGGTGAAACATCAGTACATCATCACCGAGAAGATCGAGGGACTGGCGACCGATGCGCCGACCATCCGCGACCCGGACCGCCGCACCTATTTCAAGGAGGAAGTCGGCGGGCTGGTGATGGGCGGCTATGAGCCCAATCCGCAGGTCTGGACAACCGGCCTGCCCGGCGGCGACGTGCCTGATGACTGGGAATTCCGGCTGTTCGATGACGATTACGATCATTTCGAGCAGCATATGAACCAGGCGATCGCGCGGATCCCCGCCCTGGAAAACGCCGGCGTCAAGCAGATGATCAATGGGCCGGAGAGCTTCACGCCTGACGGCAATTTCATCCTCGGCGTCGCACCCGAATGCGCCAACATGTTCGTCGGCGCCGGCTTCAACGCCTTCGGCATCGCGTCCGGCGGCGGCGCCGGCTGGGTGCTGGCGCAGTGGGTGGTCGACGGCGAGGCGCCGCTCGACCTGTGGGTGGTCGACATCAGGCGTTTTTCGGGCCTGCACCGCGACCGGCAATGGGTCCGCGACCGCACGCTGGAAGCCTATGGCAAGCACTACACGATAGGCTTCCCGCACGAGGAATATCTTTCGGGACGGCCGCGCATCGTCTCACCGCTTTATGAGCGGCTGCAAGAGCATCGCGCGGTGTTCGGCTCGAAGCTCGGCTGGGAGCGGCCGAACTGGTTCGCGCCCGAAGCCGTCGAACCTGAGGATGTCTATTCGATGGGCCGGCAGAACTGGTTCTCCGCCGTCAGCGACGAGCACCGGCAGGTGCGCGAAAACGTCGGCATCTTCGACCAATCGTCCTTCGCCAAATACGAAATGTCCGGCGCCGATGCGCAGAAGGCGCTGGACTGGATCTGCGCCAACGACGTCGCCAAGCCGGTCGGCCGGCTGACCTACACGCAGCTTCTCAACACGCGCGGCGGCATCGAGGCCGACCTGACGGTGGCGCGGCTCGGCGAAGAGAAATTCTACATCGTCACCGGCACCGGTTTCCGCACGCATGATTTCTCCTGGATCGGCGACCATGTCGGCAAGGATCTTGACGTTACGCTGATCGATGTCACCGAGGACTTCGGTACGCTGTCGCTGATGGGGCCGCGCGCCCGTGAAGTGCTGGCTGCGGTGACCGAGGCGGACGTGTCGAACACCAGCTTCCCGTTCGGCCATGCGCGTGAGATTGAAGTCGCCGGCAATACGATCCGGGCGCTGCGCGTCACTTATGTCGGCGAACTCGGCTGGGAGCTGCATGTGCCGATCGCGGCGGCGGGCGAGGTCTTCGATGCGCTGATGGCGGCTGGCAAAAGGCACGGTATTCGTCCGGTTGGCTATCGGGCGCTGGAATCATTGCGGCTGGAAAAGGGCTACCGGGCCTGGGGCGCCGATATCACACCCAACGACACGCCTCAGGAAGCGGGCCTTGGCTGGGCGGTGAAGCTCCGAAAGAACACGGATTTCGTCGGCCGGCGGGCGCTTGAAAAGAGCAGCGGCGCGGCGCTGAAAAAACGCTTTGCCGGCTTCACGGTGGACAATCCGGAGACCGTGCTGCTCGGACGCGAGACAATCCTGCGCAATGGCGAGCCCGTGGGTTATCTCACCAGCGGCGGCTATGGCTACACGGTCGGCAAGAACATCGGCTATGGCTATGTGCGCAATGCCGACGGCATCAGCGACGATTTCCTCGCCTCCGGCGACTACGAGCTGGTGGTGGCAATGGAGCGGACACCGGCACGGATTCACCTTCAGTCGCTTTACGATCCAGCCGGAGACAGGGTCAAAGCGTAGCTTCAGCTCACGCGCAGAACGAGGCCGCGGCTGGGCACGGTATCCGCCTCACCCGGCATCGAGACATAGGGCGGCGTTTCCTCGGCGCGCGTTATGACGCCCCTCGCCTCAAGCTCGGCGATCCGCGTGGCAAATCCCGCGTCCCACAGCGTGTTCTTGACCGTCAGCACGATGATGCCACCCGGCCGGCAAATGCGGATCAGTTCATCCAGCCCCTCGACACCGACATGGCCCGAGGTGAAGACGCCGGCCGATACGATCCCGGCATAGGCGCCGTCGGCGAAAGGCAGCGGCCCGCCGAGCGCCAGGCAATGCAGCGCCGAATAGACGCCCTTGCGCGAGGCCTGAGCTAGCATGCCGGCGGAGATGTCGAGCGCCTCGACCCGTGGGTAGCCCGTGATGGCAAGCCATTCGCCGATGAGGCCGGTGCCGGCCCCGGCATCGAGGAGCGGTGCCGCGCCGCGCGGCAGATGGCGGGCCAGCAAGGCAAGGCAGATGGTCGGATGGCGATAACCGGCCGCCGACATGTCGGCGTCGTAAGTGTCGGACCAGCTGTCATAGAGGGCCGCCACGTCCTCGGGGCGCTTTGCCGCATAGGCCGCGGCGAGCGGGCTTTTGTTCTTCTTGTCCGTCATCCCGGTCCCGTCCGCCGACTCGTGGCTCATACGCCATCCGAATGATAGCCAAATGGCGAAAATTGTGGAACCGTCGCCGCAAGAAAATAACGATGTGTGAATAGGGGGCAAGGCGATGGAGGTTGACGAGGCGCGCGCCAGGCTTGCGGACATTCCGGTGCTGGTCGGCTATGACGGGCCGCTGGAGCGCCTTGGCGGCCTCACCAATCTCGTCTTCAAGGCCGGGGATGCCTGCCTGCGCATCCCCGGCAAGGGTACCGAGGAGTATATCAACCGCGCCAATGAGGCGGTGGCGGCGCAGGAAGCCGCCAGGGCCGGCGTCAGCCCCGATGTGCTGCATGTCGACGGCGCCACGGGCGTGATGGTGACGCGCTTCATCGCCGGCGCCGAGACGATGTCGCCGGAAAAGTTCAAGTCCCGGCCGGGCAGCCCGGCGCGCGCCGCCGAAGCCTTACGCAAACTGCATACATCGGGTGCGGTCTTCCCCTTTCGCTTCGAGCTGTTTGCGATGATCGACGACTATCTGAAGGTGCTGTCGACCAAGGATGTTGCCCTGCCCGCGGGCTACCACGACGTCGTGCGCGAGGCCGAAACCGTGCGCTCGGCCCTTGCCGCCAATCCCCTGTCGATTGTCGCCTGCCATTGCGATCCGCTGTGCGAGAACTTTCTCGATACGGGCGAGCGAATGTGGATCGTCGACTGGGAGTATTCGGGGATGAACGATCCGCTCTGGGACCTTGGCGACCTCAGCGTCGAAGGAAAGTTCGATGCGGCGCAAGATGAGGAGATGATGCGCGCGTATTTCGGCGCGGAGCCGACGCCGGTGGAGCGCGGCCGTGTCGTCATCTACAAGGCGATGTGCGATCTCCTGTGGACGTTGTGGGGGCTGATCCAGCTTGCCAACAACAATCCGGTCGACGATTTCCGCGCCTATGCCGACGGGCGTTTTTCGCGCTGCAAGGCGCTGATGGAAACGCCGGAGTTTTCAGGGCATCTGGCGGCCGTGCGCGCGGGCTAATTTACACCCTTCGGCACGTTTTCGGGCGGCACCGTCGTATCGACCACCTTCTGGCGGTGGAAGATGAACAAGCCGGCCAGCACGATGACGGCCGAGCCGATCAGGATGCGGGGGCCGGGAACGTCGCCGAAGAAAACCAGCCCGAAGACCACCGCCCACAAGAGCAGCGTATAATGCAGCGGCGCCAGCGTCGAGGCCGGCGCCAGTTTCAGCGCCCTGGTGATCATCAGATGCGCGCCGCAGGAGACGATGCCGAGCAGCAGCATGGCGCCAAAATCGAGCGCGGACGGCGTCTGCCAGTTGCCGACGGTCAGCACCGCGCCGACCAGCAGCGTGCCGATGGTCTGCCAGGTGACGAGCGAGGTGTCGCTGGTGCCACGCAGCCGGCGGTTGAGGATGATGGCGAAGGCGAATGAAATACTCCCGACCAGCGCGAAGATCGAGGACAGCGAAAACGCCGACGACGATGGTTTCAGCATGATCAGCACGCCGCAGAAGCCGACAAGGATCGCCACCCAGCGGCGCCAGCCGACCTTTTCACCGAGCAGAAGGTGGGACAACGCCGCGACGTAGATCGGCCCGGCCATGTAGAAGCTCATGACGTCGGCCAGTGGCAGATAGACGACGGCGGCGTAGAACAGCGCGGTGTCGAGCGTCGTCATGAGGACGCGCAAAGCCTGCAGTTCAAGACGCTCCATCCGGAACAGCTTGGCCGTACCTTGATGCGCGATCATCGGGCCGAGCACGAAAAAGGCGCCGACGGAACGGATCAGCACGACCTGGCCGACGGAAAAGCTGGCGACCAGCCATTTGCCCATCGCATCGTTCAACGCAAACAGGAAATCGCCGGCCAGCATCAGCAGAATGCCCGCCAGCAGCACGTTCCTGATCGTCGGATTCTGGACTATCGGCTGTGCCATGCCGTTATCAGTTCCTCCCGCACGTATCGCCTCGTAGACGCAAGCAGTCGGCTTGACGAGCGGAAATCTTGAAACCTGGCCGGACCAGAGCCGGAAATCGGCTGGGCCTATGACGCAGATCGCGGCTTGAATGGCCGCTTTGCTGGCCGGATCGCGATTCCGCCTACTTTGGCCGCGGCCGAATGATGACCGGGCGGTAGATCACCGGCCTCTCCCACGGATCGAAGGCCGAGGCGCTTCGCAGTTCCGCGCGCCGATCGAGATCGATGCGCTGCAGGCATTCGGCGAAGGCGTCATTCTTCCTGGTGAAGCCATAGGACCGGCATTTCGCCTCATCGGCGGCGCGACGATCCTGCGCCGTCATGCAGCCCGCGCAGAGCACCACCAGCGCGACCACGATCATCGTCTTCTGCCACATCGCGTAATCCTCCTCTCGACGCACCTAAAGTGGAGTGTTATTGTAGACTTAATTGTGGCCAAGCGAAGCGGAGAGCCTTGATGCAGAGAGGCCGGGCCTGTTGGGGCCCGCCAGGCCCGGCTCAACCGGCCGCCCCATGCCGGCGGTTCACCTGTGCAGGCCGGCCGGCGATCGACAGCCGTGTCTCCTGCTTCGTCCGCTCCGCAACCACCTTGCCCCTGGCAATGACGCACAGACGTTCGGGGCGCAAGCGTATGGCCTCGACCGGATTGCCGGCATCGAGGACGACGAGGCTGGCACGCTTGCCGACGCCGAGACCCAGATGATCAAGCCCCATGATGGCGGCGTTGACATTGGTGACCATGTCGAAGCAGCGCGCCATGTCGGCGGGGCTCGACATCTGGGCGACATGCAGGCCCATGAAGGCGACGTCGAGCATGTCGGCGGTGCCGAGCGAATACCAGGGGTCGAGCACGCAATCCTGGCCCCAGCCGACGCGGATGCCCATGGCCAGCATTTCCTTGACGCGGGTCAGGCCGCGACGCTTGGGAAAGGTGTCGTGGCGGCCCTGCAGCATGATGTTGATCAGCGGATTGGGGATTGCCGAGACACCGGCCTCGGCGATCAGCGGCAACAGCTTGGAGACGTAGTAATTGTCCATCGAATGCATGGAGGTGAGGTGCGAGCCGGCCACCCTGCCCTGCAAACCAAGGCGCTGCGTTTCATGGGCCAGTTGTTCGATATGGCGCGACAGCGGGTCATCGGTTTCGTCGCAATGCAGGTCGACCATCAGGCCGCGCCTGGCGGCGATTTCGCACAGTTCCGTCACCGAACGCGTGCCGTCGGCCATGGTGCGCTCGAAATGCGGTATGCCGCCAACGATGTCGACGCCGAGGTCAAGCGCGCGGATGGTGTTGTCGCGTGCGGTCGGCGAGCGGTAGAATCCGTCCTGCGGAAAGGCGACCAGTTGCAGGTCGATATAGGGCGCGACCGTCTTCTTCACGTCGAGCAGGGCTTCGACCGCCAGCAACCTGTCGTCGCAGACATCGACATGGGTGCGGATGGCGAGCAGGCCCATAGATACCGCCCAGTCGCAATAGGCGAGCGCGCGGTCGCGCACCGCCTCGTGGGTCAAAAGCGGCTTCAACTCGCCCCACAGCGAAATGCCTTCCAGCAACGTGCCCGAGGCATTGATGCGCGGGATGCCGTAGGAGAGCGTGGCGTCCATATGGAAATGCGGATCGACGAAGGGCGGCGAGACCAGATTGCCCTGGGCATCGACCGCCATGCCTGCAGTGACGTTCAGTTCGGGCTCGATCGCCGCAATCGTCTCGCCGATAATGCCGATGTCGGCAATCGTGCCGTCGGGCAGCGTGCCGCCTCGCACGATAAGGTCGAAATCCATCTGTAGCCATCCTCTCTAAGGAATCACCGTGCCATCGTGGCGCAAAAGACAGCTTGCCGCAGCCGTTTGTTTCAAAGCGGGTGGCAGGTTCCATCCGGACGCAACTCGCTCTATAAGCCGCCTTTCGCCCCCGTGGCGAATCCGAAATCCGTCTCAGCCAGGCATGGGATCAGCCATTTGTTTCGCTTCTTCCGTTCGACGGAAAACCAGCGCCTCATCGCAAGGCTGGTGAGGGAATCCTTCCACGAGCACAAGTTCGGATATGGCGCCGCCATCCTGTCGATGCTGGTGGTGGCCGCCATGACGGGCGCCAGCGCCTGGATCCTGCGCGAAATCACCAATGAGTTCGTGATCTACAAGAGGGTAGAGCGCGTCAACTGGATTGCCGCGGCGGTTGCCGGGATCTTCGTCGCCAAGGGCATCGCCAATTTCGTCCAGGCCTATTTCATGAGCCGGGTCGGCAACAGCATCATCGCCGAACGACAACGCAAGATCTACGACCGTATCCTGGAGCAAGGCATCGAGTTCTACCATTCGACCTCGTCATCCGACCTGATCACCCGCATGACCAACAACGCGCAGGCGGCACGCAGCGTGCTTGACCTCGTCGTCACGTCCTATGTGCGCGACCTGCTGACCTTGCTTGTCCTGGTGGGGGTGATGGTCTGGCAGCAGCCGGCGCTGTCCCTGATCTGCTTCGTCGTCGGGCCAATAGCCATTTACGGGGTCAACCGCATCCTGAAGCGCGTGCGCAAGATCGCCGCGCAGGAATTCCGCTCGCTCGGCCAGATCGTGCAGGTGATGCAGGAAACGGCAATCGGCGTGCGTGTCGTCAAATCCTTCGGTCTCGAAGGCGCGATGCGCAAGCGCATGTACAAGGCGGTGTCCGATGTCGAAAACCGCGCCAACAACATTGCCACGCTGGAGGCCGCCACCAGCCCGGTGATGGAAACACTTGCCGGACTGGCGATCTCCGGCGCCATTCTGGTCAGCGGCCTTCTGGTCCTTGGGGGCGGCCAGATGCCGGGCAACATCATGGCCTTCATCGCGGCGCTGCTGCTTGCCTATGAACCGGCCAAACGCCTGGCCCGCGTGCGCATCTCGCTGGAAACCGGCATCGTCGGCGTGCGCATGATGTTCCAGCTCGCCGACCGGCCGCTGACGCTGGCCGAAAAGCCGGACGCCAAGCCGCTGCGGGCGGGACCGGGCGAAATCCGGTTCGACAATGTCGGCTTTGCCTATCCGGAAAGTCCGCCGGTGTTCGATGGGCTCGACCTGACGCTGGCGGCCGGCAAGATGACGGCGCTGGTCGGGCCATCGGGCGGCGGCAAGTCGACCATCCTCAACCTGATCATGCGCATGTACGATCCGCAGAGCGGCAAGGTGCTGTTCGACAGCCAGGACATCTCCCACGCAACCATCGCTTCGCTCAGGGAAAAGATCGCCTATGTCAGCCAGGACACGTTCCTGTTTGCGGGCACGATCATGCACAATATCCGGCTTGGGCGTCAGGACGCCACCGACGACGAGGTGATCGCCGCCGCCAGGGCGGCCAATGCGCATGACTTCATCACCGCCTTGGCCAAAGGCTATGAGACGGATGTTGGCGAGAACGGCGCGCTGCTTTCCGGCGGTCAGCGCCAGCGCATTTCGATCGCGCGCGCCATGCTGCGCAATGCCGAGATCCTGCTGCTCGACGAGGCGACCAGCGCGCTCGACGCGGAATCCGAGGCATTGTTCCGCGACGCACTGCAGCAACTGACGGTCGGGCGCACGACGATCGTCATCGCGCACCGGCTGTCGACCGTGCACCAGGCCGACACGATCGTGGTGCTGGAGGCCGGCAAGGTGGTGGAAAGCGGCCCGCATAAGACCTTGCTCAAGCAGGGCGGGCTTTATCAGAAGCTTTATGAATATCAGCTGATGCCGTAGCGTCCTCCCTTCTCCCCTTGTGGGAGAAGGTGGATTGGCGCGCAGCGCCAAGACGGTTGAGGGGTGCTGGCCGGAATGAGACGCCAGCGTTCCCTGGAACACCCCTCATCCGACCGAGCTTCGCTCGGCCACCTTCTCCCACAAGGGGAGAAGGGAAGAACTGCGCTATTCCGGCACGTGCCTCACAGCACCCTTGTCGGCGCTGGTGGCGAACGCGGCATAGGCGCGCAGGGCCGTCGTCACCTTGCGCTTGCGCTTTTCCTCAGGCTTCCAGGCAGCGGCGCCCTTCGCCTCCATCGCGATGCGGCGGGCAGCCAGTTCGGCGTCATCGACCGCAAGGCGGATGGTGCGGTTGGGGATGTCGATCTCGATCGTGTCGCCCTCCTGCACCAGCCCGATCAGCCCGCCTTCCGCCGCTTCCGGCGAGGCATGGCCGATGGACAGGCCCGACGTGCCGCCGGAGAAGCGGCCGTCGGTGACCAGCGCGCAGGCCTTGCCCAGGCCCTTCGACTTCAGATAGCTGGTCGGGTAGAGCATTTCCTGCATGCCGGGGCCGCCGCGCGGCCCCTCGTAGCGGATGACGACGACATCGCCGGCCTTGATCTCGTTCGACAGGATCGCCTTGACGCTGGCGTCCTGGCTTTCGAACACACGCGCCGGGCCGGTGAATTTCAGGATCGACTCATCGACGCCAGCGGTCTTCACGATGCAGCCGTCCAGCGCCAGATTGCCTTTCAGCACGGCAAGGCCGCCATCTTTCGAGAAAGGCGTCTGCGCCGAGCGGATGACACCCTTCTCCCGGTCGAGATCAAGCTCGTCCCAGCGGCGGTCCTGGCTGAAGGCGACCTGTGTCGGCACGCCGCCCGGTGCCGCGAGGAAGAAGTCGCGGACATTCTGGCTCGTCGTGCGCGAAATGTCCCAATGGTCGAGCGCCTCGCCGAGGCTTGCCGTATGCACGGTCGGCAGATCGCGATTGATCAGTCCGGCGCTGTCGAGCTGGCCGAGGATCGCCATGATGCCGCCGGCACGATGGACATCCTCCATATGGACGTCGGATTTCGCCGGCGCCACCTTGCACAGCACCGGGACACGCCGCGACAGCCGGTCGATGTCCTCCATGGTGAAATCGACCTCGCCTTCATGCGCGGCAGCCAATATGTGCAGCACGGTGTTGGTCGAGCCGCCCATGGCGATGTCGAGCGTCATGGCATTCTCGAAGGCGCCCTTGGAAGCGATGGAGCGCGGCAGTGCGGTTTCGTCGTCCTGCTCGTAATAGCGCTGGGCGAGATCGACGACCAGATGGCCGGCCTCGACGAAGAGACGCTTGCGATCGGCGTGCGTCGCCAGCGTCGAACCATTGCCGGGCAGCGACAGGCCCAGCGCCTCGGTCAGGCAGTTCATCGAATTGGCGGTGAACATGCCCGAGCAGGAGCCGCAGGTCGGGCAGGCCGAGCGCTCGATGACCTTGACGTCCTCATCGGAAATCTTGTCGTCGGCGGCCGCAACCATGGCGTCGACCAGATCGAGCGCCTGCGTCTTGCCGGCGAGCACCACCTTGCCGGCTTCCATCGGTCCGCCCGAAACGAAGACGGTCGGGATGTTGAGGCGCAGCGAGGCCATCAGCATGCCGGGCGTGATCTTGTCGCAATTGGAGATGCAGACCATGGCGTCGGCGCAGTGCGCGTTGACCATGTATTCGACGGAGTCGGCGATCAGCTCGCGCGACGGCAGCGAATAGAGCATGCCGTCATGGCCCATCGCGATGCCGTCATCGACGGCGATGGTGTTGAATTCCTTGGCGACGCCGCCGGCCTTTTCGATCTCGCGCGCCACCAACTGGCCAAGGTCCTTGAGATGGACGTGGCCCGGCACGAACTGGGTGAAGGAATTGACCACGGCGATGATCGGCTTGCCAAAATCACTGTCCTTCATGCCGGTGGCGCGCCACAGGCCGCGGGCGCCGGCCATGTTGCGGCCATGAGTGGTGGTGCGGGAACGGTAGGCGGGCATGAACTTTCCTTAGCTGGCTGGCCACGCCGAGGGATGGCGCGGCGGCGCTGAATTCGGACCGCAGGCGTTATAGACGCCGAAGCCTGGTCTGGCCACAATTTTGCAATGCGCCAGATTTTCCCACGAAAATTTGATCCCACTGTCGGATTGCGTGCCGCCCGGACGTCCTTGGACAAACGGCAGGGCAAATGACGCCAAACGTCAAGCCAGGCCGTTTCCCTGCGATAGCCAACTGAAACAGCCCGAGGAGCAAGACATGCAAAAGATCACCACCTGCCTGTGGTTCGACGACCAGGCCGAAGAGGCGATGAATTTCTACGTCTCCATCTTCAAGAATTCGAAGGTGCTGAGCGTGCTGCGTTGGCCCGAAGGCCACGCCGATGAAGGCAAAGTGCTGGTGACCACGTTTGAACTCGACGGCGTGCAGTTCCAGGCGCTCAACGGCGGACCGCAATTCAAGTTCAACGAAGCGATGTCGCAGTCGATCGACTGCAAGACGCAGGAAGAGGTCGATTATTTCTGGGACAGGCTCATCGAAGGCGGTGGCGAACCGTCGCAATGCAGCTGGCTGAAGGACAAATTCGGCATCTCCTGGCAAGTCGTGCCTGAGCAACTGCCGCGCCTGCTTCTGGATCCGGACCGGGCCAAGGCAGGCCGGGTGATGTCAGCGATGATGCAGATGAGCAAGATCGACATCGCCAAGATCGAAGCGGCGGCTAAAGGCTGAGAACTGCGCGATCTTCCCTTCTCCCCCTGTGGGAGAAGGTGGATCGGCGCGCAGCGCCGAGACGGATGAGGGGTGTTCCAGCGAAGTGAGACGTTGGCGTTCCCTGGAACACCCCTCATCCGTAGCCTTCGGCGAGGAAAGCGGCCGCTCACGCCGCCTTGTCACGGACCTGATAATCCTTGACCGCTGCAAAGCGGATCGCCTTCCAGCGCTCCGCCTCGTAGTTGAGCGAGAAGGCGTGCTGGGCGAGGAACACCGGGTCGTTGTCGAGATCGCGGGCGATGTCGCCGCGATGCGCCTCGATGAAGCGCTGCACCTCGGCCTTGTCGTCGGCGGAGATCCATCGGCAGACGGAAAAGCGTGACATCTCGAAATCGACGGGCAGCGTGTATTCGAAGTTCAGCCGCTCCTTCAGCACGTCGAGCTGCAGCGCGCCGACGACGCCGACGATTGCCGGCGAGCCGTCCTCCGGCGAGAACAGCTGCACGACGCCTTCCTCGGCCATCTGATGCAGCGCTTCCTTGAGTTTCTTGGCCTTCATCGCATCGCCGAGGCGGACGCGGCGCAGGATTTCCGGAGCGAAGTTGGGCACGCCGCGGAACAGGATTTCCTCGCCTTCGGTCAAGGTATCGCCAATGCGCAGCGTGCCGTGATTGGGAATGCCGACGACGTCGCCGGCGAACGCCTCATCAGCGGTGACGCGCGTGCGGGCGAAGAAGAATTGCGGCGCCGACAGGCTCATCGGCTTGCCCGTGCGCACCAGCTTGGCCTTCATGCCGCGCTCGAGCTTGCCCGAGCAGACGCGGACGAAAGCGATGCGGTCGCGGTGATTGGGGTCCATGTTGGCCTGGATCTTGAACACGAAGGAGGTCATCTTCTCCTCGGTCGCCTCGACCTTGCGGGTGTCGGCCTCCTGCGCGCGCGGCGGCGGCCCGAACGCGCCGAGCGCCTCGATCAGGTCACGCACGCCGTAATTGCGCAGCGCCGAGCCGAAATAGACCGGCGTCAGGTGACCTTCGCGGAAGGAATCGATATCGAGCGGACGGCAGGCTTCGCGCGCGAGTTCCAGTTCCTCGATGAAGGCCTCGCGCTCGTTTTCCGGCAAAAGACCGGCGACGCGGTTGGAATCGGGACCGTTGACCGGCGTACGCTCCTTTTCGGCGTCGCCCCTGCGCACGGCGTTCAGCGCCAGATGGTAGGTGCCGGCAAAGGTCTTGCCGCGGCCGATCGGCCAGGTGATCGGGGCCGTGTCCAGCGCCAGCTTCTGTTCGATCTCGTCGAGGATCTCGAACGGGTCGCGGCTCTCGCGGTCCATCTTGTTGACGAAGGTGATGATCGGGATGTCGCGCAGCCGGCAGACCTCGAACAGTTTCAGCGTGCGCGGCTCGATGCCCTTGGCGGCGTCGATGACCATGACGGCCGAGTCGACCGCCGAGAGCGTGCGATAGGTATCGTCGGCGAAATCCTCGTGGCCGGGCGTGTCGAGCAGGTTGAAGACATTGTCCTCATATTCGAAGGTCATCACCGAGGTGACGACCGAAATGCCGCGCTCGCGTTCGATCTTCATCCAGTCGGACCGGGTCTGGATGCGGTCCTTCTTGGCCTTGACCTCGCCGGCAAGCTGGATGGCGCCACCGAACAGCAGCAGCTTTTCGGTGAGCGTCGTCTTGCCGGCGTCGGGGTGCGCGATGATCGCGAAAGTGCGGCGGCGCGATACCGCGTTTTCAATGTCTTCAGCCAATGTCTGGAATCCTGTCTGTGGCGCGGGCTTCTAGCAGCGCTTTTGTGGCCTGTCGACGGTTTTGGCCGAACAGGCCCTGGCTACACTTGAGATAGGCTCGCCGCAATGGCATCAGAAGACCCGGTTCTGCAGAGGTCCAGCATGAGCAAGCAAGTCATCGTCATCGGCGCCGGCATCGTCGGCGCCTCGATCGCCTGGCATCTGGCGAAGGCCGGGGCGCGGGTGACGGTCATTGCCGAAAGCGACGCCGGCGGCGTCGCCACGCCGAATTCCTTTGCCTGGATCAATGCAAGCTGGGGCAATCCGCAACCCTATTTCCGGCTGCGGACCCGCTCGATGGCCGAATGGACGCGGCTGGCGCAAGACGTAGCCGGTATGCCGCTGGAATGGTGCGGCGGCCTGTGCTGGGACCTGCCGGCGGCCGAGCTCGAGACCTATGCCGCGGAGCATTCCGCCTGGGGTTACGGCATCGAACGGGTCGACCGGGCGGGCGCGGCGCGCATTGAACCCAATCTCCGGGAGCTTCCGGATTTCGCCCTTCATGTACCTGGGGAAGGCGTTGCCGAACCTGTCGCCGTTACGCGCGCCCTGCTGGCCGATGCCGAACGACGCGGCGCCCGCATCCTGGCCGGGGCGGCTGTGACCGCGCTAGCGCAGACTAACGGCGGGGTCGTCGGGGTGGACACGTCTTCCGGGCTGATTGCCGCCGACGAGGTGGTGGTCGCGGCCGGTGTCGGATCACCGGACATAGCCGCGACGGCTGGCGTAAAATTGCCGATCGAGACCCCGCCAGGCCTGATCGTCCATTCACGCCCCTTTGAAAAATTGCTCAACGGCCTGGTTCTGGCCGAGCGGCTGCATATGCGCCAGACGGCGGAGGGCCGCATCATCGCCGGCTCGGATTTCGGCGGCGCCGATCCGGGCATGGATGCCGAAGCCACCGCGCGCGACCTGTTCGCGGCGATGAAAGCCATGTTGCGAGGCGCGGATGGACTGGAACTCGATTTCCATACGGTCGGCTACCGGCCGACGCCGATCGACGGCTTTCCGATCATCGGCCGCGCCGAGGGCGTGCCCGGCCTATACGTCGCGGTCATGCATTCCGGTATCACGCTGGCGCCCGCCGTCGGCCTGTTCGCTAGCCGGGAGATCCTCGACGGGGACCGTGATCCACTGTTGGCGCTATACGGATTGTCACGCTTCACTTAGCGCATGACCCCGGAAGCCTCGGTTTCCGGAAGGATCATGCGCCAACTCAAAGTGTTAGAGCGTCCTTTGCGCGTCCAGTTGGACGCGCGGCGCTCTAATAGCCAGGTGGCCGGACAAAACCGCCGGTCAGCGGCGCCATCGCCTTGGCGATGCCGAGTAGGCGCGACTCCGACCAGCGCTTCCCAACAAGTTGCAGGCCGATGGGCAGGCCGTCGCGATCCTGCCCGCACGGCAGCGCAAGCGCCGGGTGGCCGCTATAGTTGAACACCGCGCCATAGGCCGGCAGCATCCAGTAGCTCTGCTCCTTGCCGTCGACCTCGATCGGCGTCCCCGGCTCGCAATGCGGAAATGCCGTGGTCATGGCGACGGGACACAACAGGGCGTCGCAGCTTTCTAAGAACCGGTCCCAGGCAAGGATCGAGCGGTCACGGCGGGCAAGTGTCGCGAACCAGCGCGTGACCGAGGTCGGATGCTCGGGCGGCTCAGGCTGCGCGGTCTCCAGCATCATGCCGATCAGCGCACCGCCCTCAGCCAGGTCGTCATGCAGATCGAGCTTCGGCAATCTTGCTTCCTCAACGCTTGCGCTCGCAGACTCGAGTTGCTTGGCCAAATTTTCGACGGTCGCGCTTATCTCGGAAGCCACCGGAAAACCCGGGAAGGACGGTGCGAAGGCGATGCGCAGCGCCCTTAGATCAGGCTCCGGCATATCCTCTACCGGAACTGGCGCAAGGTCAGTGTCACGGCCGTCGGGTCCGGCGATAATTTTGTAAATCAGCGCCAGATCCTCGACGCTGCGCGCCAGCGGCCCGAGGCAGGACATCAGCCGCACGCTGCGTGCAGCACCGCCCGGATCGGGAAAGGCGCCGGTGAGTGAGATGCGATGCTCGGTCGGCTTCAGGCCGTATACGCCGCAGAAAGCAGCCGGCAAGCGGATGGAATCCTGCATGTCGGTGCCGATCTCGAACGGCGTCATGCCGGCGCAGAGTGCTGCCGCCGCGCCTCCGCTGGAGCCGCCTGATGTACGCGATAAATCCCACGGATTGCTGGTTCGGCCGAACAGCAGATTGTCCGATTGCCAATCTCCCAGCATTGTCGCGACATTGGTCTTGCCGAGCAGAATACCGCCAGCGGCCTTCAGCCTCGCGACCACTGGGCTGTCTTGTCCGGCCGCATAGCCGGCAAAGGGCGGAAACCCTACTGTGGTCTTCATGCCCGTCGTGTCGTGGGTGTCCTTCAAGGTGAACGGTACGCCATGCAGCGGTCCGAGAATGTCGCCTCGCACCACTGCGGAGTCGGCCCTTTTCGCGCGCTCGCGGGCCCCTTCCCGATCGAGCGTGACGACGGCATTCACCGTTTTGTTGTGCCTGTCGATCTCGGCCAGATGCGCATCCAGCGCTTCCACGGCGGAGATTTTTCGCCCGGCGATCGCGGCGGCGAGTTCAATGGTCGAGGAAAAGGCAATATCCATGACGAATGCTCCGACTTGCTGGCCGTGCTCTTGTCAAATGGAGGATTGCGGCGCGGCTTCAAGCCAAGTTCAGCATTCGGCGGTCAGAGGCGCTTGATCGGAATTGTGCTGCTCAACCTACC
Organism: Mesorhizobium helmanticense; assembly: GCF_003034915.1. Classification (GTDB taxonomy): domain Bacteria; phylum Pseudomonadota; class Alphaproteobacteria; order Rhizobiales; family Rhizobiaceae; genus Mesorhizobium; species Mesorhizobium helmanticense. The sequence continues at coordinate 50,859 of NZ_PZJX01000025.1, read as the reverse complement.
AGCGCCAGTTTCTCTACGGCCGCGGCGAAGGGGTGGATGCTCATGCCTGATGTCGTGATGGTGACGAAACTCGACGGCGGGATGGCCTGCCAGTCGCCGCCGTCTCGGTCGAACGGCTCGGAGACAATGCAGCGGCCGGCGCCCTTGGCAGCGGTGTAGAGCGTCGGCGCGTGGCCGTCGCTGGCATGGCGCACAGCGTAGAGCGCTTGCCCGTCCGAGAAGGCGGCGGTGAGTTTCAAAGCCGGCTCAACACCGGCGCGGCGGGAGGCGTCGACGACACGGCTGGTCGCGCGGGCGACAGCGCCTTGCGGATCACTGGCCAGACCCTCGTCGATCATCAGCAGGAAAAAGAGTTCGGAATCGGTGGTGCCTTCGCGCTGGTCGAAGACAGCGTCGGAAAGCGAATTTTCCAGCGCGCGGCGGATCTTCTCGAAGCCGCCGATCTGGCCGTTGTGCATGAACGACCAGCGGCCCGAGATGAACGGGTGGCAGTTCATGCGGCTGGTGGCGCCGCCGGTCGAGGCGCGCACATGAGCGAGGAACAGGCCGGAGCGGATCTGCCGGCACAGGCTCTTCAGGTTGGGATCGGACCAGGCCGGCAGGATATCGCGATAGAGGCCGGGCTCGGGACGATCGCCATACCAGGCGAGCCCAAAACCGTCGCCATTGGTCGGCGACTTGGCTTCCTGGGCGCAATGGCTCTGGGCGATCAGCGAGTGGCAGGGCGCCGTGACGATGTCTTCGAGGAAGAGCGCTTCACCAAGATAGGCCGCCCATCGGCACATTCGCTTCTACCGTTCGTTATGCGCGATCCATGAGAGCCGCCGGCTCCTTGACCGTGTGTGTGCCTCTGTTGTTCGTGCGCTCGTAGAGCTCACGGACGATTCGGCTGGCCGTAGTCTCGAACAGAAATGGCAAGAAAGCGTGAACGAACGCGGCGCCCGCGGCCATGGACAGGCGCGAGCAGAACCACGCGGCAAAGGCCATATGGCTGAAATAGGTCTCGCCCACCTTGGCCGGGTGAGAGGTGAAGAGACTTGCAAGCCGTGTTGTCATGGTGATCCCCTCCTGCCGGGATAAGCCCGCGATGCTGGGTAACCTGACACAGATTTGCGGTGCATTGGTCTCAAATTGTCCTTGTTCCCGGTGATGTTTTGGGACAAATATCCCAAATGGCGCCCGATATCGATGAAATCGATCGAAGATTGCTGGCCGAGTTGCAGCGCGACGGCACGCTGTCGGTCGACCAGTTGTCGGAACGGGTGGCTTTGTCGCGCAATGCCTGCTGGCGTCGGGTGAAGCGGCTGGAGGAAGGTGGCGTCATCACCGGGCGGGTGGCCCTGGTCGATGCCGACAAGCTTGGGCTCGGCCTCTCGGTGTTCATCCTGATCCGAACCTCCAACCACGATCCGGGCTGGCTGCAGAAGTTCCGCGCGGCGGTGACCGGTTTCCCCGAGATCACCGGGGTTTATCGCATGTCCGGCGACCTCGACTATGTGCTCAGGGCCCGAGTCGCCGACATGAAAGCCTATGACCGGCTCTACCAGCGGCTGATCGCCAAGGTGGCGCTGTCGGATGTTTCGGCCTCCTTCGTCATGGAGGAGATCAAGGAGACGACAATCGTTCCGGTGGAACTGCGTTGAGGCGGAACTACCTAAAAAGAAAGCCGTTGATAGCCCTGCGGCCGAGTTGACCGAATCGGCATTCGTGCCGATAGGAGTGGCTTTATGCGTGCTGCCCTTTATCCCACTCCCGTCATCGGCCCCTCCGTCGGTTTCGTCAGGCTGCCGCATGGCGAAGGCCTGCCGCTGCCGGCCTATGAAAGTGCGGGTGCGGCAGGCATGGATCTGCGCGCCGCTGTGCCGGACGATCGGCCGTTGCTGATCCTGCCCGGGAAACGCGCGCTGGTGCCGACGGGGCTGATCCTGGAAATCCCGGAAGGCATGGAAGGCCAGGTCCGGCCGCGTTCGGGACTTGCCTTCAAGCATGGCCTCACCTGCCTCAACACACCGGGCACCATCGACAGCGATTATCGCGGCGAGGTGAAGGTGCTGCTGATCAATCTCGGCGAAGAGGATTTCGCGGTGACGCGCGGCATGCGGATTGCCCAGATCGTCTTTGCATCGGTGATGCAGGCGACGGTCGAGGAACGCACATTGGCCGGCGGCACGGCGCGGGGCTCGGGCGGGTTCGGATCGACCGGCACGGCCTGATGAGCGTAGCGAGATGAAAATACCCAAACTCGTCATCTTCGATTGCGACGGGGTTCTGGTCGACACCGAGAACCTGGCCAATCACCGCCTCGCCGAATGGCTTACTACCGCCGGGTATCCAGCCAGCTTCGAATATTGCCGCAAGCATTTTTCCGGCCGCAGCATGGTCTCGGTGCAGAAGGAGGTCGAGGCGACCGGCGTCAGCCTCGGCGTCGATTTCGTCGATCGCTGGAACGCCGGCCTGCCGGATCTGTTCGCCCATGGCGTCGAAGCGATCCCCTATGTCAGGGACTTCATCGAGGCCGTTCACGCTGCCGGCATCCCAGCTTGCGTCGCATCGTCGGCACGCGTGTCGAAAATGCATATCACGCTCGGCCAGACCGGGCTTTTGCCGCTGTTCGAGCATGCGCTGTTCAGCTCCACCATGGTCTCGCGCGGCAAGCCATTCCCCGATCTGTTCCTACATGCCGCAAGCACGATGGGCTTCGCGCCCGCCGACTGCATCGTCATCGAGGACAGCGTCGCCGGAACACAAGCCGGCATTGCCGCCGGCATGCGGGTGTTTTCCTATCACGGCGACCCCTATTCCGACCGTGACGGCCTCGCCGGAGCCGGTGGCATCCTGTTTGACGACATGCGCGAGCTGGCCGGGCTGGTGCCGATCCACTGATCGGATTTTTTCAGCCGATGCAACGGCTGTAGGTCGGATTGGTCCGTGCTAGCGTGCGCTCGGTTTAGGGGCGCCACTCCATGACTTCCATCCTGCTTCGCTTCCTCCTCGCTTGCCTGATGTTGCCATGGTTATGGGGAGCGGCCATCGCACAGGCCGTCGGCTTTCCCGACCTCGGCAGCGCCGTTCCCGGCCACGAGGACATCACCTATCTCGACCTTGGCCGGATGGTCATACCAGACTTGAAGATCGGCGCGGACGGCTTCTACGGCGGCACCTTGCCGATCGAGATGCGTGACATCAGCGGCGCCGACGACGGCGGCTCGCCACCGTCGACAACAAGCCTGCCCAATGCCGCCGTGCTCGGCATCAAGGCCGGCGGCAAGGATCGGCTGACGATGCTGTTCGATCTCGGGCAAGCCGGGGACAGCGCCGAGGGCTATGCAGTGCTGGCGCTCTACGATCTCACCGGCAAGCCGAAACTGCTCGACGCGGTCAACGTGGCCACCGACCGGAGCACCTATTTCCGCGATCCCGGCAAGGTGTCACTCAGCGCCAACGACGACGCCATCATCACCATGAGCACGCATTTCAATTCAAATCAGGGCTATGTCAGCACGCCGCTGATCATGATCCGCAACGACAGATTCAAGCTGATCGACACGATCTACACGTTCGACGAAAATTTGTGCGCCTATAAACGCACGCAGAACGTCGCCTTCAGTACCCTTGCGGACGACCAGCCCTATGCCGCCATCAAGGCTACGGTCACCGAAGCCACCGCGCCGAGCGGAGAAAGCTGCGACGACGCGCCACCCGAGGCTTCGTCGCACGACATTTCCGTCACCTATCGTTGGGACAAGGCAGCATCGCGTTACGCGAAGGACTCCGATGCGTTCGAGCGTTTGTCAGCAGAAAACGCCAAACGCTTCTGAACCAATCGCATTCGTTTGCCCGGCGCAAATCGGCACGCTAGAATCCTTTTCACATCTTTGCATCTGAAGAGGAGCATTCATGGACAAGGGCAAGATCTTTCGCGACCTGCATGCCTCGACCTTCGTCATGCCCAATCCGTGGGATGTCGGCACGACGAAGCTGCTCGCCTCGTTCGGCTTCCAGGCACTGGCGACGACCAGCGCCGGCTTTGCCTTTTCGCGCGGCCTGCCCGACGGCGCGGTGACCTTCGACGCCATGATCCATCACTGCCGCGAGGTGACGGCGGCGACCGCCCTGCCGGTCTCGGCCGATCTCGAAAAGGGCAAGGGCGACAGCGCCACAAGTGCCGCCGAGACCATCTTCGCGGCCGAAGCGGCGGGCCTCGCCGGCTGCTCGATCGAGGACCATACCGGCGAACCCGACAAGCCGATCTACGATTTTTCGCATGCGGTCGAGCGTGTTGCTGCCGCGGCGGAGGCGGCGCGGGCGCTGAAGCACGATTTCGTCTTCACCGCGAGGGCCGAGAATTTCCTCTGGGGCAGGCCCGACATCGACGACACGATCAAGCGGCTGCAAGCCTTCGAAAAGGCCGGCGCGGACGTGCTGTATGCGCCGGGCATCGGCGATATCGAGACGGTGCAGACTATCTGCTCGTCGGTGAGCAAGCCGGTCAACGTCATGGCGAGGCCCGGCTTCACCGTTGCCGATCTTGCCCTGGCAGGCGTCAAGCGCATTTCGCTCGGGCCTTGGCTGACCAATTTCGCTTTCGGCATGCTGGAGACAGCGGCACGCGAGATCCAGCAGGACGGCACGTTCGGCTTCACTCGCGCCGCCATGCCTTTCAGCAAGCTGCAAGAGCTGTTCTCCAAATCCCTGGCTTAGATAGGCCCCGACGCATGACGCTCACCGTCGTCGACATGCATACCGGCGGCGAGCCGCTCAGGATCGTCACCGGCGGCTACCCCGCGCTACCCAAGGGCACCATCCTGGAAAAACGCGCCTATGTGCGCGATCACCTCGACCATCTCCGAAAGATACTGATGTTCGAGCCGCGTGGCCATTACGACATGTATGGCGCGCTGCTGGTCGAGCCCGACCTGCCCGGCGCCGACCTCGCGGTGCTGTTCATGCACAATGAGGGCTATTCGACCATGTGCGGCCACGCCATGGTCGCGCTCGGCCGCTATGCCGTCGACGAGGGGCTGGTGGCCCGGCGGGAGCCGGTAACGACAGTCAACATCCAGGCGCCATGCGGGCTGGTTGTGGCTTCGGTGGAGGTCAGGGATGGCAAGGCGGGTGCGGTGTCGTTCGAGAGCGTGCCGGCCTTCCTGTTCGCCCGCGACCAACAGATCGAGCTGCCGGACTATGGGGCGATCGGCTTCGACATCGCCTATGGCGGCGCGTTCTACGCGCTGGCCGATTGCCACCAATTCGGCCTGGAATTCGGCAGGAGCCGCGTGCGCGATTTCGTCGATGCGGCAACGGTGCTGACGGAGACGCTGAAGACGGAATTCCCGCTGTCGCACCCCGACCATGCCGATCTCGCCTTTCTCTATGGCAGCATCCTGACCGACGGCATGGACGCGTTTTCCGGCGAGGCGACAAAGAACATCTGCGTCTTCGCCGAGGCTCAGGTCGACCGCTCGCCAACCGGCTCGGGCGTCACCGCGCGGCTGGCGGCAATGTATGCCAGGGGCGAGATCGCGATCGGGCAGGCACGGACCTTCGAGAGCATCGCCGGCTCGCGTTTTTCCGGCAGCGTGACACGGACGGCAAAAGCCGGACCGCATGACGCCGTCATCGCCCGCGTCGGCGGCCGCGCCTACTATTCGGGCCGAGCCGAATTCATCGTCGAGCCCGACGACGAGTTGGGACGCGGCTTCTTGCTGTTCTGAGCGGTCTCCCGCCCCTCCCGTGCCGAAATCGCCTTGTGCAGATGCACCATCATGGCGGCGGCGAAAAGCGGCGTCACAAGGTTGACTAACGGCACAGCGAGGAAGGCAGCGATGAGAAGGCCGGCCAGGAACACCGTGCCGGCATATTTCCGGCGCAACGCCCGGGCCTCGGCCTCAGGCCGAAAGCGCATGGCGGCGAATTCAAAGAACTCGCGCCCGAGCAGATAGCCGTTAACGATGAAGAAGGCGGCGATGTTGATGCCCGGCACCAGCAGCAGCAGCAGAGCCAAGATGTTGCCGAGGATGACGACGCCGAAGAATTTTATCGCCAGCACCAGCGAGCGCAGTGCCGGCATGGTGCGGCCGGGCGGATCGCCGGGATAGTCGGTGCGCTCGACCACCTCGGCGATATCGTCGAGGAACAGGCCGGCAATGATCGCCGTCACCGGCGCGATAAGCAGCGCCATCCCAAAGGCAAGAGCGATAGCGGCGATGATGCCGCCCAGCCAGCCGGCCCAGGACGGCAGGCCAGGCATCAGTGCCTCAAGCCATGGCAGGGCCAGCCATTCCACGAGGCTGGTCAGCCCGAACCACAAGGCCACCAGCGCCAGCAAGGTGAGCCCCAGCGTCTTGACAAAAACCGAGCGGAATTCGGGTGAGAACAGCCGGCTCAAGGCGGCGCGGGCGGCGTCTGATATCACGGCGTTGTCGAACCCAATGTGTGAAGCCCATTTCGGGCAGGACGCTCCCGAGATAGGAAGGACCGGCCACCAACGCAACTAGGGCTGATAGGGCCCCTACCGCGCGAGCGCGGGCTTGCGGGCGGGGATGGTCATCGCCGCCACGCCGGCGACGACGAAGGCCATGCCGAACCAGGCTGTCGGGCCGAGGCTCTCGCCAAGGAAGAGCGCGCCGATGCCGACGCCGATCGGCACGCGCAGATAGGCTTGCGATGTGGTGCCGACCGAGCCCAGCGTGTGGATGAGCCGGAAAAAGATCGAGAAGGCGAGCGCGGTCGAAAATACCGAAAGTCCTAGCAGCGCAAGGATTGAGGCCGTCGACGGCGAGAGCGTCCAAGGCCGGTCGAAAACAAGGCTCAGCGGGATGAGGATTGCCGCGCCGCAAATCATCGAGCCGGCCGCCGGCACCATGGGGTCGAGTCCCCTGAAGTTGCGCCCGAAAATAGCGGCGCCCGCGTAGCTGACGGTGGCGGCGATGACGGCGAGCTGCGCCCAGAGCTGATGGCCAAGACCGCCCAGCGCCTGGGTGCCGACAATGAGGCATATGCCCGCGATGCCCGCCCCGACGCCGAACAGTTTGCGCATGGTCACAGGCTCGTGGCGGGTGATGAGCGCAGTCAAGAGGAAGGTGAAGATCGGCGACGTCGCGTTGAGGATGGTGGCAAGACCCGCGTCGATGGTGCGTTCGGCGGCGGCGATCAGCGTGAACGGCACCACGCTGTTCATGCAAGCCTGAAACATGAACCGGCGCCAGGTTGCCGCATCCCTCGGCATGGCAAGGCCACGCCAGCGGAGGAGCGCGAGCAGGATGCCGCCGGCGATCAGGGTCCGTCCCGCGATGAAGGTCACGGGCGGGATCGTCTCGACGCCGACCTTGATGAAAGAATAGGACGCGCCCCATAGGACGGCCAGCACGCCGAGCAGGGCCAGTTCCGTCGTCATGTTGATCTTTACTGGCATAGCTTGTCCGCGCCTTCGGAAACTTCGATCGGTCTGCTTCTAGCCTACCACCCAAGCGAAACGCTTCGATGTGGATGCAACCATACCCGCAGGCTTGGCGGCTGATATGATCCAGTTCGATGCGATGGCTGCAGCAGCCGGCGACCAACCGCCGCCGCCAAGCGTGCGATGATTTTCGGGGTAGGCAAAGTAGCAGCAAATCGCTAGACCCGCCTGCGGCCGGCGTGGCAGAAAAGCCGGTGGGTTCTTGGCGGAGATATTGATGCCGGACTATGACGTGCTTTGCATCGGTAATGCCATTGTCGACATCATCGCCCAGTGCGACGAGGCATTCCTGGAGACGAACGGCATCATCAAGGGCGCGATGAACCTCATCGACACCCACCGCGCCGAACTGCTCTACAGCCGCATGGGGCCGGCGATCGAAGCCTCCGGCGGCAGCGCCGGCAACACGGCGGCGGGCGTCGCCTCCTTCGGCGGACGCGCCGCCTTCTTCGGCAAGGTCTCGAACGACCCGCTCGGCGAGATCTATGCCCATGACATCCATGCGCAGGGCGTCGCCTTCGACACAAGGCCGCTTCAGGGCGAACCGCCGACGGCGCGCTCGATGATCTTCGTGACGCCCGACGGCGAGCGCTCGATGAACACCTATCTCGGCGCCTGTATCGAGCTCGGCCCGGAGGATGTCGAGGCGGACAAGGCTTCGGGTGCGGCGGTCACCTATTTCGAAGGCTATCTGTGGGACCCGCCGCGCGCCAAGGAAGCGATCCGGCAGACGGCGAAACTCGCGCATGCGGCGGGGCGCGAAGTGTCGATGACGCTGTCGGATTCGTTCTGCGTCGACCGCTACCGCGACGAGTTCCTCGATTTGATGCGCTCGGGCACCGTCGACATCGTCTTTGCCAACAGCCACGAGATCAAGTCGCTCTACCAGACCGCCTCCTTCGACGAGGCGCTGGCGCGGATCCGCAAGGACTGCAAGATCGCCGCCGTCACCCGCTCGGAAAAGGGATCGGTGATCGTGCGCGGCGACGAAACCGTCACCATCCAGGCGACGAGAATCAGGGAATTGGTCGACACGACAGGCGCCGGCGACCTCTATGCCGCAGGTTTCCTCTACGGCTACACGCAAGGCCGCAGTCTCAAGGCGTGCGGCGATCTCGGCTCGCTGGCGGCCGGGCTGGTCATCCAGCAGATCGGGCCAAGGCCGCGCCAGAATTTGCGCCACGAGGCCGAGCAGGCGGGGCTGATTTAGGGATTTTTGCCTCCCCCTTGAGGGGACGTTGTGGCGTACCGGCGGCGGCTTTTTGCCCTCACGCTGCATGGTCGAACCGCAACAATTGAAACACTTCAGTCGAGTTTCGGCATTCATCCGAAACAGGCGGCAGCGAAAAACCGCGCCATGGAGCGAACCCGTCGGGACGGCTCCGCGGTCGAGGCCGCTAACCAACTGAAGGATCAGGAAGATGTTTACTCCCGCAGCAGTCGACGCTTTCAGCGGCGTCGATCCCGGCGCGTTGACGCCGACGCAGCATGAAAAACTCTACACCGGCGCGATGGCTCGCGCGCGTCAGGAAAGATCGGCCGTGCCCACCAAGGGCATGGCGCGCCTGACATCGATGTTCAGCATCGGACGTCGCCTCCCCGGCATCGTCCTGCTGCTGGCGACAATCATCGGAGCCATGGCCGTCACCAACGGCGCCCAGGCCGAAGAAAACAAGTTCAAGATGAAACACGGCATTTCACAGGCCGTGAAGCAGAATTCGGCAATGCCGCAAACGCGCCTCGCCCGTCGCACCCAAACCTTCAGCCCAGCAGGCAAGCTGCCGTCCCTTGGCGACAAGATCCGCCCCAGGATAAATGCGAAAATCGACTGCGCCGTGACTGGCTGCAAGGCCAAGCCGCCGATCCTGAAGCATAGGCCCAAGCTGCATTGCAAGGTGTTCGGATGCAAACCCGGCAAGGACCATGACGGCCCGCACGGCAGTCACCACGGCCATCACAAGCACGGCTCCTGGTTCTGGGGCGGCGTGACGATCGTCGCTTCCGACCATGGTGGCTGCGGCTATGAATTCTGGAAATGGAAGACGACCGGCTGGCGCTACTGGCGGCATGCCTATCAGAGCTGCCGCGGCTGGCAGTAAGCTATCCCATCACCATGTATCTGGATGTATCTGGCCTTCCCCGCATGCGGGGAAGGCTTTTGCCTCTGTTGGGTGGCCGAGCCACGACGGTCTCGTCAAGCTGCCCAAGTCGAAGTATATGACTGGATCCTCGCTCAACGAATTCTTTTTGGCGTTGCCTTCTGAATCACGTCCTAGTCGCATGGCTCTGCGGCATTTTTACAACAGCTAAGCCTGGTGCAAAATGACCGCCCGATTAATGGCGACAAGCAAGATAGAACGACCATGAGGGGCAGATGTGGATATCAAAAGCGCGAATTCACGGCTTTCAGTCATTTGGCGATTCGGGCAATATATTATTTCAATCCGGAATAAATCTAATAGTTGGGCAAAACAACTCTGGCAAGAGTTCTGTTCTGCGTGCTCTGCAACCCGCCTTGAAAGACGACAGGCATCGCGCCCCTCAGAGATATAGTAATCATCAAGTCCCTCAACCGAGGGTCGAGTTGACAATTCGGGTTACAGGAGCCGAATTGGAAGAGACGATTCTTATTAGAGGTTCAGCGAATCTACCTGTGCTACATCAAAGCGAGCAAAATGGCAGTCCTGCTGACCAAATTAAAAACCTTTTTAGCTGGCCAACTATTATTGTTGATGTGATTAATCACTCAAGCACGAATTTTCAATCGCGCGCTTATCCAGCATGCGGCAATTTTTCTCTAGGCCAACACAAGAAGAATTCCATATCCTTATCTGCCGTCAATGGAGAGATAAAGTATCACACAGTTACGCGATCTGACACCGACGACGGAGCACAAATTGTCTGGGAGCTGTGGCAGAGAAACATGTTTTACTTTTCAGCGGAGCGCTTCGCCATCGGCGAGTCGGCTCACTCCCATGCTGATAGATTGACTCCAGATGCACAGAACCTTCCGGCTGTCCTTCATACCTTGATCGGAAGCCGTGGAACTATGTTCCAAAAACTGGTAAGTCATTTGCGAGATATCTTCCCCACCGTAGGTAATTTGAGCGTCAGGCCTAATCCCAACAACAACCAACTCGAAATACGAGTTTGGCCCACCGAGGAAATGAACGCCGTCGAACTCAGCTTTCCGTTAAATGCCAGTGGCACCGGTGTAGCTCAAGCAATTGCAATACTTACCGCCATTATGACTATTAATGATTCCGTGATCATTATTGACGAGATCAACAGTTTTCTTCATCCATCGGCGGTCAAGTCTCTTATACGTGTCATCAAGACCCATTACGGTAGCCATCAGTATATAATTTCTACGCACGCGCCGGAAGTCATAAGTTTCTGTGATCCAGATACCATTCACATTGTGAAACGAACAGGTTACGAGTCAAGCATTGAACCCCTCAAGCTTGATGATGTTGACGCGTTTCGCAACGTTGCCGAGCACCTTGGCGTTTCCATGGCGGATGTCTTTGCAGCAGAACGGATAATTTGGGTTGAAGGTCCCACCGAAGAACTGTGTTTCCCACTTATCTATCAGCATAGCGGTAGTTCTGAACTAAGAGGTATCATTTTTACAGCGGTTTCCGCTACAGGGGATTTTATGACTGGCCGTCGTAGCCGCGCACTGGTCTATGACGTGTACAAACGACTTAGCTCTGCAACTACGCCTCTTAGAGTTTCTGTCGTATTCAGCTTCGATACCGAGAAACTCTCGCCTGAACAGTGCGCCGAAATGCGAAGAGAATCTGGGGGTTTAGTCCATTTCTTGCCTAGACGTCACTTGGAATGCTACCTAGTGGACCCAGAAGCTATCGCGGCATTTATTGCCGAAAAGGATGTTGATGGATCGACCTCGGTCTCAGGTGAGATCATTAGGAAGAAAATTCTGGAGCTGGGCCCACAAAAGGAATTCAATAATCGCAAATGGCGGGGAGATATTGCGGATCCCAATTGGCTTGGCGCGCTTGATGCTGCGAGGTTTATAAATCGTGTATGCTCTGAGACGTCTGAATGTAAAGTCACTTTTTCAAAGAAGGCAGACTCTTTATTTCTTCTAAAATACATTTTTTTAAAAAAACCTGACCAACTTTCTCCCTTAGTTAAATATGTGAAGGAGCTCGTTGACCAAGTAAGGAAAAATGACGTCTAACGTGCTATCTGTTGATCTGTTGTCGCCCCTGGTCTTTGCTAAGAGAGCCTTTCTGACGTTAGGTGTCTGTTGAATTTTTGGCATTTCAGGCCCCCGCGGTATAAGCCGCGATGGCCGCCATATTCACGATGTCCGAGTCCTTGGCGTTGAGCGAGACGATCTGCACCGGCTTGTTCAAGCCGACCAGCAGCGGGCCGATGACGGTGGAGCCGCCGAGTTCCTGCAGCATCTTGGTCGAGATCGAGGCCGAGTGGAAGGCCGGCATGATCAGCACATTGGCCGGGCCGGTGAGCCTGATGAACGGGTATTGCGCCATGGCGCGCGAATTGAGCGCCACGTCGGCGGCCATCTCGCCGTCATACTCGAAATCGACGCGCCTTTTGTCGAGAATACGCACCGCTTCCTGGACGCGCTCGGAGCGCTCGCCCTGCGGGTGGCCGAACGTCGAATAGGCGAGCATGGCGAGCCTTGGCTCGTAGCCCATGCGGCGGGCGAAGCCGGCGGCCTCCTCGGCGATGTCGGCGATCTGTTCGGCATTCGGCATGTCGTGCACGGCGGTATCGGCGACGATCACGGTGCGGCCCCGCGCCAGCACGATCGAGGCGCCGATGACACGGTGGCCGGGCTTGGCGTCGATGACGCGGCGGATGTCGTCGAGCGCGGTCGAATAGTTGCGGGTGACGCCGGTGACGATGCCGTCGGCGTCGCCCAGCGCCACCATGCAGGCGGCGAAATGGTTGCGGTCATTGTTGATCAGGCGCTGGCAGTCGCGGAACAGGAAGCCCTTGCGCTGCATGCGCTCGTAGAGATAGTCGGTGTAGACGCTGTTGCGGCGCGACAGCCTGGCGTTGATGATCTCGATGCCCTGCTTGTTGAGCTCGATGCCGGCATGCCTGGCGTTCTCCTTGATGACGTCGTCGCGACCGAGCAGGATGGCGGTGCCGAGCCGCTGGTTCACATAGGAGACGGCGGCGCGCATGACCTGCTCCTCCTCGCCCTCGGCGAAGACGATGCGCTTGGGCTGGCGGCGGACGCGGTCGTAGATGCGCTGCAAGGTCGATGCGATCGGATCGCGGCGGGCCGACAGTTCCTGCGCGTAGCGGTCGAGATCGAGGATCGGCTTGCGGGCGACGCCGCTGTCCATCGCCGCCTTGGCCACCGCCATCGGGATGGCCGCGATCAGGCGCGGATCGAACGGCACCGGGATGATGTAGCTGGGGCCGAATTTCGGCCGGTTGCCCTGATAGGCGGCGGCGACGTCGTCGGGCACGTCCTGGCGCGCCAGCTCGGCGAGCGCTCGTGCGGCTGCGATCTTCATGTCGTCGTTGATGGTGGTGGCGCGTACATCCAGCGCGCCGCGGAAGATGTAGGGGAAACCCAGCACGTTGTTGACCTGGTTCGGATAGTCCGAACGGCCGGTGGCCATGATGGCGTCGGTGCGGATCTTGGCCACCTCCTCCGGCGTGATCTCCGGATCGGGATTGGCCATGGCGAAGATGATCGGGTTTTTGGCCATCGACTGTACCATTTTGGCGGTCAGCGCACCCTTGGCGGAGAGGCCGAGGAAGACGTCGGCGCCGTCGAGCGCCTCGGCCAGCGAGCGCGCCTCGGTCTTGACCGCATGCGCCGACTTCCACTGGTTCATGCCTTCGGTGCGGCCCTGGAAGACGACGCCCTTGGTGTCGCACAGGATGATATTCTCCGGCGAAAAACCCATCGCCTTCATCAGTTCGATGCAGGCGATGCCGGCCGCACCGGCGCCATTGCAGACCATTTTGGTGGTCTTCATGTCGCGGCCGGTGATCTCCAGCGCGTTGATCAGGCCGGCGGCCGAGATGATGGCGGTGCCATGCTGGTCGTCGTGGAAGACCGGAATATCCATCAATTCGCGCAGGCGCTGCTCGATGATGAAGCATTCCGGCGCCTTGATGTCCTCGAGGTTGATGCCGCCGAAGGAAGGGCCGAGATAGCGCACGCAGTTGATAAATTCGTCGGCATCCTCGGTATCGACCTCGAGATCGATGGAATCGACATCGGCGAAGCGCTTGAACAGCACCGCCTTGCCTTCCATGACCGGCTTGGAGGCCAGCGCGCCAAGGTTGCCGAGGCCGAGGATGGCGGTGCCGTTGGAGATGACGGCGACCATGTTGCCGCGCGTCGTATAGTCGAAAGCGCGGCTTGGGTCCTCGGCAATGGCAAGGACAGGCACCGCGACGCCCGGTGAATAGGCAAGGCTCAGATCGCGCTGCGTCGCCATCGGCTTGGTGGCAACGATCTCCAGCTTGCCGGGCCGGCCCATGGCGTGGAACTCCAGCGCCTCCTGGGCACTGACGGAGGGGCCGTTGTTTTCAGTTTTCCTGGCCATGATGCTTTCGATTTCCTCGCCGGTACAGCACCGCTTGAGACGGGTGCTTTTTTGTGGAGTTCCGAATTAAGGCCACACGCCGCCGCTGTAAACCGCCAAGCGACAGGGAATCGTGGTTGAGCGCGGCGTCTTTGGTCAGGCCCGATCGGCCGGGGAGGCCAGCATGGCAAGCTCTCGCGCGTGGTCACGCACCGGGGCCCATCGCATCAGCGCAGAGGTCGGGGGAAATGGCCATTGCGAGAGCGGCGGTGCGTCGCTGCCCATGCGCCGCAGCAGCGCCGACAGATAGGCCATCAGTTCCAGCCGCTGCGCGCGCACCTTTTCAAGAGTACGGGCACGGACCTCCTGGCGCGATATCCGACGGTCGCGCAGCGTCTCGACAGCCTTCCTGATCGCCGCGGGCTCCGGTTCGGCGATCAGGCAATAGTCCGGATCGAAATAGACGTCGCGACCGCCGAGGCTCGGCGTCGAGACGATCGGCAGCCCGGCCATCAGATATTCCATGCTGGAATACATCGCGCCTTCCGCCGCCGACAGGCAGAGCCCGACCGCGGCCTGGTTGTAGACGCGATTGACTTCCGCCTGCGACAGGCTTGCGGTCATGCCCTCGACGATCGGGTTGGCGATGCGATGGAGCGGCGACTGCGCTTGGAGGCGGCGGATGAAGGCGCGAGCGCTGGAAGGCGGCAGTTCGCCGATCGACGTGGCGATGTGAACCAGCTTTTCGATGTCGAAGGCAAGGTAATGCCGCTTGGTATGCGATATGCGGCCGGTGTAGACGGCGTCGAACTCGACCGGCACATCCGGCAATGGCCGGAACACGTCGTCGGATATCATCAGATTGTGGTTGGAAAAGATCGCGGTGCCGCCAACCGCGGCGATCAGGCGGCGCTCCTCCTCGGTGTTGCAGAGGAAGATGACCTCGTGATCGGGGCAAAGCCTGGCATACCAGGCGAGATCCCGGCCGATCTGCTCGACGACGGCCGGCCGCTCCAAAGTCCAGCTCGGCATCAGCAGGAATGCCGCGCGCCGCGACGCCAGGCGCCGGCCGATGGCGGCAACGGAGTAAAACGGGCGCGGCCCGCCGACCGGCGTATACAAGACCAGCGGATCGCGGCTGACCACGTGCACGGAAACCTGGATGCCGCCATCGAGGTCGGACAGCGGACCACGGGACGGAAGAATGAAGGGAAACCGCTTTCGCGCCGAGAGCCTGAGCTTGTCCGCGGTTCGGTTGGCGCGGCGCGCCGCCTTGAGCAGCACGCGCTGCAGCGGCGACCCGACAGGGCCGATCATCTCCTCGAATGTCTCGTGCCTGTCCTTGTCCACTGTGCCCTGCCCAAGCTCCGATCCCTCAGTATTCGCGATTTGGATTTCAGGCAACGTGGCGAACCCGGCGCCCCTTTCCCCTGCTTTTCGAGCCGCCGGCATTAAACCCGGCAGTCACATCTGCTAGCGTGCCGGCATGAACATGCACATGCCAACCGAGCCCGACCCCCCCGAGGCGGCGACGCCCGCGCCCGTAACGGGCGGCGCCGTCACGCCGATGATGGAGCAGTATATCGAGATCAAGGCGGCGAACCCGGATTCGCTGCTGTTCTACCGCATGGGCGATTTCTACGAGCTGTTCTTCGACGACGCCGAAAAGGCAAGCCGGGCGCTGGGCATCGTGCTGACCAAGCGCGGCAAACACCAGGGCCACGACATTCCGATGTGCGGCGTGCCGGTGCATGCGGCCGACGACTATCTGCAGAAATTGATCGGACAGGGGTTCCGCGTCGCCGTCTGCGAGCAGATCGAGGATCCGGCGGAAGCGAAGAAACGCGGCGGCAAATCGGTGGTGCGCCGCGACGTGGTGCGGCTGGTGACGCCCGGCACCATCACCGAGGACAAATTGCTGGCGCCGTCGGAATCGAGTTTCCTGATGGCGCTGGGACGGGTGAAGGGCGGAGCGGAGCACTCCTTCGCGCTTGCCTGGATCGATATCTCGACCGGCAGCTTTCGCGTCGCCGAGACCACCGCCGACCGGCTGCTCGCCGATGTCTTCCGCGTCGACCCGCGCGAGTTGATCGTCGCCGAGCCGGTGTTTTATGACCCGGAGCTGAAACCGGTGTTCGACGTGCTTGGCCGCGTCGCCAATCCGCAGCCGCCTTCGCTGTTCGATTCGGCCTCGGCGGCAGGGCGCATCGCCCGCTTCTTCGAGGTGGCGACACCGGACAGTTTCGGTACGTTTTCGCGCGCCGAGCTGTCGGCGATCTCGGGCGCGATCGCCTATGTCGAGAAGACGCAGAAGGCCGAGCGGCCACCATTGTCGCGACCCGAACGCGAGGAGCAGGGCTCGACGCTGTTCATCGACCCGGCGACGCGCGCCAATCTTGAACTGCTTCGCACCTTGTCCGGCAACCGCGAAGGCTCGCTGTTCAAGGCGATCGACCGCACGGTGACCGGTGGCGGGGCACGGCTGCTCGCCGACCGGCTGACGGCACCGCTGACCGATCCGGCGGCCATCGGCGCGAGGCTGGACTCGGTGTCGTTCTTCCGCTCCGAGACGCGGCTCTGCCAGGCGGTGCGGGCGAGGCTGAAGAGTGTCGCCGACATGCCGCGCGCGCTGTCCAGGCTGGCTCTCAACCGTGGCGGCCCGCGCGATCTCGGCGCGCTGCGCGCCGGGTTCGAGGCGGCGGGCGCGATTGCCGAACTGTTTGGAGAAGCCACCCTGCCCAAGGAGGTGGTGTCGGCGCTGGCGGCGATCGAAGCGCTGCCACGCGAGCTCGCCGCGCATCTGATGCAAGCGCTGGGCGAGGAGTTGCCGCTGCTGAAGCGCGACGGCGGCTTCATCCGCTCCGGCTATCACGGCGAGCTCGACGAGATGCGGGCGCTGCGCGACGAATCGCGCAAGGTGATTGCCGGGCTGGAACGCTCGCTGATCGAGGAGACCGGCATCCGCTCGCTGAAGATCCGGCACAACAATGTGCTCGGCTACTACATCGAAGTTACCGCCAACCACCATTCGATCATGACCGGCAGCGACGGGGCGAAGGCGCGCTTCATCCATCGCCAGACCATGGCCAATGCCATGCGCTTCACCACGACGGAGCTGGCCGAGCTGGAATCGAAGATCGCCAATGCCGCCGACCGGGCGCTGGCGATCGAGCTTGCCGCCTTCGACCGGCTGACAGCTGAAGCCGTCGGCGAGGCGGATAAAATCCGCGCCGGCGCCGAAGCGCTTGCCGTGCTCGACGTCTCGGCAGCGCTCGCCCTGCTCTCGGAAAGCGAGGCCTGGTGCCGGCCGGTGGTCGATGCAAGCCTTGCCTTCGAGATTTCGGGCGGACGCCATCCAGTGGTCGAGCAGGCGCTGCGGCGTTCGGGCGAAGGTCCGTTCGTCGCCAATGATTGCGACCTGTCACCGGAAGGCGGTGCGAAGAATGGCGCGATCTGGCTGCTGACCGGGCCCAACATGGGCGGCAAGTCGACCTTTCTCCGGCAAAACGCGCTGATCGCCATCCTTGCCCAGACCGGCTCCTTCGTGCCGGCGACATCAGCCCATATCGGCGTCGTCGACCGGCTGTTCTCGCGGGTCGGCGCCTCCGACGACCTGGCGCGCGGCCGCTCGACCTTCATGGTCGAGATGGTGGAAACGGCGGCGATCCTCAACCAGGCCGGCGAGCGCGCGCTGGTCATCCTCGACGAGATCGGCCGCGGCACCGCCACTTTCGATGGTCTGTCGATCGCCTGGGCGGCGGTCGAATATCTGCACGAGAAGAACCGCTGCCGGGCGATCTTCGCCACCCATTTCCACGAAATGACGGCGCTAGCCGGCAAGCTGCCGCGGCTGCACAACGTCACCATGCGGGTCAAGGAATGGGAGGGCGACGTCGTCTTCCTGCACGAGGTCGGCAAGGGCGCGGCCGACCGCTCCTATGGCGTGCAGGTAGCGCGGCTGGCCGGCCTGCCGGAAGCCGTGGTCGGCCGGGCCAAGGAAGTGCTGCACCAGCTCGAAGCCGGCGAAGTCTCGGGCAAGGCCAACCGGCTGGTCGACGACCTGCCGCTGTTTTCGGTGGCGCTGAAGCGGGAGGCGCCGAAGCAGGCCAGGAACGATGCGCTGGGTGAGGCGCTGGGCGCGATCAACCCCGACGAGATGACGCCGCGAGAGGCGCTGGAGGCGCTGTACAGGCTGAAGGGGATGGCGGGGAAACCATAGCACCATTCAGTGCCCTTGACGCTACTGTACCGATTGGTACAATACTCCCCATCGCTTCAATCGATGGGATAATGCCATGAGCCGTCCACCGCTGCCGCCCTTCACGCTTGAGACCGCGACACAAAAGGCGCGGCTTGCCGAGGATGCCTGGAACAGCCGCGATCCCGAACGGGTTTCGCTCGCCTATACCGAGGACAGCGCTTGGCGCAATCGCGCAGAATTCGTCAGCGGGCGAAAGGAGATCGTCGGCTTCCTAGCGCGCAAATGGGCCCGCGAGCTCGACTACCGCCTCATCAAGGAGGTGTGGACCTGGAACGAAAACCGCATCGCCGTGCGCTTTGCCTATGAATGGCGCGACGACAGCGACCACTGGTTCCGTTCCTACGGCAACGAGAACTGGGAGTTCGACGCCGCCGGGCTGATGCGTAGGCGCGTCGCCAGCATCAACGATCTGCCGATCAGCGAGAGCGAGCGCAAATATCACTGGCCGCTCGGCCGCCGGCCCGACAACCATCCCGGCCTTTCCGAGCTCGGATTGTAACGGGCGCATGCGCAGGATCGCGCCCGATCGCGCCGACTTGCTCTCCATCATCGGCGAAGTTTTCCGCGAGCACGGTTATGAAGGGGCAAGCCTGGCGCTGATCGGCGCGGCGACCGGCTTAGGCAAAGGCAGCCTCTATCACTTCTTTCCCGGCGGCAAGGAAGAGATGGCGGCGGCCATCATCGCCCATATAGATGGATGGTTCGAGGAAAATGTCTTCGTGCCGCTGCAGGACAGGGCTGACCCGCATGCCGGCATCGAACGCATGCTGGAGGCCACCGACCGCTATTTCCGCTCCGGTCGGCGGGTGTGTCTGATCGGCGCCTTCGCGCTTGACGAGTCCCGCGACCTTTTTGCCAAGGCGATCAAAAGCTATTTCGGCCGCTGGGTGGCGCATCTAGCCGAAGCGCTGACCCGCACCGGACATAGCCCGGCCAGGGCGGACGAACTGGCCGAAGAGACGGTCTGCGCCATCCAGGGCGCGCTCACGCTGGGACGCGCTTTCGACGATACGGCGGTCTTTTCTCGCGCCCTGCAGCGAGCACGGGCGGCACTGGGCTAGAGTTCTTACAAGGGCTCGAAGCGGAAGGTTGTTTCGGTGCGGGAAACCCTACCGACGCCGGGCGAATCGAGATGCGCTCCCGCGACGTAGCAGCCGTTGCCGGTTGCCATCGCCAGTATTTGCAGCCGGCTTGCCCGCGCCTGTTCCTGGTCGGCGTCGAACTCCCACGTGATCTCCGGGTGGTCGAATTGAAGCGACGGCACATGCACGATGTCGCCCCAGGTCAACAATGTTTCGCCTCCACTCATGACGCGGAAGCAGGTGTGGCCGACTTCATGGCCAGGGGTGGCGATCGTATCGATAGACGCGCTGAGGCGCTGCCCAGGGTCGAAGGGCCGGGCGCGACCGTGGAAACGTTCCAGCCTCGCCTCCGCCCGGAACATGTCGAGCTCGGCTCGCGGGACAAGCAGGCGAGAGAGCTGCGGGAAGCCGTCCCGACCGTCGGCAAGGATGAGCCCGTGGATATGGTCGAGATGGGTGTGGGTGAAGGCAACAGTGCGTATTCGGCCGACGGCGATCTTCGCCTCGCGCAGCGCCTCGGGCAGATGCCCCATTGTCGGGTGCCAGGCGTTCGAAGCCCCTGTGTCGATCAGCGTGATTTCGTCGCCGTCATCAATGGCAAAGGCGTTGACGGATAGCCTGAGCGCGCCGTCGACAAGCGCCACCTGCGATGGCAGGTCATCACCGAATACGATGTTTCCGGGCTGGCGCAGCCGCCTGGTTGGCATGTCGACATAACCGTCGCGCAGCGACGTGACCGTCATATCCCCGATTTTGTACGCCGTGTGATGATGCCCGGCTGAAATTCGTTCCAATGCTCACTCTCTCATCTTCCGAAAACCGATTCCCAATTTTCGGATTCTAGATCATCTCCAAACCACGCTTGCGGGTCGGCGGCGGGAAGGCGCGGTCGAGGTCGGCGAAATCTTCCGGGGTGAGCCTGATATCGAGCGCGGCGACGTTCTGGCGGACATGCTCCTGCCGGCTGGCCTTGGGAATGGCGATGACACCGTCTTGGCGCATCACCCAGGCAAGCGCGATTTGCGCCGGCGTCGCATTGTGGCGGGCAGCGATGGCTTCGAGCCTGGGGTTGCGCGCCAACGTGCCTTGATCGACCGGCGAATAGGCCATCAGCGGAATGCCGCGCTGCCGGCTCCAGGGCGAAAGGTCGAATTCGGGGCCGCGCTGGGACAGATTGTAGAGGATCTGGTTGGTCTGGACATTGCTGCCGCCCGGCAGGCCGACCAGTTCCTCCATCTCGTGGGTGTCGAAATTGCTGACGCCCCAGTGGCGGACCTTGCCCGCCTTCTTCAAGGCCTCGAACGCCTCGACTGTTTCCGCCAGCGGCACGCTGCCGGGCCAATGCAGCAGATAGAGATCGATGCGGTCGGTGGCGAGGCGCTTCAGGCTGTTCTCGCAGGCACGCGCCACGCCGGCGCGCGAGGCGTTGGACGGCAGCACCTTGGAGACCAGGAAGGTCTCGTCGCGGCGCCCGGCAATAGCCTGCGCCACCACCTCCTCGGCACCGCCGCTGGCATACATTTCCGCCGTATCGATCAGCGTGACGCCAAGGTCCAGCCCAAGCTTGAGGGCGTTGACCTCATCGGTACGGCGGCGGGCGTCCTCGCCCATCTTCCACGTGCCCTGGCCAAGCACCTGAACGGCTTCGCCAGAGGGCAGCGTGGTGGTTCTAATCGTTGATGGCATCACGTGCTCCAGTCGGGGCCGGAAACTATCATAGCCGGCGGGAGAAATCCGGAAAGGACCTTCCCGGAACTCAACGTGGTGGCTACTTCACCGGATGAGCGGCGAGCCAATCCTGCATCTGCTTGATCTCGGCTTCCTGTGCCTTAATGACCGCCTCGGCCAGCTTGCGGATTTCCGGATCCTTGCCGTTGGCCAATTCGACCTTGGCCATGGCGATCGCGCCCTGATGATGCGGGATCATGCCGCGGACGAAGTCGACATCGGCATCGCCGGAATATTCGATCATCATGTCGGTGTGCATCTTGTCCATCGCCGCCTTGTAGCCTTCGGTCGAGGGGCCATCGGCGCCCATCGCCATCGCGCCCATGTCGTGTTTCATCTCTTCGGACTGCGCTGGGACGCTTTCGAGAAACACTGCAACCAGCATCCCCGCCGCCATCAGCAACAGCACGATTTTTTTAGCCAAGCTCATCCATGATCTCCTGTTGAATGGATTCGTATTTGGGGGCTTCACTCAGAGTTTCAACGTCCTGAGCCGCAAAGCGTTGGCGATGACCGAAACCGAAGACAGGCTCATCGCCGCCGCCGCAATCATCGGCGAAAGCAGCGTGCCGGTGAGCGGGTAGAGCACACCGGCCGCGACAGGCACGCCAAGCACATTGTAGAGGAAGGCGAAAAACAGGTTCTGGCGGATGTTGCGGATCGTTGCCTGTGCGAGCGTTCGGGCCCGGACGATGCCGTTGAGATCGCCCTTGACCAGCGTGATCCCGGCGCTTTCGACCGCCACGTCGGCGCCGGTACCCATGGCGATGCCGACATCGGCGGCGGCCAGCGCCGGTGCATCATTGACACCATCGCCGGCCATGGCGACGCCGGCGCCTTTCGAGCGCAATTCCTCGACAAGTGTCGCCTTCTGTTCCGGCAGCAGGCCAGCGCGAACCTCGTCGATGCCGAGCTTGCCGGCGATAGCCCTGGCCGTACGCTCATTGTCGCCGGTCGCCATGATGATCCTCAAGCCCCTGTCGTGCAGCGCCTTGATTGCCTCAGCAGTCGTCGCCTTGACTGGATCAGCGACGGCGACAATGCCGGCCAGCTTTTTCCCTATGGCAACGAACATCACCGTCTTGCCGTCCGCCTGCAGCGCCGTGGCCTGTTCACCGAGCGGCGCGGTGTCGATGCCGAGATCGGCCATCATGGCCGTATTGCCGAGCGCGACCTTCTTGCCCGACACCGTGCCGGAAACGCCTTTGCCGGTGACCGCCTCGAAGTCATTGGCGTCGGCGATTTTCAATCCCCGCTCGCCGGTGCCATCGACGATCGCCTCGGCCAGCGGATGCTCCGAGCCCTTCTCCAAAGCAGCGGCAAGCGCCAGCAATTCATCGTCCGGCATGCCGTCGAGGGCGACAACATCGGTCAACCGCGGCCGGCCTTCGGTCAGCGTTCCGGTCTTGTCTACTATCAACGTGTCGACGGAGGCAAAACTTTCGAGCGCCGCCGCTTCCTTGATCAGCACGCCGGCATGCGCGCCGCGCCCAGTGGCGGTCATGATCGACATCGGCGTCGCTAGGCCCAGTGCGCAGGGACAGGCGATGATCAGTACCGAGACCGCCGAGACGATGGCAAAGATGAGGCTGGGCTGCGGGCCGAAGACCGCCCAGGCGATGAAGGCAATGATCGCGACCAGCACGACGGCCGGGACGAAATAGAAGGAGACGCGGTCGGCCAACCCTTGAATCGGCGCGCGCGACCGCTGCGCCTTGGCGACGAGCTCGACGATCCGGGCCAGTGTGGTCTCGGCGCCGACCTTGTCGGCGCGCATGACCAGCGAGCCGTTCTTGTTGAGCGTGCCGCCGGTCAAGGCATCGCCTTCGGTTTTTTCGACCGGCAGCGGCTCGCCCGATATCATCGATTCGTCGATGGAAGAGCGACCTTCGAGCACGATGCCGTCGACCGGCACGGCATCACCGGGACGGATGCGCAGGCGGTCGCCGGCCTTGACCGCATCGAGCGGCACATCGTTTTCGGTACCGTCCTCGAAGATCCGCCGCGCCGTCTTCGGCGCCAGGTCGAGCAGCGCGCGGATCGCCGAGCCGGTTTTTTCCCGGGCGCGCAGTTCCAGCACCTGGCCCAGGAACACCAGCGCCACGATGACGGCGGCCGCCTCGAAATAGACCGGCACCGTGCCGCCATGACCGCGGAACTGGTGCGGAAAGATGTCCGGAAACAGCGTGGCGACGACGCTGTAGACATACGCGGCCCCGACGCCGAGCGAAATCAGCGTCCACATGTTGGGGCTGCGGTTGAGAACCGAATCCCAACCGCGATGAAAGAAGGGGAAAGCGGCCCACAGCACCACCGGGCTGGCCAGCGCCAGTTCCACCCAGACCTTCGTCCGATCGTCGATGAAGGCTTGAAAGGTCAGACCGAGCATCGGCGCCATGGCAGTGATCAGCAATGGCACGGACAGCACCGCACTTACCCAGAAGCGCCTGGTGAAGTCGACCAGCTCCGGATTCGGGCCTTCATCGCCGGTCGGTACGCCCATCGGCTCCAGCGCCATGCCACAGATCGGGCAGGAGCCTGGCTTGTCGCGAACGATTTCGGGATGCATCGGGCAGGTGTACTGCGTGCCTTTCGGCATCGCCGGTGCCTGTGGCCGATCGCCAGGATATTTTGCCGGCTCCGCCTCGAATTTCGCCTGGCAAGCGGCCGAACAGAAATAGAAGCCCTGGCCCTCGTGTCGGGAAAAGTGCTTCGCGGTGGCGCGGTCGACGCTCATGCCGCACACGGGATCGGTGGCCGTCAAATATTTCTCCGGCTCGGCGACGAATTTCTGGCGGCAGCGCTCGCTGCAGAAATGATAGAGTTGGCCGCCATGCTCGGCCGTCGGCTTGCCGGCGGCTGGATCGACGGTCATGCCGCAGACCGGATCGCGGATGACGGCTTCCGCGGCGGATGGAGCTGCTTTCGTCGAGCAGCAGCCGCTGTGCGCGTGATGATCGTGGTCGGAATGCGTCATGCGAATTGCCTCGGTGTCTCGATACGATGCGGAGGTAGTGCTTCCAGTAACTGGAAGGTCAAGGGCCAGTCACAATTTTTCGAGCCTACTCCTCGCAGAACCGCATGGCGGAAAAAACCGCACGCATTTGTGCCGGTGTGCTATGGACGCGACCACTTTAGGGCAACCGCGTCGATCCCATCCAAACGAAGTGCCTGGCAAATGAAATGTCTGGTCATCAATCTCGATCGGTCCGGCGACAGGCTCGCCCATATGACGGCCGAGTTTGCCCGGATCGGCGTTGGGTTCGAGCGGTTGGCGGCGATCGACGCCCAGGACCGGCCCGACCTCGCCCTTATGCCGCTGCGCGTCAAGCGCAAATCGCCGCTTCGCATGACGGACGCCGAGATCGGCTGCCTGCTCAGCCATAAGGCCTGCTGGGCGATCGTCGCGGCCGGCGACGATGCCTACGGCGCCATCTTCGAAGACGATATCGTCTTTTCCGCAAAGGCCGGCGCATTGCTTGCCGATACCGGCTGGATTCCGGCCGACGCCGACATCGTCAAGCTGGAGACATTCTTCAAGAAAACCAAGGTCGCCCGAAAGCGCGTTTCGGCCGGCCACGGTTTTTCCGTCTCCAGGCTCTACGGGCTCCATATCGGGACAGCGGGCTACATAATTTCAAGGCAAGCCGCGCGCGACCTCGTCGCCGGCACCGAGGATATCGGTATACCGGTCGACCACGTCGTCTTCAATCCGGCCTTGGCAACGTCGTCCAGCAAGACCATCTATCAGCTCGTTCCGGCACTGTGCCTGCAGGATCAGTTCCTGGGTGAGCGGGCTGTCGGATTGCCGAGCATGCTCAAGCAGGAACGCGGCGAGCAGCGTGACGTAATCGAGATGATCAAAAGACGCAGGAAGACGGGACTGAACAAAATCAGCACCGAGATCAAGCGGATAGTCGAACAGATTTCCGACCTCTGCCGGCTGCGGCAAGAGACAATCATCCCATTCGACTATCGCGGAGAACGTATCCGCCCGCCCCATACCCAGCGCCGCGAAAACGCGCTATAGACGCCGCCGAAACGGCGAGGCCGAACAGCACTTATGGCAAAAATAGCCCTGAAACTCGACGATTTGATCGACGGCGAAGCCTTGCGCCGTGACATGACAGCTCTGACCGCGGCCACGGCAGGCAATGGCGCCGGGCAGGCAGTGCGCAGTGGCGTGCTCCAGCTTCTCAAAAGCCGGCTCAACGAGGGCCGCACAATCGCCGAACGCATGCTGATGGAGGATGGCAGCGGCAGCGCCTGCGCCGCCCGGCTGTCGCATCTCATGGACGAGATCATCCGCGCGCTCTACGATTTCGCCGCCAACCATGTCTATCGCGTGAAAAACCCGTCATCGGCCGAACGCATGGCCGTCGTTGCGGTCGGCGGCTATGGCCGCGGCACGCTGGCGCCGGGCTCCGACATCGACCTCCTGTTCCTCTTACCCTACAAGCAGACGCCGTGGGGCGAGCAGATCGTCGAATACATGCTCTACATGCTGTGGGATCTCGGGCTGAAGGTCGGCCATGCCACCCGCAACATCGACGAATGCCTGAGATTGTCGCGCACCGATATCACCATCCGCACCTCGATCCTGGAAGCACGCTTCCTGTGGGGCGAGCAGAAGCTTTATGACGAGCTCCTGCTGCGCTTCGACCGCGAGGTGGTGCGCACGACCGGCCCCGAATATGTGCAGGCCAAGCTCGCCGAACGCGACGAGCGCCATGCCAAGGCCGGTGAAAGTCGCTATCTGGTCGAACCCAACGTCAAGGACGGCAAGGGCGGACTGCGCGACCTGCAGACGCTGTTCTGGATCGGCAAATATTTCTACCGGGTGCGCACCGGCGAGGAACTGGTCGACAAAGGTGTCTTCACCGATGCCGAATACCGGGAATTCCAGAAGGCCGAGGACTTCCTTTGGGCCGTGCGCTGCCACATGCATTTCCTCACCGGCAAGGCTGAGGAGCGGCTGCATTTCGACATCCAGCGCGAGATCGCCGAGCGGCTGGGCTACACCACCCATCCGGGCCTGTCGGCGGTCGAACGCTTCATGAAGCACTACTTCCTCGTCGCCAAGGATGTCGGAGACCTCACCCGCATCTTCTGCGCGGCGCTCGAGGAGGAACAGGCCAAGCATGTGCCGGGTTTCAACCGCATCTTCCTCACTTTCTCGCGCCGCAAGCGCAAGCTTGCCGGCACCTCCGATTTCATTGTCGACAATCACCGCATCAACATCGCCGACGACCAGGTGTTCGAGCGCGATCCGGTCAACCTGTTGAGGCTGTTCTGGTTCGCCGACAAGCACGGGCTGGAATTCCATCCCGATGCGCTGAAGCTTCTGACCCGGTCGCTTGGCCTTGTTGGCAAGTCGCTGCGCCGCGACGAGGAGGCCAACCGGCTGTTCCTCGACATATTGACCTCGGACCGCAATGCCGAGCTCAATCTCAGGCGCATGAACGAGGCGGGCCTGCTGGGCAAGCTGATCCCGGATTTCGGCAAGATCGTCGCCATGATGCAGTTCTCGATGTACCACCACTATACGGTGGACGAGCACCTGATCCGCTGCATCGGCGTGCTGGCCGAGATCGAGCGCGGCGACGGCGAAAAGCTCCATCCGCTCTCGCACACACTGATGCCGGGCTTGCGGAAAAGCCGCGAGGCGCTCTATGTCGCGGTGCTGTTGCACGACATCGCCAAGGGACGGCCGGAGGACCATTCGGAAGCGGGCGCCCGGATCGCGCGGCGCATCTGTCCGCATATGGGGCTCTCGCCAGCCGACACCGAAACGGTCGCCTGGCTGGTCGAGAACCATCTCGTGATGTCGATGACGGCGCAGACCCGCGACCTCAACGACCGCAAGACGATCGAGGATTTCGCGGCGGTCGTGCAGTCGGTCGAGCGGCTCAAGCTGCTGCTGATCCTCACCGTTTGCGACATCAGGGGCGTCGGCCCGGGCGTGTGGAACGGCTGGAAAGGCCAATTGCTGCGAACGCTCTACTACGAGACCGAGCTGTTGTTGACCGGCGGGTTCTCGGAAGTGTCGCGCGCCAAGCGGACGGCGGCGGCGCGCGAGCTATTGGCCGAAGCGCTCGCCGAATGGCCCGACAAGGCCCGCAAGCGCTATGTCGGCCTGCACTATGAGAACTATCTGCTGACGGTCGATCTCGCCGACCAGCTCCGTCATGCCGAGTTCATCCGCGAGGCGGATGCCGCGGGCAAGAAGCTCGCCACCATGGTCAAGACCCACCAGTTCGAGGCGGTGACGGAAATCACCGTTCTGGCGCAGGACCATCCCCGGCTGCTTTCGGTCATTGCCGGCGCCTGTGCCGGGGCCGGCGGTAACATCGTCGATGCGCAGATCTTCACCACTTCGGACGGCCGCGCGCTGGACACCATCCTGATCTCGCGCGAATTCGACCGCGACGAGGACGAGCGCCGTCGCGCCGAGCGCGTCGGCCGGCTGATCGAGGACGTGCTGTCGGGCAAGAGCTGGCTGCCCGAGATGATCGAAAAGCGCACCAAGCCGCGGCGTGGCTCCAAGGTGTTCCGCATCCCGCCGCGCGCCGAAATCCGCAACACGCTGTCGAACCGGTTTTCCGTGATCGAGGTCGAGGGGCTGGACCGGCCGGGCCTGCTTTCGGAGATCACCGGGGCGCTGTCGGACCTGTCGCTCGACATCGCGTCGGCCCATATCACCACCTTCGGCGAAAAGGTCATCGACACTTTCTACGTCACCGATCTCACCGGCCAGAAGATCGACAGCCCGGCGCGCATCGCCGCCATCCATAACCGGCTGATCGCGGCACTCGAAGGCAAAGCGCCCGAGCGTGGCGGCAAGACCAAGGCCGCGGCCGAGTGAACGCCGTCCTCGATTTTTCCCCGTCACGCAGGCAATCTCCACGCAAATGAGCCTTGTCAAGAAATTCGCCACCGTCGCTTCCGGCACGCTGATGAGCCGCGCCCTCGGCTTCGGCCGCGAGATGCTGATGGCCGCAGCACTCGGCACCGGGCCGGTCGCCGACGCCTTCAACGCCGCTTTCCAGTTCCCCAACACCTTCCGCCGGCTGTTCGCCGAAGGCGCCTTCAACGCCGCCTTCGTGCCGCTCTTTGCCAAGGAGATCGAAACCCACGGCACCGACGGCGCCAAGCGCTTTTCCGAAGAAGTGTTCGGCGTGCTGTTCACGGCACTTTTGGCGCTGACCATCGCGATGGAACTGGCGATGCCGCTGATCGTGCGCTACCTGGTGGCGCCGGGCTTTGCCGACACGCCGGGGAAGTTCGAGACGACGGTCGAGCTTGCGACCGTCATGTTTCCCTACCTGATCTGCATGTCGCTGGGCGCCATGATGGCCGGCATGCTGAATTCGCTGCGCCGCTATTTCGCGGCCGCTGTGGCGCCGGTGTTCCTCAACATCATCCTGATCAGCGTGCTCGCCTATGCCTGGTACAAGGGGTCGGACGCCCGCACGGTCGGCTTCGGGCTGGCCTGGGGCGTGCTGGCGGCGGGGCTGGTGCAGCTCGCCATCGTCTGGGTCGCGGTGCGCCATGCCGGCATCTCGATCGGCTTTCGCCGGCCGAAGATGACGCCCAGCGTCAAGCGGCTCCTGGTCCTGGCGCTGCCGGCGGCGATCACCGGCGGCATCACGCAGATCAACCAGCTGATCGGCACGGCGATCGCGTCGGCGCAGGACAGCGCGGTTTCGTCGCTTGCCTATGCCGACCGCATCTACCAGTTGCCGCTCGGCGTCGTCGGCGTCGCCGTCGCGATCGTTTTGTTGCCGGAACTGTCGCGGGCGCTGAAGTCGGGCAATCTCATCGAAGCGGCCAATCTGCAGAACCGCTCGGTCGAGTTCACGCTGTTCATGACCCTGCCGGCCGCCGCCGCACTGCTGGTCATGTCCGAGCCGATCGTGCGGCTGGTCTATGAGCGCGGTGCGTTCGCCGCCAACAACTCGACCCCCACCGTGGCGGCGATCCTGGCGATCTTCGGCCTCGGCCTGCCTGCCTTCGTGCTGATCAAGGCGTTCACCCCAGGCTATTTCGCCCGCGAGGACACGCGCACGCCGATGATCTTCGCCGCCATCTCGGTGGCGGTGAACGTGACGACCGCGCTGACGCTGTTCCCGTCGATGGGTGCGCCAGGCATAGCGGTGGCCTCAGCCGTGGCCGGCTGGGTCAATGCGCTGATGCTGCTCGGCGTGCTGATCCGGCGCGGCCATTGGGGCCGCGACGTGCCGCTTTTGAAACGCATTCCGCGGCTGGTGCTGTCGGCGGCGGTGATGGCGGCGGCGCTCTATTTCGCCGAGCACTGGTTCGCGGCCAGGATCGGCCCCGGGTCGCCGCTGCTGATCAAGGCGACGACGGTGCTCGGGCTCGTCGCCGGCGGGGCGCTGCTCTATTTCGTCACCGCCTTCGCTACCGGCGGCGCCGATTTCGGCATGATCCGGAGGAATATCAAACGCAAGGGTGCGCCGCCGGTTACGGAACAGTCTCCAGATCCGTAAGCCGGAATTCAAACATCAGTCTTCGCCGGACAACTCGTCGTAGACAGAGCGTGGCAGCGGGTTGCGCGCCTGCTCGCTCAACTCAATGCCGAACTCGGCCCGGAGCCGTGCTGCCGTCTCCAGCGGCGTTTCGCGGTCGTGTCGGCGCTCCAGAGCTTTCTCATTGTTGATGGTGATGGTCATCCATTTTCTCATCAGATGATATGCAAGACACGTCTAACTATATCATACATGTCGATGTCGGCGCCGCCCCTTGTATCTGCACGAGACAGGCGCACAAGCGCGACGCCCAACAACAAGGAACAAGCAATCCGGCCTGAAGCAATTGCTCCGCCGCGATCGCCTACAGCCTCTTGATCCTCTCATCGCTCTCGTCCATAAGCGCGCCGTCGCAAGACTTTCGCCGCGCGCGAAACGGCCCTCCACAAGCCATGAGGACATCATGACCGCCTTCAAGCCACTCGTCTTTTCCGGCGTCCAGCCGACCGGCAACCTGCATCTCGGCAACTATCTCGGCGCCATCAAGAAATTCGTCGCCCTGCAGGACACGTCCGACTGCATCTATTGCGTCGTCGACCTGCATTCGCTGACCGCGCAGCTCGTCTATGATGATCTTGCCGACCAGACGCGCTCGATCACCGCTGCCTTCCTCGCCTCCGGCATCGACCCGAAGAAACACATCGTTTTCAACCAGTCGCGGGTCATGCAGCACGCCGAGCTTGCCTGGATCTTCAACTGCGTGGCGCGCATCGGCTGGATGAACCGCATGACGCAGTTCAAGGACAAGGCCGGCAAGGACCGCGAGAACGCCTCGCTCGGGCTGCTAGCCTATCCGAGCCTGATGGCTGCCGACATCCTGCTCTATCGCGCCACCCACGTGCCGGTGGGTGAGGACCAGAAGCAGCATCTGGAGCTGACCCGCGACATCGCGCAGAAATTCAACAATGACTTCTCGGACCGCATCGCGCGCCTTGGCGTCGGCGTCGAGATGCAGGTCGGCGAGGAGACGGTGAATGGCTATTTCCCGCTGACCGAACCGGTCATCGGCGGGCCGGCGGCGCGCATTATGAGCCTGCGCGACGGCTTGAAGAAGATGTCGAAATCGGACCCGTCGGACCTGTCGCGCATCAATCTGACCGATGATGCCGACGCCATCTCGAAGAAGATCCGCAAGGCCAAGACCGATCCCGAAGCGTTGCCGGGCGAGTTGGACGGCCTGGCCGGCCGGCCCGAGGCGGAAAATCTCGTCGGCATCTATGCGGGTCTCGCCGAAATGTCGAAGGAGGCGGTGCTCCAGGAGTTCGGCGGCCAGCAGTTTTCCGTGTTCAAGCCGGCGCTGGCCGACCTTGCCGTGGAAAGGCTGGCGCCGGTCGCCAGCGAGATGCGCCGGATTTCCGGCGACCGCGCCTATGTCGACGCCGTCTTGAAGGATGGCGGCGAACGCGCCGGCGTCCTGGCCGAGACGACGATGAAGACCGTGCGCGACATTATCGGGCTGCTGCAGGCCTGATCTCTGTCCTGGCATTGCCACCCAACACAGCCACAATGGCCGGCCGCTTGCGGCCGGTCTGCGGCGGTGGCAGATTGCGGTCGAAAAACCACCGAGTAGATAGACATGGTCTCAAAACGCCTCAGCCGCGAAGCCGGTCATCGCCGCAAGTTCCTGGCGATCATCGACGACACGCCGGAATGCGAACGCGCCGTCGCCTACGCCTCGAAGCGCGCGCAGAGCACGAGCGGCGTGCTGGTGCTGCTCTATGTGATCGAGCCGGACGATTTCCAGCACTGGCTGGGCGTCGAGAAGATCATGCGCGAGGAAGCTACCGCGACGGCGCGCGCGGCTCTCGACAGCTATGCCAACAAGGTGCGCCAGAAGCTTGGCATCGAGCCGGAACTGGTGGTGCGCGAAGGCAAGCCGACGGAAGAGATCCACAAATTGATCGAGGAAGACCAGGACATCGCCATATTGGTGCTGGCGGCCGGCGCCGGCAAGGAGGGGCCGGGGCCGCTGGTCGGCGCGGTAGCCGGCAAGGGCGCCGCCTTCCCGATTCCAGTGACCGTGGTGCCGCAGAACCTTTCCGATGAGGAGATCGACAGCCTCGCTTAGTGCGGGCGCAGGGATTAGAACCCCTGGCAAAACATTCCGCCAGCCAGCCATTCCGGCGATGCGTTTCGCTTGAATGTCCAGCCGATAAAGCCTATTTAGAATTATTCCAAACTATTGCCCGAAACGGGTATGGAGACGGCCATGTTCATCCAGACCGAATCGACGCCGAACCCGGCGACGCTGAAATTCCTGCCCGGCAAGGAAGTGCTTGTCGAAGGCACCGCCGATTTCCGCGACGCCGCCGCTGCCGCGGCTGCCTCGCCGCTGGCCGGCCGGCTGTTCGAGATCCCGGGCGTCACCGGCGTCTTCTTCGGCTATGACTTCGTCACCGTGACCAAAGACGGCCCCGACTGGCAGCATTTGAAGCCGGCGATCCTCGGCGCCATCATGGAGCATTTCATGTCCGGCGCGCCGGTCATGGTCAAGGCCGGCCCCGCCGCCGAAACCAGCCAGACCGGCGAATTCTACGACAAGGCCGACGAGGAACTGGTCATCACCATCAAGGAACTGCTCGATACCAGGGTGCGCCCGGCCGTCGCCCAGGATGGTGGCGACATCACCTTCCGCGGCTTCGAGAACGGCACGGTATTCCTGCACATGAAAGGCGCCTGCGCCGGCTGCCCGTCATCGACGGCGACGTTGAAGCACGGCATCCAGAACCTTTTGCGGCATTTTGTGCCCGAGGTGCAGCAGGTCGAACAGGTCTCCTGAGAGACTCGGTAACAATTCGCCCTTCGGGCAAAAACAAAAAACCGGGCCGAATTGCCCGGTTTTCTGTTTTGGACGTCAGTTGTTGCCTAGACGGTCCGCGTAGAATTGGTCTTACAAGACGATGACCTTGGCGCCGACCGATGTGCGGTCGTAGAGGTCGATAATGTCCTGGTTCATCAGCCGAATGCAGCCTGACGACATCGCCTTGCCGATCGAGTTCCATTCCGGGCTGCCATGCAGGCGATAGCCTGAATCGCCACCCCTGTTGAAAAGATACATGGCGCGCGCGCCGAGCGGGTTCTTCAACCCCGGCTCCATGCCGCCGGCAAACTTTGCGAGCTCCGGCTGGCGCTTGATCATCGCACCAGGCGGTGTCCAGGTCGGCCATTCGCGCTTCAGCGCGATGCGGGCGGTGCCATGCCATTCAAAGCCTTCGCGGCCGACGCCGATGCCGTAGCGCATCGCCTCGCCGTCGCCCATGACGAAATAGAGGAACTTGTTCTGCGTATCGACGATGATGGTGCCCGGCTTTTCCCTGGTGTCGTACTCCACCACTTGCCGGCGGTACTTGAACGGCACCTTTTCGATCGGAATACGCGGCAATGAATAGCCGGCATCGGTCATCGCGCCGTAGTCGTTGGAGAACACCCGCGAGCCGATGGTGCTGCAACCGGTGATAGCGGTCGACAGCGCGAGGGCGGCGAGGATTGCAAATGACTTCAAGCGCATAAAAAGGTCCGATGCCCCGCCTAAAATAGCGCGGCTCGTTACGGCCGCTTTGTCGTCATCATTCATGCTGGCATTTGCTTTGCTTGCCAAGCGCCCGATGCCTATATGCGAGAGCTTACGTGCCGGTAACCCCGTTACTATGGCATTTTGGCAACAGGCCTCACAGGATTGTGAAGCAAAATCAATGGGGCAACCCATTAGGGCTGCCGAATTCGAGGAAGTCACCATGAATGTCGGGGATGCCGCCCACCGTTCCGGCCTGCCGGCCAAGACCATCCGCTACTATGAGGAGATCGGCCTGATTCGTCCCCGGCGCGCCGGTAACGGCTACCGCGATTATACGGGCGAGGACATCCACCGGCTGGCTTTCCTGCGCCGCGCGCGCAACCTGGGCTTTTCCATCGACGATTGCCGTCAGCTGATGGCGCTCTACCAGGATCGCAGCCGCGCCAGCCACGATGTACGCGAGATCGCGGCCGCCCATGTCACGGCAATAGAGGAGAAGGTGCGCGAGCTGCAATCGATGCGCTCGACCCTGCAGAAGCTGATCTACGCCTGCCACGGCGACGACCGGCCGGACTGCCCGATCCTGGATGATATTGCGGGTGATGCGCAGGATGGCGACAAGGGCGCTTCGTCGGCAGTATAAGTGCTGCACGCCAACGCGTTGAAGATCCGCAACGAGGGGGATATCCACACATGGTTTCCATGACCGTCGAACTGCGCACGGTGGAAGGCACGCAAGCCGCGATGGGCTGGGCCGGCGGACACACGATCGTCGTCGACCGGCCCGAAGGCAGAGCAGGCGGCATGGGCCTCGGCTTCAATGGCGCCCAGTTGCTGGCGCTGGCGATCGGCGGATGCTTCTGCAACGACCTTCGCTATGTCGCCGAGGACATGGGCGTGAAGCTCGGAAAGGTCGGTGTCACCGTTACGGTGAACCTCGAAGGCAAGCCCTTGC
This sequence comes from Mesorhizobium helmanticense, assembly GCF_003034915.1. GTDB lineage: Bacteria > Pseudomonadota > Alphaproteobacteria > Rhizobiales > Rhizobiaceae > Mesorhizobium > Mesorhizobium helmanticense. The sequence continues at coordinate 16,760 of NZ_PZJX01000025.1, read as the reverse complement.
TGGCGACATCGGCAAGGATGACGGTTTCCTGCGAGACACTGGACGGCTCCGACCCCAGGACAATCATCGACGGCGCCAACGCGATCACCGCGGTCGGCAACTCGCTGCGGCGGGGCGTGCCGGTGGAGATCGAGATGGCGGGGGACGGAAGGACTTGAGGCCCGAAAGCCATAAAGGACCTGGCGCGCCATAAGAGGGAAACCGAGCGTTAAGCCGTCGCGCCAGTTTTGCCAGCGTCATCTGGGCATCGACCAGGTTGACTAGGCGCTGATGGATTGGGCATAGAGGCACCAAGGTCTGAGGGCGGGACGGTGACGCACCGGTCTGCAAAACCGACGGAGTGGGTTCAATTCCCACTCAGACCTCCATACACCGGCGCTGATTTGTTCCGCGGAAGTATCGTGGGCAAAAAGGACTGACAGCTAGGGCGTCCAATGAGCGAGAACGTCGGCCTTATTATATATCCGGTACCCAGCCTTGTCGCGACCCTGCTTAACCGGGAGCGAACAAAGGGTAGTCCTTTGACAGAGGAAGAGGTGATCCAAATCCGCGACACCTGTCCGGCGATCGCGATGCCTCCCGACGTTGCTCGACAGGTGGATGAGTCACGAGGCTACCGCGATATTGATCCAGAAAATTGCTGGGAAGAGTGGCAGCGAGCCCGGAAGGAACTGACCGAGAGTTGAGGACTTGGTCTGTCAAATATATAATCGCCCTGGATAAGGCGATTATGTACTTTACAAACAAACGCAGTTCAACTCTGATTGCGTCCGGACGCACCGCCGATAAATGATAACGCCGCAATAACTATGCCGCCGAGCATTTTCACATATTCCGCACGTTCTGGAGTTGGTCCCCAAATGCCGACCCCAATGGCACCGAAAAGCGCGATGACGGCTATTAGGCCGGCGATATATACCGGGGCATTCTCTTTGGAACCAAATAGACTCCCGAAGTAGCCAAGTTCCTGAGAGTGATGCTTGAGGTCGGTTTCCGTCACTTGCGTGTTTACAGGAACTTCGCTCTTGGCCGGACCGGCGACTTTTTTAGCGACCATCGCCCGCCCTGCCCTTCTTCAAGACCGTATACGTAAAAATAACAGTGTATCGATCGGCACTCTTCCCTACAATATCTACAACACAAGACAGCAGAAAGTCTGAATCTTTGTCATTGGCGATACCAACCGGCCTGGTTGTAGAGAATGGTCCGGGCTTGAATCCCCTAGATACAGTGACATTCACAATAGACTCTTTTCCAGTATCCGGAATGACTTTTATATTTGCTCTTTCATCTGCGTCGTCAGATAGCGCGACGGTTACAACCAATTTATAGTCCGTATCCCCGTCTTCCACGAACGGATATATTTCAACAGTTTGATCCTTATAGAAAACAAGGACTCCAGACGTTAGCACCTCCAAGTCATCGATCTTTGCGTCATGTCGTATCATTTATTTTGCTTTGATCCGTGTTTCGAAGGCATAACCTTCTTTTGACTGGGTGGCGTCCGCGCCAGCTTGCCCATTAGGGCATCGGCATCGGATTTCCCTTCGTCCGCTTCAATCTCGCGCGCCTTCTCTATGAACGCGCGCGACTGTGTTGCGTCATCCCGCTCTGCGGACTTGTGCTTCGCGGTCATTGGGCGCCCTCAAATATATCGTGCTGCGGCTTAGGTGGCTTAGGCGTTGGTTTTGGAGGGCAGATTTTCAGCGGCTTGCCATCAGCGCGGTTCACCTTACCGTCCAGCATGAGCAAATCGGCCCCATCGAACGTGTGCATCTCATCGACGTTCAAGGCCAGCGCCGTTGCCAAATGGATGCCATCGGATGGCTTCTTGCATTCGGTGTGATGTCTCATAAGCCTTCGACAGGCGACACCAATCTTTTCGTCAACGACGACCGCGCGAATCCATTTTTGCCGCAGCAACAATTCGATTTGCTTATCGCCATCCTCAGAAAGCGGCTTGCCGGCGTCCTCGCACTTCGCCTTGAAGACCTCCGCAAAGGTGAAGAATGACGTGTAGATCAGTACGTCGCCGACTTCGGCTTCCTTCCACACTGCGGCACAATTATTCAGCTTGCCCGGCTCCTGGTTTATGAGGCCGAGAAACGTACAGGAATCCCAATACACTCTTTTAGCCAAGCCGCCCTTCGTGCAATTGCTCTAAATATTCGTGAGGGTCCATCCCCGCCGTAAAATCAGGATCAAGTATCGCTTCCAAATTCACAAGAGGGGCAAACTCTATTTCCCGCACTTCGACCGCGTCTATGGTCTGCAATTTTCCGCCGGCGATGTAGTTGAGCCGCCCATGTACCCCAAGGGTCTTTCCCTTCCAAATATCGCTCATGGAATGCTCGTCACCGAACCTTTCGATTATGTCTCTGGAAAGAGTGCACCAGATGAAGCCATACATTTCGTTTTTGATCTGGATAGCCTCTCTATTGCGATAACGACCAGCCGCAAGCATCACTCCTTCAATCTCGCCGAACGACTGTCGCGGCACTAGATCTTGCTCGAAATCCATCACGTTGAAAGCATCAAGCGTGTTGATACCGGCTTTCGCCTGATCGGGCGTGATCGAGATCACGTCACCGTCTTCAAAATCAATATAAGTCTCACCGATGCCGTTTAGATTTCTGGCGAAGATGCCTTTGGCAACAGCGAAGGTATCTTGCGTCATCCATTCCGGAGGAGTGCCGCGCGTCATGAGGCTTCGAAGACCTTGCGAGACTTCGGTTTTGACGAGCTTAGCCATGGCCGACACATTGACCGAAGGATTGGACGCTTGCGCAACGGCAACGACAGTAAACGGGCTATTGGTGCTGGCTTTCTCTAGCCTCCACTCAAAACGCGAGTGCGGGTCGCCCATCGACTGCTGAGCGGCCTCAAATAGCTTCATGTGGTCGAGAACCTGCTGCATGGCGTCGGTGACGCTCAGCAACTTTTCGTCGGAGACGGTGGGGTGCACCGTTATGACGACACGGTCCATTTTCTCGCCTATTCCGCCCCGACGCCCGATGAGTCCCGGTACTTCAGTCGTTTTCCAACGATGCCAGCCATAGCCCTTACCGTCCGGTTGTTGTCATCGACGCCAAGCGCGATGCGGTTGCTGTAGCGAAAGTCGAATTCAGCAAGATAGCGGTGCAAGTGCTGCTCACCGCAATGCTGATAGATGCCCTTCATGCCACGCTTGAAGATCGAATAGTAGCCTTCCACGGTATTCGTATTTACGTCACCGCGAATATACTCGTCTTTGGAGTGCGTGACAAAATCGTGGGAAGCGAAATCCTGTTCGGCGCGGCGATAGATGCCGCTCTCGTCAGTCATCAAGGCGCTCTCGCGAGCGATGTTGGCGCGAACTATCGGCATGACATTGCCCATGCGGGCGGTATCGACGTGGAAGGAACGGGCACGGCCGCCGCGCTCGACAAGCGTAACGACCGTGTTCTTATGAGAGCCGCCAGCCTTTACCGGCGCGCCTTTCAGACGGCCAATGTAAGTCTCGTCAACTTCGACATGCTTGCCTTCGCCGCCCATCGGGGAAAGGACGCCATCGCGCATAGCCTCGCGCAAGCGATGAAACATGAACCAAGCTGTCTTGTACTGGACCTGCAAAGTCCGGTGCAGCTGATGAGCGCTAATACCCTTCTTGCTGGACGCCAGAAGATGCGCCGCCTGCCACCATTTATGCAGCGGCACATGGCTGCTTTCGAACACCGTTCCAACCTTCACGGTGAACTGTTTCTTGCATTCCAGGCAGCGGCGAAGGCCGGTGCGAGCGGTCGTCCCGGTGACGCGGGTAATGCGGTTCTGTTCGCAGTTCCCGCACTTCGGGCAAACCGGACCTTCCGGCCACACAATCGCTTCCAGCCGCTCGAAAGCAGCTTCTTCGTTGTGGAAATGTGGCTCGGAAAGGACGCTCATAAACCGGATTCCTACTGTGAAATCAAGGTATCAGCGTTCGCCGTGTTTGTAAAGTACATAATCGCCCTGGATAAAAGAGTTCAAACCGTGAACAAAATCTGGCATGGTTTCGCTATGCCAATCATTTCCCCGATTCCCCTCAATCCCCTGATCGACGGCCGCCAGTCGGAACGCGCCATGCTGGTGCGGCGCGGCGTGCAGGGGCTGCTCAGGGAAATGGGTGCGCATGTGCTGCCCGAAATCTCTCTGGCCACCGGTCGCCGCGCCGACCTCGTTGCGCTGACCCGCCAGGGCGACATCTGGATCATCGAGATCAAATCCTCGATCGAGGATTTCAGGGTCGACCGCAAATGGCCTGACTACCGGCTGCATTCCGACCGCTTTTTCTTCGCCACCCATCCCGGCGTGCCCTCGGAGATCTTTCCCCAGGAGTGCGGCTTCATCCTCTCCGACGGCTATGGCGCGGAAATCCTGCGCGATGCGCCGGAGCACCGCATGGCGGCGGCAACGCGCAAGGCGCTGATGCTGCGGATCGCGCGGGCGGGTGCTTCGCGGCTCCTGGCGGCGGAACTGGCAGGCGTGTCGGTGCCGGCGCTGGACGGGGAGAGCGAGTAGTTGGCAGCACTCGAATTCCTCGCCCCACGAAGTGGGTACGAAGTGGGGTGGCCCGGCGAAGCCGGGACGGAGAGGGGTCTTCGCGGCGACCGGAAGTTTCATCGCCTTAAGAGTTGATGACAGGCTTCGTATCGCGGCCAGTCAGGCGCTCTATCCGTCATCGGTTCTGATGTCGCGAGCGTCGTCCCCCCTCTCCGTCCCGGCTTCGCCGGGCCACCTCTCCCCCGCTTGGCGGGGGCGAGGAACCCAAGAGCTGCGACCGGCTCTACTCCTCGTCCGCCACCGCCGGCGCCATCAGCAAGACCGCCGCGCCGAGGATGGCGGCGATGAAGGAGCCGGCGAGGATGCCGACCTTGACCGCGTCCTGCAGCGCCACGTCGTTGGCGAAGGCTAGCAGGCCGATGAACAGGCTCATGGTGAAGCCGATGCCGCAGAGCAGCGAAATGCCGACCATGTGCAGCCAGGTGGCATTGACCGGCAGATCGGCAAGGCCGAAGCGAATGGCAAGCGCGGAGGAGCCGAACACGCCGACCAGCTTGCCGGCGACGAGGCCGGCGGCCACCCCCAGCGTCAGCGGCTCGACCAAGGCGGCGGGGCTGAGGCCGGCGAGCGAGACGCCGGCATTGGCGAAGCCGAAGATCGGGATGACGACGAACGGCACTATGCCGTGCAGGCCGTGTTCGAGCCGGTGCAGCGGCGAATGGTCGAGATCATGACCGATGCCGGGCGAGCGCTCGAGCGGGATGGTCAGCGCCAGCGCGACGCCGGCCAGCGTGGCGTGTACGCCCGATTTCAGCACCAGCACCCACAGGATGACGCCAAGCACGAGATAGGGCAGCAGATGCATCACCCGCATGCGGTTGAGCACGATGAGCACGGCGATGACGGCGAAGGCCGCACCCAGATAGGCGAGCGACAGGCCGCTGGTGTAGAAGATCGCAATGATGATGACCGCGCCGAGATCGTCGATGATGGCGAGCGCGGTGAGGAATATCTTCAGCGAGGCCGGCACGCGGCTGCCGAGCAGAGACAGCACGCCAAGCGCAAAGGCGATGTCGGTGGCGGTCGGGATCGCCCAGCCGGACAGAGCGGCTGGATTGCCGCTGTTGATGGCGACATAGACCAGTGCGGGAACCAGCATGCCGCCGGCGGCGGCGACGCCGGGCAGGACGCGCCTGGGCCAAGTCGAAAGCTGGCCGTCCAGCATCTCGCGCTTGATCTCCAGGCCGACCAGCAGGAAGAACACCGCCATCAGGCCGTCATTGATCCAGTGCGAGACGCTGAGCGGCCCGAGATAGGCGTGAAGGGCGGAGAAATAGGTCTCGGCCAGCGGCGAATTGGCGACGATCAGGGCAAGGGCGGCGGCCGCCATCAGGACGATGCCGCCGGCCGCCTCGCTGTCGAGGAATTCGCGGAAAATGGAGACCGGCCGCGGTTTGTCGTCCTGCATGTCGCCTCTCATGTTCCCGGTCGGACGGAATCACTTCGCGGGATGATGCGCAAGCGTAGCAGACGACGCAAGGTCGCCTCTTCACCTTGGCAGATCGCGCCTCGGAGATTGGCCGAAACGCCCATCAGTTCGTCATCCTATGGCGGAGCAAGGAGCGAAGCGACGCAGCGCAGACCATAGGATCCATGCCGGGCCTTCAGAGCGCTGCTACGGTACAGAATTCTGCTCCGTTGCGTTCCGCGCCTGACATCACGGCATGGATCCTCGGGTCTTCGCTCCGCTTCGCGTCGCTACGCCCAAGGATGACGAAGCCGGGTTCAGCGCGGGGCGCGCTTGGCCAGTATCCGCTGCAGCGTGCGGCGGTGCATGTTGAGCCGGCGCGCGGTCTCGGAGACGTTGCGGTCGCACATTTCGTAGACGCGCTGGATGTGTTCCCAGCGCACGCGGTCGGCCGACATCGGATTTTCCGGCGGTGCTGCGCGTTCGCCCGCCGTGCGGGTGAGTGCGGCAAAAACATCGTCGGCATCGGCCGGTTTCGACAGATAATCGACGGCGCCGAGCTTCACCGCCGTCACCGCCGTGGCGATGTTGCCGTAGCCGGTCAGGATGATGGTGCGGGCGTCGTCGCGCTTCTCGCGGATGGCGGCGACGACATCGAGGCCGTTGCCGTCGGCAAGCCGCATGTCGACCACCGCATAGGCGGGCGGATTGGCGCGCGCCTTGGCCACCGCCTCCTCGACGCTCTCTGCCGTTTCGACCAGGAAACCCCTGGTTTCCATGGCGCGGGCAAGGCGCGTCAGGAACGGCTTGTCGTCATCGACGATCAACAGCGAGGTGTCCTCGCCTTCAACCATTGCGCCAATCGTTTCGTCGCCACTCATCGTCTCTGGAATTCCTGCTGCCTGAATTTTACGCAGATATAGTTTTGAAGCGCCAATGTCCAATTCTTAGCACTTGTCAGGCCGTGTCGAACATGGTGGCCGGAGCCTGCTCGGGATTGAGGAAGACGCTGCGCGGCCAGGCTATCTGCACGATGGCGCCCTCGCCCAGCCCGCTCGAATTGCGGAAATCGAGCGTGGCGCCCGAGCGCTCCAGCAAGGTCTTGGCGATGAACAGGCCGAGACCCAGGCCGCCGCCGGCTTCGGTGCCCTGGCGTGTCGACATATAGGGCTCGCCGATGCGGTCGATGATTTCAGGCGGGAAACCGGGCCCGTCGTCGATGATCGAGAAGGTGACCGCGGCCTCGTCCCAGCTCCAGCTTATGGTGACGGTCTTGCGAGCGAAGTCGACAGCGTTCTCGACCAGATTGCCAAGGCCGTAGATGACGCCGGGATTGCGCCGCCCGACCGGCTCGGGGCCGATGCGCTCCCCGGGCCGAAGCTTGATTGAAATGCCGAAGTCGCGGTGCGGAGCCGTCACTTCCTCGACCAGCGAGGTCAGCGGCAGGCGGGAGAGATGCGCCTCGCCCTCGGAGGACAGGCTGGTGAGGCGTTTCAGGATTTCGCGGCAGCGCTCGCTCTGCGAACGCAGCAGCGTGACGTCCTCGCCATATTTCGGGTCTTTACCGAGCGCCTTCTCCATCTCCTTGGAGACCAGTGCGATGGTGGCGAGCGGCGTGCCAAGCTCATGCGCGGCGGCGGCCGCAAGACCGTCGAGCGCCGACAGATGCTGCTCGCGCTGCAGCACCAGTTCGGTTGCGGCAAGCGCGTTGGCGAGCAGGCGCGCTTCCTCGGCCACCCGGAAGGCATAGATCGCGGTGAAGGCGATCGAGGAAAACACCGCCATCCACATGCCGGCGACATAGATGAACGGCATCTCCAGCGGCGCGCCCTCGTGCCAGGGCAGCGGCAAATGGAAGAAGACCAAAAGGCTCACCGCCACCATCACCAGCGCGCCGAGGACGGCGGTCAGCCGCAGCGGCAGCGACGCCGCCGAAATGACCACGGGCACGGTCACCAGCACGGAAAAGGGATTGGTGAGGCCGCCGGTCATGTAGAGCAGGCCGGCGAGCTGCAGGCTGTCGAAGGTCAGGATGGCAAAGGCCGAAAGCGGGGTCAGGCGATGCGCCGCCGGATAGCGGAAGGTCAGCAGCAGGTTCATCCAGGCCGAACAGGCGATCAGCGCGAAGCACAGGCTGACCGGCAGCGGGAACTTCAGCCCATAGGCAACGACGAGCACCGTCAGACTCTGGCCGACGATGGCCAGCCAGCGCAGCCTGATCAGCGTGTTGAGGCGCAGCCGCTGGCTTTGCTGGAAGTCGGGCGCGCGCAGGAGGTTGATCATGGCCAGGGATTATAGCCGGGAAAGTGAATGGTGCGATGGTCCATGATGCTTCGATCTCCTGTTTGGGACATCACGTCCCGCGCGGCTTGGCGCGGCTGGTGGCGGTGGCGAGAAGCGGGTTCTCCGGCCAGACATGGCGGGGGTAGCGGCCGCGCATGTCGGTGCGAACATCGGCCCAGGAACCGCGCCAGAAGCCGGGCAGGTCGCGCGTCGTCTGGATCGGCCGGTGCGCCGGCGACAAGAGTTCGAGCGTCAGCGGCACCGTGCCATTGGCGATCGCCGGATGCCGATCGAGACCGAAAAGCTCCTGCACACGGACCGCCAGCACCGGCCATTCCCCGTCATAGCGGATCGGTACATGGCTGCCTGACGGCGCGTCGAAATGGGTCGGCGCCAGCGCCTCGACCTTGCGCTGGAGGTCGTGCGGCACCAGGGTCATGAGGCCGGCCGAAAGCACGCCCTGATCGATCGCGGCGAAGGATGCAGCGCCGGCAAGAAACGGCAGCAACCAGTCGTCGAGGCGTTCGAGAAGTGCGGCATCGGACATGTCGGGCCAGGGCGCGCCAAGGCCGCGATGCAGCCAGCCAAGCCGCTGGCGCAGCGTTTGCGCCTCCTTGCTCCACGGCAAAAGCGAGAGGCCATGTTCGCGCAAGGCGTCCAGGATGGCGCGATCCGCATCTGCGCCCGATGGCGCCGGCAGCATGCGCTCGGAGAGCGTGATGGCGCCGAGGCGGACGATCTCGCGCATGCGCACTGCACGCCTGTCGCGGTCGAAGCCGGTTTCCCGGCGGGTCTCGATTTTCTCCGCGAGTGCCGCACGAATATCGGCCTCATCGACCGCGGCTGCCGCGGTGATGCGGGCGTTCTGCGCCTTGCCCTGCAGGTCGGCGACGACCAGCCAGGCCTCGCCGGCCAGCGGATCGGCGGCGTCCAGCATGGCGCCGGAGCCGTTGGCCAGCACGAACCGGCCACGCTCGCCACGCGCCCTCGCCACGCGGTCCGGCCAGGCATGGATGAGGAGGGCGCCGGCGAAGGCCTGCTCATTGTTTCTCCCGCCACCGGCCTGTTTCGCCAGCCGCTCTGCAAGCTGCCGCGCCGCTGTAGCGCGCGGCGATCTTTCGGTGCGAAACCGCATCAGCCGCCGTTCGAGGTCGGCGCCATCACCGCCGAGACCGCGCTCGGTGAGCAGCACGGCCAGCATGGCCGCCTCATAGGCCTGCCCGGTCCTGGCGGCCTCGGCAACCATATGCGCCAGCCGCACCGGCAGCGCCAGCTTGCGCATCGCGGCACCCGCGTCCGTCAGGCGCCCTGCTTCGTCGATGGCGTCGAGCGCGCGCAGCAGTGCCCTTGCCTCGTTGAGCGCCGGGGCCGGCGGCGGATCGAGGAAGGCGAGGCTTACCGGATCGGCAACGCCGAAGGCGGCGCAATCGAGCAGCAGGCCGGAAAGATCGGCCTCGAGGATCTCCGGCGGGGTGAAGGCGGGCAGTGCCGACGTCTGCTCGGCCCGCCACAGCCGGATGGCGATGCCAGCTTGCGTGCGGCCGGCGCGGCCGGCGCGCTGATCGGCCGATGCACGCGAAACACGCACCGTCTCCAGCCGCGTCAGGCCGCTGGCCGGCTCGTAGCGCGGCAGACGCGACAGGCCGGAATCGATAACGACGCGCACGCCGTCGATGGTGATCGAGGTCTCGGCGATCGAGGTTGCCAGCACCACCTTGCGGCGGCCCGGCGGTGCCGGCCTGATCGCCGCATCCTGCGCCTTGCCGTCGAGCTGGCCATAGAGCGGCACGATATCGGTGTCGGCGCCGACCCTGCCCGCCAGCCGCTCGGCGGTGCGCTCGATCTCGCGCTGGCCGGGCAGAAAGGCGAGCACGCTGCCGCTTTCCTCGGCAAGTGCCGAACGGATCGCCTTGGCCATGGCGTCCTCAATAGCGATGCCGGCCGGTCGCTCGTCGTAGCGGACATCGACCGGGAAGGCGCGGCCCTCGCTCTCGATCACCGGCGCTGCGGACAGCAGCCTGGCGACGCGCGCGCCGTCGAGCGTCGCCGACATCACCAGCAGGCGCAGATCGGGCCTGAGCGCGCCCTGCACGTCGAGCGCCAGCGCCAGACCGAAATCGCCGTCGAGCGAACGCTCGTGGAATTCGTCGAAGATCACCGCCGAGACGCCGGGTAGCTCCGGATCGTCGAGGATCATGCGCGACAAGACGCCTTCGGTGACGACGAGGATTTTTGTCCGCGCCGAAATGCGGTTTTCCATGCGCATGGCATAGCCGACGGTTTCGCCAGGCTCCTCGCCGATAAGCTCGGCCATGCGGCGGGCGGCGGCGCGGGCGGCGAGCCGGCGCGGCTCGAGCAGGACGATCTTGCCGGTGCCAAGCCATGGCGCGTCGAGCAGCGCCAGCGGCACCAACGTCGTCTTGCCGGCGCCGGGCGGCGCCACCAGCACGGCGGCGTTGCCGCTGCCGAGCGCTTCGCTCAGGGCCGGCAGCACGGCGGACACCGGAAGGTCCGGCAAGGCTCTCATCTTCATCGCGCCCGCATATCAGCGGCCATGGCCGGCGCGCAACCGGCGGGGTAACTTACAGCCTCGTGCGCGTGAACGGATTCCAGCGCACCGTACCCAGCCGCACCTCCTCGCGCACCATGGTCAGCAGCCCGGAAGCGCCGACGATCGCCAGGCCGACCAGCGACAGCGCGTCCGGATACTCCTGGAAGAACAGCGCGCCGAGGATCACCGCCCAGACGATCTGCGAATAATGCGTCGGCGCGATGCGGTTGGCGGGCGCATATTTGACCGCGAGCAGCTGCAGCAATTGCCCGCAGGAGGTGAAGGCGCCCGATATGACGAACCATACCAATTGCCTAGCGTCCGGCAGCGTGAACGAGGTGGCCGCGGCGCCGACGCCATTGAAGATCAGGCCATAGCCGATCAGCACGCCGAGTATGGTCGTGCGCTTCTCCTGCTGGGCAAGCGAGCGCATCAGGATGATGCTGGCGGCGGCAAGGAAAGCGACGCAGAAGGCGGCAAGGTGGCCGAGATGCAGTTCGCGAAAGCCAGGCCTGACCACCAGCATGACGCCGACAAAGCCGGCGACCACCGCCAGCCAGCGCCAGGGGCCAACCTTCTCCTTGAGAATGACGGTGGAGAGGATGGTGACGCAGAGCGGCGCCAGGAAGATCAGCGCATAGGCGTCAGTCAGCGGGATGGTGGTGAAGGCATAGACGCTGAGCACGCCGGAGAATATGCCCGCCCAGGCGCGGGCCTGCACCGCCCAGGGCCGCTTCGTGCGCCAGAAATCGCGCCAGCGCTCGCCATTCGGCCTGGTGAAGAGCATGAAAAAGCCGGCAAACAGCGTCGAGAAGAAGCCGATCTCGAACACGGTGAACTGCCCGCCGAGGCTTTTGACAACGGCGTCGTTGCACGAATAGCTTGCATAGGCGATCAGGGCGAGCAGGATTCCGTTCGTCACGTTCTTCCATTTCCGGGGAGAGAGCAGTGAAAATATTGGCGCTGGGTGCGCATCCCGACGACATCGAGATCTTCATGTTCGGTACGATGGCCGCCTATGCCACGCAAGGCGCGGAATTGATTTTTGCGATAGCCACGGATGGGGCCAAGGGTGGCAAGAGCGATCCGGCAGCGCTCGCCCGCGTCCGCCGCGAGGAAGCGGCTGCCGCGGCGGGCCTGCTTGGCGCCACGCCGCACTTTCTCGATTTCCCGGATGGTGCGCTGATTGCCGATGCCGCCCTGATCGCGGCCCTCAAGGCGCTGATCGGCGATTTGCAGCCGGATCTGGCGATCACCCATGCGCCGAACGACTATCATGGCGCCCTGCTGCCGCCGGCGCCTGCGATCCGGCCTGTAACCGTGAGCACCAGGACGGTGACCTGAGCCGGCCGAACGCGCTGACAGCCAACTCTCCTTAGCCGGCACCAAGGTTCCGCGAGTTTGCTGCGGCGCAGCAACGAATTCGCTTGCCTTGTTTAGTAAAAATTGCATCACTAAACAAATTACTAAACATTGGCGGCGCGATCGCGCCGCCGTGTTTGGGCCCCTGAGGAGGGGGGTCAAGGTTTCTTGAAACCGTCATCCGGACGCGTTTCGCAAATGGGAGGAAGGCATGAAATCGACCTTGAAACTGACGTTGGGTCTGGCCTCGGCGATGTTGGCGTCGACAGCCGTCTCGAACGTCGCGCATGCGGAAGACCTGACGCTTTGCTGGGCAGCTTGGGACCCGGCCAACGCGCTTGTGGAATTGTCCAAGGACTTCACCAAGGAATCCGGCATCGGCATGAAGTTCGAGTTCGTGCCGTGGACCAACTATGCCGACCGTTTTCTCAACGAGCTGAATTCCAAGGGCAAGCTGTGCGACCTGATCATTGGCGACAGCCAGTGGATCGGCGGCGCGGCCGAGAACGGCCACTACGTCAAGCTGAACGACTTCTTCGACAAGGAGAAGATCAGCATGGACGACTTCGTGCCCGCAACCGTCGTCGGCTATTCGGAATGGCCGAAGAACACGCCGAACTACTGGGCGCTGCCGGCGATGGGCGACGTCGTCGGCTGGACCTATCGCAAGGACTGGTTCTCCAAGCCGGAACTGCAGAAGGAATTCAAGGAGAAGTATGGCTGGGATCTCGCCGCGCCGACGACCTTCGACCAACTCAAGCAGATCGCCGAGTTCTTCCAGAAACGCGAGATCGACGGCAAGACCGTCTATGGCGCCTCGATCTATACCGAGCGCGGCTCCGAAGGCATCACCATGGGCGCCATGGACGTGCTCTACAGCTTCGGCTTCCAGTACGAGAACCCCAAGAAGCCCTACGAGATGGAAGGCTTCGTCAATTCCGAGAAATCGGTGAAGGGGCTGGAATTCTACAAGGCGCTCTATGACTGCTGCACCCCGCCCGGCGCCTCGAACAGCTATATGGGCGAAGGCGTCGATGCCTTCAAATCCGGCCAGGTCGCGATGCACATGAACTTCGCCTTCACCTGGCCAGGCCTGCAGAAGGACGAGAATGTCGGCGGCGACAAGATCGGCTATTTCGTCAATCCCAAGGGCCCAGACGGCGACCAGTTCGCCCAGCTCGGCGGCCAGGGCATCTCGGTGGTGTCCTATTCCGACAAGCAGGAGGCGGCGCTCAAATATATCAAATGGTTCGCCAACAAGGACGTGCAGGCCAAATGGTGGTCGCTCGGCGGCTATTCATGCCTCAACGCCGTGGTGAAAGACCCGAGCTTCCCGGCGAGCCAGCCCTATGCGCAGACCTTCCTCGACTCGATGGCCATCGTGAAGGACTTCTGGGCCGAGCCCAGCTACGCGCCGCTGCTGCAGGCGTCGCAAAAGCGCTTCCACGACTATGTCGTCGCCGGCCAGGGATCGGCCAAGGATGCGCTTGACGGCCTGGTCAAGGACTGGACCGAGGTCTTCCAGGACGATGGCAAGATGTAAGGCTCCTCCCGAGCCTAGACCCGCGCGTCCCGTGCCGCCCTTGGCACGGGACGCAGTTCAGATAAATTCCAATGTCGAGACGACTTGAAGTGACCGAAGCGGGACTGACCATGCTCAATCGGACGGCGGACAGCGTTGCCCGGGCCACGCCTGAGCCGTTGGCCCGCAAGGTACGGGGCATCAGCGACAAGGGCCTCGCCTGGCTGTTCATATCGCCGACGATCCTGTTGCTGCTCGCCATCAATATCTTCCCGCTGTTCTGGGCGATCTATCTTTCCTTCACCAACTACCGCGCCAACCGCCCCAACGAGGTGGTGAAGAATGTCGGCCTTGCCAATTACAAGCGCATCCTCGGAGACCAGGACATCTGGATCGCCATGCAGACGACGGCGCATTTCGTGTTCTGGACCATTCTTCTGCAGACGCTGATCGGTTTTACCCTCGCCTGGCTGATCGATCGCAAGTTTCGCGGCCACGCCTTCTGGACGACCATCATCCTGGTGCCGATGATGCTGTCGCCGGCCGTGGTCGGCAATTTCTGGCGCTTCCTCTACGAGCCGCAGATCGGGCTGTTCGCCTACGCCATCTCCTTCGTGTCGGGCATTCCGCCGACCGATATCCAGATGCTGTCCAATGTCTCGCTGGCGCCGTGGTCGATCATCATCGTCGACACCTGGATGTGGACGCCCTACGTGATGTTGATCTGCCTCGCGGGCTTACGCTCCATCCCCGAATACATCTATGAGGCGGCCGAGGTCGACCGCGCCTCCAACTGGCGGCAGTTCTGGTCGATCACGCTGCCGATGGCGCTGCCCTTCATCATGCTGGCGGTGCTGTTTCGCGGCATCGAGAACTTCAAGATGTTCGACATGGTCACTCTGTTGACCGGCGGCGGGCCGGGCTCGACGACGGAAGTCGCCTCGATCACGCTGAAGCGGCAGGCTTTCGAAAGCTGGCGCACCGGCTATTCCTCGGCCTTCGCCATCATCCTGTTCGTCGCCGTGTTCGGGCTGGCCAACATCTACGTCAAGGCGCTGAACAAGGTGAAGCAGAGATGAGCCTGACCACAGCCCATTCGGTCGTTGCACCTTCGGCAAATGCGAAGCTTATCGCCGGCACGATCATCGTTGCCTATGCGCTGATCTCGATCGTGCCGCTGCTGTGGATCTTCGCCACCAGCTTCAAGACGCCACCGGACTCGATCGCCTATCCGCCGAAGATCGTCTTCCAGCCGAGCATCGAGGGCTATTGCAATTTGTTCACGACGCGCACGCGGCAGACGCCGGAATACATCAACTCGCTCGGGCCGGCGACCGGCTTCTGCGACGAGACCGTGCGCAAGCGCAACATGGTGATCGCCGGACCGTCCAACTTCATGCCGCGCTTCGTCAATTCGCTGATCATCGCCTTCGGCTCGACCTTCTGCGCGGTGTTCCTCGGCACGCTGTCGGCCTATGGCTTCTCGCGCTTCAAGGTGCCGCTGGCCGACGATCTTTTGTTCTTCATCCTGTCGACGCGCATGATGCCGCCGATCGCGGTCGCGATTCCGATCTACCTGATGTATCGCGAGCTTGGCCTCTCCGATACCGCGCTCGGCATGATCCTGCTCTACACGGCGGTCAACGTGTCGCTCGCCGTCTGGCTCTTGAAAGGCTTCATTGACGAGATCCCGCGCGAATATGAGGAAGCGGCGATGATCGACGGCTACACGCGGCTGCAGGCCTTCTGGCGCACGGTTTTGCCGCAGGCGACCACCGGCATTGCCGCGACCGCAATCTTCTGCCTGATCTTCGCCTGGAACGAATATGCCTTCGCCGCGCTCCTGACGTCGGGCACGGCGCAGACCGCGCCCCCCTTCATCCCGACCATCATCGGTGAAGGCGGGCAGGACTGGCCAGCGGTGGCCGCCGGCACGACGATCTTCCTGGTGCCGATCCTGGTTTTCACCATCCTGCTGCGCAAGCAATTGCTGCGCGGCATCACCTTCGGCGCGGTGCGCAAATGAGCCTGTCCCAACCCGCAAAACGCAAATCGCGCTGGCCGGTGTGGGCAAGGCGCGGGCTGATGGAAAACATCGCCACGGCGATCATCGCCATCGGCTTCCTGATGCTGTTCCAGCCTTTCGCGCTGTCGCTCTACACCTATTCCTTCGTCACCATGCTGGCCGGCACGGTGATGTTCATCATCGTCTCGAAGTTTCCGGAGTAGACGATGGCTGAAATCCGCGTTGAGCATCTGAGGAAAGCGTTCGGCGATTTCGTCGCCGTGCAGGATTCCAACTTCGTCGTCGAGGACGGTGAGTTCTTCGTCATGCTGGGGCCATCGGGCTGCGGCAAGACGACAACGCTGAGGATGATCGCCGGGCTCGAACTGCCAACCGGCGGCAAGATCCTGCTCGGCGGCGAGGATGTCACCATGCGGCGCGCGCGCGAGCGCGACATCGCCTTCGTCTTCCAACTCTTCGCGCTCTATCCGCACATGAATGTAAGGAAGAACATCGGCTTCCCACTGCTGGCGCAGGGCATGCCGTCGGCCGAAATCCGCCAGCGCGTGGAAGAGACGGCCAAGCTGTTGCGCATCGATCATCTGCTCAACAAATCCGTCTCCGGCCTTGCCGGCGGCGACCGCCAGCGCGTGGCGCTCGGCCGCGCCATCGTGCGGCGGCCGAAATGCTTCCTGATGGACGAGCCACTTGGCACGCTCGACACCGAATTCCGCGATCTCATGGTCCACGAATTGCGCGAATTGCACAACCGCATCCACGCCACAACCGTCTACGTCACCCACGACCAGATGGAAGCGATGTCGATGGCCGACAAGATCGCGGTGATGAACCACGGCGTCATCGAACAGTTCGGCACGCCGCGCGAGATCTACGACCGGCCGGCGACCATGTTCGTCGCGGACTTCATCGGTTCGCCACCGATGAATTTCCTGGGCTTCGGCGGCGGGCTGGCGAAAGGATCCAGGGAGATCGTCGTGCAGGGCGCCAAGGTGGCAGTGCCGGAGGTGCGCGAGGATATCGCGCCGGCCGA